>NZ_JAOWEY010000023.1:0-152356 GCF_030333935.1 Citrobacter sp. Cf125 | reverse complement strand
GAGGTTCGAATCCTCCCGGATGCACCATCTTCTCCGAGATAGCAGCAAAACTGTTGTTTCATGGTCTGCGAGATAATCGCGAGCACCAGGAAGGATAACGTTGCTCCAGCAACGGCCCGCAGGGCGAACGCTAGTGAGTCATCCTCCCGGATGCACCATCTCCCCCTTTAAATTATTTCCACATACTCTCTGAACACCCCTCAATTCGCTGTCAGCGACAAAATCAATCAATTACGATAAAATAACGTCTGGTCATTCGGCTTGTGAGAAGACGATGTACGAACGTTATGCGGGTTTGATTTTTGATATGGATGGCACCATCCTGGATACTGAGCCAACGCACCGTAAGGCGTGGCATGAGGTATTGGGGCATTATGGGCTGCGGTTTGATGAACAAGCCATGGTCGCCCTCAACGGCTCCCCAACGTGGCGTATTGCCCAGTCGGTAATTGAATTGAATCATGCCGATCTTGACCCCCATGCCTTAGCGCGCGAGAAAACTGACAAGGTGAAAAGCATGTTGCTGGATAGCGTCCAGCCTCTGCCGTTGGTTGACGTCGTGAAAGCCTGGCATGGGCGTCGGCCTATGGCAGTAGGAACGGGGAGTGAAAGCGCAATTGCAGAAGCGCTGCTCGCTCACCTTGGACTGCGTCGCTATTTTGATGCTGTCGTCGCAGCCGATCACGTACAACGCCACAAACCTGCTCCTGATACGTTTTTGCTTTGTGCCGAACGTATGGGGGTTATTCCGGCGCGTTGCGTCGTGTTTGAAGATGCCGATTTTGGAATACAGGCGGCGCACGCTGCGGGAATGGACGCCGTGGATGTCCGGTTATTGTGAGTGATGGACTGTCGCTCCTGTCACTGTTTGCCAGTAGTTTTCTCAGCGCCACGCTATTACCCGGCAATTCTGAAGTTGTTTTAGTTGCTTTGCTGGTCTCCGGGATAAGTCATCCCTGGGTCTTAGTCTTAACAGCAACAATGGGTAATAGCCTTGGAGGGTTAACTAACGTTATCCTTGGGCGTTTCTTTCCTTTGCGTAAAACATCGCGCTGGCAAGAAAAAGCCACTGGCTGGCTGCGGCGCTATGGCGCTGTCACACTATTATTAAGCTGGATGCCGGTTGTAGGTGATTTATTGTGCCTGTTAGCCGGGTGGATGCGCATCTCGTGGGGTCCAGTTCTCTTTTTCTTATGCCTTGGCAAGGCGCTGCGCTATGTTGTTGTCGCAGCGGTTACGACGCAAGGCATTATGTGGTGGCACTAATTGTGTTGTGAGATAGCCTTCAGGGTAACCAATACCATTATGCTAATTAAAACGATTTTGACAGGCGGGAGGTCAATTTGATCCCGGACGTATCACAGGCGCTGGCCTGGCTGGAAAACCATCCTCAGGCGTTAAAGGGGATTCAACGTGGTCTGGAGCGCGAAACGCTGCGTGTTAATGCAGATGGGTCATTAGCAACGACAGGCCATCCTGAGGTGTTAGGCTCAGCGCTAACGCATAAATGGATAACTACTGACTTTGCCGAAGCGCTGCTGGAATTTATCACTCCGCCAGGCGATGACATTGAGAAAATGCTCACATTCATGCGCGACCTGCATCGTTATACCGCCAGAAACCTGGGCGACGAGCGTATGTGGCCGTTGAGCATGCCTTGCTATATTGCCGAAGGCCAGGATATCGAACTGGCGCAGTACGGCACGTCGAACACCGGTCGCCTGAAGACGCTGTACCGTGAAGGCCTTAAAAACCGTTACGGTGCGTTGATGCAGACAATCTCAGGCGTACACTACAACTTCTCGCTGCCAATGGCTTTCTGGCAGGCGAAGTGCGGCGTAACCGAAGGCGAAGATGCTAAAGAGAAGATCTCCGCGGGCTACTTCCGTCTGATCCGCAACTACTACCGTTTTGGTTGGGTGATCCCGTATCTGTTTGGCGCCTCTCCGGCCATTTGTTCCTCATTCCTGCAAGGAAAACCAACAACTCTGCCGTTTGAAAAAACCGACTGCGGGATGTACTACCTGCCGTACGCGACCTCGTTGCGTCTGAGTGATTTGGGCTATACCAATAAGTCGCAAAGCAATCTTGGAATTACGTTTAACGATTTGCATGAGTATGTGGCAGGATTAAAGCGCGCGATTAAAACGCCCTCCGAGGAGTACGCAGCGATCGGTCTGGAGAAAGACGGTAAGCGTCTGCAAATCAACAGCAACGTTCTGCAGATTGAAAATGAGCTGTATGCGCCTATTCGTCCGAAACGCGTCACTCGTCGTGGTGAAACGCCGTCTGATGCGCTTCTGCGTGGCGGTATCGAGTACATCGAAGTACGCTCGCTGGATATCAACCCGTTCTCACCGATCGGCGTGGACGAGCAGCAGGTACGCTTCCTCGATCTGTTTATGGTCTGGTGTGCGCTGGCCGATGCCCCGGAAATGAGCAGCGATGAATTGCTGTGTACGCGTAAAAACTGGAATCGCGTGATTCTCGAAGGGCGTAAGCCTGGACTGACGTTAGGTATTGGCTGTGAAACAGCCCAGTTCCCGCTGCCTAAGGTTGGGAAAGATTTGTTCCGCGATCTTAAACGTGTGGCACAAACGCTGGACAGCATCGATGGGGGAGAGGAGTATCAGAAGGTCTGTGATGAACTGGTTGTCTGTTTTGACAATCCTGAACTGACTTTCTCTGCCCGGATCCTACGGTCTATGATTGATGAAGGCATTGGCGGTACGGGCAAAGCGCTGGGTGAGGCTTACCGAAATCTGCTGCGTGAAGAGCCATTAGAAATATTGCAGGAAGCTGAATTTATTGCTGAAACCGAGGCTTCGAAGCGTCGTCAGCAGGAGATCGAAGCGGCTGATACTGAGCCGTTTAGCGTGTGGCTGGAAAAGCACGCTTGATACAAAAGAAAAAGGCCACTCGGGAGTGGCCAAAATTTCATCTCTGAAAACAGGGATGATGATAACAAATGCGCGTCTTTCATATACTCAGACTCGCCCCGGAACAAAGAGTTCAGATTATTTTTAAAAAATTTATCGGAGGTGGCTAAATGCCGTTGTTAGATAGTTTTACTGTCGATCACACCCGGATGGAAGCTCCCGCGGTCCGGGTTGCAAAAACGATGAACACCCCGCATGGCGACGCAATCACCGTGTTTGATCTGCGTTTCTGCATTCCGAACAAAGAAGTCATGCCTGAGAAAGGTATCCATACGCTGGAGCACCTGTTTGCAGGTTTTATGCGTAACCACCTTAACGGTAACGGCGTTGAGATTATTGATATCTCTCCGATGGGATGCCGTACCGGCTTCTACATGAGCCTGATTGGTACGCCGGACGAGCAGCGTGTTGCCGATGCGTGGAAAGCGGCAATGGCGGACGTGCTGAAAGTACAGGATCAGAACCAGATCCCGGAGCTGAACGTTTACCAGTGCGGTACGTATCAGATGCACTCTCTTAGCGAAGCACAGGATATCGCGCGTCATATTCTGGAGCGGGATGTACGCGTGAACAGCAATGAAGAGCTGGCGCTGCCGAAAGAGAAATTGCAGGAACTGCATATTTAGTCTTATTGATTAGCTGTTCCAGTATTTAAATTAACCCCGGTTTATGTCCGGGGTTTTTTATTTCGTAATATAATCTATATCTATTATATTTACGACAGGAATATAATTTCAGTTAATTAATGGGTGACCTGTTAAATAATAAAACGTGATCTGGCAAACAGAAAATAATGGATAATTAACGATGCCAGCCCACACCGATCACATAAATCAAAAAACATAAATAATTAATAGAAAAACATAATGGAATACGCCAGGTATCCAGGTAATAAAAAGACTCTTTTCATCGCTTGTGGATGGGGTTTTTATCAAATCTTATCTGGTATACATTAAACTTTAGGGATAAAAAATGAAGGTGAAATATTTAGCGCTTGTGGTCGGCGCTTGCTTTTCGCATAACCTTTGGGCAGTAAATACCGCTATTGAACAGCGTCTTGTCGAACTGGAGCAGCGCGTGATTAATGCCGAACAGCGAGCCGCAGATGCTGAATCGCAAATTCGCTCGCTGAGGCAGCAGCAGGTAGCTGCAGCGCCGACGGTGCAAGTACAGTCTGCTGAACCCTCCGCCTCTACGGAAAATCCACCCAAGTTAACGCTATCCGGTTTTAGCGATATCAAGTTCTATGGCGACGTTGAGTTTAATATGGATGCGGCAAGCCGCTCTGGTAGCCTGACATCAACCAGAACTTCAGCAAATAAAGATTGGGCGCCGGGAACGAATGAACGTTGGGATATCAACGGGCGTCTGCTATTAGGGTTTGATGGCTACCAACGACTGAACAACGGTAATTTCGCCGGATTCTCAGTTCAGCCGCTGGCAGACCTGACCGGAAAAATGAATCTCGATGATGCAGTGTTCTTTTTTGGCCAGGAAAAAGACTGGCAAATTAAGGTCGGACGTTTTGAAGCGTACGATATGTTCCCGCTGAATCAGGATACGTTTATTGAATATTCAGGTAATACGGCGAATGATCTTTACAGTGATGGCTATGGCTATATTTATATGATGAAAGAGGGGCGTGGACGTAGCGACAGCGGCGGTAATTTCCTGATAAGTAAAACCATCGATAACTGGTATTTTGAAGTGAATACATTGATGGAAAATGGCAGTACGCTCTATACCGAGAAGCAGTACCACGGGATGGACTTAACCAATGATAAAAACGTGGCTTACGTGCGCCCGGTGATCGCCTGGCAAAACGGGCGTTTCTCGACGGCAGTGGCGATGGAAAGTAACGTCGTTAACAACGCCTACGGCTATTATGAGAACGGGAAGTGGATCGATCAGTCCGATCGTACGGGGTATGGTTTTACCATGACCTGGGACGGACAAAAAACCGATGCGGAAGACGGCGCGGTGATTAACCTGAATACTGCTTATATGGACGCGACCGATGAGACCGATTTTACCGCTGGGGTGAACGCGTTGTGGCATCGATTCGAACTGGGCTATATCTATGCGCATAACAACATTGACGCTTTCAATGCCACTAACCTGGAGGCCGTTTGCGAGGAAGACTGCTGGATCACCGATCCGGGCAGCTATGATATTCACACCATCCATGCCTCATACTTATTCCCCAATGTGATGGATATGAAAAACTTTAATATCTATCTCGGTGCTTATGCCTCATGGGTTGAGGCCGATCCGAACAATGGCGACAACAGCGAAGATGCTCGTTACGGCGGACGCCTGAGATTCAAATATTATTTCTGATGCTGGCCACAATAAAAAAGGGATCCGCAGATCCCTTTTATCAGATAGTTAGTGCGCTCCACCGCCGCCGCCGCCCGCGCCGAAGGGCGGTTTAGCGAACCACACCAGACCAAGCAAAACCAGGAAGATCCCCGCCGACATCCAGAAGATTTCGTTGGCGGAAATAATCAGACCCTGATTAGTGATCTGCTGAGCTATCCACCCTGACGCCTGCTGGTGCGTCATCCCTAAATCCTGCAGCTTATCGTACATAGCCTGTGCATTTGGGTTGTAGGGGTTAACAGATTCCGTTAGCTGAGCATGGTGCAGCGACTCACGGTTAGTCCACATCGTTGTTGTAATCGATGTACCAATAGAGCCGGCCAGCGTTCGCGTAAAGTTAGACAAGCTCGATGCAGCCGCCAGACGCTCAGGCGGTAAACCGGACAGCGTAATGGTCGTCAGCGGCATAAAGAAGCAGGCTACTGCGAACCCCTGAATAAACTGCGGCCAGGCCGATGCGCCAAAGTCCATACCCGGCTCGAACGTCCACGCACGCCAGTAGAAACAGACGGCGTACATAATAAAACTGAACGTCACCAGCCGACGCATATCCAGCTTGTGCGCGAAGCGGCCGATAATTGGCGACAGGATCACCGGAATAATCCCTACCGGTGCGGACGCCAGACCAGCCCAGGTTGCCGTATAGCCGTATACCTCCTGCAATAGCTGCGGCAGCAAGACGATGGCACCGAAGTAGAGCATATAGGCCAGGCTAATACACAGGCAGCCGATGGTAAAGTTACGCGATTTAAACAGCGAGAGATCGACAATGGGGTGCTCGTCGGTAAGCTCCCAGACGATCAGGAAGCTGATAGCAACCACGGCGACCACCGTCAGGATGATAATCTCCTGCGAGGCGAACCAGTCCAGCTCTTTGCCGCGGTCGAGCATAATCTGTAAACTGCCGATACCGATGACCAGCAGTGCCAGACCAATGGCATCAATGCGCCGCTGCTCGGTTTTGGTTTCCCGGCCGCGCAGGGTTTGCAGGGTCATCAATACCACCGCAGCCCCGATTGGCACGTTGATAAAAAATATCCAGCCCCAGTGATAGTTGTCGCTGATATAGCCCCCCAGAATAGGACCACATATCGGGGCAACAATCACCGTCATCGACCATAGCGCGAGGGCGATGGAGCGCTTGGCGGGTGGATAGTTATTCAGCAACAGGCTCTGTGACAGCGGAATTAATGGACCGGCGACAATACCCTGGATTACGCGGAAGAAAATCAGCATGTTCAGGCTGGTGGACATCCCGCATGCCCATGACGCAATGACGAAGGCGATAGTTGACCACATAAAGAGTCTTACTTCGCCAAAGCGTTTTGCCAGCCAGCCGGTGATCGGAATAGAGATAGCGTTCGCTACCCCGAATGAGGTGATCACCCAGGTTCCCTGGCTCAATGAAGAGCCGAGGTTCCCGGCGATAGTGGGGATCGCCACGTTAGCAATGGTGGAGTCCAGCACCTGCATGAATGTCGCCAGGGACAGCGCGATCGTCATTATGACGAGCTGCGCGCCTTCCAGCGGTTTTTGCTGTTGCATCACACGCACCTTTGAATTAGCCCGCGTTGGCCCGCACGATCTCTTCGATCATCTTATTGACCGGAGCAAGGTCGATTTCACGTGCATTACTTTCTGATACCGGCGTGGTGCGGACCTGGCTTGCCAGAATTTGTCCGTCACGATTGGAGGTATCGACTGTAACCAGCGTAGACAAACCGATCCGCAGAGGATGCTGTGCCAGTTGCTGCGCATCCAGTTCGATACGCACCGGCAGACGCTGGACGACTTTGATCCAGTTCCCGGTTGCGTTTTGTGCTGGCAGCAGGGAGAAGGCGCTGCCCGTTCCCATATCGAGGCCGACAACTTTACCGGTATATTTCACGTCATCGCCATAAATATCGCTGACAACCGTCGCGGGTTGACCAATACGAATGTGGGCGAGCTGTGTTTCTTTGAAGTTGGCATCCACCCACAGGTTGGTGGCCGGAACAACCGCCATTAACGGCGTGGTTGGGCTAATCTGCGCACCAGGCTGTACGGCGCGACGGGATACATAACCGGTCATTGGGCTGACAATTCTGGTACGTTCCAGCGCCAGCCAGGCATCGCGCACTTCGGTGGCGGCCTGTTGTACGGCGGGTTGATCTTCCAGCTTGCTGCCGAGAATCATTGCCTGGTTAGCATTATATTGTTGGATTGCGACATCAAGCTGAGCCTGAGCGCTGGCGACGGCATCACGCGCATGTTGCAGCTCTTCGCGGCCAATCAGGTTGGCGTTGCCCAGCGGGACTCGGCGATTAAAATCGCTTTGTGCCTGCGCCAGAGCTGTTTTCTGCACTTCAATGTTGGCCTGTAACTGCTTGCTGTTGATCATCAACTGGTGCGTCTGACGCACGCTGGAGGCCAGCGCAGTTTTGGCTTTTTCAAATGCCTGTTTGGCATCTGTCTGGTCGAGGGTGACCAGCACATCGCCTTGTTTTACAAAGTCAGTGTTATCAGCCCAGACTTTCGTCACGCTGCCTGATACCTGCGCCATGATTTGAACCTGGTTCCCTGCCACGTACGCATCGTCTGTATCTTCGTAATGACGCAGTACTAAAAACCAATAAATCCCATATGCCACGGCAATGATAATAAAGAGCAAGGTCAGAAGGAGAAGCAGACTTTTACGTTTGCCATTCTTCTTGACCGGTTGCTGCGGGGTTTGAGTCTCCGCATTTGCGCTCATGTTGTTCTCCACGATCTTCTTTTTATTCACATCGGCTGAGCCGACCTGTTTATCAGACAGGCCAGCAGTATGCGTGCTGGCCTGTCGGTTTTTTCATTTATAAATCTGGATTTCTGAGCGAGTCAACGCCTTAGCGCAGCGCTTCTAACACCGCGCCATCCTGCTCCATCTGATCAAGACGGGTCAGAAGTTTACGGGTAATTTGCTCAAGCTGATCTTTTTCGGTGGTGCTAAGAGACGACCAGAGCTGGTGCAGGCAATTATGCTGAGGCGGTAACACCTCTTGCAAAAATGCATGGCCTTTCTCGGTCAATTGCAGATGCAGACAGCGGCGATCGTTATCGCTTTCGCGACGTTCGATCCAGCCACGTTTTTCTAACTCATCCGCGATGCGGGTAGCGTTAGTACGTGACGAGCCAAGCGCACAACTCAGTTCAGAAGGCTGAATACTGTGGTTTTCCTGAGACTCCAGCGTAATCAACGCCATAAACAACGTCTCGTTAATCCCTTGAGCTTTCAGCATCTTATTGCGATTTTCCAGCAGCTTGCCCTGCATGTGCATGCATAGACGAGTCAGAAGCACTTCCTGATAAGGGAACTCTTCGTAGCGGCTGGCGCGAAATTTTAGCATTTGTTCAATGGGCGTAAACGAACTATCCATTTGGGTATAACCTCATTAATTTCAGCCGATATAGTAACGACAGTGACAAATAAAGTAAATGTATTATTAATTTAAAATGATTGTTTTTATCTATAAGACAACCAGCATTTTCCAGGCTAATCCATAGCCCAGAGCACTCAGTAACGTTGGAATGATGATGCTGCGGGTCTTATAGAAGCTTGCACCCAGTATGACAAACCCCACCAGAGTAGGCACGAACCGACGAGCGTCGTGCATCACTTCTGGCGCGGTAGACACCACCAGCAGGGCGCAAATTGATGTAATGCCAATAGTGTCGAGTAATATGCCCGTCGCGCCGCGCTTCGTCGGGCGAACATTGCCGACCCCAAGACGGAGCGGCAAATAGCGAAAACAGTAATTTACGCAGCCGACCAACAGGCCAAGTAGCAGAACTTCATAGCTCATCAGGACCTCCTTGCCAAAATGACTGGATGAGCGCCGTCAGGCATCCACAGACAATACCTGCAAGGATAGCGGCAGGGATGGAAAACAGCATGACGCCAGCCAGCGCCCCGGCCAGGGCCGCAGTCACGCAGAGCGCCTGTTTTCGTTGGAATGACGCGAGCAGGAAGCTCATAAACAGCGCCGGGAGCATGAAGCCCAGTGCCGCTTCAACCGCCGGGTAATCTTTGAGTAAACCACTGCCGGAAAACGCGCCGAGCACCGTACCAAACACCCAAGAGGCCCAGGAGCATAGCGCAATGCCGATCATCCAGTTTTCACTCCAGCGCCGGTTATCCCGTACCAGTTTCGCCGTTGCAGCGGCAAAGACTTCATCGGTAAGGCCAAAAGCCCACAGCGCGCTTTTGGGTTTACTCAGTCGCTGGGCGATCCGACTACGCAGGGAAGGGCCGTACAAAACATGACGGACATCCATGGCCATGACGGTCAGCGCGGCGACCCACAGCGAACTGCCTGCGGCGAGCATGGTGGTAATGACAAACTGGCTGGCTCCCGCATAGATAATGCAGGAGAAAAAGACGCTTTCAACCGGCGTAAAGCCAAGGCGAGTGGCATTGAGACCAAATGCAAAAGCGACCGGAATATAGCTGATAACAATTGGCAGGCTGTCTTTGAATCCTTCCGTTAACGTTGCCGAACTGGATTCAGACTGGGGTACAGGGCTTTCCATAGGGTTATAGGTTTCATTACCGAAATTAATATAACTTGGTTCAATGAGTTATAACCTTAGCAGACTGATGGGCTCCTTAACACCCTGTGGAGCCCAATCAGCGGTAAACATGCGTTATACGCTTAATTTACGGCTTCCTGACGGTGAAAACCTCGCCACCAGACCAACAGGTTGAGTATGGCAACGGTCGTACCTGCCAGACAAACGCCAGCCCACCCGGCATGCTGCCAGGCAGAGGCTGAAATCAGCGAACCTGCCGCTCCGCCAATAAAATAGCTGGTCATGTATCCGGCTGTCAGGCGATTACGCGCGTCAGGATGAATGCGATAGATAACCGTCTGGTTGGTGATGTGCACTCCCTGAACGGTGAGGTCCAACACCAGAATACCGATAATCAGCATGGGGACTGAAGCATGCCCAAACCAAATAGCAAGCCAGGAGAGCAGTAGTAACAGCAGCCCCATGGTTGTGGTCAGGTGGGATTTACCTTTATCGGCAAAACCGCCCGCCGGACGTGCGCCTAACGCCCCTGCGGCACCCGCCAGACCGAACAGACCAATCATTCCTTCCGAATAGTTAAACGGCGGCGCGGCGAGCAAAAACGCCATCGAGGTCCACAGAATACTGAAATTGGCAAAAGTCAGGCAGCCCAGCATCGCGCGGGTACGCAGCAATTTATCGTGAATAAACAGGCTGAATACGGAGCCTAACAGCTGCGGATAGTTGAGATGGGTATCGGATTTCATCTTCGGCAGGCCGCGCCACAGTGCAACCGCCATCAGCGCCATTAATACTGATGCGACCCAAAATACGGTGCGCCAGCCGCCAAGATTCGCCAATAATCCCGCCACGGTGCGCGCCAGTAGAATACCTAGCAGCAGGCCGCTCATAATCGTCCCAACAACTTTACCGCGCTTGTCCGGTGTGGCAAGCGTTGCCGCCAGCGGAACCAAAATCTGTGCCACTACCGAGAACAGCCCGGTCAGGGCAGTACCGAGGATCAGCATACCCAGCGACTGGCTGCTGGCGGTGATCAGCATGCCACCAGCCGCTAACAGCGTCATGGAGACAATCAGCATCCGGCGTTCAAACATATCGCCGAGCGGCACTAAGAACAGCAGGCCGGCGGCGTAGCCGAGCTGGGCCGCGGTGACGATAAACCCTGCGGTACTGGCAGAGAGCGAAAAGTTGCGCGCGATGGTGTCGAGCAGCGGCTGCGCATAATAGTTACTGGCGACGGCGAGGCCGGTGGCGATAGACATTAACAGGATTAGCGAAGGGCTAAGTCCCTGAGTTGTTTTCGTCATGGTTTTCAACTGAATAATGGATTGCAGAAAACAATCATAACGGAAGTGATTAAATGTTGCTGATTTGTTGAGTGATGGATTGTGCGATTGGAGGAGGGTGGATAGGCCGGATAAGGCGCATCGCGCCACCATCCGGCATTGGTATGGTTATTGTGCCTGATGACGCTACGCTCATCAGGCCTGCGAGTGGGTTATTTCTGCGCGGCCAGCGCTTCGTTCACCCAGCCGTCAAACTGCTGCTGGTGGGCTTTGATCCAGCCGTCAACGTGACCCTGCACGTCGGCTTCAGACGCTTTCCCGTCGTGCATCATTGCGTTTTGCGCGTTGATATCCGCCAGCGGCAGCTTCATGATGGCAAACAGTTTCGCCGCAGCCGGGTTTTTCTCCGCCCAGGCTTTATTGGCGACAATATGCATTGTGTTCACCGGGAAGCCGTAGTTGGCGCCGTTTGGCAGCTTGGTATCAATATCTTTCTGCTCGCCAGGCAGGGAAGAGAACGGCACCTGCAGCCAGACCACATCTTTACCCGGCTTCATTACGTCGCTGACCCAGTACGGTGTCCAGGTGTAGTAAAGAATGGGTTTACCTTCTTTGAAGCGGGTAATGGTGTCAGCCATCATCGCTGCATAGTTACCGTGGCTGACCTCGACGGTTTTTTCCAAATCGAAAGCTTTGTTCTGGTGGTTGATTACTGCTTCACAACCCCAGCCCGGTGAACAGCCCATCATATCGGCTTTTCCGTCACCGTTGGTGTCAAAGATTTTGGCGATCTTCGGATCTTTTAACTGGGCGATATTGGTGATTTTGTACTGCTCAGCGGTTTTTTTGTCGATCAGATAACCCTGTGCGGCACCCGTAACGAATACCCCCTCGCGATAAAACTTTTTGTCTCCGCCCGCCGCGGCGTACATATCATCATGCAGCGGCTGCCAGTTCACGGCGGTAAAAGTTGCATCGCCAGAGGCAATGGAGGTATAGCCGACGTTGTAGTCAACTTCGCTGGTTTTGTTAACGGTGTAACCCAGTTTCTCCAGCGCACGAGCGACTAACTGCGTCTGGAAGGATTCTTCAGAGATAGTGCTCTGGATTGGCTGTACGGTAATGCCTTTGCCCGGCAGGTCGGCAGCGAAAGTGCTGGTGGAGACAAGGGTGGCAAACGCTGTGGCAATAATTGCTTTCTGTCGCATCGTTGTTCCTTAATTATTGGAGGGACGTGTAGGCCCGGTAAGCAATGCGCCACCGGGCAACGGGTGAATTACTTCGTGAAAGGGCGAGTGATAAGCCCAACGGGACCAGTGGTGTACCAGCGACGGTTGCCACGGCTACGCGAATCGCGACCAACGGCCTGTGTCAGGCGATCCAGAATGATGGCGAGGATCACAATCCCAACTCCGCCGACGGTGGCAAGCCCCATATCCAGACGACCAATTCCGCGCAGAACCATCTGACCCAGCCCGCCCACGGCAATCATCGACGCGATGACGACCATTGAGAGCGCCAGCATCAGCGTCTGGTTAACCCCAGCCATAATGGTGGGCATTGCCAGCGGGAGCTGCACTTTAAACAGCATCTGGCGCGGGCTGGCACCAAACGAACGCGAGGCTTCAATCAGATCGGCTGGCACCTGGTTAATCCCCAGAATAGTCAGACGTACGATTGGCGGCAGGGCGAAGATAATCGTCACCACTACGCCCGGGACGTTACCAATACCGAACAACATGACAATCGGCACCAGATAGACAAACGCGGGTGTGGTTTGCATGGCGTCCAGCAGCGGGCGAACAATTTTTGCTGCCCGTGGACTGCGCGCCAACCAGATCCCCATCGGCAGACCGATCACCACGCAGAACAGCAACGCGGTCAACACCAGCGCCAGAGTTATCATGGCCTGCGACCACGCGCCGATGGCACCGATGGCAATCAAGGAAATCAGCGTAGCAACGCCCATCCCAACACCGGAAATCTGCCAGGCAATTAGCGCGAACAGGATAATCGCCACCGGGGCTGGCATACCTAACAGCAGCTGTTGAAAACCGTTGAGAATGTAATCCACCGGGACACGAATGCCCTGGAAGACCGGACGGAAATGGGTAACGACCCAGTCGATCCCCTCTGTGACCCAGCTGTCCAGTGGGATCAGCGTTTTATGGAACGGATCCATAATATTGAAATGCTCTGGTGCCGGCGCGGGGGCGCTGGTCAGCCAGTCCGCGCCACCGCCATCAGTGGGCGCACCGGATGGCGTGCTCCAGGCATCGGCAGTTTGTGCGGCGCTGTCGGCCACTGGTGTGGTATCCCACGGATTAGTTTGATCAGCCATTGTTTACCCCCTCACGATCTAAAGCCTGTAACAGCATGCGTTTTGAAATGACGCCCACATACTGCTGTTCCTCATCAACAACCGGCACCGCGCACGGGGCCTGGCCGACATGAGAAAGCAACTCGCTGAGAGGAGTTTGTGCATCTACGGCTAACGGCTCATCGATCAATGCCGCTTCAATACCTTGCGCCTGACTTAACGCTGTTTTTAAGGAGTCGATTGAAACAACGCCAACGAATTTATTGCCGCGTTCGATCACGTAACCATATTCGCGATCTTTGTCCTGCAATAATTGCAGCGCCGAACGTGGGCCCACCCCGGGCGTTTTACGAATTAAACCTTCGGGGCTACGGCGTGAAATATCTTTCGCACTGAAGACCTGGCTAATATCAACGCCGCGGAAGAAGGTGCGTACATAATCATTGGCTGGATTATTCAGGATTTCATCCGGCGTGCCGACCTGGACCACTTCACCGTTTTGCATAATGGCAATTCTGTCGCCAATACGCATAGCTTCGTCGAGATCATGCGATATAAAGACCACGGTGCGTTGATGCTTCGCCTGTAGTTTTACCAGTTCATCCTGCATCTCAGTACGAATTAATGGATCGAGGGCTGAGAAGGCCTCATCCATTAATAAGATGTCAGGATTAATGGCTAATGCGCGGGCGAGGCCTACACGCTGGCGCATACCCCCGGAAAGTTCATCCGGGTATCCGTGAGCATAATTCTCCAGACCAACCTGACGTAGCGCATCTAACGCTTTTTCACGACGTTCATCCGCACCAACACCGGCTAATTCCATGCCGAATGCCGTATTGTCCAGCACCGTCATGTGCGGCATCAGGGCAAAGGACTGGAACACCATCGCAATCTTTTTTCTGCGCACCTCGCGAAGCTCAGCATCGGATATCCGGGCGATGTCTACGCCGTCAATCAATACCTGCCCGCGGGTGGGTTCAATCAGGCGATTGAGAAGGCGTACCATTGTGGATTTACCCGAACCGGATAATCCCATGATGACAAATATCTCGCCTTCTTCAATGGCCAGACTGGCGTTCTTAACGCCAAGCGATAGCCCCGTTTTATCCAGAATCTGCTCTTTTGAAAGTCCTTTTTCAATATATTTGAAGGCTCTCTGCGGATGCTCTCCAAATATCTTATAGAGATTTTTAACTTCTAATTTAATTGCCATGCAATAGAATGATTCCTGTTATTTGTTTATATCGATATATTACCTGATGGAAATAGTGACCTTTTTCTACCCTAACATACTGAGAATCTGAGACAACCCTGAATTTGGTTGTGGCATGAATATTGCCAAAGGCCAGGTGGCGGGACTTCCCGTGATATAAGGGCTGAGCGCGAATGTGAGCGGCTTAATATTTTTTGTAAATGGCAATGAAAAGTCGCCTGAATTGCTGGAATGCAGGCGAATAATGCGGCTGATATTGAGTGTAGATCACACAATTATATTTGCACGACAAAAGTGTGATCCTGTTAAAATATTTCCGCGAAAAATGTACGGTATTTCCCGTAGAAATGATTGCTAGAAATTCCAGTCGTCATCTTCGGTTTCGACCGCTTTTCCCATCACATAGGATGAGCCAGAACCCGAGAAGAAATCGTGGTTTTCGTCAGCGTTGGGCGACAGCGCGGCAAGGATTGCCGGGTTGACGTCCGCCATTTCAGGCGGGAATAGCGCCTCATATCCCAAATTCATTAATGCCTTATTGGCGTTGTAACAAAGGAAGGCTTTGACGTCATCCACCCAGCCGGTCTCTGCATACAATTCTTCCGTATAACGCGCTTCGTTATCATACAATTCCATCAATAGGTCAAAGGCAAAATGCTTTAACTCGTCGCGTGCTGATTCGGAAATATGCTCCAGACCTTTTTGATATTTATAACCAATGTAATACCCATGAACCGCTTCATCACGAATGATCAGACGAATGAGATCGGCGGTATTGGTCAGTTTACCGCGACTGGAGAAATACATCGGTAACCAGAAGCCAGAATAGAACAGGAAGGATTCCAGAAACACGCTGGCTATTTTTTTCTTCAACGGTTCGTCGCTGGCGTAATGTGCCAAAACGATCTGCGCCTTGCGCTGGAGTGGGGTATTTTCTTCACTCCAGGCGTAAGCTGCATCCACATCTTTGGTCTGGCAAAGGGTGGAGAAAATAGAGCTATAGGAACGGGCGTGCACCGCCTCCATAAAGCTGATATTCGACAGCACCGCCTCTTCATGCGGCGTTAACGAATCAGTCATTAACGCTGGTGCTCCGGCAACATTCTGAATGGTGTCGAGCAGCGTCAGCCCGGTAAAAACGCGGATTGTTAGCTGCTGTTCGGCTGCGTTCAACGTTTGCCAGGCCGGAATGTCATTGGAGAGCGGAACCTTTTCCGGGAGCCAGAAGTTACTGGTCAGACGGTTCCATACCTCAAGATCTTTATCATCCTCAATCTTGTTCCAGTTGATGGCGCTCACGCGGGATAATGTCATTTTCTCCTCCTTACAGCGCGCATGACACGCAGCCTTCGATTTCGGTGCCTTCCAGCGCCAGCTGGCGTAGTCGGATGTAGTACAGGGATTTGATGCCCTTACGCCAGGCGTAAATCTGCGCTTTGTTGATATCGCGCGTGGTGGCGGTATCGGGGAAAAAGAGCGTCAGTGAAAGCCCTTGGTCGACATGCCGCGTTGCTTCAGCGTAAGTATCAATGATTTTTTGTGGACCGATCTCGTAGGCATCCTGATACAAGGCTAGATTCTCATTGGTCATAAACGGGGCAGGGTAGTAAACGCGCCCGGTTTTGCCCTCTTTGCGAATCTCCACTTTCGACACGATCGGGTGAATGCTTGACGTGGCATGGTTGATGTAGGAGATAGAACCGGTGGGCGGAACCGCCTGTAAATTCTGGTTATAAATACCGTAGCGCATCACATCTTCACGCAGTTGCGCCCACATCTCGCGCGTCGGCAGCGTAATGCCGCTGGCGGCAAACAGTGTGCGGACCTTGTCGGTTTTTGGCTGCCAGTCGCCCTGCAGATACTGGTTAAAATACTCGCCGCTGGCGTAGCGTGACTGTTTGAATCCGGCAAAGGTTTGACCCCGCTCGCGAGCGATCTTCATTGACGTATTCAGCGCATGCCATGTGATGGTGTAGAAATAGAGATTGGTGAAATCCAGCCCTTCCGGCGAGCCGTAGGCGATCCCTTCCCGCGCCAGATACCCGTGCAGATTCATCTGCCCAAGACCAATCGCGTGCGACGCGCTGTTCCCGGCGTCGATCGAAGGCACGCTGCGGATGTGGCTCATGTCCGAAACGGCGGTTAAGCCGCGAACCGCCGTTTCCACGGTACGACCAAAATCGGGTGAATCCATGGTATGGGCAATGTTCAAGGAGCCGAGATTGCAGGAGATATCGTGCCCGATCTGCGCGTAATTGAGATTTTCATCGTAGGTGGAGGCACTGTTAACCTGCAAAATCTCCGAGCACAGGTTGCTCATATTGATCCGACCGGCAATCGGATTGGCGCGATTCACCGTATCTTCAAACATGATGTAGGGATAACCAGACTCAAACTGGATCTCGGCCAGCCGCTGGAAGAATTCGCGGGCGTTAATGTATTTTTTGCGCACGCGTTCGTCGGCCACCAATTCGTCATACCGCTCACTCACGGCGATATCACCGAACGGTTTGCCGTAAATCCGTTCCACGTCATAAGGTGAGAACAGCGCCATCCGGGCATTTTCTTTCGCCAGTCGAAAGGTAACATCCGGGATCACCACGCCAAGCGAGAGCGTTTTGATACGGATTTTCTCGTCGGCGTTTTCGCGCTTAGTATCGAGAAAACGTAAAATATCCGGATGGTGTGCGTGCAGATACACCGCGCCTGCGCCCTGACGTGCCCCGAGTTGATTCGCATAAGAAAACGCATCTTCCAGCATTTTCATTACCGGGATCACCCCAGAGGACTGGTTCTCAATGCGTTTAATGGGCGCACCTGCCTCGCGCAGGTTGGAGAGCAAAAATGCCACGCCGCCGCCGCGTTTGGAGAGCTGAAGTGCGGAGTTGACCGCCCGACCAATAGACTCCATGTTGTCTTCAATACGCAACAGGAAGCAGGAGACCAGCTCGCCGCGTTGCTGTTTACCGCAGTTTAAAAAGGTTGGCGTGGCGGGCTGAAAGCGCCCGGAGAGCATTTCATCGGTCAGTTGCGTCGCGAGTGCTTCATCGCCCTGCGCCAGCGTGAGTGCCACCATCGTTACCCGATCCTCAAAGTCTTCGAGATAGCGCTTACCGTCGAACGTTTTCAACGTATAGCTGGTGTAGAACTTCCATGCGCCGAGGAACGTCTGGAAACGGAATCCGCTGGCGTGGGCGTAGGTGAATAGCTTCAGCACGAACGCGCGATCGTAGCGGGCTAACACGCTGGCATCGTAATAGCCTTCATCCACCAACGTTTCCAGGCGCTCCTGCTGGCTGGCAAACGCCACCGAGTTGGGGCGGACGTGTGCGGCAAAGAAAGCCTCCACCGCCTGATGGTCTTTATCGAACTGAATGTGCCCGGCTTTATCATACAGATTCAGCATGGCGTTCAGGGCGTGATAATCCAGCGTTGGCTGCATTACACGTTCTGCGGTTGTCGTTGCCAAAATTCGCTCACTCCTTTTCGAACGTTGTCGATATCGCTTTGGGTGCCCATCAGCTCAAAGCGATAGAGCCACGGCACGCCGCATTTTTGTGAGATGACATCACCCGCGCGACCGTAGGCGTCACCGAAATTACGATTGCCGGAGGCGATCACTCCACGGATTAACGCCCGGTTGTGCGTATCGTTTAAAAAGCGGATCACCTGTCTTGGGACCGCGCCAGCAGTGCCGCCGCCGCCGTAGGACGGCACGATTAATATGTAAGGTTCGTCTACCCGGATCGGCTCGCGTTCGTTAAGCGGAATGCGGATGGCAGGCAGCCCCAGACGCTGCATAAAGCGGTGCGTATTTTCGGAGCTGCTGGAGAAGTAGACGAGCTGACTCATGCGCTGACCACACGGTGTTCCGGATGCAGACGGTTGATCATGTCCGGGCGAAACCCTGACCAACTGGTTTCACCCGCGACTACGACCGGTAACTGGCGAAACCCTTGATCGCGCAGGTTATCAGCCAAATCGGGCTGTAAATCGACGTTTACCATCTCAAAGTCAAAACCACGGCTTTCCATTGCCCGTTTGGTGGCATGGCACTGAACACAGTTATTGCGAGTGTAAATAATAATACGCATGATTCGTATTTCCATTTAAAAATAAAAGATCGGCGCGATAGAGGGCGTCGGGTTGTGTGTGTCCTGATAGGAAAGATACTAGATGTAGTTTTAAAAAGATTCAACCATACAAGATATGGGAATTTTAGATTGATGATGGGCTGGGTTATGGGCATGGCAGGGGAAGTGATATGTACCATCGCAGGTTGCCGGATGGCGCGCGTCGCGTCTAATCCGGCCTACAGGAAAGCACTTCCCAGGCCGGATAAGGCGTTTATGCCGCCATCCGGAAGCGCAGAATCACATGCGCATCCCCACCGCCAGGCGGTTAAAGCAGTTCATCAGGCTAATGGCGAATGTCAGGTCGCTAATCTCTTTCGCGCTGAAATGGTCGAGCAGCGGCAGATAAACGTCATCTTCGGCGTGACTAGTGGCAATTTGAGTGACCGATTCGGCCCACGCCAGCGCCGCACGTTCCTGCTTGCTGAAGTGGTGACTCACCCGCCAGCCTGCCAGCGCATCCAGTTTGGCCTGCGCAACTCCGGATTTGCGCAGTGCTTTACTGTGCATTTCCAGACAAAAGGCGCAGCCGTTGATTTGCGAGACCCGCAGGTAAATCAGTTCCGTCAGCGTAGGTTCCAGCGCGCAGTTCTCCAGCGCTTTGCTTGCCTGAACCAGAGCGTTATAGATTTCAGGGCTGAGTTCATAATAGGGCTGGCGTAACATGGTCATGGTATTTCTCCTCGTTTGGATGACCCGCAATGTAGCACTATAATGGACTGCTACAGAGAGCCATATTTTTGCAAAAAAAGCAGACCATAAATGCCGCGCTATCAGCAAATCGCCCGTCAGTTAAAAAACGCAATTGAGAAAGGTGAACTCAAGCCCGGTACCAGATTGCCCTCCAGTCGGACCTGGGCCCAGGAGCTGGGAGTATCACGCTCGACGGTGGAAAATGCCTATGCAGAGCTGGTGGCGCAGGGCTGGCTCGCGCGGCGTGGACAGGCAGGAACGTTTGTCAGTGAGCAACTGCGACCAGAAAGGGCACCTGTTTCTCCTGCCATCTTTGCCGGAGAAAATCCCAGACCGCAAACTTTTCAGATGGGATTACCCGCACTCGATCTTTTTCCGCGCGAAGTCTGGGCGCGGGTGATGGGACGGCGTTTACGCACCCAAACGCGTTTTGATCTGGCGGTGGGCGATGTGTGTGGCGAGCGGGCGTTACGTCAGGCGATTGTGGATTACCTGCGGGTCTCACGCAGCATTGAATGCCAGCCAGAGCAGATTTTTATCACTTCAGGCTATGCGGCATCAATGACGTTAATCCTGCGCGCTCTGGCGCATCCCGGAGAGGGAATGTGGGTCGAAGATCCCGGCTTTCCGCTGATTCGGCCTGTGGTGGCTCAAGAACGCATTGAGTTGAAGCCGGTAGCGGTGGATGCCGATGGTCTGGATGTCAGCGCCGGGATCCGCGACTACCCGCAGGCGCGTTTTGTACTGCTTACTCCCGCACATCAAAGCCCACTGGGGGTAGCACTGTCTTTAGACCGTCGCCACCAGTTGCTGGAGTGGGCGACTCGTGCGCAGGCGTGGGTAATCGAAGATGATTATGACAGTGAATTTCGTTACCACGGTAAGCCGTTGCCGCCGCTAAAAAGTCTGGATGCGCCCCAGCGGGTGATTTATGCCGGAACGTTCAGCAAATCGATGTTTCCGGCTTTGCGTACGGCATGGCTGGTGGTGCCCCTGACCCAGGTTGAACACTTTCGCCAACAAGCGGCGCTAACGGCCTGTAGCGTTCCGGTTCTATGGCAGCAAACGCTGGCGGATTTTATGCGAGACGGCCACTTCTGGCGACACTTAAAACGTATGCGACAACATTATGCCGAACGACGACAATGGATGGAAAACGCCCTGACCGAACAAGGATTTAGCGTCATTCCTCAGGAAGGTGGGATTCAACTGGTGATGAGTGTGGACGGAGATGATATTGCGCTGGTGCGCAAAGCGAATCAGGCCGGGTTAGCTGTTCAGGCGTTAAGCCGCTGGCGAATAACGTCAGAAGGAAAGGGGGGAATATTGCTGTCATTTACCAATATCAGCTCGGCGGAAATGGCGCAACAGGCGGCGTACCAACTGCGGATGGCGCTGACATAAATCTATACCCGTCATACTTCAAGTTGTATGTGCGTTGGCTGCGTTCGTTCACCCCAGTCACTTACTTTAGTAAGCTCCTGGGGATTCGCTCCCTTGCCGCCTTCCTGCAACTCGAATTATTTAGGGTATATAAGGTTCTTACGATATGCGTCCCACCATCGCCACCCGTTTATGGACTTTTCTGAAAGCGTTGCTAATGCTGAATCAGGTAAGGTAAGCCCGCAGTAAAAGATAACGAGGAAAATAATATGTATTTACGACCTGATGAGGTGGCGCGCGTACTTGAAAAAGTGGGCTTTACCGTTGATGTAGTGACGCAGAAAACGTACGGCTATCGTCGTGGCGAAAATTATGTGTACGTTAACCGTGAAGCACGCATGGGACGTACCGCATTAATTATCCATCCCACGCTAAAAGAGCGCAGCTCTTCGTTGGCAGAACCGGCGACGGATATTAAAACCTGCGATCATTATCAGCAATTCCCACTGTATTTAGCCGGTGAGACACACGAACATTATGGTATTCCGCACGGCTTTAGCTCGCGAATTGCGCTGGAGCGTTATCTGAGTGGGTTGTTTGGCGACGTTAATTCTAACTAATAACGCGACTGGCAGTGCCAGTCGCGAAGAAGCGTGTCAGGCTTTAGCCTGATGATAGCTGCTGACCTTAAACAAGCGGCGGCAATAATCAAGAAAGTAGCCATAGACAGCGCCCATCAGCATTGATACCACAATGTTCGAACTTACTGCAGCCGTAATCTGGTGCCAGTCTGCGCCAACCGTCAGCAGAATAATCACATACACCGGCGACTGGAAGGTGACATAAGCCAGCACATCCGCCAGATTTTTTGCCCATCCTGCCTGCGTGGCTTTACGCGCCGCGCGCATGAACAAATCACGGTACATGCCGTATGGCCACGCGATCAGTATGTTGACAGGGATAGCGACTAATCTGGAATACAGCGACTGTTCGAAGCTCATTCCAGAAAGGAATATTTCGATCAACATGTTCACGACAGAACAATAAACAACCATCGCGAACGTGTCTGCTACTGCATGACGCAAGCGTGACTGCGGAGAGAACATGTTAATGCTCCTTGTAAAAAGGGGGAAAAAGGTTTTGAATACCTTAACTACTAGTGATTTGTCTTGCTGCTTTCGCGTTTTAATAGGATATCTGCCTGGATAATAACTAGCAACTAGCTTAAAATTTTTATTTATTGTCTTTTTGTCGATAAAATGCTCTGTAATGGTTTGTTTTTTGTTCGTTTTGGTGTTTTCGTTGCTGTGTTAATTAAAATTCTTTTAGATCAAAGAGTTATTTTTGCTTGTTTTTCTGAATTTTTTGCGCTCCTTTTCTGAATGTTGACTGATGTGCAATATGTATACTCGTTGGTTCCACGCGATGCTATGGCCTGTTTCTTAAGTGACGCACTGAGATACCTTGCAGGTATATTCAAAGCTGCAATCAGGGTCATAGAATATATTGTCTGAGCGATAGCAGAATGGATGCTATAAATATCAGAGTTGGCTATTTGTTTAATGACCTGCGAATAAATTAGACTGGAAATATAATAATCAGTTGCATACAATATTTAGCGTAATACCATTTTATGTTTTACGTTAAAGAGGTTTTGTTAATATGAGTTCAATGTTAAAAAACTTAAATAATATCCGCTCGCTGCGTGCAATGGCTCGTGAATTTTCCGTCGATGTACTGGAAGATATGCTTGAAAAATTCAGGGTAGTGACCAAAGAACGGCGCGATGAAGAAGAACAGCTACAGCGCCAACGCGCAGAACAGCAGGCAAAAATTAATGCCTTGCTGGCGCAGATGCAGGCAGACGGGATCAGCCCGGAGGAGCTGCTGAGCATAACACCTGCTACGACACGTTCAGTTAAAAAACGCCAACCGCGCCCGGCGAAATATCGTTTTATCGATCTCAATGGTGAAACGAAAACATGGACTGGGCAAGGTCGCACACCGAAGCCAATTGCCCAGGCGCTGGCTACCGGTAAATCTCTTGATGACTTTCTGATCTAATTACGAAGGCGGTGAGGAGATCCTCACCGCTTATTTTCAGCAAACGCCGAAATCACCCTCTTCGGTATATCGCGTGACATCAGCTGCTTTCAGCGTGAATTTATCACCGTTTTCATTACTGGCTTGTACCGCCACAATTTGATCGTCATTGACTTCAACAACCTTCAGTTTTGGACCGCCCATACGCGGTTGAACCAGATCGCCAGGTTTAAACATATTGTTGCGCTCCTTTATTTATCATTTATCGCAGAACTCACCATAGATCACGTCAACCGGCGGGTACAGTGCTGTTTCAATGATTACCGCTTAATGAGTACGTCGGTTCCAGGGCATTTTGTCCAGCAGACGCGCCATGCCGCAAAAGCCGGTCACGCCAGCGAGAATCAGCCCGGCCCCGACAAAACCGCTCAGCAGGAAGAAAGCACTGCTGACGGTGTAACCCAGAATAACACCGAGTAAGGCAAGGCTACCTGCGGCTATCTGCACCTGACGCATCAGCGGTAACGGTTGTGAACTGTCTTTCGTCACCGGCAACCCTGCGGCTTTCCAGCCGTCAATTCCACCTTCCAGCAGCCAGACCTGCGCGGGCGCAGCAATGGCGCTCAGTTTTGTTGCCGCATTTTGTGTACGTTTGCCTGACTGGCAGTGAAAAATCACCTGCTCGGCGCGTAAATTCGCAGGCAGCGATCCCTGCTCAAGCGCGGGCAACGGCGCCAGATGAGCCTCAGGAATATGCTCGTGCAGATACTCGTCAGCGTCGCGGATATCAATCAGTTTTGCACCTTGCGCGACCAGTGTCTGCGCCTCGCGCGGGGAAATCGTCCCAATAGTCATGATGGCTCCTTATGGGCAATACAGTGTTTTTAATGTGGCGATCAGCGAATTCACGGCCGCATTTTTAATGGAGTAGAGGATGCGCTGGGCATCGCGCTGGCTTTCTATCAGACCTTCTTCACGCATACGCGCCAGATGCTGGGAAGTGGCGGAAGGGCTAAGGCCGGTAACACGGGCTAACTCGCCTGCGTTGGTACCGGGTGAACCGCAGAGCATGCACAAAATCAGCAACCGTTTCGGGTTACTCATCGCTTTTAGCAGGGCGGCAGCTTGTTCAGCGCTGGCCTGGAGTTGTTCAAGTTCAGTCATATGTATTTAAGCATAATCTAAATTAAGTATATTCTAAAATAAACAGCCAACGTACGCCAGCGTAAAGAGCGTAAAGGAGGGTAAAACAGCCGCGGAATGCTGGCGGAGTTGGGTAGAATGGCTACTCTTAGAGATAAAATCTCTTTTTAAACAATGATTAATTTTTTGCTTGTAGGGAGTGTGTATGGGTTTCTGGAGAATCGTTTTTACTATTATTCTGCCCCCGCTTGGCGTGCTGCTGGGGAAGGGGTTCGGCTGGGCATTTATCCTCAATATCGTTCTGACGCTGCTGGGCTACATCCCTGGTTTGATCCATGCCTTCTGGATACAGACGCGTAATTAATTCCTTTCAACTACGGCGCTTTGGCGCCGTTTTCTTTGGCCCCCTTTCTCCTCTGCTACACTTTTGGGTGTTAATTGTTAATTACCGAGGTGGATATGGGACTCTTCAATTTTGTAAAAGATGCGGGTGAAAAACTGTGGGATGCGGTCACTGGAAACCATGACACAGCCGATCTGGCAAAAAAAGTGCAGGAACACCTGAACAAAACTGGCATCCCTGATGCGGATAAAGTGGACGTGCAAATTAACGAAGGCAAAGCCACTGTTTCTGGTGATGGATTAAGTCAGGAGGCGAAAGAAAAAATTCTGATCGCGATTGGTAATATCTCCGGTATTGCCAGCGTAGATGATCAGGTTAAAACCTCTGCGCCCGCGAGCGAAAGCCAGTTTTATACCGTGAAATCAGGAGATACCCTGAGCGCTATTGCTAAACAGGTTTACGGTAATGCCAACCTGTATAACCAGATATTTGAAGCGAATAAACCAATGCTGAAAAGTCCGGATAAAATCTATCCTGGGCAGGTTTTACGTATTCCGGAGCAGTAATATTATTCAGGCTTATTCCGTCAGCAATTTACCGGACATCGCCTGTTGAATAATCGGAATCGGCGTCAGTAGGTGCTGGCGCATTAATTCGCTGGCGCGCGCGGCGTCGCGTGCCAGAATTGCTTCGGTCAACGTTTGGTGCTGATCGTGTTTGTCTTCCAGCATCTCCACCGACAGCACCGTTTTTCGCAGCCAGATAAACCGGTAGCGCGCCGCCAAATCGAACAGTCGTTCGCGCATTTGCAGCAGATATTGTGAACCACAGCCAGCGACAATCGCCGAGTGAAACGCCTGATGGCGCTGATCCCACTCGTCGAGCATCTGTTCGCTGGCATCAATGGCTTCAAGCTTACTAAGCATATGCGCGCGCGCCAGAATTTCAGCTTCCCAGGCGTCGTCGCCGCGTTCAATGGCCAGCGCGACCAGCATGGCTTCCATATTGGCGCGGGCATCAAAAATATCGAGCAACTCTTGCTCTGACATCGGGGCAACCCGATACCCTTTCTGATTTACCACCGTCACCAGCCGCTCGGCAACTAACTGCGAAAGCGCTTCGCGTAGCGGTCCCACGCCAAGCTCATAGCGTGAGGTCAGCAGGCTCATACGCAGTTTTTCATCAGGCTGATACACACCGCGGATGATGTCGTTCTTCAGCCAGCGGTATCCATCAATGGCCGTCGGTTGGGGAATGGCGGTCATGGTCATACTCCTGAAAGGATTTCCCGGCCTGCGCCGGGAACAGGTTTAATGCGTATTTTGCAATGGTGCTTTTTGCCAAGATAGCAGTTTTTTCCAGCGTGACATAATGGGCACGGTGCAAATAATTCCTATGGCTAACAACCCGGTAGAGATAACTTCCAGCTGTTGTGCCGGGCGAAACAGCATGACCACCAGCACAAAGATAATAAACGCGATGACCAGCCAGGTAAGCCACGGATAGAGCCACATTTTCAGTTTAATTTCACCGCCTCGCGCCAGCAGGATTTTGCGCATCCGCAGTTGAGAAACGGCAATGACCAGATAGACCAGCAGTGCGATGGCACCGGAACTGTCGATCAGGAATTTAAACACCTTGGCCGGGGCGTAATAGTTGACGATGACGGTGAGGAATGCGGCACCGGTAGACAGCAACACCGCCACATAAGGCGTTTTACTGCGGTTCGTTTTACCCATAAAGGCGGGGGCATCGCCACGGCGGCTCAGGGAGTAGAGCATACGCGAGGACGTATACAGCGCGGAGTTGAGACAGCTAGTCACCGACAGCAAAATGACGCAATCCATGATCAGTTTCGCGTGCGGGATATGCAGTAGCTCCAGTACCGAGCGGTAAGAACCGACTTCTTTCAGTCCCGGCATGTTCCACGGGATCAGCGCCACCACCACAAAAATAGAGCACAGATAGAAGATGGAGATACGCCAGATAACCGAGTTGGTGGCGCGAACGATATGTTTATCCGGGGTATCGGATTCGGCGGCGGCGATGGTAACTATCTCTGCGCCCATAAAGGAGAACATAGTGATTAACATTGCGCTGATCACGGCGCCAAAACCGTTGGGCATAAAGCCGCCCTCATCCCACAGGCGCGAAACCCCGCTGACATCGGCATAAGGGTAGAAACCGCTAATCGCCGCTGCGCCGAGGGTTATAAACGCCAGAATGGCAATCACTTTGCACAGCGCCAGCCAGAACTCGAACTCACCGTAATTTTTGACGCTCAGCAAATTACTGCCGGTTAATGCCAGCGTGATAACCAGAGAAAACAGCCAGATAGGAATACCAGGCACCCAGGAGTGAAGAATGATGGCGGCGATATTCGCCTCCAGCGGGATAACTAACACCCAGAACCACCAGTATAACCAGCCGATGGTGTAACCTGCCCAAGGGCCGATGGCCTTATCGGCGTATGTGGAAAAAGAACCGGTATCCGGTGTGGCGACGGCCATTTCGGCCAGCATGCGCATAATCATCACCACCAGCAATCCGGCGAACAGATAGGCTAATAATACTGCGGGACCGGCTTCTGCAATCGCCACACTTGAACCGACAAACAGACTTGCGCCGATTACCCCGGCAATAGACAGCATGGTGACGTGGCGTGATTTCAGCCCGCCCCCTAAATCATGTGATTGTGACACTTGCCCCATCTTTAAACCTCTCGAAAGTATTTCACTTGGGAGAGCACCCCGGCATTCCCGCGCCGGGGCACGCGTATTATTGTTATTGACCCTGTTTGCCGGATGGCGGCTCCGCCTTATCCGGCTTAAAACTCCCCGTTTTGATACGGGTTTAACCCTGCTTTGCCTCGGCAAAACACTGGGCGATAATGTCCAGCCCCTGGCGGATTTGCGCGTCTTCAATAGTCAGCGGGACAAGAATGCGCAGCACGTTGTAGTAAGGTCCGCAGGAGAGCAGGATTAGCCCTTTATCGCGGGCACGAGCGACAATTTCAGCTGTCAGTTTGGCGTCTGGTTTCGTGTGGTCGCCGTTTTCGAACAGTTCGATAGCAATCATCGCGCCCAGCCCGCGTACGTCGCCAATCTCGCGGTGGGTTTCCGCGATAGCCAGCAGGCCTTCACGCAGGGTTTGCCCCAGGTCGTTGGCTTTTTGCAGCAGATTTTCCTGATCGAAAATGTTTAGTACCGCCAGCGCAGCGGCACAGGCAATTGGGTTACCGGCATAGGTACCGCCCAGACCGCCCGGTGGAATAGCGTCCATGACATCGGCGCGTCCGGTCACGCCTGCCAGCGGGAAGCCTCCGGCGATGGATTTAGCGAAGGTGGTGAGATCGGGCGCAACGCCCATCTGCTCCATGGCAAACAGCGTACCGGTGCGGCCCGCACCGCTCTGTACTTCATCAGCAATCAGCATGATCCCGTGTTCGTCACAAATAGCGCGCAGACGTTGCATAAAAGCAGGAGAAGCGGCGTAAAAACCACCTTCGCCCTGGACGGGTTCAATTACGATGGCGGCGACGTCTTCTGGCGCGGCATCGTTTTTGAAAATGCGGTGAATGCTGGCGATAGCATCGTCGTCACTGATGCCGTGCAGTGGGCAAGGATAAAGCGCGCGATACACGTGGCCCGGCATCAGCCCCATTCCGGCAGAGTATGGGTTCACTTTTCCGGTCAGTGACAAGGTGTAGTGGGTACGGCCGTGGTAAGCACCGCTGAAGGCGATTGTGCCGGTGCGTTTGGTGGCGGCGCGGGCGATTTTCACCGCATTTTCTACCGCTTCAGAACCGGTGGTCACCAGCAGGGTTTTCTTGGCGAAATCACCCGGCACTTTCTTATTCATGATTTCGCACAGCTCCAGGTATGGCTCATAGGCCAGTACCTGGAAACAGGTATGGGACAGCTTTTTCAACTGCGCTTCTACCGCAGAGACGATCTGCGGGTGCAGGTGACCGGTGTTCAACACTGCAATACCGCCAGCAAAGTCAAGGAATTCACGGCCTTCAACGTCCCAGACCCGACAGTTTTCTGCACGCTCGGCAAAAATAGGGTGGATCTGGCCTACGCCACGGGGAACGGCGTTGCTGCGACGTTGCATAAGTTCTTTGTTGGTGCTCATCAGGTGTTCTCCAGTATTTATTTTATTAAAGGCCGATGCACATATATTTGATTTCTAAGTAGTCTTCGATGCCGTATTTTGATCCTTCACGGCCAAGACCGGAGGCTTTGATTCCCCCAAACGGGGCGACTTCGTTGGAGATAATGCCGGTGTTAATCCCGACGATGCCGTACTCCAGCGCTTCGCCAACGCGGAAGACGCGGCTTAAATCACGGGCGTAGAAATAGGCGGCCAGACCAAACTCGGTGTCGTTGGCCTGAGCGATGACGTCGGCTTCGTCTTTAAAACGAAACAGCGGAGCCAATGGGCCAAACGTCTCTTCTTTGGCGACCTTCGCGTTGTCAGGCACATCCACCAGAATGGTGGGCTGGAAGAAGTTACCGCCGAGCGCATGAGGTTTACCGCCCGCGATAATGCGCGCGCCTTTATCCAGAGCATCGGCGATGTGTTCCTGCACTTTGGCAACCGCTTTCTCGTCGATCAGCGGTCCGGTGGTGACCTCTGGTTGCAGACCATCGCCGAGATGCAGTTTGCACACCGCATGCTGGAGTTTTTCGGCAAAACGCTCATACACACCGTCCTGCACGTACAGGCGGTTGGCGCAGACGCAGGTTTGCCCGGCGTTACGGAATTTCGAGGCCAGCGCGCCTTCCACAGCTTTATCAAGATCGGCATCGTCAAAGACGATAAACGGCGCATTGCCGCCCAGTTCCAGCGATACCTTTTTGATGTCTTTGGCGCACTGCTGCATTAACTGACGGCCAATTTCGGTTGAGCCGGTAAATGACAGTTTGCGCACCAGCGGGTTGCCGGTCAGTTCGTTACCGACCGCGCTCGCAGAACCGGTCACCACGCTGAAAACGCCTGCCGGGATCCCGGCGCGATTAGCCAGTTCTGCCAGCGCCAGTGCGGAGTAGGGGGTCTGGCTGGCGGGTTTAAGCACCATCGTACAGCCTGCTGCCAGCGCCGGACCGGCTTTACGAGTGATCATCGCTGAGGGAAAGTTCCACGGCGTAATCGCGGCGGTAACGCCGATCGGCTGCTTGATGACGATCAGACGCTTATCGGCCTGATGACCAGGAATTGTATCGCCATAGATGCGTTTACCCTCTTCGGCAAACCACTCAATAAATGAGGCGGCATAGGTGATTTCGCCTTTGGCCTCCGCCAGCGGTTTACCCTGTTCCAGGGTCATCAGGCGGGCGAGATCGTCCTGATGCTCAATCATCAGGTTGAACCAGCGGCGCAGGATATTGGCTCGCTCTTTGGCAGTCAGCGCACGCCAGGCCGGCAGAGCGCGGTTAGCAGCGTTAATCGCTTCGCGGGTTTCATCTGCCCCCATTTTAGGTACGCTACCCAATTGCTGACCGTTGGCGGGATTGGTCACCGCGATGGTCTCGCCGCTGTTAGCGTCACGCCAGTTGCCGTCGATCAATGCCTGCTGGCGAAATAAGGTTGGATCGTTAAGTTGCATGATTGCTTCCTGTCTTAATCGGTTTAACGGGTAAATGCGGCGTGTAATGTCTCCACGCTACGTGCCGCACGCAGCGTGCGTCCGGGATTACTCTGGTTCTCCAGCAGCGCATGAACTTTGCTGACAATATGTGCACCGATAGGGATTGCCGATGTTGCCGCCGGAGAAGGCGCGTTACAGGTGTGAATTGAGCGTGGCGTGGTGACAAACAGAAAATCGTCGATAAGCTTGCCATCAGGTGATACCGCCTGTGCCCGCACGCCCGCAGGCCACGGTTGCAGATCCTTAAGCATCAGGCTCGGACAGTACTTTTGTACCAGCCGCAGATAACCGCTTTTGCACAGCGAATTCTTCATTTCGCCAAGCCCTGAGCGCAGGTTGTTTTGCAGCACGCGGCGAATACCAGAAGAGCCGAGGATCTCCAGCGTATCGCTGAGCGAGAAGTCACGCTTACGGTAGCCTTCACGTTTAAATGCCAGCACCGCGTTTGGGCCGACCGTGACGCTGCCGTCAATCATCCGGGTCAGATGAACACCGAGAAACGGCATTGCCGGGTCGGGGATGGGGTAGATCAGATGGTTAACTATCTGATTATGTTCTGGCGCCAGGCGGAAATATTCGCCACGGAACGGACAGATGATAAAGCCAGGTTCAACGCCGAGCATTTTCACCAGTCGGTCCGCCATCAGGCCAGAACAACTAATCAGCGTCGCGCCTTCATATTCCTGGCCCTGACGGGTATGGACAATCACGCCCGTAGCGTGCTCTTTCAGCGCGCTGACCTCGGCGTTGTAAATAATCTCACCGCCTTTGGCCTGGAAAATATTCGCCATCGCGGCGGTGACTTCACGGTAGCTGACGATCCCGCTCGACGGAACAAAAATGCCGCCCAGACCGGTGATATTCGGTTCACGCTCGCGAAGCTCCTGCGCATTCAGCCATTCGCGCTCCAAACCGTTAGCGGCGGTGCGATCCCATAGCGCGCGCATGCGCTCCATTTCCAGAGGGGAGGTGGCAACCAGCATTTTTCCGCAGACGTCGTAGCGGATGCCGTTTTGGTCGCAAAAGGCTTTTGTGGCGCGATTTCCGGCCAGGCAAAACTGCGCCTTCAGGCTGCCGGGAGTGTAATAGACCCCGGCATGAATGACGCCGCTGTTGTGGCCCGTCTGGTGACAGGCCGGGCCGGACTCTTTTTCCAACAGCGCAATACTGGCGTCCGGATAGACATCAATCAGCTGCATGGCGGTCGACATACCGATGATGCCGCCGCCAATAATCACAAAATCATACATCCGCTTTTTTCCTTCGCGCTTACTGATGAGTCTGGTAGTGGTTTGTCGCGTAAGCGAAATAACCACGTTGGCGCATCAGTTCGCGGCGCAGGTCAGGATGCGAGGTGAAACGATCGCGACCGTGCAGCCAGAACAGGTTGTTGATCAGCAGGAATTTACCCACTGAAACCGGTACGGAAATAATACTTTTGCTGGTTTCCAGCGCGTCGGACAGGTCACTCAGCCAGACGCCTTCTTCATAGTCTTTTGGCTGGACGAACTGGTCGATGTAGCGCATCACCGGACGACCCTGCTGGTCAACGTCAAATACCGGATGGAACACTTCCTGGCTCACGTTTTTGCTTGGCGGCGCGGCAAAGCGCATAGGGCGACGCGCCAGCGGATGGGTAAAGTACTGATCCAGATGTTCCCAGTCGTCGAGGTGCAGCAGCAGCGAGTTACCGCCGGTCATGTTCTGCTCGTCAATCTTCATCATCAGCACGTAATCGGTGATTTCTTCGAGATAGGTTCCGTCGTTGTGCAATTCCATCACTCGGTGAGGCTGGCGCAGATAGCTGTCTGAGTTATCGACGTTTTTCACCACAAAACGTGCGTAATATTGACCGCTCATCGCATCAAAATTCGAGCGTCCGATTAGATGCGCTACCGCCGTCGCCAGCTTGACCATCTCTTCTGCCTGCGCCACATCATCCACGCCAACGGCATTGATCAGCAGTGCGCCTTCGGCACGATCGAGCAACGTTTTCAGCAGCAGAGGCTGCAACTGATTGCCGCACAGGTCGTCGAGGATCTTGCCCACTTTGAAGCGCAAGAAGGATTTGTATTCCAGCGCCTGCACCGGCCACTGCGCGACGGCCTGCAGAAATTGCTCAGTGGTTTCAGCGGAAAAAGTCAGCTCCAGCAGGCGTGGGGATTGGGCTGACGGTTTCAGCGTGAAACCGCTGTAGTGCTGGGCTGGATCTTCAGCGTTCGGTTTTACGGCAGTCAGTGCGTTCATCAAATCGTTCCTCTCAGTAGATTGTCAGGGAGATATGGCGCAGCTCGTTTCGTAGCCATAAATTAAAAATATCTACATTTTTGAAAAACGCGCACATAATGAGTTTGTTTGTTTGTTATTTGTGATCAAAAGCAACAAATATTTAACATTGCAAACAATAGGGATTTAAAGCGAAGACGGGGATAGAGCGGTTATATCAGGTGGTAACCACCTGATTTTAATGAGGGAAATAAAGCATCTTAATGTTCAAGAGCAATAGCGCAGACGTGTTCAACATGAGTGAGATCGTGGTACAAGTCAGGCAAGGTCATCTTCTTACGAATTACGATTTTGAGATTAACCTCGATTTTACCCTTCTTAATATCCCTGATCGTTATGTTTTCAATAATGTTTTTCTGTTGATGGATGCGGGTTATCAGATTTTCGAGCGCATCGCGTTCATCAAGAATAACCCTGACTTTTACTTTTCCGGGGAACTGGTTTTTAGTCTGTAAGAAAATAATGAACGGGCTTAATTTAATTGCCAATAAAAATAAAGCCGTGGCAAAAAAAGCATGAAAATAAAAACCGGCCCCACAGGTGATTCCCACTCCAGCAGATGCCCAGACAATTGCCGCAGTAGTGAGACCAGAAATAGCATCGTCGTGTCGGTGCAGAATGACTCCCGCACCGAGAAAACCAACGCCACTAATAATCTGAGCCGCCAGACGCATAGGATCGCTACGGATGTTCATCGAAATTTCAGCATAGTATTCTGCAGATTGTATTGATACGACAGTTAACACACAGCTGGCTACGGATAAAATAACGCAAGTTTTGAAGCCAACCGGTTTCCCTTTCGATTCTCTTTCCAGGCCTATAATGCCACCCAGAATAAATGCAATGCTGATTTTGATGATCGTAGTTAAAGGCAACAATCCTTGCTCATTGATGATGGCGGCCAGATTATTCATGCAATTACCTTAATGAAAGAGTCTTTAACGATCAGGAGTTTGCTTTTTTCAATGGGAGGTCTGCTTTGCGTTTTGAAATATCGTCCCGGAAGAATATCAGGAAGAATACGCTGACCACTGCGGCAACGCCTGCTGAAACTAGCCAGAATGTTTCCCATTGCGGTAACGCCTGTGGGCCTTGTTCCGTCACGGTGCTGTTGAAGATTTGACCGCATACGGTAGAGGCAAACAGCAAACCGACGCCGTTGGAGACGATAAATCGCAAGCTTTGGGCTTGTGCTTTAATCTCTGGCGCGGCTTTACGGTCAACATAAATGTCGCCCACGGTAAAGAAAAAGTCCCAGCAGAATCCCTGCAACATCAGACCGATCAGCACAAACATCATGTTGGCATCCAGTGATGCATGAGCAAACAACAGTGTGCGGATGATCCAGCAAACGGCGCCCAACATGAGAGTAATTTTGAAGCCGGCTTTCAGTAAGAAAAACGAGAGCAGGAACATTAAAATGACTTCACAGGCGATGCCGACCTGCATCATTGACGCGGCGTTATCGAATCCAAGCGCTTTTAAAAAGACCGGGATATAGGCGGAATAAGCTGTTTTGGGGATCATCAGGACAAAAATACTGAGCATCAAAACCGAGAAACTGCGGTCCTTGAAGAGTGCCAGAGCGTCCAGACATAACAGATCGCGGAGTGTAAATACGCTTCCTTTTGCTTTCGGTGGGGTGTTTGGCAACGTAAAGCAGTAAAGGCCGAGCACGACACCGGAGGCTGACGCAATATACCAGGTGATGGTATTTCCAGAATAGCCCATTTCACCAATAATAAAACCGATGACCATAAAGCCAAATGTGCCGAATACACGAATAAAGGGGAAGTATTTCACCCCGTTAATGTGGCTGAAACTGATGCTGTTAGCCAGCGCAGTTGTTGGATAAAAAAGCAGACCGACCAGGAAGATCATGGTCAACGTCATGCCCGTGTTTTGCGCCTCAATAAATTGTGGAACAAACAACAGTACGCCAGCATTAATTAAATGCAGGATCGCCATGACTTTTTGTGACGAAAAGAAACGGTCGGCTACCATGCCAATAAAGAGTGGCGAAAGAATGGTCGCCAGACCAAGCAAAGCATAAGATGAGCCAATAATGGTCGCCATACCATAGGTACTTAATACCAGTCCCATGGTCATATTCCAGGCGCCCTGCATGAAATATTGTATGAACATCATAACCAGCAGGCGTGGTGTTTTATTAAGGTCCATATTGCATATCCTTATTGGTTGATGCTCAGGTTAAGCCCATCCCAGGCGACAAGAATGTTCTCTTTGTCGCACGCCGCCACGAGATCGTCGTGCAGTAGACCGCCGCTGTGTGAGACATGCGAGACGATGAGTTGGCTATTTTTCTCAAGGCAGCCCAGTTCTGCAAGCCTGTCTCTGGCGGCGAAAACGGTTTCCAGACTCATGTGGTTATTTGTACGGTTATCACCATTAAAACCGTAGGTACATTCCAGCACCGTTAAATCGATCTTTTTCCCTTTCAACCATTGCCAGGTGAGTTCAGGGAACCAGCCCGAATCATGTCCATAGAAAATTGACTGACCATCTTTTTCGATAAACCAGGTATAACAAAGCTCCCATTTGGCATGGTTCGCCAGCAGTGGAGTGATTCGGTATCCGCGGGTTTCAACGGTTACGAAGGGAACCAGGCAATGAAAAGCAAATCTTTCTGCGCTGTAGCCTGGTAACACTTGTGCCGCGCCGTTAATCGCACGGTCATTACCAAAAATGTGCAACGGATGAGTAATCTCGAATCCGTACCCTTCCATTCGGCTAAAAAGATCGCCGACGTTGAAATGATCGGGATGTGTATGCGTGAACAGCAGCGATTTGATCTCTGTTGCGTCCAGGCCATCTCGCAGCAGTTGCTGGCTGAATTCAGGCGCGACATCAATCAACAGTTCATCGTCGATGATCGCTGAGGAGTGCGTGCGTATGTCTTTGCCTTTACGAATACGGGCTTGCTGACAGTGCTCACAACGGCAAAAAGGATTGGGTATCCCTTCGGATGCTGCGGTTCCCAGAAAATGAATATTCATGTTTCCCTCTTGATCAAAACAGAGTGTTGTTTTTTGAACGAAAATGTAATGAAACGTAATTGGAACGTGTCAATTATTATCCTGCAGCTTCAAGGCAACAACGATCTTTTGTTGCATAAGTGATCCTCTTCAAGAATTTAATAATTTATTTTTATATTTCATGGTGTTGAAATTATTAGTTCATTTCTTCGTGCTATGTGGGGTTGAGAGGTAGTTATATGAGTGTGTTGATAAAATGCACTTTTTAATATTGTAACGTTCAAATTATCTTGCTGGAGATAGTTTCCTGATGAGCGCCGTGCTAGCATCAAAACATCAGGGGAAGGATGTAAAAATGCCAACTATCAAAGACATAGCAAGAATTGCCGGTGTGTCGCATGGGACTGTCTCGAATGTGCTCAATGGCAGAGGAAATGTAAGCGTTGAGAAGATTGAAGCGGTTCAACGTGCGGCCCGAGAAGTTGGCTATCAGTTGAATGCGCAGGCGCAATCATTGAGAGCCAGCAAAAGTCAGGGAGTGGCCTTGATTCTGCCGGACATCAATGCGGAGCGTTACTATCAACTTTATCGGGGATTACACCAGGCCTGGCAACCTTCACTCAGCGAACCGGTTGATCTTTACCTGACTAATGATTTTCCCAATCTGGAACTGGATATTTTGCAAACACTGGCGGCAAAGTCTTACCAGGCTGTTGTCACCGTGAGTTGCCTGGACAACAGCCAGCCCTATTACGATATGCTCAGGCTCTCCCCGGAGAATGTGCTTTTTGCGTATCGCCAGCCAGCCGGTGCAGTTTGTTATTTTAGCCTTGACTATGTGACCGCAGGGGAAGAAACCGCAAGAAGGGCACTGGCGCAGCAGCCGGGTCATATTGGTGTTTTCTGCGAGCCGCTGGAATTTGCCCACAGCGCACGCTTTACTCAAGCGATACAGAAGGTATGCCGGGAGTTAAGTCCGCACACAAAGCTTACGGTTATACCTGCGCATGCCAGTGAAGTTAACACCGTCGCGTTTGACTTTTTCCGGGGGGCGATACCCGATCTGTTTATTGTTCAGGACAGTGAGAAGACGCGTGCGTTGACGCAAGCGTCCTGGTTTGGGAGTTCTCAGTCCTGCCCGCCGATAGTACAACTGAGTGATAATCTTCCTGCATCTTTTGATGGAATCACCAGCTATCAGATGGATTATGCCCGCCTGGGGACAACTATTGCTTCATGTATTCGCCAACCCAAAAGTAAAGAGAAGCACCGTATTCTGACGAATTGCGGTTTTTCCTGGAATGGACAATATGCTCCGCCTCATGAGACGGAGGCGACGCTGAATATGTTAATTTTGCCCAGCCCTTCGACCGATGCGCTGAAGAAACTGTTACCTCACTTTTATCGCCAGACCGGTATTAAGGTTAATCTTGCGGTTTATCCGTATGATGAGGTTTTTGAAATTCTCTCTCATCTTCACCTGCACCCTTATTACGATTTACTGCGAATCGATATGGCATGTTTTCCCTGGTTTGCAGAAAAAGCATTATTGCCGCTGGAGTCGGTCTCCCCCGAGCTCCCGTTATTGCTGGATAACTTCTCTGAGCAAATTCAGCAGCACTTCAGCCAGGTGAATGGGACTGCATGGGCAATTCCCTTTGATGCCAGTATGCAGCTTCTGTTTTATCGACGAGATCTGTTTGAAGATGCGACGATTAAACGGATGTTTTATGAATCAACAGGCAAAGAGTTAACGCTACCAGAGAATTTCGCACAATTTGATGAAATTGCCGCTTTCTTTAGTCAATTGCATCAGCCAGAAAACAGACAGCGTCCGATGGGAACGGCGGTGACGTTGGGCAGCTCAGGACTTATCGCCACTGAGTACTTGCTGCGTTACTACGCGTTAGGGGGACGATTGGTGCGTGAGGGCGAGCCGGTACAACTTGATGCTTCGCTTGCTGCTGCTGCACTCGAAGAATATCTGCACCAGCTTTCTATCGCCGTGAATCTCCCTGGCGAGTGGTGGAGTGATGCGGTTAAACAGTTTGAGCGTGGAAATCTCGCCATGCTGATTATGTATCTCAATTTGTTTAACGATGTTGCGCATACGACTATCGCCCCCACGATTGGCTATGCTCCCGTTCCGGGGCACCTTCCACAATTGGGCGGTGGCTCTATTGGAATGTCTCGCTACAGTAAGAAGAAAAAACAGGTTGAGCAGTTTTTTCATTGGCTTTATTCCGATGAAATTTCGCGCCATCTGGTTCTATTGGGGGGCAACAGCGCCTGGTCTGGAATATGCCACGATCAAAATGTTCTCAATCTCTACCCGTGGTTTAATTTACTGAATGAAAAAGGCATGACGGGAATACGGGAGTCTCAGGGAAGTAAAGGTGAGCCTTTTAACCTGCGACAGGCAGAGATTATTATCGGGCAAGGCGTGACGAATGCGATTAACGGCATTATGGACGTCACGCAGGCCGTGGAATACATCAATGCGCGGATCAGAAACGAAACGGGTGCCTGAAATATGCGACTCCTCGCCTCTTACTGATGACGTAAGAGGCGAGAAAAAACGGTTAACAGTAACCCACTTTATAAATGCGCCCGGTCTGGATGCCTTCGACGCTGCGGCGATAGGCGTTGGCGACCGTGACGGCGGGGACGCTTTCAAAGCCGGGGAAGAAACAGTCAAAGGCTTCGGCGGATTCACTCAGCACGGTCGGACTTATCAAGTTAATACGCTGACCACGCTCTAGCTCACAGGCAGCGGCGCGCACAAATCCTTCCAAACCGGCATTGATCGTTGCAGCATTTGCGCCTTGTGCGATGGGCTCGTGGGCGATAATGCCGCTAATTAACGTTATTGAACCGCCATCATTGAGGAAATGCTGCCCGGTTAAGGCCAGACGTATCTGGCCTAACAGTTTATCCTGAAGCCCCTGATTAAAGTCCTGGTCGGTCATTGTCGACAGCGGTCCAAAGAACAGATTGCCGGTGGCGGAAACGATCGCATCTACCCGACCGACTTTTTCGAACAATGCCTCGACACTCTCCTGCGAGGTGATATCGACCTGGTAATCCCCCTGCGTGCGACCTACGCGGATCACCTCATGTTTACGGCTTAACGTTTCTGTGACTGCGCGACCCACTGTACCACTGGCACCAATAATGACGATTTTCATAACCACCTCCGCAATAGTGTGAGCCGCTATTCTTTAATGAAAATGAAATCGGATAAACTGGCTAAAAGTTAGATGATTACTAACCAGGGGTTTGCAATATGGATAAGTTACGCGGCATGGAAACGTTTGTCGCCGTGGTGGAGAGCGGGAGCTTTACTTCTGCGGCGACGAGGCTCGAGATGTCTGCGGTGATGGTGGGAAAATATATCGCCCAACTGGAAGCGCAGCTCGGCACGCGTCTGCTGGAGCGCAATACGCGTCGCCAGAGTCTGACCGATGCCGGACGCGTCTATTTTGAAGAAGCCCGTCGCGTGCTGGAGCAGGTATCGATAGCCGAACGTTCGGTAGAGCGTCTGCGGCTGGCACCAGCAGGGACGCTGCGCATAAGCGCGCCCACGTCTTTTGGCGCTTGCGTGATCTCGCCATTGGCCGCTGCGTTTTTACAGACCTGGCCAGAGGTGCGCATTGAACTGGATCTAACCAACCGGATGGTTGAGCTGGTTAATGAAGGTGTTGATCTGGCGATCCGCATTGGCGATATCCATCAGACTGACGTGGTGGCGAAATACCTGTGTCCCTACCGTATGGCAATTTGTGCTTCGCCAGAATATCTTGCCCGCCATGGCACCCCCCGGACGCCCGCGGATCTGGTGGATCATCTGTGTCTGTCCCATACCGTGTGGACGGCTCGCAACGAGTGGATACTGCCTGGCGTGACGGGGGAAGTCAGATGGAAACGCGATGCGATCCTGCGCTGTAACGATGGTCATGGCCTGCGTATGGCGGCGGTAGCGGGGGCTGGGCTGTTATTGCAACCGGAGGTGCTGTTGGCAGAAGAGCTGGCTACTGGCAAGTTGGTTCGTATTCTGGAAGGATTTACGCCACAGCCGCGACCGATTCATTTGCTGTGGCGACAGGATTTGCGTCCGTTGCCCAAGCTGACACGGTTTGTTGAGCACCTGCTGGAAGGAATGCGAAGTTTGCGCTGAAGATGAAAATGCCGGATGGCGCTGCGCTTATCCGGCCTACAGTGGCGATTAATCGTAGGCCGGACAAGGCGCGTTACTAACTGATATCCACCTGTGGTTTGCTGTTGCGTTTACGGATCATGCGCAGCACCGGCGGGACCACGATAACCAGTACCGCCATCACCAGCAGCACTTTCGCCACGCCGCTGGCCCACAGAATATCCATACTCCCGTTACTGATAGACAACGCCCGGCGCAGGTTCTGCTCCAGCATTTCCCCGAGAACGAAGCCCAGAATCAATGGCGACATTGGGAAGTGCATTTTACGCAAAATGTAGCCCAGCACGCCGAGGGCGACCATCAACACCAAATCGAAGGTAGTGCTGTGGACAGCGTACACACCTACCGCGGAGACTGCCGCAATAGCGGGTACCAAAAACCACAGCGGAATGGTCAGCATGCGGGTAAACAGACCGATCAGTGGAATGTTCATCACCAGCAGCATTACGTTAGCGATCAGCAGCGCTGCAATCAGCCCCCAGACGATATCCGGCTGTTCAGTGAACATCGCCGGCCCCGGGGTGATGTTGTACAGCGTCAGCGCGCCCATCATCACCGCCGTGGTACCGGAGCCCGGCACGCCGAGCGTCAGCATTGGGATGAAAGAGCCGCAGGCCGAGGCGTTGTTGGCGGCTTCTGGTGCTGCTACGCCACGAATATCCCCCTTGCCAAAGCTGTCGCTGTTGCCGCTGAGCTTTTTCTCGGTCATGTAGGTGATGGCACTGGCAATGGTGGCGCCAGCGCCAGGCAGAACGCCGACGAAAAAGCCAATCACTGATGAACGCAGGGTGGCCCCTACGCACTGTGCGCCTTCTTTGGCGTTGAACAACATGCGGCCCGTTTTACGCACCAGCGTCTGGCCACTGCTGGTATGTTCCAGCATTAACAGTATTTCAGAGACAGAGAACAGCCCAATCACCACTACGATAAACTGCACACCGTCGGAGAGATGGACACTGTCAAAAGTAAAGCGATAAACCCCGGTGTTGGCGTCTACGCCGACGGTCGCAAGTCCGAGACCGATAAGCGCTGCCAGAAATGATTTCAGCGGATTTTGCGCCATCATGCTGCCGAGACAGGCAATGGCGAAAACCATTAAGGCAAAGTATTCTGCCGGACCGAAGGCCAGCGACCATTGGGCTAACGCTGGGGCGAACAGAATGATGCCGCCAATGGCGATAAGCGAACCAAAGAAAGAGCTGACCGCCGAGATAGAGAGCGCCACGCCGCCGCGTCCTTGCTGCGCCATCGGGTAACCATCCAGCGCGGTCATAATCGCCGCCGCATCGCCGGGAACATTCAGCAGGATGGAGGAGATGCGCCCGCCATATTCACAGCCAATGTAAACCGTAGCCAGCAGGATCAGCGCGGATTCTGCGGGCAGATGCAAAGCAAAGGCCAGCGGCAGCAGGATCGCCACGCCGTTGATTGGCCCAAGGCCAGGCAGCAAACCCACAATGGTGCCTACAAAACAGCCTATCAAGGCGATGACCAGGTTTTCCGGCGTCATTGCCACCGCGAAACCCTGAGAAAGATAAATCCAGGTATCCATCGTTTCTCCGTTAACCCAGCCAGGCGCCGAGTGGTAAGGTGACGTCAAGCAGTCGGTCAAAGGCATACCACAGCAGAATGCCGAGCACTGCGCCGGAAATACCCGCAGCCGGGATGGTTGCGCCGAACAGCATGCCAATCACCACGGTGAGAATGGCGGTGGCGATGGGAAAACCGAGCCACTCAAAACCCCAGGCGTACATCAACAGAACAATTACCATCGTCAGCAGCTTTTGCAGCACGTGGCGACGGGGCCAACTGATGGTATCCGGATGGCGCAACAGCAGCGCCACGGCGCATACCAACATCAGACTGATAATGCCCAGCGGGAAGGGACGCGGCCCTACGGGTTCATAGCTGTATTCGCTGCTGATTTGCCAGGCCACGAACAGCCCAGCTATGCAGAGCAACAGCCAGATACCTGCAAAAATACGATCGCTCATCATCTTTGCCTCTGCGTTTACTTCGCCAGACCGAAGGCTTTCGCCTGCTCACGATAATCCGTAACCTGTTTTTTCACGTAGTCGTCGAGCTGTTTGCCGCTCATGTTGAACTCAAACAGACCGCGCAGATCGCGTTGTTTTTTAAACTCATCGGTCTGCTGGAGTTTGTTAAAGGCATCAACCCACCACTGATACTCGGCGTCGCTGACTTTTGGCCCAACGTAGAAGCCACGAATGATAGGCCACACGAGGTCATAACCCTGCTCTTTGGCGGTTGGCACGTTGGCTAACTGGCCCGGTAGGCGTTGATCGGAGAACACCGCGAGCACGCGAATTTTGTCGCCGCTGAGGTAGGGCACCATTTCACTAAGATCGCCGGAAACTACCTGCACGTGATTTCCCATCAATGCGGTAACCGGTTCGCCACCGCCTTCAAAAGCCACATAGCGCATCTTGTGCGGATCGACATTGGCTTTTTGCGCCAGTAGCGCCGATTTCATCCAGTCCTGGCTACCGATAGAAGCACCTGCGCCAATGACCACGCTGTTAGGGTCTTTCTCCATTGCCGTAAGCAGGTCTTTCAGCGTCTTCCATGGCGCATCCTGACGTACGGCAATCATGCCGTAGTCGGTGCCGACACTTGCCAGCCAGCGGACATCATCCACACCGTAGCGACCAAACTTGCCCTGTGACAGGTTCAGCAGGGAGCCGCCGGAGAAGGCCACCACGGTTCCCGCTTCAGCCGGGCGTTGAGCGACGATCGCGTTATAGGCCACGGCACCAACGCCGCCAGGCATATAGGTCACGCGCATCGGTTTGTCGATAGCACCGGTTTCCATCATGCTCACCTGAATCAACTTACAGGTGAGATCGAAACCACCGCCGGGTTTAGCAGGGGCGATACATTCAGTTCGCGATGGCGCTTGTTCGGCCAGTACAGAGGTACTCATCAGTAAAATGCTTGCAGTAAGGGTACGAAGTAACTGTTTTTTCATTGTTTATCCTCACGCCGGAAAACCGGATTTTCGGGTACGGAAGAAGATTTTTGTGATTATGTGAGCCGATGTGTATCAGTTCGGTTGCGTGATTGTTAAAACATTAACCTTTCAATTCCCTTTCAATGCGGCAGAAACTTTACAGGATGTGATATGCGTCTCTTATTAGCGGAAGATAACCGTGAGTTAGCTCACTGGCTGGAGAAAGCGCTGGTGCAAAACGGTTTTGCCGTTGACTGCGTTTTTGATGGCCTGGCGGCCGACCATCTTTTACATGGCGAAACATACGCGTTGGCGGTGCTGGATATCAATATGCCGGGGCTGGATGGTCTGGAAGTCGTTAAGCGGCTGCGCAAACGCGGGCAGACGCTTCCTGTCCTGCTGCTGACGGCGCGTAGCGCGGTGGCCGATCGGGTGAAAGGGTTGAACGTCGGAGCCGATGACTATCTGGCAAAACCGTTTGAAATAGAGGAGTTGGATGCTCGGTTGCGAGCCTTGCTGCGTCGCAGTGCGGGACAGGTGCAAGGCATCCAGCAACTGGGGGAGCTGGCGTTTCACGATGAAGGCTATTTTCTGTTGCAGGGGCAGTCGTTGGCGCTCACGCCGCGGGAACAGGCGCTGTTGACGGTGCTGATGTACCGTCGGTTGCGACCGGTTTCACGCCAGCAGTTGTTTGAGCAGGTCTTCAGCCTGAGTGATGAGGTCAGTCCTGAAAGCATTGAGCTGTATATCCATCGTTTGCGCAAAAAGCTACAGGGAAGCGATGTGCGCATCGCCACGTTGCGTGGTCTGGGTTATGTGCTGGAGCGTAGCGATGAAGTGGGTTAAACCCCAATCGTTATACCTGCAACTGCTGATGTTTTTGGGCCTGCCGCTAATGTTGCTGTGGGGCCTGTCAGCATTTAACAGCTATGTCAGTGCGCTACAGGCGGCGACCCAGGCGTATGACCGCACGCTGCTTTCATCCGCCAGGACCGTCTCCGAGCGGCTGGTGGTGCGCAATAAACAGTTAGAAGTGAATGTGCCATGGGTGGTGCTGGACAGCTTTGAATTGAATATGAACGACCGACTGTATTACAAAGTGGTTGATCCGGCGGGGAAGGTTATCTCTGGTTATGACGATTTACCGGCGATGCCGCCTGCTACCTCGCGCACGCGGCTTTATCCGGCGCTGGCATGGTTTTATCACACTGAATATCGCGGTGAGGCAATCCGTGTGGCGCGTCTGCTGCAGCCTGTCAACGAAGGTGGCATTGTTGGCATGGCGGAGATTTATGTTGCCGAAACGCTGCAATCGCGGCGTTATCTGGCGCGACAGCTGTTGTTTTCCTCGTGGGTCTCGCAAGGGCTGCTGGTACTACTGACTCTGGTGCTGGTTGGCTGGCTGCTGCGCCGGGTGCTACGCCCGATGCGCCAGCTGTCATCGCTGATGGTGCGTCGTGAGCCGGGGCTACTGACGCCGCTGCCGGAGCTGCTGCCGTGGTCGGAAACCCGTCTACTGATTGTGGCGTTTAACCGCTATCTGGACCGACTTCGCGGCCTGATTTCTCGCCAGGAGCGCTTCAGCGCGGATGCTTCCCATCAGCTTAAAACGCCGTTGGCAGTGCTGAAAACTCAGGCGGCGGTGGCTCTCGCCAGTCAGCAGCCGCAGCAGTGGTACGAGAGTCTGCAAGCCATGAGTACCACGCTGGATAACACCATTCAACTGACTGAAAGGCTGTTGCAGTTGTCTGCGGTGAAGCGCAAAGAGCAAGGGGAAAGGCATTTCTCGCCGGTTAATCTGTATGAGGTGGTGCAAACCAGCTGTTTTACCCGACTGGCGCAAGCGCGTAGTAAAGGGATCGATCTGGGCTATGAAGGGGATCAGGACGCGGTGTGGGTCGAGGGCGACGAAGTCTTGCTCGGGGAACTGTGCGGGAATCTGCTGGATAACGCACTGAAATACACGCCGCCGTTAGGCGTGGTGACTGCCCGACTGCGGCGAGAAGGAGAGGCTGTGGTGCTGGTGGTTGAAGATAGCGGGCCAGGCATTGATGAACAAATGGTGCATCAGGCGCTGCTCCCGTTTCATCGTCTGGATAACGTCGGCAATATTCCTGGGGCAGGAATCGGTCTGGCGCTGGTCAACGACATTGCTCGCCTGCATCGTACGCACCCACAGCTATCCCGGAGTGAAGCATTAGGCGGGTTAAGCGTACGGATGCGGTTTTTATGTCTGGAGCGAGAAGGGCAGGACGATCGGTGTCGTCCTGCGCCCGTTATTTAAAGGTCACTGTCGCATTGACCGGGATACTAAATGCGCCTGGTTGAGGAGGGTTCTTCAGCCAGAACAGGGTCGCCATGAACTCTTTGCGCCGACTGTCGCTCTGGTTGTTAAACGCGCCGCTGGTAAAATCGATGCGGTTGCCGCTGATAATATCCCCGGCGCCGGGCCGTGCAGCATCCTGAAGCGTAACGCCGATATCCGGCGTACCCTGACCGGTAAAAACCGTGCCGCTGTTGTGCGTGGTGCCGGTAAAGGTTATCGCGTAATTGATGCCGCGACATTCATGCTTCCCGGCAGCTTCTGCAGCGATAACGGCAAACTGTTTGCTGTGGCTGTTATCCTTGCCCGCTTTGGCTTCGGTAATGCTGATCCTGCCAAACTCGACGGTATCCGTTCCTTTGTCTGAGGCAATAGAGACGATCGGTTCGCAGTTGATATAACTGATGTTATTCAGGCCGGTCAGCGCGGGGCCAAAGTTTTTTGCCGGATTGCTGGCGGAACAATGCGTACTGCAAGAGTTAATGCTGCCAATACCGTCGACGACGAAAACTTTGTTGATGGTGCGACCCGCCAGTGCGGGCAAAGGATCCGGGAGCTTTCCGGTGGCGACCAGACTGAGGTTAAAGGTGAAAGAAAAAGTTTGCGGAAGTGCCAGGCAGGCACTGGTATTTCTGTGGCTGTTACTATTGCAGTAGCCGTTTGAACCTGTTCGGGGCAGCGTTGCCTGATATTGCGTGGTGACGGCCTGCGCGCTCTGATCGTAAGAACGACCATCGATGCTCACCACCAGTTTCATATTGGTTCCCTGCAAAAAATGCGCAAACTCATGGTCGGGATCGATGTAGATTCTGGCCGCTTCGCCCTGGGGCATATGGTCCGTGTCGCTGCAGGTGACGCTAACGGTCTGTGAATTGGACACCCAGACGGTGTCTCCGGCGGTGGTGCTGTGGCTAATTTTAATCGGATCAACGTGTACAGAGACGCTGTTTGCTGTACAGGTAACCGCATAGCTTGTACTACTGAAGATCGGCAAACAAAACAGCACCACGAGTTTAACTATTTTTAACGGATTCATTGATTGCACCTTACGAACCGACGCACTGGGCAGTAATTTGTGTATATCCGATTTTCTTCACCGGCTGGTGATGGTTATCCGGCATTTGAATAAAGCAGTGTTCATTGGTCTGTGAGCCCCAGCGCACTTCCAGGCGCGAATTATCTTCCACGCCGCTGGCATACAGAGCGCCATGCAAACCGACCAGGCCGTGATTGCGGCCTTTGGCATCCCGAACGATCGCACCAACCGGCGGGGCTATGTTGCCGGGTATGACTGCATTCACCAGATAGTTGCGCCCGCTGAAAGTTTCAAACACGACTTTGCCGATGGCTTTCTCTGTAGGGACAATTTTTTTCTGTGCCTGGGGAATATCCAGACCGGCGCCAATATCGGCGGTATTCAGACTCACCACGTTGTAATGCCAGGCATCTGCCGTAGTCAGGACCGCATAGCCGTTACCGTCTATCGCCACGCCGTTTTGTTGCTGGATATGGACGCCGTCGGCATTTTGAGCCTCGACCAACACCATGGTGTCACCCGGAGAGTGCATAAGCGTAACGCCGCCTGCGTGCAGCATCGCCCCGCCGCTGATGCCCATATTCATATTCTGGTAGTTGCGCCCGGCGCTATAGCCTCCCTGAACGTTCATCTTGTCGCCTTGCCAGGCGGCGTTAACGCCGGCAGCGGAATCCTGTCGATCGGTGGTACTGCCTTGAACGCCCCAGCTCAGACGATCGTCAAATGCGGTGTTGCTGTAGCTGGTGGAGTAGCTGTCGCCATTCTGCTGGCTATGCATCACGTTGGCAGAGACAAAGCCGTGGCTGTCCATGAAATCAAATGGGATGGATAACGTCAGGTTGATACTGCGGTCCTGGTAGTCGTACTGGTTGCGGGTGTCCTGCACGTATACGCTCCAGTTGATTTTCCCCAGCGTATCGTTGTAACCCAGCTGTATCGTGCGGTCGTGACTCCCGTTGTGCCAGTAGTTTTGCTGGCTGGCGCTGACGTAAAGCGAGGCGTTATCCCACAAACGCTGATTAACAGAAACCTCAAAACGTTGGCGGCGATTATTGTAGTTACTGGTGTAGTAATGCTTTTTGTTGTGCTGCTCGCCAGGGTAACGCAACTGCTGATTGGGGTCGTCATAGGCGATGTCGTAATAACCCGAGGACCAGCTGTTATGCTCGTTAATGGTGTCGCCAAAGCTGTAATAGCCGGATGTATTGTAGCGGTAGCCAACCAGACGAAAATCCGTGCCGTACTGGTTCAGCGATTTAGAATACAGGAAACGGTAACTTTGCCCCGTGGACGCTTCTCCGCTGGCAAGCTGTGCTCGGGCGGTGGTGATATCAAAGGAGATCGCGCCAAACTGATGCAGATCCTGAGCGACCCCGGTGGCAATCGCGTTGTAACTTTCCGCCGCCAGTAAACCGCCGTACAGCGTGGTTCCAGAGCTGAGGCCATAGCTCAACGTTCCCTGGACAAAACGGGGCCGCCAGCCGCCACTGTAACCGTCACGGTATTCCCCGGCCGTAAACTGAAAACGGCTGTTATCTGCGCGCAGCATGTTCGGTACCGCCGAATAAGGCACGCTGAAATTGCGACGGCTGCCATCGGCTTCAATAACGCTAACATCCAGATCGCCACTCTGGTTGCTGGGGTTAATATCGTCGATGTCAAACGCGCCCGGCGCGACGTTTTTACTGTAGATCAGGTAGCCATTTTGCCGGATTTCGATTGTGGCATTGCTGTTGGCGACGCCACGAACGACCGGGGCAAAATCGCGTTGGCTATCAGGCAACATATTTTCATCGCTGGTGAGCTGCGCCCCGGTAAACTGGATGCTGTCGAACACATTGTCATCCGTGTAGGTTTGCCCGATGCGCAAACGGCTACGTAGCGCAACAATATTGCGCTCCACCCACGTAGAAACCGCCTGCCACTGGCGGCCTGAACCGCTGGCGTAGCTGAACGTGGACTGGTTACGGAAATGCCATCCCGCCAGGTTGATGCCGTTGGCAAAACTGGCAAAAACGGAGTCATGATCCTGACCCTGTTCGGCCAGGCGGGTGGTATTGGCGTTGTAGCCGACAAAAGCGGCATTAATCCCATCGTCGTAGGCAGACTCCGGGACAGCATCGTGTGCGGTCGAGAGCAGAAAAGCTTCCGGCACTGAAATATCAATACGCTGGTAGTTTGCATCTGCCGTCAGGCGGCTGTTTGCTATCAGCTCTGTGAGCTCAATGCAGGTATCGCTGCGGTCATCCGGGATTTTAATCCCGTATCTGCGCAGATCGTCAGCGCTTAGGCAGGGTTGTGGCTTGCCTTCTGGCTGACGTCTTTTGAAGGCAACATTGCGCGTCTCAACGAAGCTATGATCAATATAAATATCGTATTCAAACGTCCCTTCGCTAAGCCCATCATTACGGGCGATTTGCACCACGGAGGTGATATTTTGCGCACCATGCACAAAGCGGGTATTAAACTGTGGCGCACCGCTGGCGTAAGCAGGCATACACAGGACCAACGTTGACAGCGTAAAGACCCTTTCCTTAAACCGTTGCGGTTGCTTATTTTTTATCATTATTGCAACCCCTGGCTTAATAACACGATATCGAGACGTTATTGACCGCGTTAGTACCGCCGTAATCATCTACCCAGTTAAAGTCGATGTGGCTAACTTTTTGCTGCGACAGCGTAAACGTGCGTTCGCCATGAGGATTAACCATATCGGCATCAACGTTTTGGCCGTTAATATGCAATTGCGTCAGAGAAATATGTAACGGTGTCGGATTAACGGCACGCAGAGTATTTCCGTGACATTGCCACTGTAATTTCTCAACCGCTTCAGGTAGCGTCATATTCAACCCCGCAGGGCGATAAAAGAGTTTGATGCGAATTCGTTGCGCCAGTTGTAAGGTATTTTCCTCGTTTTCAATGGTGGGGATTTCCTGCACGTTAATCCACAATACTGATTCAACATCCTGGGGAAACCCGTTGCCCTGGTAAATAGCCCGTAGCCCGGCGGATTTATGGCCGTCGAGTTTCAGGATCGGCGGGGTAATTATCATTGGTAGATTGGCCGGCGTCTCATCTGGATTACCCTTATCCAGCCATGTCTGTACCATATATGGCTTGTCTGTATTATTGTTGACGTCAAACATCGCTGCTTTATCGTTCTCATTATAAATAACGCGTGTTTGACCCAAATTAATCGCGCTGTGTGCGGTGCTAACCACGCACAGCAACAGATAAAAGAAGACTTTATTCATCAGGTGCACTTTCCAGATTCAGGGAACAGTGCCATCCATAGCAATCAACGTCCGTTATTTATAAATGACGGTATAATTCATATCCGCAGTAATTGTGCCTGCCGCAGGCAGCGTTGCGCCTATTTGCTGATATTTGGCGACCAAATCAATATGTGCATCGCCGTTTTGGTCCGGTGTCAATGACACTTCATTCTGACCCGCGGAGAAATCGAGGGCGCTACCGGCATGATCCACTTCGATGCCGACATCGGTGGCAGCAACTGTTGTACGAAACGCTTCCAGAAGTTTTGTGTTACTGCCAGGGGTTTTATCAGTAAATACCACCACATAGCCGCTTCCTCCTGTAGCCCCACTGCAGTTGGTGAATTGCAACGTAAACTGAGTATCGCCGGTGGTAGAGCCTGCGCCGCCAAATAACTGGTTGGTGACTTGCGGTAATACGACGTTTGTATTTGTTGGATTGGCGGTGTTCACTACGCAGGTGCTGGCAACAATTTCACCGGTAAAATGGACCGTCGCGGTGGCTTTAGAACCTGCTCCCGCGGTGGTGGCGTAATTAGTACTTCCTGCCGCGCCAACATTAGCCGCAAACAAAGCAACCAGCGCGGTGCAGGTGAGTGTAATTTTCTTCATCATAACTCCGTTAAATTTATTATTTACCCAGAAGAGTACTTGTCAGAGGCGCAGATTCAGCCGGAGTACATCAATGTCAAAAAATGATGCAGGACTTCATTTGAAAGAAACGATTAACGTTTGTAAATTGCTCAACAAGTAATCCACTGCGGATATTATTTATTTGCGAAAAATAAGTAAACATAATTTTTTATGTGTGATGAAAGGGTGTTTCAGTAATCTTTTCAGGTTTTTTAACACGGTGTATACATGATTATAAATAACGTATGGGATTATCGTTGTGGTGCATTTAACAAAATATCAATGTTGTCATTTATTCTTTTTGGGTGTTTTGAATGAACGGGTTGATCTGTGTTGAAATTGCTGTTGTTAGATGTATAAATTCGCAGAATGTTGATATTAGCGAGATGTGATATTCATTTTTGGGTTGATCAGTTACAGTGTGTTTTTTATACCTGTAAAGTCATGTTGGTCATCTTCAGTCATCGGAGTTGCTACAATTATTTAAACTAAATTTTTGTGCTGAATTTGATTGTTCTTCATTTTTGTACATCAGAATGACGATAATTCTAAGATCCAATCAGTAAGCATTACGCTCACAATAAGCTTGCTAATCATTTTCTTGTTAATATATTCCCGTGTTATTTTTCTAAAGGATATTATATACGCTTATATATGCTACGGATTTCTCGTTGTGGGAAGGCGGCAAGTGAGAGGCTCCCGATGAGCCTACCCCAGTAAGTGACCCGGGTATTCATCATACAATTGCACTTGCTATTAGTTCATGAACTGTTATCTGTCAATGCGATTTTTGTTGCAGGTAATTATATTTTCTAATGTGGAAAATAAATCGAGCTTGATTTTAATAGTCAATAAAATCATATTGATGCTGATATCTTGTGAGGTGCTTGTCACAACTTGCCATCTTTCTTTTTACATTTGCTGACAATCTACCCTTGTGTTTTTTAAGCTTGTGATATAATTAACTTCATGAAATAAGAAAAAAACAATTAAAGATCAATCGATAATAGGTTGAGATATGCTTAAAAATTCGCTAAAGATTAGCAGTCAAGGATATCCGGTCTTTTTAAAACTGGTCGATTTCATTGTTATCAATGTGGTGTTAATTTTTAGCGCCCATCTGCTGGGTTTGGTGCCCTTTAACACCATTGCGATTTTGAGTCTTCTCTTCTCGATCTTTTTCTTACTGTTTGCTGAATACATTAAAATGTACCAGCAAAAGATTAAGACGATCGGTTTGCGTAATCAAAAACGCTTGGTTTTTTGTACGCTGCTGGCGATTTTTTTTAACGAACTGGTCAGTATGACGGTGGCTGAGCCTGAATCACTCGGCTACTTAGACAGACTGCCTTCACCGTTTTATTCAGCCATTATTTACTGGTACTTCATTCCATTACCTTTTCTATACTATATCCGCTTTTTTCTTTTCAAATACACCGCCAGAAAAAATATTCGCGTTGCTGTGATTGGGCTTACTGAGAACGGTCTGGCGGCGGAAAACGCATTGACCACTGAATATGCCAATATCAAATTAGACCTGGCATTTTATGATGAGCGCAGTCCATCCCGTTGCGGCGATGTGGTGGAGAAAATAAAAAGTCCCTTTCGCGGCTCGGTGAGCAATTTAGTTGAGGAAGCCAGGCAGGGAAATATAGACGAAATCTACATCGCTTTACCGATGGTTGCTTTACACCGAATTCGTCATTTTTTAGCGATGATGTCTGACACCACCGTAGATACCTATATTGTCCCTGACTTTTATACCTATAGTAACAACATGTCCAAGTTACGCTCCATCCACAACCTGCAAACTATCGGTATCTTCAGTTCACCGTTTGAAGGGGCGGGGTCGTTTATTAAGCGGGCGGAAGATCTGGTTCTTGGCAGCATCATTATGGTGATGATTTCCTCCCTGATGCTGGCTATTGCCATTGGTATCAAACTCACGTCCCGCGGGCCGGTGTTTTTCAAACAGGACCGCTATGGTCTTAGCGGGCAAAAAATTAAGGTCTGGAAGTTTCGTTCTATGCGCGTCATGGAGAATTCCGATACGGTTATTCAGGCCACGAAAAACGATCCGCGGGTAACCAAATTCGGGAGCTTTTTACGCCGCACTTCGCTGGATGAACTTCCGCAATTTATTAACGTTTTGCAGGGAAGTATGTCGATTGTCGGTCCCAGACCTCATGCGGTAACGCATAATGAGCAGTACCGCAAACAGGTCGAAAATTACATGATCCGCCATAAAGTGAAGCCTGGGATCACTGGGCTTGCGCAGATCAACGGTTTCCGCGGGGAAATCGATGCGCTTTATAAGATGGAAAAACGGGTTCAGTACGATATTGAGTACATTCAAAACTGGTCGTTATGGCTGGATATAAAAATCATCATTAAAACTATTTTCAAAGGATTTGTCGGTAAGAATGCATACTAAATTGATAGTGATTACCGGAATCGTGATATCGCAGCCCGCATGGGCTGATTTAACCCCGAAATCACACATTGGCTTTGCGGGAATCGACTTCCAGGGCAAGGTCGCTGTGGATTATGGTTATAATGATAACGTTTCTTATCAGCCACATAGCAGCGATGCTATTGGTTCCTCGTTTCAGAGCGCAGCGCCTGTACTGAGTATGATCGGAGAGCGTGGTCAGGATAAGTATTTACTGATGTATTCCGGAGATTATCGTAACTACTCCAGTGATTCCGCTGATAACTATAACGATCATTTTTTCCGTTTTAACGGTGCCTGGCGGTACGGGCTCAAGCATGGTCTAACCCTCAATCTGGAGGATACGCTTGGGCATGAATCCCGTGGTCGCGGTATTACCGAGGGTTTTCTCCCGGGCCAATTCGAGCAGTATGGGATTACATCTCCACTGACGACGAATTTTATCAACAGTGAATTGCGTTACAGTTACGGCGCACCTGATGGGCGTGGGAAAGCGGAACTGGCGTTGTTGTATAAAAAACTCACTTTCGGCAACACGTCTGATGTACGGGACAGCAGTGAAGACTTCTACAATTATATTCAGGAACAGGAATGGCACGAAAATAGCTTGGTGGCAGAAATTTTTGACCAGTACACATCCAGAACGCGCTTTCGCTATAGTTTTATTACTAACCAGCGTCGCTATGATAACAACTCAGAAAAAGACACTAATGAGTACTATTTGCTGTATGGCCTGAAGTCGCAGTTGACGGGGAAAACCAATGTCGACATGAATATTTCATGGCTGTATAAAACATTTGAAAACAACGCAAACTCGCATGATTTTAATGGTCTAAACTGGGACATAAAAGCGGAGTGGAAGCCATTACAACAATCAGTTTTCACGGCCCACTCTGCGCAAAGCATTAAAGACCCATCGGAAGTTGGGGGATATATTTTAGTGACCCAGTATGGCCTTTCTTACCAGCATTTCTGGTTAGGCACTCGTTTTTCTACTTTATTGGACTACTCATTCACTTCGGAAGACTATAAAAAACAGAACAAGGATCGACATGATAAAGATGGTGTGTTTAGCGTAACCATGAGCTATGACTATACGCCGTCGGTTAATTTTGAGATTAAATATCAGATAGATACATTAAATTCGAATAGGGATACTGACTCGTTTTATATCGGTCCCAACGACAATCAGGAAGTTATTAGAACGTTGGGTTATGATAATTCTATGATTATGCTTAAAGCTAAGGTTCAGATCTAAAATGAAAATAATAGAACTGTGCGCGGTTTTGCTTTTCAGTATCCTGTTGGTCGGATGCACAACGTCCAGCCCGCGATTAATGGACGATCCTGCTACTGTTCAGCAGGATTACCGACTTGGGGCGGGGGATACGGTCAATATCGCTGTTCATGGTCAACCCGATATGACGATGCGGTTTATTTTGGATAAGAGTGGGGAAATTAATTTCCCGTTTGTTGGTGCTCTTAAATTACAAGATAAAACCGTTGATCAAGTGACAAAAGAATTAACTCAACGCCTGACCGGAGATTATTTTACCACTCCGATGGTGACGGTGAGCATTGCCGAGTTCCGCAAATACTATGTTTCAGGCGAGGTGAAAAGTCCAAATGGCTTCGCCTATGAGCCAGGGCTTACCGTCGAGAAATCTATTGCGCAGGCGGGTGGGTTTACAGACCGTGCGGACCGTCAAGATATCAACATTCGTCTGTCGGGTAGCAATCAGCTGCTTGAGAATGTCGATTTAACGCACTCTGTTCATCCAGGGGATGTCGTGATTATTGGCATGGGGTTCTTCTAACGATGAAACTATCTATAGTGGAAAACGGCAAAAAACGAGAAAGCAGTGTCGAATTCTCCCGCTTTGCCAAAGAGTTGAAAAAGAACGCCTGGAAAATCGTGCTGGCCGGTATCGTTGCCGGGGTCGTCGCGTATCCATTAATCAGCATGATGTCCTCAAAGTATGTTTCAACGGCGACGGTGCTGATTAAGGCGCAAGCTGATAACGTTTCTCCGTTTCCACAGGTTGATGGTTTCGATTCAACGCGTAGTGGTTACTACGAAACACAATATGCGTTGATGCATTCACGTATTGTGCTGGAGAAAGCCATACGTGATATGAAGCTGGATGAAAACCCGGAGTTTACCGGGGAAAAAGCCGGTGCTCGGGGGGCTGATAGCAATGAAAGTCGGCAACTGAGAATGGAACAAGCGCTGAAAACGCTGGCGAAAAATCTGAATGTCATTGGTATTCGTACGACGAACCTGGCGTCTATTACCTATGAATCAACGTCCCCACAGGTTGCGGCTGACATTGCGAATGGCGTCGCGCAGGCTTTCATCAACTACACGGTGGAGCAGAAGCGTCTGAAGGTGGAGAAAGCTCGCGAACTGAATTTTGAAAAAATGGAAGAGATTCAGAAGTCGATAGCTAAGCAAAAAGACGAGATGGACAACTATCTGAAAAATGCCGGGCTGCTGACCTTCCGTGGAATCGATGGTTTTGAAACCGAGCAGTTAAGTATCGTAACCAATCGCCTGGCCGATGCAACTCAGCGTCGGGTTGCCGCTGAATCCGTCTATAACGAGGTGAACGGGGGAGGTAAGTCCATTGAGAGCGTTATCTCGCTGCCTTCGGTCTCTAATCATGCTCAGATCCAGGATTTGCGCATTGCGTTGATTCAGGCGCAACGAACGTTGTCCGAACAGCGTAAAGTCTACGGGCCAAAAAATCCCGCCATTTTAAAAGCGGAGGCCGATGTTCAGTCGATCCAAAACCAGACTGGACGAGTGTTGGGTGAGCTGAAAGTCGGTTTACGCCAGCAATATCTGGCGGCGCTGGCGGACGAAAAAAACTATCAACAGCAGGTGACTGAGCAGAAAGAGATCTTCCAGAAAATGGCGTCAAAACGGGATGCCTGGAACAGTCAAAAGCTGTCGTTAGATAAAATGGAAGACCTGTATAAATCGCTTTATCAACGTACTCAAGAGCTGTCTCTGTCCGGCGTGAATGCTGATGCGGTGTTATACGACCCTGCGGTACCCGCCTTAAAACCGGCGAAACCGAATAAATCTTTGCTGTTGCTGATGGTGGTCATGCTGGTGGTGGTGTTCAGTATCATGTATTTCATTGTTAAAGCGGCAATGGATAACTCAATCGGTACCCTCAGTCGCATGAAAAAACGGCTCAATGTTGCTCCGCTGGGTGAAATCCGTCGTTTTAGCGGAACCTCAGGGCGCGCGCAGGTGCGGGACATGATCATGAAGAACCCGCTGAATGCCGATATTGTGCACGGTATCCGTACCCGGATTATGCTGGATAATCGACCTTTACAGACGCTTGCGGTGGCGTCGACGGAGCACGGCGATGGGCGTTCTTTGTTGGCGAATCTGTTAGCTAACTCTTTTAGTTTCGACCAGAAAACACTGCTTATTGATGCGGATTTCTTTAACACTGACGGGCTCTCTTCTGAACTGGCGTCGGCAACATCCGCAGGTTTGGCAGAACTGTTACGCGGGGAGGTTCAGCTTGAACAGGCGCGGATTACGCTCAGTGATCATCTCGATTTTATTCCGCACGGCAAGACAACCATCTCTTCTCTACTAATGCTGTCGTCGGGGCACGTTGAGCCCTTAATGCGCGAACTGAAATCGCACTATCAGCGCATTATTATTGATGTCGCTGCTGTGAATCAGAGTCAGGATGTTCAACTGATTAAACGCGCCGTTGATGGGGTGATTTTCATCGTGAAAGCCGGGACGGGGTCCGCCGGGCAAATCGCCAACGCGCTGGATAAGCTGGAAGAAAATAACGGCGTGGTAATTGGCGCGGTACTCAATGCGGTTGAAGAAAAAGATCTTGAGACGCAAGAAGGTCTGCGTTCACTGAACTTCAGTACCGATCAACTGATGACCACGCCAGGCCGCGTATGAGTCTACTGAAGAGCGCTTCCACAATAGCCGGTTCATCAGTCATCTCGCAGTTGATTGGTGCACTGTCTATTTGGTTGATTTCACACAAGTACGATATGGCTGAGGTGGGGCTTTATGCACTCAACTACAGCATCGCCGTGGTGGGCGCTCAGGTATGTACCTTTGCATCACAGCTGTTAATTCCTAAACAGCAGGATGACGAACTGGTACAGAATGTTGTGTTTTGCCTGATCCAAAGCACGATCATTGCCTTACCTTACGCCGTGCTCACCGCGTGGCTGTTTCACCAGAACATCCTGTTTCTCTATTTGCTGACGTTGGCAACGGCGTGGGTTTTGATCTCGGAAAACCTGTCGCTACGCACGGCCAACTTTCGTTTTCTGATTTTCCAGCGTATTTCTGTTTCAGTGGTGGTATTACTTTCGGTTCTGATTACGCATTATGTACAGCTGTTTTATTGGTCGTGGGCCTGCGCGACGATGGCGCTGACCATAAGCTGTATTTTGCATTCGTTTGATATTCGTTCGGTGGCAGCCAGACATCTGCGACCCGCCAGTAATTGGCATTTTTTCAAACAGAATATTCATCACATTACCAAAGTGGGCAGTGCGGAAGTGCTGGCGATGGCCAGCAGCAATTTGCCGATTATGCTGATTAACTTTTGGTTCTCGGCGCTGACGGCGGGTTATTTTTCCGTGGTTAGCCGCTTTTGCCTGGCACCGGTGGTGATCATCGGCAACGCGGTACGCAATACTATTTTCTCCAAGTGGTCTATCGACTTCAGAAATAATACCTTTAACTATCAGGAATATACCAGGGTACGTATGCTATTGCTGGTACTAGGGGTTATCTGTACCCTTGGGGTTTTTATTTTCTATCCGATTGTGATGCGCCTCGGTTTTAGCGAAGACTGGATTAACTCCATTGAGACGTCGCGCTACATGTTGCCCTATTTATTCCCTGCGCTGGCGATAAGCCCTCTGACGGTGATAGAACTTATTTTTGGTTCCCATCGCTATTTTCTGCGTATCCAACTGGAACAGCTGGCGATTGTACTATTCGCTTTTGTCGTGACGCCCTATTTTTATAAAGATTATGCAACGTCGGTCATCTTGTTTTCTTCACTGACATTTATTCGCTACGCCTTCATTTATCTGAAAATGAATAAGCGAGCCAATCTCCTGAAAGACAAGCCGGTGATAATATGACACTGAATACCGGATACTATTTACAGGTTTATACTTTTGTCACGCTGATCCTGTGTGGCTTGGTGCAATACTTTACCGGTATGCAGTCAGTGCTGTGGATACCTTTTTTCCTCACCTTATTGATGGTGGGATTATTGGTGATGCAGACGCGTGATGGCTCGCTGCAACTGGATGCGCAAGAGACGATTGTTCTGGCGTTGTATTTCTCGTTCCTGGTACTGGCTGGGACATCGACGCTGATTCAGGGCGGGATCACCGTCGCGATTGTGGCATTCAAAAACGAAATTGCATTGTCGCTGGTGATGATCTGTTTGCTGCTAGGGTTTTGCCGGGAGTCGCAGATTTATCGTGTAACACGCTATCTGTACTGGGTTTTTTATGCGCAGATCCCGGTAATGATTTATCAGGTTTTACTGGTCGTTCCCCAGCGCGTCGCGGTGCGCGGCGAAGATGAAAAATGGGACTCCGTGGTTGGCACGTTTGGCGGTGACCCCATGGGGGGCGGGAATACTGCCGCAATGGGGCTGTTTTGCCTGTTAATTATGTTGTTAAAAGTCTCCGAATATAAGCATGGGCTCACCACGTTCAAATCCATGGCGCTGCATATTGTTCTCGGTATCGGGTTATGCATAATTGGTGAAGTTAAGTTTGTCATCCTGCTATCGCCAATATTCCTGGCGTGGGTGTGGCTCTCACCGAGCTACGTCAAAGACGTTAGTAAGGTTAATCTGAAGACGTTATTGGTTATTGTGGCGGGAATGCTGTTGCTCATTAGCCTGTCGATTGTGATCCTAGCGTACTATTATTCTACGGCGTTCGGTGGCGATCCATCGAAAAGCTCGTTAAGTATTTTTATCGACTCCTTAAGCTATATCTTTGATCCAAACTACATTATGTCTACCGGTGAATTAGGGCGCTTTACGACGTTCCTGTTCTGGTTGAAAAATAACGATCTGTGGGGGCTTTCAGGAACGTTATTTGGCTACGGACTCAACGCCACTAACAGTGGTAGTACGGTGTCGCCGGGATTTTTGAATATTATCTACAACTTAATTCTCGACTCGACTTCCCTGAGTATGCTGCTGTGGGAAGTGGGGGCGATTGGTACATTACTCTTTGTTAGCTTATTCATTTATATCCTGAAAGTTTGTCAGCCAAAGCCATTACTGAGACTTGAACAACTGGACCAGCAGGATCTCCAGTTGCTGAGTTTTGCACCGGCGTTTAACGCTTTTGCTATCAGTTGCTTAATTAGCTTACCTTACAGCCAGATACTGATGATTACACCGATGTTACAATACCTGTTCTATTTATCACTAGGTGCAAGTTTAGTGATTCGTCGAACCGTCCTTCGCTGCGTAGGGTAATTGTATGGACAATAAACCGTTTATTTCAGTGAGTATTAAAACACTCAATGAATCTGAATGTATTGAGAAGACGATTGACAGCATCCGTAAGCAGCTTATTGACTATCCACATAAAATTATTGTGGCAGATAGTCTCTCAACGGATAACACCCAACAGCTTGCGATCGATAAAGGGGTGACCGTAGTGTCCTTAACTGACCCTGGCGATCGCTGCTGTGGCGTCGGGCACCAGTTAGGTTATCTGTATAGTGAAGGGGAATATCTGTTGTTGATGGACGGCGACATGGAGCTGGAAGAAGGATTTGTGGATCAGGCAGTCGCCTTTTTGCAGGCTGAACCAGAATATGCAGGCGTTGCGGGAACCGTTGAAATGGATGATGCCGTTAACTATGAATTTAAGTCTCGTAAGCAACGCATTAATAAAATCTATCCGCTCGGGGATAGCGACCATTTAGGCGGTGGTGGATTATATCGTCGCTCTGCGATTGAGAAAGTTGGTTATCTGACTAATCGTAATTTGCACGCGTATGAAGAGGCTGAGCTGGGTCTGCGTTTAATCGAAGCGGGCTATAAACTGCGGCGTCTGGATATTCCTTATTTTATTCATACTTCGCATACCATGCCGACCTTTCAGATGCTCAAGCACCGTTGGAAAAGCGGATACTATCAGGCCCCTGGCGAGCTTTTACGTTGTGCCTGGGGAAAACCTTATTTCGGCAAAGCGTTAAAAATGGTCAGGAACGAGGCGATTTTTTCTGTTTACTTGATTGGCTTGTTCATTGCGGCGGTGACCTTCAATCTTGAACTTTTCGACATTGCATTTCTGCCCTTACTTGCATTTATTGCCCTGAAAACCGTACAGAATCGATCGTTATTAAACGGCCTGCAAAGCGTAATGAACCTGGCCGTGCTTTCTGCCGGGCTGGTTAAAGGGTTGACTAAACCAGTACGCGATCCGTTGACTCCACCCAACAGTAAAATCATTCATGAATAACCGGGGCAGGCGCCATGAAAGTATTATTAGTTAACAAGTTTTTTTTCATTAAAGGCGGCGCGGAAACGGTTTATTTTCAAGAGCGCGATATGCTGAAACAGGCCGGAGTGCAGGTTATTGATTTCTCTATGCATCATGATAATAATCTCCCCTCGGACTATGCGGATTATTTCGTCAGCAATGTGGACTACCACAAAGAGAGCAATCTGCTGGGCGGTATCAAAACGGCGGTTAACTTTATTCATAATTCGCAGGCCTGCAAAAAAATGCTGGCGCTATTAGAAAAAGAGCGCCCGGATATTGTCCACTTTCACAACATCTACCATCAGTTAACACCGGCGTTGATTAAAGTTGCGCGTAATTTTGGCAGCAAAACGGTGCTGACTGCGCATGACTATAAGATTGTGTGCCCCTCGTATTCCATGCTGCGCGACGGCAAAGTGTGCGATTCCTGTATTACCGGGACGGTTTTCAATGCCTTCAGGTATCGTTGCCAGGAAGGTTCAGCCTCAAAAAGCTTACTGCTCTCCCTGGAGGCAACCTGGCAGTACATTGCACAAAACTATCAGGCGCTGGATGTGATTATTTCACCGAGTGTTTTTTTACGAGGTATCCTGCTGCGTACGCTGCCAAATTCGCGCATTGATGTCATCGTCAATGGCGTTGATGACAGTCGTCCCCTGGCCGAAGTAAGCGATGAGGGCTATATGCTGTACTTTGGCCGTCTGAGCCGTGAAAAGGGCGTGGCAACGTTGTTGGAAGCGCATAAAAAAATGCAGAACAGCGCGCCGCTGAAAGTTGTGGGGCACGGTCCGTTGCATGATGAATTAGCCGCCAAATACCCTGATGTTGAATTTTTAGGTTATGTGCAACAAGGAGAAGCCCTCGACAAGCTTATTAAGCATGCGCGAGCGGTGATCCTTCCTTCTGAATGCTATGAAAACTGTTCTATGGCGATATTGGAAGCGATGTCTTTAGGCAAGCCGGTTATTGGGTCGCGCATTGGCGGCATCCCGGAACAAATTCGTGACGGTATCGAAGGGATTTTATTCGAACCAGGCAATGCGCAGGAGTTGGCAAATGCGATGGACGCCCTGACTGACTCGCAAGAGAAGGCGCGGAATATGGGCTTACATGGCCGTGCGCGGTTGAGTGAAAAATATGCGCTCAGTAAACATATGGATACCTTACAGGCGCTGTATAAAGAACTGCTGAGCAGGCCATAGTATGAGTAAAAAAATAACGGTTTTTGGAACGCGTGGTATTCCCGATGTATTGGGCGGTGTGGAGACACACTGTCAGAATCTTTATCCTGCCATTAAGCAGCAGTTCGACGCGGATATTTGCGTGATTGCTCGCTCGCCATATGTAAATTACAAACGATCGGTCTATAAAAAAGTCGAAACCTACGCGCTGTGGGCACCCAAAAAGCGCTCGCTGGAAGCTATTGTCCATTCCGTTTTAGCGGCGTTTAGGACACGTATCGACCATTCGGATATTGTGCATGTCCATGCTATCGGCCCTGGTCTTGTGATCCCACTCTTACGCGTGATGGGTAAGAAGGTGGTTTTCACCCACCACGGACCTGATTACGATCGTCAGAAATGGGGTTTCGTTGCAAAAAAAATATTGCTGCTGGGCGAACGTTGGGCGGTGAGATATGCCAACGAGGTGATTGTGATTTCTGAAGTTATTAATCAACTGATCCAGAAAAAACATGGTCGCTATGATGCGCATTTAATTCACAATGGCGTAAATGAGCCGCGGTTGTTATCAGAGCTCACCATCGACAATACGCTCTCCCGCTTTGGGCTGCAGCCGAAAAATTATCTCGTTGTGGTTGGGCGGTTTGTGGAAGAAAAAGGGATGCATGATGCCATTGCCGCCTATCAACACAGTGGTTTGACCATGCCGTTAGTGTTAATTGGTGATGCGGATCATCCAACCGAATACAGCATTCGCCTCAAAAAGCTTGCCGCCGACACGCCTGGTGTCGTGATGACCGGTTTCTTACGTGGTGATGAGCTGCAGGCGGTGTTTTCGCAGGCCAGGCTATTTGTGATGCCTTCATACCATGAAGGATTGCCCATTGCGCTGCTGGAGGCAATGTCATTTTCTCTTCCGGCCGTCGTCAGTGATATTCCTGCTAACCTTGAAGTTCAACTGCCTGCCGAGACCTATTTTAAGGTGGGAGATGTAACCGGTCTGGCCGAAAAATTAGGCCAAGGGGTAACAGCAAATAGCGTGGACTATCGTGTATATTTGCAAAACTACAATTGGCATGAAATCGCCAAAAAGACGGTTAACGTCTATCACTCAATTGATAAAGATATAGGTTAATTTTGACCAGTCCTCAAAATCGTCCCCCCGTCATCGAACGATTTTATACTCATCTTGATGAGACGATTGCGCAGGGGTTGACCCCTGAACAAAAAGAAGGGGTGGAAAATGCGATCCTGGCCTCGACGCTGGCTTCGCGGCATCAGATCGATATTCGCAGAAGCTTTCCCTTTTTCAGTAAGCGTTATTATCTGGTTTTTTTGTTTGGCAGAGATTTACGCCGCCAGCACCGCCAGGAATCGACCCTGTCGAGAATGTTGCTCACTTTTTTGCTGCTGATTGCCGTGCTGTTCGTCACCTGCTGCGTATTGTTGACGCTGTATATGATCAAATCCGCGTTAGGTATTGATGTGTTCCAAAATTTTCACGTAGGTATCTGGGATTGGTGGTTAAGTCTGAAAAACCACTAGCGTTAACAAACCTGTGGAGGCATTACTGCGATGAAGTGTAAATGGGTTTCTGCGCTGTTGTTAATGTCCTTTCCGTTAACGGTCATCTCCGCATTAACGACCGTAACCCCCAAAGCATTAACTGGCCCGCTGACCAATCCGGGGATTGGCGTGGCAAGTTTTCATCAGGGATACGGTGAAACGCTGGGGCTGGCGGACTATCCCAATACCGGATTTGAATACGACCGTTTTTACTGGCGGGACCTGGAGCCAGTCGAAGGCCAGTATAATTTTGCGTTGGTGGATGATGCCTTCAAATACGCGGCGGCACATCGTCCAGCAATGAATGTCGGGCTACGATTTATGGTACTGGCAGAGCCGGAAAGCGGCTCGCAAATTCCTGACTGGCTGATTAAAAAAGGCGTGAAAGGTACCTGGACGCCGGATAAAAAGACATTTGCCCCGGATTTAGACGATCCTCTGTTCATTCAATACAGCCAGCGTCTGTTGAACGCATTTGGTAAGCGCTACGATGGTAATGAGAATCTCGCGTTTGTTGATATTGGCATGGTGGGATCATGGGGAGAATGGCATAACAGCAACTTCCCGAACCTGAAGCCATTACTGGAGCGATACACCACGGCGCAACTGGATCGCTACGTCGCGATGCACTTTTCTGCTTTTCCGGTGACGCCAAAAAACATGCTGATAAGCGGCGGACAAAGTCTGGCGAATGCGGTGGAGCGTGGGGCAGGATGGCGTGCGGACTGTTGGGGGGACCTGCGCGTATTTTCGGAATCCTGGAACCATATGACTGATGATTACCCGCAGCGATTGCTGGCTGCGCAGCAGAGTTATTCAGGGTTCAACGACGCCTGGAAACGTGCGCCGGTCAGTCTGGAAATCTGTTCATATATGCAAGACTGGAAGAATACTTTTCATTATACGCGTGCCGAAGTGCAGGGTATTTTTGACTGGGCGGTCAAACAGCACGCCAGTACCATTAACCTGAAATCGAGAGCGATACCCAGCGACTATCGACCGATTGTCGACGATGCGCTGACCAAATTAGGCTATCGATTTCGCCTGGCCTCCCTGAGCCATGAGTCTGTGTGGGACAGCGGACAAACGCTGACATTGAACAGTACCTGGTACAATGAGGGTGTCGCTCCGATTTATCTGCCTTATATGTTGGCATTCCGTGTTGTGGACAATGCTAATAAGGTGGTGGCACAGGGGAATTCCGCGGAGGATATTCGCCGCTGGCTCCCCGGAAAGTATCAGGTCAGTTATGCGTTATCTATGCCAGGCCGACTGGCAAAAGGGCAGTACGCGATTGAGGTTGCGATGTTGGATAAGTCGGGTGCGGCGAGAATTAACTTTGCCAATGAAGGGAAGCAGAACAGCGGCTGGTACCGGGTATCAACAATAACAGTACAATAGTAAGACACAGCAACGAGCCTGACGGTCAGGCTCGCTGTTGTGAACATTAAATTTGATACCCATTCGGGTTGTTTTTTTGCCAGTTCCAGGTGTCACGCATCATTTCATCAAGGCTGTAGATGGCCTTCCAGCCTAACTCCTTATATGCCAGCGATGGGTCAGACCAACATTCGGCAATGTCTCCTGGTCTTCTGGCGACAAACTGATAATGAATTTTGGTCTGGGCCGCTTTCTCAAACGCCTTAATCAGATCAATCACGGAATAACCGACCCCGGTACCGAGATTAATCACCTTGTAGGCAGCGCCTTTGTTCTGGCAATCAAGCGCGGCTAAATGACCAGTCGCCAGATCCATGACGTGGATATAATCACGCACGCCGGTTCCGTCAGGGGTTGGATAGTCATTACCATACACCGATACGGTTTTAAGCTTACCAATTGCGACCTGGGAGATGTATGGCACCAGGTTGTTTGGGATACCGTTAGGATCTTCACCAATGCGACCCGATGGATGAGCGCCGACCGGGTTGAAATAGCGCAGGCAGGTAATGCGGAAATCAGGTTGCGCACGTGAGAAATCGGCCAGAATCTGTTCGACCATTAATTTAGAGGTGCCGTAGGGATTGGTGGTACCGCCCGTGCGTGATTGCTCGCTCAACGGCACGCTTTCCGGATTACCGTATACCGTAGCTGATGAGCTAAAAATGAAACGATTAACGCCTGCGGCCAGCATCTCATCCAGTAAAACCAGCGTTCCGGTGACGTTGTTTTCATAGTAGGCAAGAGGTTCTTTTATCGACTCGGAAACCGATTTGAGCCCTGCAAAATGAATGACATCGGTGATGTGATGGTTGGTAAAAATGTTTTTTAAGGCCTGTCTGTCGAGAACATCGGCGATATAGACAATGGGTTCCTTTCCGGTAAGTTCCGCGACCCTGTCCAGCGATATCCGACTCGCATTTGCCAGATTATCGATGACAACGACATCATCGCCTCTTTCCAGTAGTGATAAAACAGTATGTGAACCAATATAACCTGCACCACCTGTGACAAGAATTGCCATACAGACTCCAGAAAAATGCTAGAAACCCGACCAATTTTCTACCAATGTCACCTGAGAATCCAGTGAATCAGTTGTGTTGCCGGGAAAGGTAGATGTTTCTGTATTTTACCATAAATTTATATGATAGTTTTTTTAAGATAGCCAACAGACTGAACTTATTGATTTTTGTATCATAAGCAATGTAATTATTTGAGAAATTCAGCGTATGAACACCGTCACTGTGGTTGATCGATGAATTGATTTGTTCGATCAGATTCTCATCAAAGTTAATATCGTTAAGTGTAACTAGTTCTTTGATATAGATAGATTTTCCATAAGTTTCGGGCGTGCATTCCTGGGTGAGAAAGTACATTTTATTATCGACAAGATAAGGGGTACCAGCTCCTCGATGATGATGATTACTCACCTTTAATGTAGGGGTGATCCGCTGCCACTGACCGTGAAGATGCTCTGCGGAATGAATAATTATTTTATTATCCATGGTGGTCGACAAAAGATAGCAAGTCTCATTTATTGAAAGAAAAATGTTATCTGTGACTTCGGTGTCAGAGAGTAGAACTTTAATTTTCTTCCAGCGCGCAGGAAACTCTACCGACTGGAACAGGAGCACTTCTTTTCTTTCTGATGATTCCGGGATCATGAAGAGTTGATTGTTGATATTAATCAGGAAAGGGAATGACAAATGACACCTCAGGTCGTCAAATCCTTCAAGTTTCACATCATCAATTTCAGTTAGTTCACGATCAAGAATGCGGCATCGGAGCGTGCCTTTCGAGTTGCGGAAGCTAAAAGCTTCATAAAAAACATACAGTTTGTCGTCTTTTTCAATAAGAAAAGGATCGGCCTGAAACGTATATTTCTTTTTTAACTGCTGCGCAGCAGATTTATTCAATATTTCCAGGGTGTTATCAGGGAATAAGTGTGTACCATGATCCTTAATAATCATGATATCCCACGACTCATGATAGAATAACATGTTTATTATTCTTTTCATTTTCGCTTGCATTCGTACCGGCTCCTTTTTATCGCTTGCACCATGTATGAACAGCTACTTGCGGGGCAGCTCATGAGACTTGTCGCAATGTCGCAATGTTGTATGAATGTGCGAAAACCGCGTGGTAACACCTGCGGTTATTTTAATGTTAGTGACAAGGATGTTTTTTGTCCATAGCACCAAAGTAGGTAAAAATTATCCAGAGCATCCTTGCTCCAGTGGAAGAATTACTCGAAATGCACCTGCGGGTTTTCAGCAAGGGAAACGTAGGTTTTGCTGTTTTTATCCAGGGTACGGATTTCACCGCTTTCGATGTCATATACCCAGCCGTGCAGACGAAGAGCATTATTTCTCAGTCCAACCGCGACACAAGGATGCGTTTTAATGTTGTTGAGCTGCGCGATAACGTTCTCTTCCACCATGGCGTTAACTTTATCGATTGGGTTAGCCCAGGTTTTTTTCTCGACCACGGCTTTCGCGGCATCGGCATAGTGCAGCCAGTGAGCCACAGCAGGCATCGGATCCAGAGGCTGGCTATCGGCGATGGCTTTCATCGCGCCGCAGTTGGAGTGTCCGCAGATGACGATATCCGTCACGCCAAGTGCCACAACCGCGTATTCAATAGTCGCGGATACGCCACCCGGTTCCGGGCCGAAAGAGGGGACGATATTACCGGCGTTGCGGATAACGAAAAGCTGTCCGGGGTCTTGCTGAGTAACGAGTTCTGGCACCAGGCGGCTATCGGAACAGGAGATGAAAAGCGCTTTAGGATTTTGGCTGGATGCCAGGCTGCGAAAGAGTTCCTTGCGTTGAGGGAAAATCTCTTTTTGGAAGTTGAGGAAGCCCTCAATGATATGTTGCATAGCAGTGTCTCTTTTCTCTGTTTAAGCAGGTTATGATGAAGATCACACTTTCCAGTTTAACACCAGCCGACAGAAGAGAAAGACTTTATAGCAGTTCTGCAACATCTTTGGCTAACTTTTCTCCACCGCGGCGAGGCGAATAGCGTGATGTGCGCTACGTGCTTTCCCCTTTTTTGCCAATAAATCGGAGTTGTAGCGATAGCCAGCATTCACGCGATACCGTACATTTTTATATGTATCCACATTTTAAGGAATCATCATGTCCAGACTTCGTGCTTTAGCAACAGCTTTAGTCGCCGTTGCCGCGATGACGATGTGCGCCACCCCAGTATTGGCCAACCCCGGTAATGGCAACGGCAATGGTAATAGTGGCAACCATGGAAATAGTAGCAATCATGGTAATAGCGGGAATAAGGGCAATAGCCAGAAAGGCAATTCGCAGGCAGAACAACGTAAAAATTATGGTAAGCCGGACCATGTTGATAGTGACATCAGCTATAACGTGGCCAGACAGTATGCCGTCAGATATGGTTTGACGGGTTATAAGTCACTGCCTCCGGGTATCGCCAAAAATCTGGCGCGAGGAAAGCCGCTTCCTCCGGGGATCGCTAAGAAAAGTGTTCCATCCTCTATGCTGAATCAATTGCCGTATTATCCAGGTTATGAATGGCAGGTTGTGGGCGACAATCTGGTGTTGATTGCACTGAGTACGGCGATTGTCACCGCGGTAATTAATGGTGTGTTTGATTAAGTATTTTCGGGCTTAATGTGCTCTGTTCTACCGATGAGAAGCCCGCGTTGTGCGGGCTTCTCAGTTAATAAGGAAAGCTTACAGTCCGTACAGTTTTATTTTTCTATAGAGCGTGGCAATGCTGATCCTCAGTTCTGTCGCGGCTTGCTTTTTTCCCTCAACGCTTGAGCCGAATCGCTGGATGACGTTTTCGATAGCCTCCCTTTCCGCCTGTTTTCCTTTGCTGGCAAGCTGTCGGGGTTGCGTGGTCATCGTCGTTTTTCTACCGTCAGCGGCGGTAAGCAGGTAAGGGGGAAGATGGCTGGCGTTGATCCCAGCGGCTTCTCCGCGCATCACAAAAATGTATTCGATCACGTTGCGTAATTCACGAATGTTGCCCGGCCAGTGCCAGGCATAAAGGCGATTAATAACGTCATCAGGCAGCTTTTGCGGTGGTCGCTGGTAACTGACCGAAAACTCATCGGCAAAATACTGTGCGAGGACCGCAATATCAGCCCGGCGTTCACGCAGGGAAGGAAGTACCAGAGGGACCACGTTCAGGCGATAGAAAAGATCTTCACGAAACTGATTATTTTCCACCATCGCGTTAATGTTTTTGTTAGTTGCGGCAATAATGCGCACATCAATATTGATGGTGTTATTAGAGCCAACGCGGGTGATCGCCTTTTCCTGCAATACTCTGAGCAGCTTGGCCTGCAGGTGTAGTGGCATATCGCCAATCTCATCCAGAAACAGGCTGCCGCCGTTGGCCAGTTCAAATTTCCCCATTCGCCCTTTAGGATCAGCCCCGCTGAATGCGCCGCGAACATAACCAAACAGTTCGCTTTCCAGCAGTTGTTCTGGGATAGCCGCGCAGTTGATTGTTACGAAAGGCGCGGCTTTACGGGGACTGCTCTGGTGAATGGCAAATGCCACGACCTCTTTCCCCGAGCCACTTTCCCCGGTGATGAGCACGCTGGCGTAACTGTTGGCGATTTTACCTATGGTACTTCTGAGCTGTTCCATTGAGGGAGAGTGACCAATTAGTCGTACCTGTATGTCGGACTCATAAGGGGATGGAGTAAGGTTACTCAGGTAGTCGTGTGCATCACGAAAGATAACCATGGTTAAGCGATCGTTATCCTGTGAGGAGAGCGAAATTTGTTTGCACAGTACATGATGTTTCTGACCTTCAAGCGTCAGCCACGCTTCTTCATCGCCATACAGGCTGTCCCCGGTTGTTTCAATGGTCAGAGGTAATCCCTGAACCTCACGGTTGAGGATGCGATCGGCTGAATGATTGGCATGCCAGATAAGACCCTTGCCATCAATCGCTACCACGCCGCGGTCCATGGCATCGATCAGACGCCGAAATGCGCCAAGCGTTTCCTGTGCGCGTAAACGTTCCAGGCATTCAAAGACCTTACTGGAGATCATTACGGCGATTTGCTCAATAAAGGTGACAAATTTATCAATCTGGCTCAGTAACGTGTCACGCTGTGCCTGGGTTGAGCAAATAATCCCGATCACGCCAATCACGCGATTATTGAGAAAAATAGGTGCGTTCAAATCCAGCATTTCAGAACAGTAGTGGTGTTTTTCACATAACTGACACAGCGGATGCTCGCCGGGGTTTTTGATCAGTACCGTTTCTCGCACCTGCAATACGTGATGATAAATGTAGCCATTTTTGGCCACGTTCTCATTGAGCATATGCCGGTATTTCCCGGTACCCGCGATGCGCATTAAAGATTCATCAATGATTTCAACGTCCGTGCCCGTTATGCCAGAAATAGCGTCGGCGTAATTGCATATATCATCCTGAATATTGCTTAGTACTGAAATCATGGTACTTCTCCGGCGGTGTGTCACATTTCTCAAGGAAAATGATAAATAGGCGAAACAATGCAAAAATGATTTGCGAAAAATCAATCTACCACGCTGTTTTTGAATGTTTTTCTTATTTTATCTTCCGCGATCACACTATTTATCAATGATGAGAATTTATCAAAGTGAGGCGATAAACTGATGCATTGATATTTTCGGTTGTCAATTTTAAATTTCATTTAATTTGTTGAAATTAAAGCCTTTATTAAAATATTTATAAGAATTTACTCAATTCATAAAAAGCTGGTAAGTATTTTGCTCTATTGCCAATACCGATAACGGAAATATCTCTGTATTGCACCGATTACAGGGAATGAAATACCAGGACAATGAGGTTTTATGATGCAGGAAAACTTATCATTTTTTATCAACCAGACACCGTTTACCGAACATCCGAACGCGCCGCTGGCACCGTTTAGCCGCCAGGAACTGGTAAAAGCGTTGAATTTTCATCGGTCTATTCCGGGCTACGCGCCGACGCCGCTATATACGCTACCGGCGCTTGCACAAAAACTGGGCGTAAAAAATATCTACCTCAAAGATGAATCTCAGCGTTTTGGCCTGAAAGCCTTCAAAGCGCTGGGTGGCTCCTATGCGATGGCGTGCCATATCGCTGAATTAGTTGGTAAGGATATCAGTGAACTGCCGTTTGACGTGATGACCAGCGAAGAGGTTCGTCACGATCTGCAAACCGTCACGTTTGCCACCACCACTGATGGCAACCACGGTCGCGGCGTGGCATGGATGGCGCGCCAACTGAAGCAAAACGCCGTGGTTTATATGCCGAAGGGCTCTTCGCAGCAACGTCTGACTTCTATCCGTAACGAAGGTGCTATCGCTGAGATCGTCGATATGAACTATGACGATGCGGTTCGTATGACCGCGGAGCAGGCCGAAAAGTATGGCTGGATTGTCGTGCAGGATACCGCCTGGGAAGGATACGAAAAGATCCCGCAGTGGATTATGCAGGGCTACGGCACGCTGATGCTGGAGGCGATAGATCAGCTGCATCAGGTTGCGCCGACTCACATTTTTGTGCAGGCAGGCGTCGGCTCGTTTGCCGGCATGGTTCAGGGAATGGTGACGGCAGCCTGGGGGGAGAATCGCCCGAAAGTGATCGTCGCCGAAGCGTTAATTGCCGATTGCCTCTACCGCTCAGCCCGTTCGAAAGAGGGGGATGCCATTGCGGTGGGCGGTGATTTACAAACCGTGATGGCCGGTCTCGCCTGCGGTGAGGCGAACAGTATCGGCTGGAAACTGCTGCGCGACTATGCCAACGCATTTGCTTCCTGCCCTGATGAAGTTGCAGCGTTAGGCATGCGCATGTTGGGCAACCCGCTGGCAGGCGATCCACAGATTATTTCGGGTGAGTCAGGTGCGGTTACTACCGGTCTGCTGGCGCTGTTGATGACCTCACCTGAACTGGCGCAAACGCGTGAGCAACTGGGGCTGGATGCGCACTCTCGTGTGCTGTTAGTCAGCACCGAAGGGGATACCGACCCGCAACAATATCTGGATATTGTCTGGGGCGGACAGTACCCGGGCATCAACAAATAATTCCCTGATTAAGAGATATAACGGAGAAACCCATGTTATCTGCAAACCGCATTGAAGAAGTCATTAAAAACTGTCAGGCGCTGATCCAACAAAAAAGTTATTCCGGTCAGGAAGGGGAAGTGGTTAATGCCATAAAAACAATGATGCAGCATTACCAATTCGATGACATCCACGTTGATAAGTACGGCAACATTGTTGGCGGTATTGTCGGCAACCAGCCAGGGAAAACGTTGGTTCTCGATGGTCATATCGATACCGTGCCGGTGAACGAAGAGAAGTGGTCCCGCAACCCATACGGCGGCGATATTGAAGATGGCAAAATTTATGGTCGCGGCACAACTGACATGAAAGGTGCTGTGGCGGCGATGATCTCCGCCGTGGGCTTTTTCGGTCAGGACAATCAGCGAAATTTTGCCGGGAAAATCTACGTTGCGTGCATCGTGCATGAAGAGTGTTTTGAAGGTATTGCCGCTCGCCTGGTCAGCGAGCGCTATAAGCCAGACTACGTGATCATCGGTGAAGCTTCCGAGTTAAACCTGAAAATTGGTCAACGTGGCCGCGCTGAAATTGTGGTCGAAACCTTTGGTAAACCCGCGCACTCCGCTAACCCGCAGGCGGGGATTAACGCGGTGTACAAAATGGCGCAATTGATCGACAAAATTCGCACGATCACGCCGCCAACGCATCCGGTTCTGGGGCCTGGCATTCTGGAACTGACCGACATTAAATCTTCGCCGTACCCGGGGGCCTCGGTGGTACCGGATTACTGTCGCGCAACCTACGATCGCCGTTTGCTGGTGGGTGAAACCAAAGAAAGCGTGATTGCTCCGCTGGAAAATGCGCTTGCGGAACTTATTGCTCAGGATCCGCAGTTTAAGGCCCGAGTATCCTACGCGGTGGGTCAGGAGTCTTGCTATACCGGCGCCACGATTGAGGGAGAGCGTTTTTTCCCAGGCTGGGTGTTCGACGAGTCCGACGAATTCGTGCAGGCAGCGTTGGCGGGCGTTCGCGAGGCTGGCTTTAATCCAACCATTACGCAGTACTCATTTTGTACCAACGGCAGCCACTATGCGGGCGAAGCGGGAATCAAAACCATCGGCTTCGGTCCTTCACGAGAAAACCTGGCACACACCATTGATGAGTATATCGAGATCGAGCAATTAACCGGCTCGGCCAGCGGCTATTACAGCATTATCCAGACACTCTATCGCCAATAAAAATAAAGATAACCACCTCTTACCTTACAGGCGGTGTAGCTCAGCAGCACCGCCATGGAGAATAACGATGAAAACCATTTTCAAAAACGGAAATGTAATCGATGGGACGGGCAGTGAAGGCAGAATTGCCGATGTGATGGTTGATGAAGGACGTATTGTCGCAATCGGCCAAATTGAGGTTGGCGTCAATGAGCAGGTTATTGATGCAACCGGAAAAATAATTTGCCCTGGCTTTATTGATACCCATACGCACTCTGACCTGTCAGCCATTATTAACCCCGCGCTGTCGGCAAAAATTCGTCAGGGTATCACCACCGAACTGTTGGGCCAGGATGGCGTCGCCTTAGCGCCGCTACCTGAAGAATATATTCCAGCCTGGCGTAAAAATATCGCCGGACTGGACGGTGACACCGACAAAATTGACTGGAAATATAAAAATACAGACGGTTATCTCAATCTGCTGGCATCGCGTCAGCCGGCGACAAACCTCGCGTATTTAGTTCCTCATGGCAATGTGCGCATGGAAGCGATGGGCCTGGATGGGCGTCCTTCGACCCGTGAAGACGTGGCGAAGATGTGTGAGGTCCTTGAGCGGGAGTTAAAAGCCGGGGCATTTGGACTTTCCACTGGTCTTATCTATATGCCTTGCGCCTTTGGTGATACTGCCGAAATGATTGAACTGTGTAAGGTCACGGCGAAATATGACGGGATTTTTGTGGTGCATCAGCGCAGTGAAGCTGACGATATTATCAACTCAACCCAGGAACTGATTGATATAGCCACAGCCACCGGCGTCTGGCTGCATATTTCGCATATGAAGGTTTGCGGCAAGAAAAACTGGGGGCTGATCGACCAAATGCTGGGCATGCTGGAACAGGCGCAGAAAGAGGGGATTCGTATCTCTTTCGACCAGTATCCGTATGTGGCGGGCAGCACGATGCTCGGCGTGATCCTGCCGCCCTGGGTTCACTCCGGCGGTACGGACAAATTACTTGAGCGTCTCGCCTCGCCCGAACTGCGCGCCAAAATGATTGACGATATTCAGCAGGGCATTCCTGGCTGGGATAACTTTATCGATTTTGCCGGTTTGGACCAGATTTTTGTCACCAGCGTGAAAACGGCAAAAAATCAGGATGCTGTCGGTTTGAACCTCGTCCAGTTGGGCGAGCTGCGTGGAAAAGATCCGTACAACGCCACCTTCGATCTGCTCTTTGAAGAGGAAAACGCCGTGGGGATGGTCGACTTCTACGGTACCGAAGAGCACGTGATTAAGTTTCTCTGTCGACCTGAACAAAACGTCTGTACCGATGGCTTGATGGGGGCTGGCAAACCGCACCCGCGCGTGTTTGGCGCATTCCCTCGCGTGCTCGGTAAATATGTTCGTGAAGAGGGATGTCTGAGCTGGGAAGCGGCAATCCGCAAGATGACGGGGAAACCTGCTGAAGTATTGGGTTTGCAGGATCGCGGACTGCTGAAGGTCGGTTATGCAGCGGATATCGTGATGTTCGATCCGAACACAATTGCGGATAAAGGCACTTTTGTTGAACCCAATCAGTACCCGGAAGGGATTGAAATTGTCATGGTTAATGGGCGCATTGCCTTAATCAATGGCACGGAAAGTTATGCCTGTAGCGGTACGGTTATTAGAAAACAATATTAATAAATAACGCTAAACACGCATGGATCTATCGCGACTATTTATGGCCGCGGTAGATCACTACACCCTAAGGACATCACAATGAACCTACAAACGTCTTTACCTTCAGGTAAACCCAAGACCTGGAAAGCAAGATATACCGTCCTGACACTGATCTGGCTGGCGTGGCTGCTCTCTTTTCTCGACAGAATGGTGATGAGCGTTTCACTCCCTTATATTGGCAAAGATTTAAATCTTGATACGACTCAACAAGGTTTAATTATTAGCGCCTTTTTTATTGGTTATGCCGCGTTTCAAATTCCCGGTGGATTACTGGCGGATAAGTTTGGCTCGCGAAAAATCATGGCCATTGGTATTGCATGGTGGTCTGTGTTCACCAGCTTAACCGGCGCTGTGCTGACGCTGCCGCTGATGTTAGCAGTACGTTTCTTCTTTGGTATCGGTGAGGGATGTTTTCCGTCGGCCTCATGGAAGATGATATCAACCTATTTCCCGTCGAAAGAACGTGGCCGCGCCACGGCGATTCAGTCAACGGTAAACACCTTAGGCCCAGCGCTGGCGGTAGTCGTGGCGGCAAGCATCATCGGGGCATTTGGCTGGCACATGGTTTTTATCGTGCTGGGTATTCCCGGTCTGTTTATCGCCGCAGGTATCTACTTATTTACGCGTGACAACCCGAAAGATCACCCTGCCATTACGCAACAAGACCTGGCGGAGCTGGCTGCTGACGACCAGGGGAGCCTGCAAAACACCAGTGCTATCGCGTTTAAAGACGTACTCAAAATGCCGGTGCTCTGGCAAATGGCCAGTATCTGGTTTTTGTTTGATATCACCTTCTGGGGTTTTTCAACCTGGCTGCCAAGCTACCTGATTACCGTACGAGAGTTTTCTCTGGCAAAGACCGGTGTCATGGCGGCCATTCCCTTCCTGTTCGGGGCCGGTGGAACATTATTAGGCGGTTATTGCTCAGATAAATTCAAACCCCAGCGTAAAACGCTGTATGTCGTAACCTCTGTTATTGCCGCGGGTTTCCTGTATCTGACCTTCAGCGTGAGCAGTGCAGATATGGCGGTGGTTTATCAGTGTATTTCAGCCTTGTTCATGTTCTTCGCTATGGCAACGTTCTGGGGTATTTTGATGGATACCATTCCCAGCAACATCATGGGGCGGGCATCCGGTATTGTTAACTTTGGCGGCCAGATGGCAGGGGTTGTATCAGCGCCCATCATCGGCTGGTTGATCCAAAGCAGCGGCGGAAGCTATAACAGCGCCTTTATCTTTATGATTGCCGCACTGTTGTGCTCAGCTGTCGTTACACTGACAGTCAAAAGCTCGCATGCAGTAGGGGCATTGCCCAGTAAAGCCTGATTTATCGCTGCCTCCCTGTGGCACTGCTGCTCCAGAGCTGCGGGGAGTTTCTCTCTAAATTCAGCAGGTTTGTACTCTTGTTCTCCATATTTGACCTGGTATGAAATTTATTTTTAGATAGCTATTCACATATCCCCCCTCGCAGTTCTGATGAACTATATGCCGGTTATATGTCCCAAATCATTAAGAATAAATCATAATAAATGAGAGATTTGTCCTACGCGTGTAGGAATATTCCTTTTATGTTGTGTTAATGGTTTGATATTTAGATATGCTCAAGGTTTAAAATTTGTAAATTACAGTGTTGCGTTTATACTTTGTTCTGCATTTTTATAAAAAATGAATAAAATATACGCGTGATTATGTTAGGATTTACCTGATAAAGCCTTATTTTCAGAAATTATAATGTTGAAGGCTCGCCTGCTCTATAGCCATCGCCTCTCTTTATTTATCGGGATTCTTATACGCAATGAACGCGATAATCGTTGACGATCACCCATTGGCACGCATTGCCATCCGCAACTTACTCGATACTAATGGTATCGCTGTGACCACCGAACTCGACAGCGGAGATCAAGTGGTTCAAACCGTTGAAAAAACTAAGCCGGAGCTGTTGATTATCGATGTAGATATTCCCGGTATCAGTGGCATCGAAGTGCTGGAGCAACTGAGAAAGCGGCACTATGCTGGTGTAATCATTATCATTTCAGCCAAAAATGAATTTTTTTACGGCAAACGTAGCGCCGAATACGGTGCCAACGGATTTGTGAGTAAAAAAGAAGGTATGAATAATATTCTTGCCGCAATCGAAGCAGCAAAAAATGGCTATAGCTATTTTCCCTTTTCCCTTGAGCATTTTACTGGTTCATCCGTCAGCGAGCAGGATAAGCTTGATACGTTGTCGAATCAGGAAATGAGAGTATTGCGTTATATCCTTAATGGCATGGATTACAGCTCAATTGCCAGCAAAATGAATATCAGTAATAAAACGGTGAGTACCTATAAAAGCCGGTTGATGGAAAAATTAGATTGTTCATCATTAATGGAAATCTATGATTATGCGCAGAGAAATAAAATAGGATAGAGTAATGCTGGAACGCTTGTTTATTTTTTTGATGGTCATATTTACCATCGGGTTGTCTACGGGTGTAAGCTCAGCTCGGCAAGTTGAGCTAAAAAGTAACTATAATACTTCAGTACAAAATATCAGCTTGAACAGGGAAGAAACAAACTGGTTAGCGCATAAAAAAACCTTGGTTGTTGGTACCTGGTTACCTGAAGTCTCCCCCATTGTTTATCAAAATAGCGGCGAATATTATCGGGGAGTTAACGCAGATTACCTCGCGTTAATGCAAAAGAACCTCAATCTAAAAATCATTATAAAGCAGTATGATAATGAGCAAGAGGCGCTGGCCGCGCTCGCCAATAACGATGTTGATACGCTGATAACCCAACTGTCCCGACGCCAGGATGTTGGCGGAAATTTGTTGCGTACTTCGGTATTGCTGACGACGTGGCCGACGCTTGTAACATCGCTAAAAAACACTATGCTGCCGCTGACCACGAACCATCAGGTTAGCGTCGCGTGTGTGCGGGATTGCCCTTTTCTCGATGTTATCCAGGGGGCCTTTCCTGAGGCTAAAGTCTCATTTTATGACGACGAGTATCAGGCCATGGCCTCGGTAGTGAATGGTGATAACCAATATTATATTGGTAACAATATCACCAGCAGCCATTGCATCTCTCGATACTTCTCACAATCACTGGTTATTACGCACTACTTTGATAAGCAAGAACAATATAATTATTTTGTCGTTAACGAAGATCAGCCGGTATTAAGAAATATTCTTGATGGTTTCATTACGTCAATCAGTAATGAAATTCATATGCAAGTCATGCAGAACTGGCTGAACCGCGGCAACCTGGCCTATCTGAATGCACCTATACCTTTCACCGCTCAGGAAAAAGCGTGGTTGAAGAAAAAGCATGTCATCCGCATTTTAATCAACCCAGATTACCCGCCCTATACGCTGGTCGATCGCAGCGGTGAATTACGCGGTATTCTTGGCGATTTACTGAATATTATTCATCTGCAAACGGGGCTCGATTTTGAACCCATTTTAGCTAACTCTAAAAGTGAGCAGACAAAGCAAATAAGCGGCGAACAGTGGGATATGTATCCCACTATCACGCTCACTCATCAAAACCCGCACAATTCGACCTTTAGCGATCCTCTGATGAATGTGGCATTTGTGATGATCACTTCCCGTGAGGAAACCGCCGACTCGCTACTGGAGAGGCCGATACGTATTGCGCTACCAGCCGGGCATGTACTGGAAAGCGAGCTGAAGCAACGCTATCCGCAGGCCACCTGGGTTAATGCTGATACTAGCAGTGTTGCGATGGTCATGGTCAAGGAGGGCAGCGCTGATGCGGCAATTGCTACCGAATTGTCAGCAAGGTTTATGGTCGATCATTACTATCAGAAAAATATGCACTTTTTTAGGCTTCCAGATATGCCTGGTGCCTCTGTAAGTTTTGCGATTTCTTCTCACGAGCCTATGTTGAAGTCTGTTATGGATAAAGCGCTACAGGCCATACCGCCACGTGAGATTTTGCAGATGACGGAGAAGTGGTCGAAAATTTCCAATACGCAGGTTGATTTATGGAGTCGATATAGCAAACAGTTCTATCAACTGGGGATATTCGCGCTGCTGCTGATAGCGATTAGCCTGATCTGGGGGATCTCACTCTCCCGTGAGGTAAAGAAAAGGAAACTATCTCAGCGGCTACTGGAAGAGCAGCTTCATCTCAAAGAGGCATTATCTCAAGAACTGGAAAACGAAAAGAATAAAGCGATTGAAGCAACCAAGGCCAAAAGTCGCTTTCTGGCGAGTATGAGCCATGAATTACGTACCCCGGTAAGTTCGATTGTTGGCTTTGTGGAATTACTGTCGAGTTTAGAACTCAGCCCGGCACAGCGAAAAGAGGCGATTGCCCTTACCGGGGCGACAGCCCAGTCATTGCTTGGGCTGATCGGTAAGATTCTGGATCTGGATAAGATTGAGTCTGGTAAATACCAGGTTGTTCCTCAATGGACGGATCTCTCGCAGCTCATTGAATTGCAGTGCCACTCTTTCGATGCTTTAGCCAGACAGAAAGGAATTACGCTGGCTTGCGTTAGCCAGTTGCCGGCAAACGAACGGGTATTTGTCGATCAGCAGGCTTTGCGGCAAATTCTCACCAACCTGGTGGGCAATGCGTTGAAGTTTACCGAGCAGGGCAGTATTCATGTGACGGCCCGTTTGACGCCTGACGGGGAGAATCACGGTACCCTGACCATCGCCATTAGCGACACCGGTTGCGGGATTAGTGAAGAGGAGCAGGCGGGGCTGTTTCATCGTTATGCTCAGGGGCGTTGCGGGCGTCAACAAACCGGTTCCGGTCTGGGGTTATTTATCTGTAAAGAACTGGTGACGCTGATGGGCGGGACGCTGGAGTTGATGAGCGTCCCGTTGCAAGGAACCACGTTTACCATAACGCTGCCGGTTGAAACGGCTCGACAGTCGATTGTACCGGATGGCGATGCGCCTGGTACTCTGTTACCGCTTCCGTGTCTGTCTATTTTGATTGCAGACGATAACCCAACCAATCGCCTGCTGCTTAAGCGACAGTTGAATGCCATTGGCTACAACGTGGATGAAGCGTGTGATGGGGAGGAGGCAGAAGCCAAACTGGCGAAAAAATCGTACGATCTGCTGATAACCGATGTAAATATGCCGAAAAAAGACGGGTTTGATCTCGCGGCTTCGCTACGTCGTCAACAGCCGAATTTACAAATATGGGGACTGACGGCCAGCGCACTTCCACAGTCACGCGATCGATGCCTGCAAAATGGTATGAATTTGTGCCTGTTCAAGCCTGTGTCGATTCAGACACTGACACATGAGTTGAGTAAAATCGAAACCGGTTATTCGTCTCCTTGTTCAATCCGGCATTTGAAATTCAATGTGTTGACGGAGAATACCGGCGGCGATCGCGCACTAATGAACGAGATTCTCGAGACATTTCGCGAGGCAACGCTGAATGATATACAAGCGGCTGAGAAAGCTGTTCTGCAAGATGAACCTCAGCTGTTTTTGCGCGCTCTTCACCGGTTGCATGGCTCGGCGCAAATTCTGGGCATCACTGCGCTACAAAACCTGTGCGAACCTTTCGAATCCAGACGACCTGACGATCTTCCTCTGGCAGTACGCCAGGAGGCATTGCAGAAGATTATTGCTGTTATGCGGGAAATTGAGATTGAGATAGACAGTCTGATTAGCCATTAATCCCCCTGATCGGGTGGCCGTAGCTGCCCGATCAGGAGAGAAAGTCCTGGTTCAACACTCCGTAGTGCTGAGTATTACTGGCCTGCGCCGATCATCTCACTATCGATCACAATACCTTCTTCAGCACCTTTTAACACAAGGTTTGCTTCATAATATTTACCGGAAGACAGCAGTTTTTGCGCGCTGGTAACGGCTTTACGAGTCTGATTCAGGGGCATCAGGTATTGGGTCTGAAGCACGCTGATACCAGCCAGTTGCAGGGTATCCACTGCACCTTTCCAGTCGCCTTTGGCCATTTTGCCATTCGCTGTTTTGATAGCGGATTCTTTGGCTGGAGTGGCAATATAGTCTTCTGACAGCGCGATCGTAGCGTTAATAACCACGTACTGATCGTCAATCATCTTGGCTTTAGGCGCAGTTTTTACAAATTTCGCCCAATCTTTGCTGTCGCCTGCCAGCAGGGAAGCGGCGTCATCGGTTAGTTTTTTAGCGCTGTCAGGCTGTCCATGAAACAGGGCCAAACGAGCAAGCTGAATATCACGCATCGCATTTGCGCCTTGCACTGCGACCTGCATAATATCGGCAGCTTCTTTTTGTACATTTGCGGTAGTAGCTTGCGCCGGAGTAGTTGTGGTAGCAGTAGCAGCCATCACTGGTGCTGAACCCATCATGGTTGCAAGCACACCCGCAAGAATAATCTTTTTCATTACTTTCTCCTGAATAAATTTGGTATATGTCACCAAACGCAATAAGCATATTAAATAATGTTAAAGAGCGAAATCAGAACCACGATAGAATAATGACCGTTTAATCTTACAAGTGTCAGATGTCTGACATGTGTAGGAATATACGCATAGCGACATTCTCTTGTTCTTATATACGCTTCCTTAGCGGAAGTCTTATCATTCCATTGTAAGTAACATATGTTGAGTGAGTAATAATTCTTGTGTCAACAGGTTACATTGCGTTTATGTATAACGGAGGATGTATGTTTGTTTTTAATCAGCGTAGCCTGAGAGCGTTTAATGAAAAAACACTCGTTCATTATAAAAAGCATGCGACGATTATGGCGGTGTTGATGTTGGTTTGTGGCATCTGCTGCTTGATTTATCCGATTGCTGCAGGTGTTTATTTAAGCTATGCAACTGGCTTTATGTTCCTGGTATGTGGTTTTTATTCTATTTATAGCCTGTTTAGCTCAAGTAAAAAGCAATTGAAAGCCAAATTTACCTATGCCTTTTTTGCTATCGCGTGGTTACTGCTGGGTTACTGTTTCCTGGTGAATCCTGTGATAGGCATGAATTCATTGGCAATGGTATTTTGCTGCCTGTTTATTCTGGGGGGTATTTTTCGTATCGCATCTGGGGTCAAACTGTTCCACAGTCCGGGTTATGGATGGAACATTTTTATTGGTATTTTTGACCTGCTTATTGCCGGCGTCTGGCTGAATATGGATCCCGACAGATCGTATGTATTTACCTCAATTTTTATTGGTGTCGAGATGATCTTTAGTTCTTTAGCTTTTATCAGTCTGCGTAGAAATGCGACGCTGGTAAAAACTGATAAGCTCGCCGATAAAAAATAATGCTACCTCTGGAGCGCATAGTGAATATTAAAATGATGGTTTCTGCAGCTATTCTTGTGACCTCTGTTATGGCGCCAATGACCCGTGCTTTTGCTACTCAGGCAACGGAAGCTGCGCCACAAGATATGACCTGTAAAGAATTCGTTGATATGAGTCAGCAATACAAGACGGCAATTGCCTTTGTGATTGTTAATAAAAATTCGGACTTTAAAGGCGATGATTATGTTCCCCTGCATGAGGTGGAAACGGAAGCTGTACCGAAAATGGTTAAAATGTGTCATCAGCATCCGAATACAAAACTGGGTGAACTGGCTGTAAATCTGAAAGGTTCCGGTCTGCACTATTGATTAACCGTTTTGATAGCCTGGCTTTAGTTAGAATTGACAACCTCTGTACCTGCCCCAGTTGTTCCCCTACAAGAAAATCTGCGTAATGCTTACCCCGCTATCCACGAGAAACTCGCTGGATAGCCGTGCCCGCTAATAACTGTAGGCCTGACAAATGAAGTCCCATCCCTGGATTTAATAATCTAAACCCAGGGATAGGGCAGGGGATCAACGTCGGGCTTTAAATCGCGCTAACGTATTTTCAACGAGTACAAAGAATACTGGAACAAAATAGATCGCCAGTACCGTCGCGGCCAGCATCCCACCGATAACCCCCGTACCGACGGCATTTTGCGCGCCAGAGCCCGCGCCGTTGCTTATTGCTAGTGGAATTACCCCCAGGATGAAGGCCAGTGAGGTCATCAGAATAGGACGTAAGCGCATTTGCGCGGCTTCCACCGCGGCCTCAAGCGGCGTTTTCCCTTCTTTCTGCATAATCTCGACGGCAAACTCGACGATCAAAATAGCATTTTTAGCCGATAGCCCCATCGTGGTGAGTAGGCCGACCTGGAAATAAACATCATTGCTCAGGCCGCGCAGATCGGTGGCCAGCAACGCGCCGACCACCCCGATTGGCACAACCAGCATCACCGAGAAAGGGATCGACCAGCTTTCATACAGCGCCGCCAGCGCCAGAAATACGACGATCAGCGAAATGCCGTACAGCATTGGTGCCTGGTTTGTGGATAGCGCCTCCTGATAAGACAGACCGGTCCAGGCATAACCGACGCCTGCGGGCAGTTTATTAATCAGCGATGCCATAAATTTCATCGCATCACCGCTGCTTTTCCCTTCTACCGGCTGGCCCAGAATTTCCATTGCTGGCTGACCATTGTAGCGTTCAAGGCGTGGAGAGCCGTAGGTCCACTCGGTTGATGAGTAGGCGGAAAGCGGGGTCATCGCGCCAGAGGCATTACGTACATACCAGTGATTAATATTATCAGGCAACATACGGAACGGCGTATCGGCCTGGACATACACTTTTTTTACGCGCCCCTGGTTCAGGAAATCATTGACATAGCGACTACCGAACGCGGTGGAGATGGTCTGATTAATATCCGATAACGCAACGCCCATAGCTTCAGCCTTTTTGGCGTCGACGTGAATGCGGAACATCGGCGTATCTTCCAGGCCGTTTGGGCGCACCCCGTCGACCTCACCTGAGGACTGATTGGCCAGAGCCAAAAGCTCGTTTCGGGCCTGCATCATTTTTTCATGCCCAAGATTACCGTTATCCAGCAACTCCATATCAAACCCTGATGCGGTGCCTAATTCCGCGACCGCGGGTAAATTGAACGGATAAACGACGGCATTATTGATGGTACTTAAGGCCATCATTGCCCGTCGAATAATGGCGGTAACCGAGTTTTCTTCGCCAACGCGTTCTGACCACGGCTTCAGGCTGATAAACGCCAGGCCATTGTTTTGTCCCTGACCGCTGAAACCAAATCCGCCGACGGTGAAAACAGAAGCAACGTTTTTCTGTTCTTTCGTCAGGTAGTAGTCCGTTATTTCCCCGAGCACTTTGCTGGTGTTCACCATCGTTGAACCTGAGGGCAATTGCGCCGTGGTCATGAATACCCCCTGGTCTTCTTCAGGCAAAAAGGAGGTCGGCGTACGTAAAAACAGCACCATCATGCCCGCGCCAATGACTAAGTAAACGACCATGTAACGGCCCGTGCAACGTAACAGTTTTCGGGTGCTGTCCGTGTAGTGCTGAGTGCATTTCTCCATGAAATGATTGAATTGGGTAAACAGAAAATGCGTATTTGCCTGCTCGTCATCGTGTGCTTTTAACAGCATGGCGCAGAGTGCTGGCGTCAGGCTCATCGCCACAAACACCGACAGCAGCATAGAGGAGATCAAGGTGATGGAAAACTGACGGAAAATTTCTCCTGTTGCGCCGCTCATAAATGCCATCGGCATAAATACGGCGGATAACACCACGGCAATACCAACCAGCGCCCTCTGGAGCTGGCCCATTGCTTTATGCGTTGCCGCTTTTGGAGACAAGTGCTCTTCAGCAATAATACGTTCTACGTTCTCAACCACCACGATAGCATCATCGACTAACAACCCTATCGCCAGCACCATGCCAAACATCGTGAGCGTATTAATCGAAAAACCGGCGACGTCGAGAATGGCAAAGGTGCCGAGGATAACCACCGGAACGGCGATAGTGGGGATAAGCGTCGCACGAAAACTTTGCAAAAACAGGTACATGACGAGGAATACCAGAATGATTGCCTCGATCAAAGTATGAAAAACACCCTGAATCGAAATTTCGATAAACGGCGTGGTGTCATAGGGATAAACGGTTTTCATGCTGGCCGGAAACCAGGCTGATAATCTGTTCAGCTCTTGTTTAACAGCCTGGGACGTTTCAAGGGCATTGGCGCCTGCGGCAAGTTTAATCGCAATCCCGGCGGCGGGTTTGCCGTTGTAACGTGCAACCGTGGCATAATTTTCCGCACCCAGCTCAATGCGTGCGACATCGCGCAGCAGAACCTGAGAACCATCTTGCTGAACTTTAAGGAAGATCTTGCCAAATTCATCGGTTGTTTGCAGACGTGTCTGGACGATTATCGACGCATTTAACTGCTGATCGGCTGACTGAGGCATGCCCCCCAGTTGCCCGCCAGATATCTGATTATTCTGTACTTTGAGCTGGGTAATGACGTCCTCGGGAGTGAGGTTATACTTGTCGAGCTTTTGCGGATCCAACCAGATGCGCATGGCGTATTGCGAACCGAATAACTGCACGCTCCCCACCCCGGCAGTGCGGCTTAGCGGATCTTTAATGTTCGAGGCCACATAGTCGGCAATATCATATTGGCTCAGGCTGTTATTATCAGAGATAAAACCGGCGACCATTAAGATATTGCTGCTGGATTTATCAACGCTGATCCCTTGCTGTTGTACTTCCTGTGGCAAGGAAGGCATCGCCAGCTGCAGTTTATTCTGTACCTGAACCTGCGCAATATCGGGTGATGTACCCGTTTTGAAGGTCAGGATAATCGAGGCATTACCTGCCGCATCACTGGTGGATGACATATACATCAGGCCATCAAGACCATTCATATTCTGTTCAATCACCTGGGTGACGGAGTCTTCAACGGTCTTTGCATCTGCCCCGGGGTAGGCCGCGCTGATGGTAATGGTTGGGGGCGCAATTTGTGGATATTGGGCGACTGGCAGGTTCATTATCGCGATACCGCCCGTAAACATCATGATAATAGCGAGCACCCAGGCGAAAACCGGGCGCTCAATAAAAAAGTTGGCCATAAAGAAAGTGTCCTTAATACCTGAAATATTACTGTTCAGCTACCGTGTCAGGTGTGCTCAGTTTTGAAGGGAGGACCCGGGCTTTGCTTCCCGGACGAATTCTTTGTAATCCGGACACAATGACCCGATCGCCGGGGCGTAATCCCGCGGTCACTAACCATTGATTACCAACGGCCTTCACTGCGTTTATTTCACGCAGTTGCACTACGTTTTCCTGGTCAAGGATCAGCGCGGTGGCTTTTCCTTGTTCGTTGTGCGTAATTCCTTGCTGGGGGACCATCAACACGTTTTGTTGACTGCCTTCGTCCAGCAACGCAGTGACATACATGCCGGGTAAAATTTCACCTTCAGGATTGGGAAATACGGCGCGCAGGGTTACCGAACCGGTGGTCTCATCAACAGCGGGATCGGAAAACTCAAGCGTACCGGTATGGCGATAGGGTTTGCCGTTTTCCAGCATCAGCTCAACCGGAATTTTGCCTTGTTGCTGGGCAATTTTGCCGTTGGCTTTCTCTTCTTTAAGGCGTAAGAAGTCCTGTACTGACTGCGTTAAATCAACATAGATCGGATCTAATCTCTGAACGGTGACCAGCGAGTTTTCCTGATTAGCAGTAACCAGGGCACCCACGGTCACGGAAGATTTGCCGCTAATGCCATCAATGGGCGAGGTAACATTGGCGTATCGAAGATTGATGGTGGCTTGTTCAAGATCCGCTTTAGCGACGGCAACATTGGCTTGCGCTTCATCAAGCTGTGAACGCGTGGTGTCATAGTCCTGGCGGCTGACGTAATTAGATTTTATTAATGCTGACTGCCGATTTAGTGTCAGACGAACATTATTGGCGGTAGCCTGTGCCTTTGCCAACGCGCCTTTGGCTGAGTCCAGTCGTGCCTGCAGTGGGGCTGGATCAATTTGATACAGTGATTCTCCTTTGCTGACTTTATCACCTTCAACAAAGTTGCGTTTTATGATGATTCCACCAACCTGAGGGCGGATTTCGGCGATCTCGAACGCAAGCGCGCGACCCGGAAGTTCACTTTTAATATTTACTGAGGAGGGGACTAAGGTAACAACGCCGACTTCGGGCTCCATGGTGGTTTTTACTGCAGGTTTATTATCGCAGGCGGTGATGATGACGCTACTAAAGAATAATGGTATCAACAGTAAGCATTTTCTGTTCATAGTAATCCCTGAATAATGTGTAAACACAAATGTTCTTTTATTGCATGCAGGGTGGGGGAGTTGTCGGTAAATAACAAAAGATGGTCAGGCATGAGAAGGGTAAAGCCCATTTCTTCGCTAAAGAATTAGCGGTTAAAAATTATATGTAACAGGAAGAATGCATGTTAAGCGAAGGATCTCATGAAGCAGGATGGCGCAATAAGATAAACGCGGGGTAATGAGAAGGGCTGTTTGCCAACACCTGACTCCGGAATATAGTCGCGCCATCTTACCTCTGGGATTATTTCACTAGCTCCGGAGTTACCTGAGTTACTGTATTAGCGTAGTAAGGCGCTCCCCACATCGGCTCTGGCCAGAACGCACCGTAACCATAATCCCACATATTATAAGTGGTGTTGACAGACTCAGTTAAATGCCAAACCTGGATACCTTGTAAATCAACTTTAACAAAGTTGTACGGGACTTTGTTGATGAATCCTGACTCATCGCCTTGAATTGTTCCCAAAATAGTCACGAAATAGTTTCTGTAGTTTACTGGATCGAGGAAACCTTTCTGCTGGGCAAGAATACGTCCCTGATAGCTCGCGTCAATTTGTGGCTTAGCAGAGTCGTTCAGTGGCAAAACGGCGATTTCCAGCAACGTATCTTTTTTGGTATTAATCACATTGATGACTTTACCGCCAAAACGGGCCTGCTGACCGGTATATAAACCGGGCTGGTTATGCACGGAGATAAAGTTTTTTTGGATATCGGGTTGATTATTACCTTTGATATTCTCAGGAATGGCGGCACATGATGCCAGGATGAAAGCAAGGGCAATAATCATCAACCCTTTTGTATTTTTCATTTTACTTTCCTGCTTAAAAAAGACAGGGCTATAGTAAACCTTTGCGTATTATTGTCAGCACACGCATTGTTGATTATCTAAAATTAATATAATTGTAGCTCATGGTAATAACGGATTGTATTTTATCCGGTCGCTGAATGATGGTGATATTTTCAACGACCATAAAAGTAACTGCAGACATCACGATTTCACGTCACGCTGGCGGGAATGTAATAAAGCGGATCATCAATTTTCGCGGCGCTCATCAACCGACAGAATGACCGCGTTCATTACTCCCGTCACCTAGCCGGTAAGCCAGCGCCACGACCAGTGACTGTACCAGGCACAGCGTCGCTGACTGGGAGCGAAACGCGTCGACCTGCGCCTCTTTCACCACAAAGCAGAGATCGCTGAACGTTGCCAGCGGGCTTATCTGGCTGTCGGTAATCACGATCTGGCGCGCGCCGGCATTGGCCGCAGTTTCGCTGACCATCACCGTTTCTTCCGCATAAGGCGAGAAGCTTATCGACACCACGATATCGCGCGCTTTAATGCGGTTAATCTGCTCGCGCAGCATTCCGCCCATTCCGTCGAGCAAAATAGGGCGACACTCAAGATGGCTCAGGGCGTATGTGAGATAGGCGGCGACGCTAAACGAACGACGTAGACCGGCGATGTAAATGGTGTCGGCTTCTGCCAGCAATTGTACGGCGCGTTCCAGCATTTCAGGTTCGGCACGGGCTGCCAGCTGCTGGAGCGCTTGAGTATTCGAACGGGCGAACTCCTGCAGGATATCGAGTGGGGTTTCCGGCACGGCTTCGCTTTCCATCTCACGGAACATGCGCGCGCGGTCGCTGTAGCTGGCGGTTTCCTCCACCAGGTTCATACGAAACAGCTGTTTCATTTCGTTGAAGCCGGTGAAGTCAAAGGCATTGGCGAAGCGGATCAGCGTTGAGGGTGGCACTCCGGCACGTTCAGCAATGACGGCAACCGTATCAAAGGCCACGCTATTGGTATTATCCAGCACATAGCGGGACACCTGCTGCAGCCTCTTACTCAGGCTATCGTAGCGATCGCGGATTTGCTGCTGCAGCTCGTTCAGGCTGGTTGCTGTTGTCATTTTACCTCCTGGTACATAGTTTTATGATTCTAAACGCAAAACCGCGTCTTTGAAATGTCACTCATTCATCTGGCTGTAAAAACGAAACAAAAGCTTCAGGTTTGCCGTTCGCTGAAACGTTCTGCCAGTGCACGCTAATCATGCGATTCCGCTTGTTAACATAAAAACCCATCCTTGATCACATTAATCATTATTTATTTTATTTCAACTTAAAATGGAATGTTTGTTTCATATATAGTACACAGATAACAGTGTTCAGGTAACAGTCACGTATCAACAGCGAGAGGTTAAGGATGGAGACAGTAGCGAATTTTATCCACGGCGAATGTGTCACCGGTTCAGGCCAGCGCGTTCAGGCAATCTTCAACCCGGCCACCGGCGAGCAGATCCGCCAGGTGGTGATGAGTACGACACAGGAAACCGAGCAGGCCATTGCGGCAGCGCACGACGCATTCCCCGGGTGGGCGCGCCATTCTCCGTTAAAACGTGCGCGAGTGATGTTCCGCTTTAAGGCGCTGTTGGAAGAAAACATGGAGAGGCTGGCTCGCATCATCAGCGAAGAGCATGGCAAGGTGTTCTCTGACGCAGTTGGTGAGCTGACCCGTGGCCTGGAAGTGGTGGAGTTTGCCTGCGGCATCCCACATCTGCAAAAGGGCGAACACTCAGCCAATGTAGGCACCGGCGTCGATAGCCATTCGCTGATGCAACCTCTCGGGGTTTGCGTCGGGATCACGCCGTTTAACTTTCCGGCAATGGTACCGATGTGGATGTTCCCCATCGCGCTGGCAACCGGGAATACCTTTGTGCTGAAACCCTCGGAAAAAGATCCTTCTCTCGCCCTGGCTCTGGCGAAACTGCTGCAAGAGGCGGGCCTGCCGGACGGCGTGTTCAACGTCGTACAGGGAGATAAAGAGTCCGTCGACGTGCTGCTGACTGACCCGCGCGTGCAAGCCGTGAGCTTTGTCGGCTCTACGCCGATTGCGGAATACATTTATCAGACAGCGTCAGCCCATGGCAAGCGTTGCCAGGCGTTAGGTGGTGCTAAAAATCACTGCATTTTAATGCCGGATGCCGACATGGATATGGCGACCAACGCCATTATGGGGGCCGCTTACGGCGCGGCGGGTGAACGCTGCATGGCGCTTTCTGTCGTGCTGGCGGTGGGTGATAAAACGGCAGATGAGCTGTGCTCGAGACTGGAAAAACAGATTGCGGCGCTGCGTGTCGGGCCGGGGCTTGATCAGACACCGGAAAACGAAATGGGACCGCTTATCTCCTCGTTACATCGGAATAAAGTGCTCGGGTATATCGACAGTGGGGAATCTCAAGGAGCCAGTCTGCGCGTGGATGGTCGACGTTTTAGCGTTAAAGGCCATGAGCAGGGTTATTTTGTTGGGCCGACCCTGTTTGATAACGTCACGCCGGAGATGACCATTTATAAAGAAGAGATTTTTGGACCGGTGCTTTCTGTGGTGCGCGTAGCAGATTACAGCAGCGCGGTGGAATTGATTAACCGTCATGAATATGGTAACGGCACGGCAATTTTCACACGTGATGGCGGCTGTGCGCGTCGTTTCTGCGAAGAGGTGCAGGCGGGCATGGTGGGCGTTAACGTGCCTATTCCGGTGCCGATGGCGTTCCACTGTTTTGGCGGCTGGAAGCGGTCCATTTTTGGGGCGCTCAATGTTCACGGCAATGATGGCGTGCGCTTCTACACCCGGATGAAAACCGTCACCGCACGCTGGCCGGAGATGCTGCAGGACACAGGGGCAGCGTTCTCCATGCCAACGCTGGGCTGACAGGAGGGTTTATGCAAACCGAACGTATGACCATGGCTCAGGCGCTGGTCAAATTCCTTAATCAACAATATATCTCTGTCGATGGCGTGGAAACGCCCTTTGTCGAGGGGGTCGCCACCATCTTTGGTCACGGTAATGTGCTTGGCATTGGCCAGGCGCTGGAGCAGGATCCCGGTCATTTGCAGGTGATGCAGGGATGTAATGAGCAGGGAATTGCGCACATGGCGACCGGATTCTCCAAACAGCATCGGCGCCAGCGTATTTTTGCCGTGACGTCATCGGTTGGGCCGGGAGCGGCGAATATGGTGACTGCCGCGGCGACCGCAACGGCGAACCGTATTCCGCTGTTGCTGTTGCCCGGGGATGTATACGCCAGCCGTCAGCCGGACCCGGTATTGCAGCAAATTGAGCAATACCATGACCTTGGCATCAGCACCAACGACTGCTTCCGCCCGGTCTCGCGTTACTGGGACCGGATTAACCGCCCGGAGCAGTTAATGAGTGCGATGCTAAACGCGATGCGAACGCTTACTGACCCCGCAGATACTGGTGCCGTGACTATCTGCCTGCCACAGGATGTACAGGGAGAAGCCTGGGACTATCCACAGAGTTTCTTTGCGCGCCGCGTTCATCTGATTGAACGTCGACCGCCCGACCCACAGCGTCTGGCGATGGCGCGGGCGCTGATTGCCCGCAAACGCCGTCCGCTGGTGGTATGCGGCGGCGGGGTACGATATTCCGGCGCGCATGAGGCGTTTCGTACGTTTGTTGAAACGCTGCAACTGCCGTTTGCCGAAACTCAGGCCGGAAAAGGCGCACTGGTTAGTGACCACCCACTTAACCTCGGAGGCATTGGGGTAACTGGAGGGATGGCAGCGAATCAGCTCGCACCGCAAGCCGATCTGGTGATCGGCATCGGTACGCGCCTCACCGACTTTACCACCGGTTCGAAAGCGCTGTTTTCTCATCCGGAGGTTGAGTTCCTGCTGCTGAACGTGGCGGAGTTTGACGCGCTGAAGCTTGATGCCACCGCGCTTATCGCCGACGCCCGTACCGGGCTTACGGCGTTAACTGAAACGCTGAAAGACTACCGCAGCGATTGGGGGAAGGAGGTCACGCAGGCGCAAGAGGCCTGGCGCGATGAGTGCCAACGTTTATGGGATCGCGACTGGCGTCCCGACGACGAACCCGAAGTGGCAGGGCATCTTGACGCTCAGTTAGCGGAATATGGCGACACGCTAAACACCCGGTTGACCCAGACGAAGGTGCTGGGACTTATCAATCAGCACATTGAAGATAACGCTATCGTCGTGGGGGCCGCTGGATCGCTGCCTGGCGATTTACAGCGTATCTGGCAGGTCAAAACCCCGGACAGCTATCACCTGGAATACGGCTACTCCTGTATGGGCTATGAAATTGCGGCTGCTATTGGAGCCAGGCTGGCGAAGCCACGGCAGCCGGTTTATGCCATGGTGGGGGATGGCTCATACATGATGCTGCATTCCGAGCTACAAACCGCCGTTCAGGAGGGGATAAAAGTCACTATCCTGTTGTTTGATAACGCCAGCTTCGGGTGCATTAACAACCTGCAGATGGGGCATGGGATGGGGAGTTTCGGTACGGAAAACCGCCACCGCAACCCGCAAACCGGACGGTTAGATGGACCGTTGGTGAAGGTCGATTTTGCCAAAAACGCGGAAAGCTACGGCTGTCGGGCATGGCGCGTACATGACGAGCAAAGTCTGCTGGCGGCGCTGGAAGCCTCCCGTGTGCATTCAGGGCCTGTGCTGCTGGATATCAAAGTTCTGCCGAAAACCATGACCCACGACTATGCCTCCTGGTGGCGCACTGGCGATGCGCAGGTGGCAGACTCTCCGTCGGTGCGAAAAGCGGCTGAGCAGACGTTTGAGCAGGTGAAAAACGCACGTCAGTACTAAAAGCGATTAATGCCGGATGGCGCTGCGCTTATCCGGCCTACAGCGGATTCTACCTTCTGGCGGGATAAGGCGTTAGCGTCGTCATCCGGCAACCTGCGACAACGAAATTTTCATTTCATTTTTCCTTTCTCTTCATCCATCACCTCCTTCCTGAACGGAAGGGGGCCAATTCCTTCATCTTTCCTGTCTTTATGTTGTGATATTGATAACAAATTTTATCTCGATCATCTCAAAAGTGTTAACTTGCACCCAAAAACATAATTTTCACTATTTATAAAAATGAAATAAATGTTTTATTTAAGGAGTCGTTAGTTCATCGCATTCACCAACACCGGGAGCCGTTATGTTTAACATTGCTTTACTGGGCGCTGGCCGAATTGGCCAGGTACATGCAGCTAACATTGCCAGTCACAGTGCTACTACCCTCTGGTCGGTCGTCGACCCGAATCAGGAATTTGCCACTCGTCTTGCCACACAGTACCAGGCTCGTTTGCAAAGCCTGGATGAGGCGATGACGGACCCTAACGTTCACGCCGTGCTGATTGCCTCCGCGACCGATACCCACGCGGATCTGATTGAAATGGCCGCACGCCACGGCAAAGCCATCTTCTGTGAAAAGCCGGTCCACCTGGATCTGGCCCGTGTACGCGACTGTCTGAAAGTGGTCAAAGAGTACGACGTACCGTTGTTTATCGGTTTCAACCGCCGCTTCGATCCGCAGTTTCGCCGCGTGAAAACTGACGCACTGGCCGGGCGTATCGGTAAACCGGAATCGCTGCTGATCATCTCCCGCGATCCGTCGCCGCCGCCTGCGGAATATGTGCGCGTATCCGGCGGTATGTTCCGCGATATGACCATCCACGATTTTGATATGGCGCGCTTTATCATGGGCGAAGAGCCGGTTTCGGTGTATGCCCAGGGCAGCAATCTGGTGGATCCGGCGATTGGCGAAGCGGGCGATATCGACACCGCGTTCATCGTACTGAAATACGCCTCCGGCGCGATGGCGACCATCGTCAACAGCCGCCGTTCTTCTTACGGATACGATCAGCGCCTTGAGCTGCACGGCTCTGAAGGGCTGCTGTGCGCGGGCAATATTCTCGAAAACCAGGTGCAGCACTACGGCAAACAGGGCTGCACCAGCGCGTTACCTGAACACTTCTTCCTGCAGCGTTATAAATCGGCCTATGCCGCGGAATGGGAACACTTTGTTGCGGTACTGCGCGGCGAAGCGGTCCCTGATTGCAGCGGGGACGATGGCGAGCGTGCGCTGTATCTGGCGGATAAAGCGCTGGAGTCACTGCATAGCCAGCGTGAAGTTCTCCTCTGATTGTCACCACAACCTACCCTACACAGAGAGACATAATAATGAAAAAATTGATCTTAGCTGTCCTCATCGCCATGACATCCGGGGCAGCCATTGCTGAAAACGAGCAAATTGTTTTCAGTACGCCAAACCTGGCGATGCCATTTGAAGTTCACATGCAGCGCACGGCGGTGAAAGCCGCAAAAGAGATGGGCGTGAATTTACAGGTCCTGGACGGGCAGGGTAGCTCGCCAAAACAGGTCGCTGACCTGGAAAACGCCATAACTCGTGGCGCACAGGGCTTTATTGTTTCGCCGAACGATGTCAACGCGGTATCCAGCGCGGTAGATGAAATTCAGGATGTGAAACTGCCCGTGGTCACGCTCGACCGCTCCGTTGACAGCCAGAAAAAAGTGCCGCACTTCGGCGCGAACAACTACAAAGGCGGCCAGGCGATTGGCGACTTTGTCAAAACCAAATTCCCAGACGGGGCAGACATTATTCTGCTGACCGGCCAGCCAGGCTCCTCCTCCAACATTGAACGTACTAAAGGTATTCGCGACAGCCTGAAGGCGGGCGGTGAAAAGTACAAGATCGTTGCCGACCAGACGGGTAACTGGATGCGTTCTGAAGGGATGCGCATTGTTGAAAGCGTGCTGCCTTCGCTGCCGAAACGCCCACAGGTGATCCTCTCCGCTAACGACGATATGGCGCTGGGCGCGATTGAAGCGTTACAGGGACAAGGACTGAAGCCGGGTGAAGTTCTGGTCACGGGATTCGATGCCGTGCCGGAAGCACTGGCGCGTGTGCGCGACGGTTGGCTGGCAGTGACGGCGGATCAACGTCCTGGCTTTGCGGTGAAAACGGCCATGAGCCAGTTGGTGAATAACGTCCGTGAGAAGACCGCGATCACCGGGGCTGACTACCCGCCAACGCTTATCACCAAAGAGAACCTGCAGCAGGCCGAGCGTATTAGTGAGGCCGGTAACTGATATGTCCGCAGCCGCCGCGCAAGTGGCGGCTCTCTATGAGGAGGAGCAGACCGATGTCGCAACCCTTACTGAAAGTGACCGACCTGGCGAAAAGCTTTTCCGGCGTTTGGGCGCTGAGCAGCGCACAACTGACTGTCGGAGCAGGCGAGATTCATGCGCTGTTAGGTGAGAACGGTGCCGGAAAATCGACCCTGCTGAAAGCGCTGGCGGGCGCACAGCCGCAAACACGCGGGGATATTTGGTTCAACGGCGAAACATTGCCGGTAGAAGACTCTCCGGTTGAGCGGCAGAACAAGGGCATTATCACGATTTATCAGGAATTTAATCTGCTGCCCAATATGACCGTCGCCGAGAATATGTTCCTCGGACGCGAACCGCGTAAACGCAATCTGATTGTGGACGAAAAGGCGGTAAATCAGGAGGCGCAGGTCATTCTGGATTACCTGCAACTGAACGTTGCGCCAACCACAGCCGTGGCCCGACTGAGCGTGGCGCAGCAGCAAATGGTGGAAATTGCGCGGGCGCTGACGTTGAACGCGAAGCTGATCATCATGGACGAACCTTCCGCCGCGCTGAGCGACAGCGAAGTAGAAAGTCTGCACCGGGTGGTGCGGGAACTTAAAGGGCGTGGCGTGAGCATTATCTACGTCACCCATCGCCTGCATGAAGTTTTTCAACTCTGCGACCAGTTCACCGTTTTTCAGGATGGACGATTCACCGGGAATGGCGCGGTTGCACAGACCACCGTAGAACAGCTGATCCGCCTGATGGTGGGGCGCGATGTGGCCTTTAATCGCCGCCCGGCCAGCGAAACTCACCATGAAGATAAACCTGTGCGTCTGGCGGTGAAGGGGCTTAGCCGCGAAAAACCGCCGCTGGATCCGCATGGCATCGCGCTGCACGACATTAGCTTCCACGTGCATGCTGGCGAAGTATTAGGTATTGCCGGACTGGTGGGTGCCGGGCGCACCGAAGTGGCCCGCTGCCTGTTTGGCGCCGACGGTTTTACCTCCGGCAGCTTTGAACTTGATGGCGTGCCGTATCAGCCGCGCGATCCGCTGTTTGCGCTGGATCAGGGGCTGGCGCTGGTACCGGAAGATCGTAAAAAAGAGGGTGCAGTGTTGGGACTGTCGATCCGCGACAACCTGTCGCTCTCCAGCCTGTCGTCACTGCTGCACTGGCGCTGGTTTGTGAATACCCGCAAAGAAGATGCCCTGATTGAGTCTTACCGCCAGGCGCTGCAGATCAAAATGGTCAACAGTGCGCAGGAGGTGCGCAAGCTCTCCGGCGGAAACCAGCAAAAAGTGATCCTCGCGCGCTGCATGGCGCTTAACCCTCGGGTGTTGATTGTGGATGAACCGACGCGCGGCATCGATGTTGGCACCAAATCAGAAGTCCATCAGGTGCTGTTTGATATGGCGAAAAAGGGCGTGGCGGTGATTGTGATCTCCTCCGATCTGCCGGAAGTCATGGCGGTTTCCGATCGGATCATCACGTTGAGTGAAGGTCGGGTGACTGGCGAGATCCACGGCGATGACGCCAACGAAGAGCGGCTAATGACGATGATGGCCATCAACCATAACGCCTTGAATGCGGCATAACGGAGTGACTCATGACGCAGATTATTTCTAAAACGCAGGTTCCAGCCAAACGCGGTGGACGTCTTGATCCCATTGCCTTTTTTGAGCGCTTTGGGGTGCTGATTTTTATGATCCTGCTGCTGATTTTCTTTCAGTTGCAGAACAGCAATTTTCTTTCTGAACGCAACATTTTCAACATTCTGACCGAAGTCTCCATCTACGGAATCATGGCGGTGGGGATGACGTTTGTCATTCTGACTGCCGGCATCGATCTGTCGGTGGGCTCTATCCTGGCGGTCTGCGCTATGACCGCTGCGTATGTGATCAAGGGCGACAACTTCACCACCGTCGATCCGAACGCCTGGGGCGGCATGAGCTGGCTGATTGGCCTTGGCATCTGTATGGCGATGGGCACCGCGATTGGTTTTCTGCATGGCCTCGGCGTGACCCGCCTGCGTCTTCCGCCGTTTATCGTCACCCTCGGTGGGATGACCATCTGGCGCGGCCTGACGCTGGTGATCAACGACGGCGCGCCGATTGCCGGTTTCGACGCGGGATACCGCTGGTGGGGACGCGGCGAGCTGCTCGGTATTTCGATTCCAATCTGGATCTTTGCTCTGGTCGCTATTGGCGGTTACCTGGCACTGCATAAAACCCGCTGGGGGCGCTTCGTGTACGCCATCGGCGGCAACCCGGAGGCGGCGCGTCTGGCAGGGGTCAATGTGAAGCGCGTGCTGGTGAGCGTCTACGTATTGATTGGCTGTCTGGCTGGGCTGGCGGGCTTCATCCTCAGTGCGCGTTTAGGCAGTGCGGAAGCGGTCGCAGGGATCTCCTTTGAGCTGCGCGTCATTGCTTCGGTGGTGATTGGCGGCACGTCGCTGATGGGTGGGTACGGGCGTATCGGCGGCACCATTATCGGCTCGATCATCATGGGCATCCTGATTAACGGTCTGGTGCTGATGAACGTCTCGGCTTACTACCAACAAATTATTACCGGCTTAATTATCGTTCTGGCGGTGGCGTTCGATACCTACGCCAAGAGCCGTCGCGGCGCACTGTGAGGATCATGATGAAAGAAGTTCGTATTGGATTGATTGGCACCGGGTATATCGGCAAGGCGCACGCTATCGCCTATGCCCAGGCCCCGACGGTGTTTAACCTGCGCGGCAAACTGGTGCGTGAAATGGTAGCGGAAGTTTCTCCGGAGCTGGCCGCCGAGCGGGCGCAGGCGTTTGGCTTCAATCGCTCAACCGGAGACTGGCGTGCGCTGGTGGCCGACCCGGCCATTGATGTCGTGGATATTTGCTCTCCCAACCATCTGCATAAAGAGATGGCGCTGGAAGCGATTCGCCATGGCAAGCATGTGTACTCGGAAAAACCGTTGGCGCTGAACGCCCACGACGCGCGTGAAATGGTTGAGGCCGCACAGCGGGCAGGAGTGAAAACCCTGGTGGGGTTCAACTATATGAAGAACCCAACGGCGCAGCTGGCGAAAGAGATCATTGAGCGCGGCGAAATTGGCGAGGTGATCCATTTCTACGGCACCCACAACGAAGACTACATGGCCGATCCGCTTGCGCCGATCCACTGGCACTGTTTTAAAGAAACGGCGGGTCTGGGGGCACTTGGCGATCTGGCGGCGCATATCGTCAATATGGCGCAGTACCTGGTTGGCGATATTCATCAGGTCTGCGGCGACCTGAAGATCGTGGTGCCACAGCGTCCGGCGCAAGTCGGTTCCTCGCAAATGGTGACGGTAGAGAACGAAGATCAGGCCCACGCGATGGTGCGCTTTGCAGGCGGTGCGCAAGGGGTGATTGAAACCTCCCGCGTCGCCTGTGGCCGCAAGATGGGGTTGTCGTATGTGATTACCGGGACCAAAGGAACCATCAGTTTTACCCAGGAGCGCATGGCTGAGCTGAAGCTCTATTTGCATGACGATCCGGTCAACCGCCAGGGGTTTCGCACTTTACTGGTTGGTCCTTCGCATCCGGACTACGGCGCGTTTTGCATGGGAGCCGGGCATGGTATCGGTTTTAACGACCAGAAAACTGTGGAAGTGCGCGACCTGGTGGACGGCATTGCCGCCGATGCGCCGATGTGGCCGGACTTCGAAGAGGGCTGGAAGGTGTCGCGTGTGCTTGACGCTATCGCACTCTCGCACCTGGAAGGCCGCTGGCTGAATGTGAACGATATTGTCTGAAGAGGTATCAACGTGGAAAAGCAGTTTGATGTGATATGCATGGGCCGCGTGGCGGTTGACCTCTACAGTCAGCAGATTGGCGCACGCCTGGAAGATGTGTCGAGCTTTGCCAAATATCTTGGCGGATCGTCCGGCAACGTGGCCTACGGAACGGCGCGGCAGGGACTGCGTTCATCAATGCTGGCGCGGGTTGGCGACGAACATATGGGGCGTTTCCTGCGTGAAGAATTAAATCAGGTAGGCTGCGATACCAGCCATCTGATTACCGATAAAGACCGCCTGACAGCGCTGGTGCTACTCGGCATTAAAGACCGGGACACCTTCCCACTGATTTTTTACCGTGATAACTGCGCGGATATGGCGATTACCGCCAGCGATGTTGATGAACAGTACATCGCTTCTGCTCGTTGTCTTGCCATCACCGGGACGCATCTTTCTCATCCGCAAACCCGCGAGGCGGTGTTGACGGCGCTCGCTTACGCCCGGCGTCACGGCGTGCGTACGGCGCTGGATATCGACTATCGCCCGGTGCTGTGGGGGCTTACATCCTTAGGCGACGGCGAAACACGTTTTATCGCCGCCGATCAGGTCACCCGTCAGTTGCAGGAGGTGTTGCATCTTTTTGATGTGATTGTCGGCACCGAGGAGGAGTTTCATATCGCGGGCGGCAGTACCGATACGCTGCAGGCGCTGTCGCAGGTTCGCGGCGTGAGTAACGCGACGCTGGTCTGCAAGCGCGGTGCGCTCGGTAGCTCGGTGTATACCGACGCGATCCCGGCCCGGCTGGACGATGGCCTGACGGTGACCGGCGTACGCGTGGAGGTGCTGAACGTGTTGGGGGCGGGGGATGCGTTTATGTCCGGCCTGCTGCGCGGCTACCTGAACGATGAGGGCTGGGAGCAGGCGTGCCGCTATGCTAATGCCTGTGGTGCGCTGGTGGTATCGCGTCACGGCTGTGCGCCGGCGATGCCGAGCAAAGTTGAGCTAGATGATTATCTTTCTCGTGCTGCGGAGGTTCCGCGTCCGGATCTCGATCCGCATCTCAACCATTTGCATCGCGTGACGACTCGCCGTCGCACATGGCCGGAACTGTGCGTGATGGCTTTCGATCACCGCAGTCAGCTTGAAGAGATGGCGCTACAGTGCGGTGCGTCTTTGAAGCGTATTCCGGCATTGAAACAGCTTATTTTGCAGGCCAGCCGTGAAGCGGCCAACAGCGCCGGGCTGGAGGGCAAGGCCGGGCTGCTTTGCGACGGTACGTTTGGTCAGGATGCGCTGAATTCGATAACCGGAGAGGGCTGGTGGATAGGTCGCCCTATCGAACTGCCGGGATCTCGCCCGCTGGAGATGGAACACGGCAATATTGGCTCGCAGCTCATCAGTTGGCCGCAGGAACATGTGGTGAAGTGTCTGGTTTTTTTCCATCCGGAAGATGCCCACGCGTTGCGTCTGGAGCAAGAACAGAAAATCGCCGAGGTGTACCGCGCCTGTTGCCAGTCTGGTCATGAGCTGCTGCTGGAGGTGATTTTGCCGGCCAGTATGCCGCGCAGTGATGAACTGTATTTGCGCGCTATTTCCCGCTTCTACAACTTAGGGATTTACCCCGACTGGTGGAAACTCCCACCGCTGACTTCTGCTGGCTGGACGGCGTTGAGTGACATTATCGAACGGCGCGATCCGCACTGCCGTGGCGTGGTGATCCTTGGTCTGGACGCACCGGCAGAGCAACTGCGCGCGGATTTCAAAGCGGCTGCGGGTCATGCGGTGGTGAAAGGATTTGCCGTGGGACGCACGCTGTTTGGCGACGCTTCCCGCGCGTGGTTGAAACACGATATTGACGATGCGCAACTGGTGGCGCGCATTAAAGATAACTACCTGCAGCTTATCGCCTGGTGGCGCGAGCGCGGACAAGCATAATTCAGGAGAAGATAATGACTGTACAATTAGGTATTAATCCACTGACATGGACGAATGACGATCTTCCTTCACTGGGCGCTGAGACGTCGCTTGATACTTGTCTGAGCGAGGGCAAAGAGGCCGGATTTGCTGGTTTCGAACTGGGTAATAAATTCCCGCGCGAGGCGCGACTGCTCGGCCCCATTTTGCAGCGTCACGACCTGCAACTGGTTTCCGGCTGGTACTCCGGACGTCTGCTGGAACGCAGCGTGGAGGAGGAGATTGCCGCCGTACAGTCACATCTGACGTTACTGCGCGAGCTGGGGGCCAAGGTGCTGGTCTTTGCCGAAGTCAGTGGCTGCATTCACGGCGAGCAGCAGACGCCGGTACATCTGCGTCCGCGCTTCCCGCAAGAGCGCTGGCAAGAATACGGTGAAAAGCTCACCGAGTTTGCGCGCTATACCCAGCAGCAGGGGGTACAGATTGCCTATCACCACCACATGGGAACGGTGATTGAATCTGCTGAAGATGTGGGTAATCTGATGACGAATACCGGTGATGAAGTTGGATTGCTGCTCGACACGGGACACTTGACCTTCGCCGGGGCCGATCCGCTGGCGGTGGCGCAGCGCTGGGCATCGCGTATCAACCATGTTCACTGTAAAGACGTGCGTGCCGACGTGCTGGCGGATGTCAAAAATCGCAAAACCAGCTTTCTCGATGCGGTACTGAGTGGGGTCTTTACAGTGCCGGGTGATGGCTGCGTTGACTATCCGCCGATCATGGCCTTGCTGAAGGCGAACCAGTATCAGGGGTGGTTAGTCGTGGAGGCGGAGCAAGATCCGGCCATCGCGCATCCGCTGACGTATGCGCGTCTGGGCTATAACAACCTTAGCCGTCTGGCGCGTGACGCTGGTCTTATCTGAGGAGGTGATATGTCACGTTTATTATCACGTTGGCAGCAGCCGGACGCGCAGGGGCGTACGCAGTCAGTGACGCCGGAAAGCGCCGGTTGGGAATATGTTGGCTTTAAAGCGTACGAACTGGAAGAGGGGCAGCAGCTTACGCTGCCCGCCGTCAGCGAAGAACGTTGTCTGGTATTGGTCGCCGGACGCGCGACCATCACCACGCCGGGTGCAACCTTTACTGATATCGGCGAGCGGATGAGCCCGTTCGAACGGATCAAACCGTGGGCGGTCTATGTCACCGCTGGTGAAACCATACAGGTTCAGGCGGTGACCAGACTGGAGCTGGCGGTCTGCGCTGCGCCGGGGAAAGGCACACACCCAACACGGCTGATCGCACCTAAGGATATCGACGGGGAAGCGCGCGGCAAAGGTCACAACCAGCGTTATGTGCATAACATTTTACCGGAAGATAAACCTGCTGATAGCCTGCTGGTGGTGGAAGTGTGGACCAACGAAGGCTGTACCAGTTCCTGGCCAAGTCACAAGCATGATACCGACAATCCGCCGCAGGAGACCTATCTGGAAGAGACTTACTACCATCGCCTCAACCCGCCGCAGGGATTCTGTCTGCAACGGGTATACACCGACGACCGATCGCTTGACGAGTGTATGGCAGTCTATAACCGCGATGTGGTGATGGTGCCAAAAGGGTATCACCCGGTGGCAACCCTGGCAGGATATGACAGCTACTACCTCAACGTGATGGCGGGCCCGGTACGCAAATGGATGTTCACCTGGGAAGAGGAACATGCGTGGATTAATCGCGAGTATCCAGTTGATAAGTAAGGTTTTGAATGGCTTTGTTAAAAGCGAGTCGTTTTTCCCTCTTCTTGATCAGTAAAATGGGAGGGATGGGATGACGGTTGGTACTATTTAAGTGCTCATTATTCTCATAGCTCGCCTGGCTATGAGAATAATGCAAGCGTCGATATATTTGGGGTTATGGCAGTAGCCAGGGTGCTGTCGAAAACACCCCGACTATCTTTTGTTGCGGGCTGATTAGAAATGATATTTCAGTCCTAACGTTGCCGCGCTGTTGTTGTAACCGTTGTCTCCCATCTGGACGCCCACATTACCCCACAGATTTAAATCTGGCGTAATCTGGCCTTCGACACCCAGTTTAATCTCTCCCAGATTGCGTGCACCTTCCTGGCTGACGCTAACGTCGTCCATTTTTGTGCTAAAACTGCGTGTATTATGGAGCCAGTTAGCTTCAATAAATGGCTGGAATTCGCGGCCTTTGCCCTCATCCATTTTATTAAAGCTTTTCAGATAGGCTCTGGCTCCAAGACGGGTTTGAATATTACCGTTACCATTCATCTCGATACGCGTTCCGTTAGCTTCCCGATGGTCATCTGATTTGACCCCCATCCAGGTAACCTGCGCCTGCGGTTGAACATACCACTCATTAACGGTTCCTTTGCTGCCAGAGAATTCGCCAACTTTAAAGGTATACCCCGTTTCAACAGATGCCGTCAGACCTTTGGATTTATAGGACTCAGAAGCCAGTCCTTCACCTTTGACATGGTTATCAAACCATCCATATTGTGCCCAACCGTCGAAGTACAGGCCTTTATGATCAGTGTTATCGGCAAACCACGTGGCATAAAGGCCAGTGCTGTAGCCATTGACGCTGCCTCGCGAGGTGTAACCCGTTGCTGATGAGCGGGTCTGATTATTGTCATGACCATATCCGGCCATGATCCCGAGACGCCAGCTATCATGCCCGTTGGTTGAGCCCTGCGCGATATCGCTGCCGAGCTGCATCACATAGCGATTACTTTGAGTACGCAACTGGCTGCTACCGTCATACCAACTTTGGTGGCTACCTGCCTGACGCATCCACATACCGGTGGTTTTCATCTCTCCGGTTGACACATCTGTGTACTGAGCTTTGCCCGAGCGATCGTGTAGCTGCATGTTGAACATGGTGTTTACTGCAGCATGGTTCGCGGTATAGGTTCCTCCTTCCGGGCGAAGCATATGCTCTGTGGGCGAAACCGGTTTTTCGGGATTTTCAGGCTTAATCAACTGACTGGTCAGATACCAGTGATTATTGTTAGCCCCCTGACCTCGAACCAATGAATAATCATACGCACCCGCAGTGATACGCCCGCTCTGAGCAAAATCACCATCAGAACGGCCATCAACATGAATAAGCTCAATCCCCTCCAGAGTTTGTGAGCCCTGGCCTCCTGCATTGGTGACACTTACTTGAGTATTGCCAGTAGTATCACCTTTTACAATAAGCTTATCGGTGGCCGAACGATCGTCCCCCAGAACCGTATCAAAATTAATATGACCATTGTTGCCGTGGTAATTTCCTTCAACAATCAGCTGGTTGCCGGCGGACTGTCCAATATTCCCCAAAGATATCGCACCCTGATTGGTGAGATCTCCGCCAACAGTAAAGTGGCCTGATGCTCCATTTCCGGCAACAAACAGTCCGGCATTATGGATACTGCCTAGTACCGTTCCCGCGCCTGAAAGCATACCGGCAGAAGATATATTGACCTGCTGGCTCGCTAAAGTAACAGGCGCATCCTCCTGACCCAGCATCAGCCCCCCTTGTTGAATATCCGTGGTGCCGGTATAGGTGGAATTCGCAGTCAGAGTGACAGTGCCCTGGCCTTGCTTGATGATATTACCGCTGCCATCTACCTGGTTTTGCATGGTCCAGTCATCCATGCTGTTAAGGATCACGTCACCCTGATTGTGAATCGTCGCCTCCCCCAGATGTTCGGCGGCTGACGCCACTAATTGTGTGTTTTTATCCAGGTTAAGCTGGCCGCTAAATCCACTGTTATCCCCCTTAAGAGCGACGTTAGATTCGCTGAATGAAACTTCACCCTTACCGCTAAGGTTGTTGGACAAGTGTCCCTCAACGGCATTGAGGTTGAGATGACCATCGGCAATAATCTTCCCGGTCCCCAATCCCTGAACATTATCCAGAGTGACCTCTGCGCCGGAAGCGATGGCCGTTGTTGCGCTTAAGGACGCATTAGAGCCCTTCACGCTAAAGACACCGTTATCTATATTCAGATTACCGCTGCCGACCAATGCCCCCGCGGATGTTCCGCCGTTAGAAATCGTCAGGCTACCGCCATTAATATTCAGAACTGATCCCGCTGCGCTGGTTAGCTGCCCAATCGTCTGGCTATGCCCATTCATATCCAAAACGGTCTCTTCTGCCATCTGCAGACCTGCTGTATGGCCCAGGACATTATCATTGAGCATCAGTAGATTACCGCTGCGCAAATCGGTCAGACCGGTGTAATCATTATTCAAACCAGATAGTGAAACTGTGTGGCCTTTCTGGCTGTCGAGCGCCAGATCCCCGGAGCCGGTCAGGCGGGAACTCAATTCCGCAGCCGCCCCGACTTTTCCGTTGGCGTTCAGGATCAGTGCATTCTGACCCTGTCCTTGTAGTTCAATCTGCGTCAGACCGTAGCCCACATAAAGGCCGTCATGGTTTTGCCCGCTGGTCAGGCGATAGTCGTATGTTCCCTTTGCTACAACCTGCCCGTCCTGGCTGATGTCATGCTGAACAGCGTCTGTTATCGCGTTACCGTTCAGATCCTGCAGTTGCAGGTTTCCGGCATCTCCTGTTACAACGGTTGCTGAATTGGTGGAAACCAGTTTAATTTCCGCATTGGCGTCTTCCTGCTCCATTAAGGAGAGACCGGTATCAATACCTTGAGATATGGCGTCCACTACGCCCACAGGATTCACCTGCACAGCACCAGACCCTGTCAGGTCTAACCGGTCTTTAACATTCACCATTTTGTCGGTTTGGTGTATGCCGGGGGTAATGTTACCAAACTCAATGGTACCGCCAGAAAAGGCCAGACTTCCGATGGACTGTGTGCCTGTGCCCAGTGAAATTTCACTCCCTTTTCCTGCAATCAGCCCTGCTTTTGCAAGAGCATCGGTGTTGGTTCCCTGCAGGTTGAATGTCGTATTTTGTAATGCCAGATCACCAGTGAACCCAGAGGTCGCTGTGCTATTTTTAAAAGAGAAAGCGTGATTTCCCGTATCGACCCCCAGGATGCCAGACCCAGAAATCTGGTGGCTAAATAACCAGTCGCTGGTGCTATTGAGCTGCAGTTTCCCGTCAACGGATAACCCGGCAGAGCCCAGGTTTTTCTGATCGGACACGGTTGCAACGGCACCCGATTCAACATTGATCTTTCCTTTAAAGGCGGTGTTATCACCTAATAACGCCACATTTCCGGCGCCGACGGAGATAATGCCGTTCCCCGCAACCTTATTGGTAAACGCCATGTTGTCCTGGGCGTTCAGTAAGAGTTTGCCGCTATTGCTAATATCAGCGGTTCCCAGGTTCTGCGTAACCCCAAGGGTGGCATTCCTGGCAATTTTTACGTTGCCGCTAAATTTTGAGTTATCACCAGATAAAAACGTTGTGCCATTTAGCGCATTGATATTGCCCAGCCCCTCACTGCCGCTTGATATATCAGCTGTTATATTGGCGTTATCACTGGTGTGGTTTAATGTTATTTTTTTATTGTCCGTGCTAGCCCAGACAAACTCTATTTTCTTAGCGTCAATAACCCCTGCAGATTTAGCTTTCTCACCTTCTTGAGCGCCTAATGCTAATTCTGAGTTTGTACTCAAACTAATTTCTGGGGCAGATATTTTCCCCATGTCAGATACCACCAGCGTAGTATTTGAATCTTGATTATAATACCCCAGGCTTAATTTCTCACTGGCGTTAATTTCACCCTTGTTATTAACCGACAGGAATTGATCGCCACCGTAACTCTTGAAAACACCCATAAAGAATGTTTGTGTATTTACCTGGCTACCTTCGCCGCTAATGTTTCCCCTTTCATAGGTAAGACGACTGGTCCCTTTAACATGAATCTTACCGCCATCAGACACGTTAAAATAACCACCAGTTCGCCAGTTGTCTGATGCGCTGTCATATAAGTCGTCAGCATAGAGTTCGCTGCCTGCATTGGACACGTTTAGGTAACCCGTACCTCTCAGCAGAACGTTTAGCTCACCATTGATACGCACAGTTCCTTGGGTAATATCCAGCCCACCACCTGATGTGAAGGTCAGGCGGGGGCGAGAGTCCGGCGCATTGATTACCAGGTTAGCATTATCTTTTACATTGATATGGTAATTAATAGACTGGTTTTTTTCGCCAAAATCAACGGTGTTATCTGTGCTGACATCAATATCATTAGCAAAGGCCATTGATGAACATAGCGCTACAGCACCGGCTAATAACGCCCTGGACTTTTTTTTCGTGTTCTTCCTTCCCAGTTCGGAGCACACACACCAGCAATTACGGACTTTACTCCATTTTATTTGATATATTTTGTTCATAAACTCTCCGCAAAATAATCATAATAAAAATTTAACACTTTTGGGGTAAGGTATTTATCGGGCCACATTTTTGAGAGTGAAAATGCAGATCTCCGAATTGATGATATATGTCATGTGTCATTAATGTGGTGTAAACATCAGTACTGGATACTTGATTCAAGTCTCCCTGCGTAGTTTGTCACGTGATAAATTAATTTTGATAATGTAGCCATAAGTCTTAAAATATTTTACCTGAGGCTTTGCCGATATTTCCAGCCCCTTTATTATATTGCTGCTTGTTTTAAAATCAATGGGGGAGGGGGAATCGTCGAGAGTGAACTTAGCTTTGCTATACCTATTACAGTTCTGAGTCTTAGTGGGTAGAAGACGTGTGGACAATATATAGAAAGGGAGATAGCCGCCATGCTGCGGCTATCTCCTGTTTATATCCCGATCAGGAATTCGGTTGATGATTCTCAACTACCCAGACGGTGAGTTCTTTTTCCAACGTTTTATCTCCCGTCGTTGCCTTCACTTTCACCCAACTTTCACCAGCAGTATCCGTTCTCAGTTCAGAGTAGGCATTTCCTAACTTAAAGTTGGTTTTATCCGGTGTCATCGTAAAGGTTCCGCTGTCGGGTTTGGCTCTGCTGCCTGCGCTAAATTCGACACTGCCGTTTAGCGGATTGCCAAATTTATCCCGCAATCGGGCCATAAAGCCCACCGGCTCAAGGTTGGCAACGACGTAGCCAAAATCCTGCTCCAGAGTGAGTACTGGATTCTGGGCATCAGCATTCAGCATCAGCGAAGCATTTGCCGAGACGTTGCTACCGTGTTCAGCCAATGTGGCGGTCAGCGTGTAACGACCCGCCTTTTGACCGTGGACATTTATGGTCGCAGTACCGGAAGCATTGGTGGTGACAAGCGTATTATCAATCACCAGAGGATCGCGTGGCGATGGGCCTGTGGCCGTAATCTTCAGCTTACGGTTGCTGACGTTGTTCCCCGATGTATCGCTCAGATGCAGGGTAAACGCCACGTTATCCACATCACTCACTACGGCGGATGTGGTTGACGGTTCGATCGTCAACGCTGCATTTTGCAGATCTGATACCACCTCAATCGCCTTACCAGCCGTAACGCGTTTACCCTCTTTGATAAAGGTTGCCTGCAATTGATAGTGCCCGGCTTCTGTGGCAACAAAGGTTGTTGATGCCATTCCTTTCTCATCCAATGTCAGTTCTGACTGGCCCAGTTTTAATCCACTGGCAGGGGTGCTGGTCAGGTGCACGTCGCCACTAAATGGGTTGTTCTCACCGTCGACAACCTGTACCTGAATTTCATGCGTAGCTGATGCGTTTGCCACGATGCTCTCAGCAGGTGCCGCCAAATTCAGCACTGCGCTGTTAATATCAGGTACGAATTCCAGGTCAACGCTTGAGGACTCAACGCTGTGCTGCCCATCTGTAACCCTGGCATTAACGGTGTAATGACCCGCCTTAACCGTTGTTAACGTTACCGTCGCGTAACCCTCTTTATTGGTGGTGATTTTGTCCGGGTACACGAGCCCTTGTGGCGTTACGATAAGCTCCACTTTCTGTCCTTCAACCGACGCGTTGGTATTGTTGAGCATGATCTCAAGCGTGGCACCATCGCGACCGTTTGCTGCAATATTGGTGATTGCGCCATTGTCTTTGGCTGTCAGAGACAATGTTGCCCCCTCCATTGCAGAGGCAAATGTGACGCTTAGCGATGAGCTGATGTTCCCCGCGTTCAGCGTAACCTCATAGGTTCCCGGCGTTGAACTGGTCAGTGAGAATCTTGCTTCACCTTTGGCATCGGTGGTGGCAACGTTCTCGCCATTCGCAACCTTGACCTGTGACGGTAACGCCAGGGTGACCGTGTATCCGGATAGCGCGTTACCATAAGGGTCGGTCAGGGTAACGACCGCGACATTACTCTGTTTGCCATCCGCCAGCGCATTGTCTCTGGTCAGGTTAAACGCCTGCACCACCGGCTGCGTTTTGTCTGCAATCCAGTTGGCTTGTTTTTCCAGCCCGGAGAAATCATGTTTTTGTGACGTCACACCAATGCGTGTCGCCTGAGCCAGTTCAGACGTTGCCTTAGCGCTGTACACGCCGTCTTTCTCTTCTACTGCAGTAAAACGGATCTCGCCGCTGGCTGAAACAGCATAAAAACGTAAGCTGTCGTCGCCGGTGATGGCATTCCCGTCTTTATCTTTTGCTTCTAACGCCAGGTTAATCGGGTGCCCAACGACCTGCTCCATGGGCATTACCGTGAATGTCGATTTTGCCGACTCGGCGGAAACCGCTTTTAGTGTCACTGTCAGGGTTTCTGTTTTACCCAGCACTTTAGCAGTTATGCGTGCCGTCCCCGCCGTTAAACCCGGCGTCAGCATCGCGGTATACACCCCGGAACGGGTTTCCTGCACTTCACCAAGCTTTGGAGCCTGTGCCGAACGCTCACGATTTTTCTGTGCGTCAGGCGTAAATGCCAAAGACAACTCAATGTCATGTGCAAGCCCTGTTAACGGATTGCCATTGGTATCTTTAAGCACCAGCTTAACCGGATGCTGTGACTTCCCATCAGCCGCGATGATCGGTTGCTGCTCGTCGTTCAATGTAAAATCCATTGTGCCGACAGAGGCTGAATTCCCCGTCACCATCACGCTCATCACCGCATAGTTAGAGACGTTTCCTTTAATATCTCGCGCCGTTGCGCCGATCTGCCACTGATTGGTGCCGCCTGGTGTATAAGCGGGTAACGTCAGTTGCCATGACGTGCCGCTACCGGAAATGCGCCCGCCAGCGGCGGCAAATGCGCTATCGTTCCACTCTACCGACTGAATGCCCCAGTGGGATTTATCAAGTGAAATCGTCACCGGAACAACGGCGCCACCTTCCCCCTGCACGCTTTCAGGCAGGCGGATTTTCAGAACCGATTTTTTGCGGTATTCCAGAACAATATTGTTATTTCGTTCGACAAAATCGTAGCGTCCGTGCTGAACTTCGCGCATCAACGCAACATTGTCGCTGTCTAACTGCTTCGCCAGCGGGATGCCGGGGCGATAGTTAATCTCTACGCCGAAGCGTGAATCATGAGTATTGCTCTGCCCCTGCTTGTGTTCAGCGGAAAGCGTAACTAGCGGAACCGGCGTATAGCTGATCCCGCCTGTAAAGGCGTACGGATTTTCCTGAAGATGATCGCTGCCAAAGAGGCCGACATTCTTGCCGTAATACTTTTCATATTTAAGCGATGCGCCCAGTTGCGGATACGATGGCAACCAACCTTGGGTATAGATATCCCATCCATCCGCCGGACGTTCCTGATAATCATCCAGATCGTGGGAATCCTTCCATTTTGATAATCTTAAATAAGCATTTGCGCCTGCATGTAAATAATCTCGCCAATACTCAACGCCTGCACCCATACGTGCGTGATGACGACTTAAATCGTAGTCATAAAATAAGTTTGTGCCCAGCATTGAATTATCCGCCGTGAAGTAGCGATAACCCATACCGATATTAGTTTGGGTTCTGTCATCGGTACGGTGAAGCGATGTCTGGCTAAATAAAACATGCTGCTTTGTATCAATCCACGGATAAAGGAAATCGAACGACGAATCTTTCAACGAGAAAGCGTCATCGACGTTGAGTTGAATACGCGCATTACCGTACTTCTGTAGCCACTCTACCACCTCCTTCGTTGCCTGTGCTGAGACGGTATTGGCAGCAAAACTGCCCGCATGGCCGTTTTCAATACTTCTGCCAGCTTGCGCGGCGAGAGAAGACAGGCCGCGCAGTTCTTGCTGTTCTGCGGCGGTCTGCGATGCCTTAACGGCTGACGCATGGCTAATGGTTGGCGTGAAGCTAAGAAGGGCAGGATACAGGGCCTGCAAAGCGATTGTTGACCATGCGACAACCTTATTAACGGGGCCTGTTGCCCCATTGATCCGCGAAATTTTCTTATTTGACATTCGTAACTCCAATATCAATTAAAAAAATCAAAGGTTATTCTATGTACTGAACGGGATGCGTAATATATGTATTTAGTAGGAAAATTCAAGAGTTGTTCATGGAGAAGTTAACTGGATATTTTTACACTATGTGGCGTGGGGGGCTAACTATGTCGAATGTTTAAATGACGAATATATTTAAAAAATATGTTTCTTTTTATCGTGACGATTTTAAGTTTGTAGGGGTGTTATTTAACCATGGTCGTTCACTGTTAAATAAAAAGGGGTATCAGGAAATTAATCTGCTTGTTCGTATTCAGCTATCATCACGCTCTCCGGATTTAAGTCTGGAACGTGCCAACGCTATTCAGGACGGGTCAAAGAGCATAAAAAAAGCCCGCTTAAGCGGGCTTTTTTATCACTCGGGAGCCGCGGCTCCTTTGCGTATCTTTTTTTGTCTCCTCACCGTCTGGTCGGTGTCCTGCTGAGACTGCTAACTTCCTGTTTTTGTTAGTGCTGTCCTGGCACTGTCCAATCATGATTGGTGGAGCTGGCGGGAGTTGAACCCGCGTCCGAAATTCCTACATCCTCGGTACTACATGCTTAGTCAGTCTTTACATTCGCCTGGCACCTGCGGACAGACACGCCACTACCAGACTAGCCTGATTAGATTTAACGCTTCAACCCCAGGCAGGGCCTCCACGCGATCTCTTTTGGGTTTGACCTCTCTTTGATCCCCGTCTTAAGAGCGGAAGCTAGGGAGAGAGGGCTCAGAGCAGGTTATTAAGCTGCTAAAGCGTAGTTTTCGTCGTTTGCGACTATTTTTTTGCGGCTTTTTACGAGGCCAACCGCCCCTCGGCATGCACCTTGGGTTTCGCGAATCCCGTCGAATCCAGAATCAGCCCCAATGTGTTAGATCAAGTATAACAGACTTGTGACACGCGTGACCAGCCCCCGCAACCCCTAATCCTCAAGGATTTAGCGCTCACGCAGCGCTTCTTTTGCGCGATTAAACGGTTTGATTAAATAGTCGACGATGGTTTTTTCACCTGTTTTTATATCCACTGTGGCAATCATGCCCGGTACGATGGAGAAATGGCGTCCCAGTTTGTTCTGTAAGAAGTCCTGATGGGTGCGGATAAACACGCGGTAATAGAAGATTTCCGGTTTCACTTTATCCTGAATGGTGTCCGGTGAGATGGTTTCGACTACGCCTTCCAGGCCGCCGTAAATGGCGTAGTCATAGGCGGTTATCTTCACCAGCGCCCGCTGGCCGGGATGGATGAACGCGATATCACGCGGCGACAGACGGGTTTCGATCAGCAGATGATCGTCCAGCGGCACAATCTCCATCATCTCGCCGTTGGGCGGGATAACGCCGCCAATGGTGGTGACCTGGATATTTTTCACAATACCGCGCATCGGCGCGCGTACGGTCAGGCGGGTCACGGAATCCTCGCGTCCTTTTAAAATAGCCGCCAGCATATCCACTTCGGCGTTAGCTTTTGACAGCGCTTCCCGCGCCTGCACGAAATATTGTGAGCGCAGGTCGGTGATTTTTAATCCCAGATCGCTTTTTTGGCGTTGCAGGCGCAGCACTTCTACGTGGCTGGCGGCACCGCTTTTCTCCAGCCGTTGGGTGATGGCCAGCTCTTTATTTACCGAGACCAGCGCATCCTGCAGTTCCGCCATTGAATCCGCAAGCTGTGCGCGGCGGCTTTTATACAGGCGAGTTTCGGAGGCGATGAGATCCGGCCAGGCGCGCAGTGAATCGGGAAAGACCAGCGGCAAATCGTTAACTTCGGCATTGAGCCTTGCGCTGGAGGCCAGTGAGGCGCGATAACGGGCGGCGCTCTCCCCAACGTTGGACTCTGAACGAGTAGGGTCGAGGCGCGCTACAATTTGATTGGCCTGCACTTTATCTCCCTCGCGGACCGTCAGTTCGGCGAGAATGCCGCCATCCAGTGATTGCAAGACTTGCTCTCGCGAGCTGGGGATCACTTTCCCGCTGCCGGTTGAGACTTCATCCAGCTTGCCGAAATATGCCCAGATACCCAGGACGGCAAACAGCAGCGTGCTGAGCAGAATAATGCGGCTGGCCCCGGAAAAACGGTGCTCGCGGCGAATATCGAGGTCGTCCATAGCGGCATCATGCGGATTGGTTTTCATTTTTCCACTCCCGACCGTGAGTAGGGGCAGGTGCCCGGCTCGCATTCAACGCCTGCGCTTTCGGGGCATCCATGACCAGTTGACCCTCTTTCAACACCACCACGCGTTCGACCAGTTCCAGAACCGGTACGCGATGGGTGGCGACAATCAATGTGCGGTTACCCAACCACTGGTTGAGGCGCTGAATAAATTCCCGCTCGGTATGTTCATCCAGCGAGGCGCTGGGTTCATCGAGCAGCACGATATTGGGCGATCGCAGCAGCATTCTAGCCAGCAGGATCGACTGCCGTTGTCCACCGGACAAACCGTTGCCGCCTTCCATAATGGGATGCGCCAGCCCTTTGGCGAGCTGTTTAACGAAAGCAGCCGCGCCGCTTACCTCCAGCGCTTCGAAGATCTGTGCGTCGCTGGCGTGCGGTGCGCCGAGGGTCAGGTTCTCGCGTAGGGTGCCGAAAAACAGTCGCGCATTCTGGCTGAGAAAACCGATGTTGCGGCGTAAATCGGCCATATCGATTTGCGCCAGACTCAGGTTATCGAGCCGGACATCGCCCTGGATAATCTCCACGCCGCCGGCCATGGCCTGTAGCAGCGTTGATTTCCCGGCGCCGTTACGCCCGAGGATCGCCACCCGTTCGCCGGGCATGATCTCCAGACGCGAGATACGCAGTGGAACGCGCTGATCGTCGCTGTGGTAGCGAAAGTGTGCGTTTTCAAACAGATAATGGCCGTGAAAAATCTCCTGATGCACCCGGTCTTCGTCGTACTGCGTTTCGGTGGGAAGCTGCATGATGCTGTCTAATCCCATCTTTGCCGCCTTAACCTGTTGCCAGCGGGCCAGCACGCCGCACAGATTAGCCATCGGGGCAATCATTCTGGAACCGAGCATTGAAGCCGCCACCACGGCGCCGGTGGTCATCGTGCCTTCAATGACCATCGGCGCGCCAAACATAATGATGGCGGCGTAGACCAGGCTTTGTACCGACATGCCCCAGCCAATCAGCCCTTGAGTCAGCTTACGCGTGCGTAGCCCTGACTCTCCGGTAATACGGATATAGCTGTTCCACTGCTGTAAAAAGCGGTTTTCCGCCTGCATCAGCTTGATGTCTTCCAGCCCCTGAACGCTTTCGACCAGCACCGCGTTGCGCAGGGTGGATTCATGGGCAGCCTGGTTGGCGAGCACCGCCAGCTTCTTCTGTAACAGCAAGCCAGGCAGGATCATCAGAAGGGCCGCGACGGGGGCAATCCACGCCAGCGGCGGGGCGATAAATGCCAGCACCACGATAAACAGAAAGAAAAACGGCAGATCGACAATGGTCGACATGGTTGAGGAGGTGATCATCTCGCGAACTTGTTCCAGCTCGCGCAGTTGAGAAATAAAGCTCCCCGTCGAGCGGGGAACGGCGCTGTTGCGCAGCCGCAATGCGTGGCTAAACACGCGATCGGAAATGCGCATATCGGCGCGTTTGCCGAGCAGGTCCATTATGTGGGTACGCGCTTCGCGCAGCAAAAAGCCAAACAGCACCGCCACCAGAACACCGGTAGAGAGAACATACAGCGTTGGATAAGACTGGGCGGGGATCACCCGGTCATAGACCTGCATGGAAAAGATAATCCCGGCGAGCGACAGGACGTTAATCAGAAAGGCGGCAATCATGACCGGCAGGTAAGGGCGGATGTCCTTTAACACCAGTTCGCGCATCCAGTCGGGCTTGAAGCGCGAAATATAGCGGTCTACCCGACTGTCCTTCAGCGCCGACAGCGGGCGCAGCGCGGTAATGCTCACGATCTCCGGCAGAAGTTCTGCAATCGTTAACCTGTTACGCTGGCCTTCTTCGGCGATGATGAAAACATCTAACGTATCTTCGCCGTTGAAATGTTCTATCACCATCAGTTGGCCGTCGCGCAATTCCGCCACCACCGGCAGGCGCCATTGACCGAACGCCTGCGCGGCGGTATTCAGCGCATGAAATGACAGTCCCGCCTGACGCGCCAGTTGCGACAGGGCCGTGGCCCGGCTTCTTCCCGCAAACCATGGGGCGTTGGCCTGGATTGCGCCGGGAGAACAGGCCACGCGATAGTGATTGGCAATATGCGTCATCGCCTGCGCCCACTGGCTCAGGGCGTGTTCGCCAATTACATCATCCGCATGTGAATCGAGGTCGCTCATAGCTTGATCTCCACCGATTGAATGCTGCGATTATTTAAGGCGAACGCCTGACGAAGCGAGCCGGTGTTATAGAGACAGTTCAACTGGAGCTGGCGCAGCTGGTTTTGAGTCTGGAGTTCAGCAAAACGGGCCTGATACACCTCTTGCTCGGCGTTAAGCACGTCGAGCAGCGGGCGCGAGCCAAGGTCCAGATATTGCTGTTGATAAAGCTCGCGCGTTTGTTCGCTCAGCCGTTGTTGGCGACGTAGAATTTGCAGGGCGGTGGCGAGGCTCATCGCCTGGCTGCGGGACTCCAGTAATTTCTGCCGTACTTCGAGTCGGGTGCGCTGGATGGAGTATTGTGCAGATTCTACCGCATGGCTGGCGGCGTTGCGTCTGGCGGTGAGTCCGCCCCCCTGATACAGCGGCATCTCAACTTTTACCCATGCAGAATACTGGGTTTTGTCGAGTACCTCATGGCTGGGGTATTTGTCGTTGAGATAGTGCTGAACCGACGGTTCCAGAGAGATGGTGGGCGTCATCTGCGCGTTGGCGTAGTCGAGATTTGCCTGCGCCACATTCGCCTGCGCCCAGGCCGCCAGGACCGCGGGAACCAGTTTATCGTCCGGTTTGACCACATCACAACTGCTGTCCAGTTTGACCGGGAATTCATTACTGATGCCGTTAAGCGAGTTCCAGCCGAGGAAGCTCATCAGCGTTGCCTTGCTGCTGTCGAGATTGGCCTGATACTGCGCCAACTGAGAACGTGCAGACTCGATACGCGCATCGGTTTGCACCACGTCTGACAGCGAGGTTGCCCCTTCATCATTGCGTTGACGGGTCAGTCGACCAATGCCGTTTAAGGCGGTGAGCTGCTCTTCGGCGGCGTCCACCATTTGCTGCCACGTCTGCACCTGGACTATCGCGTTGGCGGTGGCGTGGGCGATGGTATCAATACTGAGTAACACATTCGCCTGCTGTTGTGCGGCTCCGGCGGTCTCGGCGCGGACCTGGCTTGCCACTTTGCCGAAGTCGTACAGCATTTGCGATACCGAAATCACCAGCGCCGGGCTGAAGCCGTGGTCGGTGTAGGTATTGCTGTAACCGTTGTTCATTCCGGCAGAAACCTGCGGGTAATATTTTGACTTCGCCACGTCGATTTGCTCGTTTTGCGAGAGCAGTTTGCCGATGGATTCACGAATAGAAGGATGCCAGCTCACGGCACGACTCACCGCGTCGTTGAGCGTCAGGCTACCGGGAGCGGCGGCACTTAGCGGCAGATCGGCAACCGCGCCGTCCAGCGAGGGAAGCATCTGGCTAGTGGCCAGTCCTTCCGGCGTAATAATTTGCGGTTCATCTTCGGCATTCACCCGCAGGGTACAGAGCGTTAATGCCAGCAGTAAGGCAACAGGCGCGACATTTCTCATAGATTATCCCTTACAAAATACGGCAGCGACGACTGTTATTGCCCCGGATGTCATCGCATCCGGGGCTGTAGTTATGGCGCTTTAACGCTATATGTTCACTTCAGGGCACAATGTGATTTTGTTGCACCAGCTCGTCGAGCGTGGTGTGTACGTTCTCCAGCGTGATGAGATTGGTTGAGTGATAAGTGTTGCCCGTACCGTCACGGTCGATGGCAATAACCGTGTTGTTACCGCTGGTGGTAACGGTGAGGTAGTTACCGAGCGTCGCGTTCTGCCCGTTCCAGCCCACCAGCAGGTCACCGATATCGATTTTGTCACCCTGGGCCAGCGAGAAGTTGGTCCAGGTGTCCGCTGTTCCGTTACCGCCGGTAGCGTCGTTGGCATTGAGCAGGTGATAAATCAGCGTATCGCCGTAGGCGCTGCCAGTCAGGCGATCGGCATCGACGGTACTCACCACTTGCGGATTCATATTGATGGTCAGCGTAGCGGTATCGGTATGGCCATTCAGGTCGTTAAGGGTGTAGGTAAATGTCTCTTTGGTGACGATGGTGGAGAGCGAGACATCGCTGTTGAGGGCATAGGTGTAATGACCATCAATGCCAATGGTCAGTTTGCCGTACAACCCGTTAATGATGGCGCTGGTCGTGCTGCTCAGCGGATCCAGCGTGGCGGCGCTGCCGCCCGTGCCATTCACCGTTAGCAAGGTATGCACGCTGGCAATATGGTCTCCGTCATAAATATTGCCGGTGACGCTATTCGCTGTGGAAGTCTCGAAGTTTTGCAGGTCGATTATCGTGCCTTTCACGCTGGGGGTGATGGTGATATTCCCCAGCCCCAGAGCCCCGACGCTGCCGGTATAGTCGAGGCGATAGTTGCCGGGGTGCAGTACTACCCCGCTGAGGGCAATATCAATATTGCCGCCAATCAGCAATCCGCCATTGAATGAGTTACCGGCAATCTTGACGTTGTTGCTGTCATACAGCGCCCAGGTGACGGTCAGTCCGCCCAGCGTCAGACCTGAAGCGACGTTAAAATGCAGTATGGCGTTTTGCACCGCCGTTCCCGTCGCGACTTCAATGACGCCAGTACCATTTTGTGAGGTGGGTGAAAGGAGTTGGGCGCTCCAACTGGCGTTCCCAACGCTGTTGTCGGTAAACGACCTGGATGTATCGGCCTGGGTGGTGACCGCCATCTGGCTGCTGATGTCGTTTACGGCATCCAGCGCCTGTGGGGTTGCCGTAATGTTCAGCGACGCGCTGCCGGTATCGCCGTTTGGTGCTTTGACCTTATACACAAAGCTGTCCGGCGTATTGATACCGTCTGCGCCCAGTCCGCTTCTCAGCGTGTAGGTATAGTTCCCTTTCGCATCAATAGTCAGTGTGCCGTACTGTCCGTTAATGGTGGTAGTGCCTGTTGTGTTAACGGTGACACCGTTAACTTCGGTGATAACGGTATTAGCCGGAGCCGAGTCGTTGGCCAGCAGATTTCCATTGGTAGCTGCACTCAGACTGTCGACTGCGTAGGTGTGATCGGCCTGAATATTCAGGGTATAGCTGGTCAGCAGCGTCAGGCCGCCGGAAGCGTTAAGCAGGAACAGATAGTCACCGCCCGGCAGTGTAATGGTATACGCCGGTGAGCTGCCGCCCAGCAGGGCGGTGACCCAGTTCGGCTGTACCCGGTACTGCTCATACTGCTGAATAGACTCGTTGAAGCGGTAGACATAGAGATCAAAGCCGCCCAGCGTTACGCCAAGTACGTTGGCCTGAACCGTGATCGTTCGTGTCGCGCCGTCATCAACGTTGAATTTAATCGGGTTGGTCAAACCGTTGACCAGGCTGACATCCAACAATTGTCCCAAACCAACGCTGGCGAGCGTGAAGCCGGTTTGTTGTGATGGATGGTTGTCGACTGCGATGACCTGCGTCCCGTAAGTCAGCGCAGCCACATCGTCTGCCGCCGTTACCGTGCTGGTGGTTGGGGCCTGACCCAGCGTGACCACCAGTTTTGCCGAGGAGTGATCGCTGCCATGCGTTAGCGTGTAGGTAAAGCTTTCGGAACGTCCATACACTGAGATTGACGTATTGGTCAGAGTATAGGTGTAGCTACCATTCTGATTGATATGCAGGGTGCCGTATTTTCCCTGCACATCAATGCCGCTCACCGGGATGTTCACCACGTTGCCGTTACCGTCAGTGATGGTGGTGACCAGCGTGCCGGAAGGGGCGTTATCCTGCCCGTTGGCGGGATCGGTATCGGTGATGATATTGCCAGACTCGGTAGTACCACCGGTGATGGTCCCTGCGCTGGCTTTTACCACCGAGACATCAAGGCTGGTGTATGCCCCTGTCGCCAGTAGGTTGGTGTTGTAGCTGACTACGCGGTAATCCCCGCCAGTCAGTCCGCTGTAATTGAGCGTTACGCCCGAGGCGCCCAGGGTGAGCAGGCTGGCAAAGTCTGGTTTCCCGGTATCCACCACCGTTACCCAGGCATTCAGCGCGGTGTCGAAGCGCTGGATGACGACTTCAAGCGTGTTTAATAGCGACAGCACCACGCCGGTCGCTGCGGCATTGATTGTAATGGATCCGCTGCCGCCAGAAGCGATGCTGAAATTGACGCTTGCTGTATCGTTCCCCAGCACGTTGGCGACATTTCCCAGCGCATTGACCAACAGGAAACCATAATCGCTTTGATGCTCGGTGCTGACGGTGACATCGGTTTGTAGAGGCAGACTGGTGACATTGTCTTCAGCCAGCAGCGGCAATACCGGCGCGATAGCGCTTGTTGGCAATGAGGTATTTCCCGCCGCATCGGTCGCCGTGGCGGACAGCGACTGACCCTCAATCTGGCGAACCGGCAGGTTGACGCTGTAGACACCGCTGCTGTTGGCGATTGCCGTCACGCTGGTGCCGCCCGGAAGAGAGATGGTAACCGTGCTTCCCGCTTCGGCGACGCCGCTGATGGTACCGCCATCGGCGCTGATCAGTATCGTTGGCGCGGTCGGCGGCGTGGTATCCACAATCACGCTGAACGAACCGGACACCCCGCTTACGCCGTTGGCGTTTGTTGCCGTGGCGGTAAACGCGTGGTTACCTTCGCTGAGCGCGCCGGATGGGGTAAAGTTCCAGAGGCCGTTACTATCTGCGGTCGTACTACCCATGAGTACGCCGTTGTTGTACAGATTGATGATGGCGTTAGCCTGCGCCGTTCCGCTAAGGGCTGGACGGGTATCATTGGTGGTTTTACCTGCCGCGACCAGACCTGTAATTGTGCCCACGTCGTCAAATACGCTGGCAATAACCGGCGCAGGCGGTACACCAGTAAACGGTGCCAGCACGTTACCCGCTGTGCCGATGTTGCCTGCGGCATCCTGTGCGCTGACCAGCAGCGTTTGCCCACTGATTTGCGGTGGGCTCAGCGTGAAGGTGAAATTACCGGAGGTGTTGGCGGTTGCGGTACCAAGTACGGTTCCGCTGCTGGAGGTGATGATTATCGTACTGTTCGCTTCGGCAACGCCGGTCAGCATGGTGCCGTTGGCGTTGACCGCCAGACCGGTTGGAGTACCCGGTGCGACGGTATCGACCACAATTGCGGAGGCAGATGATAGCCCGCTGGTATTACCTGCGGTGTCTGTTGCTGTGATGGTGAAGGAATGCGTCCCCTGACCCAACGCCGTAGGTGGCGTGTAATTCCAACTGCCGCTGCCGTCCGCCGTTACGCTGGTTACAAAGGTGCCGTTATCATAAATATCGACCCGAGCGTTGGCTTCCGTGGTGCCGTTTAACGTTGGGCGTGCGTCGTTGGTTGGCTGATTATTGCCAATCGCCCCTATGTTTGGCCCAACATCGTCAATAATGCTGCTGATTGAAGGCTGCGTTGGTGCCGTGGTGTCGACCACTACGCTAAAGCCTGCCGTTGCGCCGCTGGTGTTGCCCGCCGCATCGGTAGCGGTGACGGTGAAGGTGTGCGATCCATTCGCCAGCGGTGTGGTTGGGGTAAACGTCCAGCTGTTATTACTTTGTACCAGCGCCGTGCCCAGCAGGGTGCTGCCGTCATAGATGCTGACAGTGCTGCCCGCTTCGGCGGTACCGTTGAGCGTTGGTCGGGCATCGTTAGTCAGTTGCCCGTTGCTAAGCCCCGCGTTGAACACACCGCCTGCGACGTCATCCACCACCGAGGTCAGGAGCGGCGCTGACGGCGCGATCGTGTCAACGTTGATAATAAATTCGCTTGAGGTGGGGCTAACGTTCCCGGCGGCATCCGTGGCAATGGCGGTAAAGACATGCTGGCCGTTGCCCAGTGTGGCAGGCAGATATTCCCAGGTGCCATCTATTGCCGCTGTCACCGTCGCCAGCAGCGTGCCATTATCGTAGATGGCTACCCGGGCACCGGCTTCCGCCGAACCGTTCAGTACGGGACGAGTATCATTGGTGTAAGCGCCGTTCGACAGCGTTCCGGATCCCGGCACCACGTCATCAAAAGCCTGGATAATCGTTGGCGCAAGCGGGGCAACAGTATCAACAACGATGTTAAACCCAGCGGACGTTGGGCTAACGTTTCCGGCTGCGTCGGTTGCTGTCACCGTCAGCGCGTGGTTACCGTTGCTCAGCGCTGTTCCCGGCGTGAAAATCCATGCACCGCCCCCGTCTGCCGAAACGGTATCGATCAGCGTGCCGTTGTCGTAAATTTTAACCGTTGAATTGGCCTCTGCCGTGCCGCTGAGGGTAGGGCGCGCATCGTTTGTCGCCTGGCCGTTGTTCAGATTTCCGGTCAGCGGGCCGACATCATCTGCAACCTGAGTAATCACTGGTGCTGCCGGTGCTTGTGTGTCGACGGTGTAGGTAAAGCCGCCTGAAGGCAGACTGGTATTGCCTGCGCTATCTGTCGCCGTGACGGTCAGAGTATGCAGGCCGTTACCCAATGCCGTTGAGGGCGTAAAATTCCAGGTTCCGCCTGCGCCGACGATGGTGGTGCCAATGGGCTGACCATCGTTCAGGACGGTAATGGTCGCGCCAACTTCACCGGTACCGCTGAGCGCCGGGCGACTTTCGTTACTGATTTGCCCGTTGGAGATTGGCCCGGTTGTCGGCGCGGTATTGTCCTGAACGGTCAGAATTACTGGTGCAGACGGGGCAACTGAATCGACCAAAACGGTGAACGAGGCAGAAGCTCCGCTGGTGTTGCCCGCCGCATCCGTTGCGGTCACCGTAAAGATATTTTCCCCCTGCGCCAGCGCGTTTGTTGGGGTGAAGCTCCAGCTACCGGAGCCATCGGCATTTGCGGTGCCAATGATCGTTCCGTTACTACGAATGGTGACAATAGCATTAGCTTCGGTCGTGCCACTTAGTGTTGGTTGGGCATCATTGGTCAGTTGGCCGTTGGTCAACAGCGTGCTTCCCGGCTGATCGTCGATGACCGAGGTAATACTTGGCGCGGCGGGCGCCAGCGTATCGACAACTACGACGAACGGTGGCGCTGCCGGGCTGATGTTGCCCGCACCATCCGTGACGGTGGCTGTCAGCGAGTGGCTGCCTTCACTGAGCGCAGGGGCTGGCGTAAAGCTCCAGTTACCGCTGGCGTCGCTGGTGGTTGTGCCAATCACTGTGTTGCCATCACGGATGGTGACAATTGAATCTGCCTCGGTAACGCCCGTGAGCGTTGGGGTATTATCGTTAGTTGACTGTCCGGACGTCAGGTTTTGAATGGTGCCAACGTTGTCTGTGACTGTGACAATGGAGGGGGCATTCGGAATTAAAGTATCAACAATGATCAGAAAATCAGCGGAGGCATCGCCTTGGTTGCCAGCAGCATCGGTTGCGCGAGCGGTAAAGAGGTGATTGCCTTCTCCCAGCGCGTCTGTCGGGGTAAAGCTCCAGAATCCGTTGCTGTTTACCGTGGTTGTGGCATAAGCGATACCGTTATCGTAGAGGGTGATGGTTGCTCCTGCTTCGCCGGTTCCGTTTAAGGTCGGGCGTGAGTCATTGGTAATTTGTCCTTTATCCAGCGGTCCACTGCCGGGTGAAACGTCATCGATAATGCTGGTGATGAGCGGTGCCAGCGGCGCGGTGGTGTCGATGGTAATGGCATAATTGGGTGACTGCCCGCTGGGTATTAAGTTGACGGTTTGTGACACTGCGAAGTTATAGGTTGTGCCGTTAGTTAGCGGGGTGAGCAACTGATAACTCCAGGCGCCGGAAACCGCATCGGCGGTGACCGTGGCGATAGACGCGCCATTTTGATAGATAGTCACTGTAGCCCCAGCCGTGGCGGTTCCTTGCAACCGCGGTAAAGTGTCGTTGGTGGTTTTTCCGCTGCCGATTTCGCCCATGCCGGGGGCTACGTCATCCACGATCTCAAGAGTTGGCGGGTGTGGAACGCTGGAGGTAGCAGCGGTAAACGGTGTTTCTCCGCTTTGGTTACCCGCTGGATCCTGAGCGATCGCATTCAATGATTCACCCGCCGTCTGCGCTGGTGAAATGGTGACAGAGAAGATACCTGAACCGTCTGCCACCCCCTGGCCGAGAATGGTGCTACCGCTGCGAATAATCACGGTACTACCAGCATCGGCTGTACCGCTAACCAGCGTACCGTTCGGATCAACGCTGGTAACGATAGGCATTGCAGGAGGTAGCGTATCAACAATCAACGTGACAGGATTTCCTGCCGGCAGCACATTACCGGCAGCATCTTGTGCGCCGAAAGTCAGCGTATGAATCATGTTGGGCGTGAGGGGAACATCTATGCTCCAGGAGCCATTCGCGCCCACGGTGGTTATCGCGATGGGAATGCCACCGTCATAAATTAACACCGTACTGCCCGGCGTACCCGTCCCGCTAATGGTTGGGGTGGTATCGTCCGTGACGCTACCGCTGGTGAGCGAGCCGGTAATCACGCCGACGTTATCTTCGATATTCGTCACGAGTGGCGCTGTGAGCGGGGTGGTGTTCACCGTAAACGAAATGCTGTTTGAGCTGCCGCTGATGTTACCTGCCGCATCGGTTGCGGTAGCGGTCAGCGTGTAGTTGCCGTTTGCCAGCGCAGTCCCGGGCGTAATACTCCAGGTGCCGCCAGCCACCGTTGCCGTACCGATCACTACACCGCTGTTATACAGGGTGATGATATCCCCGTCAGTGCCAGTACCGCGAATGGTTGGCGTGGCGTCATCGGTCACGGCATTGGGCAAGAGATCGCCTACCGAGCCACCGACGTTATCATTGGCGGCGATAATCACCGGAGGTGCAGACGGCGTCGTGTCGATGTTCAGTGTTATGGCATTCGACGGCTGGCTGACGTTGCCAGCCGGATCGGTTGCGGTAAGGGTTATCTGGTAAGTACCAGGGGAAACCGGTGCTGATGGAGTAAAGCTCCAGGTTCCGTCTGCACCTACTGTTGCTGTTCCCTGCAAAGGGGGAGTGCTGTTCAGATAAACGGTAATCAAATCCCCAACGTTCCCTGTACCGCTAAAGGTTGGCGTGGTGTCATTGGTGATACCGTTAGTGACGATCCCCGTGATCGGATTGGCGTCGTCAGTGATGGTTGGTGGTTCGGGTTTCACTGGTGGTAGATTATCCACCGTCAGCGTAAAGCCAGCGGATGGGATCCCCACGTTGCCTGCTACGTCAGTCGCCGTGGCGGTGAATTTGTGCGGGCCATCCAGAAGCGGAGTGTCTGGGATAAATGTCCAGGTCCCATTTGGCTGTACGAGGGCGCTGCCAATCGGGGCGCTGTTATCATAAATAGTAATAGTCGCACCCGGTTCACCGGTTCCCGACAGTGTGGGTTCGGCGCTTTTCGTGCTGCCACCGTTAATCAGCGTTTGTGTGCTGCTGCCAACCAGGCCTTCCGCCGATGAGATGACAGGGGCGGCGGGTGGGGTGGTATCAATGGTCAGCGTGAAATTTCCGGCATTGCTGGCGTTACCCGCTGCATCTGTTGCGATAGCCGACAGCGCATGTGGACCTTCACTCAGCGGTTGAGTGACCTGGAAACTCCAGGCGCCCCCGGACACGACCGTTGCGGTTCCAATAAGTGTGGCGCCATCATAGATAGTGATGGTGGAGTCGACGGTCCCAGTCCCCTTCAGCAGCGGCAAGGTATCGTTTGAACGGCTACCGGTGGGCAGATCGGTTGGTGCATTCCCGACGTCGTCGGTTGCGGTCAAAATCACGGGGGTCCCAGGTGCTTGGGTATCCACGGTAACACTGACTACGATGGGCGAGGTAATGACGTTACCGGCTGCATCTGTTGCTGATACCGTAAACTGGTGGATGCGATCGTTGAGCGCCAGATTGGTTGGAACGGTATAGCTCCAGGTCCCCGAGCTGTCGATAAGCATCACCGTCATCAGCAGACTGCCATCGTACAGGCTCACGAGCGAGCCCGGCTCACCGGTACCTGAGAGGGTTGGCGTGTTGTCGTTGGTAATCCAGGCATTGCTCGTGACGTTACCGGCGCTGCTGCCAACATCAGCGTTAACCAGCGTTATGACTGGCACTGTCGGCGCGATGCTATCGACAATGATTTTCCAACTGGCGGCAGTGCTGGTGTTATTAGCGGCATCGGTTGCCGTCACTGTAAATACGTGTGCCCCCTGGCCCAATGCCGAGGTGGGCGTATAGTTCCAGTTACCGTTGATATCAGCGGTAATGGTCGTAAGCAGAGTTCCGTTATCGTAAATTTTGACCTGAGAGCCGGCCTCAGCTTTGCCCTCAATTTTCGGTTTATCGTCGTTGGTTAAACCATTGTTATTGATGGAGCCTGTGATATCGGCGACGTCATCAGTAACGGCAATGATAACGGGTTGGTTTGGCGCGGTGAGATCCGGGGCAACAGCCGAAGTTGGCAGGCTTTCGTTACCAGTGCTGTCCGTTGCGGTGACGTTTACTGTTTCATTGTTGATTTTCGACGGGGTGATCTGGACGGTGAAATTGCCGCCGCTGTCAGCCTGACCCACGCCAATAGGAGCCCCGTTGCTGTCTTTGACGGTGACGGTACTTCCGGCTTCGGCGTGACCGCTAACCGCGCCACCATTTCCTGCAACTGTGACGCCTGTCGGCGCATCAGGTGCGGTGGTGTCCGGTGCGTTGACAGAGGCGTCGTCGCCCTTGTTGCCTGCGGTGTCGGTCGCATTTGCCGTAAGGGTCTCGCCGTTGGTTTGTGGCGGAACCAGAGTTGCGGTGAAATCCCCATCCGTATCGGCAGTTACCGTACCAATGATATTGCCATCTGGATCCAGAATATTGACCGTACTGTTGGGTTCGGCCTTGCCGGTGACCTGGTCGCCAGTGCCATTAACTAGCAGGTTTGTTGGGGGTTGTGGCGCGGTAATGTCTGGTGCAAGCGCAGTTTCTGGTGGGCTTAGGTTCCCAGCTGGATCGGTGGCGATAGCGGTAATGGTTTCGCCATTGGTCTGTGGTGGGTTAATGGTGATGGTAAATGTGCCATCCGGCCCGGCGACGCCGCTGCCGATCTGAGTTCCGCCACTGCCGGTGATAACTACGGTATTGCCTGGCTCGGTCGTTCCGGTGACGACAGTCCCATCCGCAGATACGTTGAGATCATCAGGTGGCAACGGTGGCTGGGTGTCGATGTTGATATTGAACGCTGGTGACATGCCTCCTGTACCTGACTGGTTTGTCGCGGTGGCGGTGAAGGCGTGTAGCTCATCTGATAACGGGGAGCTGGAAGTCCATGTCCAGTTACCGTTACCGTCAGCCAGTACGCTGTCGATAATTGTGCCGTTGTCGTAAATAGTCACCGTGCTGTTGGCATCGGCAGTGCCAGAGAGCGTGGGGGTATTATCGTTGGTGGCCTGATTGTTGCTCAATGGCCCGGTTGATGGGGAGAAGTCATCCATCACGCTGACGATAACCGGTACGCCAGGATAGCCCGAGTTCGTCGCATTGAATGGGGTATCTGGCCCGATGTTACCAGCCTGGTCCTGAATCTTCGCGATTAGCGCTTCACCGTGCGTCTGTGAAGGTGAAATCGCGATGACGAAATTGCCGGTTTGGCCGACCGTGGTTGAACCCAAAATCTGATTATTACTACCGATGATAATGACCTGGCTTCCTACCTCTGCACTACCGGTTACCTCGGTGCCTTCCGGATTAACGGAGGAAATGACCGCGCCTTCAGGCGGGGTAGTATCGACGGTGAATGTAGGTACGCTCGTTTCCGCGCTCACGTTACCCGCATCGTCAGTTTGCGTCAGCGTCAGATTGTGAACACCGTCGCTAAGCGGTGTGTCCGGTGTAAATGTCCAGTTGCCATTGTCATCCACCTGGACCATACCAATCAGAATGCCGTTATCAGAAATGCTGATGTAAGAACCGGCTTCGCCAGTGCCTGTGAGCGTTGGCGTGGCATCGTCGGTTACGCCGTTATTACCGATCAAGCCTTTAATGGAACCGGAATCGTCAGTTACTTCTGTGACCACAGGGGCGTCGGGGACAAGCGTATCGACAATAATCTCCCAACTGTCTGACATGCCGCTGCTGCCTGTACCGTCTGATGCACTGACGGTAAACTTGTGGGTACCGTCTGCGAGTGGAGAGGATGGCGTAAACGACCAGTTGCCGTTGGCATCGATAGCGACCTGGCCGATTTCTACGCCGTTATCAAAAATATGCAATGTAGCATTTGCGGGGCCGGTACCCTGGAGAGTGGGCGTATTATCGTTGGTGGATTCCTGCTGATTAACAGGACCAGTAATTAGCTCCTGGTCATCGATTACACTGGTAATAACCGGCACATCTGGTGCGTTAGGTGTTGTCGTTGGCGGATCGCCACCATCGCCATCGCCATTACCGTTTCCACCACCATCGCCGTTACCGTTACCGTTGCCATTACCGCTTCCGGCGTTGTTATCGCTCCCACCGCCACCGCCACCGCCACCGCCGCCGCCGCCACCTCCGCCGCCGCCACCTGCGGCAAGGCCAATTCCGCCAGCAACCGCGATCCCGCCAAGAACCCACGGCCAGACGGCGCCGCCTTCATGGCTTCCCTCGGCAGTCATTAGCGGAGTGAGATCGTCTAAATGCTGGAAGTGGAACGCTTCATCAGTATCCTGAACCCACCACAGCGCGCCATTGCTGTCTTCCAGAACAAGCTGGTTTTGCGCATCACCTTTTCCGACGTAGAAGTTTTTAATGGTGATGGTTTCACCCGAGCGGAGTGTGACAACCAGATCCTGATTAACGCGTGTTAGTTGACTTACCTCCTCACGCGACACCGACAGTTTCACGATAGAAGGCGAACTGAGCGTAACTTCAGAGGATTCAACATTTGTGGAAACGCCAGTTAATTTTGATACAACGGCGAGTAGACGCATATGTTCACTCCTGATGGCATGTCGGGAGTATTAATCCGCAACAGCGCGCTGGGAAAATGAGCAGACAGGGGCCCCGTTCATCATAAAGATGAATTTACACATGTAATTACATTGATTAGGTCATGCAGATGTTCGTTTACTTAGTAAATACGTTCGGGACCTGCCGACTGAATAGTTCTTTCGTATTAGATGATATAGTCAGAAAGAAAGTATTCTGCAACTTATCCATATTAAAAATATATTTGGCTAATTGAAAAGGATACTTTCCGGTGCGTATTTAATGGTTTGTTTTTGGTTAACTTATTGTATTTTAATGTTTTTTATTTAAATTGAAATGAGGGGGATATAATAAACAACAGTAATAATAGTGTTATAAAATAAACCTAAATATAGGCAATATGGTCTTGAAGTTTTATTTTATTAGACTATGGGTCGCTACGGTAATGCCATGGGAGTTTATTTCATACCTGAACGATTCAGCACAAATAAACCATAAATTTGATGAATGTATTGGGTGGGTTTCAATAACTAAAAAATAAGAACCAGTCTCAGGGTGAGAGACTGGTCACAGAGGAGTAGCGTTTAGCGACCAGCATTTTTCATAATACGCGCTTTATCTAACTGCCATTCGCGTTCTTTCACATCGGAGCGCTTGTCGTGCTGTTTCTTACCTTTTGCGACGCCAATTTTCACTTTGCACCAGGCATTTTTCCAGTACAGTGAAAGCGCAACGACGGTATAACCGTCACGATTCATACGACCATACAGGGAGTCGAGTTCACGCTGGTTTAACAACAGCTTACGGGTACGGGTGGGATCACATACCACATGCGTTGAGGCAACAGCCATTGGCGTGAAGTTGGCGCCAAACAGGAACGCTTCGCCGTCTTTAAGGATGACATAGCTATCGCCGATGTTAGCTTTACCTGCGCGCAGAGATTTGACTTCCCAACCTTGCAGAGCGAGTCCTGCTTCGAACTCTTCTTCAATAAAGTATTCGTGTCGTGCGCGCTTGTTAAGCGCGATTGTGGCTGAGCCAGGTTTGTGTGCTTTTTTCTTCGTCATAATGCCGCTCAGTATAGGTAATCTGGAATCGAAAAACACCCCATTTCATCCAGCGGGGCGCAAGGCGCTATCTTAGCACGAGTTAGGCTATAGCGTTTTTTTTAGCGGGGGATAAATGGTATTATTTGTGTGATTGATATTGATGGAAATTGTTATGCCTCAGATTAGCCGGACCGCTTTAGTACCTTACAGTGCGGAACAGATGTATCAGCTAGTGAATGATGTTAAATCCTATCCCCAGTTTTTACCGGGTTGCACCGGTAGCCGTGTGCTGGAGTCAACTCCGGGACAGATGACCGCGGCTGTGGATGTCTCGAAAGCAGGGATTAGCAAAACGTTCACCACGCGCAATCAATTGACCAGTAACCAGAGCATCCTGATGCATCTGGTCGACGGCCCGTTCAAGAAACTCATTGGCGGATGGAAGTTTACGCCACTGAGTCATGAAGCATGTCGTATTGAATTTCATCTCGATTTTGAGTTTACCAATAAGTTAATCGAGCTGGCGTTTGGTCGTATCTTTAAAGAACTGGCTTCAAACATGGTGCAGGCCTTCACGGTTCGCGCGAAAGAGGTTTACAGTGTCAGCGTCGGCTAAAATTGTCGTTGAAGTGGCGTATGCGCTGCCCGAGAAACAGTATCTACAGCGTGTAACACTGCAACAGGGTGCTACGGTGGAAGAGGCAATCCGCGCTTCCGGTCTACTGGAATTACGTACCGATATCGATCTCAGCAAAAATAAAGTCGGGATATACAGCCGTCCGGTTAAACTTGCTGATGTTCTGCATGATGGCGATCGGGTGGAAATATACCGGCCACTGATTGCTGATCCGAAAGAGCTGCGCCGACAGCGAGCAGAGAAATCCGCAAAAAAATAGCAGACAATAAAAAAGGTGCTCATTGAGCACCTTTTTTTGATCTGTTAATCCTACTTGTTGTCGGTCAACGCAGGTTTGTTATCAATGTTCGTCAAAACGCCGCTGCTGTTAAAAGTCAGCGTCAGTGTTTGCTGGGTTACGCCTTCATGACCAGGTTGCTGACGGAACACATAAAACCAGGTGTTAGTGCCAAAAGGATCGGACATCATTGGTGTACCCAGAGCATAAGCAACCTGCTGTTGCGTCATACCCGTGCGCACTTTGGCGACATCGGTAGGTGTCAGATAATTTCCCTGGTTGATGTCAGGGCGGTAAACCACTCGCTCCAGAGTGGAACAGCCTGCAGTCAACATCAGTAGTACTGCTGCAGCAGCAGTCAGCGTTTTACAGCGCATAGTGATTTGATTCCTTTTCGGGCCCGAGCAGTACGCGGCTCATATGTAATATGCCGATGATAATAGACCTTTCACCACTTTAAAACCTTTTGCTGTCGGGTCGGTCGGCGATTTTATGTTGAACTCAGACCTTAACAAGGTAAAAAAGTTTATGCCGCCAGCAGTTCTTTTGCATTTGCGAGGGTATTGCGCGTTACTTCGCTACCTCCGAGTAAGCGGGCTAATTCCTGCAGACGAGCGCGTTTATCAAGTGGCTGCATGTGTGTTTCGGTCATCGCGCCGTCAGTTTCTTTGCTGACATAGAAATGTTGATGACCACAGCCAGCAACCTGCGGCAGGTGAGTAACACACATTACCTGGGTTGACTCGCCTAACTGACGCAGCATTTTTCCCACCACCGCAGCAGTCGGGCCGCTGATGCCGACATCCACTTCATCGAAAATCAGCGCCGGTGTTTCCATTTTACGTGCGGTAATAACCTGAATAGCCAGCGCAATGCGCGACAATTCCCCACCGGAAGCGACTTTCGCAATCGGCTGCAACGGCTGGCCTGGGTTAGTGGTCACTTTAAACTCTACGCGATCGGCACCGTCTGAGCTCAAATGATGTTCCTCAAATTTCACATCAATGCAAAAGACACCGTGCGGCATTGAGAGAGTATGCATGCTCTCTGTAATAAGCTGTCCCAGTTCCTGAGCATAATGCTGGCGCTGTTGGTGCAGCATTTTTGCCGTTTCCAGTGCCTGCTGGTGGTGATTGTTCACCGCCAGGGTTAAGGTTTCGAGAGAGTCGGCCTGATCGTCTAACTGCTGTTGTTCATCCAGCAATGACTGATAGAACTGTGGCAGCGCTTCAGGGGCAACATGATGCTTTCGCGCCAATGAGATTTGTTTGGAAATACGCTGCTCAAGTTCGAACAAACGGTTAGGGTCTAAATCCAGACGATCGCAATAGTGGCGCAGTTCGTCGCTGGCTTCGCTGAGCTGGATAGTGGCCTCTTCCAGCATGTCCAGAATACCGGAGAGCTTACCGTCCATTCCTGCCAGTTCACTAACCAACTGTTTTGCCGTGTACAGCTGGCTTTGCAGATTAACGTCTTCGCCGTCTGCCATGATAGCCAGTGCCTGTTGGCTGGTGGTGAGCAATTGCCCGCTGTTAGCCAGACGCTTGTATTCTTCATCAATTTGCTCAAATTCACCTGGCTGCGGGTTGAATTCGTTCAGTTCTTTTAACTGGTATTGCAATAGCTCTGCCCGGGCTGCGCGTTCCTGACTCTGTTGTTGATGATGTGCCAGGTCACGGCAGCTTTGGTGCCACAGTTGGTAGCGCACAGCCATTTCCTGAGTCAGGGGCGCTTCATTGGCGTAGCCATCAAGCAGGGATTTTTGGTGTTCTGATTTTGTCAGGAGCTGATGCGCATGCTGACCGTGGATTTGAATAAGCAACTGGCCCAACTCGCGCAGCTGTGACAGCGGTACGGCAGTGCCGTTAATGAAGCCACGTGAACGTCCGTCGCTGCTGATAACGCGACGTAGCAAACACTCACGGCCTTCCTCAAGCTGGTTTTCTTCCAGCCAGCGCAGGGCCGCGGGGGTGTCTTTTAAGGTGAAGCGGGCGCAGAGGTCGGCTCGCGTGGCGCCTGCACGTACCATGTCGGCGTCTGCGCGTCCGCCCAGGCACAAACCGAGAGCATCAATGGCAATGGACTTACCCGCACCGGTTTCACCGGTAATAACGGTCATTCCGTTCTGGAAATCGATCTCAAGTTCACGAACGATAGCAAAATTGCTGATGGTCAGTTGTGCCAACATAGCTGTTTTCCTGTATGAAAAACCATAACTGTAATTACATACAGTATAAACTGGTTTTTTATACAGTAAAGAGGTTGGCGTTAAATTAGAATAATTTTTTTGACCAGCCTAGCTTAGTGCTTAATGTGTTGAAATAGCTGTAATCTTTTGGATGTATCAGGTTCAGATGATAATCACAGCGGCGAATTAATACGTCTTCACCTTCCTGTATAGGCAGGGCGATCTGGCTGTCACAGCTGATTTCCAGATCGTTACGGCGATGAGAGAAGCGCAGGCGAATGGTGCTGCTACTGTTGATCACCAGTGGTCGTGCGGAAAGCGTATGTGGGAACATCGGGACTAGCGTAATGGCATCCAGCGAAGGCGTCAGTATCGGGCCTCCGGCAGAGAGTGAGTAGGCAGTAGAGCCGGTCGGTGTGGAAATAATCAAGCCGTCTGAACGCTGGGAGAAGGCAAAAATTTCATCGATATAGACTTCAAATTCAATCATGTGCGCCACTTTTCCGGGGTGCAACACAACTTCATTGATCGCAGTGCTAATACGCTTCTGGCAGTCCAGTTGGCACACCTGGGCTTCGAGTAAAAAGCGCTTTTCGCTGATGTAGTGGCCTTCCAGCACGTCAGCTAACTGTTGTTGCGCATTGTCTGGGTCAAGGTCGGTCAGGAAACCGAGGTTGCCGCGGTTAATGCCAATAACCTTGATGTCATAACGTGCCAGGGTGCGTGCGGCGCCCAGCATATTGCCGTCGCCACCGACAACCACGGCGAGGTCTGCCTGCTGGCCAATCTCTGCGAGCGTACCGGTTTTCACATTTTTCAGCTGCAGCTCGTGGGCGATTTGTTGCTCAACGATTACCTCATAACCTTTGGCGCACAGCCAACGGTAGAGCATTTCATGTGTGGTCAGTGCAGTGGGGTGACGTGGATGCCCCACAATGCCAATACACTTGAAATGTTTGTTCATTTTCTCGAGGTCCTTGTAACGAAGATTAGTGACAATGTGAGTACTTCCCTTGAAACCCTGAATCTTATCCCCATAATAATCCAGGTTAGCGAGATGAATGCGAAAAAAACGCGGAGAAATTCATGAGTAGTAAAGAACAGAAAACGCCTGAGGGGCAAGCCCCGGAAGAAATTATCATGGATCAGCACGAAGAAGTTGAGGCGGTTGAATCAGACGCTTCTGCTGAGCAGGTGGATCCGCGCGATGAAAAAATTGCGAATCTGGAAGCTCAGCTTGCTGAAGCCGAAACTCGCGAGCGCGACAGCGTGTTGCGTATCAAAGCGGAAATGGAAAACCTGCGTCGTCGTACCGAACTGGACGTAGAAAAAGCGCATAAGTTTGCACTGGAAAAATTCGTCAACGAGCTGCTGCCGGTGCTGGATAGCCTGGACCGTGCGCTGGAAGTGGCGGACAAAGACAATGACGCGATGGCGGCGATGGTTGAAGGTATTGAGCTGACCCGTAAGTCAATGCTGGATGTTGTGGCGAAGTTTGGCGTACAAGTGGTTGCGGATATTGACGTGCCGATGGACCCGAACGTGCATCAGGCGATTGCCATGGTAGAGTCTGACGACGTTGCTGCCGGTAATGTGCTGATGGTTATGCAGAAAGGCTATACCCTGAACGGACGTACCATCCGTGCGGCGATGGTCTCTGTGGCGAAAGCCAAAGGCTAATCAGCCTCAGACCGGGTAATGCTGATGCGCTACCCGGTCTGGATTACTCTCACTGGTCCGATACGCTTTCCCGCAGCGGTTTGACGGGCAACACCTGCACCTGTTTAATCATATTGTCCTGCACGTCGAGAATATCGATATCGTACTGCCCAATACGCACACGTGTTCCGGCAACCGGGATCTCTTCCAGCGCTTCAAGAATAATACCGTTCACGGTACGTGCATCATCTTCCGGCAGGTGCCAGTTAAACGCCTTATTGATTTCACGAACGTTGGCGCTACCGTCAATGATCACCGAACCGTCATTCTGCGGTGTGACTTCTTCGGCAAGCGTCGGTGACATTGAGGTCGTGAAGTCACCAACAATCTCTTCCAGGATATCCTCGACCGTAACCAGTCCCTGAATATCACCATATTCATTGACGACCAGGCCCACTTTCTTCTTATTGCGCTGAAATTTAATGAGCTGGGTGCTGAGTGGCGTGCCTTCCGGAACGTAATAAATTTCGTCGGCGGCGCGTAACATGGTCTCTTTGGTGAACTCTTTTTTCTCGGCCATCAATCGCCAGGCTTCACGTACGCGTAGCATACTGATAGCGTCGTCCAGCGAGTCACGATACAGCACAATACGACCGTGCGGAGAGTGCGAAAGCTGACGCACGATTGATTTCCAGTCATCGTTGATATCAATGCCGATAATTTCATTACGCGGGATCATGATGTCATCGACGCTGACTTTTTCCAGATCCAGCACTGACAGCAGCATATCCTGGTTACGGCGTGAGATTTGCGAGCGCGATTCATTCACCAGCGTTCGCAGTTCATCTTTACTCAGCGAACCGCTCACGACGATATCCGTTTTGATGCCCATCATGCGCATCAGCAGCCGCGTGATGGTGTTGAGTAACCATACCAACGGCATCATCAGAATCTGCAGGGGAGCCAGCAGGACACTGCTCGGATAGGCGACTTTTTCCGGATATAGTGCGGCAATCGTCTTTGGCAGTACTTCGGCAAAAACCAGTACCACAAACGTCAGTACCCCAGTGGCAATGGCGACGCCCGCATCGCCATACAGGCGCATACCGACAATAGTACCGAGCGCGGAGGCCAGAATATTCACCAGATTATTGCCGATGAGCACCAGGCTTATCAGGCGATCCGGCTTGCGAAGTAACTTTTCAACGCGTTTTGCCTGTCGATTTCCCTGCTTGGCCCGATGACGTAGACGATAGCGATTCAGGGTCATCATTCCGGTTTCAGAACCGGAAAAATAGGCGGAAATGACCACCATGATGAGGAGCGTGACAATGAGCGTGGTGGTGGAGATGTGTTCCACGTAGGATTCCTTAAAGATTTAACTCACGAACTGCTGCAGGATACGACTGCCGAAATAGGCCAGTGTCAGAATGCCTGCGCCTGCGACGTTAAACCATACGACGCGACGTCCGCGCCAACCTTCATGGTAATGCCCCCACAACAGAACGATATAGACAAACCATGCCACGATAGAGAGAACGGCTTTATCAATGTTCTCGGTACTGAACAGGTTATGCATGTAAAACAGGCCTGTGCACAGGGTGAGTGTCAGCAGAACCACGCCAATTTGGGTGATATGAAACATTTTCCGCTCAATACTCATCAACGGCGGCATCTCATTGCTGAAAGCCAGTTTTTTGTTTTTCAGTTGGTAGTCAATCCATGCAAGCTGTAGCGCATAGAGTGCGGCGATAATCAGCGTGGCGTAAGCGAAAAGCGAAAGCCCGATATGGATCATCATGCCCGGCGTAGCTTCGAGATGGGTGATGAACTCGTTAGGCATAAACGTGGCGAAGGCCAGGTTTATCAGCGCAAAGGCGTAGACAATGGGCAGCAATAGCCAGCCTCGATTGCGGGAAGCGACAATGGTCATTACCGTACAGATCATCAGGCTCACCAGCGAGCCGACGTTCAACAGACTCAGGTTTTGTCCGCTTTCACCGCCGGGCAGAATACGCGCTTCCAGGGCGATAGCATGGCTTACCAGCGCGACAACCGCAGAGAGAATAGCCATACGCCGCCAGCCGCTGTTTTTTTGCAGCAGAGCGGGAATAATCAGCGCGAGGCTGACTGAGTAGGCGACAAGGGCGAGCAGAGCAAAAACGGGCATATAGGTGTCGACAGTTGGCCAGTGATAAAGAAAAGCAGTATAGCGTTACGTGACCGCTGCTCCAACCGTTGCATAACAACAAAGGCGGCTTCATGTTATACTGCGACAAATTTCTGTTGATGTGTCGCTGTTGCGACCGACCGTTTCCACCCCAGGCGAGAGACAATGTTTGATAATTTAACCGATCGTTTGTCGCGCACGCTGCGCAATATCAGTGGCCGTGGACGCCTTACTGAAGACAACGTTAAAGAGACGCTGCGCGAAGTGCGCATGGCGCTGCTGGAGGCTGACGTAGCGCTGCCGGTAGTGCGTGAGTTTATCAATCGCGTAAAAGAGAAAGCGGTTGGTCATGAAGTTAACAAAAGCCTGACGCCGGGTCAGGAATTCGTCAAGATTGTCCGTAACGAACTGGTTGCGGCAATGGGCGAAGAAAACCAGACCCTGAATCTGGCTGCACAGCCGCCAGCCGTGGTGCTTATGGCGGGCCTGCAGGGTGCGGGTAAAACGACCAGCGTCGGTAAGCTGGGTAAATTCCTGCGCGAGAAGCACAAGAAAAAAGTGCTGGTGGTCTCCGCGGACGTTTATCGCCCGGCGGCGATCAAACAGTTGGAAACTCTGGCCGAGCAGGTCGGCGTGGACTTCTTCCCGTCGGATGTTGGCCAGAAGCCGGTCGATATCGTTAACGCCGCGCTGAAAGAAGCCAAACTCAAATTCTATGACGTGCTGCTGGTGGATACCGCCGGTCGTCTGCACGTTGACGAAGCGATGATGGACGAAATCAAACAGGTCCACGCTTCTATCAAACCGGTAGAAACGCTGTTTGTGGTCGACGCCATGACCGGTCAGGATGCCGCGAATACCGCAAAAGCCTTTAACGAAGCGCTACCGTTAACCGGCGTAGTACTGACAAAAGTTGATGGTGATGCCCGTGGCGGTGCGGCGCTTTCTATTCGTCATATTACCGGTAAGCCAATTAAATTCCTCGGCGTCGGCGAGAAAACCGAAGCGCTGGAGCCGTTCCACCCCGACAGGATTGCTTCGCGTATTCTCGGCATGGGCGACGTGCTGTCGCTGATCGAAGATATCGAAAGCAAGGTTGACCGCGCGCAGGCAGAAAAATTAGCCAGTAAGCTGAAAAAAGGCGATGGCTTCGATCTCAATGATTTCCTTGAACAGCTCAACCAGATGAAAAACATGGGCGGTATGGCAAGCCTGATGGGCAAGCTGCCGGGCATGGGTCAGATCCCTGACAATGTGAAATCGCAGATGGACGATAAAGTTCTGGTGCGTATGGAAGCCATCATCAATTCGATGACGATGAAAGAACGCGCTAAGCCGGAAATTATCAAAGGTTCCCGTAAACGCCGTATCGCTGCCGGTTGCGGTATGCAGGTACAGGACGTAAACCGCCTTCTGAAACAGTTCGACGACATGCAGCGCATGATGAAGAAAATGAAGAAGGGCGGTATGGCGAAGATGATGCGTGGTATGAAGGGGATGATGCCGCCCGGCTTCCCTGGCCGCTAATCGGCCTGGCTTGTTTGCCATTTCGGCACCGGGGTGTGCTCGCCATCCTCACGTACTGCGTGTACGCTCCGGTGGCTGCGCGCACACCGGCACCGAACTGACGGCACCGCCGACGGCCTTTTATAGCAGAGTTATCAACTGCTGATTGCATTTTCCCCAGAAATCAGTAAAATTTTCGGGCTTTTAATATGACACCCGGGCTCCGTTCCTCGATGGGGCCTGGGTGTTTTATTCACACAAGAGGATGTTATGGTTACTATTCGTTTAGCTCGTCACGGCGCTAAAAAGCGTCCGTTCTACCAGGTTGTTGTTACCGACAGCCGTAATGCACGCAACGGTCGCTTCATCGAGCGCGTTGGCTTCTTTAACCCAATCGCTAGCGAAAAAGAAGAAGGCACTCGCCTGGATCTGGATCGCATCGCTCACTGGGTTGGCCAGGGCGCGACTATTTCTGATCGCGTAGCTACGCTGATCAAAGCAGCAAACAAAGCAGCTTAATCTGTCACGGTGGTCATGATGAGCAAGCAACTCGCCGCACAGGCTCCTGTAGAACCCATCGTTTTGGGGAAAATGGGGTCTTCTTACGGTATCCGTGGTTGGCTCAGAGTGTTTTCTTCCACTGAAGACGCCGAAAGCATTTTTGACTATCAGCCCTGGTTTATCCAGAAGGCGGGTCAGTGGCAGCAAGTACAGCTGGAAAGCTGGAAGCACCACAATCAGGATCTGATCATCAAGCTGAAAGGCGTTGACGATCGTGATTCGGCGAATCTACTGACTAATTGCGAAATTGTCGTGGATTCCTCGCAGTTGCCAGCGCTGGAAGATGGTTCCTACTACTGGAAAGACCTTATGGGCTGCCAGGTAGTGACCACTGAAGGCTACGATCTCGGTAAAGTCGTCGATATGATGGAAACCGGTTCGAATGACGTCATCGTCATCAAGGCAAACCTGAAAGATGCGTTTGGTATCAAGGAACGTCTTGTGCCGTTCCTCGATGGGCAGGTTATCAAGAAAGTCGATCTCGCTACTCGTACTATCGAAGTAGATTGGGATCCTGGTTTTTAAACCACCGGATAAACGGTAAAAGTCGGCGTTATGGGGATTGGCTTGTGTTTATAGGTATCGTTAGCCTGTTTCCAGAAATGTTCCGCGCAATTACCGATTACGGGGTAACTGGCCGGGCAGTAAAAAATGGCCTGCTGAACATCCAGAGTTGGAGTCCTCGTGACTTTACTCATGACCGGCACCGTACCGTGGACGATCGTCCGTACGGCGGCGGACCGGGGATGTTAATGATGGTGCAACCTTTACGGGACGCCATTCATGCAGCAAAAGCTGCGGCTGGTGAAGGCGCAAAGGTGATTTATTTGTCACCTCAGGGACGCAAGCTTGATCAAGCGGGCGTTAGCGAACTGGCCACGAATCAAAAGCTGATTCTGGTATGTGGTCGCTATGAAGGAATAGATGAGCGCGTGATTCAAACCGAAATTGACGAAGAATGGTCAATCGGCGATTACGTACTCAGCGGTGGTGAGTTACCGGCAATGACGCTGATCGACTCCGTTTCCCGGTTTATTCCGGGAGTTCTGGGTCATGAAGCTTCAGCAATCGAAGATTCGTTTGCTGATGGATTGCTGGATTGCCCGCACTATACCCGACCTGAAGTGTTAGAGCAGATGGAAGTACCGGCAGTGTTACTGTCAGGAAACCACGCTGAGATACGTCGCTGGCGTTTGAAACAGTCGCTGGGCCGGACCTGGCTTAGAAGACCTGAACTTCTGGAAAACCTGGCTCTGACTGAAGAGCAAGCAAGGTTGCTGGCGGAGTTCAAAAAGGAACACGCACAACAGCAACATAAACATGATGGGCAGGCGTAAGCCCCCAATATCAGTTTACCCAGGATAAGAGATTAAATTATGAGCAACATTATTAAGCAACTTGAACAAGAACAGATGAAGCAGGACGTACCTTCCTTCCGTCCGGGTGATACCGTGGAAGTGAAAGTATGGGTTGTTGAAGGTTCCAAAAAACGTCTGCAGGCATTCGAGGGCGTGGTTATCGCTATTCGTAACCGCGGTCTGCACTCTGCATTCACTGTTCGTAAAATTTCCAACGGCGAAGGCGTTGAGCGTGTCTTCCAGACTCACTCTCCGGTAGTTGACAGCATTGCTGTTAAACGTCGTGGTGCTGTTCGTAAAGCTAAACTGTACTACCTGCGTGAGCGCACTGGTAAGTCTGCTCGTATCAAAGAGCGTCTTAACTAAGATTCGCGCAAGCGACATCCTGTTAGAAAAGGGCTGGCCGAAAGGCTGGCCCTTTTTTTATCCCGACGTTTGCTCTGTTGTTCTTTATGGCAATGGAATGACTGCGCGGCGCGCAGCCAGTAGGAGAGTGATTATGGTGTAGCGATCACGACGGCAACGCGGCGGTTTTCAGCACGACCTTTTGATGTCTGGTTGCTGGCAATGGGATATTTCTTCCCGAGTCCCTGAGTCGTCAGGTTGGTGCGGGGAATGTTGGCGCCCTGCGCCCAGGCATCGGCAACCACATTCGCGCGTTTGAGCGACAGAGCTTCGTTATAGCTGTCTTCACCGTAGTTATCAGTATGACCATCCAGGCGAGCATGATTTAGCCCGGTAGCTGCCAGTTTGGATGCCATTTCCTTGATCTGTTTTTCACTTTCAGGACGGAGTTTATAGTCATTTTTGTCAAACAGGATGTTATCAGACAGGCCCAGAGACCAGTCTCCGGAAGCTTCGGTAAATCCGTACGATTTCATGGCTGCAATTTGCTCTGGGGTAAATTTTCCCTGAGGTGCCTGACAGCCTGCCAGAATCAGTAAAAGCAGAAGAAACGGGGATAATAAACGTTTTAGCATGTGTGTAATTCCTTATTTAATAATAGTGCGTTCAGAACGCAAATTTTTGGCCTGATACATATTTTGATCGGCAAGTTCTTGTAATTTCTCGGCAGAGGCATGTTCCCACGTCAGCGCAAACCCAATGCTGAGTGTCATGCTTGCCAGATGACCATTATGTAGGTCAAAAGGTCGGTTAAACTCTTGTGACAGTGCCGCGCAGATTCGCTGAACCTCATATTCAGAATGAACGCTATACAGCACCATCGCGAACTCGTCGCCGCCAAGTCTGTATGGCGAATGTCGATTACCGCCAAATTCGGACAGCCTTTTAGCGACTTCAATCAGAACCCGATCCCCCGCAGCGTGGCCCCAGGTATCATTGATAAATTTAAAATTATCACCATCAAGGAATAACAAAGCGGAGCTGCTGTGGGCGGCATCGTCATTCATCAGCGCGTTAATACTGCTACGAAAAGCGGCGCGATTTGCCAGGCCCGTCAGAGGATCATGTAGCGCGGTACGCAAAAGTTGAGCGTTCTTTGCCTGCAGCCGAAGTTGCCACTCCTCCATCTCGTCCAGCAGACTATTAAAGTCTTGGGCAAAAAGATGAAACTCTTCAATGCGTTCCTCGGAAACGCGTCGCGAAAAGTTACGGTTGGTACGTACATCATGTACCACCTCGGTTATATTTTGCAGGGCTTCCACGACGCCATTGTGTAAATAGCGGGTGAGCATTAATGCTATGCCTGATGCCAACAAAATGCACCCGGTAAGAACGGCCAGCGACAAATAGATGAAACGGCTGATAACGCTATCGCGTGCAGTCAATCGTACTTCGCCTATGACGTTGCCATTATGCAAAATAGGCTGAGTGACCGGTTGTGGGAACAGCCAGTGGCTGATCAGTCCGCTGATCTTCTCCGTGGTGTCTTGCGCGTTATAGCGCCAGGTGGCGATCACCTTCTGGTGTTTATTACGAACTTCCGCAACGGAAAATTGCCCTTGCTGGCCCAGTGCCGCCAGTGTTTCAGTTGCTGCAACACTATCAGAAAAGACTAATGCAGCTTCAAGCGTGCGGGTCATGGTAGCGGCAGTCAGATCCAGATTCTTTTGCGCATACTGTCTTAAGGCCAGCACGGAAGAAATGCTGAGCAGCAGCCAGATCAACGTCATCGTCACCAGGACGCTGATTATGCTGATACGCCGTAATGTCCGTTTAAACGTTGGGCGTGTTACAGGAGAATGGCCCTTATCCATGCTTATTATTCCGTGCAAGCATCAATACGTCAGGACTTACCCTTACGCCGCTGCGTGAAAGGGAATCCATATTTACGGAAAATCTCACATCTTCATCTTTAATTATGAGGCAAAAGGCGCTGCCAATAACGCATTCGGGATTTTGTTCTGCAATTAATAGCAATGCCTTAGTCGGATATTTATTCTTTAATTCCACCTGATAAGTAGGTGATTCTTTTCCAAAATAAAAACCGTCACATTGCGAAACTAATATTTCTTGTTCCGTACGAATGATGACGGGAAGATAGGGTAATGCCCCAGTACTGGTATCTTCCAGAACACTGGAAAAACGCGATGAAGAGAAAATACACAGTTTGGGTGGCCCGGAAAGTGCTGGCCAGCGTGTATAACTGACGATGCCGGAAACCATAGCACGTACAGATTTTGCTTCTTCTGTAACGCTTTGGGCGTACAGCGGTAACCCGGTCAGGAGCAGTGCCAGTAGAAGTATGAGTCGGTAAGAATAGCTCATGAATAGTTACCTACCAGCGTTTGCCGTAAAGCGTCGAAATACATTCAAGATTGTTTAAGACAAAATAACATTATTTTCCTAAGTCGTCATTATTCCAGGGGTAAAGCTGATGGCGATTTAAGTTAAATCCTAGTTGGCTGTAAAATTTAAGCCATTGTTTAGTTTAATCTTATTGAGGCAGTACCTTCGTTTGCTCCTTTTTTCCAGGCATCGTGTAACTGGTCAATATTTTCGACCGTATCACAACTTGCAGGAAAGGTTTTCCCGGCCAGACCTCTGGCGTAAACAATATCTTGCTGGCAGATTTTGCGTTGTCCTTCGGCGTAACCCTTAAGATATTTCGTACGATCGACTTCGGGATCATTGAAGTTGTCGGCAAGAGTTTCATTATCTTTAACGGCATAGCCCGAAATGGCATCTTGTATCCCGGCGTCATACCAGTCAGTACCAGTCCAGGTGGGGGCATGGGTATAGGGATCTATCTGACATCCGCTAAGAAGGAATAGAAATAAGATGCTGATGAGTTGCTTCATTGCCTGTGCTCCCTTGTTTTTTTAAGCATAGCGGATCTTAAAATTCGTGATGTAAATATAAGTGTACGTTTATAAGGGCTGTTTTTGCCTTAAAATAACGCCGTGTAAATTAAAATTTACGGATTGTGGATTGAAATCTTTACCTGTTGTGGTATCGTTATTTCCTCCTCGCTGAGGATCAACTATCGCAAACGAGCTAAACAGGATCACCATCATGCAAAAAGACGCGCTGAACAACGTACATATTACCGACGAACAGGTTCTGATGACCCCGGAGCAGCTGAAAGCTGAATTTCCGCTGAGCCAGGAGCAAGAGGCGCAAATCGCCCAGTCGCGTAAAACCATCTCAGATATTATCTCCGGTCGCGATCCGCGCCTGCTGGTCGTATGTGGCCCATGCTCCATTCACGATCCTGAAATGGCTATTGAGTATGCTCGTCGATTTAAAGCCCTTGCCGCAGAGGTCAGCGATAGCCTCTACCTGGTGATGCGCGTCTATTTTGAAAAACCCCGTACCACCGTTGGCTGGAAAGGGTTAATTAACGATCCTCATATGGATGGCTCTTTTGATGTTGAAGCAGGTCTGAAAATTGCGCGCCAGCTGCTGCTTGAACTGGTAAATATGGGACTGCCGCTGGCAACTGAAGCGCTGGATCCAAATAGCCCGCAATACCTGGGCGATCTGTTTAGCTGGTCCGCAATCGGAGCCCGTACCACGGAATCGCAGACACACCGCGAAATGGCTTCCGGTCTTTCGATGCCGGTTGGCTTTAAGAATGGTACTGACGGTAGCCTGGCGACCGCCATTAACGCCATGCGTGCGGCTGCGCAGTCGCACCGCTTTGTTGGTATTAATCAGGCCGGACAGGTTGCGCTGTTGCAAACTCAGGGGAATCCGGACGGCCACGTGATCCTGCGCGGGGGTAAAGCGCCGAACTACAGCCCGGCAGATGTCGCCCAGTGCGAAAAAGAGATGGAGCAGGCGGGACTACGACCTTCTCTGATGGTAGATTGCAGTCATGGTAATTCCAATAAAGATTACCGCCGTCAGCCTGCCGTGGCTGAATCCGTAATTGCACAAATCAAAGATGGCAATCGCTCGATCATTGGTTTGATGATTGAAAGTAATATTCACGAAGGCAACCAGTCTTCTGAACAGCCGCGCAGCGAAATGAAATACGGCGTGTCCGTAACCGATGCCTGCATTAGCTGGGAAATGACGGATGCGCTGCTGCGTGAAATTAGTCAAGATTTAAACGGTCAGCTGTCGGCGCGTGTAGCATAAGAGGTTGGTTATGGTTGCTGAATTGACCGCATTACGCGATCAAATTGATGAAGTCGACAAGGCGCTGCTGGATTTACTGGCACGCCGCCTGGAGCTGGTTGCCGAAGTTGGTGAAGTAAAAAGCCGTTTTGGGTTGCCGATTTACGTGCCGGAACGGGAAGCCTCTATGCTTGCCTCTCGCCGGGCGGAAGCGGAAGCCCTTGGCGTGCCGCCGGACCTGATTGAAGATGTGCTACGCCGCGTTATGCGTGAGTCCTATTCCAGTGAGAACGACAAAGGGTTTAAAACGCTTTGTCCTTCTCTGCGGCCGGTAGTGATCGTCGGTGGCGGCGGTCAGATGGGGCGTCTGTTTGAAAAAATGCTCACCCTGTCAGGTTACCAGGTGCGGATCCTGGAACAGCAGGATTGGGATCGCGCGCCGGAGATCGTCTCTGATGCTGGGATGGTGATCGTCAGTGTGCCGATCCACATCACCGAGCAGGTGATCGCCAAACTACCGCGTCTGCCGTCTGACTGCATCCTGGTGGATCTGGCTTCAGTGAAAAATGGTCCTTTGCAGGCGATGCTGGCTGCACATGATGGCCCGGTGGTGGGGTTACACCCAATGTTTGGTCCGGACAGTGGCAGCCTGGCAAAGCAGGTCGTCGTCTGGTGTGATGGACGTCAGCCGGAAGCCTATCAGTGGTTTCTGGAACAGATTCAGGTATGGGGTGCACGACTACATCGGATCAGCGCCGTTGAACACGATCAGAACATGGCGTTTATTCAGGCATTGCGTCACTTTGCGACCTTTGCTTACGGTCTGCATTTAGCGGAAGAGAATGTTCAACTGGAGCAGCTGCTGGCGCTCTCTTCGCCGATTTACCGTCTTGAACTGGCGATGGTTGGCCGTCTGTTTGCCCAGGATCCGCAGCTCTATGCCGATATTATTATGTCGTCTGAGAGCAACCTTGCGCTGATCAAACGCTACTACCAACGTTTTGGTGAGGCGATCGGTTTACTGGAGCAGGGCGATAAGCAAGCGTTTATCGACAGTTTCCGTAAGGTGGAGCATTGGTTTGGCGATTATGCGAAACGCTTCCAGAGTGAAAGCCGTACTTTGTTACGCCAGGCGAATGACAGCCGTCCTTAATTAAGACGCAGAATGGCGGCTTCGACTTATCCGGCCTACAAAAATCGCATGAATTGTAGGCCGGATAAGCGTAGTGCCATCCGGCATTGTCAAACGTTAGCTCGGATCGACCGGCACCACGTTCTCACTCGGATAGCATCCCAGTACTTTCATCGAACGTGTAATCTCACCCAGCTCTTTCAATGCTTTTTGCATTTGGGGCGATTCCAGGTTGGCCTGGATATCAAGATAAAACATCTCTTCCCACGGATTGCCGTGAATCGGGCGTGACTCCAGTTTAGTCATAATCAGATTATGTTTACGCAGCACCAGCAATGCTTCTACCAGCGCACCGGCCTGTTGTCCTGTTGCCATCAGCAACGTGGTTTTTGCCGGAACCTGGTCGGATACATTGATTGCTTTACGTGCCAGCACCACGAAGCGGGTGATGTTTTGCGACTGGTTAGCCTCAATATGCTCGAGAACCTGCAAACCATACAGTACGCCTCCGGCTTCGCTCCCCAGGGCCGCCACATGCGGTGAGTTAGCCTGCGCAACTTTTTCCATTGCCGCAGAGGTGCTTTCAGTGTACTCAATCTTCCAGTGCGGGTAGCGATTCAGGAACTTGCTGCACTGCTGGAACGGCTGCGGATGGCTGTATACCGTTTCAATGGTCTCAAGATCCGTAGTGCCGGACACCAGTACACAGTGGTCTATCGTAATGGTCATCTCGCCAACAATAGACAGGCTGGTGTGCTGCAGCAGGTCGTAAACGTCGTTAATCCCACCGGAGCTGGTGTTTTCAATCGGAACCACAGCATAGTCAGCCTGTCCGGTTTCGACCTGATTAAAGATATCGGCAAATTTTGCGCAGCCGCTTTCAATAAATTGTTCAAAATGGCGGGCGGCGTACTGACGTGCTGCCAGATGGGAATATGATCCTTTTGGCCCCAGGAAGGCCACGCGCGCGGAGTGTGGGTTAATTTTGTTCAGGTGTTGCTGGAGCAGAGCCTGTTGAGTCAGGACGGAGTCTTCGATTATGAGCTGGAACAGGCGGGTAATGTAGTGAGCATCGAGATGATGTGCTTTGCCCAACTGAATCAGACGGTCCAACAGGTCACGTTCACGGTCGATATCTCGTACCGGACGATGTGAAAGCAGTTTGGCTTTACCAACTTCTACGGCCAGTCCACGTCGCTCAGCCAGCAGGGCCAGTAATTTTTCATCCAGCGTGCTGATCTTATCGCGCAGCGCCAGCAATGGGTTTTCCGATGTCATAGTGTTGCCTTTCTTGTTATCAATAAAAAAGGCCCCCCGTTGTGGGAGGCCTTATTGTTCGTCTTCGCATTCTTTATCACACGACGAAACGCCTCCCATTCAGGGGAAGGTAAAAAAGAATGCGAAGAAGAACGGAACAAGTTTCATGTAATTTTCCTTTGGCTACGTCAGTAAAGTACCCGTACTGTTTTCACCCTGTCAACAAAAAACGCGCCCGAAGGCGCGTTGGCGATACACTCAATGTAAGGGACTACTCTTCTTCTGCTTCGACGAAGTTGGCGTCTTTGACTGAAGTTGTTGCACGACGGGCTTCGCCTTTGTGCTGCACTTTATTGAGCTGCCGTTCCAGCTTGTTGATCAAATCGTTAATTGCGGTGTACATATCCTCGTGTTTTGCGCTGGCGACCAGATGTCCGTTCGGTGTATTGATGGTGGCATCAGCAATGAAACCCTGTGGCTCCTTAGACAGAATGATATGTGGATTAATCAGATGAGTTTGCCATTTTTCAAGTTTGGCGAGACGGTCTGCGACATGCTGGCGAATTGCCGGAGTAATTTCCATTTGTTTACTGGTAATGTTCATTGTCATAAATTTTACCTCTTGTCTTTCCCGTCTTGGTGATTCCAGCATACCGTTCCCAATGTCAAAATGCGTGATGTAAATCACATTTTTTTGTCGCTTTTTGTCAAGAAAACCTTTTTGTGAGGCACCGCAGGAACAGGCGATTTTTTACTTGAGGAATACCTGAAAGCAGGCCATATTTGATGGGATGTGTCGGAGCTAAACCGCTTCAGTTGTAGCGTTAACGGATAAAAAAACGGCAGCCCTTGGGCTGCCGTTTTGCATTCTGAGCCAAATCAGGTATTGCTGCTGTTAGCGGCAATGATTTTCGCTACTTTTTCTGCCTGCGCATTCATCTGCATCTGGCGATAAGCTTTTTCCATTAACGGCAGAGCATCACGTGTTGCCTGAGTATCAGGGTAGTCGCGCAGCATGCCTTCCACACGGTTTACCACGGCAACCCATGCACCGCGGGCAGTGTAGTATTCCGCAACAGAATATTCATACTTCGCCAGACGATCTTTCAGGAACACCAGACGTTTGGTGGCATCAGTGGTGTACTGGCTGTTCGGATAGCCACGTACCAGTTTGGAAAAGTCATTAAACGCAGCTCGGGCGTGTTGGGGATCGCGATCGCTGCGATCAACACCAAAGAATCCTTGCAGTGCGCTATCATCCAACGCCATATTGGTCAGGCCACGCATATACATGACATAATCAATGTTAGGGTGTGTCGGGTTAAGACGGATAAAACGATCGATAGCAGCCTGAGCAAGTGGCAGATCGGCGTTTTTGTAGTAGGCGTAGATGAGATCTAATTGCACCTGCTGAGAATACGGTCCAAATGGATAACGGTTATCCAACGCTTCCAATTGCGTTATTGCCTGTTTCCAGTTACCGTCCTGCAGCTTTTGCTGAGCAGTCGCGTAGATTTCATTTGGCGGATTATCGGGCACCTCTTCCTTTGAACCAGAGCAACCCGCCAAAAACAGGCTCAACGTGGCTGCTGCCACCAGATATTTCATGCGCGTCATGACGTTTTGACTTTCCTCAAAATGTAATACGGGAGATTCTCTGTTCCTGCTCCCGGTTAAGACCAGCTACAATAGCACACTATATTAAACGGCAAAGCCGTAAAACCCAACGTTAAACGAAGAAGCAGTTTATGGCACAACGAGTAGAACTCACCGCAACAGTCTCCGAAAATCAGCTCGGTCAACGCTTAGATCAGGCTTTGGCCGAATTGTTCCCTGATTATTCGCGATCGCGCATAAAAGAATGGATCCTCGACCAGCGCGTGCTGGTAAATGGCAATCTTTGCGATAAACCGAAAGAAAAAGTGTTGGGTGGAGAGCGTGTCTCCATCAATGCAGAAATTGATGAAGAGGTTCGTTTTGAACCTCAGGATATCCCACTGGATATCGTTTATGAAGATGATGATATTCTTGTCATCAACAAACCCCGTGACCTTGTAGTGCATCCGGGCGCCGGAAATCCTGATGGTACGGTATTGAATGCGTTACTGCATTACTACCCGCCAATCGCGGATGTTCCTCGTGCCGGTATCGTACACCGTCTGGATAAAGACACGACCGGATTAATGGTGGTGGCAAAAACGGTTCCGGCACAAACACGTCTGGTTGAGTCATTGCAGCTGCGCGAAATTACCCGTGAGTACGAAGCCGTAGCAATTGGTCACATGACTGCTGGCGGAACCGTTGAGGAACCGATTAGCCGTCACCCGACCAAGCGTACGCACATGGCGGTACACCCAATGGGGAAACCGGCGGTAACGCACTATCGCATTATGGAACACTTCCGTGTGCACACGCGTCTGCGGTTGCGTCTGGAAACCGGACGTACGCACCAGATCCGCGTGCACATGGCACATATCACTCATCCGCTGGTGGGCGATCAGGTCTACGGCGGTCGTCCACGTCCACCGAAAGGCGCTTCTGACGAATTTATCTCCGTACTGCGTAAGTTCGACCGCCAGGCGCTACATGCGACCATGCTGCGTTTGTATCACCCGATTTCCGGTATCGAAATGGAATGGCATGCGCCGATCCCACAAGATATGGTGCAATTGATTGAAGTGATGCGCGCTGATTTCGAAGAACATAAGGATGATATTGCCTGGCTATGAGTAAGCTAATTGTTCCGCAGTGGCCGATACCTCAAGGTGTCGCGGCGTGTAGTTCTACCCGTATTGGCGGAGTCAGTATGCCGCCTTACGATTCGCTGAATCTGGGCGCCCATTGCGGCGATAACCCGGAGCATGTTGAAGAGAACCGCAAACGACTGTTTGCTGCGGGCAATCTGCCGTCAAAGCCGGTCTGGCTGGAGCAGGTCCACGGTAAGGATGTCCTGAAACTGACAGGCGGGCCTTACGCCTCCAAACGCGCAGATGCGTCGTATAGCAACACGCCGGGCACAGTGTGTGCGGTAATGACCGCTGATTGTCTGCCGGTGCTGTTTTGCAATCGCGCCGGGACGGAAGTGGCTGCGGCCCATGCGGGTTGGCGAGGATTATGCGCTGGCGTGCTGGAAGAGACGGTGGCGTGTTTTGCCGACGAACCTGAAAACATTATTGCCTGGCTAGGCCCGGCGATAGGCCCAAACGCCTTTGAAGTGGGAGCAGAAGTTCGCGAGGCATTCATGACGAAAGATCCGCAAGCGGACCTCGCATTTGTACCGCGCGGCGACAAGTATCTGGCGGATATCTACCAGCTTGCCCGTCAGCGGCTGGCAAATGTCGGCGTGGAGAACATCCACGGCGGCGACCGTTGCACCTTTAGTGAAAGTGAGACGTTCTTCTCTTATCGTCGCGACAATACCACGGGTCGTATGGCAAGTTTTATTTGGCTGATATAACCTAAAGAATCAAGACGATCCGGTACGTGTAATTTTCTTTTCACATAATTCAGGTCATTCACCTTGAATAATTGAGGGATGACCTCATTTAATCTCCAGTAGCAATTTTGACCTGTTATGGGAGGAGTTATGCGTCTGGATCGTCTTACCAATAAATTCCAGCTTGCTCTTGCCGATGCCCAGTCACTCGCATTGGGGCACGACAATCAATTCATCGAACCACTTCATCTAATGAGCGCCTTGCTGAATCAGGAAGGGGGATCGGTACGTCCTTTATTAACGTCTGCTGGCATTAATGCTGGCCAGTTACGTACAACCATTGACCAGGCGTTGAGCCGTTTGCCGCAGGTAGAAGGTACCGGCGGTGATGTGCAGCCTTCTCAGGAACTGGTGCGTGTACTGAATCTTTGCGACAAGCTGGCGCAAAAACGTGGGGACAACTTTATTTCGTCAGAACTGTTCGTTCTGGCGGTGCTTGAGTCACGCGGTACGCTGACCGACTTATTAAAATCAGCTGGGGCGACGACCGCCAATATCACTCAGGCAATTGAACAAATGCGTGGAGGTGAAAGCGTGAATGACCAGGGGGCTGAAGACCAACGTCAGGCCTTGAAAAAATATACCGTCGATCTGACTGAACGTGCTGAACAGGGCAAACTCGATCCAGTTATCGGCCGTGATGAAGAAATTCGCCGTACCATTCAGGTGCTGCAACGTCGTACTAAAAATAACCCAGTGTTAATCGGTGAACCCGGTGTCGGTAAAACAGCCATTGTTGAAGGGCTGGCCCAACGCATCATCAATGGTGAAGTGCCGGAGGGCTTAAAAGGCCGTCGTGTACTGGCGCTGGATATGGGCGCGCTGGTGGCTGGGGCCAAATATCGCGGTGAGTTTGAAGAGCGCTTAAAAGGTGTGCTGAACGATCTCTCGAAACAGGAAGGCAACGTCATTCTGTTTATCGACGAATTGCATACCATGGTTGGGGCGGGTAAAGCCGATGGCGCGATGGACGCCGGGAACATGCTGAAACCAGCGCTGGCTCGCGGGGAACTGCACTGCGTAGGTGCCACAACGCTTGATGAATATCGCCAGTACATCGAAAAAGATGCGGCGCTGGAACGTCGTTTCCAGAAAGTGTTTGTGGCTGAACCTTCAGTGGAAGACACCATCGCAATCTTGCGTGGCCTGAAAGAACGTTATGAGCTGCACCATCATGTGCAGATTACTGACCCGGCGATTGTTGCGGCAGCTACGTTGTCTCATCGTTATATTGCCGATCGTCAGTTACCGGATAAAGCTATCGACCTTATTGACGAAGCGGCATCCAGCATTCGTATGCAGATTGACTCCAAGCCGGAGGAACTCGACAGACTCGACCGCCGTATTATCCAGCTCAAACTGGAACAGCAGGCATTAATGAAAGAGTCTGATGAGGCAAGTAAAAAACGTCTCGATATGCTCAACGAAGAGCTGGACGACAAAGAGCGCCAGTATTCTGAGTTAGAGGAAGAGTGGAAAGCTGAAAAAGCCTCCCTCTCGGGAACGCAAACTATCAAGGCTGAGCTGGAGCAGGCAAAAATCGCCATCGAACAGGCGCGCCGCGTTGGCGACCTGGCGCGGATGTCTGAACTGCAGTACGGCAAAATTCCTGAACTGGAAAAACAGCTGGAAGCAGCCACCCAGTCTGAAGGCAAAACCATGCGTCTGCTGCGTAATAAAGTCACGGATGCAGAAATTGCTGAGGTGCTGGCGCGCTGGACCGGGATCCCGGTTGCTCGCATGCTGGAAGGCGAACGGGAAAAACTGTTGCGTATGGAACAGGAGCTGCACAGCCGTGTGATTGGTCAGAACGAAGCGGTGGAAGCCGTTTCTAACGCCATCCGTCGTAGCCGCGCGGGCTTGTCCGATCCGAATCGTCCGATTGGTTCATTCTTGTTCCTTGGTCCAACCGGGGTCGGTAAAACCGAACTGTGCAAAGCGCTGGCAAACTTTATGTTCGACAGTGACGACGCAATGGTGCGTATCGATATGTCCGAGTTTATGGAGAAACACTCGGTGTCTCGCTTGGTTGGGGCACCTCCGGGATATGTCGGTTATGAAGAAGGTGGGTATCTGACGGAAGCAGTACGTCGTCGTCCTTACTCTGTCATCCTGCTGGATGAAGTGGAAAAAGCGCACCCGGATGTGTTCAACATTCTGCTGCAGGTGCTTGACGATGGTCGTCTGACTGACGGACAGGGAAGAACGGTCGACTTCCGTAATACGGTTGTCATCATGACCTCAAACCTGGGGTCTGATCTAATCCAGGAACGCTTTGGTGAGCTGGATTACGGCCACATGAAAGATATGGTGCTGGGCGTCGTGAGCCATAACTTCCGCCCGGAATTCATCAACCGTATAGATGAGGTTGTTGTATTCCATCCGTTGGGTGAGCAGCACATTGCTTCTATTGCTCAGATCCAGCTGCAGCGTCTGTACAAACGTCTGGAAGAGCGTGGCTATGAAATCCATATTTCTGACGAGGCGCTTAAACTGCTGAGTGCGAATGGTTACGATCCGGTGTATGGCGCACGTCCATTGAAACGTGCTATCCAGCAGCAGATCGAAAACCCGCTGGCGCAGCAAATTCTGTCTGGTGAACTGATTCCGGGCAAAACGATTCGTCTGGAAGTGAATGACGATCGCATCGTGGCAGTGCAGTAAGTCACAAAACAACAATAAACGAGCCCTGCGGGGCTCGTTTTTGTTTAAAATTCAGGCGAAAATAGACGTATTGATTGAAAAGTAATCGCTTGATAAGTTTTTTATATTTTTAACTTGTCAGCCCGAAATAACTCCCTATAATGCGCCACCACTGACACGGAACAACGGATTACAAACCGCCGGGTCAGCGGGGTTCCACTGAGAACTCCGGCGAAGAAAGCGAAATTGAATGCTTGACTTCGTAGCGGGATGGCGTAATATGCACACCCCGCGCCGCTGAGAAAAAGCGAAGCGGCACTGCTCTTTAACAATTTATCAGACAATCTGTGTGGGCACTCGAAGATACGGATTCTTAACGTCGCAAGACGAAAAATGAATACCAAGTCTCTGAGTGAACATACGTAATTCATTACGAAGTTTAATTCACGAGCATCAAACTTAAATTGAAGAGTTTGATCATGGCTCAGATTGAACGCTGGCGGCAGGCCTAACACATGCAAGTCGAACGGTAGCACAGAGGAGCTTGCTCCTTGGGTGACGAGTGGCGGACGGGTGAGTAATGTCTGGGAAACTGCCCGATGGAGGGGGATAACTACTGGAAACGGTAGCTAATACCGCATAACGTCGCAAGACCAAAGAGGGGGACCTTCGGGCCTCTTGCCATCGGATGTGCCCAGATGGGATTAGCTAGTAGGTGGGGTAACGGCTCACCTAGGCGACGATCCCTAGCTGGTCTGAGAGGATGACCAGCCACACTGGAACTGAGACACGGTCCAGACTCCTACGGGAGGCAGCAGTGGGGA
>NZ_JAOWEY010000022.1:0-1320674 GCF_030333935.1 Citrobacter sp. Cf125 | reverse complement strand
GATGGGCTTTTTTGCGTGTGTGCGGGGTAAAAACCGCCGGGCTGAACGTATTGTGCAGGCCTGATAAGCGCAGCGCATCACGCAATTCCGGCGGCAGATTGCTGGATTCGACGTAACCGCCTTAATCGACTAACAAAAGCACACTGTCTCGATCTACTACACGGATCTCTCCCTCGAACATATCTGAATCCTTTCTCTGCTAATTAAAATCGTGATCTTTCCTGCATAATAATATATAACAATTATATAACATTTAATTCACCAAAAAACACACAACCATCATTGATAAATTCATGCGATCGTTGGCAGGGGTACAATTCTAATGGCTGATAGTAGTGTAACTGAGAACGGGGCGCTGGCAGACGGCGATACCCGCCGTCGTATATGGGCGATTGTCGGAGCATCATCAGGGAATCTGGTCGAATGGTTTGATTTCTATATCTACTCTTTCTGTTCTCTTTATTTTGCTCATATCTTTTTCCCATCAGGAAATACCACCACACAACTCTTACAAACCGCCGGCGTGTTTGCCGCAGGCTTCTTGATGAGACCAATTGGAGGCTGGTTGTTTGGCCGTATTGCGGATAAGCACGGGCGTAAAAAGTCCATGTTGCTGTCCGTTTGTATGATGTGTATGGGATCGTTGGTGATCGCTTGTCTACCGGGATATGAAACTATCGGTACCTGGGCCCCTGCGTTATTACTGCTGGCCAGACTATTCCAGGGGTTATCTGTAGGTGGTGAATACGGAACCAGCGCGACCTATATGAGTGAAGTTGCCGTTGAAGGTAAGAAAGGTTTTTATGCTTCATTCCAGTACGTGACGTTAATCGGCGGGCAGTTACTGGCATTGTTGGTTGTGGTCATATTACAGCACACGTTAGAAGACTCTGCGCTCAGAGCGTGGGGGTGGCGTATTCCATTTGCGTTGGGCGCCGTGCTGGCTATTGTTGCGCTATGGCTGCGTCGCCAACTGGATGAAACCTCGAAACAGGACGTTCGCGCGCTGAAAGAAGCGGGTTCCCTGAAAGGTCTGTGGCGTAATCGCAAAGCCTTTGTCATGGTGCTTGGCTTTACCGCCGCGGGTTCGTTGTGTTTTTACACGTTCACAACCTACATGCAGAAATACCTGGTCAATACAGCTGGTATGCATGCCAACGTAGCCAGCGGGATTATGACGGCGGCACTGTGTGTGTTCATGCTGGTTCAACCGCTGTTCGGCGCTTTGTCAGATAAGATTGGCCGGCGTACTTCAATGCTGTGTTTTGGCGCGTTGGCTGCGATTTTCACTGTTCCCATTCTGACAGCATTGCAAAGCGTAACATCCCCGTATATGGCGTTTGCTTTGGTGATGAGTGCCCTGTTAATCGTGAGTTTCTATACGTCAATCAGCGGTATTTTGAAGGCTGAGATGTTCCCGGCGCAGGTGCGCGCTCTGGGAGTTGGCTTATCTTATGCGGTGGCTAATGCCCTGTTTGGTGGCTCAGCTGAATATGTGGCGTTATCCCTGAAGTCTGTCGGTATGGAAACGACATTCTTCTGGTACGTCACCGCGCTGGCAGTTGTCGCGTTTTTAGTATCGCTGATGCTGCATGGGAAGGGGAAAGGTCTGCGCCTCTAGTAATGTGCCAGTTGCCAGACCGCATAGCCGGTAGACGCGCCTGCAACATCCCAGGCGAAGTCCTTCCAGCTCCAGCCGCTCCCTGCGGGACGGCTGTCCCACAGTTCTTTTGACGCGCCCAGGCTGACTGAGAACATCAGGCCGATAGCCGCACTGCGATCGCGGCTGTTGCCCTGATGTTGGGCATATTCATTGCCGGCTGCGGCAAGCATGGCGGAGGCGATGAAGTGTTGAGCTTTGTCTTGCCCACTCCACTGGTCGTTAGCCATGTGGCTGCAGCCAGAAATGGCCAGGATGCTGGTAAGAATGAACAGGCGCACCGTTGCCTCCATATGAAAAACCCCGTCACTGGACGGGGTCTTGATTACAGAATACGGCTAATTAATCTGTCGATACGAATACGGCGTAGTCGACGAATGAGCTTACGCACTTTGACTGGATAGTCAGCAATACTTTGCAGGTCGCGATAGTGCTTAACGACGGTAGTATGCGTACGGATAAGCTCCAGCTCTTTATCGCGCTGGGGAGTCAGCTCTTGCTTAGGATCGTGGATAAGGATGGCATTTTCCAGATCCAGACGCCAGGCGCGAGGGTTAAGGTTGTTGCCGGTGAGCAGCATCCATTTATCATCAACCCACATACCTTTCAGATGATAGGTGTTGTCATCATCTTTCCATAGGCGTACGACCAGCTGGTCGGTATTCACGTAATACTGCAATCTGCTCAGGAAACGGCGCAGATTTATTTCATACAGATAAGGCAGCGCGCCGATGATCTTGAATGGCTCATCTTCTGGAATGAAAAAGTCGTTGGCGGTTTTATCACCGACAATGATTTCAACCTTTTTCCCTTCACGCAGCAGTTGAATGATATTGCGCACCAGTATGGCGGGCAGGTTGAAATAAGGGGTACAGATTGTGAGTTTGTGCTCCGCGCAGGGCATAAGATGGAAAATGGTCTTATTTAACAGACTGGATTTCCCAAGGCCCACCAGAGGCGTAACCGAAAGCTGTTCGTTATCAGCATCACCCTGAAAATGGAATGACGCATCACGCAGTTCTTGGCGGTACAGGCGGATATCGTTTTTAATTTCCGGGCTTTTAGGTCGGTTGATATCATCAAGGCGGTTAACGCCGCGACCCTTTATCAGGTTCTGCGTAACCCAATCGAACATGATATCGGCCATTTGCGCATTGCGAATCAACTGATAACGGTCATAGCGATATTTATCATGCTGATGCAGGTAAACATCGTTCAGACTGGCCCCGCTGTACAGGACGCTGTCATCGATAATAAAGCCTTTGAAATGCAGGACGCCAAGCGCTTCACGGGTGTTAATCGGAACGCCATAAACAGGAATATCGATACCAAGGTTTTCTTGCGCCATTCGGCAATACCAGTCAGCATTAGTATTGGATGCCGCAGCCCCAATACGACCGCGCTGAGCTCTGTGCCAGTCGACAAGTACCCGGACATCCAGTTCAGGACGCTGCCGTTTTGCCGCATAGAGAGCGTCAAGTATGCCTTTACCACCGTCATCCTGTTCCAGGTACAGCGCAATAATGCAGATCCGTCGCGTCGCGCTGGCTATTTTTTCCAGCAGAGTCTCCCTGAAATTAGCGGGAGCATAAAAGAAATCTACATCATCAACTGACTGAGAAATCTTGGGTAGTTGGGCAAGGTGTTGTTGATGTTTATTACGCTTAAATTTTGACAACATCACAGTGCATTTCTTCTCTGTTCATTGAAGGGTCCTCTGTGCTATGCAGACGACATAAGCGGGCAATGATACCACCAGTACCCATTAATGTGGTCAACATTTCCAGTACCTTACTCACGATTCCTCACATTGGGCCAGATTAAGCGTTAGCCCAACAATTCCCTCTTCGAGCTGGACGTCAACAACAAACCCGAGTTTTCGGGCCAGGGCGACCATCCCACGATTGTTTGGCATCGTAATACCATTCAAACGTATAAGTCCGTGATCTCGGGTATATGCAATTAATTTTTCCATCAATCGGCGACCCAGTCCAAGCCCTTTGAGATCGGAACGAACCAGTACGGCAAACTCAGCATCTACGTTATCAGGATCCGAGATTGCTCGCGTTACGCCGAGGATCTCTTCGTGATTATCTTTACAACGCACCGCAACAAAAGCCATTTCCCGATCGTAGTCGATCTGCGTCATATTGGCTAAATCTTCGTGGGTAAATTCATTGATCTCACTGAAATAGCGATAATAAAGATCTTCTTTTGTCACTTGAGAAATGAACTGCTGTAGATGAGGTTCATCCTCCGGTAAAATGGGGCGGAACAGACAGCGCTCGCCGTTCTTCAACTCCACCCACTCTTCAAGCTGATGGGGGTAGGGACGTACAGCCAGCCTGCTTTCGTTATCTCCCACGAAAGGGGCAATATCCAGCGTAACGTCCAGCGCGGTAAATTCTTCGGCGGAGGCCAGCAGAGGATGAATATCCAGACGCTGAATTTCCGGGCAGTCGACGATCAAGTTGGAGACCTGCACCAGAAGTTGGCTCAACCCGGCGATATCCAGCGGACGTAGTGCGCTGCGAGCGCGGATCTTTTTATTTTTGATCCCCTGGATCACCAGATAACGCGCCAGATTCATGTTCAATGGCGGCAAGGCCACCACGGCTTGCTCTTCCGGTCGCCACTCAACACCACCTTCACCCAGCATAATCAACGGACCAAATACCGGGTCGTGTTCAACGACGACGCGAAGTTCTTGAGCACCAGCGCGATTCGCCATACTTTGTACTAATAAACCGTGAATGCGTGCCTGCGGCCAGGCCATTTTTACCCGATCGAAAATTGCATTGGCAGCCTGCTGCACTTCTGTTGCTGTACGCAGGTAGAGCATTACCCCCTGAACTTCCGACTTATGCGGGATATCAGGAGAACGCAGCTTGAGCGCCACCGGGTAGCCGATTTGCTCCGCGATGTGTACGGCCTCTGCGCTGTCGCTGGCGATCCATGTCGGCAGTGTATGTAAGCCATAGGCCTGTAAAATAGGCTGAACTTCATGAGTATCCAGCGACGTTGCGCCTTCTGCAATCGCCTGTTGTAACAGATTATGCGCTTCGGCGGTGTTGGTGGTCAGATTGTCAGGTAGCGCAGGCGTTTCACGCAGTTGCTTCTGGTTACGCCGGTACTCCACCATATGCATAAATGCAGTGATAGTGCCTTCAGGCGTGCGGTAGGTTGGTAATCCGGCTTCGCTAAACAGTCTGCGTGCTTCCTGTGAGGAAAACTCTCCGCACCAGTTGGTCAGCAACGAGACGAATTTTCCTCGGGGATGATGCTTTACCGCTTCAATCAATGCCTGTGCGCTTTCGGTTCCGGGAGCGGCTGCGCTGGGTGAATGAATCACCATCAACGCGTCGAAATCCTGGCTGGCGAGCAAAATATCCAGCGTCTTAACGTAGTGTTCGCTGCTGGCGTCATCACGCAGATCCAGTGGGTTGGCGATATCAACATGTTCAGGCAAGGCATCGCGTAATTTCTGGCAGGTGTCTTCATTCAACGTCGCCAACTTGCCATTTTTTGACCACAGTTCATCTAATGCCAGTGCGGCAGGCGCGGCCCCATTGCTGATGATCATTAGCCTGTCGCCACGTAGTGGACGCATGTGGCTCAAGGTTTCGACTGCTGAGAACAGCTCGTGAGTGTCTTGTACGCGCAGTAAACCGGCGCGCTGAATAGCTGCATCCCACGCAGGGTCCATCCCGGCGCTGGTATGCAGTAAACGCTGCGCTGCAGGGCTGCGACCGCTCTTAATCACCAGAATAGGTTTATTGCGCGAGGCGCTACGGGCGGCGGAAACAAAGCGCCGGGCATCACTTAAATGTTCGAGATACAGCAATATCGCGCTGGTTTTACTGTCGCGTGCCAGGTAATCCAGTAGCTCATCAACGTCGATATCCAGGCTATCACCCAGCGCGATAAAGTAAGAAAAGCCCATTTCTCTCTGCTGTGCCCAGTCGAGTATGGTATTGGACACGGCGGCGGATTGAGAGATGAAAGCCAGCTTGCCGCGCTTAATCGGGACGGGGGAAAAGCTGGCGTTAAGTCCTTGCCAGGGTGCGAGAAGTCCCAGGCTGTTGGGACCCAGAAGACGTATGTTGTAGCGTGATGCGCAGGCCAGCAGCTCCGCGTGCTGCGCCGAGGGTGCTGAGAGAATAATGCAGGTTTTACAACCTTTCTCGCCAAGTGCTTCGAGTAATGCCAGGTTACGGCTGGCATTGGTGCACAACACGGCGAGATCGGGGCTAAAAGGCAGGCTGTTGATATTGGGCCACGCCAGTACGCCCAACACCGCTTTCCATGCGGGCGTCACCGGTAAAACAGGTCCATTGAAACCGCCAGCAAGCAGGTTACGCATCATCAGGTAACCCGCGCGATTAGGCTTCATTGACGCCCCAATCACCGCAATGGATTTCGGTCGCAATAGTGCTTCCAGACCACGCTGACTCATATCGGCTTCCTTAATGACACCAGTGACCGAATGATTTTAAACGTTTTCTGATGAATCTGCTGTGACGTTTCCCTGATGTTGAGTTTTTCCTGCCAGGTAGCGGGTTTTAAAGCGAGTAAAATGATCGCTTAACCCTTCTGCGGCTTGCGTATCTCCCGCCAGATCCAACAAGGCGATGGCCACCTCGGCTGTGCAATATTGCCCTTCGGCGTGAACGCCACGCAGGTGGTAAGCAGAAAGGCGTGATAAATCAACAGAGATCACCGGCAGGTTATCGAGGTACGGGCTTTTGCGGAACATTTTACGCGCCTCAGGCCAGGTGCCGTCGAGCATGATAAACAATGGGGGCTTACCGGCTGGTGGCGTGAAAATCACTTCACGCTCTTCACCCGCATAGGAGGCCGGGAATACAACCATCGGTTGGTAATCCGGATTTTTTACCAGTTCCAGCAGCGCCTGCGGCGGCTCGGTACGTGACCACTGAAAAGCCGTGGTATCGGGCAGAATATCGGCAATTAAACGCCCCGTGTTGCTGGGCTTCATCGGCTCGGTATCAAACATCACCAGACAAAAGCGACTTTTTGCCTCAGAGGGCGCCAGAGTTGCGCACAAGCAGAGCTTCTGCGGCAGCAGGCAGCGTTGACAGCGGCGAACGCGATTACCTCGGGCAAGGAAAGGACGCGTGGCGCGCGCGAGGCGCTCAGCGCGTAACTGAAGAACAGCGTTATCGGTCATGGGGAAACACGTTGAAAAACGCTATTGTCGCAGAGGTGAAAACGGGGCACAAGATGCACCCCGTAGAGATTATAATGATTCGTTAAGCCAGCTATCAAACGGGGCTTTTGGTACAGCGCCGTTAAGCATGTCGACGATTTCACCTTTTCTGAAGATCATGATGGTCGGAATGCTGCGGATACCGAAACGGGCGCTGAGTTCACGCTCGGCTTCCGTATTCACTTTAACAAAACGCACTTTGCCGCTACGCTCTTCCGCGACATCTTCAAAAATCGGGGCGAAGTTACGACATGGACCACACCAGGGGGCCCAAAAGTCAACGACCACCGGGAGATCGTCTTTTAACAGTTTATCCAGTGTCTCACCGGTCGCATTGATCACCTCCCCATCAAACAGGTCGTGACCACAGCGTCCGCATTTAGCCGCTTCCTGGACACGATCGTCAGGGATGCGGTTGATAGCCTGGCAGCTGGTACAAACGGTATTCATAACTAACCTCTGGATGAGTGGAGTGGACTTCACGGCATAAACGCCAGTATGTTTCTATTATGTTACATATTATCGGAGAGTCTGTTCTAAACAACAATGCGTTTTATTCAATGAGTACAATAGTCCTTAGCTTTTAAATGAAATAATGGCTAACGACGTGCACATCGGGTAATCTGCGCGCTTCGCGCAGAGCAGGTGGAGAAAAACATGAGCGACGAACTGAAGAACAAAAACGGCAAGGTCAAAGTGATGTACGTCCGCAGTGACGATGACTCGGATAAACGCACCCAAAATCCACGTACTGGCAAAGGCGGCGGTCGCCCCGGTACTTCCCGAGCCGAAGGCGGTCGTCGCCCTGCCCGTGATGAACGAAAGGGTCCGAACAGCGAACGTGGTCGTGAACGCGGGCGTGACCGCGATGTAGAACGCGACCGCAGACGTGAAGATTCACCGTGGCGTACCGTTTCCCGCGCACCGAATGATGACGCAGCGGATAAAGCCGATCACGGCGGTATTAGCGGTAAGAGCTTTATCGATCCTGAAGTATTACGCCGTCAGCGCGCGGAAGAAACCCGCGTTTACGGTGAGAATGCCTGTCAGGCTCTGTTCCAGAGTCGTCCGGACGCTATCGTCCGCGCCTGGTTTGTTCAGAGCGTAACCCCGCGTTTTAAAGAAGCATTACGCTGGATGGCGGCAAACCGCAAAGCCTATCACGTGGTTGACGAAGCCGAGCTGGCGAAAGCCTCTGGCACTGAACACCACGGTGGCGTCTGTTTCCTGATCAAAAAACGTAACGGTACTACCGTTAAGCAGTGGGTCGGTCAGGCAGGGGCGCAGGATTGCGTGCTGGCACTGGAAGATATCGCTAACCCGCATAACCTGGGCGGTATGATGCGTAGCTGCGCGCACTTCGGTGTGAAAGGCGTGGTGGTTCAGGATGCGGCGCTGCTGGAATCGGGGGCGGCTATCCGTACTGCTGAAGGTGGAGCAGAGCATGTTCAGCCGATTACCGGTGACAGCATTGTCGATGTGTTGGACGATTTCCGTAACGCGGGTTACACGGTAGTGATGACCTCAAGCGTGAAAGGTAAACCGCTGTTTACTACCACGCTGCCGGAAAAAATGGTGCTGGTATTAGGGCGTGAGCGTGAAGCTCTGCCAGAAGCAGCATGTTCAGCCGACGACCTGTGCGTGGCGATTGACGGTACCGGCAAGGTAGAAACGCTCAATGTTTCTGTCGCGACCGGCGTGTTGCTCGCGGAGTGGTGGCGTCAGAACAAAGCCTGATAATAAAAATGCCAGCGAATCGCTGGCATTTTTTTACTCGCTTTCTGCGGGTAATACCGGCATCCAGTCAATCGGTTTTTCACCTCGTTGTTCCAGCCATTCATTCGCCAGTACAAAGTGATTGCAACCAAAGAAACCGCGATGCGCAGAGAGCGGTGATGGGTGTGGCGCTTTCAACACATGGTGACGCTGCGCATCAATAATCGCGCCTTTCTTCTGTGCGTGAGAACCCCAGAGCAGGAAAACCACGCCTTCCCGATGTTGGTTAATCAGGCTGATGACTTTATCGGTAAATGTTTCCCACCCAAGGCTGGCGTGAGAATGTGCCTGACCGGCGCGAACGGTGAGTACGGTGTTGAGTAATAGTACCCCCTGGAGTGCCCAGCTTTCCAGATATCCGTGTGTGGGGCGGGTGAAGCCGGGAATTGTTGCTTCCAGCTCTTTGTACATGTTCAGCAACGAAGGTGGAGTGGCAATCCCCGGACGAACAGAGAACGCGAGACCGTGTGCCTGGCCTGGGCCGTGGTAAGGATCCTGACCCAGGATGACAACTTTCACGTCACCAAGCTCGGTAAAACGAAACGCGTTAAACACATCTTTTTGCGGCGGATAAATTGTCATTCCTGACTGACGCTCGCCGGCAACAGTATGCAGTGTGTTAACAAAATAAGGCTGCTGTTTTTCTTCAGCCAGCACATCGTGCCAGGTTAATTCGGTGGCCATCTCGCTCTCCTGCGAATTTTCAATCCCCCTAGCTTAACTGCTTCTTTCGACGTCGCAAAATTCTGTACGTTTCTCAATGGTCTACCCCTTAAAGATAGTTGAAAATTTATGTAAAAAGTTTAGCTGTGTATACTGCGTAAGTTGATGTAAAACAATAAAATCCACCTATCACCACTTTTCATGTGTGGTTTTTATTGATTTAAATCAAAGATTCGAGGGTGTGTGAGGGGTATATATACACTCAAGCAACAATGGTTTTACCAATTGGCCGGATGACGGCCAACCGAGATCAAATAATTTTGCCGGGGAGGCATCAAATGATTACAGGTATCCAGATTACTAAAGCTGCAAACGACGACCTGCTGAACTCTTTCTGGCTGCTGGACAGCGAAAAAGGCGAAGCACGCTGCATCGTTGCGAAAGCAGGTTTCAATGCTGATGAAGTCGTTGCTGTCAGCAAACTGGGCGAAATCGAATACCGTGAAGTACCGGTAGACGTACAGCCGGAAGTCCGCGTGGAAGGTGGTCAGCACCTGAACGTGAACGTTCTGCGTCGCGAAACGCTGGAAGATGCAGTTAAGCATCCGGAAAAATATCCGCAGTTGACCATCCGTGTTTCTGGTTATGCAGTGCGTTTCAACTCTCTGACCCCAGAACAGCAGCGCGACGTTATTGCTCGTACCTTTACTGAGAGCCTGTAAGGCTCACGGGGAATAGCCCCGTTTAGCAAAGAATCAAAAAGCGGAAGATGCCAGTGTGTCTTCCGCTTTTTTGCATCCGTTAGTAAAAGATCCTTACCGCGCAATACACCAACAGCAGCGCCAGAATGATATTCAACTGCCGGCCGTAACGGCGAAAAACGCGCTGAAAAAGATGGCCCGCCAGCGCCCAGCAGGCATTTCCGAAGGTGCCGATCAGCGCCAACAGAATACTCACCCCAATCAGCCAGTGTGCGTCCTGAGTGTACGGTAATACAAACGTGGATAACGCGGTAATGCCGTACAAAATGATTTTGACGTTAACAAACTGCAAGCCAAAACTCGCCCAGAAGCTAATCGGCTCTGACAGCAAACCATCGTTTGTAGCCGGGCTGGTGGCGATCTTCAGCGCCAGCCACAGGATATAAGCTGCCCCAGCCCAACTGAGCCAATGGATAATGGCAGGATCCAGAACCGCCAGTGAAAATGAAATCCCGGCGCACATCAGCATGACGATTAAAAAGCCCAAACTCATTCCGGCCAGTACGCGCGTACTCTGACGAAAACCGTGTGATGTCGCGGCACTGAGCGCAAGGATGTTGTTTGGTCCGGGGGTTAGCGCGGTAATCAATGTATAGGTCCAGAATGCACTTAAAAGGGTGGGGGTCACTTGTTATCTCCTCTGTTTTGGTAGACAGTACCCGAGACAAAACATTTAAAAAAATGAATGTTTTTGCATTCTGAATTCGATATTTTCGATGGGTTAGTGCGAATGGATTTACGTCGGTTTATTACGTTAAAAACAGTGGTGGAAGAGGGCTCATTCCTGCGGGCATCACAAAAACTGTGTTGTACGCAATCAACAGTTACCTTTCATATTCAACAGCTTGAGCAAGAACTTTCGGTGCAGTTGTTTGAAAAAATTGGACGCCGGATGTGTCTCACCAGTGAGGGAAAACGGCTGATGCCGCATATCCATGACCTGACTCGCGTGATGGCATCGATTCGACAGTCAGCACATCAGGATGCGCAGCCGAGCGGCGAGCTACGTGTCGCGACGGGCGAAACGCTGCTGGCGTATAAAATGCCGCAGGTTTTACAGCGATTTAAACAACGTGCGCCCCATGTGCAGTTGTCTTTACAGTCACTCAATTGTTATGTCATTCGCGATGCGTTGCTCAGTGATGAGGTCGATCTGGGGGTGTTTTATCGGGTGGGTAATGACGATGCCCTTGAGTTGATGCCGCTTGGCGATCAGTCACTGGCATTAGTTGCTTCGCCGCTGCTCCAGCACGTTGATTTTACTCAGTATAACCAGCACATTCCCTGCAGTTTTATCATTAATGAGCCGCAATGTATTTTCAGACAGCGCTTCGAGGGGCTACTGCGTAAACGACAGATTACGCTGGAAAATACCATTGAGTTATGGAGCATTGAAAGCATTAAGCAGTGCGTATCGGCAAATCTTGGGGTCAGCTTTTTGCCGCGTTTTGCCGTTGAGAGGGAGCTACGTTCAGGGGAGTTGATTGAATTACCGTACAGTGAACAACCTGAGTTAATTACGGCATTGTGTGGTTATCATGCCGGAAAAGTCGTTAGTCCGGCGATGCGTGTGTTTCTTGAGTGTATTGAAGAGAGTTTTGCATCACGTGAAAAAATGCCGGGCTAAACGGCCCGGCATTCGGTTTACTCTTTGTCGGACTGCTGGGTAGCAGCTCCGCTCGGCTTACGACGTTTGCCGATATTTTTTGCATCGCGGTGACGTTTTTTCACCCGCGGCTTCTCTTTCTCTTTCGCTTTTTTCTCGGCGCGCTTCGCCAGCACTTTCTTGGATGGTTTACCGTTGGATTTCTCACTTGGCGCGCGCGTGGTTGGACGCAGTTCGTCGATGACGCGTGCTTTCAGCGGCTCGTCAATATAGCGGCTCGCTTTGCCGAGAAGCAGATGGTCGTGCGCTTCAACCAAAGAGATCGCAGTACCTTTACGACCTGCGCGACCGGTACGGCCAATGCGGTGCAGATAGGCATCGCCACTGCGCGGCATGTCGAAGTTAAACACATGGCTGACGTCAGGAATATCGATCCCGCGAGCGGCAACGTCGGTGGCTACCAGCACGTTCACGCGGCCATCGGTCAGGCGTTTGATCGCTTCATTGCGTTTGTTCTGCACCATCTCGCCTTCGAGATAGCAGTTGTTAATGCCCGCCTGGCGCAGCCAGCCTGCCAGCTCGTGCACACGCTCGCGTTTACGTACGAAGACAATCGAGCGGGTCGCTTCCGGCTGTTTTAACAGATGGATCAGCAGGGCAGTTTTGTGCTCGATGTCATCAGCACGGTAGTAAAACTGATGGATCTTCTTGCGTTCGCGGGTGGACGGATCCGCTGAGACTTCGACCGGATCTTCCAACAGACGCTCGGCAAAATCTTTAATCGCATCGCCTTCCAGCGTGGCGGAGAACAGCATGGTTTGCTTACGCCAGCGGGTTTCACCGGCGATATGTTCGATGTCCTGGGCAAAACCCATGTCCAGCATACGATCTGCTTCATCGAGAATTAGCGTCTCAACCGCATGGCAGTCGAAGTTTTCTTCTTTAATGTATTGCAGCAGACGACCCGTGGTGGCAACCACGATGTCCTGGTTTTCGCTAAAGACTTCCATGTGGTTCATGTAAGCCACGCCGCCGGTAATGGTCGCGATATCCAGATGCGTATTTTTCGCCAGCTCACGGGCGTGTTCAGCAACCTGCATCGCCAGTTCGCGCGTTGGCGTCAGGATTAAAATGCGCGGCGGACCAGATTTCTTGCGTGGGAAGTCGAGCAGGTGCTGCAACGCTGGCAGCAAATATGCCGCCGTTTTACCGGTGCCTGTCGGCGCAGAACCGAGTACATCACGGCCATCGAGCGCAGGCGGAATGGCGGCAGCCTGAATGGCGGTCGGGCGAGTGAAACCTTTTTCCTGGAGGGCATCCAGAAGGCTTTCATCGAGTTCAAGTTCGGAAAAAGTCGTTACAGTCATGTTCTACCTCTGAGTGGGGCGCTGATTATAGACGTTACGGCTGCAATCTTCATCTGTTTGTATGGATATACCTTCTCAGGTATTGTTTTTATCCTATGTTATCGTTTTTTTTCCAGGAAGGTTGTTCTTCATGCCCCAGTCTACATCCGTACTGAAACGTAATGGATTTACTTTTAAGCAGTTTTTTGTGGCACACGATCGCTGTGCAATGAAAGTCGGAACGGACGGCATTTTATTGGGGGCCTGGGCCCCCGTTGCGGGCGTAAAGCGGATCCTGGATATTGGTACCGGGAGCGGCCTGTTGGCGCTGATGCTGGCCCAGCGCACTGATGAAAACGTCATCATTGACGCCGTGGAGCTTGATGTCGACGCCGCGCAGCAGGCGCAGGAGAACATCGCGCAATCTCCGTGGATGCATCGCGTGAGTGTTCATACAGAAGATGCGCAACAGTGGATACCGCGTCAGACCGTGCGTTTTGATTTGATAATCAGCAATCCTCCCTATTATGAACAGGGCGTGGAATGCGCTACACCGCAGCGCGAGCAGGCCCGCTATACCACCTCGCTCGATCACCAGGCGTTGCTTACGTTGGCGGCGGACAGCATTACGGAAGACGGTTTTTTTTGTGTGGTGCTACCGGAGCAGATTGGTAACGCATTTACTCAGCAGGCGCTTAGCATAGGCTGGCATCTGCGATTGCGCACGGATGTAGCAGAAACCGAGGCCCGTCTACCGCATCGGGTATTGCTGGCATTCTCCCCGCAGGCCGGGGAGTGCTTTAGCGACAGGCTGGTGATCCGTGGGCCAGACCAACGTTACTCTGAAGGTTATACGGCGCTGACCCAGGCGTTCTATCTGTTTATGTGATGACTGAGCGGCGAGAGAATTGACGGGCCCGCCTCTGGAAGCTGTTCTGGGTAATCCAGCGTGTAGTGCAGGCCCCGACTCTCTTTGCGCATCATCGCGCAGCGGACAATCAGCTCGGCAACCTGCACCAGATTGCGCAGCTCCAGTAGGTTGTTCGACACACGGAAATGGGCGTAATACTCGTCGATTTCCTGTTGCAGCATGGTGATACGACGCAGGGCGCGTTCCAGACGTTTAGTGGTGCGCACAATACCGACGTAATCCCACATGAACAGCCGCAGCTCATGCCAGTTATGCTGGATAACAACCAATTCATCTGGATTTTCTACCCGGCTTTCATCCCATCCCGGGAGCGTGCTGACGCCGCGTGCATAAGGCATACGCCTGTCGATATCTTCAGCCGCGGACCAACCGTAAACCAGACACTCCAGCAATGAGTTCGATGCCATCCGGTTGGCGCCATGCAGGCCGGTGTAACTCACTTCGCCGATCGCATACAGCCCATCGACATCGGTACGGCCAAAGTCATCAACCATCACGCCGCCGCAGGTATAGTGCGCGGCAGGCACGATGGGAACAGGTTCTTTGGTTAGATCAATGCCCAGTCCCAGCAACTTTTCATAAATCATCGGGAAATGCTGACGAACAAATTCTTCCGGTTTATGACTGATATCGAGGAACATGCAATCTGCACCCAGGCGCTTCATTTCATGATCAATGGCGCGGGCGACAATATCGCGGGGAGCCAGTTCGCCACGCTCGTCAAAATCGGGCATAAAGCGTGAACCGTCCGGGCGTTTCAGGTGCGCGCCTTCGCCGCGCAGCGCTTCGGTCAGCAGAAAATTGCGCGCCTGCGGATGATACAGCGCTGTTGGGTGAAACTGGTTAAACTCCAGGTTGGCGACGCGGCATCCCGCACGCCAGGCCATTGCAATTCCGTCACCCGAGGAAATATCCGGATTGGTGGTGTATTGATACACCTTTGACGCGCCGCCGGTTGCCAGCACTACCGACTTCGCATGGCAGGTTTCTACGGCTTCTTTATTACGATTCCAGATCCAGGCACCGACAACCCGACGCGTTCCCGGCAGACCGATTTTATCGGAGACAATCAGGTCGACAGCATTACTGCGCTCGAGAACCCGGATGTTGGGATGATTTTGTGCCTGGCTGACGAGGGTGGTTTCGACTTCTTTGCCGGTAGCATCCGCAGCGTGCAGGATGCGTCGATGGCTGTGACCGCCTTCACGGGTCAGGTGATAGCTCTCTTCACCGTTAGGCTGAACCTGCGTATCAAATAAGACGCCCTGATCGATAAGCCATTGAACGCAGGTACGCGCATTGCTGGCGACAAATTCCACCGCATGGCGATCGCACAGCCCGGCCCCGGCAATCAGCGTATCTTCAACGTGGGAGTCGATACTGTCGGTTTCATCGAAAACCGCGGCAATACCGCCCTGGGCATAAAATGTCGAGCCTTCGCTGACCGGCCCTTTGCTCAGGACAATAACCTGATGCTTTTCAGCCAGGCGCAGCGCCAGTGAGAGTCCGGCAGCCCCGCTGCCAATGATCAGCACGTCACAGGATAATTCAGGAGTCGTATTCATGATTTTTGTTTAATTTACTAAACAGTGTTTGGTCACCATAGCACCACATTGCGCGATACTGCACGTTTTATTTTTAAACGTGTTGCAATGACTAAACATGAAAGAAAAACATGATGAGGGTGAAATAGGCAAAAATATTTTGTGAAGCAGGCCGTTAGCATCAGATTATGTGATGAAATAAAGTGCCCGTTGGGTTACTCTGCAAGCGGTGAAATGGGCATTTCTGTACAGATAGTGCGTTGATCGGGTTATGTAGACTTATAATGAGAGATAAGACCTGTCTACAACATGACAAACAAAAAACAATGCGTAACGGAACTTTACGAAACTTGAGCACTCTAAGCATTTGCTTGCTCATAGTGAAGCTGATGGAGTGGCGTTTCGAAGGCGCGTGGAAATTTGGTTTGGGGAGACTTTACCTCGGATGAGCGAGCAGTTAACGGACCAGGTCCTGGTAGAACGGGTCCAGAAGGGAGATCAGAAAGCCTTTAACCTACTGGTAGTGCGCTATCAGCATAAGGTGGCGAGTCTGGTTTCTCGCTATGTACCATCGGGTGATGTACCCGATGTAGTACAAGAAGCATTTATCAAAGCCTATCGTGCGCTGGACTCGTTCCGGGGGGATAGTGCTTTTTATACCTGGCTGTATCGTATTGCGGTCAATACAGCGAAGAATTACCTGGTCGCTCAGGGGCGTCGTCCACCTTCCAGTGATATAGATGCGATTGAAGCAGAAAATTACGAAAGTGGCGGTGCGCTGAAAGAAATTTCGAACCCTGAGAACTTAATGTTGTCAGAAGAACTGAGACAGATAGTTTTCCGAACTATTGAGTCCCTCCCGGAAGATTTACGCATGGCAATAACCTTGCGGGAGCTGGATGGCCTGAGCTATGAAGAGATAGCCGCTATCATGGATTGTCCGGTGGGTACGGTGCGTTCACGTATCTTCCGAGCGAGGGAAGCTATTGATAATAAAGTTCAACCGCTTATCAGGCGTTGACGATAGCGGGATACTGGAAAAGGTATTAGGCATGCAGAAAGAAAAACTTTCCGCTTTAATGGATGGCGAAACGCTGGATACTGAGTTGCTCAAAGAGCTGGCTCACGACCCGGAAATGCAAAAAACCTGGGAGAGTTATCACCTGATTCGCGATTCCATGCGAGGTGATACTGCCGACGTTCTCCATTTCGATATTTCCGCCCGCGTAATGGCCGCCATCCAGGATGAGCCGGTACGTCAGACGGCGCCATTGATTCCTGAGGCCCAGCCAGCACCGCACCAGTGGCAGAAAATGCCGTTCTGGAAGAAAATGCGTCCGTGGGCCGCGCAGCTTACTCAAATGGGTGTGGCCGCGTGTGTATCACTTGCAGTTATTGTTGGCGTCCAGCACTATAATGGGCAATCTGAAACGTCCCAGCAGCCCGAAACGCCGGTATTTAATACATTACCGATGATGGGTAAAGCCAGTCCGGTAAGCCTGGGTGTACCTTCTGACGCGACGGCCAGCGGCGGTCAGCAACAGCAGGTACAGGAGCAGCGTCGTCGTATTAATGCCATGTTGCAGGATTACGAACTGCAACGTCGACTGCACTCTGAACAGCTTCAGTTTGAGCAGGCCCAGACACAGCAAGCCGCTGTGCAGGTGCCAGGAATTCAAACTTTAGGAACGCAATCGCAGTAATGAAGCAACTTTGGTTTGCCATGTCACTTGTGGCTGGTAGCCTGTTCTTCTCTGTCAACGCCTCGGCCAATCCTGCGTCCGGGGCGTTGTTGCAGCAGATGAATCTGGCCAGCCAGTCGCTCACCTATGAGCTGTCATTTGTCAGCATCAATAAGCAGGGTGTTGAATCCCTACGTTATCGCCATGCCCGCCTGGATAACCGTCCGCTCGCGCAACTGTTGCAAATGGATGGTCCGCGCCGGGAAGTGGTACAACGTGGCAACGAAATCAGTTATTTTGAGCCAGGTCTCGAACCGTTCACGCTGAACGGCGACTATATCGTTGACTCACTGCCCTCCCTGATTTACACCGACTTCAAACGTCTTGCTCCCTACTATGATTTTATCTCAGTAGGCCGCACCCGTATTGCCGACAGGCTCTGTGAAGTGATCCGCGTTGTGGCGCGTGACGGCACCCGTTACAGCTATATCGTTTGGATGGACACTGAGACCAAGCTGCCAATGCGTGTTGATCTTCTTGACCGTGATGGCGAAACGCTGGAACAGTTCCGCGTCATCGCGTTTACTGTTAACAACGGTGTCAGCGACAGCATGCAGACGCTGGCGAAAGCCAATCTGCCGCCGTTGTTGTCAGTTCCTGCGGGTGAGAAAACCAACTTCAACTGGAGTCCGTCGTGGTTGCCGCAAGGCTTCAGCGAGGTGTCCAGCAGTCGACGTCCGCTGCCGACGATGGATAACATGCCGATCGAATCACGGCTTTATTCCGATGGTCTGTTCAGTTTCTCCGTGAACGTAAACCGCGCGATGCAAAACAGCGCCGATCAACTGCTGCGCACTGGACGCCGCACGGTTAGCACCAGCGTGCGAGATAACGCCGAAATCACTATTGTCGGTGAGCTTCCGCCGCAAACGGCGAAGCGTATCGCGGATAATATTAAGTTCAGGGCTGCACAATGATTAAAGAGTGGGCGACGGTCGTCTCCTGGCAAAATGGTCTGGCGACGGTCAGCTGTGATGTTAAAGCATCATGTAGCAGCTGTGCTTCCCGGGCCGGATGCGGGAGCCGCGTGCTGAACAAACTGGGACCACAGACCACACACACCATCGTGGTGCCCTGCGACGAACCCTTGACCCCTGGTCAAAAAGTTGAACTGGGCATTGCCGAAGGTAGCCTGCTCGGTTCGGCGATGCTGGTCTACATGTCTCCGTTGGCGGGACTGTTTCTTTTCGCGGCGCTATTCCAGGTACTGTTTGGTTCCGATCTTGCGGCATTAAGCGGAGCAGTGCTGGGGGGCGTGGGCGGATTCCTGATTGCTCGTGGATACTCTCGTAAGCTTGCTGAACGCGAAGCCTGGCAGCCGGTCATTCTGAACGTTGCTCTCCCACCCGATCTTATTCGCGTCGAAACCCAGCAGTGATATCTTTGCCTGATGGCACTGCGCTTATCAGGCCTACAGCGTCCTCAGATGCAGGCGTAGGCCGGATAAGGCGTTTATGCCGCCATCCGACAAAAGTTTCATCGACTTTGCAAAGTTGTTTCCAGTTCCCGCTATCCTTGCTCTATGAACATTTCCTCGCCTCAGCGTTGTAGTGTAGAATGCGGCGTTTCACTTAAACAGACGTTAAGCTCAGAACAGCGACTTCTCAGAGCCTGCTCAGGCGGGCGTAAGGCACAATAATTACACTATATGAAGAACATACGTAACTTTTCAATCATAGCTCACATCGACCACGGTAAATCGACGCTGTCTGACCGTATTATCCAGATCTGCGGTGGCCTGTCTGACCGTGAAATGGAAGCGCAGGTTCTCGACTCGATGGATCTTGAGCGTGAGCGCGGTATTACTATCAAAGCGCAGAGCGTGACGCTCGATTTCAAAGCATCTGATGGTGAAACCTATCAGCTTAACTTTATCGACACCCCGGGCCACGTTGACTTCTCGTATGAAGTTTCCCGCTCGCTTGCCGCCTGTGAAGGTGCACTGCTGGTGGTTGATGCCGGGCAGGGCGTAGAAGCGCAGACCCTGGCTAACTGCTATACCGCCATGGAAATGGATCTGGAAGTGGTGCCGGTTCTGAACAAAATCGACCTACCGGCCGCCGATCCTGAACGCGTAGCGGAAGAGATCGAAGATATCGTCGGTATTGATGCGACAGATGCCGTTCGCTGCTCGGCGAAAACTGGCGTTGGCGTCACTGACGTTCTTGAACGTCTGGTACGCGACATTCCGCCGCCGGAAGGTGATCCGGAAGGCCCATTACAGGCGCTGATCATCGACTCCTGGTTCGACAACTACCTTGGCGTGGTGTCGCTGGTGCGTATTAAAAACGGCACCATGCGTAAAGGCGACAAAATTAAAGTAATGAGCACCGGTCAGGTCTATAACGCCGACCGCCTGGGGATCTTCACGCCAAAACAGGTTGACCGTACCGAGCTGAAATGCGGCGAGGTAGGTTGGTTGGTTTGTGCGATTAAAGACATCCTCGGCGCGCCGGTTGGCGATACCCTGACGCAGGCGCGTAACCCGGCAGACAAACCGCTGCCAGGCTTTAAAAAAGTGAAGCCACAGGTTTACGCCGGTCTGTTCCCGGTCAGCTCTGACGACTATGAAAACTTCCGTGACGCGCTTGGCAAGCTGAGCCTGAACGACGCCTCCCTGTTCTACGAACCGGAAAGCTCTACCGCGCTGGGCTTCGGCTTCCGTTGTGGCTTCCTTGGTCTGCTGCACATGGAGATCATTCAGGAACGTCTGGAGCGTGAATACGATCTGGATCTGATCACTACCGCGCCGACCGTAGTCTACGAAGTCGAAACCACGGCGAAAGAGACTATCTACGTCGATAGCCCGTCCAAGCTGCCGCCGCTGAACAACATCTACGAACTGCGTGAGCCGATCGCTGAGTGTCACATGCTGCTGCCGCAGGCTTACCTTGGCAACGTCATCACCCTGTGTATCGAGAAGCGTGGCGTCCAGACCAACATGGTTTACCACGGTAACCAGGTGGCGCTGACGTATGAGATTCCGATGGCGGAAGTAGTACTCGATTTCTTCGACCGTCTGAAGTCGACCTCTCGCGGCTATGCGTCGCTGGACTATAACTTCAAACGCTTCCAGGCGTCTGACATGGTGCGCGTTGATGTCCTTATCAACAACGAACGTGTCGATGCGCTGGCGCTGATTACTCACCGCGACAACTCCCAGAGCCGTGGCCGTGAACTGGTTGAGAAGATGAAAGATCTAATCCCTCGCCAGCAGTTTGATATCGCGATCCAGGCGGCCATTGGTACGCACATCATCGCGCGTTCAACCGTGAAGCAGCTGCGTAAAAACGTTCTGGCGAAATGCTACGGCGGTGATATCAGCCGTAAGAAAAAGCTGCTGCAAAAACAGAAAGAGGGTAAAAAGCGCATGAAGCAGATCGGTAACGTCGAACTGCCGCAGGAAGCGTTCCTCGCCATTCTGCATGTCGGTAAAGACAGCAAATAATCTTAAGGAGTTGGCATGGCGAACATGTTTGCCCTGATTCTGGTGATTGCCACACTGGTGACGGGCATTTTATGGTGCGTAGATAAATTCATCTTCGCACCAAAACGCCGGGAGCGTCAGGCAGCAGCGCAAGCTGCTGCAGGTGATTCACTGGATAAAGCAACGCTGAAAAAAGTATCCCCTAAGCCGGGCTGGCTGGAAACCGGGGCATCCGTTTTCCCGGTACTGGCGATTGTGCTGGTGGTACGTTCATTTATTTATGAGCCGTTCCAGATCCCGTCAGGTTCGATGATGCCGACGCTGCTTATCGGTGACTTTATCCTGGTGGAGAAATTCGCCTACGGGATTAAAGATCCGATTTACCAGAAAACGCTGATCGAAACCGGTCATCCGAAACGCGGTGATATCGTGGTGTTTAAATACCCGGAAGATCCGCGCCTGGACTACATTAAACGTGCTGTCGGTTTACCGGGAGACAAAGTAACGTACGATCCAGTGGCGAAAGAGGTGACTATTCAGCCAGGATGCCGTTCCGGTCAGGCGTGTGAAAACGCGCTGCCGGTAACGTATTCGGATGTTCAGCCAAGTGATTTCGTACAGACCTTTGCGCGCCGTAACGGTGGGGAAGCGACCAGTGGCTTCTTTGACGTTCCGCTGAACGAAACGAAAGAGAACGGTATTCGTCTCTCTGAGCGTAAAGAAACGCTGGGTGAGGTTACGCATCGCATTCTGACCGTGCCAATCGCGCAGGATCAGGTGGGAATGTATTACCGCCAGCCTGGTCAGCAACTGGCAACCTGGATCGTCCCGCCAGGGCACTACTTCATGATGGGTGATAACCGTGACAACAGCGCGGACAGCCGTTACTGGGGATTTGTGCCGGAAGCGAATCTGGTGGGTAAAGCGACCGCTATCTGGATGAGTTTCGATAAGCAAGAAGGTGAATGGCCGACCGGTGTGCGTTTAAGCCGTATTGGTGGCATTCACTAATCGCCGATAATCGTTCACGTTGTCGTCATTACGGCGGCAGCGTGAATTATTTCTCGGATAAATTCCCGCAGACTAACGACATCCCTTGTCGTTGTGTATAGAATATTCCCCCGAAGTTTTAGGTTGGCACCGACAGGTTGCCACGGCACACGAAACAGCGTTGGTTTGTATATAAAAGCATGCAGGCGAAGCCAGATGGCTCCGCAAAGTGCGTATATCAGGTCTGTTTCGTGTGCTGAATTGTTGACGCATTCATTTATTGGTATCGCATGAACCCCATCGTAATTAATCGGCTTCAACGGAAGCTGGGCTACACTTTTAATCATCAGGAGCTGTTGCAGCAGGCATTAACTCACCGGAGCGCCAGCAGCAAACATAACGAGCGTTTAGAATTTCTGGGCGACTCTATTTTGAGCTTTGTTATCGCTAATGCGCTGTATCACCGTTTCCCTCGAGTGGACGAAGGTGACATGAGCCGCATGCGCGCAACGCTGGTTCGCGGCAATACGCTGGCTGAATTAGCCCGTGAGTTTGACCTCGGTGAATGTTTACGTTTGGGGCCTGGTGAGCTGAAAAGCGGCGGCTTCCGTCGTGAATCGATCCTGGCCGATACCGTTGAAGCCTTGATCGGCGGCGTCTTCCTCGACAGCGATATTCAAACCGTTGAGCAATTAATCCTGAACTGGTATCAAACTCGTCTGGATGAAATTAGCCCAGGCGACAAACAAAAAGATCCGAAAACGCGCCTGCAGGAATATTTGCAGGGTCGCCACCTGCCTCTGCCGTCTTATTTGGTGGTACAGGTCCGTGGTGAAGCACACGATCAAGAATTTACTATCCACTGCCAGGTCAGCGGCCTGAGTGAACCGGTGGTTGGCACAGGTTCGAGCCGTCGTAAGGCTGAGCAGGCTGCCGCCGAACAGGCGTTAAAAAAACTGGAGCTGGAATGAGCGAAGAGAAAACTTACTGCGGATTTATTGCCATCGTCGGTCGCCCGAACGTCGGCAAATCCACCCTGTTGAATAATCTGCTTGGGCAGAAGATTTCTATTACTTCACGTAAGGCTCAGACAACACGTCACCGTATTGTTGGCATCCATACTGAAGGCGCGTATCAGGCGATTTATGTTGATACCCCGGGCCTGCATATGGAAGAAAAACGAGCGATCAACCGCCTGATGAACAAAGCGGCGAGCAGCTCGATCGGTGATGTTGAACTGGTTATTTTCGTTGTGGAAGGCACCCGCTGGACGCCGGACGACGAAATGGTGCTCAACAAGCTGCGTGATGGCAAAGCCCCGGTTATTCTGGCTGTGAACAAAGTAGACAACGTTCAGGAAAAAGCCGATCTGCTGCCGCACCTGCAGTTCCTGGCAAGCCAGATGAACTTCCTTGATATCGTGCCGATTTCTGCCGAAACCGGCTTGAATGTCGATACCGTTGCGGGCATCGTGCGTAAGCATTTGCCGGAAGCTATTCATCACTTCCCGGAAGATTACATCACAGATCGTTCTCAGCGCTTTATGGCCTCAGAAATCATCCGTGAAAAGCTGATGCGTTTTCTGGGTGCTGAATTGCCGTACTCCGTTACCGTGGAAATTGAGCGTTTTATCTCCAACGAGCGCGGTGGTTACGATATTAACGGTCTGATCCTCGTTGAACGTGAAGGGCAGAAGAAGATGGTTATTGGCAACAAAGGGGCCAAGATCAAAACCATCGGCATCGAAGCGCGTAAAGACATGCAGGAGATGTTCGAAGCGCCGGTTCACCTCGAACTGTGGGTGAAGGTGAAATCCGGCTGGGCCGATGACGAACGCGCGCTGCGTAGCCTCGGTTACGGCGACGACGTCTAAACCCATCTTCTGAAACACGGCGAGTATATGGAAGGATGGCAACGAGCCTTTGTCTTGCATAGTCGCCCCTGGAGCGAAACCAGTCTCGTGCTGGACGTCTTCACGGAAGAGTCGGGTCGCGTGCGCCTGGTGGCTAAAGGCGCACGTTCCAAACGTTCTAATCTCAAAGGCGCGCTCCAGCCTTTTACCCCGTTGTTGCTTCGCTTTGGTGGGCGTGGAGAGGTCAAAACCCTACGTAGTGCTGAAGCCGTTTCTCTGGCACTCCCTCTTAGCGGCATCACGCTGTACAGCGGCTTGTATATCAACGAGCTTGTCTCGCGCGTACTCGAGTACGAAACCCGCTTTTCTGAACTCTTTTTCGATTACCTGAACTGTATTCAGGCGCTGGCTGGCGCGACGGGTTCGCCAGAACCTGCATTGCGTCGCTTTGAGCTGGCCTTACTTGGACATCTGGGGTACGGAGTCGATTTTACCCACTGTGCGGGCAGCGGCGAGCCGGTAGACGACACTATGACCTATCGTTACCGGGAAGAAAAAGGGTTTATTGCCAGCGTCGTTATTGATAACAATACCTTTACCGGACGCCATCTCAAAGCACTTGAGTCGCGTGAATTTCCTGATGTCGATACGTTACGCGCCGCGAAACGCTTTACCCGCATGGCGTTAAAGCCGTATCTTGGTGGTAAGCCGTTAAAAAGCCGGGAACTGTTCCGGCAATTTATGCCAAAACGCGCAGTAAAAACAAATAATGATTAACGAGGATTGTCATGGCTGAATTACTGTTAGGCGTCAATATTGACCACATTGCCACGTTACGTAATGCACGCGGTACCGCATATCCGGACCCGGTTCAGGCAGCGTTTATCGTTGAACAGGCGGGCGCGGACGGTATTACCGTACACCTGCGTGAAGACCGTCGCCATATCACCGACCGTGACGTGCGTATTTTGCGCCAGACGCTGGATACGCGCATGAATCTGGAAATGGCAGTCACCGAAGAGATGCTGGCGATTGCCGTTGAGACTAAGCCGCATTTTTGCTGCCTGGTGCCGGAAAAACGTCAGGAAGTTACCACTGAAGGTGGTCTGGACGTCGCCGGTCAGCGTGACAAGATGCGCGATGCCTGCAAACGCCTGGCGGACGCAGGCATTCTGGTTTCGCTGTTTATCGATGCCGACGAAGAACAGATTAAGGCCGCTGCGGAAGTTGGCGCGCCGTTTATTGAAATTCACACCGGCTGTTACGCCGATGCGAAAACTGACGCAGAGCAGGCCAGCGAACTGGCGCGTATCGCCAAAGCGGCGACCTATGCTGCAAGCCTTGGCCTGAAGGTGAATGCGGGTCACGGTCTGACGTATCACAACGTTAAAGCTATCGCACGGATCCCGGAAATGCATGAGTTGAACATTGGCCATGCCATTATCGGGCGCGCGGTGATGAGCGGTCTGAAAGATGCCGTAGTCGAAATGAAGCGCCTGATGCTGGAAGCGCGTGGCTAATGGCGATTTTGGGATTAGGTACGGATATCGTGGAGATTGCCCGCATCGAAGCGGTAATCTCCCGTTCCGGCGACCGCCTGGCAAGACGTGTGCTCAGCGACAACGAATGGGCAATCTGGGAAAAGCATCAGCAGCCGGTGCGTTTTCTGGCGAAGCGTTTTGCAGTCAAAGAGGCGGCAGCAAAAGCCTTTGGCACGGGTATTCGCAATGGGCTGGCGTTTAATCAGTTTGAAGTCTTTAACGACGAACTCGGTAAGCCGCGTCTGCGATTATGGGGAGAGGCGTTAAAACTGGCGGAAAAACTCGGCGTCGCGCATATGCATGTGACGCTGGCCGATGAGCGTCACTACGCCTGCGCTACGGTGATTATCGAGAGTTAGATTCTGCACGTTGCCGGATGGCGACGCGTGGCGTCTTATCCGGCCTACGGGTTATACGATTATTGCAGGGCTGGGTAGGCCTGATAAGCATTAGCGCCATCAGGCTTCATCGCCGGATGGCGACGCGGTTAAAGTTTATCGGCGTGGTGCATCAGCACAAACTTATCCCACAACTGCTCTTCTGTTTCGACATGTGCCGGATCTTTCAAAATAGTATTGGGGATCGGGCACACCTTCTGGCAGGTTGGCGTGTCGTAATGGCCTACGCATTCTGTACACTTGTCGCTGTTAATCTCGTAAATGCTATCACCCATCGAAATCGCCTCATTCGGGCATTCGGGCTCGCACATATCGCAATTGATACACTTTTTAGTGATTAACAGGGCCATCAGGAAACTCTCAAAACATCACAAATCGGGCGGGCATTATACGCGCATTCTTTGCTCAGACCAGTTTTTTTACCAGAGCTTCGCTGTGGCGAATACGTTCCGGAGCATGCTCCAGATCCTGCTGCACCAGCGCCATAAACAGTAAATCAGTGAGCATCATTTGCGCATGAGTGGAGGAAATCGCTGCGCTGCGGGTGGCCTGCTCCTCGGCAATCGTGTACAGACAATGACTTGCCCGTTGCTGCAGGGCGTTCGGTGTAAATCCAGTGATGGCGAGGATTTTCGCGCCGGTGCGCAACGTTTCATCTGCAGCCAGGTTGAGCTCGCGGCGCTCTCCGGTATACGAAATGGCCAGCAGCAGATCGTTGGGCGAAAGGGCTTGCACCGTCGCCAGCAGGGCGTGCATATCGCGTTCCACCACCGCGTTAAAACCAATCTTCAGCAACTTCCAGGCAAAATTCTGTGCCACCAGACCCGATGCGCCAATCCCGGTCACGATAATGCGTCGGGCTGAACGCAGCATTGTGACGCTCTCCATCAGTTTCTCTTCGCTGTTGACGTCCAGCGTCGCATGCATCGCCGCCACGTTCTCCTGAATCAACTTTTCCCCCACCAGACGCATAGGATCGTCACCGCGAATCTGATTATGTACCGGAATGGAATGGGGGTTGGGATTGCTGGCCAGCGCTTCGCTGATCGCCAGTTTGAGTGCAGGAAATCCTTTAAAACCCATCTTTTGCGCGAACTTCACCACGCTGGACTGGCTGACGCCCGCCTCCGCGGCCAACTGCTGCGAACTGAGATGACGCGCAGTATCCGGCTGGGAAAGGAGATAATCCGCCAATTTTTTATCGCTTTGCGCGAGGTCCGGGTAACGCTGACGAATGCGAATTAAACAGTTCATGCTGTCTCCTGGCGAAAACGTGATGGCGATTACAAAACAAAATTTCATTCGCCTGGATGAATATAATATTCCATTATGGCAGATTATTATGAATTAAAAATTCCTAAGGAACAAAAAATGAATCTCGGTGCATTAGTTTCAGAAACCCGCAATCCACAGACCATGGACCTGGATGCGCTCTCCACGCTGGAGTTGGTTCATCGTTTTAATCAACAGGATACGCTGGTAGCCGAAGCAGTAAAAGCAACTCTGCCTCAAGTTGCGTGTGCGGTTGATGCGGCAGCTAACGCACTAAAAGCAGGTGGTCGCATTATTTACATGGGAGCGGGGACCAGCGGGCGTCTCGGGGTACTGGATGCGTCTGAATGCCCACCGACCTTCGGCGTTCCACACGGTCTGGTGGTTGGATTGATTGCCGGGGGACCGGGCGCGCTGCTGAAGGCGGTTGAGGGTGCGGAAGATAACCCACAGTTAGGTGAAGACGATCTACGTGCGCTCAATCTTACCGCGCAGGATCTGGTGGTGGGGCTGGCAGCATCTGGTCGCACGCCGTATGTAATTGGTGGGATGAAATATGCGCGTTCGGTTGGCTGTACGACGGTGGCTATTTCTTGCAATCCGGATTCCCCTATCGCGCATGAAGCGGATATCGCCATTTCTCCGGTAGTGGGGCCAGAGGCGCTGACCGGGTCAACACGACTGAAATCCGGCACCGCGCAAAAGCTGGTGCTCAATATGATCTCCACCGGAGCGATGGTGAAGTTCGGTAAGGTTTATCAGAACCTGATGGTGGACATGCAGGCAACCAACGTCAAACTGGTCGATCGGGCGTGCCGTATGGTGGTTGAAGCCACGGGCATTGCGCGTGAACAGGCGCAAGCGCTGCTAAAGCAGACTGATTTTGACGTTAAGCCAGCTATTTTAATGGCGCTCACCGGCCTTGACGCCGCTGCCGCCCGCGAAAAGCTTGCCGCTCACCAGGGTTTTTTACGCGCGGCGTTAGAACACTAAGAGGTGTATATGGATAAGACGGTGGTGCTGGCCAGCGATATTCTACTGGGCGTTGGCGGAGAGAAAAATATTCTGCGCCTGGAAAACTGTATGACCCGCGTCAGGGTTGAAGTTCAGGATGATGGACAGCTCGATATCCCTCGTCTCAGGCAACTGCCCGGTGTCAGCGGCTACGTGAAGCAGGGCGCGCAGCACCAGATTATTGTCGGCCCCGGTAAAGCGGCCAAAGTGGTGGATGCCATGCGTTCCCTGATTGCCGATGGCGGCGAGCGAGCAGGTGCCAATGATATCGAGCGCACAAAGTCAGAGGCCAAAGCAAAGTACAAAGCGCCGATGAGCGATGCGCTGCGCAAGCTGGCGAACGTCTTTATCCCTCTTATTCCGGCGTTTATCGCCTCTGGTTTGATTACCGGCATTATTAACATCCTTAAGCGCCCGGACATCGTGGGGGATTTTGCGACCCACTATCCGAATATGCTGGGGTTGATGGGCATATTTGGCAGCGCCGTGTTTGCCATTATGAATATTCTGGTCGGGGTGAATACCGCCAAAGTTTTCGGTGGCTCCCTGGCGATGGGCGGGGTGATGGCCGGTATTCTCTCCAGTCCGCAACTGGCACAAATCACGCTGTTTGGCGAAGCGTTGCAGCCGGGACGCGGCGGGGTGATCGCGGTACTGCTGGTGGTGGCGTTGATGTGTTGGATCGAACGCAAATTCCGCGAGCTGTTGCCAGAATCACTGGAGCTTATCCTTAATCCGCTGCTGACTACTATCATTACCGGCGTAATCGCGATTGTGGCGCTGCAACCGCTTGGCGGCTGGATTTCTGAGTCTATTGCTCACGGCGCATCCTGGGCTATCGATCGCGGCGGTTTTCTGGTCGGTGCCGTGCTGGCAGGAACCTTCCTGCCGTTGGTGCTCACTGGACTTCATCAGGGATTGGTGCCCATCCACGTTGAGCTGGTTCAGGCACACGGTTATAACGCGCTCTTTCCGATCCTGGCGATGGCGGGCGTTGGGCAAATAGGTGCTGCAATCGCGGTTCTGATGAAAACCCGAAATGCGCGGTTAAAAAAAGTAATCAAAGGTGCACTGCCTGTCGGACTGCTGGGTATAGGCGAGCCGCTGATTTTTGGCGTAACGCTGCCGTTGGGTAAGCCGTTTATCGGTGCATGTCTTGGTGGCGCGGTAGGTGGAGCGCTGATTAGCTACTGGAAGGTGGCGACGGTCATCACATTTGGCATCTCCGGATTACCGCTGGCACTGACGATTGTTGCCGGAAAAGTGATGTTCTATCTGTTAGGCTATCTGGTAGCAGTTATCGCCGGGTTCCTGTTTACCTGGCTATTGGGATTCACTGATCCAGAGGAATAAGGTTTGACCAATCACCAGCGCCGCGTTGTCTTTTTTGATTTGGATGGCACGTTACACCAGCAGGATATGTTCGGTAGTTTTATTCGTTATCTGCTGCGTCGCCAGCCGCTGAACGCGTTGCTGGTGCTGCCTCTGCTACCGGTGATTGCGCTGGCATTGCTGATACAAGGGCGCGCCGCCCGCTGGCCAATGAGCCTGCTGTTATGGGGATGCACTTTTGGTCGCAGCGAGGCGCGTCTGAAAGCGCATCAGGCCGACTTTGTGCGTTGGTTTCGCAGTAACGTGACAGCATTTCCGCTCGTGCAGCAGCGGCTGACAACCTACCTGTTAAGCTCTGACGCTGACATTTGGCTTATTACCGGCTCTCCACAGTCGTTGGTCGAGCAGGTTTACTTTGATACTCCGTGGCTACCGCGAGTCAATCTGATCGCCAGCAAAATGGCGCGGGGATACGGCGGCTGGGTGCTGACTCTGCGCTGCCTGGGTCATGAGAAAGTCACTCAACTGGAGCGGCAGATTGGCGCACCGTTGTCTCTCTACAGCGGCTACAGCGACAGTAAGCAGGATAATCCGTTACTCTCTTTTTGCCAGCATCGCTGGCGCGTCACGCCGCGCGGAGAGCTGCAACAACTCGAATAGAGTAAACGATAGCGTCTGTGTATAATGCGCCCGCTTTTATTGGTGGAGTAACCCCTTTGTCAGATGTTGAATTTAGCCACGAATACTGGATGCGTCATGCTTTAACGCTGGCTAAGCGCGCCTGGGATGAGCGTGAGGTCCCGGTGGGTGCGGTATTGGTACATAACAATCGAGTGATTGGCGAAGGCTGGAACCGCCCGATAGGTCATCATGATCCGACTGCCCACGCTGAGATTATGGCGCTGCGCCAGGGCGGCCTGGTGCTGCAAAACTACCGTTTGTTAGATGCCACGCTGTACGTCACTCTGGAGCCGTGCGTGATGTGCGCAGGCGCGATGGTTCACAGCCGTATCGGCCGAGTGGTTTTTGGTGCACGCGATGCGAAAACGGGCGCTGCCGGGTCATTAATGGATGTGCTGCATCACCCAGGGATGAATCATCGGGTTGAAGTGACAGAGGGGATACTGCGGGATGAATGTGCCACGTTGCTCAGTGATTTCTTTCGCATGCGTCGGCAGGAAATCAAGGCCCTGAAAAAATCCGCTAATCAGTAAATACCAATCAGACTACTGGTCCTCTTTCTTTTGTGCCGAAAATAGCAGGGAAGGGGAGTGCGACAGGTAGTTTGACGACGTCTGAGTCAGAAAGGCTGAAAGCGGAAATTTATCTTTACCCAACAGCTCAGCCGGCGACACCGCTGGGTAATCCTGAGCCAGTTGCTGCGTTTCCTGCGCCTGTTTTTCTTTCTCCTGCAGATACCCCACCAGGCTAATCTGGTACTTACGGATATTTTCCACATAGGCGTAAGCTTCGTGGCCACGCGCATAGCCATAGGTCAGCTTGTTGTAATACGGCTTTTGGCTGAGCAGCGGTAGCCGCTGTTTTACGTCGGACCAACTGTTCGGATTGCCTTTGGTTTTCACCGTTAGCGCCCGCGCATCAAGCATGTGCGCATAACCCATGTTATAGGCTGCAAGGGCAAACCAGATGCGTTCTCCTTCGGGGACGGTATCCGGTACTTTACTCATCATATCCTGCAAGTATCGCGCGCCGCCGCTGATACTCTGTTCGGCATCGGTACGGTCGGTCAGCCCGAGACTCTGAGCAGTATTTTTGGTCAGCATCATCAGTCCGCGTACGCCGGTCGGGGATGTGGCCTGCGCGTCCCAGTGCGACTCCTGATAGGATATTGCGGCGAGCAGTCGCCAGTCTATCTCCTGCGCATACTTCTCAAACAGCGGCTTAAGGTCCGGCAACACGCTGTCTACGGCGCGCAAAAAGGTGCGGGTATCGACATAGTCAAAATCATCGCCATGCCCGAGATATTTCTCTTCCAGCCGTGCCAGAGAACCGTCTTCATTCATGGTGTTAAAGAAATCCAACAAGGCGGCAGACAGCGTGTTGTCATCGTCCAGACGACTAAACCAGGTCACCGGCTGTTCGTCAGAGACGTCCAGCGCCACGGCCAGCTCAGGATGCACGCGTTGGTATAAGCTGATGGCGACAGAATCTGCAATGGTGTAATCCAGCTTTCCGGCGATTACATCATCGAGCAATTCGGTGGTGCCCTTTTTGTCATCAACTTTCCAGCTCAGATCGGGAAATTTTTTCTCTTTTAGCTGCTGGAGGTCGTTAACCACCACGTGCCCCGGGGCGATAGTCAGTTGGCTTTCGTTCACGGTGGCAAGCGTGCGCGGGCGATATTGCCCAACCCGGTACACCAGCTGTTGTGAAACCGAATAATAGGTCGGGCCTGGCTGGTAATTTTTCACCCGCTCGCTGTTATAGACCAGGCCTGCGGCTAACAGGTCGGCATTGCCGTTATCCAGGTCGTCAAAAAGCTGGCTGATGTTCTGGCGTACGGTAACTTTTAACTTCACGCCTAAGTAGTCGGCAAATTCCTGGGCCAGTTCATAATCCAGGCCGAATTTTTTGCCGTTGAGGGTCGCGTAAGTTAACGGCGAGTCGATGGTACTGACGCGCAGCTCTCCCCGCGACTGAATGGCGGCGATACGATTTTCGGCTTTACCGAACCAGGGAATAGATGGCCAAAGGGCCGCTGCCAACAACAGCGTCAATATGCCGATGAACAGATAATTAATCTTTAATTTTTTCAATTAGTTAATTCTCTGAACCGTACGTTTTCTCTGCCTGCTGTGGTGCTGATTAAGAAGTGAAGTCGTCATTAATGAACGGCATTTTGCTTAAACTTGCGTCAGTTGGCAACTTATTCAGAAATCTGACCGCATTTGATGATAAGTGACGGTAGTGATTTTATTTCGACGCAAACGGTTTCGTCGGCGCGGTAGATTCTTTATAATGACGCCCGTTTCCCCACTTGGGCACACCGAAAGCTTAGAAGACGAGAGACTTATGATGGAAATTCTGCGTGGTTCACCTGCACTGTCTGCATTCCGTATTAACAAACTGCTGGCACGTTTTCAGGCTGCCAACCTCCAGGTCCACAATATTTACGCCGAGTACGTCCATTTTGCCGATCTGAATGCGCCGTTAAATGAAGATGAGCACGCGCAGCTTGCACGCCTGCTGAAATATGGTCCTGCTCTGCAAAGCCACGCGCCGGAAGGAAAACTGCTGCTGGTTACGCCTCGCCCTGGCACCATCTCCCCGTGGTCTTCTAAAGCGACTGATATTGCCCACAACTGCGGTCTGCACCAGATTAGCCGCCTGGAACGTGGCATTGCCTGGTATGTAGAAGCCTCTACACTGACCGCTGAGCAATGGCAGATGGTGGCCGACGAACTGCACGACCGCATGATGGAAACGGTTTTCTCTGCGCTGAACGATGCCGAAAAACTGTTTGTCCATCACCAACCGGCGCCGGTCTCCAGCGTTGATCTACTGGGTGAGGGGCGTCAGGCGCTGATCGACGCTAACCTGCGTCTGGGTCTGGCGCTGGCGGAAGACGAAATTGACTATCTGCAGGATGCGTTCACCAAACTGGGGCGCAACCCGAACGACATTGAACTGTACATGTTTGCGCAGGCCAACTCCGAGCACTGCCGCCACAAGATTTTTAACGCCGACTGGGTTATCGACGGTAAACAACAGCCTAAGTCGCTGTTCAAGATGATCAAGAATACCTTCGAAACCACGCCGGACCACGTGTTGTCTGCCTATAAAGACAACGCCGCGGTAATGGAAGGTTCTGAAGTGGGCCGCTATTTTGCCGATCACAAAACCGGCCGCTACGATTTCCATCAGGAACCAGCCCACATCCTGATGAAGGTAGAAACTCATAACCACCCGACGGCTATCTCTCCGTGGCCAGGTGCGGCAACCGGCTCCGGCGGAGAAATCCGCGATGAAGGTGCAACCGGTCGTGGTGCAAAACCGAAAGCCGGGCTGGTAGGCTTCTCCGTCTCCAACCTGCGTATTCCTGGCTTTGAACAGCCTTGGGAAGAGGACTTTGGTAAGCCGGATCGTATTGTCACCGCGCTCGACATCATGACTGAAGGCCCGCTGGGCGGCGCGGCGTTTAACAACGAATTTGGTCGCCCGGCGCTGACCGGCTACTTCCGTACCTATGAAGAAAAGGTCAACAGCCATAACGGCGAAGAGCTGCGCGGTTACCATAAACCGATCATGCTGGCAGGCGGGATCGGTAACATCCGTGCCGATCACGTGCAGAAGGGCGAGATCGTCGTTGGCGCCAAGCTGATCGTCCTCGGCGGCCCGGCGATGAACATTGGCCTTGGCGGCGGGGCAGCCTCCTCTATGGCTTCCGGTCAGTCTGATGCCGATCTTGATTTCGCTTCTGTACAGCGTGATAACCCGGAAATGGAACGTCGTTGCCAGGAAGTTATCGACCGTTGCTGGCAGATGGGTGATGCGAACCCAATTCTGTTTATCCATGACGTTGGCGCGGGTGGTCTGTCTAACGCCATGCCGGAGCTGGTAAGCGATGGCGGTCGCGGTGGTAAGTTCCAGCTGCGCGATATCCTCAGCGATGAGCCGGGTATGAGCCCGCTGGAAATCTGGTGTAACGAGTCCCAGGAGCGCTACGTGCTGGCGGTTGCTGCCGATCAATTGCCGCTGTTTGACGAACTGTGTAAGCGCGAGCGCGCGCCGTACGCGGTCATCGGTGAAGCAACCGAAGAACAGCATCTGACCTTGAGCGACAGCCACTTCGACAACCAGCCGATCGACATGCCACTCGATGTGCTGCTGGGTAAAACACCGAAAATGACCCGCGATGTGCAGACGCTGAAAGCCAAAGGCGATGCCCTGAATCGTAGTGAAATCTCGATTGCAGATGCGGTTAACCGCGTGCTGCATCTGCCAACTGTCGCGGAGAAAACGTTCCTCGTGACTATCGGTGACCGTACCGTTACCGGTATGGTGGCGCGTGACCAGATGGTTGGTCCATGGCAGATCCCGGTCGCCAACTGCGCGGTCACTACCGCAAGCCTCGATAGCTACTACGGCGAAGCGATGTCTCTCGGCGAGCGCGCGCCAGTCGCATTGCTCGACTTCTCAGCCTCTGCGCGTCTGGCTGTAGGTGAGGCGCTGACCAACATTGCGGCAACGCAGATTGGCGATATCAAACGCATTAAACTGTCGGCCAACTGGATGGCGGCTGCAGGTCACCCTGGCGAAGACGCCGGACTGTACGAAGCGGTAAAAGCCGTTGGGGAAGAATTATGTCCGGCGCTTGGCCTGACCATTCCGGTGGGCAAAGACTCTATGTCGATGAAAACCCGCTGGCAGGAAGGCAACGAACAGCGTGAAATGACCTCGCCGCTATCGCTGGTGATCACCGCCTTTGCCCGTGTGGAAGATGTGCGCCACACCATTACCCCGCAGCTTTCTACTGAAGATAACGCCCTGTTGCTGATTGACCTTGGTCTGGGTCACAACGCGCTTGGTGCGACGGCGCTGGCGCAGGTTTACCGTCAACTGGGGGATAAGCCTGCCGATGTGCGTAACGTAGCGCAACTGAAAGGCTTCTACGACGCCATTCAGGCGCTGGTCGCACAACGTAAGCTGCTGGCCTACCACGATCGCTCCGACGGTGGCTTGCTGGTGACGCTGGCGGAAATGGCCTTCACTGGTCACTGCGGTATTGAAGCTGATATCCACTCTCTGGGTGAAGATCGTCTGGCGGCGCTGTTTAACGAAGAGCTGGGCGCGGTGATTCAGGTTCGCGCAGGTGATCGTGAAGCGGTTGAGGCGTTGCTGGCTCAACATGGCCTGGCCGATTGCGTGCACTATCTGGGGAAAGCCGTGCAGGGCGACCGCTTCGTGGTCGAAGCAGATGGTCATGCGGTGTTCAGCGAAAGTCGCACCACGATGCGTATGTGGTGGGCGGAAACCACCTGGCAGATGCAGCGTCTGCGCGATAACCCGGAATGCGCCGATCAGGAACACGACGCTAAAACCAACGATGCCGATCCGGGTCTCAACGTCAAACTGACGTTCGATATTAACGACGATGTTGCCGCGCCGTATATCGCCACCGGGGCGCGTCCGAAAGTGGCCGTGCTGCGCGAGCAGGGCGTGAACTCCCACGTTGAGATGGCAGCAGCTTTCCACCGTGCGGGCTTTGACGCCATCGATGTACACATGAGCGATCTGCTGGGTGGACGCATCGGCCTGGGTAACTTCCAGGCGCTGGTAGCCTGCGGCGGCTTCTCTTACGGCGATGTACTCGGCGCAGGGGAAGGATGGGCGAAGTCAATTTTGTTCAACAACCGCGTGCGTGATGAGTTCGAAACCTTCTTCCATCGCCCGCAAACCCTGGCGCTCGGAGTGTGTAACGGTTGCCAGATGATGTCTAACCTGCGTGAGCTAATCCCCGGAAGCGACCTGTGGCCGCGCTTTGTGCGTAACAACTCCGACCGCTTTGAAGCCCGCTTCAGCCTGGTCGAAGTGACGCAAAGCCCGTCTTTACTGCTTGCCGATATGGTGGGGTCGATGATGCCGATTGCCGTTTCTCACGGTGAAGGCCGTGTGGAAGTGCGTGACGGTGCGCATCTGGCTCAGCTTGAGAGCAAAGGTCTGGTGGCACTGCGCTACGTCGATAACTTCGGTAAGGTGACCGAGGCTTACCCGGCTAACCCGAACGGTTCGCCGAATGGTATTACTGCTGTGACCACTGAAAATGGTCGCGTCACCATTATGATGCCGCACCCGGAACGTGTGTTCCGTACCGTGAGCAACTCCTGGCACCCGGAAAATTGGGGCGAGGACAGCCCGTGGATGCGTATCTTCCGCAACGCGCGTAAACAGCTTGGATAATTAGCCTATGATCATCAAGCCCCTCTTCGTGAGGGGCTTTTTTTGTCTGCCGCCTGATGACGCTACGCTTATCAGGCTTACGGGGAAATGCGGTTGTAGGCCGGATAAGGCGTTCACGCCGCTATCCGGCAATAAACTCAGCGCTTGCACCTAAAAGTAAAGTGTCGGGAAATGCCGACATAGGTAAGGTTACATTGTCGCCAAAAAGAGACATTTAATTATTTGATTTAAAACGAATTTGTTTTTAAGTGTTACAGGTGTTGCTGATTGGCGACGGTGTGGGTGAAAAATGGACAATATCATTTCTCATATAAATAATCATATTTTCTATATTTATCATTGTGTTAATAAAGTGTTTTGAATATTGGCACAGATGCTGCATAATATTAACCAGTGGCTCATTCACCTTCTTATGTCAGCCCCTTCGGGACGTGCTACATAAACTTCGAATGACGCACAACAAGGTGCCTGCCGTCCAACATCTGATATTAGCGAAGCTCATATCAACCTCCGGGCGAAACGTCGAGTTAGGCACCGCCTTATTCCGCAACAAAGCCGGGTTAATCCCGGCTTTGTTGTATCTGGCGTTCCCCTCAGTTAGCATCAACCTATTCCTGTCCATTGAGAGTAACGCCTTGAAGCGCTGGTCAGTTTTCCCCCGATCTTTACGTCAATTGGTGATGTTGGCATTTTTGCTGATCCTGTTGCCGTTGTTAGTTTTGGCCTGGCAGGCGTGGCAAAGTCTGAATGCCCTGAGCGCGCAGGCTGCGCTGACGAACCGCACCACGCTGATTGACGCCAGACGCAGTGAAGCGATGACCAATGCTGCGCTGGAGATGGAGCGCAGCTATCGGCAATACTGTGTGCTTGATGACTCAACGTTGGCCAAGGTCTACCAAAGTCAGCGTAAACGCTACAGCGATATGCTGGATGCGCATGCGGGGGTGTTGCCAGATACCAAGCTCTACCAGGCGTTGCGTCAGGATCTTAACGATCTCGCGCAGTTGCAGTGTAAAAACAGCGGCCCTGACAGTGTGTCGGCTGCACGGCTGGAAGCGTTCGCCAATGCCAATACCGAGATGGTGCAAGCGACGCGTACCGTCGTCTTTTCTCGTGGCCAGCAGTTACAGCAGGAAATAGCCGAACGCGGGCAGTTTTTTGGCTGGCAGGCACTGGTGCTGTTTCTCCTTAGCCTGGCGATGGTGCTGTTGTTTACCCGTATGATTATCGGTCCGGTGAAGGGCATCGAACGGATGATCAACCGTCTGGGAGAAGGGCGCTCGTTGGGCGATAGCGTATTATTAACTGGGCCCCGCGAGCTGCGATCCGTGGGGCAGCGTATTATCTGGTTAAGTGAACGCCTCTCCTGGCTTGAGTCGCAACGGCATCAGTTTTTACGCCATCTTTCTCATGAGCTGAAAACACCGCTGGCGAGTATGCGTGAAGGTACCGAATTGCTGGCCGATCAGGTAGTGGGCCCGTTAACACCGGAGCAAAAAGAGGTGGTCGGCATCCTCGATGACAGCAGCCGCAACTTGCAAAAACTGATTGAGCAACTTCTCGATTACAACCGCAAGTTGGCGGATGATGAGGCTGAGCTTGAAAGTGTGGAAATCGCGCCGCTGGTGGAAAGCGTTGTTTCTGCGCATAGCCTGCCCGCTCGCGCCAAAATGATACATACTGATGTTGCGCTTGCGGTGAACGCCTGCCTGGCAGAACCGATGCTGTTGATGAGCGTGCTGGACAATCTTTATTCCAATGCGGTGCACTACGGCGCTGAATCCGGTAACATTTGGATCCGCAGCAGTTTGCATGGATCAACGGTATACATCGATGTAATGAATACCGGCACACCGATCCCTGAAGCAGAACAGACCATGATCTTCGAGCCTTTTTTCCAGGGTAGCCATCAGCGAAAAGGGGCGGTAAAAGGAAGCGGGTTGGGGCTAAGCATTGCCAGAGATTGCATTCGCCGTATGCGGGGCAAACTGTATCTGGTTGATGACCACGCGCAAAACGTTTGTTTTCGCATAGAACTGCCGCTAGCTGCTGCGAAAAATCACTAAAATAAACCTAAGTCTGGTGAGTATGCCATACGTTGTTGCCCGAATGCTTAAACGACATTTTCTTCATCGCGTCATCCTCGCAAGCCTGCCGTGCCTGGCACTGGTTGGTTGCGTCCCGAACGCGGTGAATCATATTATCGGCGATCCTTCGCAGGAGAAAATTCCGCCTAATCAACTGGCGGACTACCTTGCAACCGACTGTACGGATATCTGGTCGCTGTCTGGCCAGTCCACAGATACCAACCCGTTGTACTGGCTGCGGGCGATGGACTGTGCCGATCGCATGATGCCGGTACAGGCGCGCAGTGAAGCCAGTGCTCAGCTCACGGATACCTGGCAGGGCGCTTTCAAACGCGGGATCCTGCTTGATAACGCCCGCATTACCCCGCCTGAACGGCGAGAGGCAGTTACGCGTCTCGACGCGTTAAGCCCACAAATTCCAAGTCAGGTTCGACCGCTTTATCAGGCCTGGTTCCGTAATCAAATGTTGCAGTTACAGCTTGCCGAAGAGCGCCTGCGCTACAGTAAGCTCCAGCAGTCGTCAGATAGCGATCTCGATACGCTGCGTCAACAGCAACAACATTTGCAGTCCCAGCTCGATCTCACGACCCGCAAGCTGGAGAATCTGACCGATATTGAGCGCCAGCTTTCAACGCGCAAACCCGCCGGTAACTACAATCCTGATGCGCCGCACGGGAACGATAAACTCACTACGCCTGATAACGAAGAAGGCGCAGCGCCGTCTGCCGATGAGGTTACGCCATGATAAGCCGTAAGCCCGCACATCTGCTGCTGGTGGATGACGATCCGGGCCTGTTGAAATTACTTGGAATGCGGCTGACCAGCGAAGGCTACAGCGTCGTGACCGCGGAAAGTGGGCAGGAAGGGTTACGGGTACTGAACCGTGAAAAAGTGGATCTGGTTATCAGCGATCTGCGCATGGATGAAATGGACGGCATGCAGCTGTTTACTGAAATCCAGAAAGTGCAGCCGGGCATGCCGGTGATTATCCTGACCGCTCACGGCTCCATCCCGGACGCCGTTGCGGCGACCCAGCAAGGGGTGTTCAGTTTTCTCACTAAGCCAGTCGACAAGGACGCGTTATATCACGCGATTGACGGGGCGCTGGAACAGTCTGCGCCTGCTACTGATGACAGTTGGCGTGAGTCCATTGTCACCCGCAGCCCGCTGATGCTACGTCTGCTGGAACAGGCGCGAATGGTGGCGCAATCGGATGTTAGTGTCTTGATCAACGGCCAAAGCGGAACCGGGAAAGAAGTTTTCGCCCAGGCTATTCACAACGCCAGCCCGCGCAGTCACAAGCCCTTTATTGCCATTAACTGTGGCGCGTTGCCGGAACAACTGCTGGAGTCTGAACTGTTTGGTCATGCGCGCGGCGCTTTTACCGGCGCGGTGAGTAATCGTGAAGGGCTGTTTCAGGCCGCTGAAGGCGGCACGCTTTTTCTCGATGAGATTGGCGATATGCCTGCGCCGTTACAGGTGAAACTGCTGCGCGTATTGCAGGAACGAAAAGTCAGACCGTTGGGCAGTAACCGCGATATCGACATTGATGTGCGGATCGTTTCTGCGACCCACCGCGATTTACCCAAAGCGATGGCTCGGGGCGAATTTCGCGAGGATTTGTACTATCGCCTCAACGTGGTGAGCCTGAAGATCCCTGCGCTGGCCGAGCGTACGGAAGATATTCCGCTGCTGGCGAACCATCTGCTGCGCCAGTCTGCTGAACGGCACAAACCGTTCGTACGCGCCTTTTCAACCGATGCCATGAAGCGGTTAATGACCGCCAGCTGGCCGGGCAATGTGCGTCAGCTGGTCAACGTAATTGAGCAGTGCGTGGCGTTGACCTCTTCGCCAGTGATCAGCGACGCGCTGGTGGAGCAGGCGCTGGAAGGGGAAAACACCGCGCTGCCGACATTTGTTGAGGCGCGTAACCAGTTTGAGCTCAACTATCTGCGTAAGCTGCTGCAAATCACCAAGGGCAATGTGACTCACGCGGCAAGAATGGCGGGGCGCAATCGCACCGAATTCTATAAGTTGCTTTCTCGACACGAGCTGGATGCAAACGATTTCAAAGAATAAATCTGCGGATTATGTTAGCTTTATTCGATCAAAAGACAGGCGACCTTTTCAAGGAATAGCATGAAAAAGATTGATGCGATTATTAAACCCTTCAAGCTGGACGACGTCCGCGAAGCGCTGGCAGAAGTCGGTATCACCGGGATGACGGTAACGGAAGTGAAAGGCTTTGGCCGTCAGAAAGGCCATACCGAGCTGTACCGTGGCGCGGAATATATGGTGGATTTTCTGCCGAAGGTAAAAATTGAAATTGTGGTTACCGACGACATCGTCGATACCTGCGTCGACACCATTATCCGTACTGCCCAGACCGGCAAGATCGGCGATGGTAAGATTTTTGTCTTCGACGTGGCTCGCGTTATTCGTATTCGTACCGGTGAAGAAGACGACGCGGCAATCTAAGCCGCGCCGTTAATTTGTCGGCCTGATAAGCGTAGCGCATCAGGCCGAGTGATTGCCGGATGGCGGCGTAAGCGCCTTATCCGGCCTACTCGCATAATACATTACAAGACTTTATGCGGACCGAAGCATTCGTAATGAATGTTCTCGTTTTTCACGCCCAGGCCGACCAGCTGCTTCGCGGCGAACTGCATGAAACCAACCGGACCGCACAGATAAAACTGCATCGCCGGATCGCTGATTGCGCTTTCCAGTTTGTTCAAATCCATCAGACCTACGCTATCAAACGCACCTTTCGCGCGATCGGCTTCGGTTGGCTCACGATACCAGGTGTGTGCACTAAAGCGTGGCAGCGTTTTGCCGAGTTCATTTACTTCATCAGCGAAGGCATGTACATCGCCATTTTCTGCCGCGTGGAACCAGTTAACCTGCGCCGTATGCTTCGCTTTCGCCAACGTGTCCAGCATCGCCAGCATTGGGGTTTGTCCCACGCCCGCGGAGATCAGAGATACCGGGGTGTCGGTCGCGACGTCCATAAAGAAATCGCCCGCAGGTGCGGCCAGGTGAACAACGTCGCCAACATTCGCATGGTTGTGCAGCCAGGTGGAAACCTGACCACCGTCTTCACGCTTAACGGCAATACGATAGCCTTTGCCATCAGGTTTACGGGTCAGTGAGTACTGACGAATTTCCTGATGCGGGAAACCTTCCGGCTTTAACCAGACGCCCAGGTATTGTCCCGGATGATATTCAGCTACTGCGCCACCATCGACAGGTTCAAACTCAAAGCTGGTGATCAGTGCACTGCGTGGGGTTTTTGCCACGATGCGGAAAGGACGGGTACCTTCCCAGCCGCCATTTTTATTGGCATTTTCGCTGTAGATTTGCGCTTCACGGTTGATGAAAACGTTCGCCAGTACGCCATACGCTTTACCCCACGCATCCAGAACTTCCTGGCCTGGGCTGAACATCTCGTCCAGCGTTGCCAGCAAATGACCACCCACGATGTTGTACTGCTCTGGTTTAATCTGGAAACTGGTATGCTTTTGCGCGATTTTCTCAACCGCTGGCAACAGCGCCGCCAGGTTTTCGATATTGCTGGCATACGCGGCAATCGCGTTAAACAGCGCCTCGCGCTGATCGCCATTACGCTGGTTACTCATGTTGAAAATTTCTTTCAGCTCTGGGTTATGCGTAAACATGCGATCGTAGAAATGGGCGGTCAGCTTCGGACCTGTTTCAACCAGCAGGGGAATGGTGGCTTTCACTGTAGCGATGGTTTGTGCGTCAAGCATACGGTCTTCCTTTATCTGAGACTTTAATGATGTATGTCAAATACATCTTATAAAAAATACCCCTGCATTGTAAATGGTTCTTTGTAACTTTGCGTTGTAAAGGTTACATCGTGAAAAATCTGCATCACAAACCTGAAAAGAAATCCGTTGAAATTCAGCAGACCTTTGTTCTCCAAAGCCTTGCGTGCCGTGAAGGTAATCGTTTGCGTAAAATCCTTTGTCAAGACCTGTTATCGAAGAATGATTCGGTTATACTGTTGGCCGTCGTCCAACGGGACTGCCTTTTTAGGCCGAAATTCTATTGTTAGCTGAGTCAGGAGATGCGGATGTTAAAGCGTGAAATGAACATTGCCGATTATGATGCCGAACTGTGGCAGGCTATGGAGCAGGAAAAAGTACGTCAGGAAGAGCACATCGAACTGATCGCCTCCGAAAACTACACCAGCCCGCGTGTTATGCAGGCACAGGGTTCTCAGCTGACCAACAAATATGCTGAAGGTTATCCGGGCAAGCGCTACTACGGCGGTTGCGAGTACGTTGATATCGTTGAGCAACTGGCTATCGATCGTGCAAAAGAGCTGTTTGGCGCTGACTACGCTAACGTACAGCCGCACTCTGGTTCTCAGGCTAACTTCGCTGTTTACACCGCTCTGCTGCAACCGGGCGATACCGTTCTGGGTATGAACCTGGCACAAGGCGGCCACCTGACTCACGGCTCCCCGGTTAACTTCTCCGGCAAACTGTACAACATCATCCCTTACGGTATTGATGAGTCCGGCAAAATTGACTACGAAGACATGGCGAAGCAGGCCAAAGAGCACAAACCGAAGATGATCATCGGTGGCTTCTCTGCTTACTCCGGCGTTGTTGACTGGGCAAAAATGCGTGAAATCGCTGACAGCATCGGTGCATACCTGTTCGTCGATATGGCGCACGTTGCGGGTCTGATTGCCGCTGGTGTTTATCCGAACCCGGTTCCACATGCACACGTTGTGACCACCACCACCCACAAAACCCTGGCGGGTCCACGCGGTGGCCTGATCCTGGCGAAAGGCGGTGACGAAGAGCTGTACAAAAAACTGAACTCTGCTGTGTTCCCAAGCGCGCAGGGCGGCCCGCTGATGCACGTGATCGCAGCGAAAGCCGTGGCGCTGAAAGAAGCGATGGAGCCTGAGTTCAAGGTTTACCAGCAGCAGGTTGCTAAAAACGCCAAAGCGATGGTGGAAGTGTTCCTGAACCGTGGCTACAAAGTGGTTTCTGGCGGTACTGAAAACCACCTGTTCCTGCTGGATCTGGTTGATAAAAACCTGACCGGTAAAGAAGCTGATGCCGCGCTGGGCCGTGCTAACATCACCGTTAACAAAAACAGCGTACCGAACGATCCGAAGAGCCCGTTTGTGACTTCCGGTATCCGTATCGGTTCTCCGGCAATCACTCGCCGTGGCTTCAAAGAAGCGGAAGCGAAAGAGCTGGCTGGCTGGATGTGTGACGTGCTGGACAACATCAATGACGAAGCTGTAATCGAGCGCGTCAAAGGTAAAGTTCTGGATATCTGCGCACGCTTCCCGGTTTACGCGTAAGCCATACTGATTGCTGGATGGCGGTGTAAACACCTTATCCGGCCTACGGGTAACTCACATGTAGGCCGGATAAAAGAAGTGCCATCCGGCAGTTATATTGACTTAAGCAAGATTGTTTCATCGACTAAAGCCGCCATTGGTGGCTTTTTCTTTGCCTGAATCCATTTTCTCAATAAACGTATTTCTCGGCCCTGATTCAACGTTACTGCGCCAACAATCACGCCATCCTGCAGGTTAAACCATATTGCTTTATGCACATCTGAATTGCCGCGTATGAACCAGCTTTCTCCCTGCATTTCGCCAACAAATTGTAGATTGTCATTAAATTGGTCGGTCCAGAACCAGCCAGGTGTCTTCTCCGGCAACGGCAGATTTAGGATTGCGGCGGCGGCAATCTGTGCCTGAAAATTGGCGTTTTCCCAGCTTTCCATGCGTACTAACGAACCGTCGGGCTTGCGCGTTATCGCTACGTCACCGGCGGCGAAAATGTCCGGATCGGAGGTGGTGCAGGCGCTATCAACGATAATGCCGTTCGCCGTCTCCAGCCCCGCTTCGCGGGCCAGCGCATCATTGGCCACGATACCGATGCCGTAAACCATCGCATCGGCCAGCAGCGTCTCGCCGTTTTGCAGCGTCAGCGAGAGACACTCTCTCGCTTCGGCGTGTTCAATGGCGCTGTTGAGTAACACCCGCACGCTCGCCTGCTGGTGGCGGGCAAGCAGGTAGTCGCGCACCGGAGCAGGCGCGTTACGGCCCATGACCGTTGGTGCCAGCTCCACCACTGTCACCTGACAGCCTCGTTGAGTCGCGCTGGCCGCCAGTTCCAGACCAATGGTGCCCGCACCGACAATGACAATCGACTTACCCGGCAACAAAGTGTCGCGCAGGCGCTCGGCATCAGCGGCATGACGCAGAGTAAAGCATCGATCGCCCAGCTTATCCAACAGCGGAAGGGGGCGTGCCGCAGCGCCCGTCGCAATCAGTAACCGATCCCATGGATAACTCTGCCCATCAGCCAGCACCAACTGATGCGTTTGGCGGCCGAGCGTCTGTACAGTAACACCCAGATGCAGCTGTACGTTGTGTTCCCGCCACCAGTCAGCGGGGAGTATCGGCTGAAGTTGCGGATTGTCGTCCAGCAGCATCGCTTTGGAGAGCGGTGGACGTTCATAGGGCTGATGCTGCTCATCGGAAAACAGTTGTAATTCGCCGTCAAATCCCTGCTGGCGCAGTGCGGCAGCAGCCATAGCAGCAGCCTGGCCGCCGCCGACGATAGCGATAGTTTTTTGGTTCATAACGCCTCCTCAGAGATCCAGTCCGGCGGCAACGTGACGAATACCGCGAATACCCAGACCGGCGTCGGCATTGATCATTACGCCACTTAATGTGCGGTTGTTGCGTTTTGACGCCAGCATCACATACGGGCCGGTAAAATCCGCAGGTTCAGGGAAGAACTGTAGCGGCAAAATAGCGGCGATTTTTTCCGGTGTCAGCGACTGCATAATCGATGTATCGTTTTGTCCCAACGCCTGCGGGCCGCGTAGATCTGTCGCCATACCGCACGGACCGACACCGTTAACACGTACCTTTGGCGCCAGCTCGTAGGCCAACTGGCGAATCAGCCCGGTAGCTGCATGTTTAGAGGCGGTATACAACGGCCCGCCGCCGCCGGGATACCACGACGCATTGGACAGGGTAAAGATGATGCTGCCTTCGCTGGCGATAAGTGCCGGGGCGCAGGCTTTCGCCCCCAGCAGATAACCCAGCACGTTGACGTTAAACAGCTCATGAAAGCCGCTCTCCAGTGCGTCTGCAGGCGTATTGACCAGCGAGGCGTTGTGATCCCATATGCCCGCATTACCGATAAAACAGTCCAACGTACCGTAATTCATCAGGATTTGATCCACCGCGCGCTGATAGTCGGCGTAGCAGGTGACGTTGCCTTCCACAGCCAGCACATGTTCGCCAAAGCGCTGACGCAGACTGGCAACTTTAGCTGGCGACAGTTCCAGCGTGGCGACCCGCGCACCTTCTTCGATGAAACGCTCGACCAGCGCCAGGCCAAGACCGGAGCCGCCGCCAGTGATAAAGACCACGTTATCGCGTAAATCGCTCATCTGGCGTCCTCCGGAATATCAACAAACACATCGCTACCGTCCACATATACTGCGTAGGTGGTTAGCGGATCGGTGGCGGGTAAACACAACGCCTTGCCGGTTTTCAGGCAGAAGCTGGCGGCATGCAGTGGGCATTCCACCGTAGCGTCTTCTTCCAGATAGCCTTCCGACATCGAGGCGTTACCGTGGCTACAGCGATCGTTAATGGCATAGAACTCGCCGCCAACATTGAACAGCGCGATGACGGGCGAGGTTTCCAGCCGGAGCGCTTCACCCTCCGGCAAATCCCCTACAGGGCAGGCAAATACACGGCTCATCAGAACAGTACACTCAGGTTATGGGAGGTGATCACCGCTTGATCCAGCACGATCTCACGCGCCAGTAAGCGCCACTCATCGCCGGGCAAATGACGGACTTTGTCCACGCGCGTGCCGACGTAAAACGTCTCGTCCCGCTCTTTTTGCGCGCGATACAGCAGATAGTTGAGGCGCACGGCGAACACGTCGGGCACGTCGGTTTCGCTGATTTGTAAGTTGCTAATCAGATGACGGGTACGCGACGGCGGTTCTTCCGCCCAGGCCATGCCGGTTTCCAGCCGCGCGATACGACGTTCGAGCTGGTCTTTGTTGTCGTTGAAAATCCAGGTGGTCGGCGGCTGCACGCCTTTGCGACGGTCGCGCGTCTGGGCGTTCACCGTGGTACGCATGGTGTAGCGAATGTCGTCATCCAGCTGCGCCAGCCAGTCGCGAAACTGCCAGTCGTCGAGCATACGCGCTTCTTCATACAGAAACTGGCTGATGCGATGATGCAGTTCAAGAGAAACTAAAGCGCTCATTTCATCACCTCCTGCTGGTAGGCGGCGGTTTTCTTGTGCACTTCCTGCCAGCTTTCGCTGCTGAGCAAATCGGCCCAGCGTTGGTACATGCCACGCGCGGCGGTTTCCGAAAAGATGTAGTTGGTGATCCCCGGAATGCCGTCTTCACGGCGTTTCTCCTGGCCAAGCCCCATTTCCAGACACAATTTCGTGTTGCGTGCGCGATGACCTTTCAGCAGTTTTTGAATTTCACACCAGTTTTCCGAGTCGTCCTGCTCCAGGAACCCGGCGGGGCCAAAAGCCCGCGTGGCGCTGTTTTCAAACGCGGCTTTCACTTCATCAGAGGCGGCTTTATCGGTAATACAGAACGCCCACACCTCAACCTGGTCCGGCCCACGCGGGTGCCAGACGCGCAGCGTGGCGGTACCGTTGAGCCAGGAAAGCGTGGGGAAAATGTTGTTGTGACCGGCCAGACGCAGGGCGCGAACCTTGCCCAAGCGTTGTTCGGCTTCCGCGTAGGTGTCGCGGTAGTAGCTGGAGACCTCACCATCGACCCAGACGTTGGCATCAGGATTCTCAGTAAAGAAAAATCCGCTGCCGTGCCCGTCCTGACCGAACTGTAGCGCGTCTTTGGCGGTTTCCCACACCGGGCGGGCGGTCTGACCATCGCCGAGGCGCTTATCGCTACCGTCGTCTTTCGCTCCCAGCACCTGCACCGCAGAGGCATGGCTGAACAGCGCGTGATACTGGTCGCTGGCAAACTGTTCGGCGGGGAATTTCCAGTTACAATCGATGGTCCACTTTTGTACGCCACCGACGATTTCGGTGCCGCCTTCACGACGATCGAGTACGCCGTCGAGATACCAGGCGATGTCGCCGAGATAATCGCCAAGCGCAGGCGCGGAGGTATCCCAGTTACCAAAAATCAGTCCCTTGTAGCTCTCTACGCCAGGCACTTCGTTCAGCCCCCAGTGCGATTTGCATAAACCTTGCGGATAAGCGCGCGGCTCCAGCGGGACGTCGATCAGCTCGCCGTTAATACCGTAAGACCAGCCGTGATACGGGCAGGTGAAGGCGCGGGTATTGCCGCAGTCGGCGTAGCTGACGCGCATCGCACGGTGGCGACACTGGTTGAGAAACGCTTTGATGCTGCCGTCTTTCTGGCGAACCACCACCACCGCATCCTCGCCCATGTAGGTGTTAAAAAAATCACCGGGTTTGGGGATTTGGCTTTCGTGGGCGAGAAATAGCCAGCAGCGTCCGAAGATGCGTTCCAGCTCCAGTTGGTAAATTTCAGGGTCGGTATAAATTCGTGGGGTTACGCGACCGTTTTGCGTGTCGATCAGTTGGTAGATGTCTAAATTTGAGGGTGTGGTCATATTTTTGAATCCTGAAAGCTAAGATGTATTGACCTTCTTTTTTTGTACCCTAAGGATGTTGCTGGTTAGTTATCAATCTGTGAAATAGTAAATTTCTACCAGTTGAGACATTTTTTCGATAACAAGGAGCAGGGCATGGAACTGAGGCACTTACGCTATTTCGTAGCAGTGGCGCAGGCGCTGAATTTCACCCGAGCGGCAGAAAAGTTGCATACCTCTCAGCCGTCGTTAAGCAGCCAGATCCGCGATCTTGAAACCTGCGTGGGCGTTCCGTTGCTGGTGCGGGATAAACGAAAAGTTGCGCTGACGGCGGCCGGTGAGTGCTTTTTACAGGATGCGCTGGCGATCCTCGAACAGGCGGAAAACGCCAAAGTTCGTGCCCGTCGAACGGTGCAGGAAGATAATCATTTCTCCATTGGCTTTGTCCCTTCCGCAGAGGTCAATCTGTTGCCGAAGGTGCTGCCTTTGTTTCGTTTAAAACAACCGGATACGCACATTGAACTGGTGAGTCTGATCACCACCGAGCAGGAAGAGAAGATCCTCAGCGGAGAGCTGGACGTTGGCTTAATGCGCCACCCGGTGTACAGCCCGGATCTCGATTATCTGGAGCTGATTCATGAGCCGTTGGTAGTTGTGTTACCGGTGAATCATCCGTTAGCTGATGAGCAGGCAATCTCCGCAGAACAACTACACGGCGTGAATTTTGTCAGCACCGATCCGGCCTATTCCGGCGCGTTAGCGATGATTGTCAAAAACTGGTTTCAGCAGCAAAAAAGCCAGCCTAACATTGTGCAAGTGGCAACCAACATTCTGGTGACCATGAACCTGGTCGGCATGGGGTTGGGGGTGACTTTGATACCCGGTTATATGAATAATTTTAATACCGGACAGGTGGTTTTTCGGCCAATTATTGGTGATGTCCCAACCATCGCGTTGCTGATGGCGTGGAAAAAAGGATCTCTCAAACCGGCACTGACCGATTTTATCGCCACGGTACATGAACGTTTGGCCGTGAGTCTGACGGTGTAATGGTTACAACTCGCTGAGCTGTGACTCGACATACAGATAGCCAATTCCCATGAGTTGCTGGGCACGATTGAGCTGGCCGAAGCTTATCTGAGTCGCTCTGGCGCGCGGGTTATCACCGTGATCAAACGGGTTAAACCCAGTTTGCTGCACCAAGGTATTGAGCCAGCTATCGCCAAAAGCACAGCTACGACCGTACAACCATATCTGATTAATATTCAGTATATTCAGAAAGTTATATAAACTAAGCCCAATGGCGTTGGCGGCATGCTCGGCCCAGGCCTGAATACGAACATCACCGTTCTGCCAGGCAGTAATAAGCTGGTCGGTGGTGAGCGTTTCCGGATCGTAAAGGGACGTCGGCTGCGATTTCATCCACACGCGGGCCTGTTTTTTCAACGCGCTCAATGACGCCACCGTTTCCAGACAGCCATAGCGACCGCAGTCACAGGCAATTCCATCGGGATGAACGATGGTGTGTCCAATCTGGCCGCTGCCATACAGACTACCGCGCCAGATATTGTCGTTAATCACAAACGATGAGCCGATGCCGTAATCAACGTTAATCACGCAAAAATCACCGTTAGCCGCTGGGTTTTGCCATTTTTCGGCCAGCGCCAGCATCACGCAGTCATTGTCCAGGCGGACCTGTACGCCGAGCATCTCTTCCAGCAGATATTTTATTTCTACCGGTGTTTTCCACGGGGCCTGGGGCATGGTTTTTGATGCGCCGGTGATCGGATCAACCTGGCCGTGAACGCCGAGCGCCAGATTAATCGTGACCTCGGGAAATTGTCGACGGTATTCCCGCCAGTGTGCAGCCAGGGCTGACAGCAGCGCTTTGGGGGTTTCCGGCTTAATGACCTCATGACGCCAGTCGCCGATGGCAACCAACCGTGCGTCCGCCAGTTGGCTGGTGATACTGGTAGGGGTGACGTTGATACATAGCGTCCATGCGCCTTTTTCTGGCAAATGATAGCTGCCGCTGCTCAAACCGCGCTGGCTTAAGGTTTTTCGCGAATGACTGATTCTCCCCTCATCCATCAGCTCTTCGAGGATATTGCTGACCGCCGGGATCGACAGGCCGGTGAGCTGCGCCAGCTGTGACTTGCTGAGCTGCTTTTCCCGCCACAGGTGCGACAAAAAGATCTGCTTATTCGCCTGACGAACCCTGGCGTTGTTGAACCCCGAACGCTGCATTCACTTAACTCCCTTAACTATATTGCGTGAGCATTGCGCATTTTAGCGCCACTTAACTGCCGCAGAATAGCATCAAGTTGAATTTTTACTTTTGCTTATTGAGTGGAGAGCGGCATGTACGGTTCAGTTAAAGTCTGGCAAGAAACGATCACCCTCCCAACGTGGACGGCGGGTGAAGAAGATGCCAACCCAATGTTTCTGGAAAAGCGGGTTTACCAGGGATCTTCTGGCGCGGTGTATCCGTATGGCGTGATTGATACGCTGACCGGCAAACGTGAAATGCGCGACTATCAGGCGGTGTGGATGGAGAATGACTTCATTCGCGTCATGCTGTTGCCGGAGTTAGGCGGGCGTATTCATCGAGCGTATGACAAAGTTCAGCAGCGCGATTTTGTCTACTACAACGAAGTGGTGAAGCCCGCTCTGGTTGGTTTGCTTGGGCCGTGGATCTCTGGTGGCATTGAATTTAACTGGCCGCAGCATCATCGCCCAACCACTTTTATGCCAGTCGATTTTACGCAGCAACAGGGTGAACACGGCGAATATACCGTATGGATGGGTGAGGTAGAACCTATGCGCGGTTTACAGGTGATGACCGGATTTACGCTGTATCCGGATCGCGCCCTGATCGAGATAACCGGGAAGGTGTTTAACGGTAACGCTACGCCGCGCCATTTTTTATGGTGGGCGAATCCAGCGGTGAAGGGCGGCGACGATCACCAGAGCGTGTTTCCGCCGGATGTGACCGCAGTATTTGACCACGGTAAGCGTGATGTTTCTGCGTTTCCTATCGCCACCGGTACATACTATAAAGTGGACTACTCGGCTGGCGTGGATATCTCGCGCTACAAAAACGTGCCGGTACCGACCTCCTACATGGCTGAAAAATCAGATTATGATTTTGTTGGCGCATGGCATCACGGTGAGCGAGGCGGGCTGCTACATGTGGCTGACCACCACGTTTCGCCAGGGAAAAAACAGTGGACCTGGGGCTATGGCGACTTTGGCGTTGCCTGGGATCGTAACCTTACCGATGACAACGGTCCTTATATTGAACTGATGACCGGGGTCTTTACCGACAACCAGCCGGATTTCACCTGGCTTGCGCCGTACGAAGAGAAAGTCTTCGTACAAAACTTCCTGCCCTACAGCGAACTGGGCATGGTGCAAAACGCCAGTACGCAGTTGGCGCTTCGTCTGGTACGTGAGAGTAACCAGCTTTCTGTGGGCGTTTATGCGATTGCGCCACTGCACGACGTGCAGATTACGCTTTCTGCCGATGGACAACCGTTCTATGAGCATACGCTGACCCTGGAGCCCGGACAAAGCTGGCTGGCTGATGTGTCTGACGATAACCATGCGCGGGTAACGATGACTGTCACTGGCGCCGATGGCATTACGCTTTTGCAGTACGAAGAGCACATCGAGCAAGAGTTACCACTGCCATCGGCGGCCGTCGCGCCAGCGCTGCCAGAAGCGCTTTCTAATACCGATGAACTCTATTTTATTGGTCAGCATCTGGAGCAGTACAACCATGCCAGCCGCTATGCCGAAGATTATTATCGCCGCGCGCTGGACGTTGATCCGCTGGACTACCGCAATAATGTGGCCCTGGGGACGCTGGCGCTAAACCGCGCGGACTGGGCGCTGGCGGCACAATGTGCCGGCAAGGCGCTGGAGCGGGCGCATAAGCTCAATAAAAATCCGCGTGATGGCGAGGCGAGTATGCTGCTGGCCGCCGCACAGGAACGTCAGGGCGATGATGACAGCGCGTGGGATAATTATTATAAGGCCAGTTGGAGCGGCAACTGCCGGGATGCGGCTTTCTGGTCGTTAGCGCGTTTGGCGATGAAGCGTCAGGACTACGCTGGCGCATTGGAAAAGGTGGAGCAGAGCCTGCGCTTTAACGGTAGTAATAACCTGGCGATGGGGCTGAAAGCGCTGGCGCTGGCAAAGCTTGATCGCAATGCGCAAGCGCTGGACTACATTCGCCAACAGCTGGTGGATTATCCGCTGAGCTATACCCTGCATTATGCACGCTGGGCAATCTGCCAGGACGAAGCGACAGCGCTTGCGCTGATCTCGATTACCGGGCGTCGCGGGACCAACGCGTGTGAACTGGCAGGCTGGCTGACTTCTTTGGGGCAAAAGGATGCTGCCCGTGGCGTGCTGGAACTTCTTGACAGCCAGGAAACGCTGCCGATGCTGTGGCGCGCCTCGCTGAGCGATAATCCACAATCCTTCATTGAACGTGCTCGTGAGTGTCTGCAAAACCGCGTGCGTTTCCCCAATACGCTGGATGAAGTGCAGATGCTGCAAACTCTTGAGCAAAGCGCTTTTGCCCGCTATTTACTCGGCTGTTTCTGGTACAGCAAACGGCATTATGCCGAGGCGGTTTCCTGCTGGCAGTTCACGCTTGCGCAGGAAGCGGATTTCGCTCCGGCGCATCGTTTACTGGGGATTTACGCCTGGAACAAACTGCACGATGCACAGCAGGCGAAACAGTATCTGTCGCAAGCCGTGGCGCTGGAGCCGCAAAATGCCCGCTTCCTGTTTGAACTCGACTATCTCAACAAGCTGATGGCACAACCGGCTGAACAGCGTCTGCAGCGGCTGGAAGCCAGCAAAGAGATTGTTTTCCAGCGTGATGATCTGACGGTGGAACTGCTCAGCTTGTGGAATGGGTTGGGGCGCTATGACGATGCCGCCGCAGTATTACGTGAGCGGGTGTTCCATCCGTGGGAAGGCGGTGAAGGTAAAGCCACCGGGCAATATCTGCTTAATCAATTACATCGCGCGCTGGCTGCCGTGCAGTCCGGCGACCCGCAAACTGCTATTACGCAACTGCAACAGGCGCTGCACTATCCGCAAAACCTCGGGGAAGGCCGTTTGCCAGGGCAAACGGATAACGACATCTGGTATTTGCTGGGGTATTGCGCGCAGCTGCAAGGCCATTTCGAAGAATCTCAGCGCTACTTCTCCCGTGCGACGCGCGGCGGAAGCTCACTGGATGCCGGACGTTACTACAACGACCAGCCAGTGGACTATCTCTTCTGGCAGGGTATGGCGCAGAGAAAACTTGGCGATGATGCAGAGGCGGACGCTCTGTTCAATAGCTTCCTGCAATGGGTTGAGTCGCATCACGACAACGTGCCGGATGTTGATTTCTTTGCCGTATCGCTACCCGACCTGGTGGTGCTGGATACCTCAGCAGAAGCAAAACACCAGCAACACTGCCTGTTTATCAATGCGCTCGGGCATCTGGGGCTAGGAAATAGCGCCGCCTGTCAGCGTGAACTTGATGAACTCCTGCAACTCAATCCGGCACATGACAAGGCATTACTGCTGCGTCACGCCATTAACGTAAGGCTTTTCCAGTAATACCCTAAACGGGTGGGGGATAACCTCACCCGAAACCTACTGTACCCTGCGTTTCCCTGAAAGAGGAATCATAATGAATAACGCGCAGACACATTTAAAGATTGGTTATGTCTGGACTATCTGCCTGGTTGCGGCCTGCGGAGGTTTACTGTTTGGCTATGACTGGGTGGTGATCGGCGGGGCAAAACCCTTCTATGAAGCATATTTCTCGATTACCGATCCGGCGCAATCCGGCTGGGCGATGAGTTCCGCGCTGGTTGGTTGTATCTTTGGCGCACTGATTTCCGGCTGGTGCGCCGATAAATTTGGCCGAAAAATGCCGCTGATTCTCTCAGCTATCCTGTTTAGCGCTTCTGCCTGGGGAACTGCCGTCGCCAGCAATTTCGACATGTTTATTGTCTATCGCATTGTGGGCGGCGTGGGGATTGGTCTGGCGTCTGCGCTAAGTCCGCTGTATATCGCCGAGGTCAGCCCCGCTGAAAAGCGAGGTCGCTTTGTTGCCGTTAACCAGCTCACCATCGTCATTGGCGTGCTGGCGGCGCAGCTTATCAACCTGATGATTGCCGAACCTGTTGCCACAGGCGCTACGCAGCAGGCAATTGTTGAAAGCTGGAACGGTCAGACAGGCTGGCGCTGGATGTTTGGTGCTGAATTAGTGCCTGCGGTAATTTTCCTGGTGCTGATGTTCTTTGTACCTGAATCGCCGCGCTGGCTGGTGAAAGCGGGCAAAGCCGATCGTGCGCGTGCCATGCTGCAGCGCATTGGTTCGGCGGAATATGCCGGGCAAACGCTGAAAGAGATTGAACATACGCTGCAAAAAGATAATCACAAGGTCGCGTGGTCAACGCTGTTACAACCGCAGATCAAACCGATCGTGATTATTGGCATGGTGCTGGCAGTGTTCCAGCAGTGGTGTGGGATCAACGTTATTTTCAACTATGCGCAGGAGATCTTCGCCTCTGCCGGATTCGACATCAACGGTACGTTAAAATCGATCGTGGCGACAGGGATCATCAATCTGGTCTTTACCCTTTCCGCTCTGCCGTTAGTGGACAAAATTGGCCGTCGTAAACTGATGCTGTTCGGCGCGTCAGGATTGACGGTTATCTACGTACTGATTGCCGGGGCGTACGGGTTGGGCATTATGGGCTGGCCGGTTCTGGTTCTGGTGCTGGCGGCAATCGCGATTTATGCTCTGACGCTGGCGCCGGTGACCTGGGTGCTGCTATCAGAAATTTTTCCCAACCGCGTGCGCGGGCTGGCAATGTCGCTGGGGACGCTGGCGCTGTGGATTGCTTGTTTCCTGCTGACCTATACCTTCCCGCTGCTCAATGCGAGTCTGGGCGCGTCGGGAAGCTTCCTGCTGTACGGTGTGATTTGCGCGATGGGCTTCATCTATGTTCTGCGTAATGTACCGGAAACCAAAGGCGTGACGCTGGAGGCGCTGGAAGAACAGCTGGCGGCGCAGCATACAAAAGTTGGTGCATCAACCCAACCGCGAAGCGCCCGCTAATGGATGGTCTGCTGACGCTACAAAACGCACATCTGCGGATGTGCGTCGATCCGCAGGGCGGTTCTCTATTAAGCCTGGTTTCGTTACAACATCAACAGGCCATTTTACGCGAAGGTCATGGTCAGCGGCCTGGTGATTGCGGCCTGTTCCCGATGCTGCCGGTCGCGAATCGGGTGGCGGGAAATCGTTTTATGCTGCGCGGTGAAGAGGTGGTTTTACCTCAACATGGCGCAGACGATACTTTCTTCCTGCACGGTGACGGCTGGCTGCAACGCTGGCAGATTATTACCGCTACCCAAAGCGGCTGTTTGCTGCAGTTGCGCAGTTGGCACCCCTGCGGCTACGACTATATGGCGCAGCTTTGCTATCAACTGGAAACCTCAAGCCTGCACGCCTCGTTGACGCTCACCCATTGCGGTGAGCAGCCAATGATTTACGGCTGTGGGTTCCATCCATTTTTCGCCTTTGATAAGCGCAGCACGGCGCAGTTCACCGCCGGCGGTTACTGGCCGGAGGGGGAACAGCATCTGCCGCTGGAATGGCAACGCGATATCCCTGCAGTGGCGGATTTTAAGCATGCGCAATACGGTGAGGATAGCTGGCTGAATGTCGGATATTCTGGCTGGAGCGGGCGGGCCGTTATTCAGCGAGACGTGATGAAAGTCACGATTTTAGCGCAAACTCCGTGGTTGATGCTGTTCAGAATGTCGGGTGAGGAGTTCCTGTGCCTGGAGCCGCAAACGCATCCGGTGAATGCCCACAACATGCAGGGGCAGCCGGGATTGCAGGTTTTAGCGCAGGGAGAACGCTGCCATTTTGCGATGCAAATTAGCGTCGAATAGGGCAAAAATCATGTTATCTGCCTGTTAATGCTCTCTTGCGCCAGCCTGCGTTTGTCGCCAGACTATCGCCTCCAAACGGGAGGGATTCATGGCTTTGCATTCCACGCGCTGGCTGGCGCTCGGTTATTTCACCTACTTCTTTAGCTACGGTATCTTTCTGCCTTTCTGGAGCGTCTGGCTCGAAGGGTTAGGGCTGACGCCGGAAACCATCGGCTTACTGCTGGGCGCGGGGCTGATTGCCCGTTTTCTCGGTAGCTTGCTGATTGCACCGCGTGTGAGCGATCCCTCTCGGCTGATCTCAGCGTTACGTATTCTGGCCTTGTTGACGTTGGTGTTTGCGCTGGCCTTCTGGGCGGGGACTAACGTGGCGTGGCTGATGGTGGTGATGGTCGGCTTTAACCTGTTTTTCTCGCCGCTGGTGCCGCTGACCGACGCACTGGCCAACACCTGGCAAAAACAGATAACCATGGATTACGGTCGGGTGCGACTGTGGGGATCCGTGGCCTTTGTGATCGGCTCTGCGTTGACCGGCAAACTGGTGAGCCTGTTCGAGTATCGGGTGATCCTGGTCCTGTTATCGCTTGGCGCCGCCTCAATGCTGCTGGGCATGATGATTCGCCCGAGCGTGCAACCAGCGGGTGAAAACCGTCAGCAGGAGAGCGCAGGATGGCCCGCCTGGCGCGCGCTAATAACCCAAAGCTGGCGTTTTCTGGCCTGCGTGAGTCTGCTGCAGGGCGCACATGCAGCTTATTACGGTTTCAGCGCCATTTACTGGCAGTCTGCCGGGTATTCCGCTTCGGCGGTGGGCTATTTATGGTCATTAGGCGTGGTGGCGGAAGTGATTATTTTTGCGCTCAGCCACAAGCTGTTCCGCCGCTTTAGCGCTCGCGATCTTCTGCTGCTTTCCGCCGTTTGCGGCGTGGCGCGTTGGGGGCTGATGGGCTGGAGCACAGAGCTGCCATGGCTGATTGTGGTGCAAATCCTGCATTGCGGAACGTTTACCGTCTGCCACCTGGCGGCGATGCGTTACATTGCTGCGCGACAGGGCAGTGAAGTGATTCGTCTGCAGGCGGTATATTCTGCGGTGGCGATGGGCGGCAGTATCGCCATCATGACCGTTTTCGCCGGCTATCTGTACCAGAACCTGGGCAGCGGCGTATTTTGGGTGATGGCGCTGGTGGCGCTACCAGCTATCGTTCTGCGCCCGAAAGTGGTGGCGCAGCCTGCGACGTTATGATTCAAGGATTTTGCGGATTTGCTGCTGCTGGTGAGACGTAAGCGCCAGATCCGCATGAATCAGCGGGGGAGAAAACAGCGGTAGCGGCGTGGTGTACGGTGTAATAATCAGCGTTACGCCACGCGGCGCTCCCTCTTTTTGAAAGTCCTGCATCGGCATGTGTTTTACGTTGAGCGGCAGCAGCGTCAGTTCGCGCAGCTGTTGTTCTATATGCGCTTCAAGTTGTTCGTTACTACCGGTCAGCAGGATAATCTGTTTTTCGTGCAAATCCTTCTCCTGCATCAGCCAGGCGCCGAAAATAACGGCGACCAGGCCGATCTCTTCTTCTGAAAACTGGACATCGTATTCCGCTTCAAAGCCGTGAATCGCCTCGCGGGTAGTTCGAACCAGCCGGGGATAAAGTCGGCTGAACTCCTCCGGTAGCGTGTTATCAATGCCGATGGCAAACACGCTGCGGTTCAGTGCCTGGGCCAGGTGGATATACAACTGGTCATTCAGCCCTTGCTCGTCGCTGAAGCGCACGTTGCCATACTCGCGAAAACGCAGCACCAGCCGCGCAATAGCAAGGCGCAGGCGGCGATCCTGCTGGTGATTATCGCGGATCGGGTCGGGGATGCGGATCATTGAGAATAACAACGCCATAAACAGCGATTCGCCCAGCGGCGCACTTTGCATGACGTGGCGCTGCCAGTGGCGGCCAATTTCCTCGGCGAGCGGATACTCAGCGCAGGATTGTGCCCACCGTTGCTGGAGTGGATTAAACTCCGGGGTGATCCCCGCGTGGTGCTGTAGCAGACAATATTGTAAATACAAGCGCAGGAACTGGATGTCACGACACTCAAACGGCTTCTGTAAGCGCCGGGAGCACAGATTGATGAGCGCATGCAGATTGGTGTCGTCATACAGCGTACGTGCGATACCTTGTTGTTTAAGAGCAATTTTTAAAGTGGGCGTGAAATGCTGAGCGATAAAAGTAGGGCAAATCCGCAGGCCACGGCGCAGCCACTGCAACAGACACAGACGCTGATTTAGCGGGGTTCCTTCGATCGCATAGCCACCATTCTGCGCGGTGGCTATCGTGAGCCGGTGATAGCGCTGGATTTCGAGCCCTGCGCCAATAATATCTTCCTGAACCGTGGCATCATCGACACCATTGAGGCTGCTGAAGGTTTGTGTAGTCGCGATTTGCCCCGGCAGGAAAAGCGTCAGCAGAACCTGGCAACGGCGCTGGGGAGCGGAAAGTACAGATGGCGGAGCAAGCGTTGACATCATCTGTAGGGTCTCCCGTAAGTATGTTTGATAAGAATAGCTAAAGTTTGCTCATAGATTTGAGGAATGGAATGCTTTCCACCAGGAATGCTGGAGAGCGTCACAGAATTTTTAACGTGCGGAACAGATAGCGGGAGTGGAACGCAGCGCGTTAATCCGCTTTTTCACTGTTTTATCTTTTTGTTGAGATATAAAAAATGCCAGAGGGGGGAATGCTGGCGGAGGGAGGTATGAAAATGCTATCGCAGAGAAGTGAAAAACCTAAAGTGAACATAGCAATACGACGGAGGCAACAGATTCATTACCTCCGTAACAGCTGTCTGGCGTTACTTCTCTCGACTCAACGTTAATCCCACATCGCCGCCCGGATGTACCGCCAGCAGCGTTTCCTTTGAGTAACCGCTCTCGCTCATCAGACAGGCACAGGCGGCGTCAAAGATAGCCAGCACCAGTAAAATAGAGGTGGTAGCCAACATGTTCAGCGGGTCGGCCTCTCGCTGAACGCCAGTGGAAATCACTAGCTTCGATGCTTTCGCGATGGCCGAATCCGCGTTTTCAGTCACGCTCAGTATGGGCACATTCCTTGCAGCCAGTCCGGGCAGCAGCCGGGTGAGCTCGTCCGAATTACCCCCGCGTGACAGCATAATCACCAGGTCGTCGGCGCGTAAAAAACCGAGATCGCCATGCGCTGCATCCGTCGCGTTGAGGTAAATCGCTGGACGTTCCACGCAGGCAAGCATATGCGCGACTTTACGCGCTGCAATGCCAGAGGTACCGACGCCGGTGACGACGATTTTGCCCTGACAACCGCGCAGCTCCGCCATCAGCAACTGCCAGACAGGTTCAGTCAGATGCTGCCCCAGACCCGCCAGGGCATCGCTATAGAGCTGGAATACGCCGCTGGCCTGAGACCAGGAGTTACTCATGCGTCCTCCTGCATCAACTGGCGGTATTTCATATGATCCTGATACATCTCGTGGAATACCCGATATTTGCGATCGTAGTACTGCTTAATGCGATTAGTCTGCGGGGTAACCGTTTTACCAATCCGGCTCATCGCTGACATTGCTTCCGGGAAGGTATCGAACACGCCCGCGGCGATAGTTCCCATCATGGCGCCACCCAGCAGCATGGCTTCGCTCTCTTCAGGCAGCAGCATCGCACAGCCGGTGGCGTTGGCATGCTCCTGAACGAAGATCGGGTTTTTCGTCCCGCCGCCGCTGGCCATAATGGTATCGATGGTGTAGCCGCTTTGATTCATCGTTTCAATGATATGACGGGTTCCCAGCGCAATGGCCTGAATGGTCGCGAGGTACTGTAACGCCATATCTTCCGGCGTGCGCGACAGCTTCAGTCCAGTGATAGCGCCTGTGAGCGTTGGGTTGGCGCGCGGTGAACGGTTGCCGTGGAAATAGGGCAGGATGTGCATATCGCGGGTTAAAAATGCGATATCTTCCGGCTCACCGGCCATTTTACGCAGCAGCGCATTCAACACTTCATAAATGGTCTGCCCTTGAGATTTCGCCTGGGTCAACAAGGTTTCGTAACAAGGATGCGACTGAATAACGTGGTCGATTAACGCTCCGGTTGCCGACTGTCCACCTTCGTTAAGCCAGTATTCTGGCAGCACTGCTGAGTAGTAAGGACCCCAAACGCCGCCGATAAAACGCGGCTCTTTGGAAATCGCCATGTGTCCGGTAGAGGTGCCGCCAATCAGCGCGACGCGGCGGTCAAAATCCGCCACCTCGCCAGAGACACCGCTCGCGCCGAGCGTGCCGAGCGTACCGGCGTGGGCATCGATGATCGAGACGCTGACAGCGGTCCCCGGAATCAGCCCCATTTCGCTGGCGGCGCGCGCAGAAAGACCATGACCGAGCGGTTCGCCCATGGTTTTCACGTAGCGACCAATTTTGGCAGCATCATGTTCCAGCAAGTCTTCCAGCCCAATCTGGCGGAAATAGCTGGCATCCCATTTGTCTTCATGGCCCATATAGGTCCATTTACACACCGTCGAGCACAGTGAGCGCGTGTCATCGCCCGTTGCGCGCCAGGTCAGGAAATCGGGCAGGTCAAAGTAGTATCCCGCATTGGCCCAGGTGTTGGGCATATGTTGCTTCAACCACAGCAGTTTGGGCGTTTGCATTTCCGGGGAGATAATACCGCCAACGTAGTCCAGCACCCGATGATGCAGGGCGTTAATGCGCTCAGCCTGAGTAATGGCGCGGTGATCCATCCACACAATGATATTCTGTTCGCTGCGCCCGGACGGACTAATGGTCAGCGGTTTACCTTCTTTATCCAACACCACCAGTGAACAGGTCGCGTCAAAGCCCAGACCTTTCACCTGGATAGGGTTGATATCCGACTGGTTAATCGCATCGCGAACCGCGTTACACACTGCCTGCCAGATGTTATCGGAAGACTGCTCAACAAAATCGGCCTGCGGGCGGTAAATCTCGATGGCCCGACTGGCCTGGCCGACCATTCTGCCGTTGAGATCAAACACGCCAGCACGGGCGCTTCCGGTTCCGACATCCACACCAATAAAGTAACTTGCCATAATTTTTTCTCCTGAAATCAGGCTTTACGATTCTGTAATGCGATAAAGAGGATCAGCACCGCGCCCCACAGCGCCATCGTCAGATAGCTGCTGACCCCCAGCAAGTTAAGGCCGCTTTCCAGCATTTGCAGCACAATCAGCGCCAGGACCAGGCCGATAATGCGTCCGAAGCCGCCATCCGGATTGATGCCGCCGAGTACGGAGGCAAGGATGGTGACCAGCAGGTAGGACTCACCGTATCCGGCTTTTGCCGAGTTGAATTTCGCCATCATCAGAATGGCGGCGACCCAGCCGAGCAGGGCTGAAATCACGTACACGGAAATTTGTACCCGTACGGTATTCACACCACTGTAGCGGGTAGCCTGTTCATTGGAGCCGACGAGATAAAGACTGCGCCCCAGCGTGGTGTGCTCCAGCAGTACCCATAGCAGGATTGCCACCAGGAAAAAGAGCAACAGCGCCACCGGAATACCCGCAATCGTGGCGTTGCCAAGGTACTGAATGGCGGTCGGGAAACCCGAAATCACCGTCCCGTTGGAGAGCAGAATATTCAGCCCGGAGATAAGTGTCATCGTGCCGAGGGTGGCGAGAATCGGTGAGACGCCGACCCAGGCAATCAGCGCGCCGTTGAGCGTACCGATAGCCACCGCCACGGCTGCGCCTGCCAGCAGCGCCAGCACCAGAAACAGCGGGTTATCCGGATGGGTAACGATAATCGCTGCCATTACCAGCGAGCAGGCGTTCGCCCCGGCAATAATTGACAGGTTAATGCCGCCGGTCAGCATGGTCATACCCATCCCGAGGGCCAGCATACCGAGGATCGGTAACTGTGAGCCTATCGACTGGAAGTTAGCGACGCTAAAAAAACGGCTGCCGAGCAGGGCTGAGAAAACCAGGGCGACGACCACAATAATGACGCATTGCAGACGAATGATGGCATCACCGGGTAAAAATCTGGCGATTGTTTTCATCTCAAAGCTCCCTTGCCAGTTTGCGTTTTTCGTTCCAGGCCGTGGCACTGATGCTGACCAGGATAATGGCGCCGCTGAATACGGTGTGCCAGTAAGAGGAGACGCTGAGTAGCGTCAGACCATTTTGTAAGAAGGCGAGCAAGACAACGCCGAGCAGGGTTCCGGTCAACGTACCGCGCCCGCCGCTCATGCTGGTTCCGCCGAGTACGACCGCCGCCAGCACCGTCAGCTCAAAGCCGAGCAGCGAATTGGGTGCAACTGACTGGGTGATTTGCGCCTGAACCACGGCGGCAACACCTGCCAGAATGCCCATATAGCCATAGACGTAGAAATGCAGCTTCAGCAGATTCAGCCCCAGGCGTGAGGCCGCGTCGCGGTTGCCGCCCATGGCGTAAACCTGACGGCCAAGACGGGTATAGTTCATCAGCACTGCGGTAAAGACGATCACCGCCGCCAGGCACAGCAGGGGCAGGGTGAGGCCGTAGTCGTAGCCATCTGCCGCGGTGAAGGAGAACCAGTTAATGCCGTTCATAAACCAGTCAGGGAAACCGTACAGCCAGGTGCCTTTGGTGGCGTAAACCAGAAGGCCGTAGTAGACGTTCAGCGTGGCGATGGTAATGATGATTGCCGGAACGCGCAGCCAGTAGACCAGGAAGCCATTAATGAGCCCAAGCAGCAGGCCCACCGCAATCGCAATGGTTAACGCCAGAGCGAAGTTACCGCCGTGGCCGATCACCCAACTGGCCATCGCATACTGGGCAATCGCGGTCATCGCCGGAAAGGAGATATCGATCCCACCGGAAATCAGCACCACAAACAACCCGCAGGCAAGAATGCCGAGAATCGCGTAGCTGGTGGCCACATCTGTCAGATTGCCGAGCGAGAGGAACTCATCGGTGCTGACACTTAGCCCAACCGCGAGCGCTACGACCAGCAGGCCCAGCCAGAATTCATGTTGTCCGATTAAACGGGACAGATGCATCTTATTCATTGATTACCTCGACCACTTCAGCAATCTCCTCTTCACGGCAGTGATGAGGATTAAATTCCGCCACCAGTCTGCCGCGACGCATCACCAGCACGCGGTGGCTGTTGTAATATGCTTCCGGAATTTCATCGCAAATCATCAGCACCGCCATACCTTGTTCCGCCAAATCGCGGGCTATCTGGTAAATGCCCTCTTTGTTGGCGATATCCACGCCGACGGTAGGCGAGTCGAGGATCAGGATGCGGGGATTGGTCGCCACCCATTTGGCAATGGCGATACGCTGGGCATTGCCGCCGGAAAGGGTTTTGACCGGCAGGTGCGGATCGGACACTTTGATATTCAGTTCGCGGATTAAATCGGCGACCAGCTTTTGCGCTTTACGATGATCGAGCAAGCCGCTACCGGTGTGCAGTTGATCAAACACCGTGACGATGGTGTTGTCGTAAATCGACTGCTCCATGATCAGCCCCTGCGTCAGGCGATCTTCTGAGACGTAGCCGATCCCGTGCTTAATGGCGTCGTGGTTATTATGAAGCGTGACCGGCTGACCGTTAATACGCATCTCGCCGCTTTCCGGGTGCGTCATGCCAAACAGGCTCAAACAAAGCTCGGTACGCCCGGCGCCCAACAGGCCGACAATCGAGACAATCTCGCCGCCATGCAGCGACAGATTAATGTTCTGGTATTTGCCTCTGCGGCTGAGATTGCGCAGCTCCAGCAGGGGTTCTCGATCGTCGAATGATTTCTCCGGCAGCGGGCTGTAGTGGAAGCGTTGTCCGGTCATCAGGAAAGCCAGCTCGTGGCTGTCGAGTTCGCTGGCAGGATATGTGCCCACCAGTTTGCCGTCGCGCATGACGCTGATACGGTCTGCCACTTCCATTACTTCATCCAGACGATGGCTGACAAACACCACGCAAATGCCGGCCGCTTTAAGTTCGTTAACCACCTTCAGCAGTCCATTGACCTCCTGGCGGGTTAGCGAGGCGGTGGGCTCGTCCATAATAACCAGACGCGCATCTGCGGCAATTGCCCGGCAAATAGCGACCAGCTGTCGGTCGGCAATCGAGAGTTTTTCTACTTTTTTATCGGGATCGATATTCACCCCGATACGTTTCATGGCTGCCAGCGCCTGCTGTTTCATAGCACCACGACGCACCCAGATATCACCGCCCGGCAGATAGCGGTTGACCGCGATATTTTCTGCGACGCTAAAGTTGGGGAACAGCGACAGGTCCTGATAAATAACCTGAATGCCATAATGGGAAGAGAGCTGCGGCGTCAGGTGATGGAACAATTTTCCGTCGAGTAAAATCTGCGCGCCTTTTTCCGGGTGATAAACCCCGGAGATCACTTTAATAATGGTACTTTTACCACAGCCGTTTTGACCCGCCAGACAGTGAACTTCGCCTTTTCTCAGCGTCAGATTCACGTTATCCAGCGCCAGCACGCCCGGGAATTGTTTGCTGATATTCTCAAGAGTGATAAATGCGGTGGTGTCTGCCATGGACAATACCCCTGCGAGCGCCCTGACGGACGCTGAGTGTTAGTTTGGTTGATAGCGCCGACCAGACGGTCGGCGTTAAGGTTCCCTGGTGTTGGCTAAAGCCTTAGAAACCAAGTGATTGTGCGTTGTCTTTGGTGACTTCGAGGATCTTGTTAAAGCGGATCACTTTCTTCTCCGTGTCGATATCGGCTTTCCCTAAACCGTCGATACTCAGATCTGCATTGACTTCTTTGCCCTGCAACAGCTGATCGGCAACCGTTACCAGCGCATAGCCCGCATCTTTTGGATCCCACAGCAGCGCTTTTTTGATATCTCCACGCATCAGGTAAGGCGCAGCCTGCGCTGGCATGGCGATCCCGACAACGGCGATCTTATCTTTGGCGCGTTTTTTCTGCACAGCCTGACCCGCACCAATTGGACCCAGTGAGCCGAAGCCGATAATGCCCTTCATCTGCGGATAGGTTTTCATCAGATCCAGCGTTGTGGCGTAGGATTTATCAATGCTTTCCGCGACCGGCAGGCGTGAAGTGACCTCGAACATTTCCGGATATTTTTCTTTCTGGTACTTAATTGCATAATCCGCCCACGCGTTATGCAGTGGGACCGTCAGCGAACCAACATAGATTGCATACCCGCCTTTGCCGCCCATATTTTTCGCTAACTCATCGACGTTGGCTTGTGCGTATTTTTCACTATCGATGGTTTCGATATCCCACTGACCGATTTGCTCGTCCGGGGATTCGTGCGTCAGGACCACAATGCCTTTATCGCGCGCTTTTTTCAGTACTGGCTCAAGAACCTTGGCATCGTTCGGTACCACGATGATTGCGTTGACGTTTTTGGCGATCAGATCCTCAATCACTTTGACCTGCTGTGCCGGATCCGGCGTAGATGGACCGGTCTGGTAAGCGTTCACATCCAGTTTTTTTGCTGCTTCGTTAACGCCGGTTTCCATGCGGTTAAACCAGGGAATACCGGTGACCTTTGCAACCACAGCAATTTCATATTTTTCCGCCGCAAAGGACGTGCCGGACAACATGCATGCAGAAACCAGGGTTGCACTGAGTAATGCGAGTTTGAATTTCATAGTTGTACCTTTCGTAGGGGGCAGGACATGTCACGGCGTGAAGTTAACAACGAATGGAAGAGGGAATGAATCATAAGTTTGTAGAATGTGATATATGCCCATTATTGTTATTTTATGGAAATAAAGTGGTTAATAATTGGTTAAATTTACATGATTTTAGATTCAGGCATTCAAATTAAGTGTTAATAAAACATTAAAATGAAACTTTTAATTAACATTTTGTTATCATTTAACTTAAGATTTGACGCCGAAAAGGTGTTTGGGTGGAATTTCCCGAAGAAGAAATTAGCGAAATTGAGAACTGAATCGATACCGGAAAAGGGTGCTCAACTTTTTTTCGTTCAATGGTATCCTCGGCACACTTGCGCCAAATACGGCATCATTATTTGTGGCGGTGTTGATTTTTATCGTGGAGAACTCATGCAAGGCGTTAAACGTATCATTATGACGTTGTTTCTCGCTGTCCTGTCTTTTGGCGCAGGTGCGCATCCCCACAGCTTTATTCATCTGAAAACCGAAGTTGTGAGCGAAAATGATCGGTTCGTCGCGCTAAAAATGCGCTGGACGATGGATGAAATCACGTCGGCGGATCTGCTTTACGACGCGGGGGATGCTAAACCTGGTGATGAAATTTGGAAAAAACTGGCGGCGGAAGTGATGGCCAACGTTCTCGGGCAGCACTATTTCACCGAAGTGTGGCACGATGGGAAAAAGGTAAAGTTTAAAAACAGACCGACGGAATATGGCATGGCGCGTGAAGAACACCAGGCGGTGCTGACGTTCGTTCTGCCGCTGGCCGAAGCTCAACCACTGAGCGGTCAAAAATATACTATTTCAACCTTCGATCCGACCTACTACGTCGATATGAGCTATGACAAAGACAGCGACGCCCGGCTTTCGCAGACCATAAGCCAGCAATGCCATATTTCAATGCATACGCCGACGCCGAATGAACACATGTTGAGTTTTGCGCAGTCGCTGGATAAAGAAGACGCACCGCCGGAGGATATGGAGTTGGGTAAACAGTTTGCACAGACGGTGACGCTGCAATGTCAGTAGTTTATCAACAACGCGCAGCCAGACGCCGTTGGCTCACGCTATGGCCGCTGGCGGTCTTTTTGTTGCTGGCGACAGGCGGGGGGCTGTGGTTGTGGCAAGCCTGGCCTCAGGTAATGATGCACAGTGTCGTCTGGCAGCGCGACGTTAACCAGCAGATGAGCGGGTTGCTGAAAGCGGTTGCCGCGAACCCCACACGTGCGGGCGGATCTCTGCTGTTGTTTAGCTTTATATATGGGGTATTGCACGCATTGGGGCCGGGGCACGGCAAAATCGTCATCACGACCTGGCTTGCGACGCATCCGTCGAAGCTCAAGTCGAGCATTGGGCTGACGCTGGCGTCTTCCCTATTGCAGGGGCTGGTGGCAATAGGACTGGTGGTTGTAGTCCTCACGGTGCTGCAACTGCCTGCCCGACAGCTGCATATGAGCAGTTTCTGGCTGGAGAAAGGAAGTTATGCGCTGGTTGGCGTGTTGGGCGTTTTATTGTGTGTCCGTGCACTAAAGAAATTGCGCCAGCTGCTGATGCGCCCGAAATTCACCGCCTTTACGCCGCACCATGTGCATCACGAGGGCTGCGGCTGCGGGCATCAGCATTTGCCCAACCCGGAACAACTGCAAAGCGGCGATGACTGGCGCGCCCGGTTGATGATTATTCTCTCTATGGGCATGCGTCCCTGCTCTGGCGCAATTATGGTGCTGCTGTTCAGTAAAGTGGTTGGCGTCTTTAGCTGGGGTATGGCGTCGGCGTTGGCGATGGCGGCAGGAACCTCTTTGACGATTACGTCACTGGCTTTGCTGGTACATAGCTTTCGCTCATTGGCGGTGAAAATTAGCGGGCATAAAGCGCCGGTACTGTGGCGACAGATTGGCTGGACGACGCTGGCGTTAGCCGGAGGTGCAGTGCTTATTGTTGCTGCGGTAGTGATGTGGATGAGCGCGGTGCCGGTAGGGCGAGGGATAAGACCATTTTAGATTAGTGAGCGGAATGGTATGACTTGTAGGCCGGATAAGACGCGAAAGCGTCGCATCCGGCACCACAGCAGATTAACGCTTCAGCGCATCGCTCAGTTCGTCACGCATGTTAGCCAGCATGGCTTTAACAACGCGCGGGTTACCTGCAACGATGTTGCCGGTTGCCAGGTAGTTATGACCACCGGTGAAGTCGCAAACCAGTGCGCCAGCTTCACGTGCAATCAGCTCACCTGCTGCGAAATCCCATGGTTTCAGACCGATTTCGAAGTAACCGTCAACGCGCGCAGCGGCAACGTAAGCCAGATCCAGCGCAGCAGAACCTGTGCGGCGGAAGTCAGCGCACTCGGTAAACATTTTGCCAAGAATTTTCATGTAAGAAGCGGCGTGCTGCTTCGCTTTGAACGGGAAACCGGTGGCGATGATGGTGCCGTCCAGATCGCGGGCGGTGCTGCCACGCAGACGATAGCCGTTCAGCTGTGCGCCCTGGCCGCGAGTGGCGGTGAACAGTTCGTTACGCATTGGATCGTAAACAACGGCGACTTCAGTACGGCCTTTAATGCGTACTGCGATAGATACCGCGAAGTGCGGCAGACGTTTTACGAAGTTGGTAGTGCCATCCAGTGGATCGATAACCCATTGAACATCCTGATCTTCACCTGCGTGCTCACCGCTTTCTTCGGTGATGATGGTGTGCTGTGGGTAAGATTTGCGAATAGTTTCGATAATAATCGCTTCGGCGGCTTTATCGACGTTAGTCACGAAATCATTGCTGCCTTTCTGGCTGGTTTCTACAGAGTCTGGAGTTTCGTAGTGTTTGGCAATTACATTACCCGCCTTGCGCGCTGCGCGCACGGCGATGGTCAGCATCGGATGCATCGGTCTCTCTCACTGGATGTTAAAGAACGGGAAAACGGCGCAGAGTATAGCAGCGAGTTCGGAATATGTCTTCGTTTTATGATAATATGCCCGAATAATCTTTAGCCGAAGAAATACAATGCTGCAAAATATTCGAATCGTGCTGGTGGAAACCTCTCACACTGGCAACATGGGCTCTGTAGCCCGCGCAATGAAAACCATGGGTTTAACCAATCTGTGGCTGGTAAATCCACTGGTTAAACCGGACTCTCAGGCCATCGCTCTGGCGGCAGGTGCCAGTGATGTAATCGGCAGCGCGCAGATTGTCGATACTCTCGATGAAGCGCTGGCAGGTTGCAGCCTGGTAGTAGGCACCAGTGCGCGCTCCCGTACGCTACCGTGGCCGATGCTGGATCCGCGTGAATGCGGTTTAAAAAGCGTCTCTGAAGCGACGAATTCGCCCGTAGCGCTGGTGTTTGGTCGTGAACGTGTTGGCCTGACGAATGAAGAACTGCAGAAGTGCCATTACCACGTCGCTATTGCCGCGAACCCGGAATACAGTTCGCTGAACCTGGCGATGGCGGTGCAGGTCATCTCTTATGAAGTGCGCATGGCCTGGCTGGCAACGCAGGAAAGTGAGAAGACCGCAGAATACGAAGAAGCTGAGTATCCGCTGGTCGATGATTTAGAGCGTTTTTACGGTCATCTGGAACAAACGCTGCTGTCGACCGGATTTATCCGTGAAGGGCATCCGGGGCAGGTGATGAACAAGCTGCGCCGTCTGTTTACGCGTGCGCGTCCTGAGAGCCAGGAGCTGAACATTTTGCGCGGAATTTTAGCTTCAATTGAGCAACAGAATAAAGGCAAGTAAACGTAACGCCTCCGGCAAGTAAAAATGGCACTGAAGGTTAAATACCTGACTAAATTAGTCAAGTAAATAGTTGACTGATTTAGTCGGGAATGTCAGACTTGCCCCTGCTATGCAATACCCCCATTTTACAATAAAAAACCCCGGGCAGGGGCGAGTTTGAGGCTAAGTAAGACATGAGACTGACATCAAAAGGGCGTTATGCCGTGACCGCAATGTTGGACGTTGCGCTCAACTCCGAAACGGGCCCGGTACCGTTGGCTGATATTTCTGAACGTCAGGGAATTTCCCTGTCATATCTGGAGCAGCTGTTTTCCCGTTTGCGTAAAAACGGTCTGGTTTCCAGCGTACGTGGACCAGGCGGCGGGTATCTGCTGGGTAAAGATGCCGGCAGCATCGCAGTAGGTGAAGTAATCAGCGCTGTGGACGAGTCTGTAGATGCGACCCGTTGCCAGGGCAAGGGCGGTTGTCAGGGCGGCGATAAATGCCTGACCCACGCGCTGTGGCGCGATCTGAGCGATCGTCTGACCGGTTTCCTCAACAACATTACGTTGGGCGAACTGGTGAATAATCAGGAGGTCCTGGATGTGTCTGGTCGCCAGCACACGCATGACGCTCCACGCACTAATCGTGCACAAGACGCGATCGACGTTAAGTTACGCGCATAATAAAAGTATTTTAGAATCAGGCCGGGGTGCTACACACCCCGTTAACTCGGTCGTACATCCAGCCGGTTGCCTGATTCCTTGCATTGAAGCGATGTACGGAGTTTATAGAGCAATGAAATTACCGATCTATCTCGACTACTCCGCAACCACGCCGGTGGACCCGCGTGTTGCCGAGAAAATGATGCAGTGTCTGACCCTGGACGGAAACTTTGGTAACCCAGCGTCTCGTTCACACCGTTTCGGCTGGCAGGCTGAAGAGGCGGTAGATATCGCCCGTAACCAGATTGCTGACCTCGTGGGCGCTGACCCGCGTGAAATCGTCTTTACTTCCGGTGCGACTGAATCCGATAACCTGGCGATTAAAGGTGCAGCCAACTTTTATCAGAAAAAAGGCAAGCACATCATCACCAGCAAAACCGAACACAAAGCCGTGCTGGACACCTGTCGTCAGCTGGAGCGCGAAGGATTTGAAGTCACCTACCTCGCCCCGCAGCGTAACGGCATTATTGACCTGAAAGAACTTGAAGCGGCAATGCGTGACGACACCATCCTCGTGTCCATCATGCACGTGAATAACGAAATCGGCGTGGTGCAGGATATCGCGACTATCGGCGAAATGTGCCGTGCGCGCGGCATCATCTATCACGTTGATGCGACCCAGAGCGTGGGCAAACTGCCTATCGATCTGAGCCAACTGAAAGTTGATCTGATGTCCTTCTCCGGCCACAAAATCTATGGTCCGAAAGGTATCGGTGCGCTGTACGTGCGTCGTAAACCGCGTATTCGTATTGAAGCGCAGATGCACGGCGGCGGTCACGAGCGCGGTATGCGTTCCGGTACGCTGCCTGTGCACCAGATCGTCGGCATGGGTGAAGCTTACCGTATCGCTAAAGAAGAGATGGAAACCGAGATGGCGCGCCTGCGCAGTCTGCGTAACCGTCTGTGGGACGGCGTGAAAGATATGGAAGAAGTGTATCTTAACGGCGATCTCGAGCAGGGCGCACCGAACATTCTCAACGTTAGCTTCAACTATGTTGAAGGCGAATCGCTGATTATGGCGCTGAAAGATCTGGCTGTATCCTCCGGTTCTGCATGTACTTCTGCAAGCCTGGAGCCATCCTACGTGCTGCGCGCGCTGGGGATGACCGACGAGCTGGCACATAGCTCAATTCGTTTCTCTTTAGGTCGTTTCACTACCGAAGAAGAGATTGACTACGCCATTAATCTGGTTCGCAACTCCATCGGCCGCCTGCGTGACCTTTCTCCGCTGTGGGAAATGTACAAACAGGGCGTGGATCTGAACAGCATTGAATGGTCACATCACTAATCGGTACCGATAAGGAGAATTCAGCATGGCTTACAGCGAAAAAGTAATCGATCATTATGAGAATCCACGTAACGTGGGTTCTTTTGACAACAGCGACGAGAACGTGGGCAGCGGCATGGTGGGTGCACCAGCCTGTGGCGACGTGATGAAGTTGCAGATTAAAGTCAACAATGAAGGTATCATTGAAGATGCGCGTTTCAAGACTTACGGCTGCGGTTCCGCTATTGCTTCCAGCTCTCTGGTTACCGAATGGGTAAAAGGGAAATCTCTGGACGAAGCACAGGCGATTAAAAACACCGATATCGCCGACGAGCTTGAACTGCCACCGGTGAAAATTCACTGCTCTATTCTGGCTGAAGACGCGATTAAAGCCGCGATTGCGGATTACAAAAGCAAACGTGAAGCAAAATAATTAAGAGTTGAGGTTTTATTATGTCGATTACCTTAAGCGACAGTGCAGCAGCGCGTGTAAATACCTTCCTGGCAAACCGCGGTAAAGGGTTTGGTCTGCGTCTGGGCGTGAGAACCTCCGGCTGCTCAGGTATGGCCTATGTACTGGAATTTGTTGACGAGCCGGCGGCTGAAGATACCGTGTTTGAAGACAAAGGCGTTAAAGTTGTGGTCGACGGTAAGAGCCTGCAATTCCTCGACGGTACGCAGTTAGACTTCGTCAAAGAAGGTCTGAACGAAGGGTTTAAGTTTACTAACCCGAACGTGAAAGACGAATGTGGATGCGGCGAAAGCTTCCACGTGTAACGCGCTTACCGATAACCCCACCGTGGTCGCCTGCGCGTGGGGTTTGTTTTACCTGACTCTCTGGTTTTGCTCCCGTGAACAACAGAGAATCGATGCCCTGAGAATGTTATGGACTACTTCACCCTCTTTGGCTTGCCGGCCCGTTATCAGCTCGATACTCAGGCGCTGAGCCTACGTTTTCAGGATCTACAACGTCAGTATCATCCTGATAAATTTGCCAGCGGTTCCCAGGCGGAACAACTTGCTGCGGTTTCGCAGTCCGCCACGATCAACCAGGCCTGGCAAACGCTGCGTCATCCTTTGATGCGCGCCGAATACTTATTGTCTTTACACGGCTTTGATATCCGCAGCGAGCAGCACACGGTGCGCGATACCGCGTTCCTGATGGAACAACTGGAGCTGCGGGAAGAGCTGGACGAAATTGAACAGGCAAAAGACAGTCAACGTTTAGATGCGTTTATGCAGCGCGTCAGCGAAATGTATAACGTTCGTCATCAACTGATGGTGGAACAGCTGGATAGCGAGACGTGGGACGCAGCGGCAGATACCGTGCGTAAGCTGCGTTTTCTCGATAAACTGCGAAGCAGTGCAGAACAACTCGAAGAAAAACTGCTCGATTTTTAATTTCCGGAAGCGAAAATGGCCTTATTACAAATTAGTGAGCCTGGTCTGAGCGCCGCGCCGCACCAGCGTCGTCTGGCGGTAGGTATCGATTTAGGCACCACCAACTCCCTGGTTGCGACCGTACGCAGCGGCCAGGCCGAAACGTTGGCAGACCATGAAGGTCGCCACCTGTTGCCGTCAGTGGTTCACTATCAGCAGCAGGGTTATTCTGTCGGTTACGATGCCCGCGCCAATGCTGCGCTGGATACGGCAAACACCGTCAGTTCGGTAAAACGCATGATGGGCCGCTCTCTGGCGGATATCCAGGCGCGTTACCCGCATCTGCCATATACGTTCCAGGCAAGCGAAAACGGCTTGCCGATGATTGAAACCGCTGCCGGATTGCTTAATCCGGTGCGCGTCTCCGCGGATATTCTGAAAGCGCTGGCCGCGCGGGCAACCGAATCACTGTCCGGCGAACTGGATGGCGTGGTAATCACCGTTCCGGCTTACTTTGACGATGCACAGCGTCAGGGGACCAAAGACGCCGCGCGTCTGGCGGGCCTGCACGTATTGCGTCTGTTGAACGAACCGACCGCAGCAGCGATTGCCTATGGTCTGGACTCCGGTCAGGAAGGCGTGATTGCGGTCTACGATCTTGGCGGCGGTACTTTTGATATTTCTATTCTGCGTCTGAGCCGCGGCGTGTTTGAAGTGCTGGCGACCGGCGGTGATTCCGCGCTCGGCGGCGACGATTTTGACCATCTGCTGGCCGATTATATTCGCGAGCAGGCTGGCGTGGCCGACCGTAGCGATAACCGCGTACAGCGCGAACTGCTGGATGCTGCTATTGCAGCGAAAATCGCGCTTAGCGACGCTGATTCTGTAACGGTTAACGTGGCGGGATGGCAGGGTGAAATCACCCGTGAAACCTTTAATGAACTCATTTCCGCACTGGTCAAGCGTACGCTGCTGGCCTGCCGTCGCGCGCTGAAAGATGCGGGCGTGGAGCCGCAGGATGTGCTGGAAGTGGTGATGGTCGGTGGTTCAACTCGCGTGCCATTGGTGCGTGAACGCGTCGGTGAATTTTTTGGCCGTACGCCGCTGACTTCTATTGACCCGGACAAAGTGGTCGCTATTGGTGCGGCAATCCAGGCAGATATTCTGGTCGGAAATAAACCGGACAGCGAAATGCTGCTGCTGGACGTTATCCCGCTGTCCCTGGGACTGGAAACCATGGGCGGTCTGGTGGAGAAAGTGATCCCACGTAACACCACGATTCCGGTGGCGCGCGCGCAGGACTTTACCACCTTTAAAGATGGCCAAACCGCGATGTCCATTCACGTAATGCAAGGCGAGCGTGAGCTGGTGCAGGACTGCCGTTCACTGGCGCGTTTTGCGCTGCGCGGCATCCCGGCATTGCCAGCTGGCGGCGCACACATCCGCGTGACCTTCCAGGTGGACGCCGATGGCCTGCTGAGCGTCACCGCTATGGAAAAATCCACCGGCGTTGAGTCCTCAATTCAGGTTAAACCGTCCTACGGTCTGACCGACAGTGAAATCGCCTCCATGATTCAGGATTCGATGAGTTTTGCCGAGCAGGACGTTAAAGCCCGTATGCTGGCAGAACAGAAAGTCGAAGCGGCACGCGTACTGGAAAGTTTATCCGGTGCGTTGAACGCTGATGCCGCGCTGTTAAGCGCCGCAGAACGTCAGGCTATCGACACCGCTGCCGCGCATTTGAGCGAGGTTGCACAGGGTGACGATGTTGACGCGATAGAACAAGCCATTAAAAACGTAGACAAACAAACCCAGGAATTCGCCGCTCGCCGCATGGACAAATCCGTCCGTAGCGCGCTGAAAGGCCATTCCGTGGACGAGGTTTAATATGCCAAAGATTGTTATTTTGCCTCATCAGGATCTCTGTCCCGATGGCGCAGTTCTGGAAGCTGAGACCGGCGAAACCATTCTTGACGTTGCCCTGCGTAACGGTATCGAGATTGAACACGCCTGTGAAAAATCCTGTGCCTGCACAACCTGCCACTGCATCGTACGTGAAGGTTTTGATTCTTTGCCGGAAAGCACAGAAGAAGAAGACGACATGCTGGATAAAGCCTGGGGACTGGAGCCGGAGAGCCGTTTAAGCTGTCAGGCACGTGTCACCGAGGACGATTTAGTGGTCGAAATCCCACGTTACACAATCAATCATGCACGTGAGCATTAACAGAGGGTAGTATGGGACTGAAGTGGACCGATAGCCGTGAAATCGGCGAGGCGCTGTACGACGCGTTCCCCGATCTCGACCCCAAGACCGTTCGTTTCACCGATCTGCACCAGTGGATCTGTGACCTGGAAGAGTTCGATGATGATCCACAGGCATCGAACGAAAAAATCCTTGAGGCCATTTTGCTGGTCTGGCTGGACGAAGCCGAATAAGTCAACGGGCTGCCCACGGGTGGCCCGTTTTCCTGTATGCGCGAAAATAAGGATAAATAAAATGACAGAAGCCATGAAAATTACGCTTTCCACGCAACCCGCTGATGCCCGCTGGGGTGAAAAGGCGACATACAGCATTAATAATGATGGCATTACCCTGCACCTGAACGGAAAAGATGGCCTCGGCCTTATCCAGCGCGCCGCCCGTAAAATTGACGGCCTGGGTATTAAACATGTCCAACTGGACGGTGAAGGCTGGGATACCGAACGTAGCTGGGCGTTCTGGCAGGGCTACAAGGGGCCAAAAGGCACCCGCAAAGTTGAGTGGGCCGCTCTGGATGAGGCGCAGCGCAAAGAGCTGGATAACCGCCTGAAAATTATTGACTGGGTGCGCGATACCATTAACGCCCCGGCAGAAGAGCTGGGCCCGGAACAGCTGGCGCAACGCGCAGTAGACCTGCTGTGCTCTGTTGCCTGCGATAACGTCTCTTACCGCATCACTAAAGGCGAAGATCTGCGCGAGCAGAACTACATGGGATTGCATACCGTAGGTCGTGGCTCCGAACGTCCTCCGGTGCTGCTGGCGCTGGATTACAATCCAACTGGCGATAAAGAAGCCCCGGTTTATGCCTGCCTGGTGGGTAAGGGAATTACTTTTGACTCCGGCGGTTACAGCATCAAGCAAAGCGCATTTATGGACTCGATGAAGTCTGATATGGGCGGTGCGGCAACGGTGACCGGCGCGCTGGCGTTCGCCATCACCCGTGGTCTGAACAAGCGCGTGAAGCTGTATCTGTGCTGCGCGGATAACCTGATCAGCGGCAACGCCTTTAAGCTCGGCGATATTATTCACTATCGCAACGGTAAAAAAGTTGAAGTGATGAATACCGATGCCGAAGGGCGTCTGGTACTGGCCGATGGACTGATTGACGCCAGCGCGCAAAAACCAGAATTGATCATTGATGCTGCGACGCTGACCGGCGCGGCGAAAACTGCGCTGGGCAACGATTACCATGCGCTGTTTAGCTTTGACGATCAACTGGCTGCCCGTCTACTGGCAAGTGCGGCGCAAGAAAACGAGCCGTTCTGGCGTCTGCCGTTGGCAGAGTTCCACCGTAGCCAACTGCCGTCTAACTTTGCCGAGCTGAATAATACCGGCAGTGCGGCCTATCCGGCGGGTGCTAGCACCGCGGCGGGTTTCCTGTCCCATTTCGTGGAAAACTATCAGCAAGGCTGGTTGCACATCGACTGCTCTGCAACCTATCGCAAAGCGCCAGTTGAGCAGTGGTCTGCGGGCGCAACTGGTCTGGGTGTGCGCACGATTGCAAATCTGCTGATTGCCTGAACGGTGTTTTTGTAGGCCGGGTAAGCGAAGTGCCACCCGGTATTTTGCCTGATGGCGACGCCGTGCGTCTTATCAGGCCTACAACCCATATACATAATTTGTGATCTCTATGTCCGAAACGAAAAACGAATTAGAAACCCTGCTGGAGCAAGCGGCGACAGAGCCTGCGCATCGTCCGGCATTTTTCCGTACTTTACTGGAGTCTACCGTCTGGGTGCCGGGTACAGCCGCAGAAGGCGAGGCGGTGGTTGAAGACAGCGCCCTCGATCTTCAGCACTGGGAAAAAGAAGACGGCACGACCGTGATCCCGTTCTTCACCTCCCTGGAAGCTCTGCAGCAGGCGGTTGAAGATGAGCAGGCATTTGTCGTCATGCCGGTGCGTACATTGTTTGAAATGACGCTCGGCGAAACGCTGTTTCTCAACGCAAAACTGCCGACCGGCAAAGAATTTATGCCGCGTGAAATCAGCCTGCTGATGGGGGAAGAAGGGAATCCGCTCAGCACCCAGGAAGTACTGGAAGGCGGTGAATCGCTGCTCCTCTCTGAAGTCGCTGAACCTCCGGCGCAGATGATTGACTCGCTGACTACGCTGTTTAAAACCATTAAGCCGGTAAAACGTGCGTTTCTCTGCTCGATCAAAGAAAGTCCGGATGCCCAACCCAACCTGCTGATTGGCATTGAAGCGGATGGCGATATTGAAGAGATTATTCATGCCACGGGGAGTGTTGCAACGGATACGTTACCGGGTGATGAACCGATTGATATTTGCCAGGTGAGGAAAGGTGAGAAGGGCGTGAGCCACTTTATCACTGAGCACATCGCACCGTTCTATGAACGTCGCTGGGGCGGTTTCCTGCGCGACTTTAAACAGAATCGGATTATCTGAGTGAAGGAAAGCCGCCCCGAAAGGCGGCTACCAGGCTTACTTGCTCTGGGCGCTGAGCGTCATGCGTGCAGAATTACCTGAGTAACTCTGATCACCGTGAAGACACAATGCACCAGATACAACAAGCACGATACAGAAGTATCGTATCTTCATTGCGCGGTCCATGCGAAGACCGCATCACGACAGCACCACTGGCGATAATGCCGTGATAGCAAGCACTGATGTACGCTTGCTTATACGGCCATGGGACATCCTTTCCTGAAACCAGTGCCCGCTTGCGAGGCGGCGAAAAGGGCCGGAAAAGATAATACCTCAAATAGTGAATAGTTTCGCAGCTAATTAACTTGACATTCACTCCCTTAAAAGGGACTATTTGCCCCCTGATGTACGCTTGCATTGCTATGGTGACATAGCCTGCTGGAAAGGCCGCGAACCGGACCAGCACAAAAAAACCGCTCATTTGAGCGGTTTTTTTGTGGACGAAAAAGATGAATAAATCAGATTTTATTTAGCCTCAGATGGTTCTACCGGTAAATCGTTGCGAGCACCCCACTCGCTCCATGCGCCGTCATACAATGCGACGTTAGAAACGCCCAGCGTGGCAAGTGCCAGCACCACCACGGCAGCCGTTACGCCGGAGCCACAGCTGGCGATAATCGGGCGGTCAAAGCTCACGCCGTGGCTGAAGAAAATAGCATCCAGTTCGTCGGTAGTTTTCAGCTCGCCGTCACGAACCAATTCTGTCCACGGTACATTAAGCGCACCGGGCACATGACCACGCTTCAGGCCAGGACGAGGTTCGTCAACTTCTGCGTTAAAACGCGCAGCCGGTCGCGCATCGACAATCTGTGCGGTTTTTTCATGACTGGCCAGCAGTACATCGGTAACACGCACAACAGCGCCAGGCGTAAAGGCCACGTTAAATTCACCTTCAGGCAAATCCTCATCGCCTTCCTTGAGCATTAGATCATCGCGCTTCCAGCCTGCCAGACCGCCCGCCAGAATGGAGACATTTTCGACGCCAAATGTCCGCAGCATCCACCATGCGCGTGGCGCGGAAAACAGATTACCGTCATCGTAGATAACCAGATGCTTATCTTGATCAACGCCCAGCTCGCGCATCGCAACGGCAAAAGCTTCCGGGCGTGGCATCATATGCGGTAGCGGTGAGGTATGATCTGAAAGCGCTTCAATATCAAAAAAGACTGCGCCAGGAATATGGCCCGCACGATACTCCTCGCCAACATCGCGATCTTCCTGTCCTGGAGGTGCCATCCGGGCATCAAGAATTTGTATTTCCGGGTCGTCAATGTGTTCGGCAAGCCAGTCGGCAGCGACAAAGAAGGCGGTGGTCATAGGCATCTCCATTTTTACCAGGTTTTGGCAAATTGTCGGATGTTTACCGTAAAGCGACAAGTAAAACAGGCTGATTTGTCAGGTGAATCCACATTAATCACTAAAATTAAGACAACGTTGTTCAGTTACTGACTTCCACCGCCGGAAATCTGACGCATAATAGTTGTTCTACGTAGCTAACGGGCCACTACGGCCAGGGATGAAAAATGAAACATTTACGCGTAGCGGCCTGCATGCTGATGCTGGCACTGGTCGGGTGCGATAATAATAACGAAAAATCACCGACGGCTGCGAAGCCTGATGCGCCTGCGCCACAGACAGCGCCAGCAAAAGATAAGGCTCAATTACAAAAACTGATGCAGCAAAGCCAGGGCAAGTCGCTGACGCTGCTGGATGCCTCAGAGGTCCAGCTCGACGGTGCGGCAACGCTCGTGTTGACCTTCTCCATTCCCCTCGATCCGGAACAAGATTTTTCCCGCGTCGTGCACGTTGTTGATAAAAAAAACGGCAAAGTGGATGGTGCCTGGGAGCTGGCGCCAAATCTGAAAGAGCTACGCTTACGCCATCTGGAACCTAACCGGGAACTGGTCGTTACCATTGAGCGTGATTTGCTGGCGCTGAATAAAGCGACGTTCGCTATTGATTATGAAAAAAACATTACCACTCGCGACGTCCAGCCAAGCGTAGGGTTTGCCAGTCGCGGTTCGCTGCTGCCGGGAAAAGTGATTGAAGGGCTGCCGGTGATGGCCCTTAACGTTAATAGCGTAGATGTGAACTTCTTTCGCGTGAAGCCTGAGTCGCTCGGTGCGTTTGTCAGCCAGTGGGAATACCGCAATTCGTTGACTAACTGGGAATCTGACAATCTGCTGAAAATGGCGGAACTGGTGTATACCGGACGCTTTGACCTCAATCCTGCGCGCAACACCCGTGAGAAGCTGCTGTTGCCACTGAGCGATATCAAGCCGTTGCAGCAAGCAGGTGTTTACATCGCGGTGATGAATCAGGCTGGACAATACAACTACAGTAATGCCGCTACGCTGTTCACGCTCAGCGATATTGGTGTGTCTGCACACCGTTACCATAATCAACTGGATGTCTTTACGCAGAGCCTGGAAAACGGCGCCGCGCAGCAGGGGATTGAGGTCACGTTACTCAATGAAAAAGGACAGACGTTGGCGCAGGCTACCAGCGACGCTCAGGGTCATGTCAAACTGGAGACTGATAAAGACGCGGCTTTATTGCTGGCCCGCAAAGACGGGCAAACCACGCTGCTGGATCTGAAGCTCCCGGCGTTGGATCTGGCTGAATTTGATATTGCCGGTGCGCCGGGATACAGCAAGCAGTTCTTTATGTTCGGCCCACGCGATCTCTATCGTCCCGGCGAAACGGTGATCCTCAACGGATTACTGCGTGACAGCGATGGCAAAACGTTGCCCGACCAACCGGTGAAGCTGGAGGTCGTGAAGCCCGACGGACAAGTGTTACGCTCGGTGGTTAGCCAGCCGGAGAACGGTCTGTACCGCTTTAGCTGGCCGCTGGACACCAACGCGCCAACGGGTATGTGGCATATTCGGGCTAATACCGGTGATAACCAGTCGCGGATGTGGGATTTCCACGTCGAAGATTTTATGCCTGAGCGGATGGCGCTCAATCTCTCCGCCAATAAGATCCCGGTGGCACCAACTGATGAAGTGAAGTTCTCGGTGGTGGGCTACTACCTGTACGGCGCGCCCGCTAGCGGTAATGCTCTGCAAGGGCAGCTTTATCTGCGTCCATTACGAGATGCCGTTCAGGCATTGCCGGGCTTCCAGTTTGGGAATATCGCCGAAGAAAACCTTTCCCGCAGCCTCGATGAAGTTCAGCTCACGCTGGATGACCACGGACGCGGCGAAGTGACCACCAACAGCCAGTGGCAGGAGACGCATTCCCCGTTACAGGTGGTTTTGCAAGCCAGTCTGCTGGAGTCGGGGGGGCGCCCGGTGACGCGTCGGGTTGAGCAAGCCATCTGGCCCGCGGATACGCTGCCGGGCATTCGTCCGCAGTTTGCAGCGAAAGCCGTCTATGACTACCGCACCGATACCACCGTGAATCAGCCTATCGTTGATGAAAACAGCAACGCCGCTTTCGACATTGTGTATGCCGATGCGCAAGGCGAGAAAAAAGCGGTGTCCGGTTTGCAGGTGCGTTTGATCCGCGAGCGACGAGATTATTACTGGAACTGGTCTGAAGGCGAGGGCTGGCAATCACAGTTCGATCAAAAGGATCTGGTTGAAGGTGAGCAGACCCTGGATCTTAAGGCCGATGAAACCGGTAAAGTCAGCTTCCCGGTTGAGTGGGGCGCCTATCGTCTGGAAGTGAAAGCTCCGAATGATGCGGTGAGCAGCGTACGCTTCTGGGCCGGTTATAGCTGGCAGGATAACAGCGACGGCAGTGGGGCTGTGCGTCCCGATCGCGTGACGCTGAAACTGGACAAACCCAGCTATCGTCCCGGTGATACCATGAAGCTGCACGTTGCCGCTCCCGCTGCTGGCAAAGGTTATGCGATGGTGGAATCCAGCGAAGGCCCGCTGTGGTGGCAAGAAATAGACGTACCGGCGGATGGTCTTGATATCTCCATCCCAATCGATAAAACCTGGAATCGCCACGATTTGTATCTTAGTGCGCTGGTGGTTCGTCCTGGCGACAAGTCCCGTTCGGCAACGCCAAAACGGGCGGTCGGTTTACTGCATTTGCCGTTAGGTGACGAAAACCGTCGTCTGGCGCTGGCGCTGGAAAACCCGGCGAAAATACGTCCAAACCAGCCGTTGACCGTCAAGATTAAAGCCAGCGTCAAAAATGGCGACGTACCAAAACAGGTTAACGTGCTGGTCTCTGCCGTTGATAGCGGGGTGCTAAACATTACCGATTACGCCACGCCGGATCCGTGGCAGGCGTTTTTCGGGCAAAAACGCTATGGCGCAGATATTTATGATATTTACGGCCAGGTGATCGAAGGGCAAGGACGCCTGGCGGCGCTGCGCTTTGGTGGTGATGGCGATGAATTAAAACGCGGCGGTAAGCCACCGGTTAATCACGTCAATATCGTGGCGCAACAGGCGCTGCCGGTCACGCTTAACGAGCAGGGCGAAGGTACGGTGACGTTACCTATTGGTGATTTCAACGGCGAGCTGCGGGTAATGGCGCAGGCCTGGACGACGGATGACTTTGGCAGCAGCGAAAGCAAAGTGATTGTTGCGGCGCCGGTGATTGCTGAACTGAATATGCCGCGTTTTCTGGCGGGAGGCGATACCTCGCGCCTGACGCTGGACGTGACTAACCTGACTGACAAACCGCAAACGCTGAATATTAAGCTCGCGGCCAATGGTTTACTGGAGCTGATGGGGCAAGATCCCGCGCCGGTAAATCTGGCGCCAGGCGTAAGGACTACGCTGTTTATTCCGGTGCGCGCGCGGGAGGGTTTTGGCGATGGCGAAATTCAGGCAGAAATTAGCGGTCTGACTTTACCGGGTGAAACGCTGCCTGTTCAGCATAAACAGTGGAAGATTGGCGTGCGTCCGGCGTTCCCGGCGCAAACCGTTAATAACGGTGTCGCACTTCAGCCGGGCGCGACCTGGCAGCTTCCGGGCGAAGAACTGATCAATTTCTCCCCTGTGACGATGCAGGGGCAACTGCTGTTCAGCGGTAAGCCGCCGCTAAACCTGGCGCGCTATATCCGCGAACTGAAAGCGTACCCTTACGGTTGTCTGGAGCAAACGGCGAGCGGGTTGTTCCCATCCTTATACACCAACGCTGCGCAATTGAAGGCGTTAGGTATTGTGGGCGACAGCGATGAAAAACGTCGCGCGGCAGTTGATATTGGGATTTCCCGTTTAGTGCAGATGCAGCGTGATAACGGCGGTTTTGCGCTGTGGGATAAAAACGGGTCGGAAGAGTACTGGCTGACCGCGTATGTCATGGATTTCCTCGTCCGGGCAAATGAACAGGGCTACAGTGTCCCGGTAGAGGTGATTAACCGGGGCAACGAGCGGCTACTGCGCTATTTGCAGGATCCGGGCATGATGTCGATTCGCTATACCGACGACTCTTCAGCAAGCCGGTTTGCCGTACAAGCCTACGCCGCGTTGGTTCTGGCACATCAGCAAAAAGCTCCGCTCGGCGCATTGCGTGAGATCTGGGAGCGTCGTGCGCAAGCAGCCTCTGGTTTACCGCTGTTACAACTGGGGATCGCGCTGAAAAATATGGGCGATGCCAATCGCAGTGAACAGGCGTTGACGCTGGCCCTGAATACACCGCGCCGCGATACGCAACAGTGGATGGCGGATTACGGCAGTGCGTTACGGGATAACGCGTTGATGCTGGCCTTGCTCGAAGAGAACAAGATCAAACCTGACGTGCAGAATACGCTGCTGAACACGTTGTCAGAACAGGCCTTTGGACAGCGCTGGCTCTCGACGCAGGAAAATAATGCGTTGTTCCTTGCCGCGCGTACGTTACAGGATTTGCCTGGTACGTGGCAGGCGCAAACGTCACTCTCGGAACAACCATTAGCAGGGGATAAATCGCTAACCCGCAATCTGGATGCCGATGCGCTGTCTACGCTGAGCGTCACCAATACCGGTAATCTACCGCTGTGGTTGCGTCTGGATGTGAGTGGTTATCCACAAACCGCACCGACGCCTGCCAGCAACGTTTTGCGTATTGAGCGGCAAATCCTGGGAATTGACGGAAATAGCAAATCGCTGGATTCGCTGCGTAGCGGCGAACTGGTGCTGGTCTGGCTGGAGGTAAAAGCCAGCCAGAACGTGCCGGATGCGCTGGTGGTCGATTTACTGCCAGCAGGGCTGGAACTGGAAAACCAGAATCTGGCCAACGGCAGTGCCAGCCTGCAGGATAGCGGCAGCGAAGTGGCGAATCTGCTCAATCAGATGCAGCAGGCAGATATCCAGCACGTTGAGTTCCGTGACGATCGCTTTGTCGCCGCGGTGGCGGTCAACGAAGGACAACCGGTTACGCTGGTGTATCTGGCGCGGGCGGTAACGCCGGGGACCTACCGGGTTCCTGTCCCGCAGGTGGAATCAATGTATATTCCACAGTGGCGCGCGACCGGTGCGACAGAGGGACTTTTGATTGTCAGACCGTAAATGATACGCGGGTTGGGTAAACGCGGCTGCTGGCTCTGGCTGGCAGCCGTTGCACTATTGTTTGTGGCGGCGGTTTGGGCGGCAGATAAAATCTGGCCGCTGCCGCTGCACGAAGTCGATCCGGCGCGGGTCGTGGTGGCGCATGATGGTACGCCGCTGTGGCGCTTTGCCGATGCGGATGGTATCTGGCGGTATCCGGTAACGATTGATGAGGTGTCGCCCCGCTACCTTGAGGCGTTAATTAACTACGAAGACCGCTGGTTCTGGAAGCATCCCGGCGTCAATCCGTTTTCAGTACTGCGCGCGGCATGGCAAGACCTCTCCTCTGGGCGTGTGGTTTCTGGCGGCAGTACGCTCACCATGCAGGTCGCACGATTACTCGATCCCCATCCGCGAACCTTTGGCGGCAAGTTTCGCCAGCTCTGGCGCGCATTGCAGCTGGAATGGCATCTCTCCAAACGCGACATCCTGACACTGTATCTCAACCGCGCGCCGTTTGGCGGTACGCTGCAGGGCGTGGGGGCGGCAAGCTGGGCTTATCTTGGTAAATCACCCGTGCAATTGAGTTACTCCGATGCCGCGCTGCTGGCTGTTTTGCCACAGGCACCGAGCCGTCTGCGTCCGGATCGCTGGCCGGACCGTGCTGAAGCGGCGCGTAATAAAGTGCTCGAACGTATGGCGACCCAGGGCATTTGGCCTGCCAGACAGGTGCAGGAGTCGCGTGAAGAACCGGTCTGGCTGGCGCCCCGGCAAATGCCGCAGTTAGCACCGTTATTCTCGCGCATGATGTTGGGAAAAAGCCGAAGCGATAAAATCGTGACTACCCTTGATGCCGGATTGCAGCGTCAACTGGAAGAGCTGGCGCAAAATTGGAAGGGGCGCTTACCTGCGCGCAGTTCGCTGGCGATGATCGTGGTCGATCACACCGATATGAGCGTGCGTGGCTGGGTGGGGTCGGTAGATATGAATGACGACTCTCGTTTTGGTCATGTGGATATGGTGAATGCGATCCGTTCGCCTGGCTCGGTGCTGAAGCCGTTTGTTTATGGCCTGGCGCTGGATGACGGACTCATCCATCCCGCTTCGTTATTGCAGGATGTCCCGCGGCGAACCGGGGACTATCGACCGGGGAATTTTGACAGCGGTTTTCATGGCCCGGTGAGCATGAGCGAAGCGCTGGTGCGCTCGCTGAATTTACCCGCCGTGCAGGTACTCGAAGCCTATGGCCCGAAGCGTTTTGCCGCATCGTTACGTAACGTCGGCTTACCGCTGTATCTGCCCGCAGGGGCTACGCCGAATCTGTCGCTGATTTTGGGCGGTGCGGGGGCAAGGTTGGAAGATATGGCCGCAGCGTACAGCGCCTTTGCCCGCCAGGGAAAAGCGGGAAAACTGCGTCTGCAGCCGGGTGACCCACTACTGGAACGTCCGTTGATGTCGGCGGGCGCGGCGTGGATTATTCGCCGCATTATGGCTGACGAAGCGCAACCGCTGCCGGATAACGCGCTGAGCAGAGTGGTCCCTCTGGCGTGGAAAACGGGTACCAGCTATGGCTATCGCGATGCCTGGGCGATTGGCGTTAATGCGCGTTATGTGATCGGTATCTGGACCGGCAGGCCCGATGGTACGCCAGTGGTGGGGCAGTTTGGTTTCGCCAGTGCCGTGCCGTTGCTCAATCAGGTCAACAATCTTTTGCTCTCTCGCGGGACAAATCAGCCGGAAGATCCACGCCCTGAATCCGTGAGTCGTGGTGTGGTGTGCTGGCCGGGCGGGCAATCTCTTGCCCCCGGTGACAGCAACTGCCGTCGCCGTCTGGCAACCTGGTTACTGGATGGCATTCAGCCGCCAACGTTATTATTGCCCGAGCAGGAAGGGGTTAATGGCATTCGTTTTCCTGTCTGGCTGGATGATGAAGGCAAACGTGTGGCGGCGGATTGCCCGCAGGCGCATGAGCAAACGTTAATCGTTTGGCCTTTGCCGCTGGAGCCATGGCTACCGGAATCAGAACGCCGTGGGGCGAGATTACCGCCAGTTTCTGCCACATGTCCGCCGCTGGGACAAGACGCTTCGCAGCCGTTGCAGTTGACAGGCATTCGTGATGGCGCGATTGTGAAGCGTTTACCCGGTTCTGCTCAAGCCTCATTGCCGGTGCAAACCAGCGGTGGGAGCGGTGAACGCTGGTGGTTTCTTAACGGTGAAAGGCTGGATGAACGCGGACGTCGTCTTACGTTACGGCTGGCGACTAAAGGGGATTATCAACTGCTGGTGATGGATGACGCAGGCCAGGTAGCGACGGTGAGATTTTCGATGCAGTAGACCAGTTAGTGACTGTTTGTTGCTAAAATTCATCTTATTTTAAAGAAATGTTACCTTCATCAATAGTCAATTGCCGGGATGCTCTTTATAATCCGCGCCAGGTCGTACATCTATATAGACAACAACAGAACACATTACAGAGGTTATCATGGCTATTGAACGTACTTTTTCCATCATCAAACCAAACGCGGTGGCAAAAAACGTTATTGGGAGCATCTTTGCGCGCTTTGAAGCAGCAGGGTTCAAAATCGTCGGGACTAAAATGCTGCACCTGACCGTTGAGCAGGCGCGTGGTTTCTATGCTGAGCACGATGGCAAACCGTTCTTTGACGGTCTGGTTGAATTCATGACCTCTGGTCCGATCGTTGTTTCTGTTCTGGAAAGCGAAAATGCCGTACAGCGTCATCGCGATCTGCTGGGCGCAACCAACCCAGCGAATGCGCTGGCCGGTACTCTGCGTGCAGACTATGCTGACAGCTTCACCGAGAACGGTACTCACGGTTCCGACTCCGTTGAGTCAGCGGCGCGCGAAATCGCCTATTTCTTTGGTGAAGGTGAGGTTTGCCCGCGCACTCGCTAATCTCCTGCGTCTTGCACGTCGCAGTGGTGTAGGCCGGATAAGCGTTTAGCGCATCCGGCTCTGCTTTGCCTGATGGTGACGCTGATGCGTCTTATCAGGCCTACGATCTTCCTTTACATATTATTTTCGCTAATGCTTCGTGCAAACGTGGCATCCCTGCGCCAGACTTTGTACAATGCAACGCCCCGGAAGAGCAGATCGCTTGCCGGGGCGTTTCTTTTTAACCCTCCACGGGCCACAACGTGTAACAACGAGGCCGGAAAAAATTATGTCTGAATTAGTTAACACCTCTGAAGTCGTCATTCCTGCGGTTCCAAATAAAAATGGAAAAATTAACCTGCTGGATCTGAACCGTCAGCAAATGCGCGAATTCTTCAAAGAGATGGGCGAAAAACCGTTTCGTGCCGATCAGGTCATGAAGTGGATGTACCACTATTGCAGCGACAACTTTGATGACATGACTGACATCAATAAGGTGCTGCGTAACAAGCTGAAAGAAGTAGCTGAAATTCGCGCCCCGGAAGTGGTGGAAGAGCAGCGTTCTTCTGACGGTACGATCAAATGGGCTATCGCTGTTGGCGATCAGCGCGTTGAAACGGTGTATATCCCGGAAGACGATCGTGCGACCCTGTGTGTTTCTTCACAGGTCGGTTGCGCATTAGAGTGTAAATTCTGCTCTACGGCGCAACAGGGCTTTAACCGTAACCTGCGGGTATCGGAGATCATTGGCCAGGTCTGGCGCGCGGCGAAAATCGTCGGCGCGGTCAAAGCAACGGGCGTGCGTCCTATCACCAACGTGGTGATGATGGGGATGGGTGAGCCGCTGCTCAACCTGACCAACGTAGTGCCGGCGATGGAAATCATGCTGGATGACTTCGGTTTTGGGTTGTCCAAGCGTCGCGTCACGCTCTCCACCTCGGGCGTTGTCCCTGCGCTGGATAAGCTGGGTGATATGATTGACGTCGCGCTGGCGATTTCTCTGCATGCGCCGAACGATGAAATTCGTGACGAAATTGTACCGATCAACAAAAAGTACAATATCGAAACATTCCTTGGCGCGGTTCGTCGTTATCTGGAGAAATCCAACGCTAACCAGGGCCGTGTGACCATTGAGTATGTGATGTTAGATCACATCAATGATGGCACTGAACACGCGCATCAGCTGGCAGAGCTGCTGAAAGATACGCCGTGTAAGATCAACCTGATCCCGTGGAACCCGTTCCCGGGCGCGCCGTATGGCCGTAGTTCTAACAGCCGTATCGATCGTTTCTCCAAAGTGTTGATGAGCTATGGTTTCACCACCATTGTGCGTAAAACACGTGGCGATGACATCGATGCAGCCTGTGGTCAGTTGGCGGGCGACGTTATCGACCGTACCAAGCGTACTTTGCGTAAGCGTATGCAGGGCGACGCTATCGACATTAAGACCGTTTGATGTTGGCGCACTACGGTATAATTCTTGTACCGTAGTGCAACGTAAGCCATATGAGGTTTTTTGTTGTCGTCGTCAGGTCAATAATAACGGTGCGTTTTTGTCGACTTTAAGGCAGTATGTAACGGCGTAACAAGTGTTTAGCCCTCAGGTTTACGCCGTTTTGTCATTGATAGTCTGACCGTTTTATACTGTCTGACGAAGGTTAACTGACCAGATGTTTCGCGGTGTGGGTGAGCATTGTGGCTCGCCGGCATCAGAACCCAAATATTACGCAGCTGTAGCGAATGAATACTGAAGCCACGCACGACAAAAATGAAACACTATCCACCGGCATTCGTCTGCGCAATGCCCGTGAACAACTCGGATTCAGCCAGCAGGCAGTCGCGGAGCGACTTTGCCTGAAGGTCTCCACGGTACGCGATATTGAAGAAGATAAGGCGCCAGCCGATCTCGCTTCAACATTCCTGCGCGGGTATATCCGTTCTTATGCGCGTCTGGTGCATATTCCTGAAGAAGAACTGTTGCCAGGGCTGGAAAAACAGGCTCCGATTCGTCCTGCCAAAGTCGCACCGATGCAGAGCTTCTCGCTCGGTAAGCGTCGTAAGAAACGCGACGGCTGGTTAATGACCTTTACCTGGCTGGTACTGTTTGTCGTTGTCGGACTGACTGGCGCTTGGTGGTGGCAGAACCATAAAGCGCAGCAGGAAGAGATCACCACCATGGCCGATCAATCCTCCGCTGAGTTGAATGCCGGTAAAGAGGGTGCGCAGAATGTACCGTTAGATACCAGCGCTGCAGCAAGCCCGGATACCACGTCGGCTGTTGAAAATGGCGCGGTAACGGATTCAGCGCCAGCGCAACAAGATACCGCAGCGGCTCAGGCACCCGCCGCTGATGCGCAACAAAACGCCGTCGTTGCCCCTTCTCAGGCTAACGTCGATACTGCAACCACAGCGCCAGCTACCGCGGCACCGCTGCCGACCGATCAGGCAGGTGTGACTACACCTGCAGCCGATCCTAACGCGCTGGTGATGAACTTTACCGCAGATTGCTGGCTGGAAGTCACCGATGCGACCGGTAAAAAACTGTTCAGCGGGATGCAGCGTAAAGATGGCAATCTGAATTTGACCGGTCAGGCACCGTACAAACTGAAGATTGGTGCTCCGGCGGCAGTGCAGATTCAGTTCCAGGGTAAACCTGTCGATCTGAGTCGTTTTATCAGAACTAACCAGGTTGCGCGTCTGACCGTTAATGCCGAACAATCACCGGCTCAGTAACAGACGGCAATGCGGGAGATTTTTTAATGCATAACCAGGCTCCAATTCAACGTAGAAAATCGACACGCATTTACGTTGGGAACGTGCCGATCGGCGATGGTGCGCCCATCGCCGTACAGTCTATGACTAATACGCGTACCACGGACGTGGAAGCGACGGTTAATCAGATTAAAGCGCTGGAACGCGTAGGCGCAGACATTGTTCGTGTCTCTGTACCGACAATGGATGCCGCAGAAGCGTTCAGGCTTATCAAACAGCAGGTTAACGTCCCGCTGGTTGCCGATATACACTTCGACTATCGTATCGCACTGAAGGTGGCGGAATACGGCGTTGATTGCCTGCGTATTAACCCAGGTAATATCGGCAGTGAAGAGCGTATTCGCATGGTGGTGGATTGCGCTCGTGATAAAAATATTCCTATCCGTATCGGTGTCAACGCCGGATCGCTGGAAAAAGATCTGCAGGAAAAATACGGTGAACCGACGCCTCAGGCGCTGCTGGAATCCGCGATGCGCCACGTGGATCACCTCGATCGTCTGAACTTCGATCAATTCAAAGTTAGTGTTAAAGCGTCTGACGTTTTCCTCGCCGTAGAATCCTATCGCCTGCTGGCGAAACAGATCGATCAACCGTTGCATCTGGGGATCACCGAAGCTGGTGGCCTGCGTAGTGGTTCGGTGAAGTCCGCGATCGGCCTTGGCCTGCTGTTATCTGAAGGGATCGGCGATACGCTGCGTGTTTCTCTGGCGGCCGATCCGGTGGAAGAGATCAAAGTTGGTTTCGATATCCTGAAATCGTTGCGCATTCGCGCGCGCGGGATCAACTTCATCGCTTGCCCAACTTGTTCGCGTCAGGAGTTTGACGTTATCGGTACGGTTAACGCGCTGGAGCAACGCCTGGAGGATATCATTACGCCAATGGACGTTTCGATCATCGGCTGCGTAGTAAACGGCCCTGGTGAAGCGCTGGTTTCTACGCTGGGCGTGACGGGTGGTAACAAGAAAAGCGGCCTGTATGAAGACGGCGTGCGTAAGGACAGACTCGATAACGACGACATGATTACGCAGCTTGAAGCCCGCATTCGTGCCAAAGCAAGTATTCTGGACGAAGCGCGTCGTATCGACGTGCAGCAGCTTGAAAAATAACAACGTGATGGGAAGCGGCATGCTTCCCGTGTATGATTGAACCCGCATGGCGCCCGCATTGTTCGGGTTAGCGCTGAGGGTTCATTTTTATATTCATAAAGAGAATAAACGTGGCAAAAAACATTCAAGCCATTCGCGGCATGAACGATTATCTGCCTGGCGAAACCGCCATCTGGCAGCGCATTGAAGGCACTCTTAAAAACGTGCTCGGCAGCTACGGTTACAGTGAAATCCGCTTGCCGATTGTAGAGCAGACCCCGTTATTCAAACGCGCGATCGGTGAAGTCACCGACGTGGTTGAAAAAGAGATGTATACCTTTGAGGACCGTAATGGCGACAGCCTGACATTGCGTCCTGAAGGGACTGCGGGCTGCGTACGCGCCGGCATCGAACATGGTCTCCTGTACAATCAGGAACAGCGTCTGTGGTATATCGGGCCGATGTTCCGCCACGAACGTCCGCAGAAAGGACGCTATCGTCAATTCCATCAGCTGGGTGTCGAAGTGTTTGGCCTGCAAGGCCCGGACATCGATGCAGAACTGATTATGCTGACCGCTCGCTGGTGGCGCGCGCTGGGTATTTCTCAGCATGTCAGCCTGGAGCTGAACTCGATCGGTTCGCTTGAAGCCCGCGCTAACTACCGTGATGCGCTGGTTGCCTACCTGGAACTGCACAAAGAGAAACTGGACGAAGACTGCAAGCGCCGTATGTACACCAACCCGCTGCGCGTTCTCGACTCCAAAAACCCGGAAGTACAGGCGCTGCTCAACGACGCGCCTGTACTGGGCGACTATCTGGATGACGACTCGCGCGAGCACTTCGCGGGTTTGTGCAAACTGCTGGAGTCCGCAGGCATTGCCTACACCGTCAATCAGCGTCTGGTTCGTGGTCTTGATTACTACAACCGCACCGTATTTGAGTGGGTCACCAGCAGCCTGGGCTCTCAGGGTACCGTGTGTGCCGGTGGTCGTTACGACGGTCTGGTAGAGCAACTTGGCGGTCGTGCAACGCCTGCCGTGGGCTTTGCTATGGGTCTGGAACGACTTGTTTTGTTAGTTCAGGCAGTTAATCCGGAATTTAACGCAGATCCTGTTGTCGATATATACCTGGTCGCTTCAGGGGCGGACACGCAGTCGGCAGCAATGACGCTTGCAGAACGTCTGCGCGATGAAGTTCCTGGTGTGAAACTGATGACAAACCACGGTGGCGGCAACTTTAAGAAACAGTTTGCCCGTGCCGATAAGTGGGGCGCCCGCGTTGCACTGGTACTGGGCGAGTCCGAAGTGGCTGACGGTACTGTTGTAGTGAAGGATTTGCGCTCTGGTGAGCAAACGGCAGTAGCGCAGGATAGCGTTGCCGCGCATTTGCGCACTTTACTGGGCTAAGGAGAAGGACAGCGTGGAAATTTACGAGAACGAACACGACCAGGTTGATGCGGTAAAACGCTTCTTTGCTGAAAACGGCAAGGCGCTGGCTGTTGGGATCATTTTAGGGGTTGGCGCGCTGGTTGGTTGGCGTTACTGGACCAGCCATCAGACGGAGTCCGCACGCTCTGCTTCTCTGGCGTATCAAAATACGGTAACTGCGGTTAGCGCGGGTAAACCGGACAGCATTCCTGCCGCTGAGAAATTTGCTGCAGAGAATAAAAATACCTATGGCGCGCTGGCTTCACTGGAACTGGCGCAGCAGTTTGTTGACCAAAATGAACTTGAGAAAGCCGCAAGCCAACTGCAACAAGGCTTGGCTGCGACCAGCGATGAAAATCTCAAAGCAGTGATAAACCTGCGTCTGGCTCGTGTTCAGGTTCAGCTTAAACAGGCTGATACCGCGCTGAAAACACTCGAAACCATTAAAGGTGAAGGGTGGGCGGCCATTGTTGCCGATCTGCGTGGTGAAGCGTTGTTGAGTAAAGGCGACAAACAAGGTGCGCGTAGCGCATGGGAAGCGGGTGTGAAAAGCGATGCCTCTCCTGCTCTGAGCGAAATGATGCAGATGAAAATCAATAATTTGTCCATCTGAGAGGGACCCGATGCAATTGCGTAAATTACTTCTGCCAGGGCTGCTTTCCGTTACCCTATTGAGCGGCTGTTCACTGTTTAGTGGCGAAGAAGATGTCGTTAAGATGTCCCCATTACCGGTGGTTGAAAACCAGTTTACTCCGTCTACGGAATGGAGCACCTCTGTAGGAAACGGTATTGGTGATTTCTATTCCAATCTTCATCCTGCGCTGGCGGATAACGTTGTCTATGCTGCCTCTCGCGCTGGTGTAGTTAAAGCGTTGAACGCAGGCGACGGCAAAGAAGTCTGGTCTGTGAATCTGGGTGAGAAAGATGGCTGGTTCTCCCGTGCATCTGCACAGCTTTCTGGCGGTGTAACCGTGGCCGGCGGTCATGTTTATATCGGCAGTGAAAAAGCACAGGTTTATGCGCTGAACACCAGTGACGGTACTACCGCATGGCAGACGAAAGTCGCTGGTGAAGCGCTGTCTCGTCCTGTTGTGAGCGATGGCGTGGTATTGATCCACACCAGCAACGGTCAGTTGCAGGCCTTAAACGAAGCCGACGGCGCCATCAAATGGACCGTTAACCTCGACATGCCTTCTCTGTCTCTACGTGGCGAATCCGCTCCGGCAACCGCCTTTGGCGCAGCTATTGTTGGCGGTGATAACGGTCGCGTAAGCGCTGTGCTGATGCAGCAGGGCCAGATGATTTGGCAGCAGCGTATCTCTCAGGCGACAGGCCCAACGGAAATCGATCGTCTGAGCGACGTTGATACCACGCCGGTTATCGTCAATGGCGTTGTTTACGCGCTGGCTTATAATGGTAACCTGACGGCGTTGGATCTGCGCAGTGGTCAGATCATGTGGAAACGCGAACTGGGCTCGGTGAATGATTTCATCGTCGACGGTAACCGTATCTACCTGGTTGACCAGAACGATCGCGTGCTGGCACTGACCACCGATGGCGGCGTGACGCTGTGGACGCAAAGCGATCTGCTGCACCGTCTGCTGACGTCCCCGGTATTGTATAACGGCAATCTGGTCGTCGGTGATAGCGAAGGCTACCTGCACTGGATTAACGTTGACGATGGCCGTTTTGTTGCCCAGCAGAAAGTTGACAGCTCAGGTTTCCTGACCGAGCCGGTCTCTGCTGATGGTAAACTGCTGATCCAGGCGAAAGACGGTACGCTGTACTCTATTACGCGTTAATCGTCGCGGCCGCTCGCTTTGAAAAACGGCTCCTGGTGCAGGGGCCGTTTTACTGTTTTTAACAACGGAGCAAAAATGTGCCCGTTGTCTGATGATTTTTTAAATGAGGCTTTAAACATGGTACCTGTGGTCGCGCTTGTCGGGCGCCCTAACGTTGGCAAATCCACGTTATTTAACCGTCTAACTCGCACCCGAGATGCGCTGGTTGCGGATTTCCCGGGTCTGACTCGTGACCGTAAGTACGGTCGTGCGGAAATTGAAGGCCGCGAGTTTATCTGTATTGATACCGGCGGTATTGATGGCACCGAAGACGGTGTTGAAACCCGTATGGCGGAACAGTCGCTGTTGGCTATCGAAGAAGCGGACGTTGTGCTGTTCATGGTGGACGCGCGTGCTGGCCTGATGCCAGCGGATGCAGCTATTGCGAAACATCTGCGCTCGCGCCAGAAACCGACGTTCCTGGTAGCCAACAAAACTGACGGACTCGATCCTGACCAGGCGGTTGTTGATTTCTACTCTCTGGGTCTGGGTGAAATTTATCCGATCGCGGCGTCCCATGGTCGTGGCGTTCTCAGCCTGCTGGAGCATGTTCTGCTGCCGTGGATGGATGACGTTGCTCCGCAGGAAGAAGTCGACGAAGACGCGGAATACTGGGCGCAGCTGGAAGCCAAAGAAAATGGCGAAGAAGAGCCTGAAGATGATTTCAATCCGCAGGATTTGCCGATCAAACTGGCGATCGTGGGTCGCCCGAACGTAGGTAAGTCCACACTTACTAACCGTATTCTTGGCGAAGATCGTGTGGTGGTTTACGACATGCCGGGGACCACGCGTGACAGTATTTATATTCCGATGCAGCGCGATGAGCGCGAATATGTGCTTATCGATACCGCGGGCGTGCGTAAGCGCGGCAAAATTACCGAAGCGGTAGAAAAATTCTCAGTTATCAAAACGCTGCAGGCGATTGAAGATGCCAACGTGGTGATGCTGGTGATTGACGCGCGCGAAGGGATTTCCGATCAGGACCTGTCGCTGCTGGGCTTTATCCTCAACAGTGGGCGCTCACTTGTTATCGTTGTGAACAAGTGGGATGGTCTGACGCAGGAAGTAAAAGAGCAGGTCAAAGAGACGCTGGACTTCCGTCTGGGCTTTATTGATTTTGCACGCGTACACTTTATCTCTGCGCTGCACGGCAGCGGTGTGGGTAATCTGTTTGAATCGGTCCGTGAAGCGTATGACAGCTCCACCCGTCGCGTGAGCACCGCGATGCTGACGCGCATCATGACCATGGCAGTAGAAGATCATCAGCCGCCACTGGTGCGTGGTCGTCGTGTGAAGCTGAAATACGCCCACGCGGGCGGTTATAACCCGCCAATCGTGGTGATTCACGGCAACCAGGTCAAAGACCTGCCGGATTCCTACAAGCGTTATCTGATGAACTATTTCCGCAAATCTCTGGACGTAATGGGCACGCCGATCCGTATTCAGTTCAAAGAAGGGGAAAACCCGTTTGCCAACAAACGCAATACGCTGACTCCGACTCAGATGCGTAAACGTAAGCGTTTGATTAAACACATTAAAAAAAGCAAGTAATCGTTGCTGATGCAGATGAAAACCCGCGCTTGTCGCGGGTTTTTTTTCGTTATTCCAACGTCAACCTCAGCCCGCGCAATGTCAATCACTATTCGTTTTTTACCAAGTTTAAATCTAAGAAAGTAGACAATTGTCGAGTTTTCATCTTAAAGTCCCCCGGTTGGTACTAGACAAAACTACTGCCAGGTTATCAAATGGTTAAATAAATCTTCGCCGCATGTAAAAAATCGACCAGCTACGTAACTGGTCGGCGTACATCGCGGTGTTTACACGCACGACGACATAACTTTCGGGAGAATTATGCAATCCTCTGTTAATCAAAAAGAAAGCCGAACTTTCTTCGGTCATCCTTATCCGCTCGGCTCATTGTTCTTTACTGAGATGTGGGAGCGTTTTTCGTTTTATGGCATTCGTCCGTTACTGATCCTGTTTATGGCGGCTACCGTTTATGACGGTGGCATGGGACTGGCGCGTGAAAATGCCTCGGCGATTGTCGGTATCTTTGCCGGTACCATGTATCTTGCTGCGCTGCCAGGTGGCTGGCTGGCGGATAACTGGCTTGGTCAGCAAAAAGCGGTGTGGTATGGCTCCATCCTGATAGCACTTGGTCACCTGTCGATTGCACTCTCGGCCATCATGGGTGACAACCTGTTTTTTATTGGCCTGATGTTCATTGTGCTCGGTTCTGGCCTGTTCAAAACCTGTATCTCGGTGATGGTGGGTACGCTGTATAAAAAAGGCGATGCGCGCCGTGACGGCGGTTTCTCGCTGTTCTACATGGGTATCAACCTGGGTTCCTTCATCGCGCCATTGATCTCCGGCTGGCTGATTAAAACTCACGGCTGGCACTGGGGTTTTGGTATCGGTGGTATCGGAATGTTGGTGGCATTGCTCATCTTCCGTATCTTTGCCGTTCCGGCGATGAAACGCTACGATAGCGAAGTGGGCCTGGACTCGACCTGGAACAGCCCGGTTGTGAAACGTAATGGTGTGGGCGCGTGGCTGCTGGCGCTGGCAGTTGGTGTAGCAATTGTTGTTACCCTGATTGCGCAGGGAGTGATTGTGATTAACCCGGTCGCGGTTGCCAGCATGCTGGTGTACGTGATTGCCGCGTCAGTTGCGCTTTACTTTATCTATCTGTTCGTCTTTGCGGGGCTGAACCGTAAAGAACGCGCCAGGCTGCTGGTTTGCTTTATCCTGCTGGTTTCCGCTGCGTTCTTCTGGTCTGCCTTTGAGCAGAAACCTACCTCGTTCAACCTGTTCGCCAACGACTACACTAACCGTATGATCGGCGATTTTGAAATCCCGGCAGTATGGTTCCAGTCGATTAACGCTTTGTTCATCATTCTGCTGGCCCCGGTATTCAGCTGGGCGTGGCCAAAACTGGCGAGCATGAATATTCGCCCAAGCAGTATCACCAAGTTTGTCATCGGCATTCTCTGCGCAGCGGCGGGCTTTGGCGTGATGATGCTGGCGGCGCAAGACGTGCTGGCAAATGGCGGCGCGGGTGTTTCTCCATTCTGGCTGGTAGGCAGTATCCTGATGCTTACGCTCGGCGAGCTGTGTCTGAGCCCAATTGGTCTGGCGACCATGACGCTGTTGGCACCGGAAAGAATGCGTGGACAGATGATGGGTCTGTGGTTCTGCGCCAGTGCGCTGGGTAACCTGGCCGCGGGTCTGATTGGTGGTCATGTGAAGGCCGACCAGCTTGATATGCTGCCAGATCTCTTCGCGCGCTGCTCGATTGCGCTGCTTATCTGCGCCGCGGTACTGATCGTTCTCATTGTTCCGATTCGTCGCATGCTGGAGAATACACAGACTAAACCGGCAACTAGCGCCTGATAGCACCTCGATGATGCCGGGGCAGACGTTATGCCCCGGTAATTCAACTTTTGAGGTGAGAACATGCTGTTAGGGTTTGTTGGGCTGGGCGCAGTCGTTGAAACGGCATACTTGCCCGCATTACGTAGCCTCTTCGGTGATTCATTACGCTGTGTGGGGTTTGATGTTCAACCCACAAAACAGCCAGCAGGCGTGACGCGTTGTACGTCGCTCGAAGAGCTGCTTACTCAGCCTCTTGATACCCTGTTCATCACGACCGCATCCTTGCATCACCTTGAGGTGCTTGAACAGGCCCTGGCCTCTCCCATCGCACGTATCGTGGTTGAAAAACCTATTGTCGCCACGCTCTCCCAAATTGAAAAACTGAAAATGCTGCTGGCTCAACCAGGAGCCGCCGATCGTGTACTGGCACTCGACCACTGGATGGCGCGCATCGAAACGGTGAAACGAGGGTTGGTCAGCACTTTTGCCGAGATTGTGAAAATCGAAGGTTTTTTGCAGGAGCCAAGTGGATTTAACGCTGCAGGGGAGCCGATAGCGCTTAACTTTGCCACCGGTGAACCGGACACGCGTGAGCTTCGCCACCCGGATGGCGTGATTCTGGATATCGGTACGCACGTGTTAGCAATGCTGCGGGAAACGGTACGGTATCTGGGAGGGAATAATGAGATGGTGCTGCGGTTAGTGAGTGCTAAAGACCGTCTGGGACGTGATATCCCCCAGAGTGACCTGACCACGGCAGAAGGCGAGGCGCATCTTCAGGGGCAGATTAGCGGCATTCCACTGGATATCTGGCTCAACAAATATGCGGGGCCAGCTGGTGGGCAAAAAGGTCTGCGGCTTTATCTGCGTGACGGACGTATTATCAGCCATGACCGACGCGGTACAGAAGATGTACTGGAAGTGATTGACGGCGAGGTGGTACAACGCTGGAGCATTACTGGTACGATTTACGCCCATTGTCTCGCTGAGCAAATTCTGGGAGCGCAAAGTTTGTTTGAACGTTGTCCGCAGGAGGTGAGCCAAACGACACTGCGCAGGCTGGAAGAAGTGGAGTGCCTGTTAACATTGCAGCAGCAGTTACGTGGGCCACATTAAGCGCATGGTGTTAAAATAAAAGCAGCAATACATTTTCTGTATAAGGACACGATATGTCGATTACCTGCCCGGATTGTCATGCAGAGCTGGAGCCGCAAAATGGTGTGGCGCACTGCGAGCATTGTCACAAAGATATTCAACTGGAAGCGCGTTGTCCGGAATGCCATCTGCCACTGCAAGTATTAAAAGCCTGCGGAGCGGTGGATTATTTCTGTCAGAACGGCCATGGCCTTATTTCGAAGAAACGCGTGGAATATAATGTCATAATATAAATTATATTATGAATAATTTTTGCTGATTAATATTTATTACGAATGCTAATCAGCTTTAATCATTATTATTACAAATATTTTATCTTGCTTTGATAATCTGGCTGATTTTTTAGGATTATATTTAGGTTATAAAGGCATTCATTAGCGTGAATCATAAATATAATGTTCCTGCTGTACAGCAACTTTGTTAATACAGGAACATGTTATGGCCCGAAGGGCGCGCTTTGTTATCTTGCTTGTTCTATTCGTTTCTGGCGCAGTTATTGCCGGGGACAATATTGTTGCGCCTGCAGCAACCAATAACATAAGTGAGTCTACGTTGCCCGATCTCGGCAGTGAATCGGTAAAAAAAGAACAGCATAATAACGAAGATCAATCCATTAAAGAGAAAGGTGCCGACTATTTTATTAATTCTGCGACACAAGGCTTTGAAAACCTGACGCCTGACGCGTTGAAATCACAGGCGCAAAGCTATTTGCAAAATCAAATTACCTCCTCCACGCAATCGTATATAGAAGGGTTAATGTCACCGTACGGAAAAGTACGGACCAGTTTATCTGTTGGCGAAGGGGGCGATCTTGATGGTAGCTCTCTCGACTATTTTGTTCCCTTATACGACAACCAATATACATTGATTTTTAGCCAAATCTCCGCGCAGCGTAAAGAGGATCGGACCATTGGAAATATCGGTTTTGGCTTGCGTCAAAATGTGGGGGATTGGTTACTCGGCGGCAACGCTTTTTATGACTACGATTTTAGCCGTGGGCACCGTCGCTTAGGTTTGGGCACTGAGGCATGGACAGATTATCTGAAGCTCTCTGGCAACTATTACCATCCACTTTCTGACTGGAAAGAGTCTGAGGATTTCGAGTTTTATGAAGAGCGCCCCGCCCGGGGATGGGATATTCGGGCTGAAAGCTGGCTGTCATTTTATCCACAGATCGGTGGGAAATTAGTCTACGAGCAGTACTATGGCGATGAAGTGGCATTATTTGGTACCGACAATTTACAAAAAAATCCCCATGCGGTAACCGTTGGTCTCAATTACATGCCTGTGCCGATGGTCACGTTGGGTGCAGATTACAAAGCCGGCACTGGAGATAATGCCGACCTTAGCATCAACGCAACCGTCACTTATCAGTTAGGTACGCCCCTGGCGGCTCAGCTTGATCCGGAAAACGTAAAAATTCAGCGATCTTTAATGGGCAGTCGTACCGATTTTGTCGAGCGTAATAATTTTATCGTTCTTGAATACCGTGAAAAAGATCCCCTTGATGTTGCGTTATGGCTCAAAGCCGATGCGACCAATGTCCATCCTGAATGCGTAATTGAAGACACGCCTGAGTCTGCGGTGGGACTGGAGAAATGTAAGTGGACGATCAATGCGCTTGTCTCTCATCACTACAAAATCATCTCCGCCTCCTGGCAGGCAAAAAATAATGCCAATCGCACATTAGTGATGCCAGTAGTAAAAGCTGATGCCCTCACTGAAGGGAATAATAACCGCTGGAATCTGGTCCTCCCTGCGTGGGTCAATGCGGATACAGAAGCACAGCGTACAGAGTTAAATACCTGGAAAGTGCGCATGACCCTGGAAGATGAAAAGGGGAATAAGCAAAACTCGGGTGCTGTGGAAATTACCGTCCAGCAGGATCGTAAAATCGAATTGATTGTCGATAACGTCGCCGACGCCGATCGTACCGATCATAGCCATGAGGCCAGCGCTTTGGCGGATGGCGTCGATGGTGTTGTGATGGATCTGGTGCTGACCGATTCATTTGGGGATACGACCGATCGTAACGGTAAAGTGCTGGTGGATGAGGCTATGGCACCTGAACTCTATGACAGCAATGACAAAAAGGTGTCGCTTTCCTCCACAGCTTGTACCGCCGAATTGCCCTGCGTCTTCATTGCGAGCCGTGACAAAAAGGCGGGAACCGTCACGCTCTCCAGTACGCTTCCTGGTACGTTTCGCTGGAAAGCGAAGGAAGACGCCTACGGCGACAGTAACTATGTTGACGTGACGTTTACCGGTGATGCGTTTGATGCGTTGAATGCGCTCATTTATCAAATGAAAACATCTTCTCCCGTTAATTTGAGCGGCAAACAAGATAGGCATCCTGTCGTTAATAATACCTATCGATTTGTACTGTGGCGTGATGCCAATAAAGACGGCGTTTTCCAGATGTCAGAACAACTGGCAGAAGATGAAATGGCGCTTTATGACTATCAATGGGAATTTACCGGGCAAAGCGTGACGGGAAATACCGGAGCACAAGCCAATACCCGCAATGAAGATCTGGTGTTGCCAGCAACAAATAGAGAGGCTGCGCAAAAATTCGCTGCTCATGAGCAGGATGGTATTCAGGGCTATGGCATACGCGTGGTGTATAGCCAGAAATAGTGTCAGCGTAGTGGCTGACCAGCCAGTCGCTGAATGTTGAAGAAAAAGGAGAGTCTTGATGCAATTAGTATTAAAACGGCGGCTGACGAAGGTCGCACTGGCGTTGGCTGTGGCAGGGTATTGTGCTGTGCCTGCAGTCGCGGCTAATGGGAATCTGAAAGCCGGTCAGTGGCAAAGCGCGACAGAAAGTACCGGTACTATTCAAGGGACTATCCCGTGGATTACACGGGCTGCAGATAAAACGGCGGAAACGGATAAAGTACATGTCACGGTGACGATTGACCGTGGTAGTCGAACCGTGGCAACTGAAGGTGACCGGCAGTTTCACGCGGGCGACAAAGTGAAGGTCAACTGGGCTATCGGCGATACGGAAGGTGACCTGGATGCGGATAACACGGCGACCAAAGCGACTGTGCAGTGGATGAGCTATAGCGATCAGAATGGCGGCGATGCACAAGAGATAGGTACAAAAGGCAGCGACACCTATGAAATTCAGGCTGCGGATGCCGATCGCTACATCGGTATTAAAATTACGCCTACCACAACTACCGGCGATCCGAATGTTGCCACAGAATTGCTGCTAAACGATCTGTCGACCAACGCTGGCGGTGGTTCTGACGATGATGACATTCCGGAAGGTCCGGTGGTCGATGCAAATGTCCACGTCGTCATCTACGAGGCGGGTACAACAACCAATCTGTTGGGCACGAGCACCAAACTTAAAACCAACACCACCTATAAAGTGCTGCTGTGGAAAGATAAAAACGCCAGTCGCTCTTACGATGCAGGTGAAGAAGTTACCAGTGATTACAACTACCGCTGGAAATTCACCGGTAACAGTCTGCAGTTGGGTACTGTGGGTGGGATTGTCAACGCTACCTACAACAATAGCGATCTGGTTATTCCGCTTACCAACGCCGAAGCGAAGGCTGCCTTCGATTATGCCGATGGCGTTACCCTCGGCAACGATGGCGTCCAGGGATATGGCTTGTCTATCGACTACCAACGTAAATAAAACCGTGCAAGACCGCTTCCTTAGGGAGCGGTTTTTCCGCGCCCTTTGTTTAGCTCGGGGTTAAGCAAAGTGTGTTGAAACGCGAACACAGAATAAATGGGTAGTGACTGCTCAAGGATGGGGGATCTGGCAGGTGAATAAAGTTTATCGCTCTTTACTGGCGTTAGCTCTGTTAATGGGTGCAGTGCCGGTACTTTCTGCACTAAAAAGTGGGGCATGGCAGGAGTTGCGCACAGCTACGGATGCGATAAACGGCACCCCGCCGACGGCGGACAGCGCGTTCGTTCCGGTTTATCAGGGCAGCGTTGTGCTCTCTCCCGGTGAAGCGCACGCTGTGGCCTTCAGCGCGATGCCCCGCGACTTCAGCGTTGACGATTCAGCCAGCGCACTGCAGCTGGCTAATCCGCTCGATACCGAGGGCGATCTGTTCGCCATACCGCCGCTGCGCTGGGAAAGCGAACAGACGCCCGCTATCAGTTTAGTCTGGGCAGATGCCGCCACACCGGATGAACCGCTTAACCCGCAGCCGGTCGCCAATAAAACGTTCTGTGCGCAGAATATGGCCGGCGGGCATTACGTGGTCTGGCCACAACTGGAAGATAGCAGTGCGCTACCCGCGCTTTACCTCATTACGTCGACGGGAACACCGAACAGCAATACGGTTGCTTTAACCGAACAAAAAGTGGCGATTGACGTAGCTACCGCCGTGGGCGAGCCACTGTCACTCAGCGCCGTGCCGATGGACGACACGTTAAAAGCAGCCAAGGTCAAAGCAGGGGAAAGTATCACGCTGACCGTTACCACCCGCGATTGCGCCGGTAACGTGGTGGGCAATACCGCATTTATTATTACCCGCAGCGATGCGCTTAACCGCCAGAACATCGTCAATAATAATGCACCGGTACACGTTGGTGATACGGAACTGACCACCACGGCGACGGAATACCACGGTGTTACGGGCGCTGACGGCAAAGCGATAGTGACCGTCACCCAGGCAAACGGCCCCGGCGTAAAAACTACCCTGACGGTGATGCCGGCAAACAATATGGCGCTAAAAGACAGCGTCGATGTCATTTTCACCACCCTGACCAGCCCGGACAGCGACAAAGCGGCGATGTGGGGGCATATGGAAGAAAGCGCTACGGCAAACGTCGATGGCGTCACCTATACCTTCACGCGTCCAAAACTGGCGGCGGAAACCAGTGGCACTAGTGCTACTTTTGCTGCCAGCAATGAAAGCTGGGCGCAGTTTACCTGGGATAGCGCGGATAACCACTGTGCCATTTTGCCGGATGCCGAACAGCTGGTGGCGCTGCGGGCCGCCCACAGCACTGCGGCGGCCTATCCCGGTTGGCCAATTGATACCTACTGGTCGTCCACGAAAGATCAGCTCGATATTTATCACTACGCCACCAGTATGGGGAGTGGGGCGGTGATACGAGAAAGCAACAGTACGGCTTTACTGGTGAGCTGCGTGGATAAAGCGCTACCTTTAGCGTATCCACAAATCACGCTTTCTCCCGATGCGCCATACAAGGCGGAAGTCGGTGAGACGATTGATGTGATAGCCAGCGTGGTTGACCGGAATACCAATAAACCGTTGCCTTATCGCTATCTTGAACTGTTTGTCGACCCCGCCTCTAACCGTAAAGGGGAGCATAAAGATGAGTGGGATAATCTGCGGGTCGTTGTCCGTAGTGATGATATGCGTGCATCGTCCCCGGAACACTATACCGGGGTAACGGACGCGAACGGTCAGGTACATTTGTCGTTAAGTCATGACAGTGGGGTAGGGGTAGAAACGCCGATTCGCATTGTGATGGCGGATGATGAAGGCGCAAGCATCACGTTCCCCTTTAATGTGATTTTTACGGTGATAACCAGCCCGGACGTTGACGGGGCGAATATGTATGGCCATATGCAACGGGGTATTGTGGAGAAGGGTAATCTCTACAAGCGTCCGCTATTGGCGTCCGAAACAAGTCATAAAACCGGTCAGCAAAGTGAAAATAGCGAAGAATGGGCCACCTTCGATTCTCTGATCTCTGCCACGAATCAGTGCGGCGCAGGTCAGGTCCCCGACACGGGTTCTCTTGAAACGCTCTACAGCGCACATCCTGATAATAAAATCCTGACAGAACACGGCTGGCCGACGGCGTCTGATGCTTATATGGCCGATGATGCCACGCAGATGGCGTACTTTAATCTGGACGATGGTAGCAAGGGGGTCGGTGGCTCAGCCCACTATTTGACCTGTTCGGCGAATGAGATGGTGTCCCAACTGGAGGTTTATTTCAATGATGATACTTCGTTACGGTTGCCCGTCGCCAAAACAGGCGATCAAATCAAAATGAACGTCCATTCACAAAATGCGTTGAACGGAGCAACGATAGCGAATGTGAAGTTTTCAGTCACCATGGGGCTCGGCAAAAATCGCAGCGGGATGACCACCGGCTTTACTGACCCAAGTCAGGGGGAATTGCTATTTGACAGCGTTGCCTATGGCGCGGGTACATCTTCAATGACGTATGAGGGGATGACGGATGCGAACGGTGACGCGCAAATTATTCTTGCGCAGCCAGGCGGCGTGGGGTTAATCACACCGCTAAGCGTAGTACCGATTGATTCACTGCTGAACTCGCCTATCTCGCGTAGCGTGAAGTTTACCGTTCCGACAAGCCCGGATACGCCAAAAGCCCATATGTGGGGGCATATGGCGGACGTCATAACAGTGGATAATCTCACGTTTGAACGCCCGAAACTGGCGGCAGAGTCAGGGGCAACCCGAACCCAGGATGAAGCGAATGAAACCTGGGCTCGCCTCACACATGCTGATGCGCTGGGAAATACCGCAGCCGGGGGATGTGCGCTTAATCGTCTGCCACGTATCGACCAGCTTACCACTTTGTACAATGCCAACAATGACGGCGAGATACATACGGTTGCCGGATGGCCTGTGGGGCTGGACTACTGGTCCGTCACGTACGCCAGCCAGTCCAGCTGGCAACAGATATCGTTGTCGGGTGGAGAGGTGACGGCGGGGGGCGATGTTTCGGATTACGTCAGTTGCCTGACCAGCGATAACCCGGCGGCGGCGTCCATCACCATTGAACCGGTGGATGCGTCGCAGTGGTATGACAACAACGTTAATAGCGTACATGCGGTAAGAGTGAAGAAAGGCGAGACGCTACAACTGAAGGTCACGGTGAAAGACGCCAATGGAAACCCTGTGCCGCAAGCGCCTTTTGTCATGAGCCGTGGTGATGGTTTTACCCGACAGAATGTTAAACATGCCGCTGGCAGCGGTGATGGTATTGTGTCGCCGGTGGTCATTGACGGCGAATCTGTTAACGACACGGCGACGAAAATCGGCGGCCTGACGGGCGTGGACGGCAGCAAAATCATCAATGTGACCCGCCCGGATACGCATGGCACTAAAGTGGCGATAACGGCGGCGCTGTACGGCAATGCCAGCGTGAGTGCCAGCCTCGACACCATCTTTACGGTGGTCACCAGCCCCGACTCGGACAAGGCGACGCTGTGGGGGCATATGACGGACACGCTGACGGCGGCAGACGGTACGAACTACCACCGGCCGCAGCTGTACGGGGAGTTAAGCAGCACCAACAATGTGACGAGCTATACGGAAGATAACGAGGTGTGGGCCGGGTTCTATGGGCCTGATAGCGGTAAGAGCAATCCGGACAGTTGCGCCAAAGGCTACTATCCCACGGTCAGTTCGCTGGATTCTCTGTACAGTAAATATCCTGACAGAAGTATCAAAACAGTGCAGGGCTGGCCTATTGACCGTTCTTACTGGAGCGGCACCTACAGTAGCTCGTTCTCGACTGAAACGTTCTCACGTTATTCGGCAGTTGACCTGGACGATGGCAGCCATCAGACATTATCCGCGACGGACGCTAACGGGAGACAGTACCAGATTTGTTCGGATACGCAGACGGCGCAGGCGGTATTGATTACGCTCACGTCAACGCTGACGCAGGATGCCACTTCGCAGGCGGTGAAGGTAAAAACGGGCGATACCATTCCACTGCTGATCACCACCACCGATGCCGCTGGCAACCCGGTGGGGAATATCCCATTTACCCTTAAACGTGACAAAGGAACAGCCCGTACCACTACTTATACCACCTGGAGTACGCCAACGATGCAACTGACGCAGAGCGGGCAGGCGTCGCAGAGCTGGAGTTTCAACGGAACATACTACGGCGTGACGGGCGCAGACGGTACGCTGGCTGTCGATTTGGCTGAGAGTAGTGGGCCAGGCGTCAAAAACGTGCTGACCGCCGGTCTATATAACAGCACAACGGTTACTGCGTCGCTGCCTGCGGTGTTTACGACAATCACCAGCCCGGACAGCAATAAAGCCAATATGTGGGGCCATATGCCGGAAACCTTCACCGCCAGCAACGGCACTGAATTTATGCGTCCCAGACTTATGGATGAGCTGGATTCAGCCACTGATACGACTGCCGTTATAGAGAATAATGAAAAGTGGTATACGGTGAAAAACATCGAGAAAGGACGTGGCGCCTGCGCAATGAACCGGATGCCGCGAGCCGCTGATTTGACCTCATTGTCTCAAGGTCATCCGAATGGCGCGTTAGCGACAGATTTAGGCCTCCCGATGATAACGTCGAAATCATGGTGGGCGGGTGATATGGCGATAAAAAGTCAAACCTCGCTGGCGTATCAATATATGAGTCTGAAGACGGGTGTTATCAACACGAACTCAGCATCGACCGTAAGTAATGTTGCACAATTGTGTCTGACCACGGCGCATGAGTCGTTCATCTCCCTTGACTCCAGCGCGTGGAATGAAGAAAAACAGGCTTTTGTGGCGAAAAAAGGCGAGGCGATACCGGTAACCGTAACCGTGACGGACGCAGCCGGCAGGCCGCAGGCGAATACGGTTGTGAGGGTGATGCGCGGCTTTTCATCCTCCCGCAGCAATACATCGGTATCCACCAGTGCGGCAACCATGACGCTCACCCCCACTTCGCCATTGGGGACGGTACTGACCAACTTCACTGGCAACAGTAGCTTGTATGAAGCGACCGGTGAGGATGGTATGTTGCAGTTAACATTAAATCAGGACAATACCACCGGGCTGAAAACGACTATTACCGCCAGCCTGGCAAGTGACAGCCTGGTGAAGGCCAGCAAAGACACCACCTTTACCGTCATTACCAGCCCTGATGTGGCGTCAGCAGATTACTGGGGGCATATGCCGGAGACGGTGCCGGGACCGGATAACGTTGTTTATCAGCGTCCCCACTTGCAGGCAGAAGCACCGTCGGGGGTAGGTTATCTCCTGTACAATAACGAAAAATGGGCCGCGCCGACGCCTGGGCAGGTGCTTTCGACGGATAAATCCGTATGCGGTATTGCGTTTACGCCGATGATGAGCGACCAACAGGCGCTGTATCAGCGTTATCCTCATGGTACGCTGGAAGCGCAGTATGGCTGGCCGGTGAAATCCGATCAGCTCTGGTGGCCGGCTGATTTAAAGTCAGGAAATGCCTATCACACTCTGAACCTGAATACTGGTCAGGTATCCAAGCAGACGAATTCCTCAACGAAAGAGATGCAGGCTTGTCTGGTTGACGCGCGTAATATCCCTGGCTTAATCACGCTGACCTCGACGGTGATGGATGTGGCGAAAGCAGCAGCTGTAGTGAAGAAAGGCGAAGCTATTCCGCTGACGGTGACGGTGAAAGACCGCGCTGGTAATCCAATGCCAAATGAGCCGTTTACCCTGAGTCGATCTGATGCGGAAAGTCGGAACGGTACTGCATACACAGTGAATGGCGCAGACGATTTAACATTGCAGGCGCTGTCTCCTTCGTTGTCAACGACATCAATGACGACAACCAGCGTCGTGTTTAGCGGTGTAACTGGGGCTGACGGTACGGCAACCTTTACGGTGCGCCAGGATGCGAGCCTGGGGTTAAAAACGGCGCTAACGGTTACCGCGACCAATGATGTGTTGCTAGCAACCACCTCAACGCTTGACGTGATATTTACCGTAATAACCAGCCCGGACAGCAACAGCGCCGCTATGTGGGGTCATATGCCGGACACTCTAAGTGTTGATAGCATAACGCTACACCGGCCGCTGCTGTATAGGGAATCCCCTGGAGCAACGGACCAGAGGACGGATAATTATGAATCATGGGCCGGTGTCTATTCTCGAGATACTGGTACTGGCTATGATATGAGCAATAACTGTGGTGGGGTGGCCTATTTCCCGGAAAAAAGTTTACTGGAGAAAATGAGAGACGAACAGATAGCGACAGCTAACGGATGGCCTGTGTCTGTAATGCGTTATGTGAGCCGTACACCTTCGACGTATAACTATTGCGAGGTTTCGTTAAATGAAGGGGGCATTACAAATTGCCCAACAACCCCGACGGGGTCGAATTCGGGCGGGATAGGCTATGGGGCCTGTATTGTGCCGTAAATGCTCACATAGAACGAGGCAAGTAAGAACGTTATTGCGACCGGCGTGGCTTTTTAGTTGGGGTAATGTTGTGAACTTCGCTGGTAATCCAGCCGTCCTCCAGTCGGGTGGTCAGTAGATCGCCCGCTTTTACCTGTTTTGCTTTCTTCACCACCTTGCCATTAGGCAGGGTGGAAACGCTATAGCCGCGCGCTAACGTTGCCAGTGGGCTGACGGCTTCCAGATGGGTGACCGCGTTGCCGAAACGCTCGCGCTGCTCGCTTAGCCGCGCGCGAATATTTTCCGCCAGTCGATATTCCAGTTGCTGCACCCGTGACTGCGCGCGATGAATGCGCGGCTGTGGGTTCTGCTGGTTCAGCCGCTGCAGCATGCGCTGCTGACGCTGATTGGCCTGTTTAATTTTATTCTCAAGTGCGAAGTTCATTCTCTGACGCAGTCGTTCCAGCACGGTCTGCTGGCGGGCCAGACGCAGTTGCGGATGCTGCTGTTGCAAGCGGTGATTAAGCTGGGTAAATCGGCGAGTTCGGTTGGCGAGATAGTAATCCATCGCCATTTCCAGACGTTGTTGACCATGCTGAATTTGACGCAGCAGCTCGAGCTGATTGCGGCTGACAATTTCTGCGGCCGCCGACGGCGTTGCCGCGCGCAGGTCGCCGACAAAATCGGCAATGGTCACATCGGTTTCATGGCCGACGGCACTCACCACCGGAATTCTGCTCGCAAATATCGCCCGTGCTACGCGCTCGTCGTTAAAGCTCCACAAATCTTCCAGCGAGCCGCCGCCGCGCCCGACGATTAATACGTCACACTCGCCACGGGCGTTTGCCAGCTCAATTGCGCGAACGATCTGCCCCGGCGCATCGTCGCCCTGGACAGCGGTTGGATAGATAATTACGGGCAGGGAAGGGTCACGACGCTTCAGCACGTGGAGAATATCGTGCAGCGCGGCACCGGTTTTAGAGGTGATCACCCCGACGCAGTGGGCCGGTGAGGGCAGCGTTTTTTTGAACTGCTGATCGAACAGCCCTTCAGCCTGCAGTTTGGCCTTCAGTTGCTCATACTTCTGTTGCAACAGACCTTCACCCGCAGGCTGCATGCTCTCAACAATTATCTGGTAGTCCCCACGCGGCTCATACAATGTAATGTTGGCGCGCACCAGCACCTGTTGCCCGTGCTGCGGGCGGAACGTTACCCGGCGGTTGCTGTTGCGAAACATCGCGCAGCGAACCTGAGCGGTGTCATCTTTGAGCGTGAAATACCAGTGACCGGAGGACGGCTGAGTGAAATTGGAGATTTCACCGCTGATCCACACTTGCCCCATTTCCTGCTCAAGCAGCAAACGAACCGTCTGATTCAGGCGGCTTACGGTAAAAATTGAGGTGGTCTGAGAGGATAACATGTGAGCGGGATCAAATTCTAAATCAGCAGGTTATTCAGTCGAAAGTAACATGCTCACAGAGGAGCGCAAGGTTTTTTTGCAAAAAAGTGTGGATGCAATCGGTTACGCTCTGTATAATGCCGCGGCAATATTTAATAACCTCCCAGGTGAGATATTGCCCATGCTACGTATCGCAAAAGAAGCCCTGACGTTTGACGACGTCCTCCTCGTTCCCGCTCATTCTACCGTTCTGCCGAATACTGCTGACCTCAGCACCCAGTTGACGAAAACCATTCGCCTGAACATTCCTATGCTCTCCGCAGCAATGGACACCGTGACGGAAGCGCGCCTGGCAATTGCCCTGGCCCAGGAAGGCGGCATCGGTTTTATCCACAAAAACATGTCCATCGAGCGCCAGGCTGAAGAAGTTCGCCGCGTGAAAAAACACGAATCTGGCGTGGTAACTGACCCACAGACCGTACTGCCAACCACTACTCTGCGCGAAGTGAAAGAACTGACCGAGCGTAACGGCTTTGCAGGCTACCCGGTGGTGACTGAAGATAACGAACTGGTCGGTATCATCACCGGCCGTGACGTGCGTTTTGTGACTGACCTGAACCAGCCGGTTAGCGTATATATGACGCCAAAAGAGCGTCTGGTGACCGTTCGTGAAGGCGAAGCGCGCGATGTCGTTTTCGCCAAAATGCACGAAAAACGCGTTGAGAAAGCGCTGGTTGTTGATGACAGCTTCCATCTGCTCGGTATGATCACCGTAAAAGATTTCCAGAAAGCTGAACGTAAACCTAACGCCTGTAAAGACGAGCATGGTCGTCTGCGCGTGGGCGCTGCGGTTGGCGCGGGCGCAGGTAACGAAGAGCGTGTTGACGCGCTGGTTGCCGCGGGCGTTGATGTACTGCTGATTGACTCCTCTCACGGCCACTCTGAAGGCGTACTGCAGCGTATTCGTGAAACTCGCGCTAAATATCCTGATCTGCAGATTATCGGCGGTAACGTTGCGACTGGCGCAGGTGCTCGCGCGTTGGCTGAAGCTGGCTGCAGCGCTGTTAAAGTGGGTATTGGCCCTGGCTCCATCTGTACTACCCGTATCGTGACCGGCGTCGGTGTTCCGCAGATCACCGCCGTTTCTGATGCCGTTGAAGCGCTGGAAGGCACCGGTATTCCGGTTATCGCCGATGGCGGTATTCGTTTCTCCGGCGACATCGCTAAAGCGATTGCTGCTGGTGCTGCCGCAGTGATGGTTGGTTCCATGCTGGCGGGTACTGAAGAATCCCCGGGCGAAATCGAACTGTACCAGGGCCGTTCTTACAAATCTTACCGCGGTATGGGTTCTCTGGGCGCGATGTCCAAAGGGTCTTCTGACCGTTACTTCCAGAGCGATAACGCCGCTGACAAACTGGTCCCGGAAGGTATCGAAGGCCGCGTAGCCTATAAAGGCCGCCTGAAAGAGATCATTCACCAGCAGATGGGCGGCCTGCGCTCCTGTATGGGGCTGACCGGCTGTGGTACTATCGACGCGCTGCGAACGAAAGCAGAGTTTGTACGCATCAGCGGTGCGGGTATTCAGGAAAGTCACGTTCACGATGTGACCATCACCAAAGAGTCCCCTAACTACCGCATGGGCTCCTGATAAGTTTCCGCGCCCGGCTATATGCCGGGCGAATTTGTTTCACTTGCCTCGGAATTAGCGTCAATGACAGACAATATTCATAAACATCGCATTCTCATCCTCGATTTCGGCTCGCAGTACACTCAGTTGGTTGCACGTCGCGTACGTGAACTGGGCGTCTACTGTGAACTGTGGGCATGGGATGTTACGGAAGCACAAATTCGCGAATTCAACCCAAGCGGTATTATTCTTTCCGGTGGCCCGGAAAGTACCACTGAAGAAAACAGCCCGCGTGCGCCGGAATACGTTTTCAATGCGGGCGTGCCGGTGTTCGGCGTGTGCTACGGCATGCAGACCATGGCAATGCAGCTCGGTGGTCATGTTGAAGGTTCTAACGAACGTGAATTCGGCTATGCGCAGGTTGAAGTTCAGACCGACAGCGCGCTTGTCCGCGGTATTGAAGACTCCCTGACCGCAGACGGTAAACCGTTGCTGGATGTGTGGATGAGCCACGGCGACAAAGTGACTGCCATTCCGGAAGGTTTCGTGACTGTTGCCAGCACCGACAGCTGCCCGTTTGCTATCATGGCGCACGAAGAAAAACGCTTCTATGGCGTGCAGTTCCACCCGGAAGTTACCCACACCCGTCAGGGCATGCGCATGCTGGAGCGTTTTGTGCGCGATATCTGCCAGTGTGAAGCGCTGTGGACGCCGGCAAAAATTATCGATGACGCCGTTGCCCGCATTCGTGAGCAGGTTGGCAATGACAAAGTTATCCTCGGTCTGTCCGGTGGCGTTGACTCCTCTGTGACTGCGATGCTGCTGCACCGTGCGATCGGTAAAAACCTGACCTGCGTGTTCGTCGACAACGGTCTGCTGCGCCTGAACGAAGCCCAGCAGGTAATGGATATGTTTGGTGACCATTTCGGCCTGAACATCGTTCACGTTGAAGGCGAACAGCGTTTCCTCGACGCGCTGAAAGGCGAGAACGACCCGGAAGCGAAACGTAAGATCATCGGCCGCGTATTCGTTGAAGTGTTCGACGAAGAAGCGCTGAAGCTGGAAGACGTTAAGTGGCTGGCACAGGGAACTATCTATCCGGACGTGATCGAATCCGCGGCATCTGCCACCGGTAAAGCGCACGTTATCAAATCTCACCACAACGTGGGCGGTTTGCCGAAAGAGATGAAGATGGGTCTGGTTGAGCCGCTGCGTGAGCTGTTCAAAGACGAAGTGCGTAAAATCGGTCTGGAACTGGGTCTGCCGTACGACATGCTGTACCGTCACCCGTTCCCGGGACCGGGGCTGGGGGTACGTGTGCTTGGCGAAGTGAAGAAAGAGTACTGCGACCTGCTGCGTCGCGCGGATGCTATCTTCATTGAAGAACTGCACAAAGCTGACCTGTACAACAAGGTAAGCCAGGCGTTCACCGTGTTCCTGCCGGTACGTTCCGTTGGCGTCATGGGCGATGGCCGTAAGTACGACTGGGTTGTTTCCCTGCGTGCAGTAGAAACCATCGACTTTATGACCGCGCACTGGGCGCACCTGCCGTATGATTTCTTAGGCCGCGTCTCTAACCGCATCATTAACGAAGTGAACGGCATTTCCCGCGTCGTTTATGATATCAGCGGTAAGCCACCGGCTACCATTGAGTGGGAATAATAGCCCTTTCTGTTAGCGGTTTCTGAATCGGTAATATGTAAAAAAACCCTCTTTTTATAGAGGGTTTTTTATTGCGCTCATACCGAAGCGCTGTGAATTAATCAACCAACTGTAGCTGGGGTTGAGATTGGGGGGCTACGTTCTCAACGCGAATATCCATCTGCGGATACGGCAGGGAGATATGGTTGGCGTCCAGGGCTTCTTTAATGTTTTCCAGCAAATCGTAATAGGTATTCCAGTATTCGATGTTGGGCACCCATACGCGGACGTAAAAATTCAATGCTGAAGCGCCCAGTTCGCCCAGACGAACGGTTACCCCACGTTGCTTATCGATGCGGGTATCCTGATCGATAATATGGTTAATCACGCGCTTAACGTCAGCTATCCGGCTCTGATAGCCGACGCCAATCACCAGATCGATACGGCGGAAAGGGTGGCGGGAATAGTTAATGATATTGTCAGCGATGATCTTACCGTTTGGAATGACCACTTCTTTGCTGTCGGCGGTGAGCAGGGTGGTGGAGAAAATATGTACCTTTTCCACCGTTCCGGTGACTGCCCCAATTTGTACCACTTCTCCGGCGCGGAATGGACGCAGGGAGACCAATAGTACGCCAGCGGCAAAGTTGGAAAGCGATCCTTGTAGCGCGAGTCCGATGGCCAACCCGGCGGCACCAATGACGGCAATAATGGAGGATGTTTCGATACCGACGCGACCCAATGCGGCAACAACGGCAAAGGCTAGGGTAATGTAACGTACCAGCGCGGTGAAGAACTGGATAATGGTTCGGTCAACTTTACGTTTTAACAGTAATTTTTCCAGACCACTGGAGATCAGGCGAGAGACAAATTTACCGACAAACAGTAAAATTACGGCGGCAACGATATTCCAGCCGAATTGAATAACCGCATCGCTGTGTCCAGCGATCCATTCAAGACCGCTGCTTATTTTCGGAAATAATGAAAAACCACTCATGGTATTACCCTGTAGAATTTAAAATGGTAATGATTCAAATAAGCATTTAATTTCATGCATAATATTAATGCTTTCACCTGTGATATTTTCTGGTGATATTAATTGACGTCTATTTGAACACAGTGTGTCTTTTTATACCCAGTAAATCGGAACGTAAAAATGAGCGCGAATGGTGCAGTGAAGTGGGATTAAAAGATTGTGAATTTGTGCGAAAAACACGGTCTGTTATCCGATAACTCCGTGCGTGTGGTGGGTAAGGCAGCGTATTGTTTCATCACTCAAATCCTTTACCGGATGGTTAAATGTCAGGCGATTAGCCATCCGGTAAGGAATCTTAATGCTGAGATATTACAGGCGCGAGCGATCAGCGCACGTCGGTTTGAGCAGGAGATGCCTGTTGCGGCTGGGTGATCTGCTGAGAGTCTTTTTTGTTCTGGTGGTGGTGCCACGCACCTATAGCGGAGTAGACGAAGCGTCCGAAGAAGAAGAGAAAGCTGATAAGCAGTACGATCCGGATCATGCGACTATTAAATCGGTGTCGTTTGCGTAGGCTGGTAACCTGGCTCACAAAAGGTTCCTTGTAGTGTACCCAACCGAGGGCGATACTCACATTAAGGCATACTGTGAGGCAATGGTCAATTTTTCGTTATGTAAAATTGCTTCAGTTGTTTTATCCTCATATGTTATGAAAATTAATATTATTATTTGCATTAATAATGAATTAACGATAAGAAACGATGAAAATAGTAATAATTGATTAATGAGGGGCTTTTTTTTTGATATATATCAAACGTCACCCTTTACTGATAACTAAAATCGATGAGACATAGTAATGTATTTAACTTCATCGTTTTAGAGTCAGGTGGGATGCCTGTCTGAATACCCCCTGCAGGATGTGCGGGATTCTACTGAGCATCTATGAAACTCAATAAAAATTATATTTGTATGAGAGATAGATGGTGGGCGTTACCTCTCATCATACCATCTTTGCTGTTGCCTATATTGAGCACTGCCAATACCTATGCCCATATTAGTACTGGGACCGTAATTCTTTTCTACATGCCTTTGGCGTTGATGATTAGCCTGATGCTATTTTTTGGCTGGGCGGCATTGCCGGGAATTATCATTTCCATTATCTGCTACAAATATCCGCAGGTTGGGTTATTTGAAACGCTCTCAATAATTTCGCACTTTATTGTAACGATAGTGCTGAGTTGGGGAGGGTATAAAGTATTTGCACCCCGGCGGAACAACGTATCTCACGGTAACTCCCACCTGATGTTTCAGCGCATGTTTTGGCAGGTCTTCTGCCCGGCGACGCTGTTTCTGATCCTCTTCCAGTTTGCCGCATTTGTGGGCGTTTATGAGAGTAAATCCGGCATGGTGGGGGTTATGCCCTTTAATACTGGCACGTTGATCAACTATCAGGCTATGCTGGTCGGGAATCTGATTGGGGTTCCTTTGTGCTACTTTATTATTCGCACGATCCGCAACCCTTTGCATGTCAGAGGCTATTTTTCTCAATTAAAGCAGCAGTTTGATACCAAAGTTACCAAAATTGAGTTTGCGGTCTGGCTGATTATATTGGCTGTACTTATGGCATTGCTGTGTATGCCGTTAAATGAACAAAGCTCAATATTCAGCACAAATTATACTCTGTCGTTGTTGCTACCTGTCATGCTCTGGGGAGCAATGCGTTACGGTTACAGATTTATTTCGCTGATATGGTCTGTCGTACTTATTACCGCAATTCATTATTACCAGCGCTATATGCCCTGGTATTCTGGCTACGATACCCAGCTTGCCATTACCTCATCGAGTTATCTTGTTTTCTCCTTCATCGTGAACTTCATTGCCGTACTGGCAACGCGTCAACGCTTTGTTACCCGGCGCAACCATCGTCTGGCATTCTTTGATCCGATGGTGCATCTGCCAAATTTGCGCGCATTGAACCGGGATTTGAAAAAAACGCCATGGTCAGTGCTCTGCTTTTTGCGTGTTCCGGGCATGGAGCTACTGGTAAAAAATTACGGCATTATGCTGCGTATCCAGTACAAGCAAAAACTCTCACAGTGGATAACGCCACTGTTGGCACAGGATGAGCATGTCTATCAGTTATCGGGTAATGACTTAGTTTTGCGTTTTAACACTGAGTCGTATCAGGAGCGCATTGAAGCCCTGGACAGGCATATCAAGCAGTTCCGTTTTATTTGGGATGGCATGCTTTTACAGCCGCAGGTGGGGATCAGTTTTTGCTGTGTCCGTTCTCCTGTTAACCATATCTATCTGTTACTGGGAGAGTTAAGCACCATTGCCGAGCTTTCTCTGGCGACCAATTCACCAGAGAACTTGCAGCGCCGAGGCGTCATGCACTTGCAACGTGACCTGAAAGATAAGGTTGCGATGATGAATCGTCTACAGCTGGCGCTGGAGCACAATCGCTTTTTCCTGATGGCGCAGCCGATTTTTGGCGTACGCGGCGACGTTTATCATGAAATCCTGCTGCGCCTTGAGGGAGATGACGGTGAAACTATCCCGCCTGATTGCTTCTTGCCGATCGCACATGAGTTTGGCTTGTCGTCCAGCATCGATATGTGGGTGATTGAAAATACGCTGAAGTTTATGGCACAGAATCGGGAAAAAATGCCCGCCCGTCGGTTTGCCATTAACTTGTCACCCACGTCGATATGTCGCGCCCGACTTCCGCATGACATCAAGCAGCTACTGGTTAAGTATAAGGTTGAAGCGTGGCAGTTGATTTTTGAAGTCACGGAAAGCAACGCCTTAACCAATGCGGAACAGGCACAGGCAACGTTACTGCAGCTGCAATCACTGGGCTGTCAGATTGCGATTGATGATTTTGGTACGGGTTACGCCAGCTATGCGCGGCTGAAGAATGTGAGTGCCGATATCCTGAAAATTGATGGCAGCTTTATTCGCAGTATCGTTTCGAATAGCCTCGACTACCAAATCGTGGCCTCTATTTGCCATCTGGCTCGGATGAAAAGAATGCTGGTGGTTGCGGAGTACGTCGAAAGTGAAGAAATACGCAGTGCGGTAATTTCGCTGGGGATTGACTACATGCAGGGGTACTTGATTGGTAAACCACAGCCATTGCATGAAACGCTGGAAGAACAGGCGCCAGACGCGCTGGCACCTGTTCTGAGTTTATGCGGCGATATCGGGTGAGGTTTCTTCTTCAATTTTGAGACGCCAGCCGGTTACGCCCTCCCAGTATTGCTGCTCTTTTTCCAGATCGAGCAGCACCAGCGCATTTTGGCTAAACCAGTCATGCGGGAAACGTAAGGTCCAGTGGTTGTCGTCGGTTATCAGAGTCAGGGTTGGCGGCGTTGTGGTCGCCTGACGCTGATTATTCAGCAGCACGCCGAGGCGTAACAGTTGAATTAACGGCAGAAACTGTTTTTTCTTGAACAGTGTAAAGCGGGGCAAATCATCCAGTTTCACCGCTTTGCGATGATAACGAACTAATGTTGCCATCATCAGTTGTTGTTCCTGATTAAACCCCGGTAAATCGCTGTTTTGTAAGATATAAGCAGAGTGGCGATGTAAGCCGCTGTGGTTGATGTTCAGCCCAACCTCATGCAGCATCGCTGCCCAGCGCAGTAATGCTTCCAGTTGAGGATTGGCCAGTTTGGGCTGTTGCGTATGCCACTGGTCGTACATTTGCATCGTTGTTTCCAGTACGCGCCGGGCCTGTTCACTGTCAATGTTGTACTGGTTCGCCAGACTGCTGGCGGTACGGCTGCGAACGTCCTGGTGGCGAAAACGTCCTTCCATCTCGTACAGTACGCCTTCGCGTAGTGCGCCATCAGAAAGGCGAAGTTCGCGGATAGCCAACGCGTCAAAAACGCCGCACAGAATCGCGAGTCCGGGTACAAACACTGCTTTTCGTTCTTCTGACAATCCCGGCAAGCTGAGCGCATCAAATGACGCATGCTTCAGCACTTCAGATGTCAGTTTGTCCAGGCGTTCGGGGGTGATAAAACCGTCTTTTTCACCCATCTCCAGCAGCACTTCGTGTGCCGCTTTAATCGTGCCTGACGCGCCCATTGCGACGTTCCAGCCCTGAATGCGAAACTGCCACGTTAAGGTTTCAAGCTTTTGCGCTGCCGCCATGCGGGCACGCTGGAAGTTTTCCCGGCTGATAACACCGCCCGGGAAATACATCTGGGCAAAACTGACGCAGCCCATACGGCGGCTTTCGACCAGCTTGGGTTCGAAATCTTCGCCGATCACAAGTTCTGTTGAGCCACCGCCGATATCGATAACCAGCTTGCGGCCTTTTTCCGGCTGAGTGTGCTCCACGCCCATAAAAATCAGTCGGGCTTCTTCGTTACCGGAGATAATCTCAATCGGGTAGGGGATGACTTTTTCCGCTCGCTTGAGAAAATCGGTCGCATTCAGCGCCTGACGCAAAGTATGGGTTCCCACGATGCATACGCTTGACGGGGGAAAGCCCTGCAGGCGTTCGGCGAACAGCGACAGGCAGCTTAATCCGCGTTCCATTGCCTCTTCGCTCAGCTTGTTATCTTCGCCGAGACCATCCGCCAGATGAACGCGCTGTTTCAGCCGCCCGATAATCTGCATTGCGCCATCAACCACGCGGGCAATGACCATATGGAAACTGTTTGAACCAAGGTCGACCGCAGCAAATTCCTGCGGTCGTGGAGTCTTGTCGTGTATTGGCATAGCGTTAGTCAGGTTGCTCGAGTGATTTGATGTAGTCGTAAATCGCCAATTGTGACTGAACTTTACGGCGGTTTCCGCGTGGTACGTAGCGATTACTGAGTTCTTTATCGATGAAGCGAGCCTTCACCGTGTCGCTGAACAGGATATCGATAATATCCAGCACGCGCTGCTTAAGGCGCGGGTCCAGCAGCGGAGTGGCGACTTCGATACGATAGTCGATATTGCGGGTCATCCAGTCTGCAGAGGAGAGGTATACCTGCTTATCGCCACTGTTTTCGAAAATATAAACCCGGTCGTGTTCAAGGTAGCGGTCGACAATGCTTATCACGCGAATATTATCGCTGATGCCTTCCAGGTTCGGGATCAGAGAGCACATACCGCGAATCAACAAATTAACCGGTACGCCTGAGCTTGAGGCCGCATAGAGACGATCAACCAGGCCTTTATCGACCAGGTTGTTCAGTTTTAGCGTGATACCGGAAGGCTGGCCTTGCTGCGCATTGGCGATCTCTTTGTCGATCATCGCGTACAGCAGACGGCGTGAGTTCTGCGGAGAAACCAGCAGATAATCGAACGTCACCGGACGATACGGGTTTTCGATGAAGTTGAACACCCGACGAACCTCGTTGGTGATGCGTGAATCAGCGGTAAGCAACGAGTAGTCGGTGTACAGCCGCGCCGTTTTTTCGTTGAAGTTGCCCGTCCCGATATGCGCATAGCGCACGACTTCATCACCTTCTTTACGCGAGATAAGGAACAGTTTGGCGTGAATTTTCAGACCCGGCGCGGAGAAGATGACGTGAACGCCCGCTTCGGTCAGACGCTTGGCCCAATGAATGTTGGCTTCTTCATCAAAGCGCGCCTGTAATTCCACTACCACGGTGACTTTTTTACTGTTATGCGCGGCATGGATCATCGCGTCGATGATGCGCGAGTCTTTTGCCACACGGTAGATGTTGATCTTTATTGCCAGTACGCTCGGGTCGAAAGACGCCTGGCGCAACAGTTCAAGAACGTGCTCAAAGGTGTGGTACGGGTAATACAGCAGCACATCGCGCTCGCGGATTGCATCAAATCCGTTACGGAATTTCTCATTGTCGAACCAGATGTGGCGCAGACGCGGCAGCGGCTTATTCACCAAGTTGGCTTTGCCAACGTTGGGGAAGTTAATAAAGTCTTTGAAGTTATGGTAACGGCCGCCGGGAACAATCGAGTCGTAGCGAGAAATCGTCAGTTTTTCACGTAGCACCTCGACCAACGCATTGGGCATGTCGCGCTGATAGACGAAACGCACAGGCTCTGCGGTCAGACGCTGTTTCAGGCTGGAGGACATCAGCTCCATCAGGCTCGATTCCATCTCGTGCACCAAATCGTATTCGGCGTCACGGGTCATTTTCATCGAATAGGCGTTAAGTGCGTCGTAATCAAAGAACCCTTTGAAAATATCGTCAAGGCAATAACGTAAAATGTTGTCCAACAGGATCATCGGCTTGCGACGACGCGGAGTTTCCGGCGGCAGATTCACAAAACGGGGAACCTTGTCAGAAGGGATTTCCAGCAGCGCGTAGCGGATTGTATCGCCGCGGATAATCTCTACCGCCAGATAGGTGTAGTCATCTTTCAAAAACTGGACTAAATCCGTCTCGCGGTTAATCAGGATCGGCGTGATGTGCTGGCGAAGATATTGCTTGAAGTAATGACGCAACCAGCTCTGCTGATTGGCCGATAGCTGGCGTTCATTGATTAAGAAAATCTGATTACGCGCCATCTCCAGCAGCAACTCGTTGTACAGACCGTCAAATTCCTGATCGGCTTTTAATACGCGGGCCTGGATTTTGCCTAACAGATGGCGGGAGTGAGAGTTTGAACCCTGTTCTTCGCTAATAATGATTCGGCGCTTCAGTTCGGCAAAACGAACCTTATAAAACTCGTCGAGGTTATTGGAATAGATGCCTAAGAAACGCATCCGTTCGATCAACGGGTTTGACTTATCAGCAGCTTCCTGGAGTACACGTTCGTTGAACGCTAACCAACTGAGTTCTTTCTCGATGTATAGCTTTTCCTGACCCATTACCACTTTTACTCCGTTTCATTCACGGGACACTACCGATTTATTATGGCGAGCATTGCTCTCAGATGTCCAACTGTGCCAGAAAAATATGACAATAAACCGTCTGATAGCAAAGAGAAAGGGGGAGCGTAGATGAATACCGGTGGTATTAACCGAAAAAGGTAGTTATGCCTGTAAGCCGGATGGTGACATTCGGCTTACAGGTTGAATTTTATTATTCGTCGGCGGCGTAGCCTTGCGGCGGCAGACGAACGCCATCCAGCCATGCAGCGTTATCACGCATCTTCAGGCGACCATCAATAAACCAGCTCACCACCAGTGGGTAAATGGTATGTTCCTGAGCCTGAACCCGTGCCGTGACATCATCTTCGCTGTCGCCTTCAAATACCGGAACTTTGGCCTGGAGAATAACCGGTCCGCCGTCCAGTTCATCAGTGACGAAGTGGACTGAGGTACCATGCTCTTCATCGCCGTTTTCCAGTACCTGGCGGTGCGTATGCAGGCCGGGATACTTTGGTAATAAAGACGGGTGGATATTCAGCAATCGTTCAGAATAGTGCGCGACAAACGCCGGGCTGAGAATGCGCATATAACCGGCCAGCACCACGACATCCGGCGCCCAGGCGTCAATTTCTTGCATCAGTTGGCGGTCGAAGGCTTCGCGACTGGCAAACTGGGCGGCTTCCAGCGAGTACGCTGGAATATTCGCTTCGCGTGCGCGTTCAAGGCCGAACGCATCGGCCTTGTTACTGAATACTGCACGTATGGTGCCATTGATTTTTTTCTGTTCGCAGGCGTCTATTATCGCCTGCAAATTGCTTCCGTTACCGGAAATGAGCACCACAATGTTTTTCATTCAATGACCACACGCTGTTCGGAATCAGAAGCTTTGATGATACCGATTTTCCATGCGTTTTCACCTTTCTCATTGAGCAAAGCCAGGGCTTTGTCCACTTCCGGAGCTGGCAGGGCGATAACCATACCTACGCCGCAGTTAAAGGTGCGATACATCTCATGCTGGCTGACGTTACCCGCCGTTTGCAGCCAGTTGAAGACGGCTGGCCACTGCCAGGAAGACTCGTCGATCACGGCCTGCGTGTTGTCTGGCAGAACGCGTGGAATATTTTCCCAGAAGCCGCCGCCGGTCAGGTGGGCAATGGCGTGCACATCAACCTTCTCGATCAGTTCCAGAATGGATTTTACGTAAATGCGGGTCGGAGCCAGCAGGTGATCGGCCAGCGACTTGCCTTCAAGCTCGGTGGTTTCCGGGTCACAACCGCTGACTTCAACGATTTTACGTACCAGAGAGTAACCGTTGGAGTGCGGACCGCTGGAGCCGAGCGCAATCAGTACGTCGCCGTCAGCCACTTTAGAACCGTCGATAATCTCTGATTTTTCGACGACGCCAACGCAGAAACCTGCCACGTCGTAATCTTCGCCGTGGTACATCCCCGGCATTTCAGCTGTTTCCCCACCGACCAGCGCACAGCCAGACTGCAGGCAGCCTTCGGCAATCCCGTTAATGACGCTGGCTGCGGTGTCCACATCCAGTTTGCCGGTTGCATAGTAGTCGAGGAAGAACAGCGGCTCAGCGCCCTGAACCACGAGGTCGTTGACGCACATTGCGACGAGGTCAATGCCGATAGTGTCGTGGCGTTTCAGATCCATCGCCAGACGCAGTTTTGTACCAACGCCATCAGTGCCGGAAACCAGTACCGGTTCACGATATTTTTGCGGCAATGCGCACAGCGCACCGAAGCCACCCAGACCACCCATAACTTCCGGACGACGCGTTTTCTTTACTACGCCTTTGATTCGATCAACCAGAGCATTACCTGCATCAATATCAACACCGGCATCTTTGTAGCTAAGAGAGGTTTTATCGGTCACTGCCTGCTTCCCCACATGTTTACTTGCAGTAAAAGTTAAATTCGGCGCAATTCTAACAGGGAAAGCAAACGTTTGCGAGCCTGCTCTGCATCAAGTTTTATCTGCTGGTTTTTTCAGCATTTTACAATCATTTATCTATTTGTTTGAACTGCGCCACGAAAATGAAACCGGGTACAGCCTTGTGCTTGAAACCTGCCAGCCGAATGCACAGTATCGTACTGAAACCGGTTTCTGTTTTCTGTTGCGGGCCTCATTTGGAGCGTTTTGCGCAGAGTCATCACGATAGGGGAAGGGGATGTCAGGATTTAAAGCAGATTTCATGTGGGGTGGCGCTGTCGCCGCTCATCAACTGGAAGGTGGCTGGCAGGAGGGCGGTAAAGGAATTAGCGTTGCCGATGTCATGACGGCGGGGGCGCATGGTGTGGCGCGTGAAATCACTGACGGTGTGATTGCCGGTAAAAACTACCCTAACCACGATGCCATCGATTTTTATCATCGCTATAAAGACGACATCAAGCTGTTTGCCGAAATGGGGTTTAAATGTTTTCGCACTTCTATTGCCTGGACGCGGATTTTCCCTTTAGGTGACGAAGCGCAACCCAATGAAGCTGGCCTGCAGTTCTATGATGATCTGTTCGACGAATGTCTGAGATATGGCATTGAACCGGTGATTACGTTGTCGCACTTCGAGATGCCCTACCATCTGGTGACGGAGTACGGCGGCTGGCGCAACCGTAAGCTTATCGACTTTTTTGTCCGTTTTGCCCGGGTGGTTTTCACTCGTTACCAGCACAAAGTGAAGTACTGGATGACGTTTAATGAGATTAACAATCAGGCAAATTATCACGAAGACTTCGCGCCCTTTACTAACTCTGGCCTGAAATATCTGCCTGGTGAAGACCGCGAGCCGGTCATGTACCAGGCGGCGCACTACGAGCTGGTGGCAAGCGCGCTGGCGGTGAAGCTCGCGCGTGAAATTAACCCGGCGCTGCAAATTGGCTGCATGATTGCGATGTGCCCAATTTATCCGCTGACCTGTGCGCCGAACGACATGATGATGGCGATGAACGCTATGCACCGGCGTTACTGGTTTACTGACGTCCATGTGCGCGGCAAATACCCGCAGCATCTTCTCAATTACTTTGCCCGTCGTGGCTTTGAACTGGATATCACCGAGGAAGACCGTCAGGCGCTGACCGAGGGCTGCGTTGATTACATCGGCTTTAGCTATTATATGTCTTTCGCGACCCAGGCAACGGCGGACAACCCACAACTAGATTACGACGAGTCGAAAAGCCTGGTTTCTAACCCGTACGTGCAGAAGTCGGACTGGGGCTGGCAGATTGATCCCGTCGGTCTGCGCTATTCGCTGAACTGGTTCTGGGATCATTATCAGTTGCCGTTATTTATTGTAGAAAACGGCTTTGGGGCGATTGACGTACAGCAGGCCGACGGCTCGGTGGATGATTCCTATCGTATTGACTATATGGCCGCACATATCCGCGAAATGAAAAAAGCGGTGGTGGAAGATGGTGTGGATCTGATGGGCTATACCCCGTGGGGCTGTATTGATTTAGTCTCGGCCGGGACGGGGGAGATGAAAAAACGCTACGGCTTTATCTATGTTGATAAAAATAATGACGGGAGTGGGACATTAGCACGCTCGCCGAAGAAATCTTTTTCATGGTATCAAAACGTCATCCAGAGTAATGCTGAAAATCTATAAAATTCATAGCATTGATAACAACCCCCACACTTATTGTGGGGGGTGTTTTATACTCATCATCCAGACGCAAACGATTTTGGTTGATCCATATCAAGCGTATGCAGTGTTGCGCCAGAGACGAAAAGCGGTATAATCCGGCGATTTTTTTTGTGGTTGCCACTCGTCTGAGGAAAGGAGAAGAGTATGAAGATCGTGGAAGTCAAACACCCACTCGTCAAACACAAGCTGGGACTGATGCGTGAAAACGACATCAGCACTAAACGCTTTCGTGAACTCGCCTCGGAAGTTGGCAGCCTGCTGACTTATGAAGCAACCGCCGGTCTGGAAACCGAAAAGGTGACCATTGAAGGCTGGAACGGTCCGGTTGAAGTTGACCAAATCAAAGGTAAAAAAATCACCGTTGTGCCAATCCTGCGTGCGGGCCTGGGCATGATGGAAGGCGTACTGGAAAACGTTCCGAGCGCGCGTATCAGCGTGGTCGGTATGTACCGTAATGAAGAGACGCTGGAGCCGGTTCCGTACTTCCAGAAGCTGGTTTCTAACATTGATGAGCGTATGGCGCTGATCGTTGACCCGATGCTGGCAACCGGCGGTTCCGTTATCGCTACCATCGACCTGCTGAAAAAAGCAGGCTGCAGCAGCATTAAAGTCCTGGTGCTGGTTGCAGCGCCGGAAGGTATCGCGGCGCTGGAAAAAGCGCACCCGGATGTTGAGCTGTACACTGCCTCCATCGATCAGGGACTGAACGAGCACGGATACATTATTCCGGGGCTCGGCGATGCCGGCGATAAGATTTTTGGTACCAAGTAAACGAATAAGTGAAAAGAAGCCGACTTTAAGAGTCGGCTTTTTTTTGAATAAAACAACCCAATCGCTAATAACAAACAACACTCAGAGGAAAACACTATGACGCGCCGTGCTATCGGGGTGAGTGAAAGACCGCCGCTTTTACAGACAATCCCGCTTAGTTTACAGCACCTGTTCGCCATGTTTGGCGCAACGGTACTGGTGCCAGTCCTGTTTCATATCAACCCAGCTACCGTTCTGCTGTTTAACGGTATTGGTACTTTACTGTATCTCTTTATTTGTAAAGGTAAAATTCCGGCTTATCTCGGTTCAAGTTTTGCGTTCATTTCCCCGGTTCTGCTGCTGCTGCCGCTAGGGTATGAAGTGGCGCTGGGCGGTTTCATTATGTGTGGCATCCTGTTCTGCCTGGTTTCGTTCATCGTTAAGAAAGCCGGTACTGGCTGGCTGGATGTAATGTTCCCGCCTGCGGCGATGGGCGCAATCGTTGCCGTTATCGGTCTGGAGCTGGCGGGTGTCGCTGCGGGTATGGCGGGATTGCTGCCTGCGGAAGGACAAGCGCCAGACTCAACAACCATCATCATCTCAATGGTGACGCTGGCTGTGACGGTATTTGGTTCCGTGCTGTTCCGTGGCTTTATGGCGATTATCCCGATTTTGATTGGGGTGCTGGCCGGGTACGCGCTCTCCTTCGTGATGGGCGTCGTGGACACCACGCCGATAGCGCAGGCTCACTGGTTTGCTCTGCCGACGTTCTATACGCCGCGCTTTGAATGGGTCGCTATTCTGACCATTCTGCCTGCGGCGCTGGTTGTTATTGCTGAACACGTCGGCCACCTGGTGGTAACGGCGAATATCGTGAAAAAAGATTTGATTCGCGATCCTGGCCTGCATCGTTCTATGTTTGCTAACGGCCTGTCGACGGTGATCTCCGGCTTCTTCGGTTCTACGCCGAACACCACGTACGGCGAAAACATCGGCGTCATGGCGATTACCCGCGTTTACAGTACCTGGGTTATTGGCGGTGCGGCGATTTTCGCCATTCTGCTCTCCTGCGTGGGTAAACTGGCTGCGGCGATCCAAATTATTCCACTGCCGGTCATGGGCGGTGTCTCTCTGCTGTTGTACGGCGTGATTGGCGCTTCCGGTATTCGCGTGCTGATCGAGTCAAAAGTTGACTACAACAAAGCACAGAACCTGATCCTGACCTCGGTCATTTTGATCATCGGCGTCAGCGGCGCGAAAGTTCACATCGGTGCTGCCGAGCTGAAAGGCATGGCGCTGGCGACCATTGTGGGTGTCTGTCTGAGTCTGATTTTCAAAGTTATCAGCCTGCTGCGTCCAGAAGAAGTGGTGCTCGACGCCAAAGATGCCGACACTGAGCAACAGTAAACCTTTGACCGGGCGGCGATGCTGCCCGGTTCTATCGCGACGCATTTCTGTGTTAAACTCAACGCGATTTTATGAAATCCTGGGTTGAGGTATCTCTGAACACACCGGCACAGCTCTCTTTGCCACTTTATCTTCCTGACGACGAAACTTTCGCAAGTTTCTGGCCGGGGGATAACTCCTCTTTACTGGCTGCACTGCAAAACGTGCTGCGTCAGGAACATAGCGGGTATATTTATCTCTGGTCGCGTGAAGGCGCTGGCCGTAGTCATTTGCTGCATGCAGCCTGTGCGGAACTGTCCGCGCGCGGCGATGCGGTAGGCTACGTGCCGCTCGACAAACGCACCTGGTTCGTCCCCGAGGTGCTCGACGGGATGGAGCATTTATCGCTGGTATGCATCGATAACATCGAATGTGTGGCTGGTGATTCACTGTGGGAAATGGCGATCTTTGATCTCTACAACCGTATCCTGGAGTCGGGGAAAACACGCCTGCTGATCACCGGCGATCGTCCACCAAGACAGTTGAATCTGGGATTGCCAGATCTCGCTTCGCGTCTGGACTGGGGGCAAATCTACAAGCTGCAACCACTTTCCGATGAAGATAAGCTGCAGGCGTTGCAATTACGCGCCAGACTTCGCGGATTTGAACTGCCGGAAGATGTGGGCCGCTTTCTGCTTAAGCGTCTGGATCGGGAAATGCGTACGCTGTTTATGACGTTGGATCAGCTTGATCACGCATCGATCACCGCCCAGCGTAAGCTGACCATTCCGTTCGTAAAAGAAATTCTGAAGCTGTAAGCGCCGCAGCCAAATGACTGCGGCAGGTTTCGGTTAACCGACGATTTCCAGTACCTGCTCCGGCGGGCGTCCAATTCGAGCCTGACCTTTGGCAACTACGATTGGGCGCTCCATCAGTTTCGGGTTTTCCACCATTGCCTGAATCAGCGCATCTTCACTCAGATTTTTGTCCGCCAGGTTAAGCGATTTATAGAGATCCTCTTTCTGGCGCATCAGCTCACGCGCGCTGGACATACCCAGCATCTGCAGAAGTTCACGCAGGGTCGCGGCGTCAGCCGGGGTTTCCAGATACAGCACCACTTCCGGGTCCACGCCATTGGACTTCAGTAATTCCAGCGTTTCACGGCTCTTGGAGCAGCGTGGGTTATGGTAGATTTTAATCGCGTCTGACATGACTTCTCCTTGCATAACAATACTGCCGGATGGCGGCCAAAAGACCTTATCCGGCCTACATATCGCGTCTGACGTAGGCCGGATAAGACGCTACAGCGTCGCCATCCGGCAAGGGTTCGATAATTACATCTTCGTGTAGGGTTTAAAGCGTTCTTGCAGCTGGCGTAGCTGGTCGATACGGGCATCGTATCTGGCCTGTTGCTGGCTACCCAGTTTCACCTGAGAGCTTGCGCTGCTGAGCATCGAAATCGCCTGATCCAGACGTCCGGCGAGGGCATACCCCTCCGCCCGCGCCGCCAGCTCCTGATCGCGGTTGTTCAGGTTGGCTTCTGTTTGCGCTAACAGATCCCAGCCGTTAGGGTCGTCCTTATGGTTAAACGTATAGCGATTCAGGATGGTTGCCGCCTCTTTGGCTTGCCCACCCTGTAAATACGCATTCGCCAGGTTGAGTTGCAGTACTGGGTTAGTGCGCAGGTCGCGGGCGTTTTTCAGGCGGTTAATGGCATCACTGGTTTTCTTCTGGCCGAGATCGATATCCGTTGCCAGGTCGAGATACCAGGCATTGTTCGCGTCTGCAGCCAGCAGCGGTTGCAGCGCTTTACGCGCCTCGTCATATTTGCTGGCTTCCATCGCCTGCAATGCCCGGCCATATTGTGCCGCACGTTGCTCACGTACGTTGCCTTTCGACCAGTTACTCAGCAGGTCATCGGTCAACTGGTTACGACCAGAGTTGTACATGCCCAAGGTTCGTGCCTTAGCCAGATAAAAATCTTCTGACGACTGGACGACCACCGGACGCATCTGGTTGGCGCGGTTACGGGCATCCGACAGGCGGCTTTCAGGCAGGGGGTGAGTCAGCAAAATTTCCGGCGGACGCGAAGAGTAACGGGCCTGATCGAGCAGTTTTTCGAGGAACGTCGGCATGGCCTGGGGATCGAATCCCGAGCGTTGCAGCACCTGAATACCGATGCGATCTGCTTCCTGTTCGTTTTGTTGAGTAAAGCTAATCATCCCCTGACGTGTTCCCGCCAGCGTACCGGTCAGCGCCGCCATACCCGCCTGCGGGCTAGCCATCGCTAATAAAATTGAACCTAGCGCACCTACCCATGTTAGCGGCGCACTGCGTTTCTGATCTTCCATTGCACGAGCCAGGTGGCGCTGAGTGACGTGGGAGATTTCGTGCGCCATGACCGATGCTAACTGGCTTTCGTTGTCGGAATAGCGGAACAATGCGGAGTGCAAGACAACGTTGCCGCCAAAGAAAGCAAAGGCGTTGATTTCATCGTTGTTGATCAAAAAGAATGTGAAGGGTGTTTTTACCGAGTCGGCGTGCGAGACCAGACGCATCCCCAGCGCATTAATGTATTGGGTGAGCAATGGATCATTAATTAATGGCGCACTGCCGCGCAGTTGGCGTACGTAATAATCGCCCATCTGCATTTCCTGTCCTATGGAAAGCGTACTGCCTGCCGACGTTCCCATATCAGGAAGGGTGTCCGCAGTATCAGCAAATGCGGGCGCAACCTGACCGATAGTCAGTGCGGCAATGAGGGTAGCAACCAGGTTTTTTTTCAACTGCCTGAACATAACCTCTGTCCTGTATTCTTTTTTGAGATAGCCATTTGACCAATGCTGTGAAGTATCGTTCACACTCCGCAAGCTTACGGAGTGTAACTGCGAAACCTGACGATGAACACCCAGGAAAAATGTCTTTTCACTTTGCGTAATCAGCCATAAAAAGCGAAGTCTTTTTTGTGACATTTCGATACAATTCGGGATCGCAATCCCGCTATTGGGTTCATGGAAGGGTTTTATGCTCGAAATGTTGATGCAATGGTATCGTCGCCGCTTTAGCGACCCCGAAGCCATCGCCCTGCTGATTATTCTGGTTGCCGGTTTTGGCATCCTGTTCTTTTTTAGCGGTCTTCTGGCGCCGCTACTGGTCGCCATAGTGCTGGCGTACCTGCTTGAATGGCCGACTGTGCGGCTGGAACATATTGGGTGTTCACGGCGTTGGGCGACATCGATTGTGCTGGTGGTGTTTGTCGGTATTTTGCTGCTGATGGCCTTTGTGGTGATGCCCGTTGCGTGGCAGCAGGGTATTTACCTGATCCGCGACATGCCCGGTATGCTCAATAAATTGTCTGATTTTGCCGCCACCTTGCCAAGACGTTATCCGGCGCTGATGGATGCGGGCATCATTGATGCGATGGCGGAAAATATGCGCTCGCGAATGCTCACCATGGGCGATTCGGTGGTGAAATATTCGTTAGCCTCACTGGTTGGATTACTGACCCTGGCGGTCTATCTGGTTCTCGTCCCGTTGATGGTGTTCTTCCTGATCAAAGATAAAGGACAGATGCTGAACGCCGTGCGCCGGGTGCTGCCGCGTAATCGTGGGCTTGCGGGGCAGGTGTGGAAAGAGATGAACCAGCAAATCACCAACTATATTCGCGGAAAGGTGCTGGAAATGGTGGTGGTCGGCGTGGCGACCTGGCTCGGCTTCCTGCTGTTTGGTCTCAACTATTCGCTGCTGCTGGCGGTGCTGGTAGGGTTCTCTGTGCTGATCCCGTATATCGGCGCTTTTGTGGTGACGATTCCGGTGGTCGGCGTGGCGCTGTTTCAGTTCGGGCTTGGCACCGAGTTCTGGAGCTGTTTTGCCGTGTACCTGATAATCCAGGCGCTGGACGGCAATCTGTTGGTTCCCGTGCTGTTCTCCGAGGCGGTCAATCTGCATCCATTGGTGATTATTCTCTCCGTGGTGATTTTCGGCGGTCTGTGGGGATTCTGGGGCGTATTCTTTGCGATCCCTCTGGCGACGTTAATCAAAGCGGTAATGCACGCCTGGCCGGATGGTCAGGTCGTTGACGAACCCTAATCTGCAAGATCCGGCGATATCATGTCGCCGGATCCGAACTTGTCTGACCTCTATCCACACTTTCTGAATAATCTCTTCTGCTGTCGTTTTTCTCCGCATTTGTCTTTAACTTGACCTGCGTGATGTCTTTCTGTCACGCAAGGAATAAGACCAACAGGAGAACAAAATGGGTCACAACACACACACGCAGCAAAAGGTGGGATGGGGCGGTTATCTCGCTTTTTTTATTACGATTATCCTTTTTTCCGGCATGTTTGCGAAAAGTACCGAATGGTGGCGGGTCTTTGACTTCACCGTCCTCAACGGCGCGTTTGGGCAGATTAATGCCGCAGGCGATACGGCGGTCTCTTTTCGCGGCTCTGGAGGGATGGGAGCCAAAGACGGCTTCTTATTCGCGCTTGAGCTGGCACCTTCCGTCATTCTTTCACTCGGGATTATTTCCGTCACCGAAGGGCTAGGTGGTTTACGTGCGGCACAACAGCTGATGACGCCGGTCCTGCGCCCGTTACTCGGTATTCCGGGAGTTTGTTCGCTGGCGCTAATTGCGAATTTGCAAAATACCGATGCCGCGGCCGGGATGACCAAAGAGATGGCGGAAGAGGGTATTATTACTGAACAGGAGCGTGCCATTTTTGCCTGCTGGCAAACCAGCGGCAGCGCGTGTATTACCAACTATTTTTCCTCTGGTGCTGCGCTGTTTACGGTGGTTACCGTTCCGGTGATTACGCCGCTGGCGGTGATCCTTGTCTTCAAATTTGTGGGTGCGAACCTGCTGCGTTTGTGGATTGCGCAGTTGGAAAATCGCCGTCTGCAGCAGGAGGTCTGAGATGACAACGCAGGTACGTAAAAACGTCATGGATATGTTTATCGATGGCGCGCGGCGCGGGTTTACAATTGCTACAACCAGCCTGTTACCTAACGTGGTGATGGCTTTTGTGATTATTCAGGCGCTGAAGGTGACGGGATTGCTCGAGATTGTCGGGCGGGTGTGCGAACCGGTGATGGCGTTGTGGGGGCTACCGGGGGAATCTGCCACCGTGCTGCTGGCGGCGGTGATGAGTATGGGAGGCGGCGTCGGCGTTTGTGCCAGTCTGGTTGTTGCTGGTACGCTTTCGGGACATGATGCGACTGTATTGCTACCGGCAATCTACCTGATGGGCAATCCGGTGCAAAATGTGGGACGCTGCCTGGGAACTGCGGGGGTCCATCCCCGTTACTACCCGCTGATTATTGCGGTATGCGTCATTAATGCGCTGATCTCTATTTGGGTTATGCAGGTAATTGCCTGACAAGGAAGGTTATGAACTGTTCAATTCTTGATTTGACGTTGTTCCAGCAGGGACACGTGTACGCACCGGAAGATTTAGGGCGACAGGATATACTGGTCTCCGGCAGTAAAATTGTTGCCATCGCCCCGTCAATTTCTCCTGAAGACTTTCCCGGTTGCGAGTGTATCAATCTTGACGGCGCGATTGTGTGCCCAGGATTTATCGATCAACACGTCCATCTGATTGGCGGAGGCGGGGAAGCAGGACCGCATACCCGCACGCCGGAAGTACGCTTGTCACGCCTGGTTGAAGCTGGTGTAACTTCGGTGGTGGGTTTGCTGGGTACCGATGGCATTACCCGTCATCCGGAATCGCTGCTGGCAAAAACCCGCGCGCTGGAGTTTGAAGGCATCAGCGCATGGATGCTTACTGGGGCGTATTCTCTGCCTTCCCCGACGATAACCGGCAGCATCGATCGTGACGTGGCGCTGATCGATAAAATCATTGGCGTGAAATGTGCGATTTCGGACCATCGTTCCTCAGCCCCAGATACCTCGGTGCTGGCAAACATGGCAGCGCAGTCGCGCGTCGGTGGATTGTTAGGACGCAAACCGGGGATCAGTGTATTCCATATGGGCGATAGCCCGCGCATGCTGGAACCGTTGTACCAGATCCTCAACTGCTGCGATGTGCCGATTACTAAACTGTTGCCGACACACGTTAACCGTGCGGAACCGTTGTTCCAGGCGGCGCTGGAGTATGCCCGTAAAGGCGGTTATATCGACATTACCAGCAGCATTGATGAGCCCGTCGACCCCGCCACGGCTATCGCCACGGCGCTGCGGCAGAACGTGCCACTGTCGCGCATTACGCTTAGCTCGGATGGCAACGGCAGCCAGCCGGAATTTGATGAGTTAGGTAATCTCATCGGTATCGGTGTCGCGGGGTTTGAATCACTGGCTGAAACGGTGCGCCAGTTGGTGAAAGTTCATGCCATACCGCTGGAACAGGCGCTCTGTCCGCTGACGCGTACGGTCGCAGAATTTTTGGGGCTCGAACATAAGGGGCGCCTGGCGGTGGGATGCGATGCGGACATTCTGGTGCTTAACGATGCGTTGGAGGTTAATCATCTTTGGGCGAAGGGAAAAGCCGTGGTCAGAGAGAAGAAAGCCTGCGTAAAAGGGACGTTTGAATAAACGTTTATGCGGATGTCAGCCTGAAAAAGTACAGATTCACGTTTATGCCGGGTGGCGGCTACGCCTCATCCGGCCTACAAGTTTCGCAATATTAATAAGCTGCGTAGGCCTGATAAGCGAAGCGCCATCAGGCTTTTTCCAGCAAAACGTAAATCAGGCGTTCTCTTTCAGCCAGTTCAGTACCACGTCGTGGTGATTGCTGGTTTTGAAGTCATCGAACACGTGCTCAATTTTGCCTTCGGCATCAATCAGGAAGCTGATGCGGTGGATGCCATCGTAGGTTTTGCCCATAAATGACTTCTCACCCCAGACGCCGAACTGCTCGCAAACCTGGTGATCTTCATCGGACAGGAGCGTGAAATTCAGGACTTCTTTCTCCGCGAATCGGGAAAGCTTCTCTGGTTTGTCGGTGCTGATCCCCAGCACCTCAACACCAGCTTTTTTTAACTCATCCATGTTATCGCGCAAGCCGCAGGCCTGTACGGTACAGCCGGGTGTCATGGCTTTCGGGTAAAAATAAACCAGAACACGCTGTCCCTGGAAGTCGGTTAAATTTACTTGTTCTCCGTCTTGATCCGGCAAGCTAAATTTCGGTGCGATATCACCGGCTTTCAGTGGGTTCATTACTTAACTCCATCCTGTTCATCATGCTGTGAGTAATTGACGACGTTAATACTGCCTTGCGCATTGAGTTCTGTACAGAGTGCTTTAAACGCATCTTCAATATTTGCCGAATCATGTGACGCAGGACTATGTGCGGTAATTTGAATAAACAACTGCGCCGCCTTTCCATTCTCAGCCGGTTGCGTGCGTGAAACCAGTTCCGCAATATTCATTTGGTGGCTGTCAAACAGTGCGGTGAAGCGTTCAATCAAATGGGGAGAATCAGGGACATCGACCTGCACCCATACCGTAGCAGGCATCGCCGGACGAGGGCGCGCGGTCGTGCGCTTCATCACAATGAGTAAATCCAGCTCTGCGCCTTTTAATGGCAGGGTTGATTCAATCAGGGTGATGGCATTCCAGGTGCCCGACAGCAACATGATAAACGTGAACTCATCACCCAGCATGGCCAGTCGGCTGTCTTCGATATTACAGCCGCAACTGCTGACATGACGTGTGATGGTGTTCACAATTCCTGGGCGGTCGGCACCCAGCGCAGTAATGACCAGATAGTGTTGCGATGACGATGTCAAACCTGTTCTTCCTTTGAGCGGTGAGGTAATCATAAGGAAAGCATAAAAAAAACATGCATACAACAATCAGAACGGCTCTGGTCGCTTGCTTTTATTGTCGTACCAAACGTACCATTGAGACACTTGTTTGCACAGAGGATGGCCCATGTTCACGGGAAGTATTGTCGCGCTTGTTACGCCGATGGATGAGAAAGGTAAAGTCTGCCGGTCGAGCCTGAAAAAACTGATTGATTATCATGTCGCCAGCGGCACCTCGGCGATCGTTTCTGTTGGCACCACCGGTGAGTCCGCCACCCTGAGTCATGATGAACATGGCGATGTGGTGATGATGACGCTGGAGCTGGCTGACGGGCGTATTCCGGTTATTGCCGGAACCGGCGCCAATGCGACCGCGGAAGCCATTAGTCTGACGCAGCGTTTCAACGACAGCGGTGTTGTTGGCTGCCTGACGGTGACGCCTTACTACAACCGCCCAACCCAGGAAGGTTTGTTCCAGCATTTCAAAGCCATCGCTGAGCATACTGACCTGCCGCAAATTCTGTATAATGTGCCGTCCCGTACTGGCTGCGATATGCTGCCGGAAACCGTTGGTCGTCTGGCGAAAGTTAAAAATATTATCGCTATTAAAGAGGCCACGGGGAACTTAAGTCGCGTTCACCAGATCAAAGAGCTGGTTTCGGACGACTTTATTCTGCTCAGCGGTGATGACGCGACCGGACTGGATTTTATGCAGCTCGGTGGTCATGGCGTGATTTCCGTAACGTCTAACGTTGCGGCACGTGATATGGCTGAAATGTGCAAACTGGCGGCAGCCGGGCAATTTGCCGAGGCGCGGGTGATTAACCAGCGTCTGATGCCGTTACACAACAAACTATTTGTCGAACCCAATCCTATTCCCGTGAAATGGGCGTGTAAGGAATTGGGACTTGTGGCGACCGATACGCTACGTCTGCCGATGACGCCAATCACGGACAATGCTCGTGAAATCGTCAAAGCGGCACTTAAGCATGCCGGTTTGCTGTAAAGTTTAGGGAGATTTGATGGCTTACTCAGTACAAAAGTCGCGCCTGGCCAAGGTTGCGGGTGTTTCGCTTGTTATGTTGCTCGCGGCCTGTAGCTCTGACTCGCGCTATAAGCGCCAGGTGAGCGGTGATGAATCCTATCTGGAGGCCGCACCGCTTGCTGAGCTTCATGCTCCAGCTGGGATGATTTTGCCGGTTATGTCGGGCGACTATAATATCCCGGTAACCAACGGCAGTGGTGCCGTGGGTAAAGCGCTGGATATTCGTCCACCGGCTCAGCCGTTAGCGTTAGTCACTGGCGCTCGCACGCAAATCGCAGGCGATACCTCAACGTTGCTGGTGGAAAATGGTCGTGGCAACACGCTGTGGCCGCAGGTCGTGAGCGTCATTCAGTCTAAAAACTACACGATCACCAAACGTGATGATGCCAGCCAGACGCTGACCACCGACTGGGTTGACTGGAACCGTCTGGATGAAGACGAGCAGTACCGTGGACGTTATCAAATCTCGGTTAAACCGCAGGGCTATCAGCAAGCGGTAACGGTGAAACTGATTAACCTCGAGCAGGCGGGTAAACCCGTAGCCGATGCGGCATCAATGCAGCGTTACAGCGCTGAGATGATGAACGTTATCTCTGCTGGTCTGGATAAGAACGCCACCGACGCCGCGAATGCCGCGCAGAACCGCTCTGCAGCCACCATGGATGTTCAGAGCGCAGCCGATGACACCGGTTTACCAATGCTGGTGGTACGCGGGCCGTTCAACGTGGTGTGGCAGCGTCTGCCAGCAGCGCTTGAGAAAGTGGGGATGAAGGTAACCGACAGCACCCGTTCTCAGGGTAGCATCGCGGTGACCTACAAACCTCTGTCTGATAGCAGCTGGCAGGAGCTGGGCGCAAGTGACCCAGGTCTGGTATCCGGCGACTATAAACTGCAGGTCGGTGATTTAGACAACCGCAGTAGCTTGCAGTTTATCGATCCGAAGGGGCATACCCTGACGCAAAGCCAGAACGACGCGCTGGTCGCTGTCTTCCAGGCAGCGTTCAGTAAGTAAAAATAAAGGGCTGGATAACTCCAGCCCTTTTTTTCTGATATGATACGCAAACGTGTGCGTCGGCAGAAAAACGCAATATTTATCGTTAATTCACACCCAGGAGTAATAAAGATGCAAAAGCAAGCTGAGTTGTATCGTGGTAAAGCGAAGACCGTATACAGCACGGAAAACCCGGACCTGTTGGTGCTCGAATTCCGCAATGATACGTCAGCAGGGGATGGCGCGCGCATTGAACAGTTTGACCGTAAAGGTATGGTGAACAACAAATTCAACCATTTCATTATGACTAAACTGCAAGAAGCGGGTATTCCTACCCAGATGGAGCGACTGCTTTCTGATACCGAATGTCTGGTGAAAAAGCTGGATATGGTACCGGTTGAATGTGTGGTACGTAACCGCGCGGCAGGCTCTCTGGTTAAGCGTTTAGGCGTTGAGGAAGGTATTGAACTGAATCCGCCGCTGTTTGATCTGTTCCTGAAAAACGATGCTATGCACGATCCAATGATTAACGATTCCTATTGCGAAACTTTTGGTTGGGTGAGCAAAGAGAATCTGGCACGTATGAAAGAGCTGACCTACAAAGCTAACGACGTGCTGAAAAAGATGTTTGATGATGCTGGTCTGATTCTGGTCGACTTCAAACTTGAGTTTGGTTTGTATAAAGGTGAAGTCGTCCTGGGTGATGAATTCTCACCGGACGGTAGCCGCCTGTGGGACAAAGAAACGCTGGATAAAATGGACAAAGATCGCTTCCGCCAGAGTCTGGGCGGCCTGATCGAAGCCTATGAAGCCGTCGCGCATCGCCTGGGTGTGAAGTTAGACTAATCTTCCCCTGAGCCGGCGATCGCTCTCCGGCTCATTAACCCCACCTGATTTGATTACTATTTCTTATGGTAATCCTGTTCCGAACCGCCTACGATCATCATCATAATGAATAAAAAGTTGAGGTGATTATGCGCTGGCAAGGGCGTCGTGAAAGTGACAACGTGGAAGACAGACGAAACAGCTCTGGCGGCGGCCCCTCTATGGGTGGGCCTGGTTTTCGTCTGCCCAGTGGTAAAGGCGGTATCATCCTGCTGATTGTGGTGCTGGTGGCGGGTTATTATGGCGTGGATCTCACTGGATTAATGACCGGCCAGCCGGTCTCCCAACAACAATCATCACGCTCCATCAGCCCAAACGATGATGAAGCGGCAAAATTTACCTCGGTGATTCTGGCTACAACAGAAGATACCTGGGGACAGCAGTTTGAAAAAATGGGCCGCACCTACCAACAGCCGAAGCTGGTGATGTACCGGGGGGCGACGCGCACCGGCTGCGGCGCGGGCCAGTCCGTGATGGGGCCGTTTTATTGTCCGGCAGATGGTACGGTATATATCGACCTTTCATTCTATGATGACATGAAAAACAAGCTGGGCGCGGATGGTGATTTTGCGCAGGGCTATGTTATCGCCCATGAAGTGGGTCACCACGTGCAGAAACTGCTGGGTATTGAACCGAAAGTTCGCCAGATGCAACAAAATGCTTCACAGGCAGAAGTGAACCGTCTTTCCGTTCGTATGGAACTGCAGGCGGACTGCTTTGCCGGTGTCTGGGGCCACAGCATGCAGCAGCAGGGCGTGCTGGAGTCTGGTGACCTGGAAGAGGCACTAAACGCCGCACAGGCCATTGGTGACGATCGTCTGCAACAGCAGGGGCAAGGACGCGTCGTACCGGACAGCTTTACTCACGGAACCTCTGAACAGCGTTTTACCTGGTTCAAACGCGGTTTTGATAGCGGCGATCCGGGACAATGTAATACTTTTGGTAAAGGTATTTAAGATACAGAGGCAGGGATGTCCGATAACACGGCGCTGAGGGCGTTAACCGAACAGATGGCTCGTGAGGGGATCCGTCGTTTGCTGATTATCAGCGGCGAGGAGAACTGGTGTCAGGGGCAGGCGTTAGCGCTACGCGACATATTACCCGGCGACTGGTTGTGGGTAGGGGCGAATGCCCCTGCTGAACCGAACTGTACGCCACAGGCGCTGCAAACGTTACTGGGGCGCGAGTTTCGTCATGCAGTTTTCGACGCCGGGCAGGGATTTGACGCTGCTGCGTTTGCCGCCTTAAGCGGTACACTGCTTGCCGGCAGTTGGCTGGTTTTGCTGACCCCACCCTGGCATTCCTGGCACACGCATCCGGACGTGGATTCACTACGCTGGAGCGATTGTGCTGAGCCCATTCCCACACCGCACTTTGTTGAGCACGTCAAACGGGTGATTTCCCTCGATAGACAGGCTCTGCACTGGCAGCAGCATCAGCCGGTTTCCTGTCCGCACTTTCCTGCTCGCGCAGCCTGGCTTGCGGCAACTGGCGAACCCCAACCAGAACAGGCGATGATATTAAATCATTTGCTGGCTATGCCTCCCGGTGTGGTTGCGGTGACGGCCGCACGGGGTCGGGGCAAATCCGCTCTGGCAGGGCAACTCATAGCGCGGATTAACGGCACTGCGATTGTGACCGCACCTGCCAAAGCTGCAACGGATGTGCTGGCACAATTTGCCGCAGAGCGTTACCGCTTTATGGCGCCGGATGCACTATTAAGCAGTTCTGAAACCGCAGACTGGCTGATTGTGGATGAAGCCGCCGCGATCCCCGCGCCGCTGCTTCACCAACTGGTGGCGCGTTTTCCTCGTACGCTGTTAACCACTACAGTACAAGGCTACGAGGGAACGGGTAGAGGCTTCTTGCTGAAATTCTGCGCCCGCTTCCCCCATCTTCGACGCTATGAGTTGCAACAACCTGTGCGCTGGGCGCAGGGATGTCCGCTGGAGCAAATTGTCAGCGATGCGCTGGTTTTTGATGATGAAACGTTCACGCATGCCCCATTGGGGGAGCTTCACTTCTCGGCATTTGAGCAACAGTCCTGGGATGCTGGCCCGGAGCTGCCGTTAGCGGTATACCAGTTGCTCTCCGGAGCGCATTATCGCACCTCGCCATTAGACCTGCGGCGAATGATGGACGCGCCTGGTCAGCATTTTCTTCAGGCATCAACCGCTGACTCAGTTGCGGGTGCTGTCTGGCTGGTCGATGAAGGGGGACTATCCGCAGAATTAAGCCAGGCCGTCTGGGCCGGATATCGTCGACCGAGGGGGAATTTGGTTGCGCAGTCGCTGGCGGCGCACGGTGGTGACCCGTTGGCGGCGACGCTCGTCGGGAGACGAGTCAGTCGAATTGCGGTTCATCCTGCGCGCCAAAGAGAAGGTATTGGGCAACAGCTGATTGTGCTGGCCCACCACTATTCCACATCGTGTGACTATCTGTCGGTCAGTTTTGGGTATACGGCTGAACTATGGCGTTTCTGGCAGCGCTGCGGTTTTGTGCTGGTGCGAATGGGGAATCACCGGGAAGCCAGCAGCGGCTGTTATACCGCCATGGCGTTGCTGCCCGTCAGCGAAGCGGGAAAGCGCCTTGCCGAGCGGGAGCACCAGCATTTGCGGCGTGACGCGGAAATCCTTGCGCGATGGAACGATGAGAGCATTCCGCTGGTCCCGCTGAAAGAGACTACGCTTAATGAGGATGACTGGGCTGAGCTGGCTGGGTTTGCCTTCGCGCATCGGCCATTATTGACGTCGCTAGGCTGTCTGAATCGTCTGCTTGAGCACAGTGAATTACCTCTTCCGGCATTGCGCGGACGTATACAGGCTAAACGCAGCGACGCCGAATTATGCCAACAGCTGAAGATCTCAGGTCGTAAAGCGCTGCTGGTCGTTCAGCGCGCCGAAGCGGCACAAGCGTTAAATCAGCTGGATGCTGAACGTGAACAGCGGCTACATAATCGCATTATGCAATGGCAATTTTTTCACTAACATCTTCAATTTCCTGGCATGGTCATTGCGGTTAAGCGGCGTAGAATGATTCTCATCAGTTAAGGAGATCGCCATGAAACATGACCATTTTGTTGTTCAAAGTCCCGATAAACCCGCTCAACAGCTACTGCTGCTGTTTCATGGCGTCGGCGATAACCCGGTTGCCATGGGTGAAATTGGCTCCTGGTTTGCGCCGCTGTTTCCGGATGCGTTAATCGTCAGCATTGGCGGGGCAGAGCCTTACGGTACGACTTCCGGACGTCAGTGGTTTTCGGTACAGGGCGTAACGGAAGAGAACCGCCAGGCGCGTATCGACGCGATTATGCCGGTGTTTATCGAAACCGTGCGCTACTGGCAGAAACAAAGCGGCGTTTCACCGCAGGCAACCGCGCTGATTGGTTTTTCTCAGGGTTCGATTATGTCGCTTGAGAGCATCAAAGCCGAGCCGGGGCTGGCGTCGCGGGTCATTGCCTTCAATGGTCGCTATGCCACCTTACCGGAGGTTGCAACTACCGCAACGACGGTGCATTTGATTCACGGTGGTGAAGACCGGGTGATAGAGCTCTCCCATGCCGTTGCCGCGCAGGAGGCATTAATTGCTGCGGGTGGGGATGTGACGCTGGATATCGTCGAAAACCTGGGGCACGCCATTGATGAACGCAGCATGCAGTTTGCGCTCGATCATCTGCGTTTTACCGTACCGAAGCACTATTTTGATGAAGCGCTGAGCGGCGGTAAGCCTCACGATGATGATGTGATTGAGATGATCTGATTGATAACCGTAGGCCGGATAAAACGCGAAGCGTTGCCATCCGGCACTTAACGCCCGGTGGCGCTAACGCTTACCGGGCCTACGTGACTTATTGGCTTGGAAATTATTTCTTCGGTTGATCCTTGTTCGGCCAATCGTCGTCGTCATCCCATTTATCGTTAAAGTCACGATGCGGGGGAAGCTCCGGTTTGTTGGCCAGATATTTCTTTGGATCGACGCGCTTGAGATCTTTGATAACGTTAAGCAGCACGCCTACCAGAAACACTAACACCAGAATCCACCAATATTTTGCTAGCCAGTCCATGTATTTTTCCTCTTGCAGGAGTACTCATCAGGCGACGAGTTGCTCCATGATACGTTGATACATACGGGCAAGCAGCTGCAGGTCGGCGGCATTAACACATTCATTTATTTTATGAATAGTGGCGTTGACCGGCCCAAGTTCGACTACCTGTGCCCCCATGCGGGCAATAAAGCGCCCGTCGGACGTCCCGCCTGTAGTCAGTAACTGCGGTTTAATTTCATTATAGTGCTCAATGGCGTTCACTACTGCATCCACCAGTTTACCGCGTTTAGTCAGGAACGGCTGACCGGAAAGCCACCAGTCGACGGTATAGCGCAACTGATGTTTCTCCAGCAGCGCGTGAACCCGTGCTTTAATCATCTCATCGGTCAGCTCAGTGCTGAAACGGAAGTTGAACTGGATAAACAGTTCTCCGGGGATAACGTTGTTGCTGCCGGTACCTGCCTGAATATTGGCAATCTGCATGCTGGTCGCCGGGAAGAATTCGTTCCCCTGATCCCACTCAATCGCCACCAGTTCGTTGAGCATTGGCGCCGCGCGGTGTACCGGGTTATCGGCCAGATGCGGATAGGCTACGTGCCCCTGCACGCCATGAATGGTCAGGTTGCAGGTCAGTGAACCACGACGTCCATTCTTGACTACGTCGCCAACGATTTCCGTGCTGGACGGCTCGCCAACCAGACAATAATCCAGTCGCTCATTACGCGCCATCAGTGCTTCAACCACCTTTACGGTGCCGTTTTTGGCGCTGGCTTCTTCGTCGGACGTTATCAGAAATGCCAGACGACCCTGATGGTTTGGATGCTGGGCGACAAAACGCTCTGCGGCCACGACCATCGCTGCCAGTGAGCCTTTCATATCGGCAGCGCCACGCCCGAACAGCATGCCATCGCGAATGGTCGGTTCGAACGGTGGATTGATCCAACGATCGACATCGCCGGCGGGCACTACGTCGGTGTGACCGGCAAATGCCAGGGTCTCACCTTTACCGCGCCATGCCCAAAAATTCTGTGTGTCACCAAAATCCATACGCTCAACGGTAAAACCTACCGCGCGCAGGCGTTCAATCATTAACGCCTGGCACCCGGCATCATCCGGGCTCAGGGAAGGACGGCGAATAAGCTGCTGTGTCAGCTCAATAACCGGGCACGACATAGACTACACCTCATTAAAAAACAGAGTATAACTGGATTCACTGAAACCAAGCAGCATAGGCTTACCCGGCGCGCAGAGCAATGGGCGTTTGATAATTGCTGGCATTTCAATCATCAATGCGGCGGCGGAAGCCGCATCGGTGATTTGACTGCGCGTGGATTCATCGAGTTTACGCCAGGTGGTTCCACGTGTATTGATCAGCGCTTCCCAACCTAATTCGCTGATAAAGGACTGTAATAGCGTATTGTCAAGACCGTCGACGCGATAATCATGAAAGCGATAGTCAATACCTTGTGCTTCCAACCAGCGTCTGGCTTTTTTAATCGTGTCGCAATTCTTAATGCCGTAGAGGGTGATCATTTGAATCCTTATTGACGTAATTTGAATATTTATTCTTTTATTATGTGGCAATGAATAATACATATTGTCATTCAATCGTTATAGAAAAATATAACATTGTTGAACAACAGTGAATAATGATTCCTGAAAGCTCCAAAAATACCGTATAACTAAAAATCAGAATCTGCCTGTTTGCATCAGCCTGTTTTTCCATCAGAATTGCAAAAGTAGTAGATGATGTATGAATATTTCAAAATATTGCAGTAAGTCACATAAAATTTATGGGTATGGCGCATAGTGATCACATAAACCCCAAACACGGGAGGATGTAATCACAACCATCGGTTAAATGTTCTTCTTTTGATGATGATGATTTTGTAGAATGCTCATAATAATAAGAGAGGTTGTTATGATTGAACGTGAACTGGGGAACTGGAAAGACTTTATCGAAGTGATGCTTCGTAAATAATTTTCTGGAAGAAATTCATATCCTGTAAAGGATAAAAAAAGGCGACTCAACGTAAGTCGCCTTTTTTGTGCCCGATTATTCCGGGCGCGGTTTCAACGGGAAGCGTCTGCGTACCAGCACAAAGAACAGGGGCACGAAGTAAATCGCCAGGATAGTGGCTGAAATCATTCCACCCATTACGCCTGTCCCCACCGCATGTTGACCGCCAGAACCTGCGCCACTGCTGATGGTCATCGGCAGCACCCCAAAGATAAACGCCAGCGAGGTCATCAGAATCGGACGCAAGCGCTGGCGACAGGCGTGGAGCGTGGCATCGAGCAGATCGTGTCCTTTCTCGTTCATCTCATTGGCGAATTCAACAATCAAGATTGCGTTCTTCGCCGATAGCCCGATAACGGTAAGTAACCCGACCTGGAAGTACACGTCGTTTTCCAGACCGCGCATCCAGGTCGCCAGCAGAGCGCCAATGACCCCCAGCGGCACAACCAGCATGACGGAGAAGGGAACTGACCAGCTTTCATACAGGGCCGCCAGACACAGGAATACCACCAGCAGAGAAATGGCGTACAGGGCGGGGGCCTGAGAACCCGACAGCCGTTCCTGATAAGACATCGCAGTCCATTCGAGGCCGAATCCGGTCGGCAACTGGCGCACCAGCGATTCCATTATGTCCATCGCTGTACCGGTACTGACGCCGGGCGCGGCTTCTCCGACAATCTCGACCGCGGAGTAGCCGTTGTAGCGTTCCAGACGCGGTGAACCGGTTTCCCAGCGCGACGTGGCAAAGGCCGAGAAAGGCACCATGCCACCGTTGTTATTACGGACGTACCACAAATTGATGTCGTCAGGGAGCATGCGATATTTTGCTGCCGCCTGCACGTAAACCTTCTTCACGCGACCGCGGTCCATAAAGTCATTGACGTAGCTGGAACCCCAGGCCGTTTGCAATGTATCGTTGATGTCATCGATGGAAACGCCCAGTGCCTGGGCTTTGCGCTGATCGATATCAATTTGCAACTGCGGGCTGTCGTCCAGACCGTTATGACGAACGCGGGTCAGGGAAGAATCCTTCCCGGCCAGCTCAATCAGCTTGTCGCGCGCGGCCATTAACGCGTCATGCCCCGCACCAGCGTGATCCTGCAGCTCCATATCGAAACCGGCAGAGCTTCCGAGGCCACTGATAGCCGGAGGGCTACTGGCGAAGACGCGGGCTTCTTTAATCTTATTAAAGGCCTTGGTCGCACGTTCAATGATGGCGAAAGAGGTTCCGGTAGTGGTGTCGCGCTCATCCCAGTCTTTTAAACGGACAAACATACGCGCCACGTTTTGACCGTTCCCGCCAGGGCCTGAACCGACCGTGGAAAAGACCGACATAATGTTGTCTTTCTCATGGGTGAAGTAATACTTCTCTACTTCCTCAACCACTTTCAATGTTTGCTGCTGTGTGGAGCCGCTGGGCAGCTGTACCGAGGTGGTAAACATGCCGCGGTCTTCCAGCGGCAGGAAGGAGGTTGGCAGGCGCAGGAACAGGAAAACCATTCCGCCGAGCAGCAGGCCGTAGATCAGTATCCAGCGCAGGCTGCGGTGCAGGATCCTGGCAACGCCTTTTTCGTAGCGCTCGGCGTTGCGATTAAACATTCGGTTAAACCAGCCGAAGAAACCGGTTTGTCCGTGATGCTCGCCCTTATGCAGCGGTTTGAGCAGGGTGGCGCACAGAGCAGGAGTGAGGATCATCGCCACCAGAACAGACAGCACCATTGCGGAGACGATAGTAATCGAGAACTGGCGGTAAATAGCTCCGGTAGTGCCGCCGAAGAAGGCCATCGGGATAAACACCGCCGACAGCACCATGGCAATACCAACCAGCGCGCCCTGGATTTGCCCCATCGATTTCCGTGTCGCTTCCCGCGGTGTGAGCCCTTCCTCACTCATAATACGCTCGACGTTTTCCACTACCACAATGGCATCATCGACCAGCAGGCCGATCGCCAGCACCATCGCAAACATCGTCAAGGTGTTAACGCTATAGCCAAAGGCGTAAAGCACGGAGAAGGTACCCATCAGGACGACGGGAACGGCGATGGTGGGAATCAGCGTGGCGCGGAAGTTTTGCAGGAACAGGTACATCACGAGGAATACCAGCGCGATCGCTTCCAGCAGGGTTTTTACCACGTCGATGATTGAGGCTTTGACAAAGGAGGTAGTTTCATATGCCACCTTATATTCCAGCCCATGCGGAAAATATTGCGACAGCTCGTTCAGACGGTTAATGACCAGTTCCGCCGTCGCCATTTCATTGGCGCCTGAAGCCAGCTTCACGCCCAGACCGGAGGCAGGATTTCCATTAAAGCGGCTGAGGTAATCATACTTTTCAGCACCCATTTCGACCGTCGCCACATCGCCCAGTTTAACTTCTGAGCCATCCTGGTTGACACGTAGAGTAATGGCGCGGAATTCATCCGGAGTCTGCAGTAGCGACTGGGCGTTGATCGTCGCGTTCAGCGCCTGCTTGTCCACCGAAGGCGTACCGCCAAGTTGTCCGACCGCAATCTGCGCATTCTGTGACTCGATAGCGTCGGTCACATCTTTAGCGGTCATCTGGAAACTGTTCAGTTTGGCTGGGTCAAGCCAGATACGCATGGAGTACTGTGAGCCGTAAGCGTCAATATCCCCCACGCCGTTAATACGGCTGAGCGGATCCTGAATGTTACTGGCGACATAGTCAGCGATGTCCTGCTTATCCATTGAGCCATCGGTGGAGACAAAGGCGATTGTCAGAATATTGGTGTCCCCGGTCTTACGCACCGTGACCCCCTGATCCTGTACCGCCTGCGGCAGTTTACGCATTGCCGATTGCAGCTGGTTTTGCACCTGCTGGACGGCCTCATCAGGATCGGTTCCGGCGACAAAGCTCAGTGTAACTGATGCCTGGCCTGTCCCGCTGCTCTGCGACGACATGTACATCAGGTTATCGAGACCAGTCATGTTCTGCTCGATCACCTGGGTGACGGTGTTTTCCAGAGTCTGAGCCGAGGCGCCAGGATAGTTGGCGGTGACCCGTACGTTTGGCGGCGCCAGATCGGGATATTGCTCAACGGGCAGTGAAAAAATAGCCAGGGCTCCTGTCAGGCACAACAGGATAGCTAACACCCAGGCAAAAATGGGGCGATCGATGAAAAAATTCGCCATTAAAAGAGGACCTCGTGTTTCTGCGTATCGTTATGGGTATGGCTTGCTTCACTTTAGCGGCAAGGTACGGGTCAAACGTGGAGAAAAAAAGAAGATAATGTAAATTATCATGCCCGTTTACAGCATACCTTTCGTGCCAACGCCGTCAGGCCAGGATCCAGACCCGACGGCGCTTTGCGGTTCTTTACGTTAGATCACTGTCTGATTCAGCCGAGCGGAAACTGATGCTTACCAACGTTCCTCCTCCGGAAGGTTGAGAGAAGGTCAACGTGCCGCTTAGTCTTTCCGCCCGCTCACGCATAATATTTAGTCCATAGTGCCCTGTAGGCTCATGCGGCTCGCCAATGCCGATGCCGTTATCGCGGATATAAACCGTGTGGTTGCCGTCCGGAGCCGTTACGCAACTGACGGCAATTTCGCTCGCACTGGCATGCTTAATGGCGTTCAGCACCGCTTCGCGGATGATCTGCAACAGGTGCACTTGCATTTGCGCATCCAACGCCAGCGTGGGTAACCGACAGTCGAGTGTGAGTTTAGCTGAGGTTTGATTTTGCAGAGTTTCCAGCATTTCATGCAGGGCGGAGGGTAAGTCTGCCTGTTGTAAGGTCAGACGGAAGGTGGTGAGCAGTTCGCGTAGCTGGCGGTAGGCATCGTTCAGCGCCTGGGAGAAATCCGCCATGATGCTTTGCGCTGGGGCGTTATCTTCCGGAATTGACCGCTTCAGCAGCGTCAACTGAATGCGTAAATAAGAGAGCACCTGTGCCAGTGAGTCGTGCAGTTCGCGTGCAATCGTCGCTCGCTCCTCCATTAACAACAGTTGCTGAAAATGTTTTTGTGCCTGGTTGAAGTACAACCCGCGTCCCAGCATTGAGGAAACGCTGTTAAGCAGTGGAATAGAAGCATTGACGTTTGGACTTTGCCAGTGCAGTTCGCCGTAGACGGTTTCCTGCATAGTGACCGGCAGGATCTGCATCGGCAGCTCCAGGCTTTTAGTCCCTTCGCTAATCCGCCAGTTATCACCGACGGTGAGCTCAAGGAAATACGCGGCGTCATGTTCGCGGACGATCTGTAAAATATGGCGGAAGCAGTGCACGTCAATCTGGCTGGTATTTAACGCCTGGGAGCACTGATACAACACCTCCAGACGGCGATTGGCTTCATGGAGATCGTGAGTTTTCTCGGCAACAGACGCTTCCAGCGAGCGATACAGCTTGTGTAATTCACTCGACATCTGGCTAAACGTTTTGCCCAGCAACCCCAGTTCATTGGGCAAACCGGTATCCAGCGGTGGGATATTAAACTGACCGTGTTCAATTTGCTGACTGGCCATCACCAGTTTATTCAGCGGACGCACCACCTGCTGGCGAATGCGCCGCAGGGTAAAGAAGACGAGGGTGAATATGCCGATCCCGCCTGCCAGCGAGATGCCAAATACCAGCATGACTTTACGCTCGGCATAATGTTGCAACGCCAGCACGAAGAGATCGATTTGATCGACGTAGTTGTTGATATTGGCCTGGTACCATTTTAAATCGCCGTCGATCAGGCGGGCATTCATTTCCAGCCAGTTAGCATGCAGACGTCCATAGCGGCTTTTTACCGCTTGTGGCACATACCACGCATTCAGATTCTGTAATGCCGGTGCGTTTAGCGCCTGCTGGAAAAGCTGGCGGTGGGCGTTAAGCTGCGGGCTCTGGCTTTGCAGATCGTAACCCAGACGGTAGCTTTGCATGCGCAATGAGCCAGCAACGTTGATGGCTTCGGCATCTCGCAAGCTGCTGGTCAGCGTGAGCAGCGCAATACCTGTTGAGAGAATTGACAGCAGCACTATGTAGAAAAAAGCTTTAGCCAGACTGGCCGAGACCGGACGCTTTACCGTCACTTGTGCATCCTCACACAATACACGTCGCGCCTGAAAACAGCGTGAACGATGCGGTGTATTTGATAAAGGTTAATAAAACGCCATGAAACTGGATGGTAACTGAAACACAATTTCATATGCGATGAAATAAATTGATCTGCCACAGGTTCTGCATAAATAGTTGTGCTTCCTGGGCAAATGAACATTGCCGCTTCCTTCCGTGTCGGTTAATAACACTCTTATAAAGAATAAGGTTTTTGCAACCAAAAAAGAAGGAAGCCATGAATCGTTTTATTATGGTCAATAGCCAGCAGTGCCTGGGATGCCATGCCTGTGAGGTCGCCTGCGTCATGGCTCACAATGGCGAACAGCATGTCCTGAGCCAACGGCATTTTCAGCCCCGAATTACCGTCATTAAACATCAGCAGCAGCGCAGCGCGGTGACCTGTCACCACTGCGAAGATGCACCCTGCGCCAGAAGTTGCCCAAATGGGGCAATTAGCCATGATAACGACAGCGTTCAGGTGAACCCGCAAAAGTGCATTGGCTGTAAATCGTGCGTCGTTGCCTGTCCTTTCGGCACGATGCAGATCGTACTCACTCCCGTCGCCAAAGGGAAGGTGAAAGCCACCGCGCACAAATGCGATCTGTGCCAGGGGCGTGAACAGGGGCCCGCCTGCGTAGAGAACTGCCCGGCGCAGGCGTTACAGTTGGTGACGGAAAACTCGCTTACCGGTCTGTCAAAAGCGCGCAGGCTGCGTACCGCAAGTCTGGAAAGCCAGCCATGGCACGCCAGCACTACCGATTTTGTTCCACATGTCATCACCAAACGTGAGCAAATGCAGGCAACGCCTGCGCGTGGTGAACCGGATAAACTGGCGATTGATGCCCGGAAAACCAGCTTTGAAGAGATCTATCTGCCGTTTCGTACGGCGCAGGCGGAGCGGGAAGCCTCTCGCTGCCTGAAATGCGGCGACCACAGTATTTGTGAATGGACCTGTCCGTTGCATAACCACATTCCGCAGTGGATTGAGCTGGTCAAAGCCGGAAACATCGATGCCGCGGTTGAGCTTTCACATCAAACCAACTGCTTGCCGGAGGTGACCGGGCGTGTATGCCCGCAGGATCGACTCTGCGAAGGGGCATGCACGGTGCGTAGTGAGCATGGCGCAGTCACTATCGGTAATATTGAGCGTTACATCTCCGATCGGGCGCTGAGTAAAGGATGGCGACCGGACTTAAGCCATGTGCAGAAAGTGGACAAGCGTGTTGCCATTATCGGCGCGGGTCCGGCGGGTCTGGCCTGCGCGGATGTGCTGGCGCGTAGCGGTATCAGTGCCACCGTTTACGATCGCCATCCTGAAATTGGCGGTTTGCTGACGTTCGGTATTCCGGCCTTCAAACTGGACAAATCGCTGCTGACGCGTCGCCGTGAAATCTTCAGCGCTATGGGGATTCATTTCGAACTTAACTGTGAAGTGGGTAAGGACGTCGCACTTGAAAAGTTGCTGGAGGATTACGATGCCGTGTTCGTGGGGGTGGGAACCTATCGTTCCATGAAGGCGGACCTGCCAAATGAAGACGCGCCAGGCGTATATGATGCGCTGCCGTTCCTGATTGCCAACACCAAGCAGGTGATGGGGCTGGATGAGTTGCCTGAAGAACCGTTTATCGATACCGCCGGACTGAACGTGGTGGTTCTGGGCGGAGGCGATACGGCCATGGACTGTGTACGTACCGCGCTGCGCCACGGCGCAAGCCAGGTGACCTGCGCCTATCGTCGTGATGAAGCCAACATGCCGGGTTCGAAAAAAGAGGTGAAGAACGCCCGGGAAGAGGGGGCAAACTTCGAGTTTAACGTCCAGCCGGTTGAGCTGGTGTTGCATGCCGATGGGCGAGTCAGCGGCGTGCGTTTCTTACGTACCCAACTTGGCGAACCTGATGCGCAGGGGCGTCGTCGCCCTGTTCCCATCGCCGGGAGTGAGTTTGTGATGCCTGCAGATGCGGTGATCATGGCGTTTGGTTTTCACCCACACGGCATGCCGTGGCTGGAGTCGCATGGCGTTAAGGTCGATAACTGGGGGCGCATTGCCGCCGATGTTGAAAGCGCATACCGTTACCAAACCAGTAACCCGAAAATCTTTGCCGGTGGCGACGCGGTACGCGGTGCGGATCTGGTGGTGACGGCCATGGCGGAGGGGCGGCACGCCGCCCAGGGGATCGTCGACTGGCTGGGCGTAAAATCAGTCAAATCTCACTAATCGGCGTCCAGGCCGGATAAGACGCGCTAGCGTTGTTATCCGGCAATGTGCCGCATGAATGCCTGATGGCGCTTTGCTTATCAGGCCTACATTGTTCCAAGACAAACCCGGTTTCACGGCGTAGTATTATTTCTCACTTCTTGCTGTGGAGCCGGTATGTCGCAAAAAATTACCCTCATCAAAGATAAAGTCCTCTCCGATAACTACTTCACCCTGCGCAATATCACCTATGACCTGACCCGTAGCACTGGGGAGGTGATTCGTCATAAACGCGAGGTTTACGATCGCGGTAACGGTGCCACAATCCTGCTGTATAACCCGGAGAAGAAAACGGTGGTCTTAATTCGCCAGTTCCGCGTCGCCACCTGGGTCAACGGTAATGAAGATGGTCAACTGATTGAAACCTGCGCCGGGCTGTTGGATAACGACGAACCGGAAGCGTGCATTCGCAAAGAGGCCATTGAAGAGACCGGCTTTGAAGTGGGCGAAGTGCGCAAACTGTTTGAGTTATACATGTCGCCGGGCGGCGTGACGGAAATAATCCACTTCTTCATTGCACAATACAGTGACAGCCAGCGAGCAAACGCTGGTGGCGGTGTGGAAGATGAAGATATTGAAGTTCTGGAACTGCCGTTCACACAGGCGCTGGAAATGATCAAAACGGGTGAGATCCGTGACGGTAAAACGGTGCTATTGTTGAACTATTTGCAGTCGTCGCATCTCATGGACTAATGCGTGGGATTTATATTTCTTTACAAATTTACGGCCAATCCGACAATTCTTATTGAGCCACATCAGTCGCGCAAGGAAGATACCGCTTAGGCTGTGTGTTTTGACTTCGGGGTTGTACCGTCCATGCGCTATCGCGTTATTCTCCTTTTCCTGCTTGGGTTGCTACCAGCCCGATTGCTCTGGGCTGCGCCCGCGCAACAGGCGTTTTCTGACTGGCAGGTGACGTGTAATAACCAAAATTTTTGCGTGGCGCGCAATACCGGAGAGCACCACGGCCTGGTCATGACCTTGAGCCGCAGCGCCGGGGCGCATACTGACGCCGTGTTGCGTATTGAGCTGGGCGGGCTGGAATCGTCCAACGTCAAAGAGAGCGATATTGCGCCGCGTCTGTTGTTGGATGGTGTGCCGCTCTCGCTGAGCGGCGAGCACTGGCGTGTTACCCCATGGCAACTGATGACCGATGATCCCGCCACCATTAGCGCATTTTTACGAACCGTACAGGATGCGAAGGCGATTACCCTGCAAAAAGGTGCGCAAAATCTTTCGCTGGTTGGGCTAAAAGCCGCATTGTTGTTTATCGATGCCCAGCAAAAACGGGTTGGCAGCGAAACCGCATGGATCGAAAAAGGTGACGAGCCTCCGCTCAGTGTACCTCCTGCCCCCGCGCTGAAAGGCGTAGCGGTCATTAACCCAACACCAACGCCTCTTACACAGCAAGAGCGCAGTGAACTGCTGGACTATGGTAACTGGCGAATCAACGGTATTCGTTGCTCTATCGATCCGCTGCGTCGCGAGATGCGCGTCACGGCCCTAACGGATGATAAAGCGCTGCTGATGATTGGCTGTGAGGCCGGAGCGTATAACACTATCGATCTGGCGTGGGTGGTTTCACGTACAACCCCGCTGACTTCACGCGCGGTACGGTTAAGCCTGCCTTTTAAAACGGATGCGGAAAGTCGCGATATGGAGCTGACCAACGCTACGTTTGACGAAAAGTCGCGGGAGCTGGTTACCCTCGCTAAAGGACGAGGGTTGGCAGATTGCGGTATCCAGACCCGCTGGCGCTACGATGGTCAGCGTTTTCGCTTGGTGCGCTATGCCCAGGAGCCAAGTTGTGATAACTGGCATGGGCCAGATGCCTGGCCCACACTGTGGATCACACGTTAAGCACCTTGTGTGCTTTGTCGACGATGTTATCTACCGTAAAGCCGAAGAACGGGAACAGCTTGTCTGCCGGTGCCGACTCCCCATAGCCCGTCATCCCAACAATCGCCCCTTTCAGCCCAACATATTTGTACCAGTAGTCGGCAATACCGGCTTCTACCGCCACGCGCGCGCTGACGTTTGCCGGCAGGACCGACTCCCGGTACGCCTCATCCTGGGCGTCGAAGATATCGGTTGAAGGCAGAGAAACTACCCGTACGTTACGGCCTTCGCCGGTCAGTTTTTCCGCTGCCAGCAGTGTGATTTCTATTTCTGAACCGGTAGCAATCAGGATAACATCCGGCTTACCGCCGCCGTCCTTCAGCACATAGCCGCCGCGGGCAATTTGCTGCACCTGCTCAGGTGTGCGCTCAACCTGCGCCAGATTCTGCCGCGAGAGGATCAGCGCCGTTGGCCCGTCATGGCGTTCGACCGCCAGCTTCCAGCCTACTGCCGCCTCAACCTGATCGCACGGTCGCCAGGTACTGAAATTAGGTGTCAGGCGTAGGCTGGCGAGTTGTTCGACGGCCTGGTGCGTGGGACCATCTTCCCCCAGGCCAATCGAGTCGTGGGTATAAACCATGATTTGTCGGGCTTTCATCAGCGCCGCCATGCGCGCGGCATTACGGGCATATTCAACAAACATCAGGAACGTGGCAGTGTAAGGTACGAAGCCCCCGTGGTGCGCGATACCATTGGCAATTGCGGTCATGCCAAATTCCCGCACGCCGTAGTGGATGTAGTTTCCTGCATGATCCTCTTTAAGAGAGGAGGAGCCTTTCCAGATGGTCAGGTTGCTGGGTGCCAGATCCGCCGAGCCGCCGAGCAGTTCTGGCAGTATCGGCCCATAGGCGTTCAGGGTATTTTGCGAAGCTTTACGGGTGGCTATTTTGGCTGGGTTGGCTTGCAGGTCGGTAATATATTTCTGGGTTGTTGCTTCCCACTCCTTAGGCAGTCCGCCGCTCATCCGGCGAGTAAACTCTGCCGCCAGTTCCGGGTAGGCTTGTTCGTAAGCTGCGAATTTTTCCTTCCAGCCCTGTTGCGCTTTTTCGCCTTTCTCGCGTGCGTCCCATGCCCGGTAAATCTCTTTGGGGATTTCAAAAGCAGGATGATGCCACCCCAGTTTCTGCCGGGTCAGCGCCACCTCTTCTTCGCCCAGCGCAGCGCCGTGTGCTTCCTCTTTCCCGGCTTTATTCGGTGAGCCAAAACCAATCACCGTGCGGCAGATAATCAGCGACGGTTTATCGGTAACAGCCTGCGCTTCCTGAATGGCTTTTTTCACCGCCTCAGGGTCATGACCGTCAATGTCGTGCACTACATGCCAGTGGTAAGCCTCAAAGCGTTTTGCAGTATCGTCGGTAAACCAGCCTTCGGTTTCGCCATCAATTGAGATGCCGTTGTGATCGTAGAAGCCGATGAGTTTGCCAAGCCCCAGCGTGCCCGCCAGCGAACAAGCCTCGTGTGAAATACCCTCCATCAGACAGCCGTCGCCCATAAAGACCCAGGTAAAGTGGTTAACAATCTCATGGTCCGGTTGGTTAAACTGTGCTGCCAGCGTGCGTTCGGCAATGGCCATGCCGACGGCGTTGGCTAAACCCTGGCCCAGCGGTCCGGTGGTGGTTTCCACGCCCGGCGTGTAGCCAATTTCCGGATGACCTGGCGTCTTCGAATGGAGCTGACGGAAGTTCTTTAATTCTTCGATCGGCAGGTCGTAACCGGAAAGATGCAATAGGCTGTAAAGCAGCATTGAGGCGTGGCCGTTGGACAGAATAAACCGGTCACGATCGTACCAGGTGGGATCGGTCGGGTTATGGCGTAGAAAATCGTTCCACAGCACTTCGGCGATATCGGCCATCCCCATTGGTGCTCCTGGGTGGCCGGAGTTAGCTTTTTGGACGGCATCCATACTCAGCGCACGAATGGCATTGGCAAGCTCTTTACGGGTCATAGGAAATACTCCTTGAAAAGTAAAGTGTTAGATGCGTGTTGTGATTCACACTTTTGGGAAAATTGCGGGCGTTGTCAGCAAAAAGCATAGCAGACAAGCATGGTATTGCTGGATTAAGCAGGTAACATGGCTGTTATAAATTGATAACAAATTCTTTCTTTGAATGGTGAGAGTTTGGGGACCTTCAAAGTTTGTGCCGTTGACTGAGGTGATAATGTGCGGCTCAGTAGAATGGTTACCCGCGCCACTTTTTTGATAGATACGTGAAAGGAACAACAAGATGGATGACCAGTTAAAACAAAGCGCCCTCGATTTCCACGAATTTCCGGTACCCGGTAAAATCCAGGTTTCTCCGACCAAGCCTCTGGCAACGCAGCGCGACCTGGCGCTGGCCTACTCGCCGGGCGTGGCTGCACCGTGTCTTGAAATTGAAAAGGACCCGCTGGCAGCCTACAAATACACCGCGCGCGGCAACCTGGTTGCGGTTATTTCCAACGGTACGGCGGTGCTGGGCCTGGGCAATATTGGCGCACTGGCCGGCAAACCGGTGATGGAAGGTAAAGGCGTTCTGTTCAAGAAATTCGCCGGGATCGACGTGTTCGACATTGAAGTCGATGAACTCGATCCGGATAAATTTATCAATGTGGTTGCGGCCCTGGAACCCACGTTTGGCGGTATCAACCTCGAAGATATCAAAGCGCCGGAGTGCTTCTACATTGAGCAAAAACTGCGCGAACGCATGAATATTCCGGTCTTCCACGATGACCAGCACGGTACGGCAATCATCAGTACTGCCGCAATTCTGAACGGTCTGCGGGTGGTTGAGAAAAATATCTCTGATGTGCGCATGGTGGTGTCTGGCGCAGGGGCGGCGGCGATTGCCTGTATGAACCTGCTAGTGGCGCTGGGCATGCAGAAACACAACATTGTGGTCTGCGACTCCAAAGGCGTGATTTATAAAGATCGTGAACCGAATATGGCCGAAACCAAAGCGGCCTACGCGGTGGTGGATGACGGTAAGCGTACGCTGGACGACGTGATTGATGGCGCAGACATTTTCCTCGGTTGCTCCGGTCCGAAAGTGCTGACGCAGGAAATGGTTAAGAAGATGGCGCGTGCGCCAATGATTCTGGCACTCGCTAACCCAGAACCGGAAATCCTGCCGCCGTTGGCAAAAGAGGTGCGTTCCGACGCCATCATTTGTACTGGTCGTTCAGACTACCCGAACCAGGTTAACAACGTCCTGTGCTTCCCGTTCATCTTCCGCGGCGCGCTGGATGTCGGTGCAACGGCCATCAACGAAGAGATGAAACTCGCGGCGGTGCACGCCATTGCTGAGCTGGCGCATGCCGAGCAGAGTGAAGTGGTGGCCTCTGCTTATGGCGATCAGGACCTGAGCTTCGGCCCGGAATACATCATTCCGAAACCGTTCGACCCGCGTCTGATCGTCAAAATCGCCCCTGCTGTGGCGAAAGCAGCGATGGACTCTGGTGTGGCAACGCGTCCTATTGCCGACTTTGACGCTTACATCGATAAGCTGACTGAATTCGTCTACAAAACCAACCTGTTCATGAAGCCAATTTTCTCCCTGGCACGCAAAGCGCCGAAGCGTGTGGTGCTGACGGAAGGGGAAGAAGCGCGCGTACTGCATGCTACCCAGGAGCTGATTACTTTAGGGCTGGCAAAACCAATCCTGATCGGTCGTCCGAGCGTTATTGAAATGCGTATCCAGAAACTGGGGCTGCAGATCAAAGCGGGCGTCGATTTTGAGATCGTCAACAACGAATCCGATCCGCGCTTTAAAGAGTACTGGAGTGAGTATTATCAGATCATGAAGCGCCGTGGGATCACCCAGGAGCAGGCGCAGAGGGCGGTGATTGCTAATACCACGGTGATCGGTGCAATCATGGTGCAGCGTGGCGAAGCGGATGCGATGATCTGCGGTACGATTGGTGACTACCATGAGCACTTCAGCGTGGTGAAAGAGGTGTTTGGTCATCGTGACGGCGTGCATACTGCCGGGGCGATGAACGCCTTGCTGCTGCCAAGCGGTAACACTTTTATCGCCGATACTTACGTCAACGACGATCCTACGCCTGAGCAACTGGCGGAAATCGCCGTGATGGCGGCAGAGACTGTGCGTCGCTTTGGTATTGAACCGAAGGTGGCGTTGCTGTCGCACTCCAACTTTGGTTCCTCTGACTGCCCGTCGGCCAGCAAAATGCGCGAAGCGCTGGAGCTGATTAAGGCGCGCGCGCCAGAGTTGATGATTGACGGCGAAATGCACGGCGATGCCGCGCTGGTGGAAAGTATCCGTAATGACCGCATGCCGGACAGTCCGCTGAAAGGCTCAGCTAATATTCTGGTGATGCCGAATATGGAAGCGGCCCGTATTAGTTACAACTTACTACGCGTTTCCAGTTCTGAAGGCGTAACGGTTGGCCCGGTGCTGATGGGGGTTGCGAAACCTGTTCATGTATTAACGCCGATCGCCTCTGTTCGTCGTATCGTTAATATGGTGGCGCTGGCGGTTGTAGAAGCCCAAACGCAGCCGCTGTAATTTCACTTTAATTAATTTCCGGCGCGGGTTTCTCTCGCGCCTTTTTATTTTCCCTTTCTTAGTGATCTACTTCACCTTTTAAACCTGGTTGCCGAATTTTGTTATTTACTCTGACAAAAAATTGCCACGATAAGGGCAGTTTTAGCGGAGGCGGTGAGCAATGGAAAAAGAACGCATTATTCAGGAGTTTGTGCCGGGGAAACAGGTCACGCTGGCGCATCTCATTGCGCACCCCGGCGAGGAATTAGCGAAAAAGATCGGCGTTCCCGAAGCGGGCGCTATCGGCATCATGACGCTGACGCCAGGCGAAACCGCGATGATTGCCGGTGACTTAGCCATGAAGGCGGCGGATGTACATATCGGTTTTCTCGATAGATTCAGCGGCGCACTGGTGATCTACGGCTCGGTAGGCGCAGTAGAAGAAGCGTTATTACAGACGGTAAGCGGTCTGGGTCGATTATTAAATTTCACTTTGTGCAACCTGACAAAAAGTTAATCAGAGGCGGCGATGAAACGTATTGCGTTTGTCGGTACGGTGGGGGCGGGGAAAACAACGCTCTTTAATGCGCTACAGGGGAATTATTCCCTCGCCAGAAAAACACAGGCCGTGGAGTTTAATGAAAATGGCGATATCGATACGCCAGGGGAATATTTTAGCCATCCGCGCTGGTATCACGCCTTAATTACCACGCTGCAGGATGTTGATACGTTGATTTATATACACGCGGCAAATGATAAAGAAAGTCGCTTACCTGCCGGGCTGTTGGATATCGGTGCCAGTAAACGACAAATCGCCGTTATCAGTAAAACGGACATGCCGGATGCCGACGTCGCCGCAACGCGACAACTACTTCGCGGGATGGGGTTTCAGGAGCCGATTTTTGAGCTCAATAGCCATGACCCGCGCAGTGTGCAGCACCTGGTGGATTATCTGACTGAGCTCAGCCAAAAGGAGGAAAGGGCAGGTGAAAAAACTCATCACAGCTAACGATATTCGTGCGGCCCACGCACGCGGCGAACAGGAAATGTCGGTTGTTCTGCGCGCCAGCATCATCACCCCGGAGGCGCGCGAAGTTGCGGAGCTGCTGGGCGTTACCATCAGTGAATGCGATGAATCCGCGCCAGGAGCCGTCGCTGCTGCTCCGGCTGCGGTGACTGATGGCAAAACGGAAAGCCAGCGCATTCGCGAAACCATCATTGCGCAGTTACCGGAAGGGCAGTTTACCGAAAGCCTGGTCGCGCAGTTGATGGACAAAGTCATGAAGGAAAAGCAGTCGCTGGAGCAGGGCGGAATGCAGCCGAGCTTTAACTCGGTGACCGGCAAAGGCGGTGTGAAAGTCATCGACGGCAGCAGCGTGAAGTTTGGTCGTTTTGACGGCGCGCAGCCGCACTGCGTGGGCTTAACCGATCTGGTGACCGACCAGGACGGTAGCAGCATGGCCGCCGGGTTTATGCAGTGGGATAACGCCTTTTTCCCATGGACGCTGAACTACGACGAAATCGACATGATTCTGGAAGGAGAGCTGCATGTTCGCCACGAAGGCGAAACCATGATTGCAAAAGCCGGGGACGTGATGTTTATCCCGAAAGGCTCCAGCATTGAATTTGGTACGCCATCGACGGTGAAGTTTCTGTATGTGGCCTGGCCTGCGAACTGGCAGTCCTGCTAAGGCGGATGTATGAAGGATTTCATTACCGAAGCATGGCTCAGAGCGAATCATACGCTCAGCGAAGGGGCTGAAATTCATCTCCCCGCTGACGCTCGCCTGACGCCGTCTGCCCGGGAATTACTGGAAAGCCGACATCTGCGCATTAAGTTTATTGACGAGCAGGGCAGCCTGTTTATTGATGACGAAGAACAGCAGCCGCAGCCGGTGCATGGGTTAACCAGCAGTGATACGCATCCACAGGCCAGCTGCGAACTGTGCCATCAACCGGTGGCGAAGAAACCGGACACCCTGACGCATCTGACGGCGGACAAGATGGTCGCCAAAAGTGACCCTCGGCTGGGATTTCGCGCCGCGCTGGACAGCACCATCGCCCTGGCCGTGTGGTTGCAGATTGAGATGGCAGAACCGTGGCAGCCGTGGCTGGCGGATATCCGCTCGCGCCTGGGCAATATTATGCGCGCAGACGCCATGGATGAGCCGCTGGCAGCACAAGCTGTCGTGGGTTTAAGTGACGAAGATTTACACCGTCTTTCGCATCAACCGCTGCGCTATCTGGACCACGACCATCTGGTGCCTGAAGCCAGCCATGGACGTGATTGCGCGCTGCTTAATCTGCTGCGTACCAAAGTCCGTGAAACGGAGACGGTGGCGGCCCAGGTATTCATCACTCGCAGTTTTGAGGTTATACGACCGGACATTATGCAGGCGCTCAACCGCCTTTCCAGTACGGTCTACGTGATGATGATTCTGAGTGTTGCAAAGCATCCGCTGACGGTTAGTCAAATTCAACAGAGACTGGGGGAGAAGCAATGATCATTGAACGTGCTCGTCAACTCGCCCAACGCTCACCTGCACGAGTAGTGTTCCCGGATGCGCTGGATGTCCGGGTGCTGAAGGCGGCGAATTACCTGCATCAGCACGGTCTGGCACGCCCCATTCTCGTCGCCAGCCCGTTTGCGCTACGCCAGTTTGCGCTCAGCCATCGCGTAGCCATGGACGGTATTCAGGTTATTGATCCACAAAGCAATGTACAGATGCGTGAAGAGTTTGCCCTGCGCTGGCGGGCAACGGCGGGTGAAAAAACGCCGCCGGATGCGCGGGAGAAGCTCAACGATCCGCTGATGTTTGCCGCCGCGATGGTCAGTGCCGGTAAAGCCGATGTGTGTATTGCGGGCAACCTGTCATCAACGGCAAACGTGCTGCGTGCAGGGTTGCGCATTATCGGATTACAGCCTGGTTGCAAAACGCTGTCGTCAATTTTCCTGATGCTGCCGCAGTATCTCGGGCCGTCATTAGGATTTGCAGACTGTAGCGTTGTGCCGCAGCCCACTGCTGCACAGCTGGCGGATATCGCCATCGCCAGCGCTGAAACCTGGAAGGCGATCACAGGTGAAGAGCCGCGCGTGGCCATGCTGTCGTTTTCAAGTAATGGCAGTGCTCGCCATCCTAACGTCGCTAACGTGCAGCAGGCGACCGAGATCGTTCGTGAGCGTGCCCCGCAGCTTACCGTGGACGGTGAACTGCAATTTGATGCTGCCTTTGTTCCGGATGTCGCTGCGCAAAAAGCGCCCGCAAGTCCGTTAAAGGGCAATGCCAATGTGATGGTCTTCCCATCGCTGGAGGCGGGCAATATTGGCTACAAAATCGCTCAGCGCCTGGGAGGGTATCGCGCAGTAGGGCCATTGATTCAGGGGCTTGCCGCACCGCTTCATGATCTCTCTCGTGGCTGTAGCGTACAGGAAATTATCGAACTGGCGTTGGTGGCAGCAGTGCCGCGCCAGACTGACATGAGTCGTGAAAACGCCTCGCACACACTGGTTGTATAAGGTCCCGTTCAGGACCCCTTAATGAGAGGAAAACACAATGGAAGCATTAGGAATGATTGAAACCCGGGGCCTGGTTGCACTGATTGAGGCTTCTGACGCAATGGTTAAAGCGGCACGCGTGAAACTGGTTGGCGTGAAGCAGATCGGTGGCGGTCTGGTCACTGCCATGGTCCGTGGCGACGTAGCGGCATGTAAAGCTGCAACGGACGCAGGTGCAGCGGCAGCACAGCGTATTGGCGAGCTGGTTTCAGTGCACGTGATCCCGCGTCCGCACGGCGATCTGGAAGAAGTGTTCCCGATCAGCTTTAAAGGCGACAGCAACGACATGTAAGTCGTCCATGTGACGCCACAGACTTCATTGCTGGCGTCACCTTCTCTCCTTTTCACATTACCTTCTGCGGAGGGTAGGGGGAGGTTTTACCTGAAATATGCCACGGAGGCGCGTATGAAACTGGCAATCGTTACAGGACAAATTGTTTGTACCGTACGCCATCAGGGGCTCGCGCACGACAAGTTGCTGATGGTGGAAATGATTGACGCCCAGGGAAATCCCGACGGGCAATGTGCTGTTGCTATCGACAGCATCGGGGCGGGAACCGGAGAGTGGGTGCTGCTGGTCAGCGGAAGCTCCGCCCGTCAGGCGCACCGGAATGAATCATCGCCTGTCGATCTGTGCGTGATTGGCATTGTCGATGAAGTGGTGGCAGGTGGTCAGGTGATCTTCCATAAATAAGGCAGAAAATCATGAATCAACAGGATATTGAACAGGTCGTGAAAGCGGTACTGCTGAAAATGAAAGACAGCAGCCAACCCGTCAGTGCCGTTCAAGAAATGGGCGTTTTTGCCTCCCTGGATGACGCAGTGGCGGCAGCAAAACTGGCCCAGCAGGGGCTGAAAAGCGTCGCCATGCGCCAACTGGCTATCACGGCGCTACGTGAGGCGGGCGAAAAGCACGCCAGAGAATTAGCGGAACTTGCCGTCACTGAAACCGGCATGGGACGCGTCGAAGATAAATTTGCCAAAAACGTGGCGCAGGCGCGCGGCACGCCGGGTGTGGAATGCTTGTCTCCACAGGTTCTGACCGGCGATAACGGTCTGACGCTGATTGAAAACGCGCCGTGGGGCGTGGTGGCCTCGGTAACCCCATCTACCAACCCGGCCGCGACCGTCATTAACAACGCCATCAGCCTGATTGCCGCTGGTAACAGCGTGGTTTTCGCACCGCATCCGGCGGCGAAAAAAGTCTCTCAGCGCGCTATCACTCTGCTTAACCAGGCGGTAGTTGCCGCAGGTGGTCCGGCAAACCTGTTGGTGACAGTTGCCAACCCTGATATCGAGACTGCCCAACGTCTGTTCAAGTACCCAGGTATCGGCCTGCTGGTGGTGACCGGTGGTGAAGCCGTAGTAGATGCCGCGCGTAAGCACACCAACAAACGTTTGATTGCCGCTGGCGCAGGTAATCCGCCGGTGGTGGTTGATGAAACGGCTGACCTGGCACGCGCGGCGCAGTCGGTAGTCAAAGGCGCATCGTTTGACAACAACATCATCTGCGCTGACGAAAAAGTGCTGATCGTGGTCGATAGCGTCGCTGATGAACTGATGCGTCTGATGGAAAGCCAGCATGCGGTGAAACTCACCACGGCCCAGGCCGAACAGCTGCAGCCGGTGCTGCTGAAAAATATTGATGAGCGCGGTAAAGGCACGGTCAGTCGTGACTGGGTTGGTCGTGACGCAGGCAAAATCGCTGCGGCGATTGGTCTGAACGTACCGGAGCAAACCCGTCTGTTATTCGTCGAAACCTCCGCGACGCATCCGTTTGCCGTCACCGAACTGATGATGCCGGTTCTACCAGTCGTGCGGGTCGCTAACGTCGATGAAGCCATTGAACTGGCGGTCAAGCTTGAAGGTGGTTGCCACCATACGGCGGCGATGCACTCGCGCAATATCGACAACATGAACCGTATGGCAAACGCCATTGATACCAGCATCTTCGTTAAGAACGGACCGTGCATTGCCGGTCTTGGACTGGGCGGTGAAGGCTGGACCACGATGACCATTACCACACCAACCGGGGAAGGGGTGACCAGTGCGCGTACGTTTGTGCGTCTGCGTCGCTGTGTGTTGGTAGACGCCTTCAGAATTGTATAAGGAGTAAATGAGATGGCGCACGACGAACAACGTTGGTTGACACCCAGACTGCTAAAAGCGGCAACGCTATGTAACCAGACGCCCACAAAGAGCGATTCACCGCTGTGGTTGGGCATTGATTTGGGAACGTGTGATGTGGTGTCGATGGTTGTGGACAGTGACGGACAGCCGGTCGCGGTTTGCCTGGACTGGGCCGATGTCGTGCGCGATGGCATCGTCTGGGATTTCTTTGGTGCGGTGACCATCGTTCGTCGCCATCTCGATACGCTCGAACAACAGCTGGGTTGCCGCTTTACCCATGCGGCAACCTCATTTCCACCGGGAACTGACCCTCGCATCTCTATTAACGTGCTGGAGTCTGCCGGGCTTGAAGTGAGCCATGTGCTCGACGAACCGACAGCGGTGGCGGATCTGTTGCAGCTCGATAACGCCGGCGTGGTGGATATTGGTGGTGGCACTACCGGGATTGCGATCGTTAAACAAGGCAAGGTGACCTACTCCGCTGATGAAGCAACCGGTGGGCATCATATCTCTCTGACGCTGGCCGGGAACCGTCGTATCCAGTTAGAAGAAGCCGAGCAGTACAAGCGTAGCAATGGCAAAGAAATCTGGCCGGTGGTGAAGCCTGTTTACGAAAAAATGGCGGAAATCGTCGCCCATCATATTGCGGGTCAGGGCGTTACCGATTTATGGCTGGCCGGTGGTTCCTGCATGCAGCCGGGCGTTGATGAGCTGTTCCGTAAGCGTTTCCCGGAACTGCAGGTGCATTTACCCCAGCACAGCCTGTTTATGACCCCGCTGGCGATTGCCAACAGCGGAAAAGAAAAAGCGGAAGGAATCTATGCAAGCTGAATTGCAGACCGCGCTCTTTCAGGCATTCGATACCCTGAATCTGCAACGCGTAAAAACGTTTAGCGTTCCACCGGTCACCCTTTGTGGGCTGGGAGCGCTCAGTACCTGCGGACAGGAAGCACAAACGCGCGGATTGACGCATATGTTCGTCATGGTGGACAGCTTCCTGCATCAGGCGGGGATGACCGCCGCGCTGGAACGCAGTCTGGCGATGAAAGGCGTGGCGATGACGCTGTGGCCATGTCCGGTGGGCGAACCGTGCATTACGGACGTCTGCGCGGCGGTCGCGCAATTGCGTGAATCGAAGTGCGATGGCGTTGTGGCCTTCGGCGGTGGCTCCGTACTCGATGCCGCCAAGGCAGTGGCGTTGCTGGTGACCAACCCCACTCAGACGCTGGCAGACATGGACGAGCGCAGCGCGTTACGCCCACGTCTGCCGCTGATTGCCGTACCGACTACCGCCGGAACGGGCTCAGAAACCACCAACGTCACGGTAATAATCGACGCCGCGACTGGACTCAAAAAAGTGCTGGCCCACGCAACCCTGATGCCGGATGTGGCGATCCTGGACGCTGCATTGACGGAAGGCGTGCCTGCACATGTAACGGCGATGACCGGGATTGATGCACTGACGCACGCCGTTGAAGCGTATAGCGCGCTGAACGCGACGCCGTTTACCGACAGTCTGGCGATTGGCGCGATTGCGATGATAGGTAAATCGCTGCCGAAGGCCGTCGGCTACGGTCAGGATCTGGCGGCGCGCGAAAGCATGCTGCTGGCTTCCTGTATGGCCGGGATGGCGTTTTCCAGCGCAGGGCTGGGCCTGTGCCATGCGATGGCGCACCAGCCGGGAGCGACGTTGCATATCCCACACGGACAGGCTAACGCCATGCTGCTTCCTACGGTAATGGGGTTCAACCGCATGGTGTGTCGTGAGCGCTTCAGCCATATCGGACGCGCGTTAACCAACAAGAAATCGGACGATCGTGATGCTATCAACGCGGTCAGCGAGTTGATTAGCGAAGTGGGCCAGACCAAACGGCTCTCAGACGTTGGAGCAAAACCCGAACATTACAGCGCATGGGCACACGCCGCGCTGGAGGATATTTGTATTCGCAGTAACCCACGCACCGCCACGCAGGAACAGATTATCGACCTGTACGCGGCTGCCGGGTAATGCCTGTAGGCCGGATAAGGTGCTCGCACCGCCATCCGGCAATAACACGGCGTTAATGCCGGAGGCGACGTAAACGTCTTATCCGGCCTACAAATCACAAATGACAGGGAGTAGGGGCTATGGGAATTAACGAAATCATCATGTACATCATGATGTTCTTTATGCTGATTGCCGCCGTGGACAGGATCCTGTCGCAGTTCGGCGGTTCGGCGCGCTTCCTCGGTAAGTTCGGTAAGAGTATTGAGGGATCGGGCGGTCAGTTTGAAGAAGGCTTTATGGCAATGGGCGCGCTGGGTCTGGCGATGGTCGGTATGACCGCGCTGGCGCCAGTACTGGCGCATGTGCTCGGGCCGGTAATTATTCCGCTGTATGAAATGCTGGGCGCGAACCCGTCGATGTTTGCCGGAACGCTGCTGGCGTGCGATATGGGCGGCTTCTTCCTGGCGAAAGAACTGGCGGGCGGCGATGTGGCGGCGTGGTTGTACTCTGGCCTGATTCTCGGCGCGATGATGGGGCCGACGCTGGTGTTCTCCATTCCGGTTGCGCTGGGAATTATTGAACCGTCTGACCGTCGTTATCTGGCGCTGGGCGTGCTGGCCGGTATTGTCACCATTCCGATTGGCTGTATTGCGGGTGGTCTGGTCGCGATGTACTCCGGTGTGGAAATCAACGGTCAGCCGGTGGAGTTCACCTTTGCGTTGATCCTGATGAACATGATCCCGGTGCTGATCGTAGCCGTGCTGGTGGCGCTGGGACTGAAATTCATCCCGGAAAAAATGATCAACGGTTTCCAGATCTTCGCCAAGTTCCTGGTAGCGCTGATCACCCTCGGTCTGGCTGCGGCAGTCATCAAGTTCCTGCTCGGCTGGGAGCTGATCCCAGGTCTTGATCCTATTTTCTTGGCGCCAGGCGACAAGCCGGGTGAAGTGATGCGCGCCATCGAAGTTATCGGTTCTATCTCCTGTGTGCTGCTGGGTGCCTACCCGATGGTGCTGCTGCTGACCCGCTGGTTTGAAAAACCGCTGATGAGCGTCGGCAACCTGTTAAAAGTCAATAACATTGCGGCTGCGGGTATGGTGGCAACGCTTGCCAACAACATCCCAATGTTCGGCATGATGAAAAACATGGATACCCGCGGCAAAGTGATCAACTGCGCTTTTGCGGTTTCCGCGGCCTTCGCTCTGGGTGACCACTTAGGTTTCGCCGCTGCCAACATGAACGCCATGATCTTCCCGATGATTGTCGGCAAGCTGATCGGCGGCGTGACGGCGATTGGCGTGGCTATGCTGTTAGTACCGAAAGACGAAGATGTTCCGGCACCAGCAGAAACCAATCCGGAGGCGCAATCGTGAATACTCGCCAGCTACTCAGCGTCGGTATCGATATCGGCACCACCACCACTCAGGTGATCTTCTCACGCCTTGAGCTGGTCAACCGTGCGGCAGTGTCGCAGGTGCCGCGCTACGAATTCATCAAACGCGAAATTAGCTGGCAAAGCCCGGTGTTCTTTACCCCCGTTGATAAGCAGGGCGGGTTGAAAGAGGCCGAACTGAAAGCACTGATCCTCGCCCAGTATCAGGCGGCGGGCATTGCGCCGGAAACGGTTGATTCCGGCGCGATCATCATTACCGGGGAAAGTGCCAAAACGCGCAACGCGCGCCCGGCGGTGATGGCGCTCTCCCAGTCGCTGGGGGATTTCGTGGTTGCCAGTGCCGGTCCGCATCTGGAATCAGTGATTGCCGGTCACGGTGCGGGGGCACAAACCCTGTCCGAGCAGAAGTTGTGCCGCGTACTGAATATCGACATCGGCGGCGGTACGTCGAACTACGTTCTGTTCGATGCCGGAAAAGTCAGCGGATCGGCCTGTCTGAACGTCGGCGGACGGCTACTGGAAACGGACGGTCAGGGGCGCGTGGTGCATGCGCATCAGCCGGGACAAATGATTGTGGATGACGTATTTGGTCCAGGCACTGATGCCCGAACCCTCAATGCGGCGCAGCTTGTTCAGGTGGCCCGACGGATGGCGGCGCTGATTGTGGAGGTGATTGACGGCACGCTTTCACCGCTGGCACAGGCGCTGATGCAAACCGCTCTGTTACCGGCGGGCGTGAAGCCGGAAGTGATTACGTTGTCCGGCGGGGTGGGCGAGTGCTACCGCAACCAACCTGCCGATCCGTTCTGTTTTTCCGACATTGGGCCGCTGTTAGCGACGGCGCTGCATGAACATCCGCGCCTGCGTGAGATGAACGTGCAGTTCCCGGCGCAAACCGTGCGCGCCACAGTGATTGGCGCCGGTGCGCATACGCTGTCGCTTTCGGGCAGCACTATCTGGCTGGAAGGTGTGGCGCTTCCGCTGCGCAATCTGCCGGTGGCGATTCCGGTTGATGAGGCTGATCTGGTGGCCGCCTGGCAACAGGCACTAATGCAGCTCGATCTGGACCCGCAAACGGACGCCTACGTGTTGGCGCTGCCCGCTTCTCTGCCGGTGCGCTACGCCGCGCTGTTAACGGTGATTGATGCGTTGCTGGCCTTTGTCGCGCGCTATCCGAATCCGCATCCCCTGCTGGTGGTAGCCGAGCAGGATTTTGGTAAAGCCTTGGGCATGCTGTTACGCCCACAGTTACAGCAACACCCGCTGGCGGTCATCGATGAGGTGGTTGTCCGGGCGGGGGACTATATCGACATTGGTACGCCTCTTTTTGGCGGATCGGTTGTGCCGGTGACGGTGAAATCACTCGCATTTCCTTCCTGAGGGAACGACTTATGAAACTAAAGACCACATTGTTCGGCAATGTTTATCAGTTTAAGGATGTTAAAGAGGTGCTGGCAAAAGCCAACGAACTGCGTTCGGGGGATGTGCTGGCAGGTGTCGCTGCAACCAGTTCGCAGGAACGCGTGGCGGCCAAGCAGGTGCTGTCGGAAATGACGGTAGCGGATATCCGTAATAACCCGGTGATTTCCTATGAAGAGGACTGCGTGACGCGTCTGATTCAGGATGACGTCAACGAAACGGCCTATAACCGCATCAAAAACTGGAGTATCAGCGAGCTGCGCGAGTACGTGCTGAGCGATGAAACCTCTGTTGATGATATTGCGTTTACGCGTAAAGGGTTAACGTCGGAAGTGGTCGCTGCGGTAGCAAAAATCTGCTCTAACGCGGACCTGATCTACGGCGGTAAGAAAATGCCGGTGATCAAAAAGGCGAACACCACCATCGGTTTACCGGGCACCTTTAGCTGCCGTTTGCAGCCGAACGATACCCGTGACGATGTACAGAGTATTGCGGCGCAAATCTATGAAGGACTGTCTTTCGGTGCGGGCGATGCGGTGATCGGTGTCAACCCGGTCACGGATGACGTGGAAAACTTAAGCCGTGTGCTCGATACCGTGTATGGCGTTATCGACAAGTTCAATATTCCGACCCAGGGCTGCGTACTGGCGCACGTCACCACCCAGATTGAAGCGATTCGTCGCGGTGCGCCGGGCGGGCTGATTTTCCAGAGTATCTGCGGTAGCGAAAAAGGCTTAAAAGAGTTTGGCGTTGAGCTGGCCATGCTGGATGAAGCGCGTGCAGTGGGTGCTGAATTCAACCGTATCGCCGGGGAAAACTGCCTGTACTTTGAAACCGGGCAAGGGTCTGCGCTCTCCGCTGGCGCTAACTTTGGTGCCGATCAGGTGACGATGGAAGCGCGTAACTACGGGCTGGCGCGTCACTACGATCCGTTCCTGGTGAACACCGTGGTGGGCTTTATCGGGCCGGAATATCTATACAACGACCGTCAGATTATTCGCGCGGGCTTAGAAGATCACTTCATGGGCAAGCTGAGCGGCATCTCAATGGGCTGCGACTGCTGTTACACCAACCATGCTGATGCTGACCAGAACCTCAATGAAAACCTGATGATTCTGCTCGCCACCGCTGGCTGCAACTACATCATGGGCATGCCGCTCGGTGACGACATCATGCTCAACTACCAGACCACCGCCTTCCACGACACCGCGACCGTGCGCCAGTTGCTGAACCTGCGCCCGTCGCCGGAGTTTGAACGCTGGCTGGAAACCATGGGCATTATGGCAAACGGTCGCCTGACCAAACGGGCGGGCGATCCGTCACTGTTCTTCTGATGACGCGGGGATGACACACGATGGATCAAAAACAGATTGAAGAAATTGTACGCAGCGTAATGGCGTCAATGGGAGAGCCGCAGGTTCAAGCGCCATCAGCGGAAGTGAAATGCAGCACTACGCAGTGCGCCGCGCCGACCGGTGAAAGCTGTGCGATGGACTTAGGTTCAGCTGAAGCGAAAGCGTGGATTGGCGTTGAGAACCCGCACCGTGCAGAAGTGCTGACCGAACTGCGCCGCAGCACCGCCGCGCGTGTATGTACCGGTCGTGCCGGTCCGCGTCCGCGCACTCAGGCACTGCTGCGCTTCCTGGCCGACCACTCGCGTTCAAAAGACACAGTGTTGAAAGAAGTCCCGGAAGAGTGGGTGAAAGCGCAAGGCTTGCTGGAAGTGCGCTCGGAAATCAGCGACAAAAACCTGTATCTGACGCGCCCGGACATGGGACGTCGTCTGAGTGCGGAAGCCATTGAAGCACTGAAATCACAGTGTGTAATGAATCCGGATGTGCAGGTGATTATTTCTGATGGTCTGTCTACTGACGCCATCACCGCCAACTACGAAGAGATCCTGCCGCCGTTGTTGTCGGGCTTAAAACAGGCCGGATTGAAGGTCGGGACGCCGTTCTTTGTTCGCTATGGGCGCGTGAAAATTGAAGATCAGATCGGCGAACTGCTGGGTGCAAAAGCGGTGATCTTGCTGGTTGGTGAGCGTCCGGGCCTCGGCCAGTCGGAAAGTCTTTCTTGCTACGCCGTCTATTCGCCGCGTGTGGCAACCACCGTTGAGGCTGACCGTACCTGCATCTCGAACATTCACCAGGGCGGTACGCCACCGGTTGAAGCGGCGGCGGTGATTGTGGATTTGGCCAAGCGCATGCTGGAGCAAAAAGCATCCGGCATCAATATGACCCGTTAAGGAGGCATCATGCCAGCATTAGATTTGATTAGACCTTCAGTCACCGCGATGCGTGTGATTGCCTCGGTAAATGACGGTTTTGCCCGCGAACTTAAATTACCGCCACATATACGTAGCCTCGGACTCATCACAGCAGACTCTGATGACGTGGCGTATATTGCCGCAGATGAAGCGACAAAACAGGCGATGGTGGAAGTGGTTTATGGCCGCTCGCTGTATGCCGGTGCGGCGCACAGTCCCTCTCCAACCTCGGGCGAAGTGCTGATTATGCTCGGTGGACCAAACCCGGCCGAAGTTCGCGCGGGTCTGGACGCGATGGTGGCCAATATTGAAAGCGGTGCGGCATTCCAGTGGGCGAATGACGCAGAAGATACCGCCTTCCTGGCGCATGTGGTTTCGCGTACCGGTTCGTATCTTTCCGCGACCGCGGGATGCCGACTGGGCGATCCGATGGCGTATCTGGTAGCACCGCCGCTGGAAGCGACATTTGGTATTGATGCCGCGCTGAAATCTGCCGATGTACAACTGGTAACCTATGTACCACCGCCGTCAGAAACCAACTATTCAGCAGCGTTTTTGACCGGTAGCCAGGCCGCTTGTAAAGCCGCATGTAACGCCTTTGCCGATGCCGTTCTGGATATTGCCCGTAATCCAATCCAGCGCGCGTAAGAGAGGTAGTGATGATCAATGCACTGGGATTACTGGAAGTGGATGGCATGGTGGCTGCCGTGGACGCGGCCGATGCCATGCTGAAAGCCGCGAATGTGCGCCTGCTTAGCCACGAAGTGCTCGATCCTGGTCGGCTGACGCTGGTGGTGGAAGGCGATCTGGCGGCATGCCGAGCAGCGCTGGATGCTGGCAGTGCAGCTGCAGCGCGTACAGGCCGTGTTATCAGCCGTAAGGAAATAGGCCGGCCGGACGATGACACCCAGTGGCTGATCGGCGGTTTTAAACGCCAGCCGAAGAAACCAGAACCGAAGAAACCAGAGCAGAAGCCTGAAGTGAAGTCAGATGTGGCCCCAAAGAAGACACAGGAAGCACCTGTGTCATCTGAATCCTCTGATGAATTGCTGGCGCTGTTAACATCGGTCCGTCAAGGAATGACGGCAGGGGAAGTGGCTGCCCACTTTGGCTGGTCACTTGATGAAGCCAGAAATGCGCTGGAACAGCTCTTTTCTGACGGAGCGTTGCGTAAACGCAGTAGTCGCTATCGCTTAAAAAATTAACCTGTCGGAGGGCCGGGGGCTTCGTTGAAGCTTCCGGCTTAAAAGATCATGAAAAAGAACCGTACTGCAAACTTGCACCATCTTTATCATGAAGTATTACCCGAAGACGTTAAATTGACGCCGAAAGTGGAAGTGGACAACGTTCATCAACGGCGAACAACGGATGTGTATGAGCACGCGCTGACGATTACAGCCTGGCAGCAGATCTACGACCAGCTGCATCCGGGAAAATTTCATGGCGAGTTCACGGAAATCCTGCTCGATGATATTCAGGTGTTCCGTGAATACACCGGACTGGCGCTGCGTCAGTCATGCCTTGTCTGGCCAAACTCATTTTGGTTTGGCATTCCGGCCACGCGCGGCGAGCAGGGATTTATTGGTACTCAGTGTTTGGGTAACGCTGAAATTGCCACCCGCCCAGGCGGGACGGAGTTTGAACTAAGTACGCCGGATGACTACACCATTCTGGGTGTCGTCATTTCTGAAGAGGCCATTGCTCGTCAGGCCAACTTCCTGCATAACCCGGAAAGGGTGTTGCATATGCTGCGCAACCAGTCGGCGCTGGAAGTGAAAGAACAACACAAAGCCGCGCTATGGGGCTTTGTGCAGCAGGCGCTGGCGACGTTTAGCGAAAACCCGGAAAACCTTCGCCAACCTGCGGTACGCAAAGTGTTGGGCGATAACCTGCTGCTGGCGATGGGGACTATGCTGGAAGAAGCGCAGCCGATTATGACTGCGGAGAGCATCAGCCATCAGAGCTATCGTCGCTTGCTGTCGCGTGCGCGCGAATATGTGCTGGAAAATATGTCAGAGCCGCTGACTGTGCTCGACTTATGCAATCAACTGCACGTTAGCCGCCGGACGTTGCAAAACGCCTTTCACGCGATCCTCGGTATTGGCCCCAATGCCTGGTTGAAACGTATTCGCCTGAACGCCGTGCGCCGTGAGTTGATAAGCCCGTGGTCGCAGAGTGCGACGGTGAAAGACGCCGCCATGCAGTGGGGATTCTGGCATTTAGGGCAGTTTGCTACCGACTACCAGCAACTGTTTGCGGAGAAACCGTCGTTGACGCTGCATCAGCGTATGCGCCAGTGGGCGTGATGGTATAGCTTGAGTAGGCCTGATAAGGCGTTAGCCGCCATCAGGCAATTGTGCTTGCTGCGCTGCCGGATGGCGACGCCTTGCGTCTTATCCGGCCTACGAATTGTGTCGCTATCAGGCCATTACACCCAGTCGCGGACCTGAATAAACTCGCTAAGGGCGGCTTCCGGGCTGTTCGCTTCTGGCTGCCAGTCATACTCCCAGCGTACCAGCGGCGGCATCGACATCAGAATCGATTCCGTGCGCCCGCCGGTTTGCAAACCGAATAATGTGCCGCGATCCCATACCAGGTTAAATTCCACATAGCGTCCGCGACGATAAAGCTGAAAATTGCGTTCACGCTCGCCCCAGCTCATTGCTTTGCGGCGCTCAACGATGGGCAAATATGCCTCGGTATAACCCTTTCCAACAGCCTGCATAAAGGCGAAGCAGTGCTCGAAATCTGGCGTATTCAAATCATCGAAGAACAGCCCGCCAATGCCGCGCTGCTCGTTGCGGTGCTTGAGGAAGAAGTAGTCATCGCACCACTTTTTGTAACGGGGATAAACATCTTCGCCGAACGGCTGGCATAGATCCCGCGCCGTGCGGTGCCAGTGAACTGCATCCTCATCAAAGCCGTAGTAGGGTGTTAAGTCAAAGCCGCCGCCAAACCACCACACCGGGTCGGCGCCCGGTTTCTCCGCGATAAAAAAACGTATGTTGGCATGGCTGGTCGGAATGTAAGGATTCTGCGGATGCACCACCAACGAGACGCCCATCGCTTCAAAGCTACGCCCGGCAAGCTCCGGGCGATGTGCAGTAGCCGAGGCCGGCATTGCATCGCCATGGACATGAGAGAAGTTGACGCCTGCTTGCTCGAAAATACCGCCGTTACGCAACACTCGACTGCGCCCGCCGCCGCCCGCTTCGCGTTGCCAGTTATCCTCAACAAATTCGGTGCCGTCTATGGTGGATAACTGCTGACAAATCTCATCCTGCAGGTTGAGCAGGAACTGTTTTACGCGTTGTACATCGGGCTTCATGGTTAACGTTTCTTCGAGTGTGCTTTCTGGTTATCAAACCAGTGGAAATAGCTGATGATGCCATTGGCGATAGCGGTGGCGATTTTCTGACGAAACGCAGCCGTCCCCAGTAATCGTTCTTCTTCCGGGTTGGTGATGAACGAGGTTTCGACCAGGACCGACGGAATCGAAGGTGATTTTAGCACCACAAAGGCGGCTTGTTCCGTGCTGCGACTGTGCAGACGGTGTACCGGCTTGATCTTCTTAAGAATATGCGAGCCTAACGTCAGGCTGTTTTTTATGGTGTCAGTTTGCACCAGATCGAACAGCACCTGCTGCAACAAATGATCTTTGTCGGTGGCCTTCTTCCCGGCGACTTCATCGGCCCGGTTTTCACGATCGGACAAATATTTCGCCATGGCGCTACTGGCACCGCGATTGGATAAGGCAAAGACAGAAGCACCCGCAGCGCTCGGATTGGTAAAACCGTCGGCGTGGATCGACATAAAAAGATCGGCGCCATGTTTGTGGGCGATCTCGACGCGATCGTAGAGCGGAATAAACGTATCGCCGGAGCGGGTCAGGCGTGCATCAATCCCCTGGTTGCGTAGGATTGAGCGCACGTTTTTGGCAATCGCCAGCACCACGTGCTTTTCTTTCGATCCGTTGCGACCAATTGCGCCGGTATCAATCCCGCCGTGCCCCGGATCAAGAACAACAACACGCTTAGCGCCTGATTTTTTCGCTTTCGGTTTGCTGTGTCCATTACTGGTCTTTAGCGCTTCTTCTTTAGCGATGGCTTGCGACATGCCTGACAGCGTCAGGGCGGCCAGCCCGGCTTTCAGCACCTGGCGGCGCGATGTGAGTGTTTTTAGTGGTTTAAAAGTGCTCATACGGCCTGAGTTGTAAAAAAAAGGTTCTAAACGTTATATCGTATCGCGTAGTCCGTTGCGACGGATCGAGATAAGAATTGTTTTACTTTTCATTTCAATACGTGACAATTCCGTATTATGCCATTTTTTCCGCCGCTTCGCGTCAGATATTGGCTAAATCAGCCGTTCGCGCCATAATCGCTTTTTAACGTCCTGAAAAGGTAACCAATACCATGGAAATACGCGTTTTTCGCCAGGAAGATTTCGAAGAGGTGATCACCCTCTGGGAGCGTTGTGATTTGCTGCGTCCATGGAACGACCCTGAAATGGACATCGAACGTAAAGTCAATCATGACGTCAGCTTGTTCCTCGTCGCTGAAGTGAACGGTGAGGTGGTCGGTACGGTGATGGGCGGATACGACGGGCATCGCGGTTCCGCCTATTACCTGGGCGTGCATCCTGAGTTTCGCGGTCGCGGTATCGCCAATGCGCTACTCAACCGGTTGGAGAAAAAGCTCATTGCCCGCGGTTGCCCGAAGATTCAAATCATGGTGCGTGACGATAACGACGTCGTACAGGGCATGTATGAACGTCTGGGCTATGAACATGCGGATGTACTCAATCTGGGCAAACGTTTGATTGAAGATGAAGAGTACTGAGTTTCATCCGGCCGACTATGACGGTCATGGGCGTCTGCGCCTGCCTTTTCTCTTCTGGTGCGTGCTGTTGTTACAGGCACGCACCTGGGTTTTGTTTGTGATTGCCGGTTCTTCCCGTGAGCAGGGCAACACGTTGCTGAATCTGTTTTATCCCGATCATGACGCATTCTGGCTGGGTTTGCTCCCCGGCGTTCCCGCCGTGTTGGCGTTTTTACTCAGCGGGCGACGCTTTGCGTTTCCGGGAATCTGGCGCTGGCTGCGCGGATTATTGATTCTCGCTCAACTGGTGCTGCTGTGCTGGCAGCCGGTGATGTGGCTGGCAGGCGATCCGCTCAACGGTGTCGGGCTGGCGCTGCTGGTGGCGGATATCGTCGCACTGATCTGGCTGTTAACCAATCAACGTCTGCGCGCCTGTTTTTCCCTTGAGAAAGAATAACGGCACTTTTTGGGGAAACCGGACTCCAAGCAACGTTGATAAATAAGGAAGGAAGTGAAATGAAATCACTGCGTTTGACTTTATGCGCGATGCCGCTGCTACTGGCCGGATGTTCAACGTTGTCCTCGGTGAACTGGTCTGCCGCTAATCCGTGGAACTGGTTTGGTTCTTCAACGCAGGTCACAGAGCAGGGCGTCGGAGCGTTAACGGGCGCGACACCGCTGGATGAAAAAGCCATTGCTGATGCGCTGGACGGTGATTACCGCCTGCGTAGCGGGATGAAGACTGATAACGGAAATGTGGTGCGCTTCTATGAAGCGATGAAAGACGACAAGCTGGCGATAGTCATCAATGGCAGCCAGGGAACCATTAGTCGTATTGATGTGTTAGACCACGATATTTCGTCAGTCGCGGGTGTCGAAATCGGTACACCGTTTAGCGACCTTTACACTAAAGCTTTCGGTAATTGCCAAAAGGCAACCGGCGATGACAGCGCGGGCGTTGAGTGTAAAGCTGAAGGAAGTCAACATATTAGCTATGTTTTTTCCGGTGAATGGAGCGGGCCTGAGGATATAATGCCGTCTGACGACACGCTGAAAGCGTGGAAAGTAAGCAAAATTATCTGGCGGCGTTAATTTGCGTCTGAACAAATCGGCTTGTTAAAAAAACAGGTAGAATAGCGCCAATCAATGCCACGATGTCGTGGCATCTTTTTTTCAGGAGGAACAATGTCTCAGGTTCAGAGTGGCATTTTGCCAGAACATTGCCGTGCGGCGATTTGGATTGAAGCCAATGTTAAAGGCGACGTTGAGGCCCTGCGTGCGGCCAGCAAAACCTTCGCCGATAAGCTGGCGACCTTTGAAGCTAAGTTCCCGGATGCGCATCTGGGCGCGGTTGTCGCTTTTGGCAACAACACCTGGCGTGCATTGAGCGGCGGCGTCGGTGCTGAAGAGTTAAAAGACTTTATCCCTTACGGTAAAGGTCTGGCACCTGCAACCCAATATGACGTGTTGATCCATATTCTCTCTTTGCGTCATGACGTGAATTTCTCCGTTGCGCAGGCGGCAATGGAAGCATTTGGCGACTGTATTGAAGTCAAAGAAGAAATCCACGGTTTCCGTTGGGTCGAAGAGCGCGATCTCAGCGGCTTTGTTGACGGTACGGAAAACCCGGCAGGCGAAGAAACGCGCCGTGAAGTCGCCGTTATCAAAGATGGTGTGGATGCCGGTGGCAGCTATGTGTTTGTGCAGCGTTGGGAACATAACCTGAAGCAGCTTAATCGCATGAGCATCCATGACCAGGAAATGATGATTGGTCGCACCAAGGAAGCCAACGAAGAGATCGACGGTGATGACCGTCCGGTCACCTCTCACCTGAGCCGTGTTGACCTCAAAGAAGACGGTAAAGGGCTGAAAATTGTGCGCCAGAGCCTGCCATACGGCACTGCCAGCGGCACGCATGGTCTCTATTTCTGCGCCTACTGCGCCCGTCTGCACAACATTGAACAACAGTTGCTGAGCATGTTTGGTGACACCGACGGTAAGCGTGATGCAATGCTGCGCTTCACCAAACCGGTAACCGGCGGCTATTACTTTGCACCGTCACTGGACCGTTTAATGGCGCTGTAATGGCGAGCTGATCCTGTTATCGGCCACGAAATAGACATCCCCGCATCGTCGGGGATTTTTTTTACCTGAGATTAACCTGATTTAGTGAGCTATTCCTCAGCACTAATTTGTTATTGCTGTATCTTCTGCGTGAATGAAGCGAAGGCTTCATATTCAAAAGGAGAATATTGAAATGGGAAAACTCACGGGCAAAACAGCATTGATTACGGGCGCATCTCAGGGTATTGGCGAGGGTATCGCCAGAACGTTTGCCCGCCATGGTGCGAACTTAATTCTGCTGGATATCTCCGATGAGATTGAAAAACTGGCGGATGAGTTGGCTGGGCGAGGGCACCGTTGCACAGCCGTTCACGCTGACGTCAGAGATTTTGCGTCGGTCAAGGAAGCGGTGATGCGCGCGAAGCAGATTGAAGGCAAAATCGATATTCTGGTGAACAATGCCGGCGTATGCCGCCTCGGCAACTTCCTTGATATGAGCGATGAAGATCGCGATTTCCACATTGATATCAACATTAAAGGCGTCTGGAATGTGACGAAAGCCGTTCTGCCGGAGATGATTGCGCGCAAAGACGGGCGCATCGTGATGATGTCATCAGTGACCGGCGATATGGTTGCCGACCCGGGCGAAACGGCCTACGCACTGTCGAAAGCCGCAATCATCGGTTTGACCAAATCCCTGGCGGTAGAATATGCGCAGTCAGGCATTCGCGTTAATGCCATTTGCCCAGGCTACGTTCGTACGCCGATGGCGGAAAGCATTGCGCGTCAATCTAACCCGGAAGATCCTGAATCCGTTTTAGTCGAAATGGCGAAAGCGATCCCGATGCGTCGTCTGGCCTGTCCGCTTGAGGTCGGTGAACTGGCGGCGTTCCTGGCCTCGGATGAGTCCAGTTACTTAACTGGCACGCAAAACGTGATTGATGGCGGTAGCACCCTGCCTGAAAGCGTTAGCGTCGGCGTCTGATTGATGCCGGTCTCCTCCTCACTCGGTGTGGGGAGGGATTCTCTTATTCTCTTTTCAACTTTCAAATCATCAAACGGTATATAAAACCGTTACTCCTTTAGCACTGGTTATAAATATGATGACCATAAGAAAGTCATTAAATTTATAAGGGTGCGCAATGGCCGTTAACTTACTGAAAAAAAGAACACTGACGCTGGCAGCCATGCTGTTGCTGGTGGGGCAGGCGCAGGCAACGGAACTGCTGAACAGTTCATACGATGTTTCCCGTGAGCTTTTTGCCGCCCTTAATCCACCGTTTGAACAGCAATGGGCGAAGGATAACGGCGGTGACAAACTGACGATTAAACAATCTCATGCCGGGTCATCAAAACAGGCTCTGGCGATTCTGCAGGGGCTGAAAGCCGATGTGGTGACCTATAACCAGGTCACCGACGTGCAGATCCTGCATGACAAAGGCAAACTGATCCCCGCCGACTGGCAAAGCCGCCTGCCGAATAACAGCTCGCCGTTCTATTCCACCATGGGTTTCCTGGTGCGTAAGGGGAACCCGAAAAACATTCATGACTGGAATGACCTTGTGCGTTCTGATGTGAAACTGATTTTCCCGAACCCAAAAACCTCCGGTAACGCGCGCTATACCTATCTGGCGGCGTGGGGTGCTGCGGATAAAGCTGACGGTGGTGATAAAACCAAAACCGAACAGTTTATGACCCAGTTTCTGAAAAACGTCGAAGTGTTTGATACCGGCGGTCGCGGTGCTACCACCACCTTTGCAGAGCGCGGTCTGGGCGATGTGCTGATCAGCTTCGAATCAGAAGTGAACAACATTCGTAAACAGTATGAAGCGCAGGGTTTTGAAGTGGTTATCCCGAAAACCAATATCCTCGCCGAATTCCCGGTGGCCTGGGTAGATAAAAATGTGCAAGCCAACGGTACTGAAAAAGCAGCTAAAGCGTACCTGACCTGGCTGTACAGCCCGCAGGCGCAAACCATTATTACCGATTTCTACTACCGCGTGAATAACCCGCAGGTGATGGACAAACAGCAAGATAAATTCCCGCAGACCGAATTGTTCCGTGTGGAAGATAAGTTTGGTTCGTGGCCTGAAGTGATGAAAACACACTTTGTCAGCGGTGGAGAGCTGGACAAACTGCTGGCGGCGGGGCGTAAGTAAATGTTTGCTGTTTCTTCCCGACGCGTGCTGCCCGGCTTCACTTTGAGCCTGGGTACAAGCTTACTGTTTGTCTGCCTGATATTGCTGCTGCCGCTGAGCGCGCTGGTGATGCAACTGGCGCAAATGAGCTGGGCGCAATACTGGGATGTGATTACCAATCCGCAGGTGGTGGCGGCTTATAAAGTGACGCTGCTGTCGGCGTTTGTGGCGTCGATTTTTAACGGCGTGTTCGGTTTGCTGATGGCGTGGATCTTAACCCGCTATCGCTTTCCGGGCCGTACGCTGTTGGATGCACTGATGGATCTGCCGTTTGCGCTGCCTACAGCGGTGGCGGGTCTGACGCTGGCGTCGCTGTTTTCGGTTAATGGCTTCTACGGCGAGTGGCTGGCGAAGCTGGATATCAAGGTGACCTACACCTGGCTTGGTATCGCGGTGGCGATGGCGTTTACCAGCATTCCATTTGTGGTGCGTACCGTCCAGCCGGTGCTGGAAGAATTAGGTCCCGAATATGAAGAAGCGGCGGAAACACTCGGTGCTACGCGCTGGCAGAGTTTCCGTAAAGTGGTGCTGCCGGAGCTGTCCCCCGCGCTGGTGGCGGGCGTTGCGCTTTCGTTTACCCGAAGCCTCGGTGAGTTTGGCGCGGTTATCTTTATCGCTGGGAACATAGCATGGAAAACGGAAGTAACCTCGCTGATGATTTTTGTTCGCTTGCAGGAGTTTGACTACCCGGCCGCCAGCGCGATTGCTTCTGTGATCCTCGGGGCTTCGTTGTTGCTGCTGTTTTCAATTAACACCCTGCAAAGTCGCTTTGGTCGACGTGTGGTAGGTCACTGATGGCAGACATTACCCAATTGAAACGCTATGGCGCACCCCGCATCAACTGGGGGAAATGGTTTCTGATCGGCACGGGCATGCTGGTCTCCGCGTTTATTTTGCTGGTGCCGATGATTTACATCTTCGTGCAGGCGTTCAGCAAGGGATTAATGCCGGTATTACAGAACCTGGCAGACCCGGACATGCTGCATGCCATCTGGCTGACGGTGCTGATTGCGCTGATTGCGGTGCCGGTGAACCTGGTGTTTGGTGTGTTGCTGGCCTGGCTGGTGACCCGTTTTAACTTCCCAGGACGCCAACTTCTGCTGACGTTACTGGATATTCCGTTTGCCGTCTCGCCGGTGGTTGCCGGCCTGGTGTATCTGCTGTTTTACGGCTCTAACGGTCCGCTGGGTGGATGGCTGGATGAGCATAATCTGCAAATTATGTTTGCCTGGCCGGGGATGGTGCTGGTGACGGTATTCGTGACCTGTCCGTTTGTGGTGCGCGAGTTGGTGCCGGTGATGTTAAGCCAGGGCAGTAATGAAGATGAAGCGGCTGTGTTGCTGGGCGCGTCCGGCTGGCAGATGTTCCGCCGCGTTACGCTGCCGAATATTCGTTGGGCGCTGCTGTACGGCGTGGTGTTGACCAACGCCCGTGCGATTGGCGAGTTTGGCGCGGTGTCGGTGGTATCCGGCTCGATTCGCGGCGAAACCCTATCGCTACCGCTACAAATTGAATTACTGGAGCAGGACTACAACACGGTCGGCTCTTTTACCGCCGCGGCGCTATTAACGCTGATGGCGATTATTACCCTGTTTTTGAAGAGCATGTTGCAATGGCGTCTGGAGAACCAGGAGAAACGCGCGCAGCAGGAGGAAAATCATGAGCATTGAGATTGCCAATATTAAGAAGTCTTTTGGTCGCACCCAGGTGCTGAACGATATCTCGCTGGATATTCCTTCAGGTCAGATGGTCGCGCTGCTGGGGCCATCCGGCTCGGGCAAAACCACGCTGCTGCGCATTATTGCCGGGTTGGAGCATCAGTCCAGCGGGCATATCCGTTTTCACGGCACCGACGTCAGTCGTTTGCATGCTCGCGACCGTAAAGTGGGATTCGTATTCCAGCACTATGCGCTGTTTCGTCATATGACCGTTTTCGACAATATCGCGTTTGGTCTGACGGTCCTGCCACGGCGTGAGCGTCCAAATGCGGCGGCCATCAAAGCAAAAGTCACCAAACTGCTGGAGATGGTTCAATTGGCTCATCTGGCGGACCGCTTCCCGGCGCAGCTTTCTGGTGGGCAAAAGCAGCGTGTGGCGTTGGCGCGTGCGCTGGCGGTAGAGCCGCAGATCCTGCTGCTCGATGAGCCGTTTGGCGCGCTCGATGCGCAGGTGCGTAAAGAGCTGCGTCGTTGGCTGCGTCAGCTGCATGAAGAGCTGAAGTTCACCAGCGTGTTTGTTACCCACGACCAGGAAGAAGCGACGGAAGTTGCCGATCGCGTGGTGGTGATGAGTCAGGGTCATATCGAGCAGGCTGATGCACCGGATCAAGTCTGGCGCGAACCGGCTACCCGTTTTGTGCTGGAGTTTATGGGGGAGGTTAACCGCCTGCAGGGGACGATTCGCGGCGGCCAATTCCACGTGGGCGCACACCGCTGGCCACTGGGTTATACGCCTGGTTATCAGGGACCGGTTGATCTGTTCCTGCGTCCGTGGGAAGTGGACGTGAGCCGTCGTACCAGCCTGGATTCGCCGTTGCCGGTACAGGTACTGGAAGCCAGCCCGAAAGGACACTACACCCAATTAGTTGTGCAACCGCTGGGGTGGTATAACGAACCGCTGACGGTCATCATGCAAGGCGATGATTCCCCGAGCCGCGGCGAGCGGCTGTTTGTCGGGCTGCAAAATGCGCGTCTGTATAACGGTGACCAGCGTATTGAAACGCGTGAAGAGGAACTTGCTCTGGCGCAAAGTGCCTGATAGGTTAAAAAGTATGTTTATCGCCCGGTAAGCGCTGCGCCCCCGGGCTTTTTTACGAGCTCAAAACGTGAACACATTAGAACAAACAATTGGCAATACGCCTCTGGTGAAACTACAACGTCTGGCGCCGGATAACGGCAGTGAAATTTGGGTCAAGCTGGAAGGGAATAATCCCGCGGGTTCGGTGAAAGACCGGGCTGCGCTGTCGATGATTGTCGAAGCGGAAAAACGTGGAGAAATTAAGCCTGGTGATGTGCTGATCGAGGCTACCAGCGGTAATACCGGAATTGCTCTGGCAATGATCGCCGCGCTGAAGGGCTACCGCATGAAGCTGCTGATGCCAGACAACATGAGCCAGGAGCGCCGAGCGGCGATGCGTGCTTACGGGGCTGAACTGGTTCTGGTGACCAAAGAGCAGGGGATGGAAGGCGCGCGTGACTTAGCTCTTGAAATGGCGCAGCGCGGAGAAGGTAAACTTCTCGACCAATTTAATAATCCGGATAACCCGTACGCGCATTACACCACCACCGGACCGGAAATCTGGCAGCAGACGTCAGGTCGTATTACCCACTTTGTCTCCAGTATGGGAACAACAGGCACCATTACCGGTGTGTCGCGTTTTCTGCGTGAGCAAGAAAAAGCGGTTACCATCGTTGGCCTGCAGCCGGAAGAGGGCAGTAGTATTCCGGGAATTCGCCGCTGGCCTGCGGAATATATGCCGGGCATTTTTAACGCCTCGCTGGTGGATGAGGTATTGGATATTCATCAGAACGATGCGGAAAACACCATGCGCGCGCTGGCGGTGAAAGAGGGTGTGTTCTGCGGCGTCAGTTCCGGCGGCGCAGTAGCCGGAGCGATTCGCGTGGCCGAACAAAATCCGGGAGCGGTGGTGGTGGCGATCATCTGCGATCGCGGCGATCGCTACCTTTCAACCGGCGTGTTTGGCGAAGAGCACTTTAACCAGGGATCAGGGATTTAGTTTGTAGGCCTGATAAGCATAGTGGCATCAGGCAAACGTACGACACGATCGCCGGATGACGACGCAAAGCGTCTTATCCGGCCTGCCACAATCAATCGTTACGTTTTTCCACAAGCTTATCAAGGAATTGCCACAGCTTCTCATTCATCTGCTGATAATCCCATGCGCGCATCTCTTCAACGGAGCGGATGAAGCGCTTGCCTTTAGCTTCCGCCAGTTCTTGTTCGGAGTGTTGAATAAGCCCTTCTATAGCATCAGCCGTAAATTCCATATGGCACTGAAAACCATAGACGAAATTACCGTATTGTACGATTTGTCGCGGGCAGCCCTCGCTTGTGGCGAGAATTGTCGCCTGGTCGGTTAATCCAGGCATGTCGTTGTGCCAGTGACCGACGGTAAGCGGTGAACCAAAATGGCTGAACAACGGATGCTGTTGGCCTGCTTCGGTCAGGGTGATCGGGTAGTGACCAATCTCTTTTTCCGGACTCTGGCACACCTTCGCACCCAGCGCTTCGCCGATTAACTGTGAACCCAGGCAGATCCCCACCACAATTTTACGTGCCGCAATCGCCTGATTGATCAGATGCTGCTCGGCATGAGAATCAAAGTACGGACACTCTGCCAGCGTGGTTCGTGGTGACTGCGGACCGCCAAACACCACCAACATATCGAAGCCATCCGCGTTCGCAGGGACCGCTTCCCCGGCGTAAACGTGCGACCAGGTGATGGTATAGCCGCGTGATTCAGCCCACGGCAGATACGCGCCAGCAGATTCAAAAGACTCATGAATAACAAAATGAACTCGCACTTTTTCTCTCCTGTTAGCGCTTTAGCGCCTGATGGATATCAGTCGCCAGCTTATCAATGTCGCTGTCTGATAATGTTGACAGCGTAATGCGCAGGCCGTGGGCTGGCGTATTGACGCCAAACACTTCGCCTTCGCGTACCAGCCAGCCGGACTTTGCCAGCGCAAAAGCGATCGCCTGGCTGTTATCTTCCAGCGGTAGCCACATATTCAGACCGTCACCAACGGGCAACTCAATGCCATGTCGCCGCAGAGCTGCCGTCAACTTTTGCTGCTGGGCGGCGTAAAATTGCTGAGTTTGCGCCAGCGTGTGTTGGTAAGTCTCGTCATTCAGGCAGGCGCAGGCCAAATCCTGCAGCAGATGGCTGACCCACTGACTGCCGGAGTTAAGCCTTAAACGTAGCTTCCCTGAAGTGAGCGGATCGCTGGCCACAATGGCCAGGCGTAAATCTGGTCCTAACGTTTTTGACATCGAGCGGACAACCGCCCAGTGCGTGGTTTCCTTCGCAATCACCGGATACCAGTGGCAAGCAGATAGCAGCGCAAAGTGGTCGTCGACAATCACCAGCGTCTGCGGATAGCGGGCCAGAATTTCCTGCAATTGCGCCGCGCGTGAGGCGCTCAGGCTGCATCCTGTCGGGTTATGCGCGCGCGGTGTCAGAATTACTGCCCGCGCGCCTTTCTGTAGCGCGAGTTCCAGCTGGTCCGGCAGCATGCCTTCGCGGTCAACGCTGGCCGGGTTTGCTGAGAATCCGGCATAGCGCAGCATGTTGATGCTGCTTAAAAAGCATGGATCTTCTACGACAACGCTATCACCAGGCAGCAAATGGGCGCACAGTAGCCGTTCGATAGCATCAATGGCACCGCTGGTAATATCAATTTCCCCTTTGCCGGGGATTGCATTTTGCATCCATTGTGATGCCCACACCTTAAGTCCAGGTGACACAGCGGCATCGCCGTACAAGCGCGGACTCTTATTTATCTTCGCAAAATAATTACTCAGCTCAGGAAGTCGCGAGGGCGCTGGATTACCGCCGGAAAGATCGATAAGCGGGGTATCCGGATTACCACCTTCCAGTGCTACGGGGGCAGTAATCCCCTTAATCACCGTACCGTTGCGTCCCAGGCTCTGTGCCAACCCGGAGGAGACCAGGCGTTTGTAAGCCGCCGCGACAGTATTGCGGTTCACGTTTAATTCCGTTGCCAGTTCCCGCACTGGCGGTAACGTTTCTCCCACTGCCAGCGTGCCTGTAGTGACATGTTGACGGATACTGTCAAAAATTTCGTTAGCGGTTTTTCCGTCGATCATTATTGACCTATGACAAAATGAATTTTAGCATATGACGATAATAGTGAGGCGTAGACCCGCTGTCCAGCGAGAGGAGAAATTTATGGAGCAGGAGAGTGATATCCAGTCAGTGCTCTTCGACGACACGCATCGGGCGTTACAGACCGATATCGTCGCCGTTCAGTCACAGGTGGTTTATGGCAGCGTAGGTAACAGCATCGCCGTCCCGGCCATTAAAGCGCAGGGGTTACGCGTGACAGCAGTACCTACGGTGCTGTTCAGTAATACCCCGCATTATGAAACCTTCTACGGCGGCGTTATTCCAGCAGACTGGTTTAGCGGTTATCTCCGCGCCTTAAACGAGCGTGATGCCTTGCGCGAGCTAAAGGCGGTGACGACAGGGTACATGGGCAGCGCGGAACAAATCGCCTTGCTGGCACAGTGGCTGAAAACTGTTCTGACCACGCATCCGGACCTGTGCATTTTGGTCGACCCCGTGATTGGCGATACGGATAGCGGTATGTATGTTAAAGCCGAAATTCCGGAGGCTTATCGTCAGCACCTGCTACCGCTGGCTCAGGGGCTGACTCCAAATGTGTTCGAGCTGCAAATGCTGAGCGGAAAGCCGTGTCGTACGCTTGATGAAGCCATTACGGCGGCACAATCACTGCTCACCGACACCCTGAAATGGGTGGTGATCACCAGTGCGCCGGGGGATACGGAAGAGATTATTCATGTTGCGGTGGTGACGGCTGAAATGGTTGAGGTGTTAGCTCATCCGCGAGTGAAAACGGATCTGAAGGGGACTGGCGATCTGTTCTGTGCCGAGCTGGTGAGCGGCCTTGTGATGGGGAAAGCGCTGACGACCGCGACGCACGATGCTGCACAGCGGGTGCTGGACGTGATGACGTGGACGCACCAGTGCGGTTGTGATGAATTAATTCTGCCACCGGCAGGGGAGGCGCGATGAAGAGTTACCGGCTGGTAGTTCGCCAGAATGGGCGTATGGTTGGACACTTTGATACCTGCGGGACAGCGGCACTGGAAGATATCTGCGTGGCGCGGGCCATGTTTGGTATTGCGGGTGGCTACGACTGTGAATTGCTAGTGGCAGACTCGGAGCGGCGGATGCTGGAAAGCGGGCCGGAAGGGATGAAGATCCTGATGCGCGAGGCGTGTTATCGCCCGGTGACTGCACACATTTAATTGCGGATGGCGCTACGCTTATCCGGCCTACGATACGAGATTCTTTGTAGGCCGGATAAGCGTAGCGCCATCCGGCAAGGTACTGCCTGATTGCCGGATGGCGGCGTAAACGCCTTATCCGGCCTACGCAAGAATTACTTCTTGATGCGGATAACCGGGGTTTCACCCACGGTCACGCTACCGGACAGTTTGATCAGTTCTTTGATTTCGTCCATGTTGGAGATAACAACCGGAGTCAGGGTAGACTTGGCTTTTTCTTCCAGCAGCGGCAGATCGAATTCAATAACCGGGTCGCCCACTTTCACGCGCTGACCTTCTTCAGCGATGCGTTTGAAGCCTTCGCCTTTCAGTTCAACGGTATCAATACCGAAGTGAACAAACAGCTCAATGCCGCTGTCGGATTCGATAGAGAAAGCGTGGTTGGTTTCAAAGATTTTGCCGATGGTGCCGTCAACAGGAGCAACCATTTTGTTACCGGTTGGTTTGATAGCGATGCCATCACCAACGATTTTTTCAGCAAAAACTACATCCGGCACGTCTTCGATGTTGACGATCTCGCCAGAGAGCGGAGCAACAATCTCAATAGTTCCGGTGTCTTTCTTATCATCAGAAACCAGAGATTTCAGTTTATCGAACAAACCCATGATCTTCTCCTAAGCAGTAAATTGGGCCGCATCTCGTGGATTAGCAGATTGTTTTTTCTTCAATGAACTTGTTAACCAGCGTCATTAACTCGTCCGTTGTCGGTTGAGCAAGAGCCTGCTCTGCTAACACCTTCGCATCTTCGAAGTTCGTGTTACGGATAATCTTCTTAATGCGCGGGATAGAAATGGCGCTCATAGAGAATTCGTCCAGACCCATCCCCAGCAACAGAAGTGTAGCACGTTCGTCGCCTGCAAGCTCACCACACATGCCAGTCCATTTGCCTTCAGCATGAGAAGCATCAATAACTTGCTTGATCAGCGTCAGCACAGATGGCGACATCGGTTGGTAAAGGTGTGAAATCATATCATTACCACGGTCAACTGCCAGGGTGTACTGCGTTAAATCATTGGTGCCGATACTAAAGAAATCAACTTCTTTGGCTAAATGACGCGCAATTGTTGCCGCAGCCGGTGTTTCCACCATCACGCCAATCTCAATGCTCTCGTCAAATGCTTTACCTTCGTCGCGCAGTTCCTGTTTGTAGATTTCAATCTCTTTGCGCAGTGCACGCACTTCTTCAACAGAGATGATCATTGGGAACATAATGCGCAGTTTACCGAAAGCAGAGGCGCGCAGAATCGCGCGAACCTGGTCACGCAGGATCTCTTTACGATCCATGGCGATACGCACGGCACGCCAGCCCAGGAACGGGTTCTCTTCTTTCGGGAAATTCATGTACGGCAGTTCTTTATCGCCGCCGATGTCCATGGTGCGAACGATGACCGCCTGAGAGCCACAGGCTTCAGCAACGGCTTTATACGCAGCAAACTGTTCTTCTTCAGTTGGCAGCGATTCACGGTCCATGAACAGGAATTCGGTGCGGTACAGACCCACACCTTCAGCGCCGTTACGTTCAGCGCCTTCAACGTCACGAACGGTACCGATATTGGCGCAAACTTCAACCTGATGTCCGTCCAGCGTGATAGCCGGCAGATCTTTCAGCTTAGCGAGTTCCGCTTTCTCGGTTGCAACCTGCTCCTGAACGGCACGCAGTTGCTCGATAACGTCGTTGGTCGGATTGACGTAAACCTGATTGTTTACGGCATCCAGAATCAGATAGTCGTCGTTTTTAACCTGAGAGGTGACGCTACCCGTACCGACGATGGCAGGCAGTTCCAGAGAACGCGCCATGATAGAGGTATGGGAGGTACGTCCGCCCGCGTCAGTAATGAAACCCAGCACCTTGTTCAGGTTCAGCTGTGCGGTTTCTGACGGGGTCAGGTCTGCGGCTACCAGGATAACTTCTTCCTGAATAGCGCTCAGGTCGATAATTGCCAGACCCAGGATGTTACGCAGCAGGCGTTTACCGATGTCACGTACGTCAGCCGCACGTTCTTTCAGGTATTCATCATCCAGCTCTTCCAGGGCTGTGGCCTGACCTTCGATAACTTCATGCGCGGCTGCATCAGCCGTCATGTGCTTATCTTTAATCAGGGCTATGATTTCCTGCTCCAGCTCCTCATCTTCGAGCAGCATGATATGCCCTTCAAAGATGGCTTCTTTTTCTTCACCGAACGTTTCACCAGCTTTGGTTTTGATCGCTTCCAGTTGCGCAGATGCCTTGGCACGACCGCTCAGAAAACGTTCAACTTCCTGATCAACCTTGTCGGCAGAAATTTTTTTCCGGTCAATGACGATTTCGTCTTCTTTCAGTAGCAATGCTTTACCGAAAGCGATACCCGGGGATGCTAAAATGCCTGAAATCATAACCCTACCTTACTTGTGACTGATATTTAAAAGAACTCGTTGAACTTACTCGAGTTCAGCCATCAGTTTAACCAGATGCTCAACTGCTTTCTGCTCGTCTTCACCTTCTGCGGACAGGGTAACAACGGTACCCTGAGTCAGGCCCAGAGTCTGCAGTTTAAACAGGCTTTTGGCGCTAGCGCTTTTGCCGTTGGAAGTCACAGTAATATCAGAAGTAAAGCCTTTTGCTTCTTTAACAAACTGAGCAGCAGGGCGAGTATGCAGACCGTTCGGAGCGGTAATGGTAACTTCTTGCTGGAACATTATATTTCCCCAACTTATAGGTTTAGTGTTGTGGAACTAAAGTCTAGCCTGGCGGTTCAACTTTAGCCTGTATTGTTAGCATCGGCGTAAACTGGACGCGACACAAAAGGAGTTCGGTGCAATCCGTTGCTGGCAACTTCTTGCCGCTGACGTTTCGTTCGTCATTAAACATTATGCCGCGAAAGGAAGAGTTGAACCAAATCATAAAATCGATTCAGCTAGCGCTTTTCCTGTAACGATTAATTTCGCGCATCAAAATAATTAGCTTGGTTAAATACCAGTTCTGGTGGGTTGAATCAATGCCAGGCGAGTTGAAACTTTGAAGCAGGCCACAAAAAAGCACCCAAATGGGTGCTTTTTTACGCGTTTTTAACATGCTGGCATTACTGTTGCAGTTCTTTCTCTGTGAAGAGATCGGCAAACAGTGCAGTGCTCAGATAACGCTCACCCGATGACGGTAGAATAACCACTATATTCTTATTGGTAAAGGTTTCATCTTCCTGCAGCTTAAGCGCGGCAGCAACAGCAGCGCCGGAAGAAATGCCCGCCAGAATACCTTCTTCTTCCATCAGGCGACGCGCAGTAGAGATTGCTTCATCATTGGTGATGGCGACGACTTTATCGATAAGTTTCAGATCAAGGTTGCCTGGAATGAAACCCGCGCCAATCCCCTGAATTTTATGTGGGCCCGGTTTAAGTTCTTCACCCGCCAGCGCCTGGGCGATAACCGGGGAGTCGGTAGGTTCAACCGCGACGGTGATCAGATCGGTTTTGCCTTTAGTGCCTTTGATGTAACGGGTCACACCAGTCAATGTACCGCCGGTACCGACGCCGGAAATAAAGACATCAACCTGGCCATCGGTATCTTCCCAGATTTCCGGGCCGGTGGTTTTTTCGTGAATTTCCGGGTTCGCCGGGTTGCTGAACTGCTGCAGCAGCAGGAACTTCTCCGGATCGCTGGCGACAATTTCTTCCGCTTTCTGGATTGCACCCTTCATCCCTTTTGCGCCTTCGGTCAGCACCAGATTCGCACCCAGAGCTTTCAACAGCTTGCGGCGCTCAATGCTCATCGTTTCCGGCATGGTCAGAGTCAGTTTGTAACCGCGGGCTGCGGCAACGTAGGCTAGCGCAATCCCCGTGTTGCCGCTGGTCGGTTCTACCAGCTCAACACCCGGTTTAAGTACACCACGTTTTTCGGCATCCCAAATCATATTGGCACCGATACGGCATTTGACGCTAAAGCTCGGGTTACGAGATTCCACCTTCGCCAGAATGCGTCCGTTACCGATACGGTTCAGTCGAACCAGCGGCGTATGACCGATAGTCAGCGAGTTGTCTTCAAAAATCTTACTCATGGCCTGTCCTTAACTGTATGAAATTGGGATACCGCTTCAGCATACCTGTTGAGAAAGTATGGGGAAGTAAGGAAATCGCATATCTATATGCTGATGGGAAATAATGCCTTGCAGTATGGAATAAGAGCGGGCATAAGCCAGCCCGCTTTTACACATTTTTGCATTACTTCCATAACGCGTGCTTAGCACGATAGCAGTCTACCCACATCGCCGTGGCACCACAAACCGCGACCGGCATGATGAACAGATTGAGCACCGGAATCATGGTGAACAAACTGGTTAATGCGCCAAATTGCATATTGGTGACCTTGCGTGTACGCAGCGCGACGCGCATCTCCTTAAAAGGCACCTTATGGTTATCAAACGGATAATCGCAGTACTGAATGGCCAGCATCCATGCGCTGAACAGGAACCACAGCACCGGGGCGACGGTCTGCCCAATACCCGGAATGAAATAGAGGATCAGCAATACGATGGCGCGCGGGAGATACCACGCCAGCTTTTGCCATTCACGTTTCATAATACGGGGAACATCTTTCATGATGCCGAGAACACCGGTGTCAGGCGGTGTTGCGCCCGTTAAGCGCGCTTCCAGTTGTTCAGCCAGCAGACCGTTAAACGGCGCGGCAATCCAGTTGGCTATGGTGGAAAAGAGGTAGCCGAACACCAGTAGTACGGAGATAGTGACAATCGGCCACAGCAAGTAGCTGAGCCACTGAAGCCAGTCAGGGACGTGACTCATCAGCGCGGGGATCCAGCTATCGAGTTGTGTGAATAGCCACCAGAATGCGCCGCCCATCAGCAGGATATTCACCAGCAAAGGCAGGATGACAAAGCGATGAATGCCCGGTTGGGTGATGAGCTTCCATCCCTGTGAAAAGTAATAAAGGCCGCTGCGAGGTACGACTGCAGATGATGAAACCATGGTCAGGACATACTCCTTGTTATAAAAGCTCTGGTAAACTTTGCGTATCTTACCGGGTTGTTGAGCGTTAAGCTGTTCAGAAATGTTCGAAAAAACAGCAAAAAGCACAATTTTGTTCATCTTTATGCCGTGAAAGCCAAGAGTGCACTTGCACTTGGCGTAATCGACAAATACTCTTAGTGAGTAAATGTTTGCCGTGGTGGCAAGGTGTTAGAACAACAGAGAATATAATGATGCAGGATTTGCGTCTGATATTAATCATTGTTGGCGCGATCGCCATAATCGCTTTACTGGTACATGGTTTTTGGACTAGCCGTAAAGAGCGGTCTTCTATATTCCGCGATCGCCCACTGAAACGCATGAAGTCTAAACGTGAAGACGAGGATTCGTTCGACGACAATGTCGAGGAAGACGAAGGCGTGGGCGAAGTTCGCGTTCATCGTGTGAATCATGCTCCCGGTAACGCGCAGGAACATGGTGTTCCTCCTCAGTCGCCGCAACACCAGTACCAGCCGCCTTATGCGTCGGCTCAGCCGCGTCAACCCGCGCAGCAGCCTGCACAAGCGCCGGTACCGCCGCCGCATGCTCAGCCGCAGCCTGTACAACCGCAGCAGCCGGTGCAACATCAGCCTGTTCAGCAACAACCTGTACAGCAGCCGATGCAGCATCAGCCCGTTGCTCCGCAGGTTCAGCAGCCCGTGCAGCAAGCACCGCAACCTGCGCCGCAGACTTTCCAGCCCGCAGAGCCTGCCGTTGAACATCAACCGCAGCCTGAGCCGGTAGTTGAAGAAGCGCCTGCTGCTGAAAAACCGCAGCGTAAAGAAGCGGTCATTATTATGAACGTTGCGGCGCATCACGGTAGCGAGCTCAACGGTGAAGTGCTGCTCAATAGCATTCAGCAAGCCGGTTTTAAATTTGGCGATATGAATATTTTCCATCGTCATTTGAGCCCGGATGGCAGCGGTCCGTCGCTGTTCAGCCTTGCCAATATGGTTAACCCAGGAACGTTTGATCCCGAAATGACGGGTGATTTCAGCACCCCTGGCGTAACTATTTTTATGCAGGTTCCGTCCTATGGGGACGAGCTGCAAAACTTTAAGCTGATGCTGCAGTCCGCACAGCACATTGCCGATGAAGTGGGTGGTGTGGTGCTTGACGATCAACGTCGCATGATGACGCCGCAGAAACTGCGCGAGTATCAGGACCGCATCCGCGAAGTTAAAGAATCTCGCGCCTGATTCTCCTTTGGCGTGACATCTCCTTGCTAAACCCCCGCCTGTCGGGGGTTTTTTATCATTGATGGTGCGATATGGAATCAATCGAACAACAACTGACAGAACTGCGAACCACGCTTCGCCATCATGAGTATCTCTACCATGTGATGGACGCGCCGGAAATTCCCGATGCGGAATACGATCGTCTGCTGCGCGAACTCCGCGAGCTGGAAGCGCAGCATCCGGACCTTATTACCCCTGACTCGCCAACTCAACGCGTTGGCGCCGCCCCGTTAACGGCGTTCAGTCAGATTCGCCATGAAGTGCCGATGCTGTCGCTGGATAACGTGTTTGATGAAGAGAGTTTTCTCGCCTTTAACAAGCGCGTACAGGACCGACTGAAGAGTACGGACAAACTAACCTGGTGCTGTGAGCTGAAGCTTGACGGGCTGGCGGTGAGTATTCTCTATGAAAACGGCGTGCTGGTTAGCGCCGCAACGCGCGGCGATGGCACCACCGGGGAAGACATTACCTCGAACGTGCGCACCATTCGTGCGATCCCGTTAAAACTGCGCGGCGATAACATTCCGACGCGTCTGGAAGTGCGCGGCGAGGTGTTCCTCCCGCAGGCCGGGTTTGAAAAAATCAACGAAGAGGCCCGCCGTACTGGCAACAAAGTGTTTGCTAACCCGCGAAATGCGGCGGCTGGGTCATTACGCCAGCTCGATCCGCGTATCACAGCGAAGCGACCGCTTACTTTCTTCTGCTATGGCGTTGGTGTGCTGGAAGGTGGTGTGTTGCCCGATACCCATCTGGGCCGTCTGCTGCAATTTAAAGAGTGGGGATTGCCGGTGAGCGACAGAGTGGCGCTTTGCGACTCTCCGGAGGAAGTACTTGCTTACTATCATAAGGTTGAAGAAGACCGACCGACGCTGGGCTTCGATATCGACGGCGTGGTGATTAAAGTCAACTCCATGGCGTTGCAGGAGCAACTGGGCTTTGTTGCTCGCGCGCCGCGCTGGGCGGTGGCCTTTAAGTTCCCGGCACAGGAGCAGATGACCTTTGTCCGCGATGTTGAGTTTCAGGTTGGACGTACAGGGGCGATTACGCCTGTCGCCCGCCTTGAGCCAGTTCAGGTTGCCGGGGTGTTGGTCAGTAACGCCACCTTGCACAATGCGGATGAAATTGAGCGTCTTGGTTTGCGTATTGGCGATAAAGTCGTCATTCGCCGTGCGGGCGATGTCATCCCGCAGGTAGTGAACGTCGTGATTTCCGAGCGTCCGGACGATACCCGCGAAATCGAGTTTCCCACCCACTGTCCGGTATGCAACTCTGACGTTGAGCGTGTGGAAGGCGAAGCGGTTGCTCGCTGTACCGGAGGTTTAATCTGCGGGGCACAGCGGAAGGAATCATTGAAACACTTCGTTTCCCGCCGTGCGCTGGACGTCGACGGCATGGGCGACAAAATTATCGATCAACTGGTCGAGAAAGAGTATGTCCACACGCCAGCGGATCTCTTCACGCTGACCGCAGGTAAGCTGACCGGTCTTGATCGCATGGGGCCGAAGTCGGCGCAAAACGTAGTGAATGCGCTGGAAAAAGCGAAAGAGACCACGTTTGCCCGTTTCCTCTATGCGCTGGGTATTCGTGAAGTCGGCGAAGCGACGGCTGCAGGTCTGGCTGCATATTTCGGCACGCTCGACGCGCTGGAAGCCGCCTCTGTTGAAGAGCTGCAAAAAGTGCCGGATGTCGGCATCGTGGTGGCGACCCACGTGTTTAATTTCTTTGCCGAAGAGAGTAACCGCGAGGTGATCGTCCAGCTTTTGGAGCAGGGGATTCACTGGCCAGCGCCGGTGGTTATCAACGCTGAAGAAATCGACAGCCCCTTTGCGGGTAAGACGGTGGTGCTGACCGGGAGCCTGAGCCTGATGTCACGCGATGATGCCAAAGCACGACTGACCGAGCTGGGGGCAAAAGTGGCCGGTAGCGTGTCGAAGAAAACCGATCTAGTGATTGCGGGGGAAGCGGCGGGCTCTAAACTGGCAAAAGCGCAGGAGTTGGGCATTGAAGTGATCGACGAAGCTGAAATGATCCGCTTACTGGGTGCCTGAGATGGAAAAAGAGCAGCTGGTTGAAATCGCCAATACCGTGATGCCCTTTGGCAAATATAAAGGGCGTCGGCTGATTGATGTACCGGAAGAGTATCTGCTGTGGTTTGCCCGTAAGGATGAATTCCCGCCGGGCAAGCTCGGCGAACTGATGCAAATCACGCTGCTGATTAAAACTGAAGGGCTGACGCAACTGGTGCAGCCCCTGAAACGCCCACTTTAAGCCTTTGCGGCGCGGCTTTTCTGCTGCGCCTGTAATGCGTCCGTCTGTTGCTTGTAGCGACGTGCCAGCACCGCACAAACCATCAACTGAATTTGATGGAAGATCATCAGCGGCAGCACCATCATTCCTATCACTGACGTCGGGAACAGAATATTTGCCATTGGGATCCCATTCGCCAGGCTCTTTTTCGATCCGCAAAAGACAATGGTGATCTCATCGGCCTTGTTGAAGCCGCATTTACGCGCAACAAAGACGTTGATGCCAATCACGATTGCCAGCAATACGATGCTGACCACCACGATAAACAGCAGTGAGCCAATCCCCACTTTGTGCCAGATCCCGTTAACCACGGCTTCACTGAAGGCGGAGTAAACCACCAGTAAAATGGATGATTGATCCGTTTTTGCAATCCATTTTTTATGTCGGGACACCCAGTTACCAATCCACGGACGCGAAAGATGTCCCAGTACGAACGGCAGCAGCAGCTGCAGCATGATTTTCCCCACCTGCTCCAGGCTGCCTTCTGCGCCATGCATATTCATGACCAGGCCAACAAGCAACGGCGAGAGAAAAATACCCAGCAGGCTGGAGGCCGAAGCGGAACACACGGCGGCGGCAACGTTCCCCCCCGCCAGCGACGTAAAGGCGATTGCCGACTGCACCGTGGCCGGCAAAATACACAGGTACAGGAAACCGGTGTACAGCATCGGGTCAACATTAACCGGCGCCCACCAGGCGAACAGAACGCCCAGCACCGGGAAAACAACAAACGTGCTGCACATCACCCACAGATGCAAACGCCAGTGACTACCGCCGGCAATAATTGCCTCACGAGAGAGCTTGGCCCCGTGCATAAAAAACAGCAGGGCAATGGCGGCGGTGGTTAAGCCTTCAAAGAAAGGCACAAAGCCACCTTCGGCTGGGAAAAAGGACGCCAGTAATACGACCGTAATCAACGTAATCGTGAACGGATCAAGGATACGAAAAAGTTTCATAAAAGCTCCTGAAATTCAGTAGCAACATTTTGCGTTTTTCCATTTGAGAAATAAAATTGATTTATTGCATCCATATATGAATCGAATAGATGAATTACTCTCTGCGTCAGCTCCGTATCTTTGTTACCGTCGCTCAGGCCAAAAGCTTTAGCCGGGCGGGGGATATTATTGGCTTAAGCCAGTCTGCGGTCAGCCACAGCGTTAAAGAGCTTGAAGCTCAGACGGGGGTGCGGTTGTTAGATAGAACAACGCGGGAAGTGGTGCTGACGGAAGCGGGGCACCAGTTGGCGACGCGGCTGGAACGTATTCTGGATGAACTGCACAGCACGCTGCGTGAAGCAGGCCAGGTGGGGACACAGTTAACCGGAACGGTGCGTGTTGCCGCCAGCCAGACAATCTCTGCTCACCTTATTCCACAGTGTATTGCCCAGAGTAATGAGCTTTATCCTGCGATCGATTTTGTGCTGCACGACAGGCCCCAGCAGTGGGTGCTGGAAAGTATTCGCCAGGGAGAGGTGGATTTTGGCATTGTGATAGATCCTGGTGCTGTGACCGACCTGCAGTGTGAAGCCGTACTGTCCGAACCGTTCCTGCTGCTGTGTCGCGAGGATCATCCGTTAGCCCAACGTGAGTGGGTGAACTGGCAGGATTTGTATCACGAACGTTTGGTGTTACAGGATTACGCTTCCGGTAGTCGACCGCTGATCGATGCGGCGTTGGCCCATTTTTCCATTGATGCCAACATCGTTCAGGAGATTGGTCATCCCGCCACGCTGTTCCCGATGGTGGAGGCGGGGATTGGCATCAGTGTGCTGCCCGCGCTGGCGCTCCCCTTACCGCAGGGCAGTCACTTGCAGGTTAAGCGCCTGACGCCGGTAGTTGAACGGCAACTGATGCTGGCTCGACGTAAAAACCGCTCTTTATCAACCGCGGCTCAGGCGCTGTGGGACGTGGTGCGTATGCAGGCCAGTGAATTAACCGCTGGTCGTGCCCGCGATCCGTTGTATCAGATATAAATATCTGCCCGACTGGGCTAATGTGTTAGAACAAGTATTTAAGAGAATAAATAATACCGTCCTGCAGGAATGATTCTCCCAGTTTATTATCTGCGTAACGATACTGAATACCTGCGGTAAGATGTGGCGTCGCGTTCCACCAGAAAGCGACTGCGCCGTTGATTCCGTCCTTACCGCCATTACCTGCCGCGTAGGTTTCATTGCGGTCAAATTCGTATTCATTCCAGTTCGTTACGCTGAATTTCTCGCTGCCAAGCGAGAAGCTATATCCGGCCACCCAGCCCATTACATAACCATTATCCCCAGTATAATATGTCTGATCGGTATAACGTTTGGCAAAGAAGGGCTTAAACCAATAACCATTGCCTGTGAAATTATAACCTAACCCATAGAGAAACATATCATCATGGAAGTTAGCACGATTCGGCGAACCATAAGTTCCGTAAGCATGCAGATAGAGATTTAACCCCGTATCACCAAGATATATACGGTTGGTATTTTTGAAAGTGTAACGCTGTTCGCTGCCGGGTTTAGCGTGACGACCATTGTAGAAATTCTCCCAATCGAAGAAGCCGTACATTTCTCCCCAGCTAAAGTTCGCTCCGCCTTCAAGCTCCAGATAACCAAAGTCATCTTTATGTGATTTTTTACTGGTTTTTTCTGTAGTCTCTGATGTCCAGTCGAGATAATGCAGGCCGATATCGGCAAATCCACTTTTATATTCCGCATGGGATAGTGCGGGAATAATGAGTAAAGATGACAGCGTCAGAGTAAAGAATTTTTTCATAGCATATTTCCCTATGCCAATAGTTATTAATAGATTAATTAAAAATAAGTGATTTATAAAAATACAAACAGCATATTGTTATGATAAAGAGTAGATAACTACCAATACTGTTTTGTATCTTTATTAATACAGAAGCGATCTAAATCCATCGATATCAAATGACTATTGATAGCACCTGAAAAGTGTATTGGTCAGCACAGGTCGAAGGTCGTTATAAAAAGGAGTCAAATTTAATCCGATAGAACAAGGATATTTATGTCTCACGCTCTTTTTTCTCATAATCCTGAGTATTGTGTTGATATTATTCGTGCATATGCACCGGAGTTTACCCCGCGAGTTGCGTTTATTTTGGGTTCTGGACTAGGTGCGCTGGCGGAGCAAATTGAGAATGCGGTCGCCATCTCCTATGAAAAACTTCCCGGTTTTCCTGTGAGCACCGTTCACGGCCATGCTGGAGAACTGGTGCTCGGTCATCTGGCGGGTGTTCCTGTTGCTTGTATGAAAGGGCGTGGACATTTTTATGAAGGTCGGGGTATGAAGGTTATGACCGACGCCATTCGCACGCTGAAATTGCTGGGTTGTGAAGTATTGTTCTGTACAAATGCGGCAGGATCACTGCGTCCTGAAGTTGGCCCAGGAAGTCTGGTGACGTTGTGTGATCACATTAACACTATGCCGGGTACGCCGATGGTTGGAGCGAATGATGAGCGTTTTGGCGATCGCTTTTTCTCGCTGGCAAATGCTTACGATGCAGATTACCGAGCCATTCTTCAGGCCGTTGCGGCAGAGGAGGGATTCCCTCTCACCGAAGGCGTATTTGTTTCTTATCCGGGGCCGAACTTCGAAACTGCGGCAGAAATACGCATGATGCAGATTATTGGCGGCGATGTGGTCGGAATGTCAGTGGTGCCGGAAGTTATTACCGCACGTCATTGTGGTCTCAAAGTTGTTGCCGTCTCTGCGATCACCAATCTGGCGGAAGGGTTAGGAGATGTAAAACTGTCCCATGCTCAGACACTGGCTGCGGCTGAGTTGTCCCGTCAGAACTTTATTAATCTGATTTGCGGTTTTTTACGCAAATTGGCCTAAACACACAATAGCAAAGGTTCCTTTTGGGAGCCTTACCTCACGGCAAGGAATAAAAAATGGGTATTACGTCCCGCTTAAAAATCATGTCGTTTTTGCAATATTTTATCTGGGGTAGCTGGCTGGTTACCCTGGGTTCTTACATGATTAACACCCTGGATTTTACCGGCGCGAATGTGGGTATGGTCTACAGCTCGAAAGGGCTGGCAGCGATTATTATGCCAGGCATTATGGGGATCATCGCCGATAAGTGGCTGCGTGCCGAACGTGCTTATATGCTGTGCCACCTGGTGTGTGCTGGCGCGTTACTCTATGCCACCACGGTTACTGATTCTGATACCATGTTCTGGGTGATGTTAGTTAATGCTATGGCCTATATGCCGACGATTGCGTTATCGAATAGTGTTTCCTACTCCTGCCTGGCAAAAGCCGGCCAGGATCCGGTGACGGCATTTCCGCCTGTACGTGTTTTTGGCACGATAGGTTTTATTGTGGCCATGTGGACGGTGAGTCTGATGGGCCTGGAACTCAGCAACGCGCAATTGTATATCGCCTCTGGAGCTTCGCTGCTGCTGGCTCTGTATGCGCTGACGTTGCCGAAAATTCCGGTTGCAGAGAAAAAAGAGTCCGCCACGCTGGCCAGTAAACTGGGGCTGGATGCGTTTGTTTTGTTTAAAAATCCGCGCATGGCAATTTTCTTTTTGTTTGCCATGATGCTGGGGGCGGTGTTGCAAATCACCAACGTCTTTGGCAATCCGTTCCTGCATGATTTTGCCCGTAACCCTGAGTTTGCCAACAGCTTTGTGGTGAAATATCCCTCCATTTTGCTGTCAGTTTCGCAGATGGCGGAAGTGGGTTTTATCCTCACTATTCCATTCTTCCTTAAACGCTTTGGCATTAAAACAGTGATGCTGATGAGTATGCTGGCGTGGACGCTGCGCTTTGGCTTTTTTGCCTTTGGCGATCCGTCTCCGTTTGGCTTTGTACTGCTGCTGATGTCGATGATCGTTTACGGCTGCGCGTTTGATTTCTTCAACATCTCCGGCTCGGTTTTTGTCGAGCAGGAGGTTGACTCAAGCATTCGCGCCAGCGCTCAGGGGCTGTTTATGACAATGGTAAACGGCGTTGGTGCGTGGGTGGGGTCAATCCTGAGCGGGATGGCGGTGGACTATTTTTCTGTCGATGGCGTCAAGGATTGGCAAACTATCTGGCTGGTATTTGCCGCTTATGCTTTGGCATTGGCAATTGTTTTTGCGTTGTTCTTTAAATATCAACACCATCCAGAAAAATTGTCGACTAAATCATTGGCTCATTAAAATTATTTAACTGGCGAGGGGATGCTCGCCAGTTCATTTCACAAACAAGGATTCCACGTGAAAGAAATCATTCTATCCTCAGGCATTGGGTTTGGCATTGGGGCATTATTTACTTTATGCCGAATACCCATTCCTGCACCAAATGTTTTACCTGGGGTTTTATCTATTGTGTTTATGTATATTGGGTATCTTGTCGTTAAATCTATTTTTTACTAAGCAATGTGGTAGATTCCAGACGTTATCCCTTATACCTGGAGTGCAACAGTGATGGAACGAGCTCACCGAATCGATCTGAAGTTATTGCGTTATTTTCTCGCTGTTGCAGAAGAATTGCATTTTGGCCGGGCTGCTGCCCGGTTAAATATGTCACAACCTCCCCTGAGTATTCATATCAAAGAACTTGAACAGCAACTTGGTACCTTGTTATTTATTCGCCATTCTCGCAGCGTTGCGTTAACTCATGCCGGGAAAATTCTGATGGAGGAGTCGCGTCGTTTGTTAGCCAATGCAAATCAGGCTATGGCGAGAGTGGAGCAGATTGGTCGCGGCGAAGCGGGGCGTATTGAACTGGGTGTGGTTGGTACGGCGCTGTGGGGAAGAATGCGTCCTGCAATGCACCATTTTTTGAAAGCAAATCCCAATGTTGAAGTACTGTTTCGCGAAAAATCGCCAGGTATGCAAATGGCGTTATTAGAGCGTCGGGAGCTTGATGCAGGGATCTGGCGTATGGCTATTGAACCAACGGTTGGTTTTACCAGCTTACGTCTGCATGAATCTTCATTCATGGTTGCAGTACCGGAAGATCACATTCTGGCCTCCAGGGATGCTGTTCCGCTGGCGGCGCTGCGCAACGAATATTTTGTCACGCTTCCATCCGTACATTCCGATTGGGGATTTTTGCAACGCGTATGTCAGCAGGCAGGCTTCTCGCCAATGATTATTCGTGAGGTTGTTGAGCCCCAGACAGTACTGGCAATGATCAGTATGGGAATCGGGATTACGTTAATGGCTGATGGTTATGCACAAATGAACTGGCCTGGCGTAATATTCCGGCCATTAGAGGAACGTATTCCGGCGGATTTGTATATTGTCTATGAACAACAGCAGGCTACACCCGCGCTGGAGAAACTGGTGGCGGCTTTGACGGTATGATGTCTGTGCCGGATGGCGACTAACGTCTTATCCGGCCTACGAAGAGAGTATTGTCGGTAGGCCTGATAAGCGTAGCGCATCAGGCAGTTGTATAAATCGCAGATAGCAAAAAGGCGCCGCCAGCGCCCTTTTTACATTGGTGGGTCGTGCAGGATGACTCGCTTCGCTCGCCCTTCGGGCCGTCGCCGTAACCGGCTCCGTTGTTTCGCTGCGCTCAACACCGAACCTGCCGCAGGTTCGAATCTTACAAATCGCAGATAGCAAAAAGGCGCCTTTAGGGCGCCTTTTTACATTGGTGGGTCGTGCAGGATTCGAACCTGCGACCAATTGATTAAAAGTCAACTGCTCTACCAACTGAGCTAACGACCCGAAGTGGTGGGTGATGACGGGATCGAACCGCCGACCCCCTCCTTGTAAGGGAGGTGCTCTCCCAGCTGAGCTAATCACCCACTTCGGTACTTCAATTTTATCGTAAGAAATCCAGCTGGCGAGAAAGTGGTGGGTGATGACGGGATCGAACCGCCGACCCCCTCCTTGTAAGGGAGGTGCTCTCCCAGCTGAGCTAATCACCCACTTCGGTACTTCAATTTTATCGTAAGAAATCCAGCTGGCGAGAAAGTGGTGGGTGATGACGGGATCGAACCGCCGACCCCCTCCTTGTAAGGGAGGTGCTCTCCCAGCTGAGCTAATCACCCACTTCGGTACTTCAATTTTATCGTAAGAAATCCAGCTGGCGAGAAAGTGGTGGGTGATGACGGGATCGAACCGCCGACCCCCTCCTTGTAAGGGAGGTGCTCTCCCAGCTGAGCTAATCACCCACTTCTCAATTTCTTACTCTACACGGCGGAGACTACATAAAGTAGTTGGTGGGTGATGACGGGTTCGAACCGCCGACCCCCTCCTTGTAAGGGAGGTGCTCTCCCAGCTGAGCTAATCACCCCCGCTGTGTGGAGTCGCATTATAGGGAGAGTTGAAAATGAGTCAACGCATTTTCTAAAGAATTTGTTCGTTCGTCGTAAATTTAAACAAAACGATCGCAAATCAATCCATGCAGCATGATTTGTATACGAAAATGGCAAAGCGTGATGTTCCAACCTGAACAACATTGAGGAATCAGACCACAGTGATAGAATACGAGCCTGATAATCTTCCCAGGATTTGCCGGTTGTCGGCATCTTTATAAACGTAAGGCCATTTCATGAAAATCAAAACTCGCTTCGCGCCAAGCCCGACAGGTTACCTGCACGTCGGTGGTGCGCGTACTGCTCTATATTCCTGGCTTTTTGCACGTAACCATGACGGTGAGTTTGTGCTGCGTATTGAAGACACCGATCTCGAACGCTCCACTCCGGAAGCTATTGAAGCCATTATGGATGGCATGAACTGGCTGAATCTGGAATGGGATGAAGGCCCGTACTTCCAGACCAAACGTTTTGATCGCTACAACGCCGTGATTGATGAGATGCTGGAAGCCGGTACCGCGTATAAATGCTACTGCTCCAAAGAACGTCTGGACGCGCTGCGTGAAGAGCAGATGGCAAACGGTGAGAAGCCTCGTTACGACGGTCGCTGCCGCCACGGTCATGAACATCATGCTGATGATGAACCATGCGTGGTGCGTTTTGCCAACCCGCAGGATGGATCCGTTATTTTTGATGACCAGATCCGTGGGCCGATCGAATTCAGCAACCAGGAGCTGGACGATCTGATCATCCGCCGTACCGACGGTTCCCCGACCTACAACTTCTGTGTGGTGGTCGACGACTGGGATATGGAAATCACTCACGTTATTCGTGGTGAAGACCATATCAACAACACTCCGCGTCAAATAAACATCCTGAAAGCGCTGAATGCGCCGGTACCGGTTTATGCACACGTGTCGATGATCAACGGCGACGATGGTAAAAAACTTTCTAAACGTCACGGTGCGGTCAGCGTTATGCAGTATCGCGACGACGGTTACCTTCCGGAAGCGCTGCTGAACTATCTGGTGCGTCTGGGCTGGTCCAGCGGCGATCAGGAAATCTTCACCCGTGAAGAGATGATCAAACTGTTCTCCCTTGGTGCGGTGAGCAAGTCTGCCAGTGCGTTCAACACCGAAAAACTGCAGTGGCTTAACCATCACTACATTAATACGCTGGCACCGGAATATGTGGCAACGCATCTGCAATGGCACATTGAGCAGGAAAATATCGACACTCGCGTCGGCCCGCAGCTGTCTGAGCTGGTTAAACTGCTGGGTGAGCGCTGCAAAACGCTGAAAGAGATGGCGCAGAGCTGCCGTTACTTCTACGAAGATTTTGCTGAGTTCGACGCGGACGCCGCGAAGAAACACCTGCGTCCGGTAGCACGTCAGCCGCTGGAAGTGGTTCGCGATAAACTGGCTGCTATCAGCGAGTGGACGGCAGAAAACGTGCACCACGCGATTCAGGCGACCGCTGATGAGCTGGAAGTGGGGATGGGTAAAGTTGGGATGCCGCTGCGCGTAGCCGTAACCGGTGCGGGTCAGTCTCCGGCGTTAGACGTCACAGTGCATGCGATTGGTAAATCCCGCAGCATTGAGCGTATTAATAAAGCGCTGGCGTTTATTGCTGAGCGTGAAAGCCAGCAGTAAGCTCGGTTGAGCGATGAAACAACGGCAGGAGCGCATCCTGCCGTTTTTTTTGCCTGTTATTCAGACTCATCAATACCCAGACGGGTAAGGAAAGTGCGAATACCTTCGCGAGAAATATACATTGCCAGCTTTTCTTGTTCAGTTGGGGACATGTTGTCCAGTGCGCTAATTATCTGGCGACAGGCGTGGCTACGCACCACGTGGTTGTATTCTGCCAACGGTTCCTCTGCCTGATAAATTTCAGGTACTTTGCGAAAAGCCGGAATATTGAGCAGAAACGTGCGGACGCTGGAGTCGATATGAATCAGCCTTGCACGACCCCCTTTAACGCCGGGAAACTTTTCGGTGGTCCAGTTTTGTTCTCTGATCCAACGATTGACGGTTTGTTTGGCAACTCCGAGACAGTCCGCCAGTTCTTCGGTCGTCATTTTGCTGCGTAATTTTTTCATATTATTTGTTGTCGCGGATCCCTAAGCGTTGTAATAAACCCGTAATGCCTTCACGCAGGATCAGTGACGTAAACATTTTCTGTTCTGACGGAGTCATCTCTTTGGCGAGCCTAATCAGTAGAGCTTCGATAGAGGTATCGCCTGATAACGATAAATTATCTGATAAACCTTCGGCTGAACGCTCAGCGCTGCGAATGTATTCACGAACTTGTTCGGTGACGTGAACCAGACGCGCTTTACCGCCCTGTACGCCTGGTTTTGGTGATGTAGCCCAACCCTCCTTGCGCACCCATTTATTGATGGTCTGTCGGCTGTATCCGGTCAGATTAGCAAGTTCTTCTGGCGTCATCCGTTCCTTGAACATAACGATTCCCTGAATAGTCGTGGGGTTAATTAGTGGCTCATTTTATAGCACCATTTTAGTAGAAACCGTGACGCGTTTAACTACTGAATGCGAGTTGTTGCGCAATGTTCTTCATTTGACTGCTTTTTCAGCGATTGAATTCTATGAGTTAATTTTGCCGTTGACACACGCGAAGGGAATTCATATGATGCCGCCCGTCAACTCGACAAGCTTTACGTAATGGGGCTATAGCTCAGCTGGGAGAGCGCTTGCATGGCATGCAAGAGGTCAGCGGTTCGATCCCGCTTAGCTCCACCAAATTTTATCCCAACGAATTTGGTATATACGTAAAAGCATCGTGGGGCTATAGCTCAGCTGGGAGAGCGCTTGCATGGCATGCAAGAGGTCAGCGGTTCGATCCCGCTTAGCTCCACCAAAATTTAAACCCTCGCTGAAAAGCGGGGGTTTTTTGTTTCTGCATCCTGTCGATTCTTACCGGTATCTCTCTGCTCTGCTGAATAGCAGGCATAAAAAAGCCGGGGAAATTCCCCGGCCTTATTACTACGACGTTGTCTTACGCTTACAGCACCAGTGCTGCGATAGATGCAGACAGTACGCTCACCAGCGTAGAGCCGTACACCAGCTTCAGACCAAAGCGGGAAACTACGTTACCTTGCTCTTCGTTCAGACCTTTAATCGCACCGGCGATAATACCGATAGAAGAGAAGTTAGCGAAGGAGACCAGGAACACAGAGATGATGCCTTCAGCGCGCGGAGAGAGCGTAGAGGCGATTTTCTGCAGGTCCATCATCGCAACGAATTCGTTGGAAACAAGTTTTGTCGCCATGATACTGCCCACCTGCAGCGCTTCGCTGGACGGAACACCCATTACCCATGCAACCGGATAGAAGATGTAACCCAGGATGCCCTGGAAGGAGATGCTGTAGCCAAACCAGCCGGTCACGGTGGCAAACAGTGCGTTCAGGGCAGCAATCAGCGCGATGAAACCAATCAGCATCGCCGCAACGATAATTGCCACTTTGAAACCTGCCAGGATGTATTCACCCAGCATTTCGAAGAAGCTCTGACCTTCATGCAGGTTAGACATCTGGATATTTTCTTCGCTGGCATCAACGCGGTAAGGGTTGATCAGCGACAGCACGATAAAGGTGCTGAACATGTTCAGTACCAGCGCCGCAACAACGTACTTCGGCTCCAGCATGGTCATGTACGCGCCGACGATAGACATGGAAACGGTAGACATCGCCGTTGCAGCCATGGTGTACATACGGTTGCGAGACATTTTGCCGAGAATATCTTTATAGGCGATAAAGTTCTCGGACTGACCCAGGATCAGAGAGCTGACGGCGTTGAAGGATTCCAGCTTGCCCATACCGTTCACTTTGGAAAGCAGGTAACCAATTGCGCGGATAATAACCGGCAGCACACGGATATGCTGAAGGATACCGATCAGGGCGGAGATAAAGACGATAGGGCACAGCACTTTCAGGAAGAAAAATGCCAGGCCTTGATCATTCATGCTGCCGAAGACGAAGTTCGTCCCCTCGTTGGCAAAACCGAGCAGTTTTTCGAACATTTCGGAGAAGCCTTTTACGAAGCCCAGGCCGACGTTGGAGTTCAGGAAGAACCACGCCAGTAACACTTCAATAACAAGCAGTTGAATAACATAACGAATGCGAATCTTTTTACGGTCACTGCTTACCAGCAGCGCAAGGATCGCAACAACGGCCAATGCCAATACAAAATGAAGGACGCGGTCCATATTTGCTCCAAATATGAGGCAGGTTTAGTTTTCGTGCACATTCTATGTAACAACCATAAAGAAAACGAGATCAAACACACACTATAATAAGGACCTGTGACGAGATTCAAAATTAGTGATCGGTGATACACTTCCGTTATGCTTTGTATCGAAGTGAAAAGTTATGTCATTGTGCTAATCTATAACAATAATTAAACATTTTACCGTTTTTCCCAGAATCCTTATCGATCCATAGACAAACACTATCAGAGAAATCAACTTCACCCATCAAAATGAATTTGATAATCATTCTCAATAGGCGTAGCTTGAAACATAGCAAAGGCTATGTTTCTGAGGCACTAAAATGACTAACGATCGCGTTGAGAGTAGCAGTGGACGGGCAGCGCGCAAGTTGAAGCTCGCATTAATGGGACCTGCGTTCATCGCAGCGATCGGCTATATCGATCCGGGCAACTTCGCCACCAACATCCAGGCAGGGGCCAGCTTTGGCTATAAACTGTTGTGGGTGGTGGTCTGGGCAAATCTGATGGCGATGCTGATCCAGGTGCTATCGGCAAAGCTTGGCATTGCCACGGGTAAAAATCTGGCGGAACAAATTCGCGATCACTATCCTCGTCCGGTGGTGTGGTTCTACTGGGTGCAGGCCGAAATTATCGCCATGGCGACAGACCTTGCTGAATTCATTGGTGCCGCGATTGGCTTTAAGTTGATCCTCGGCGTGTCGTTATTGCAGGGGGCCGTGCTCACCGGTATCGCGACTTTTTTGATTCTGATGTTGCAGCGCCGCGGGCAAAAACCGCTGGAAAAAGTGATTGGCGGCTTGCTGCTGTTTGTGGCTGCGGCTTACATTGTGGAATTGATCTTTTCCCAGCCGAACTTCGCGCAACTTAGCAAGGGGATGGTTATCCCGAGCCTACCTAATTCCGAAGCGGTGTTCCTCGCCGCTGGCGTGCTCGGCGCGACTATCATGCCGCATGTCATTTATCTGCACTCTTCCTTAACCCAGCATCTGCACGGCGGAACACGTCAACAGCGCTATGCGGCCACGAAATGGGATGTGGCTATCGCCATGACGATTGCCGGATTTGTCAATCTGGCGATGATGGCGACGGCTGCCGCTGCATTTCATTTTAGCGGGCATACCGGTATTGCCGATCTCGATCAAGCGTATCTGACCCTTGAACCGCTGTTGAGTCACGCTGCGGCGACAGTGTTCGGTTTAAGCCTGGTGGCTGCGGGACTTTCCTCTACCGTGGTCGGTACGCTGGCGGGGCAGGTGGTGATGCAAGGGTTTATCCGTTTTCACATTCCGCTTTGGGTTCGCCGTACGGTCACCATGATGCCATCCTTTATTGTGATTCTGATGGGATTAGATCCAACGCGTATTCTGGTGATGAGCCAGGTGTTGCTCAGTTTTGGTATTGCACTGGCGCTGGTGCCGCTGTTGATTTTCACCAGCAACAGTCAGCTGATGGGCGATTTGGTGAATACCCGATGGGTAAAACAGGTAGGCTGGGTGATTGTTGTGCTGGTGGTGACGCTCAATATCTGGCTGTTGGTAGGAACCGCGCTCGGTTTGTAAAAACAAAAGGGCCCGCGGGCCCTTTTGTTACATTAATGGTGGTGTCCGTGACCTCGGCCCTTTCCGCGACCGCGGTGGTCGTCACGGTCATTCCAGCCTTCACGGTAGCCGCGCTCATAAGCTTTGCGTTTATCCCAACCGCGATGATAGCCATTGTCATGACGCCACCAGCGATTTTTGCGCCACTCATAGTTATGGTGCCAGTAATCCCGGTCGCGCCAGCGGCCGCCATCCCAGTAGTTACCGTAGTTATCGCGATCGCCAATTTGCAATTTTATTGATGGCAGCAGGGTGATTTCGCCAGCGTTCGCGGCCAGCGGTGTAAAAGCCAATAAGACTGCCGCCAGAATCAGTGACCTGAACATGTTTTCTCTCCTTCACGATCGAGCCGTAGCCGGCCTGTTAATACAATATTACGGGGCAGTAAAGCCCCGTTTCATCGCCTTAACTCTTAAATCGCAAGTGAGAGCACTTTTTGTTAATAAATGTGTCTTTATTTCAATCAACTCAGGATAGCATCAATCTCCGCGCACTCTTCAGACGTAAAGTGACGGTTTGCCAGCATGCCGACAGCGTCTTCAATCTGCGCCGTTTTACTCGCGCCAATCAGCACTGACGTGACTTTGTCATCCCGTAACACCCATGCCAGCGCCATCTGGGAAAGCTTTTGCCCGCGTTGTTCTGCCAGCGCATTCAGCGCCCGCACCTTCTCCAGTTTCTCTGGCGTAATGTGATCCGGGTTCAGGAAACGGCTGCCGCTTGCCGCACGAGAATCCGCAGGAATGCCGTTCAGGTAGCGGTCGGTTAACTGTCCGCCAGCCAGCGGTGAGAAGGCGATACTGCCGACACCTTTTTCCTGTAGCAACGACAGCAGACCGCCTTCGACCCAACGTTCAAACATGGAATATTTGGGCTGGTGAATAAGGCATGGCGTACCTAAATCGTCGAGTATTTCAATCGCCTGCCTGGCAAGATCTGCCGGATAGTTAGATAACCCGACGTACAGGGCTTTGCCCTGACGGACGATGTGATCCAGTGCGCGCATGGTTTCTTTGAGCGGTGTTTCAGGGTCGGGGCGATGGTGGTAGAAAATATCGACATACTCCAGTCCCAGGCGCTTCAGGCTTTGATCGAGACTGGCAATCAGATATTTGCGTGAACCCCAGTCACCGTAGGGACCTTCCCACATGGTGTAGCCCGCTTTAGTGGAGATAATAAGTTCATCTCGCCACGGTAAAAAATCTTCCTGCAGGATCCGACCAAAATTCCGTTCTGCCGAACCCGGCGGTGGACCATAGTTATTTGCCAGATCAAAATGGTTGATCCCCAGATCGAATGCGCGCTGTAACAATGCCCGACTGTTTTCGACCTGTGTGGTATCGCCAAAATTGTGCCACAAACCCAGCGAGACAATCGGCAGTTTAAGGCCGCTCTGACCGCAGCGGCGGTACTCCATTGTCTGATAACGATTTTCATCTGCGTGATAAACCATGTCACCCCCTTCCACAATGCGTGTGTCTTTCAGTGTATACGGTTACACCGTCTATTCTTCAATGAATTTTTACCGCCAAAACTGTAAATCCTGCTTTCCACCCCTTCACAGCTACTTTCCTGGACAGTCATCACAGTTCTTCGATACTCAACATGAGGTTACCGTCAGAAGGATAGCTGTCATGCAAACCCCGTATTCCGTTGCTGATTATCTGCTGGACAGGCTGGCAGGCTGTGGCGTCGGCCATCTCTTTGGTGTGCCAGGCGATTATAATTTGCAGTTTCTTGACCACGTGATTGAACATCCCAACGTATGTTGGGTCGGGTGTGCGAACGAGTTGAATGCGGCTTATGCGGCAGATGGCTATGCACGGGTCTCCGGGGTAGGGGCGCTGCTCACCACGTTTGGTGTGGGCGAGTTAAGTGCGATTAACGGTATTGCAGGAAGTTATGCGGAATATGTTCCTGTTTTGCATATTGTTGGCGCGCCCTGTCGCGGTGCACAGCGTCGTGGGGAGTTGATGCATCACACGCTGGGTGATGGTGACTTTCAACATTTTTACCGTATGCAGCAGGCGGTGACGACGGCGAGCGCGGTACTGGATGAACAAAACGCCTGTTATGAAATTGACCGCGTGTTGCGAGCAATGCTCATCGAACGCAGACCGGGCTATCTGATGTTACCTGCTGATGTGGCAAAACAGCCCGCCACACCACCGAATGACATCCTGATTGTTCCTCTGAGCGAGCCGGAGAGCAGTGTGGCAGAAGCGTTTCGCTACCATGCCCGTGAACGATTGTTGGACAGCCCGCGCGTCGCGCTGCTCGCGGACTTTCTCGCGCTACGTTTTGGTCTGCAGCCGGTTTTACAGCGCTGGATGGCGGAAACGCCGATGGCCCACGCCACGTTGTTGATGGGCAAAGGGCTGTTCGATGAACGTCATCCGGCGTTTGTTGGCACATACAGTGCCGGAGCCAGTAGCGATTATGTTCGTCTGGCTATCGAAGATGCCGACACGATATTTTGTGTCGGCACACAATTTGTCGACACCCTGACCGCCGGGTTTACGCAACAGCTACCGCAGGAGCGCACCATTGATGTTCAGCCACATGCCTCACGGATTGGAACCAGCTGGTTTAACATCCCGATGGAGCAGGCGGTCACCACATTGCGGGAGCTGTGTCTGGAAATGTCGTTTTCACTGCCGCCAGAACGTCCGCCAGTTGCGCGCATTCAGGTTGAGAAGGGGCCTCTGACGCAGGAAAACTTCTGGCATACGGTGCAGCAGTATCTGGCGCCTAATGACATTATCCTCGTCGATCAGGGAACCGCCGCCTTTGGCGCGGCTGCGCTCTCATTACCTTGCGGGGCGGAAGTACTGGTTCAACCGTTGTGGGGATCTATTGGCTACGCGCTACCGGCGGCATTCGGCGCGCAAACGGCCTGTCCGGACCGTCGGGTGATCCTGATTATTGGCGATGGCGCGGCGCAGCTCACCATTCAGGAGCTGGGCTCCATGCTCAGAGACGGGCAATCACCCGTTATTTTACTCCTCAACAATGACGGCTATACCGTGGAGCGGGCCATACACGGGGCAAATCAGCGCTATAACGATATCGCCGCCTGGAGTTGGACGTTGGTGCCACAGGCGTTTAGTCGTGAATGTCAGGCGGAATGCTGGCGGGTGACGCAGGCGGTACAGCTGGAGGAAGTTTTGGCCAGGCTGTCCCATCCGCAACGATTATCGTTAATTGAGGTAGTGCTACCGAAAGCCGATCTTCCTGAATTATTGCGCACGGTGACCCGTGCGCTGGAATCTCGCAACGGCGGATAGCTATTTATCAGGGCGCTCAGCGACCATCAACGGCTTGCCTGCCAGCAGCAGCCAGGCGGGCAGCATGACGATGCACAGCAGCGGCAGCAGGGTGGTATCTGGTACCACCACTGCTGCCATAAACAGGCTCAGCCAGGCGTCGCGGGTGACGACCAGCACCAGCCCGAGGATAGAGCAAGAAACCGTGATGGCAGCCGGCACCGCTTCAACATGGGCGTGCAGCATCAGACCCAAGGCGACACCAACGAATACCGCCGGGAAGATTCGCCCTCCGCGAAAACCACTCGCTGCCGCAACTACTAACGCCGCCAGCTTGATTACGGCGAGCATGAAATAATCCGATGTCCCCAGCGTTTGGCTAAACGCCATCTGCTGCATTTCGTCCAGTCCCTTAAACAAGGTAAGCGGCCCGCCGATAACACCCAAAATTCCAAGGATAAAACCGCCTGCCCCGAGGATCAGTACCGGGTGTTTTAATCGATGCATTAAATGGTGCAAACGTGGCAGACACCAGACGGCTACCATTCCGGCAGCAATAGCGATGGCGGCAACAACCGCGCCGCTGAGGATATCGATCAAGTGCATCTGCGTGTAGTGCGCGATGGGCAGTGAAAAATGGGGGTGAAAAAACAGGCTGGTGGTTAGTGAACCCGCGGCCGCTGCCATTAACGGCGCAAACAGGCGATCCCACAAGGGCACATCGTTTGAGCTATTCAGCGTTTGCGAAAATACCAGCGCAGCGGCAACGGGGGTGCCAAATAGCGCGCCGATGGTGCCGGCAGAGGCGAGAATGGTCCAGTCCAGTTTCGCAATGCGGGGAAACATGCGGCTACCAAGTGCCACTGCCAGAGCGATATTTACGGTCATGATGGGGTGTTCCGGACCCAGACTGACGCCACCCGCGAGGCCAAGGATTAGCGCTGCCAGCAGGCCCGGTAGTGCTGACGTTGGCACCGGCATACCAATTAACGGTTCACAGGCCGGATCCGGACCTGCGTGACCATGGCTGTAACGGATAACTAACCCGACCATGATCCCCGTGAGCGTCAGCATACCGATAATCCAGACCGGAGAGTCCTGGGCTATACCGATGCTAACAGGCAGACGTTCCCACAAAAACTGCTGTAAAACGGAAGCCACTTTCATCACAACGATCAACACCAGGCTGGACGCTATGCCAATGATTAGCGCAGGGGTTGATAGCAAGAGCATCGTTCTGGCTCGCGGATGGAGCATTTTCTATTCCTTAAAACAGAGTCATAGACATAGTTTGCACAGCATGCCTGACGGCATCGCTGCAAATGATGCTGAAACGATAAAGTAATTGTGTGATCTGGATCGATTTTCCACGGGCATCAGCCTTCAGACCGTTGTTGTTATGTCCCCATGAACTTACAGTGTGGCAAAGATTTAATCTGACTTTAGCGGAGCAGTGGAAGAATGACAAAATATGCTTTAGTAGGGGATGTTGGCGGCACCAACGCGCGTCTTGCTCTGTGCGATATTGCCAGCGGCGAGATTTCGCAGGCAAAAACCTATTCCGGGCTGGATTACCCCAGTCTGGAGGCCGTGGTGCGCGTGTACCTGGATGAGCATAGCGTCAGCGTTGAAGATGGCTGCATTGCCATTGCCTGTCCGATTACTGGCGACTGGGTGGCAATGACCAACCATACCTGGGCATTCTCTATTGCTGAGATGAAAAAAAATCTGGGCTTTAGCCATCTGGAAATCATCAATGATTTCACCGCCGTGTCGATGGCGATCCCGATGCTGAAAAAAGAGCATTTGATCCAGTTTGGTGGCGCGGAACCTATTGAAGGTAAACCGATAGCCGTCTATGGAGCAGGAACCGGGCTCGGTGTGGCGCATCTGGTGCATGTGGACAAACGCTGGGTAAGCCTGCCCGGTGAAGGCGGTCATGTAGATTTTGCGCCTAACAGCGAAGAAGAAGGAATTATCCTTGAAGTCCTGCGCGCCGAAATTGGCCATGTTTCCGCAGAACGCGTGCTGTCCGGTCCGGGGCTGGTGAATCTGTATCGCGCCATCGTCAAATCAGACGGGCGGTTGCCGGAAAATCTGCAGCCGAAGGATATCACCGCACGGGCGCTGGAAGATTCCTGCATTGACTGTCGTCGGGCGCTGTCGCTGTTCTGCGTCATTATGGGGCGTTTTGGTGGCGATCTGGCGTTAACCCTTGGGACGTTTGGCGGTGTGTACATCGCCGGTGGTATCGTACCGCGCTTCCTCGACTTCTTTAAGGCTTCAGGCTTCCGCGGTGGTTTTGAAGATAAAGGCCGTTTTAAAGCCTACGTGCAGGATATTCCGGTGTACCTGATTGTGCACGATAATCCTGGACTACTTGGCGCAGGTGCGCATTTGCGTCAGACGCTGGGCCATATTCTTTAATTCTTCAATCAGAAATCTGCAAAACCGCGTAAATCACGCGGTTTTTTTTATGCCTGCCGCCCACCTTTCCGACCTTCGTCACACTTCCTGATTGCTGGATTATTTGTCCAGTAAAAGCATTATTTGTCTGATAACGGTTGTTACTTTCCTCGGACCATAATTTCACTCGTTAACTATTACGAGGAAATGATTATGAGTAAAAAATTAATTGCCGTCTGCGCGTGCCCAATGGGGCTGGCCCACACCTTTATGGCAGCTCAGGCGCTGGAAGAAGCCGCGGTTGAAGCCGGTTATGAAGTGAAAATCGAAACCCAGGGTGCTGACGGAATACAAAATCGCCTGACGGCGCAGGATATTGCTGAGGCGACGTTAATCATCCATTCAGTTGCCGTAACTCCAGAAGATAACGAGCGTTTTGAGTCGCGTGATGTCTACGAAATTACGCTACAGGACGCGATAAAAAATGCTGCCGGCATCATTAAAGAGATCGAAGAGATGGTTGCCGCTGAACAACAATAATCATCGACAGGGAATTACATATGGCCATTAAAAAACGCAGTGCAACCGTTGTGCCTGGCGCATCTGGTGCGGCAGCGGCAATAAAAAATCCACCGGCCTCCCGCAATAGCTTCTGGGGCGAACTTCCGCAACATGTGATGTCGGGTATTTCACGCATGGTGCCGACGTTAATTATGGGCGGGGTGATTCTCGCCTTCTCGCAACTGATCGCCTATAGCTGGCTCGATATTCCTGCTGACACTGGCATCATGGATGCGCTGAACAGCGGAAAATTTACCGGTTTTAATCTCTCATTACTGAAGTTTGCCTGGCTGTCGCAATCTTTTGGCGGCGTGCTGTTTGGTTTTGCTATTCCGATGTTTGCCGCGTTTGTCGCCAACTCCATCGGCGGCAAGCTGGCGTTTCCGGCGGGGTTCATCGGTGGGCTGATGTCTACTCAGCCGACACAGATACTGAATTTTGACCCATCAACGCTGCAATGGGTAACCAGTGCTCCGGTTCCGTCAACCTTTATTGGTGCGCTGATTATCTCGATTGTCGCCGGGTATCTGGTGAAGTGGATGAACCAAAAAATCCAGCTGCCTGATTTCCTGCTGGCATTCAAAACCACCTTTTTACTGCCCATTCTCTCCGCCATTTTCGTCATGCTGGCGATGTATTACGTGATAACGCCGTTTGGCGGCTGGATTAACGGCGGGATCCGTACTTTGCTGACGGCGGCTGGCGAGAAAGGCACGCTGATGTACGCGATGGGGATTTCCGCGGCAACGGCGATTGACCTCGGCGGCCCGATTAATAAAGCCGCAGGTTTTGTCGCCTTCAGCTTTACTACCGATCACGTTCTGCCGGTCACCGCGCGCTCTATTGCGATTGTCATTCCGCCGATTGGCCTCGGACTGGCCACGCTTATTGACCGTCGCTTAACCGGCAAACGCCTGTTCAGCGCACAGCTTTACCCGCAGGGGAAAACGGCAATGTTCCTCGCATTTATGGGAATCAGCGAAGGGGCGATCCCGTTTGCACTGGAAAGCCCCATCACCGCAATTCCTTCTTATATGGTTGGCGCCATTGTCGGGTCGACGGCTGCCGTCTGGCTGGGGGCCGTGCAGTGGTTCCCGGAATCCGCTATCTGGGCGTGGCCGCTGGTGACTAACCTCGGCGTCTATATGGCGGGGATCCTGTTAGGTGCGGTGATTACGGCGCTGATGGTGGTGTTCCTTCGCCATCTGATGTATCGCAAAGGCAAGTTGCTGATTGAAAGCCTCTGATTAAAAGGATTGTAACTATGAGCTTACTTGCTTCACTGCGCGACTGGTTAACGGCGCAACAACTCGACGCGATGCTGTTGTCATCACGGCAGAACAAACAGCCGCATATGGGGATCTCCAGCAGTTCAGGGTTTGTGTTTATCAGCCATGAAAGTGCGCATATCCTGGTTGATGCCCGTTACTACACCGATGTTGCCACGCGTACTCAGGGCTATCAGATCCATCGGCTCGATGGAACGCAGACGCTGTATTCGCAGGTGAATCACATTATTGCACACGAAAAGCTGCAGACGGTGGGATTCGAAGGTGAGCAAGTAAGCTGGGAAACGGCGAACGCGTGGTCGGAAAAACTGCGTGCCCGACTGGTGAGCGCCGTACCGGATGTGCTCCGGCAGGTGAAAACGGCGCAGGAAATAGCCTGCATACGCGAAGCCTGCCGGATAGCTGACCTCAGCGCGGAACATATACGACGCTTTATTCAACCCGGTCTCAGTGAGCGCGAAATTGCCGCTGAACTGGAGTGGTTTATGCGCACGCTCGGCGCAGATAAAGCTTCTTTTGACACCATTGTCGCCAGCGGCTGGCGCGGTGCGCTGCCACACGGCAAAGCCAGCGACAAACGTGTTGAGGCGGGTGAGTTCATCACGCTGGATTTTGGCGCGCTGTATCAGGGTTATTGTTCGGATATGACGCGAACCTTTCGCATCCCCGATGCGAACCAGCCAGCGGAAGAAAGCGCGCTGTTTGCCGTGTACCAGATTGTCCTTGCGGCGCAGCGTGCCGCGATGGCGGCAATTCGACCAGGTGCGCGATGCAATGAGGTAGACGCCGCAGCCAGGCGAGTCATTACCCAGTCGGGCTATGGCGATGCATTTGGTCACAACACCGGACATGCTATCGGCATTGAAGTGCATGAAAACCCACGTTTTTCCTCCGATGACACAACACCTCTGGTCGCTGGCATGCTGCTCACCGTTGAGCCGGGTATTTATCTGCCGGGGCAGGGGGGGGTGCGTATTGAAGATGTTGTGCTGGTTACGCCTGACGGCGGCGAGGTGCTCTATACCATGGCGAAAACATTGCTACATACGGGAGAGGCGTAATGGATTTATCGTTACTAAAGGCGCTGAGCGAGGCGGACGCGATCGCCTCGTCAGAACAGGAAGTGCGGCAGATCCTGCTTGAGGAGGCGGATCGTCTTAATAAAGAGGTGCGCTTTGATGGTCTGGGATCGGTGCTGATCCGTCTCAATGAATCAACCGGTCCGAAGGTGATGATCTGCGCGCATATGGATGAAGTGGGATTTATCGTGCGTAGTATTTCCAGCGAAGGGGCGATCGATGTATTGCCGGTGGGAAATGTGCGTATGGCGGCCAGACAACTGCAGCCGGTGCGGATCACCACCCGTGAAGAGAGCAAAATTCCCGGTCTGCTCGACGGAGAGCTATGCGGTAATGAGGTCAATACGCTGCGGGTAGATATTGGCGCGCGATCTTATGATGAGGTACTCCAGGCCGGCGTACGCCCCGGCGATCGCGTCACATTCGACACAACCTTTCAGGTCTTGCCGCACCAGCGAATCATGGGCAAAGCCTTTGATGACCGTCTTGGATGTTATTTGCTGGTGGCGCTACTGCGTGAATGGCATAACGCCATCCTTCCTTGCGAGGTCTGGCTGGTGGCCAGTTCCAGTGAAGAAGTGGGACTGCGCGGAGGACAAACGGCTGCACGCGTTGGCGCACCGGATGTGGCATTTGTGCTGGATACCGCCTGCTGGGCCAAAAACTTTGATTACAGTGTGGCCAACCATCGGCAGCTCGGCAAAGGTCCGATGCTGGTGCTGAGCGATAAATCGCTGATTGCACCGCCAAAGCTGACGGCGTGGGTTGAAAGCGTGGCCGCTGACGCGGGTATTTCCCTGCAGCTCGATATGTTCAGTAACGGCGGCACCGACGGCGGGGCGGTGCACGTAAGCGGCACAGGGATCCCAACGGTTGTCATGGGACCCGCCACACGGTATGGACATTGCGCGGCGTCGATTGCCGACTGCCGGGACATCATCCAGACGCAGCAGCTGTTGTCGGATCTTATTTCACATCTTACGTGCGAAACCGTGGCTCATCTGACGGATTTCAGGTGCTGATTTCGCGCTAATCAGGAGTTGTTATGCTAACGATTCAATTTCTTTGCCCGTTACCCAATGGTCTGCATGCGCGTCCGGCGTGGGAGCTGAAAGAACAGTGCAGCCAGTGGCAAAGTGAGGTGGTATTTATTAATCATCGCCAGAATGCGCGGGCGGATGCGAAAAGCTCGCTGGCGCTGATAGGCACCGGAACGCTTTTTAACGACAGTTGCAGCCTGTCCATTACTGGTCGCGATGAAGAACAGGCCCGGCGAGCGCTGGAGGAGTACCTGCAGCACCGGTTTATTGACAGCGATAGCGTTCAGCCGACCCCGGCGGAACTGGCGGCGCACCCGTTGCCGCGTTCGCTGATTCGCCTCAACCCGGACCTGCTGTACGGCAGCGTGCTGGCAGGGGGCGTGGGAGCAGGTACGCTCACGCTTTGGCAGAGTGATAACCTGGAAAGTTATCGTGCGATTGCGGCGAGTGCGGAAGACAATACCCGGCTGGAGCATAGTCTGGCGACGCTTGCCGAACAGCTCAATCAGCAGCTGCGCGAGCGCGACGGCGAGAGTAAAACCATCCTTAGCGCGCATCTGTCTCTGATTCAGGATGATGAGTTTGCCGGGAATATTCGCCGCTTGATGCTGGAGCAACATCTGGGGCTAGGGGCGGCAATCGTTGCCAATATGGAGCTGGTGTGCGACAAGCTGTCGGCTTCCGGTAGTGATTACCTGCGCGAACGCGTCAGTGATATCCGTGATATCAGCGAACAGTTGCTGCACATCACCTGGCCTGAAAGACGACCGCGTAATGCGCTGGTGCTGAATAAACCGACGATTCTGGTTGCTGAGGATTTGACGCCCAGCCAGTTTTTAAGCCTCGATTTGCAGCATCTGTCTGGCATGATCCTGGAGAAAACGGGGCGCACTTCGCATACCCTGATCCTTGCCCGTGCGTCAGCTATTCCGGTACTTAGCGGCTTGCCGCTGGCGGCCTTTAACCGGTATTCCGGGCAGCATGCGGTACTGGATGCCCGATGTGGGGTATTAGCCATCAATCCAGACGATGCCGTTCGCGGCTATTACGCGATTGCGCAGAAGCTGGCCGATGAATGCCAGCGGCGGCAGGCGCTTGATGCCGCCCAGCCTGCGTTGACCAAAGATCATCAGCGTATTGACGTTGCAGCGAATATCGGTACCGCGCTGGAAGCGCCGGGAGCGTTTGCCAATGGTGCGGAAGGGATTGGGCTGTTTCGTACTGAAATGCTGTTTATGGACCGCGACAGCGCACCTGATGAGCAGGAACAGTTTGAAGCCTACCAGCAGGTCTTACTGGCCGCGGGCGACAAGCCGGTTATCTTTCGCACCATGGATATCGGCGGCGATAAGAACATCCGCTATCTCAATATTCCGCAGGAAGAGAATCCGTTCCTGGGTTATCGCGCGGTGCGGATTTATCCGGAGTTTGCCGGGCTTTTTCGCACTCAATTGCGCGCGATTTTACGGGCGGCGACCTTCGGCAATGCGCAACTGATGATCCCGATGGTGCACAGCCTCGACCAGATTTTATGGGTAAAAAGCGAACTGCAAAAAGCGTTGGTGGCGCTGAAAGCGGACGGCTTACGTCATGCTCCGACAATCTCACTGGGAATTATGGTTGAAGTCCCTTCGGTGTGTTACATCATCGACCATTTCTGTGATGAGGTGGATTTCTTCAGTATTGGCTCAAATGACATGACCCAGTATTTGTACGCCGTTGATCGCAATAACCCGCGCGTTTCGCCGCTGTACAACCCGATTACGCCGTCGTTCCTGCGCATGTTACAGCAGATTGTTCGCGTGGCGCACGAACGCGGTAAATGGGTGGGTATTTGCGGCGAACTGGGCGGTGAAGGACGTTATTTACCGCTGCTTCTGGGCCTCGGGCTGGACGAGCTGAGCATGAGCAGCCCACGTATTCCGGCGGTAAAAAGCCAGCTTCGTCAACTGGACGGTCGGGCATGTCGTGAGCTCGCCATGCAGGCCTGCGAATGCCGTATCGCTCAGGAGATAGAAGATCTGCTAAACCAGTTTGCACCGCAGAAAGATGTGCGTCGGCTGCTGGCGCTGGAGAACATCTTTGTCGGCGAATCTCTGAGTAACAAAGAGCAGGTGATCAAGTTCCTGTGCGGCAATCTTGGCGTTAATGGACGGACTGAACATCCGTTTGAACTGGAAGAGGATGTCTGGCAGCGCGAAGAGATCGTCACCACCGCCGTCGGCTTCGGTGTGGCTATTCCGCACACGAAATCCCAGTGGATCCGCCATTCCAGCATCAGCATTGCCCGGCTTCTGCAGCCCGTTGACTGGCAGTCTGAGATGGGTGATGTAGAACTGGTGATCATGCTGACGCTGGGTGCCGATGAAGGCATAAACCACGTGAAGGTCTTCTCGCAGCTGGCGCGCAAGCTGGTGAACAAGCAGTTCCGCCAGTCGTTGTTTGCCGCTGAAAATGCTGAGAGCATTCTTGCGCTGCTGGAGGCAGAACTGACGTTTTAAGTTTGACAGCAAGAGTGGATAAGCGGGTCAGAAAGGGAAATTATCAATCAGAGAACGGTAGTTTCCCGGCCCTCAACAGCGTCATCTCTTGCTTGCAGAGCAGAACTACCGCCTGGCGACCTTTAACACGGCGGGAGGTCAGGGCTCTTTTCACGGTCCGACGATCCGCACCTGATTCCAGCATCTGAAAACACATCAGGGAGAGTGCACGTCTGTTCTTCATCGTATATTCACTTTATTGAGTAAGCCTGCAGGGTTTAGCTAAAGGCCGTTATTTTACAACGATCCTGGCTGAGATTACGAATCGTACAATAAATGACCGCTGCTGATATAATTTAAGAGCGGCCATGCGCGTAATCAACCTAAGGAGGTGCGCAATGGACAAAGCAGAAGTGAAGTCATTTGGTCTTCCAGACGAAGTTCGTGAGTTCCCTCACGGGCGACTGGAGCTTCTCGATGTGGGAGGTGCAATCGTCGGCCGTGCTGTCCTGGAGCCAGGCTGGCGGTGGTCTACGTCAGTTCAACCTATCGCTGGAACGAAGAGTTGCGAAGCCCCTCATTTTCAGTACCACGTTTCCGGTGTGCTGCGGGTAAAAATGGATGATGGCAGCGAATTTGATTGTAAGCCCGGTGAGCTGTCGCGCATTCCTCCAGGCCATGATGCCTGGGTGGTTGGCGATGAATCCGTGGTGATTGTTGATTTCCAGGGAATGGTCAATTGGGCTAAACACACAGACATCGGCTGTAACGACTCACCATAAAGCAAAGATGCGGCGGCCTTGGCAGGTGTTGACATAATCAACGCGCTGACTGAAAACGCGCGCCGTACTCTCCCGGCGTCAGGCCAAACTGACGCCGGAACAGGCGGCAGAAATAATCACTGTCATGGTATCCACACCGCTGTGCGACTTCGCTAATCGACAGATGGTATTTCTGCAAGATAATGCGCGCCTTCGCCATTCTTACCCACCGCAGATACTCGACGAACCCCATAGTGCCGTGCTGGGCAAACACTTTTGACAGGTGATTGGGTGTGATATTAAAAAACTGCGCCACGCTTTCGCGAGTCAGCGGCTGGGCATAGTTATCTTGTATCCAATTACACATACTATGATAGAGAAATTCAGCGCGTGGGCGCTCTGTGTCTGGGCGGGTATTCACCACGCTACGACACAGATGCAGCAGACTAAGCACCAACGGCTGAATGATATCCTGGGCCAGAGGAGAGCGGCTTAAATGCGTCAATGCGGTGAGCATCGCCTCGCCTTCGCCGCGCTGTGGATGGGGTAACTCAATACGGCGTACCGGACGAAGCAGCGATGCGGTTCGATTATCGTAAAAAGAGAGTCCCAGCCATGCCGGAGAAAAAACCAGGCTCAGCAGCATCACGGGTTTGTCGCCGCCGGGCAGATTGGCCGCTTTCGCCGGGATAAACAGCATGTCGCCTTCTGCCAGGTTATGCTGCTGTTTTTGCAGTTGGTTGCTGTATTCCCCACGTAGCACGATATCAAGGCGCGGAAGATCAATACATAAACTGCCGGTCGGTAACGTGGTGGGCTGGGTTGCGAACCACACGTGCCCCAGACGCTGTGGGTTTAACACCAGGCCACTGAACAGATCGGCGAAAAACTGTTGGTCTGCGGGAAGGCCTGGCTCTTTCATCGCTCTTTCTCTGCGCTATAAGTGCATTAACTGTCTGAACTCTTTCACTTTACTCCGACTAACCGGGATTTCAAATTCCAGATCTTTTAAGCGCAAAATATAGGTATTGTTAAACCAGGGTTCGATCTCGCGGATTTTATTCAGATTCACGCAGAACGAGCGGTGGCAGCGGAAGAAATGCGAAGCCGGCAGTTTGCTGCAAAATTCGGTGATGTTCATCGGCATCACGTACGATTCGCGCCGGGTGTAGACAAACGTCATCTTTTCATGGGCTTCTGCGTAGTAGATGTCGTTGATCGGGGTCACGATGATCCGCTCATCTTTGATCAGGTTGATCGTATCGTTTTCGCGGGCCACCGGACTGGCGAGCGAAGTTCCCGTTTGCTGCTGTTGCCAGGCGGCTTCCAGCTTTTGCAGCATGCTGACAATGCGTGATTCCTGGTACGGCTTCAGAATGTAGTCAAAAGCTTCCAGTTCGAAGGCTTCAACGGCGTGCTCTTTCCACGCGGTAATAAACACAATAAAGGGTTTATGCGCGAACTGGCTGATATTTTGTGCCAGCAATACGCCGTCCAGCGAGGGAATATTAATATCCAGAAAAATGGCGTCAACGCGGTTGTGCTGGAGATATTTCAGCACGTCCAGACCATCGTCAAACGTGCCGACAATCTCCATCTGGCTGTGCTCTTTTATCAGCCAGCTCAGTTCCTGTTGGGCCAGGAATTCATCTTCAACAATGATGACTTTCACGACTTCACTCCTGGTTAAAGCAACAATGTGGCCGGTGCGGCTGCGGGCGAATGCTGATTCGGTACATAAAAGGCAATCTCAGTGCCTGGCTCCAGACGGCGGATATGTAATCCCTCACCGTAGAGCAGCTTAACGCGATGGTGCACATTCAATAGACCAATTTTATTGCCCGGCATTTCATTGGATTCGACCCGTTCAATCACTTTTGGATCGATACCGTGGCCCGTATCCCGCACGGCTATCCGTACCCGGTTACCACACTCCGCCACGCTGATGGTGACCACACCTTTCCCTTTGCAGGGCTGAATCCCATGGACGATAGCGTTTTCTACCAGCGGCTGAATCAGCAGGCTGGGAATATAACAGCTTACCTCTTCATCGATATCATAAATAACCGTTAGTTTGTCGCCAAAACGCGCTTGTTCGATGGCGATGTAATCCTTGATTTGATACAGCTCTTTTTTGATGTCGATCTGCTCATCGTCTTTTAATTCGATATTGTAGCGAAGATAACGCGACAAATTAAAAATGAGCTGGCGTGCGGTGTCCGGGTTAAGTCGCACCGACGACGAAATTGCGTTCAGGGCGTTAAACAGGAAATGAGGATTTATTTTACTTTGTAGTGCGCGTAGCTCTGCCTTATTTGCCATTTCGCGTAGCTGTTCCGCCCGGGAAACTTCAAGCTGAGTCGAGATAATTTGCGACAGGCCAATAGCCATTTCCTGCAGCGAGGAGGTTATCTGGTGGGCGTGACAGTAGTAGATTTTTAGCGTACCGGTGACAACACCTTTCTCCCACAGCGGGATCACCAGCATGGAGTGTATTTCCGGTGTGCGATGCGCTTCATCATTGTTTTTAATGATGATTTTTCCGTAATTGATCGCCTGCTGCGTGGTAGGACTGACGAAATCATCGTTATCACGGTAGTTAAGTTCCCCCACGCCAACGTAGGCCAGAACGTGCTGGGTATTGGTAATTGCGACGGCGTCCGCATGGATGTCATGGCGAATAATTTCGCATACCTGGCGGAGCGACTCGCTGTTAACCTGCCGAAAAAGCGGCAAGGTTTTGTTGGCAATATCCAGCGCCAGCTTGGCCTGCTTCGCGGCGCTGGCCTCTTTCTCGCCCTCCACGCTTTGCACTAGCATGACGATAAAGCCAATGCAGACGCTGCCCAGGATCATTGGGATACCGATTTTTGAGACAATATCCAGTCCCAGTGCGGTAGAGGGGGCCCAGACGACGACGAGGATCATCGTCAAGGATTCGCACAGCATTCCGCCTAAAATGCCAGCTCGCCAGTGCTGCGCTTTAGGGATCTTACGGTTGATCCACCCGGCAATACAGCCTGCCAGAATACTGGTGATAAAACAGGGCAGGGCGGTGACGCCGCCGATGTCGATCAGATAGCGGTGGGTACCCGCGATGAGGCCCGTAATGATACCGACCCACGGACCAAACAGAATCCCCCCTGACATGACCGCGATAATACGCACGTTAACCAGTGAGCCTTCAACCGGTACGCCGGACCAGGTACTGAACAGGGCAAACATTGAGAAAATCGCGGTAACGGCGAGCAGCTCTTTTGGGGAGTGGGCTGATTTGTGCAACAGTTCGCGGAACAGGCGGATACGAATCAGGAAAAACAGACAGAACAGCATCAGTGCTGCCCGGTCAAATACCGCCAGCAGCATATTGAATATTTCGTGCACGGGTGACTCTTGCGCAAGGGTTAAACCTCTATGATAGGTAACCTGGACCAGGATGACCAGCACCCACGCAGCCTGTGCCTAATGAGGAAAAACCATAATATTAAAAGGGGATTGTTGCATGATTGTTGTATTTACAATACCTGTCCTGTCAGCGCTGCATTCAAGGTAATGTATTTAACAACAAAATGTTAAATGATGGTAATTTTAAGCGGGTTGTGAAAATGAATATTTCCTCATTTTACTATGTTGTTCCTCTTTTTTGTCAGGAAAAAATATTTTGTTTTGCCTCTCGACAGAAGGAAATTATTCAGGCTATTTTCTAAACGTGCCACCATCGTGGCAGCGTCGCTCGGACGGTCCGGGCGCTAACGTTAATCTGAGGATATTATGGCTGACTCCCGCCCTGAACGTCGCTTTACGCGTATTGATCGCCTTCCCCCGTACGTTTTTAACATCACGGCTGAACTGAAGATGGCTGCGCGTCGGCGCGGCGAAGATATTATCGACTTCAGCATGGGGAACCCGGATGGGGCCACGCCTCCTCACATTGTTGAAAAACTGTGTACCGTGGCGCAGCGCCCGGATACGCACGGTTATTCCACCTCTCGCGGTATTCCGCGTCTGCGTCGGGCGATTTCCCGCTGGTACCAGGAGCGCTATGACGTTGAGATCGATCCTGAATCCGAAGCCATTGTGACCATCGGTTCCAAAGAGGGACTTGCGCACCTGATGCTGGCAACGCTCGATCACGGTGATACGGTCCTCGTACCCAACCCAAGTTATCCCATCCATATTTATGGCGCGGTGATTGCCGGCGCGCAGGTACGATCTGTGCCGCTGGTCGAAGGCGTCGATTTCTTTAATGAGCTGGAGCGCGCGATTCGCGAAAGCTATCCGAAACCGAAGATGATGATCTTAGGTTTCCCGTCGAACCCGACGGCACAATGCGTTGAGCTGGAGTTCTTCGAAAAAGTTGTGGCTCTGGCTAAACGCTATGACGTGCTGGTGGTTCACGACCTGGCCTACGCTGATATTGTTTATGACGGCTGGAAAGCGCCATCGATAATGCAGGTACCGGGCGCTCGCGATGTCGCAGTTGAATTTTTCACTCTGTCGAAAAGCTACAACATGGCGGGCTGGCGTATCGGTTTTATGGTGGGCAATAAAACGCTGGTGAACGCGCTGGCGCGAATTAAGAGCTATCACGATTACGGAACCTTTACACCGTTACAGGTTGCGGCCATCGCCGCGCTGGAAGGCGATCAGCAGTGCGTGCGAGATATTGCAGAGCAGTATAAACGTCGTCGTGATGTGCTGGTCAAAGGGCTGCATGAAGCTGGCTGGATGGTCGAGGTGCCAAAAGCCTCGATGTACGTTTGGGCGAAAATTCCAGAGCAATACGCCGGGATGGGGTCACTTGAGTTTGCCAAGAAACTGCTGAATGAAGCGAAGGTATGCGTTTCACCGGGGATTGGGTTTGGTGATTATGGTGATACGCATGTGCGTTTTGCGTTAATTGAAAACCGTGACCGTACCCGTCAGGCTATTCGCGGTATCAAAGCAATGTTCCGTGCAGATGGCCTGTTACCGACCAGTGCAAAATCGACTTCTGAAAGTACCGACTGACCGAATGTTCCCCCAAAATGCAAACAGGAGCCTGATGGCTCCTGTTTTTTGCTGCGTCTTTTAATTTAGATCATCAGGGCGAAAGTACCGGCCCAAACGATGACCATAAAAGAAATGCCCATAAAGAAATATTTCACTTTTCATCTCTCCGCATACCTTGGGTATGTCTAAATGAACATATGCTTACCTGACAGAGAGCTGATGCACGCATAAACGAAATGGAGAATTCCCCTCGTTTACTTGGCTGCATCACCTCAGAATTCTGAGCTTTAATGCTCCAGACGGCGCTAATGTACGCCTAAAAATGAGGTGAGACAAGAGGCATTTTTTTATTTAATTTTAATAACTTACAAGTGTCGTGATTCGGCGACAGTTTAATTTCTTTCGGTAATAAATTGCTATTGAGCGACGGAATGCTTACTCGGATAGTTCTCATATCGCCATGATGTTAATGCGGTTAATTTTTCGCGGAATTTAATAATGAAAAGGTTAAAAATGACCAGGTTAATGATGTTAGCACTCGCTCTTACGCCGTTGACGTCGATGGCGGCCTCGCCGCTGGCGTTCAATTTCAACTGCGCAAGTATTGGTGGTGTGAATAGTGATGGTAAAGGCAATGTCTGGATTGATGGCGGGAAGGCGACGGTGAAGGCTTTCAATGAAAACTATTGGGAGGCGACAAGTGGTAAAAATACCGTTTCTATCTCCCGCAAAGATGACGGAAATCCGGACGTATCCTGGACTGGACCTAATCGTAAGCACGGGGTTTGCCTGCCGGAGGATAATATTGATTATTCTCCAGCGAAAAAATCGACCAACGCAGGTCCGTCTTACTCCTGCTCTGCTGTTCAAAAGGGAAGTGCGGAAGATATTATTTGCCAGAGCCCATCGCTCTCTGCAATGGATCTGAAATTGAACGAAATTTTTAAACAGGCACTGGCTAAATCGAAGAATGATCCGATGTTAAAAGCAGAGCAGCGCGGTTGGATCAAAGGACGCAACGAGTGCTGGAAGGAGAAGGATGATGAGCCAGCCTGCATTGCCCGAAGCTATAGCGAACGAATGACTGAACTCCACAATAAATGGGGCGTGAAGTAATTCAGCCGTAGAAAAAAAGAAAGGCCTTGCGGCCTTTCTTTTCAGATATACAACGAGGCTTCACCCATCGGGCGCGTTTTGAAGCGACGGTGGATCCAGAGATACTGCTCGGGGGCGCGCATGATCTCTTTTTCGATAATTTTATTCATATAGGCCGCTGCCTGGCACTCATCAGACGGGTAACCTTCCATTTCAGGCGTGATGAACAGGCGATAACCAGAGTTATCTGCTTTTCTCACCATGGTTACGGTCAGCATCGCTGCACCAGACAAACGCGACAGCACGTAGGTACCGTTGGTGGTTGCCACATCTTTGACGGCAAAGAAGGGGGCAAACGAGCTTCCTTTACGACCGTAGTCCTGATCGGGGGCAAACCATACGGCTTCTCCTTTTTTCAGAGCACCGACAATACCACGCAGATTATTTCTGCCGATCATCGCCTTGTTGGAGCGCATACGACCACGGGTTTGGATCCACTCCATCAACTTATTGTTGTGCGGGCGATAGGTCGCCATCATTGGCTGACAAAGCCCCATTACGCGGCCACCCAACTCAAGCGACATAAAGTGTACGCCGACAACCATCACGCCACGATTTTGCAACTGGGCGCGCTTCAGGTTGTCCAGTCCTTCTACATCAAACCATTTACGCACTCGACGGTCCGGCCAGAACCAGGCCATACCTGTTTCAAGTAGCCCCATGCCGAGTGAACGGAAATTCTCATCGACCAGTTTGTCTCTTTCTTCCTGCGACAAATTTGGGAAACAGAGTTCGAGATTTTTACGTGCAATAGATTCACGGCGTTTTAAAAATGGACGAGCCAGCGTTCCTGTACGGGTACCAAGAAAACACAATACGGGATAGGGAAGCTGTACCAGTAACCAGAGCACTCCAACACCAAACCACGTGAGCCAGTAGCGCGGATGCAAAAACGCGCGTGAAAATTTACATTGGGGGAACATAAGCACCTGTTGTTGATACGAAATAGATGTATCGCGAAGATTCTTTGTCTTTCGCTTTACTCTCTGTACTGATCGTTAGGCCGCCATGAACGACATTGGTTCCTGTAAAGAGTGTAAAACTGAGTCAGGACAAAACCACGAGGGGGCATGAATGATCGGACGCACAATGTACACCCGAAAATTAATGTCAGCCAGAAATAATTACTCAAGATTCGTAAATGTTTTTAAGGCGATTAAGAACAAAAATTAACCTATATATAATCCGTTGTTTTTATGCAGATTAAATAAATGTCTGCCCGAGAGAGTAATAGTATGCAGGTGAAGGATTTTTGTAACGAAGATGTTGCTGAAATTGCACGAGGATAGGAATTGTCTTAGAATATAAAGTTAAGGGAGTGTAAGGACTTACGTTAAGTTTACGGCAAACAGGAGGTATCGCTATGCTCTATTTCTGGATCTTTCTCGCTCTGAGCATTTTGTGCGTCAGTTGCTATATCTGGCAGGTTATGGGCGCAGCGGCGTCAATCAGCGCTTTTCTCGGCATGGCCATCCTTACGGCATTAATTTACTTTTTTACTATGCGATTGACCAATGGTAACGAAATGGTAACCGGGTTATTCCTGTTTCTTGCTCCTGCTTGCGGTTTGATTATTCGCTTTATGGTGGGTTACGGTAAGCAATAATTTGGAATGTTACGTTTAGCAATAAATTATCACGTTGAGTTTTTTTATTTATCTGAGTTATTGAAGTGCCAGCATCGCTGGCACTTTTTTGTGAGAGCGAAATGAATTACCGGGCATCCGCCAACTGGAGTGAGGCTTCCTCGTGCTGAGCATTTTTTCGCTGTTGTTCAAGCTCCAGCGCGCCACGATGAGAGAGGTAGCAAAACAGGATGCAGCAGACAATCCCACCCATCAACAGATAGAATCCGCCATGCCATCCCATTTTGTCGACCATTACGCCAAACAGGCTGGTTCCCAGCGACGCGCCAAAAATGTAGCTCATAAATCCGCGTAAACCTACCGCTGACCCCACAGCGAAGCTGGGGACGATTTCCATCGTCTGAACAGAAGCGAGGAACTGTGGAACATAGATCAGGCAACCCACAATGGCGGCAAAAATAGTGACCATCAGCAGGGATTCACTTTTCCAGTAGCCGATCAAACAGACGAAAATCAGCGCCATACAAATCATGGCCAGCGGCATGCGACGGCCTTTAAACAGTTTATCGGTAAGCCAACCCGCCAGTAATGTGGAAGGGATTGCCGCCCATTCAAAAAACAGAAAAGCGATGCTCATTTGCTCTTTCGAAAAATGTTTTTCGGTTAACAGATAAATAGGCAACCAGCTAATCATGCCAAAACGCACCATATAGACGAAGACATCTACCAGTGAAACATACCAGGCATTCTTATTACGCAGTACATAGGTGCAGAATATCTGGAAGGCGCTCATATTTTCTGGCGCCTGGACAGCGTGTCGGGAATTTAATACGACTTTTTCTTCCGGCATCATTTGTTCCAGAGCCGGTAAGCCTTCCTGGCGCGGTGAACCTTTCCCCAGCATTAGCACAATAAAAGCGAACAGGACGGCCACACCGGCCGGAACAATATAGCTGGCACTTTGCCAGTGTTCGCTCCCCAAAATGGCAAAGGCGGCACCCACGATCGGGGCAACAATACCACCGCCAACATTGTGAGAGATATTCCAGAATGCGCCAACACGTCCACGTTCTTTACGCGGAAACCAGTTGGCAATGGTAATAAATGAAGGGCCAACGCCCATACCCTGGAACAAACCGTTGAAAACGACCAGAGCGGCAAAAATCCAGAATCCGGTACTGAATCCTAAACCGACGTTTACAATGGCGCACAGAATCAGGCCGCATGCCATAAAGACCTTAGGACTGGCCTTGTCTGCCAGGCTGCTCATAATGCCTTTACTGATCCCATAAGCAATAAGCATGCAGCTGCTGAGTAGACCAATTTGTGTGGCACTGAGATCCAGATGTTCCTTCAGGTACGGTGTTGAGAGCGTGAAGTTATTGCGCACAATATAGTACGCAAGATAGCCAAGAAATACGCTGAGTAATGCCTGAATGCGGTATCGGCCATAAGTTTCCTGGACTTTCTCCGCCGGGACTTTATTTGCCGCTGGCCCTGCTTTAAATATTGATAACATATCATCACCTAAATTTATATTGATGTGAATATCAGGGTTTTTCGCAGTGAAGAGTGAAATAGACGGCAGAGAAACTCAAGTTGATGAAATGAGTCACTATTGACACAATTTGTGGATTGCGTGGCTGATTTTGACTCTTTTTAAATAATGGATTTTCAATTCTATTCTTTTACGGACGTTTTTATCATCGGTGTGTGCGGATATTAACAAATTCAGACTGCGTTTTCGGGTATTCTTTACCGATGCCGTCACTTTCCGTTTGGTTATTCTACGATTAACCTTATTCTTCCCTCTGGCAGTGATAAACGGGTAAGTTTTGTCTCAATATTATTTTTTGCACATGTTGGTATTTATGAACGGGATCACAAACAGACTTTTGGGCCGGGGGCGTTGTTGGGCGATCTCGCTCTGTTTTATGTCGCTGTCGGTGAGTTGTCTGGCGCAGGGTAAAGAGCTGGTAATGGCAACAACCTTTTCACCGGGGGCAACGGCCTGGATTATTCAGCGTTGGCAGACGGAACCGGGGTCGGTGATGATTCGCACATTAAACCGGACCAGCAGTTCACTGGAACAACTGCTTGATACTGCCAATGCGGAGAACGTCGATTTGATTTTGACCTCGTCGCCCATGCTGTTGCAGCATCTTCAGGAGCATCAGAAGCTGGCGCCCTTCGATAATGTGCTGCCGGAAAGCCAGCGGCTGGTGCCGGACTCGATTCGTTCTACCTCCGTGGCTGTTGCGATATCTGGTTTTGGCCTGTTGATTAACCGTTCTGCGCTGGCGGCGCGTCATTTGTCGCCTCCTGCTGACTGGGGGGATTTAACGCATCCTAAATATCAGAACGCTTTGTTAATGAGTAGCCCTTCGCGTTCCGATACCAACCATCTGATGGTTGAGTCGTTGCTACAGCAAAAAGGGTGGGAAGAGGGCTGGGCGACATTACTGGCGAGTGCTGGAAATCTGGTGACGATTTCATCACGCAGTTTTGGCGTAGCCGACAAAATTAAGAGCGGCCTTGGCGTTGCGGGGCCGGTCATTGATAATTATGCCAACTTGTTGCTTAACGATCCTCACCTGGCGTTTACTTATTTTCCACGCTCGGCAGTATCGCCAACCTATGTTGCTGTTCTCAATAACAGCCAGCACCCCAATGAAGCGCGTCGTTTTATCCGCTATTTGTTAAGCCCGGAGGGACAGCGGATCCTTGCGGATGCTAATACGGGGAAATACCCGGTAACGCAGCTCGCATCTGATAATCCCCGCGCTACTCAGCAGGCTATTTTAATGAACCAGCCTGCGCTTAATTATCGGCTGATCCTTAAGCGGCAACAGTTGGTGCAGCGGATGTTTGATACCGCAATCAGTTTTCGTCTTGCGCAACTAAAGGATGCATGGCGGGCGCTATACAGTGCGGAAGCTCGCCTGAAACGCCCGCTACCCGAAATCAGAGCCTTACTGACCAGCGTTCCGATAGATGCCAAAAGTAGTGAAGATGAAGCCTGGCTTGCGCAGTTTGATAATAAAAGCGTTGCCGAACAGCAGATGATGGAGTGGCAGCTCTGGTTTCTTAAAAATCAGCGTCAGGCGATATCAAAACTGGAAGAATTAAAATGAAAGGTGGATCGATACTGCACCGTCTGCGTCAGCTCAGCATCAGCAGCAGTCTGCGAGGAGCCTTTCTGACGGGCGCATTACTGACGTTGAGCGTAAGCTGCGTCAGTTTGTACTCCTGGCATGAGCAGAGCTCGCAGATACGCTATTCGCTTGATGATTACTTCCCGCGCGTGCATTCCGCTTTTTTGATTGAAGGGAATCTCAACCTTGTTGTGGACCAGCTTAATGAATTCCTGCTGGCTCCCAATACGACGGTAAGGCTGCAACTGCGCAATCAGATAATCTCGCATCTGGATAAAATCGAAGTGCTGAGCAGGGGGTTACAACCAGCAGAACAGCAGCAGCTGGCGGTGATTTTGCAAGACAGCCGGGCGCTGATGGCAGAACTGGACCGGGTGCTCTACAACATGTTCCTTGTACGCGAAAAAGTGAGCGAACTTTCCGCGCGCATTGATTGGCTACATGATGATTTTACTACTGAGCTGAATTCACTGGTGCAGGATTTTACCTGGCAGCAGGGGACGTTGCTGGATCAAATCGAGGCCAAAAATGGTGATGCGGCGCTGTATCTCAAACGTGCCCGAGAGGTGCAAAACGAGCAGCAGCAGGTTTACACCCTGGCAAGAATTGAAAACCAGATCGTTGATGATTTACGCGACAGGCTTAATGAACTGAAATCGGGCAGCGACGACGGAATGCTGGTGGAGAATCACATTCGCTACCTGGAAAATCTGAAGAAAACGGCGGATGAAAATATCCGTACCCTTGATGACTGGCCCAGCACTATCACACTGCGACAAACTATCGATGAGCTGCTGGAAATCGGGATGATGAAAAATAAAATGCCCGATACCATGCGAGATTATGTCGCAGCGCAAAAAGCGCTCGTTGATGCCAGCCATGCCAGAGAGGCCACACTTGGGCGCTTTCGAACACTGCTTGAAGCGCAACTGGGGAGCAGCCATCAGCAAATGCAGACGTTTAACCAACGGCTGGAACAAATTGTTCGTGTCAGCGGTGGACTTATCCTGCTGGCGACGCTGCTGGCGCTACTTCTCGCCTGGGGGCTTAATCACTTTTTCATTCGTTCGCGTCTGGTGAAACGTTTTACTGCGCTCAACCAGGCCGTGGTGCAAATTGGTCTTGGCAGAACGGATGCCACTATCCCGGTATATGGACGTGATGAACTGGGGCGTATCGCAGGCTTGCTGCGCCATACTCTGGGCCAGTTGAGCGCGCAAAAAAATCAGCTGGAGCAGGAAGTGACCGAGCGCAAAGAGATTGAATCCGATCTTCGCGCAACGCAGGATGAGCTGATCCAAACCGCAAAACTGGCGGTGGTCGGCCAGACTATGACCACGCTGGCGCACGAGATTAATCAACCGCTGAATGCGCTGTCGATGTACCTGTTTACGGCGGGGAGGGCAATTGAACAGGGGCAATCCGCTCAGGCCAGAAGCACATTAACCAAAGCGGAGGGACTGATTACTCGCATTGATGCCATTATCCGTTCGCTGCGTCAGTTTGCGCGCCGGGCCGAGCCAGGTACGCCTCTGCATCCGGTCGATCTCCGACAAACGTTCAATGCTGCCTGGGAACTGTTGTCCATGCGGCATAAGCCACAGCAGGGTACGCTGACGATCCCAGATCGGAGCGTGTGGGTGGCTGGTGATGAAGTGCGTATTCAGCAGGTGCTGGTAAACGTCCTGGCAAATGCGCTGGATGCCTGTCCGGTAGCGGCGAAAATAGATGTTCACTGGCAGGCCGAAGGCAGCCGGTTGTGCGTATTTATCAGCGATAACGGCCCCGGCTGGCCTGGGGCATTATTACCATCACTGTTAAAACCGTTTACCACCAGTAAGGATGTTGGCCTCGGTATTGGCTTATCGATTTGTGTATCGTTAATGATGCAAATGAACGGCGAACTGCGCCTGGCGTCAACCCCGGGGCGCAATGCCTGCGTCGTTCTGCAATTTAATCTGACGGATGTAAACGATGTTGAGTGATGAATATTCTGTTCTGCTTATTGATGATGATGCCGATGTTCTCGACGCTTACACCCTGTTGCTTGAACAGGAGGGATATCATGTATTCGCATGCAGTAACCCTTTTGATGCCCGAAATTGGTTGCAGGCCGACTGGCCAGGGATTGTCCTGAGCGATGTATGTATGCCTGGCTGTAATGGAATCGACCTGATGACGTTGTTTCATCAGGATGACAATCAGCTTCCGATCCTGTTGATCACCGGGCATGGCGATGTTCCGATGGCGGTGGACGCGGTGAAGAAAGGGGCGTGGGACTTTCTGCAAAAACCGGTTGATCCTGGCAAACTGCTGGTGTTGGTAGAGGATGCGTTGCGTCAGAGAAAATCTGTGATTGCACGTCGTCACTATTGCCAGCAAAAGCTACAAGTTGAACTGGTCGGCTACAGTGAGTGGGTTAATCAGTATCGCCAGCGTTTACGGCAACTGGCGGAAACGGATATTGCCGTCTGGTTTTATGGCGAGCCGGGAACCGGGCGTATGACCGGGGCCCGTTATTTACATCAACTTGGGCGCAGCGCTGAAGGAGCGTTTATTCGCGGTGAACTGACGCCCGGGAACTCGGAACAACTCAATGCCCTTATTGCCCAGGCGCAAGGGGGAACGCTGGTTCTGAGCCATATTGAGTGCCTGACGCGTGAACAGCAGCACCATCTGGTGCATTTGCAAAGCCAGGAGCGACGTCCGTTTCGCCTAATTGGCATTGGCGCCACTTCGTTGGTGGAACTGGCGGCAACCAACCAGATTGTGGCCGAACTCTATTACTGTTTTGCGATGACGCAAATTGGTTGCCAGCCGTTGTCTCAGCGCCCGGATGATGTTGAACCGCTGTTTCGCCATTATCTGCAGAAAGCCTGTCTGCGTCTGAACCATCCTGTGCCTGAGATTGACGGGGAATTACTAAAAGGTATGCGGCGTCGCGTGTGGTTAAGCAATGTTCGGGAACTGGCCAATGCCGCCGAGCTTTTTGCCGTTGGGCTATTGCCACTGGCTGAAACCGCGAATCCGCAACTGCATTTGCCTCAACCGACACCGCTCGATCGTCGGGTCGACGAGTACGAGCGGCAGATCATTACTGAAGCGCTAAATATCCATCAGGGGCGTATTAATGAAGTCGCGGAGTATCTACAAATCCCGCGTAAAAAACTCTATTTACGCATGAGAAAATACGGACTGAGCAAAGAACACTATAAGTTTTAGCAGGCGGAATGTGGTGATGAAGAGACGTTGACAGTATTTCGGTGGCGGCGTGAGCGTTCACCGAAATATGTGACGAAATTCCGGGTGATTATTGAGGGGGTTTGCTTACCACATCAGATCATCAGGAATGACAAAATCAGCATACGGATCGTCTTCATCCTTAGCTTCCTGGCTCAGTTCGCAATTAAGCACGATATAGCTTGCATCGCGCTGGGCAATCTTGTCGGCGACGACTGCCGGAATGATGGCGTATTCGTTCTCGCTACCACTTTCAGCCGTCAGACGGGCAATAGCCAGACGGCCCTTGATCAACTGAGACTGAGTCACCTTATCAACATAGATTTTTTTGATCAGATTATTGTCAGTAAAGTTGTAACCAATATCGCCACGGGTAATGGTGATTTTATTCATTTCAATTAGTTGCTTGATCTGCGCTTTATACTCTTTAGACAACGTGGCCTGCTTCTGTTGTTCGCTGAGTTGCTTATCACGCTCGATCTGCGCTTTTTTATTCTCTTCAACCGCTTCTCTGGCTTCACGAGCCTGAACGCGCGATTTTTTCGCTGTTCTCTGCACTTTCGCCATTTTTTTGCTGCTGACCAGACCCGCTTTAAGCATCTGTTCTTGTAGGGTAAGTTTTGTCATTGTCGCTTCTAATCCAAAAAATTGTTGTAAGGATTATAACCTTAACGTTCGGCGGGATGCCAGAATGTGGAAGCGTTCTCCAGATAGACCAGGGATTTACCCCATGGGTAGTTTATTTGCAAGATGAGAGATGGTCTCCAGGCGCGGTACCCATAACGCGCTTAAATGCCTGATAGAATCCAGATAATGATTCATATCCGACTCTGCTGTAAATATCCTCATTTTTTATACCTCTTCTAAGCAGGTTTAATGAGACATAAATCCTTAATTTACTTAATACCAGATTCGGTGTGTAGCTTGTCGCTTTCAATATACGGCGAATAAATGTCGAGCGCGACATATAGGTGAAGCGAGCCATATCATCCAGTGACCATGAATATTGTGGGTTGTCTATTATCGCAATGATTAATTTGGCTAAGGCTTCATCATTTGCGGCATTCAAGAGATTTACGTCAATATCATATAAGAAAGAAGATTCGCTAATGACATAATGCAATATAGCATCGGTCAGGTGTGCAATAATGCAATTGTTTTCATCGGCAGATGCGTTTACTTCAGTCAGTAGTAACTCAAAGAGAGAGTGTATTTTATTGCTGACGTCGTCTTTTTGTTTGATCACAAAAATGTCCGGAAGTAAGGCAAATAGCAATTGGCTGGCGATGGTTCTGGGTTGAATGAAACCACAAAGTAGATCGGTGGATTCTGAAGATGAGTCTTCAATTTTACTCATCTGTTTGCGGGGTAAATCATCAAGGTTTATATCAGGAGATGAGGCCAGAAAAAAAGGGAAGTTATTAAAAAAGAAGAAGATATCTCCCTTTTCCAGCTTAATACGTGGCTTTTGGTTAAACAAATCCAGCCAGCACTCCCCACTCAGGACGATATGAAAACTCGGTTCACCATAGGAGTATGTTGATGCTTTCCATTCGCTACAATACCTACCGAGGTGGAAGACGGATGTTTTCGCTTCTCCTCCCTTTAGTAGCCAGCCTGCAGTATTCATATTTTCCCCAATATTGTCATTAATAGACTGATTTTGAAACGATGGTGTATAGATAGTTGCTATTGGTGATTATAAGATTTGTTAACTAAGATGTGCATTACAGGAGAGGATAGTGTTTCTGATATTTACTAAAGATATTATGTTGTTACAGGCTATTTATCATCTTTTTAAGAATGATGTGATCGTTCATGTTCAGCACGTACATGAGCTATGTGCTGTAGAAAATCACAATGCGAAAGTGATCATTGATACATTGAATAACAATATTTTCCATACTCGTTTAGCGTATCAATTGGAGAAAATTAAGCCCTCAAAAATTTATATACTCTCACCGTTTAGAATCAAACGTTGCTTCGGTGATACCCCCGTTTTCTTTGTGAATCGAAACGTTTCGCTGAGTAGCTTCATTTCTTTGCTAAATTGCAATGAAAATTATGCTATTACTCCGGAATTATCGCTTTCTCGACGACAGCACCAGATTCTTACCTATATTCTGCAGCAAAGATCATGTTCTTCAATTGCTGAGCAAATGCATATCACATTGAAGACCTATCATTGCCATAAGTATAATATAATGTTACTGCTTAAACTCAGAAAAATGAGTGATTTAGTACGGCATAAGATTTCAAGTTATCTATTGTGAAAAAAACATCGTAGGTCATTTTTAAAGACCAGGATTAAGTTGTTAAAGTGCAGGGGAAAGCACGTATTGTATAACACAGCTTTCAAAGCATATATCTCCTAATATAATAGTTAAATCCTATTTTAAATGTAAAAACGACCAATGATAAATAAAGTAACTATCGCACATAATATAATTAACATGTGAATAGTGTTATGCCACAGAAACCTCTTTAATTGCAGGGTTTTCTTTAAGTGAAGAAAGTATCTGATTCACTGAGGTTGCGTCCGTATACTCAACGTTTGCCGTGAGAACATGACAATCGGACGTATCATTAGCCAGTGAACGCAATTGGATGCGATATCCCTGTTCAGTAATCCAGGCCAGAACAACCTGCGTAGTCCCGGCTGCAATTCGCATACGTAGATGCAGATGGCGATTTAAAAAGCGGTAGGTAAGCTGACGGAACAACTCCAGCACGATGAGCGCCATAATCGTACCTATGATGCCAACTTCATACATTCCACTGCCGATAACCAGGCCTATTGCCGCGGTGACCCACACATCCGCGGCTGTTGTTAATCCTTTGATGGTTTGTTTTTGTACCAGAATATTTCCTGCTCCGAGAAATCCCACGCCAGTGACAACCTGAGCTGCGATTCTGCTAGGATCTAATCCTATATGAGTATGTTCAATAACATCATAGAAACCGTATTTAGAAACTATCATGAACATAGCACTACCAATACCAATCAAGATATGTGTGCGTACACCTGCTTCTTTAGCGCGAATTTGACGCTCCAGACCAATTACGCCACCGAGCAGACTGGCTAATATAAGTCGGAAAAGAAATTCTTCAGTCAAGATGATTCTCTCATTGATTTAGGAATGACGATGCTCGGGCATAAATTCTTTATTTGGTACCAGGAATAACCATGATGAAATAACAAATGGCATGGTTAATGTTGGTATACCAAAAGGCATTAAAAGCACATTCATGGCGGCCTGAATAAAAACTGTAAAAATGATCCCTGAGATAGTATAAATAAATACTCGCCAACCAGGTTGATTAAATACGGTGCCCAAGGCAACTGATGTCAGAACGGCACTAAAGGCATACAACCCTGAAGAAATGTCATGAGCATTAGCACCCAGATAATAAGCAAGCAGTGTCGCGATTAGAGAGCCGGCGACGGCATAGCAGGCGCATACAACAGATTCTACGGCCAGACCTGCAATGAAGAATAAACTTGCAAGGATCCCAGGAAACAAAAATACCTGTGATATCCCATGCAGGGTGCCGTCAATAAAAAAGCTAAACGAGTAACTGCTTGGAGTTGTCGGGATATAATGTTGGGGCAGCTCTGGTAAGGGCAAACCCGAACCATAGATTTCATGAAAGGCGTAGCTGGCCAGTAGAATTACCCAAGTTGTTAGCACAAACGGCGCTGTTAATGCAGCTACTTTCCACGTTTTTAATATATCGGCAATACACACCGTAGCAATAACTGACACGACACTACCAACGATCAGGCAGAACCACATTAACGGCGTTGCAGTGATAAATACCGGAATAGCAATGCCTACCAGACAGCCATTATAGCTATAGAGGCCGTCCCGCCAACCTTTTACATCATGAGTTATGGCTCCTGTTATTGAAGCAAGGACAGTTCCAATTACACATCCCCATGCAGCCAAAGGATTATTATTGCTATAAGCAGCGATAAATATAGCAATAAAAAACAATACCCCTGTGAAGGGGTTGTTTTGAAACATTACCTGGGCACAACCACGTAGTGATATATCAATGATTTTGAGAATGTAGTGCTTATCAATATTATTCTTCCATAATACTGGGATTGGATGTGTTGTCATCATTATTTACCAGGGTAAAGTAGGGGCGATGATTATTTTTTCCAGATAAAGGGGGCCGGTAATTCTGCATTCAGAACGACTTTTCTGGTCGTGGCCCACACGGTACGAATATGTTTTTTTATAATGCTACTGTCATTAGCTAATATCTTGAATATAAGACCCGATTCCGCAGGGAGTGTTGACATCCCATAGCAACAATCTTTGCCGTAATGAGCTTTGAAGGTCGACAGAATGGATGCAATATTTTCTACTGGGGTTAATATAAAAATAGTGCCGATAATTTGAAAACTTCCAATAACCCCAATTTCTGTCATGGGATGCTCCTTGGGGCTTAGCACAATCTGTTCCTTGAAAAGGATATTCCCCGACTCATCTTTTGCAGATACAGTTGAGGAATAATAATCAAAACCATTAAGCTCGTTTTCATGATGATAACGACGTCCCGGTATAATAACTTCTGAATAAATAAGTGTTGCGTTTCTTTTATAATCAATAACGGTATCGTTAACAAATCTTGCATTGCGATGCAGGATTAAAGGATCGGGTAGGTATTCCAGATAGGAATTCTCGCTAAGTTGGATAAATTGAATCTGCGCGCCATAGTTTTTATCCATCGAATGTACTTTGGTTGCTGATTGTGTGTTGACGCTGGCGAAAGCATTTTCACCCACATTAATGGATAACACCATGCGATCTCCCTGCAGAACACAGCCTGAAGTCGATATCACGGTCACGCAGGGAAGATCAGGCAGTGCCTCGTCATGATACAATGCCTTTTGCGCAAATAATGGTGTGCGCTTTTCCATACGATGAAGAATGCTTTTTCTCCCGGAACGCGTGAAACCCAGGTACAAAAAACCCTCTTTACCGATTGCCCCACTGGGCATTTGCTCCGGCTCCTGACGATACTCTTTTGGGATTTGCTTGTCCCAACGTTTCCGGGTCTTCTCTACCTCGTCATTTATATTCTGTGGATGAGTCATCTTGTTTTCCTTCAATAGTGTGACCAAATAAAAAATCGCGCTCAATCATATCCACCAGTTGTTCAATGCCTTCACCTGTTTTACAGTTAGTTAAAATATAAGGACGATTATTTCTGACATAACGGGTATCCGCTTCCATTACCTCCAGACTGGCACCTACATAGGGCGCTAAATCAATTTTATTGATGATTAATATATCGGCCTGTACTAGGCCTGGACCATTTTTACGTGGAATCTTTTCACCTTCAGCGACGTCAATAACATAGATATAAAAGTCAGCTAATGCAGGACTGAAAGTGAGAGTAAGGTTATCTCCACCGCTTTCAATCATGATTAAATCGCTATCCGGGAATTTATCTTCCATTTCTTCCACGGCCGCAATATTCATACTGGGATCTTCGCGCACTGCTGTGTGTGGACATGCCCCTGTTTCAACGCCAATGATTTTTTCTTCTTCTAATATTCCTTTCAGTGTTCTTTTGACCTGCTTTGCATCCTCCGTAGTGACCACATCATTAGTCACAATCAGAGGTTTATATCCGCGACGAATAAGAACGGGAGTAATAACTTCAATAATGGCCGTTTTTCCTGAACCCACGGGACCACCAATGCCAATTCGAGTAATTTTTTTCATTTCTAACCTCAGTTAATTCATAAACAAACGTACATGGGCATCGACATGAACAGCTGCCAGAATGTCGATCATCGGTGAAAAAGAAGACATTTCTTCCGGTCGGGTGTTGAGCGCCATTTCAGCGTAATCAGGAAAAAGTGACGTGACTTCGGCCAGAATTTTTTGGCTATCCAGATGTGTGATCCGCATCAGTCTTTGCGCGGCACTGAGAATGGTCATTGCTACGCCATAAAAATGCATGGCCAGCATCGCATCTTCATCAAGATCTAAATGGCTCATGAGTAGCCCATGGGAAACAGGGTAGGTGCCAACAACCGTTCCCTGGCGAATTTGCTCCAGCCACCAGTTAAATACCGGATCAGGGTAAATAGCGGCTGAAAGTTCAGTTAATTTTTTTCCCATTCTTTGGGTCATCAGTCTGGGTTCTGGAGATAATTTTCTACTGATCAAATCATTATCAATTGAGATAAGCTCATTTAACCTGTTACTGCGGCAGGCGCGCATGGTTTGTATTTGCGCGACAGCATCGCACTTTGCGGCCTGCAATAGGGCGGTACAGACATACTGCTTCAGGGTTTGCCGATTGTAGACAATGCCGCAAGATATGGCTGATTCAACTCCACAGGAAAAAGTAAATGCCCCGACAGGAAGAACTGAATCGCCAAATTGTAGTATCCGAGCGATATTAAGTAACCTATGTGAGCTCTCTGACATGATTGCCAACCTTATTACGTTAGTGGTCAATGTGTACATGCGTATGCGCTTCTTCTGTGCCACCAAAAAGAAGTCGGGATTCAGACGGTGTTAAGAGCGGGATGACTTTTTCACCTTCCGTAAAATAGTATTGCCCTTCAATGTAACCATGAGATTTCATGACTGAAGCCAACATTTTGTCGGCTACAACAATAGGAATAAAAACACAGTATCCTTTTATGACGGCTTTCCAGTGCTGATTTCCTAAAGCGTGACCTAGTTCAAACGCTCGGGTGAGAAGGTCAGTGATTTTTTCTACGCCAAATAATCCAAGATCGACAACCATTACGCGCCTTAGCTGTATTTTTACCGTAAGTAAATATCGGTTGGCTTTATCATATAAAAGAATATCACCATCATTTAGGCGGATGTGACGGTCAAGCGATAAACCGATATCGTAGCCGAATTGACTTTTTTTCCGGCAACGGCTTTTCTGTGCTTCCCATTGTTCAAGAACCAGTACATCGTGTTTAATTCCTTCAGCGGAGAGATCAAGCTCGCCACGGGAATTTATATTTCCGAGGGTTTTTTCGATTAAATACATAACAGCTTTCCTTTTAACCAAAGAAATATTTTTGATTCATAACAGCAGTTTGAATGGGCTGGCAGGTTGCATGCACACCATCAACCTTTACGGCAAATGTTTCTGGGTTCACATCAATGTGTGGGGTTGCATTGTTTCTGATAAGGTCATGTTTGCTAATGCTACGACAGTTATTAACTGCAACCACCTGTCTCTCAAGCCCGGCTTTTTCTTTAACACCATCCTCAAGGGCAGCCTGTGATACGAAGGTAATGCAGGTATCCTGCAACGTTTTTCCCATAGCACCAAACATAGGGCGATAGAAGACGGGCTGAGGAGTTGGCAGAGAAGCGTTAGGATCACCCATTAAGGACCAGTTAATCATCCCCCCTTTAATAATAAGTTTCGGCTTGGCCCCAAAAAATTGAGGTTCCCAGAGTACAAGGTCAGCCATCTTACCCACTTCAACAGAACCAAGAATATGGCTAACACCTTGTGTAATGGCAGGGTTGATCGTAATTTTGGCAACGTATCGAAGAACACGGAAATTGTCGTTATTCGGATTGTCTTCCGGTAATTTCCCGCGAGCGACTTTCATCGCATGCGCAGTTTGCACCAGACGCAGCCAGTTTTCTCCTACGCGACCCATTGCCTGAGAATCGCTGGAGAACATGGATATAACACCCATATCATGCAGAATGTTTTCTGCTGCAATCGTTTCAGGACGAACGCGGCTTTCTGCAAATGAAACATCGGCAGCAACGTTAGGATTCAGGTTGTGGCACACCATAATCATATCGAACAGTTCTGCCTGGCTGTTAATACCAAAAGGTAACGTTGGATTGGTCGAACTTGGCAGAACGTTTGGTTGGCTGGCGACCTTAATAATATCCGGAGCATGACCACCGCCAGCGCCTTCTGTATGAAAGGTGTGAATTGTCCGTCCTTCAAAGGCCGCAATCGTATTTTCAACATATCCGGCTTCATTGAGGCTGTCAGTATGTACGGAGACCTGAATATCCATATCATCGGCGGTGCGAAGTGCGTGGCGGAGCGAGTTTGGTGTGGCACCCCAGTCCTCATGCACTTTCACCCCAACGGCACCGGCAATAATTTGCTCCTGCAGGGGAGCTTTACTGTAGGCATTGCCTTTGCCCAGTAGGCCAATGTTGACTGGAATACCTTCCCATGCACGTAGCATGGCACGCATATTCTTTGGTCCAGCGGTCACAGTGGTACCATTTGTACCATCAGTTGGCCCAATTCCTCCACCGAAGAAGGTGGTGATACCGTTAGACAATGCGGCATATGCTTGCTGAGGGGAGATCAGATGAATATGAGAGTCGATACCTGCCGCAGTCAGAATCAAGTGCTCACCAGAAATAGCGTCGGTACTAAGCCCGACCGTCATCCCTGGCGTGACGCCAGACATAATTGCTGGGTTGCCGCTTTTACCAATGCCCGATATCAATCCATCCTTAATACCAACATCTGCTTTAATAACCCCTAGTTTGGCATCAACTATCGTGACATTGGTAATAACTAGATCGAGAACGCCCTGGTCGCGGGAACACTGATTATTAGCACCCATACCATCGCGTAATGATTTTCCGCCGCCATAAACCGATTCGTCACCATAACCACGTAGATCTTGTTCGATTTCAATATATAAATCAGTTTCACCTAAACGAATTTTATCACCGATCGTTGGACCAAACAGGCTGGCATATTCCTTTCTGGATATTGTTGGCATAATAGGTCCTCAGCTAGGATTAGTAGGCATTTTGAAACCGGCTTGCCGGGCGTTATCAATGAGTGATTTTAACTTCGTGGGATCGTTGATCACTTCAGCGAGCTGTTCACCGGTCATGTCGACAAGGTTATTAAAACCAAAAATATCGTTATCACCGCTATAGGGGATAAGTTCTATTTCTATCTCATCACCGGGTTCAAAGCGTATGGCTGTTGTGGCGGTAATATTTAAGCGTTTACCCAGTGCGCTTTCGCGATCAAACTCCAGTTCTTTATTAACTTCAAAGAAATGAAAATGTGATCCTACCTGGACCGGTCGATCCCCTGTATTCTTGACACGTACTTTGGTTACAGGTTTCTCGGTATTAAATGAAATAGGGGAGGCTCCCAGAACGTAGCCACCATAGGGTACATTTTCTGCTTCTTTGTTCTGCGACATAGTCTATTTCTCCCGCTCTTAACGAATAGGATCGTGCACGGTTACCAGTCTGCTGCCATCGGTAAAAATAGCCTCAACCTGTATTTGTGGGATAAGGTCAGCGACGCCTTCCATAACGTCGTCTTTGGTCAAAACATCTCTTGATTTATTCATGACGGTTTCCAGATCATTTCCTTCTCTGGCACTTTCCATGGCAGTTGACGCAATAATAGAAACGGCTTCCGGATAATTTAACTTAATTCCTTTTTCTTTCCGACTTTGCGCCACGCTGGCAAGTGAGTAAATCATGATTTTCTCTATTTCTCTGGGGCTAAGTTTCATAAATTACTCCTTACCTGAAAGGGTATAGGCATCTTCGCCAAACGCTGAATAATCAGGAGATTGGCGGGCGTCATTGGTCGAAATTCGCACTGGGGTGAATTTGTTAATTATCCACAGAATTAGAAGAGTAAAGATAAAAGACCATATGCTGGTAATAAGCACAGCGGCGAGTTGCTTTGCAACTTGCAAAATGCCACCACCTTCCAGCAAACCTGAAGGTCCTTTGCTATTCCATGCCTGAGATGCGAAAACACCAAGCAGGATTGAGCCTGTAATTCCTCCCATACCATGTACGCCAAAAACGTCCAGTGCATCATCAACATACTTTTTAACGAACAGTGCGCAGTAGTAGCAGACAAAACCGGCAATAATGCCAATTAATGCGGCAGATTGAATTGAAACATACCCCGCAGCAGGGGTTATGGTGGCAAGGCCTGCGACAGCTCCTGTCAGAAAGCCAACAAACTTTGGTTTACCGGTATGCATTTTCTCAATGAGTAGCCATGTCGCACCGGCAAAAGCAGCTGCAATGTCGGTGGTGACAAATGCAGAAACAGTAATTGTGTTAACCTGTAATTCAGAGCCTGCGTTAAACCCATACCAGCCAAACCACAGTAATCCCGCCCCCAGAGCAATATAAGGAATGTTGTGGCTACCATCGGGTTGAATGACTCGACGCCCGACGTATAAAGCGGAAGCAAGCGCAGCGAATCCTGCTGTCGCGTGGACAACAATACCACCGGCAAAATCAACTACTCCCCATTTAGCCATCACGCCCTGCGGGCTCCAGACCATATGCACAAACGGGCAGTAAACGAATAATGTCCAAAGGGTAATAAAAATCAGGTACGCCTTGAATTTTACCCGTCCGACAAAAGCGCCAGTAATAAGGGCCGGAGTGATAATGGCGAACATCATCTGGTAGACGAAATGTACCAGGATTGGGATCCCTGCCTCATTGCCGGTGAATAGCGTGTTCGCATTGATATTTTGTAAAAACGCATAATGAAGCGGATTGCCAATAATGCCATTGAGGCTGGGACCGAAGGCCAGGGAATAACCCACAGCAAACCATAATATGGCTACCCAGCTCATAGAGACAAAACTCTGAAACATAATGGTGAGTATGCCTTTACGCTGGACTAACCCCCCGTAAAAAAAAGCGAGTCCCGGTGTCATTAACATGACCAGACTGGTGCATAACAGCATAAATGCTGTATTCGCTGGATCCAGTATTTGAAATTGTACAGGTAATATTCCCATATACCCTGTGCCCCTTGCTTAAGGTTTATAAAAAGATGTAACTTGGCTATTTTCCATACGAAAGATAAATTACTACTTAATTTATTAATGGATAATTACTTGTCTTTGAATGAATATAATTTTGATTGTGGGTTGCGTTTACAATATTCAATGACTTGCGGGATGCTGGTAAGGTCTGTTTCATTCAGAGAAACAGAATCACCACCCTTATAAACCGTTTCTTCATTGAGCATCCACCATGCAACTGGAAGCATGGCCTTAGGATTCAGATTGATAAACTCCTGACAGGTCATTTTATCAGGACTGTTGTCTGCCGCATGCGTAACAGGGACGTTTAGCATAAATAAGGATAACAGGGGAGTAAGTGTGATAAGTACGCGTTTCATATATAACCTCATAGTGTCTTTAGTACAATTAATTTACTGAAGCGGGAACTGTTGGGGTACAGTTCTCGCTTCAGTGATATCAATAAAAAAATTACTGGTGTTGGTTTAATTACAGATCTTTTTTGATTTTGTCCCACTCACTGTCAGCTTTTTTCTTAAAATTGGCTTTTTTATCCTGCATACATGCCTGCACCAGTGCAGGGGTCACTGTTTCAATCCCTTTAACATCCAGTACCGCGTCTTCTGGTTTGTCCTTTTTATTCAACGCTTCGGCAAAGCCAACCACTGTGGGTTGGAATGTGGTATCTGTGGCAAGAAAATCTTCACACGTCCATTGACTGACGGGTTTGTGATTTTCTGCCGCCTGACCCAGAGCAGGGATCATGAGTAGGGAGCCAACGATCATGCTTAATGTTTTATTCATCTAACGTACCTCGTGTATCAATTAATATCTATGGGTGAAAAGTCTGATTGCGACATTAAATATATATCCTGGAACAGCGTGGATGTCATATTTTGAATTGAATGGGGTTTTTAATATGTCCAATATTCTCTTTTGTTATTAGATAGTTGTAAGGCGTTTAAGAAGAAATCATCGGACTATATTATTAATGACGTAGTATTTATTGATGATATTTAGAATAAATTAATGTTGTCAGTAGTACTCTGACTAACAGGAGAAGCAAATGTTAAATGTAACACGAGATATTCTATCTAAGCTTGACGATGATGTGCTGGTCAAACAGCGGCGGTTTCTTAAGTTCTTGGCATGCCTGATGTTCTTGGGTGGGGTGCTTTTTATCCTTTTCCCTTATGTGTCTGGAGGCGTGCTCAGTATCATTGTCGGTGGGATTTTGATGTGCAGTGGTGTAGCGTTAGCAGTGGGTATGTTTAAAAACAGGGTGCATAATTTTTGGCCAGTTGTTTCTGGGGTAGTCGTCAGTATTGCATATTTTTTGATGGGGTATTTTTTTATTACTGCACCTGAATTGGGTGTTTTTGCTATCGCAACTTTTTTGGCATGTCTATTTTGTTTAGGTGGAATTATCCGACTGACTAACTTTTTTAAGCACAGAAAAGAGAAAAAGGTATGGTTACAGGGTGTTATAGGTATATTGGATCTCTTTATTGCATGGTGTTTTATTACTGCCACTCCGCAGGCATCAATTTATATGGTGTCAATGGTGACGGGAATTGAGCTTATGCTGAGTGGTATTAGTTGCGCATATATTGCTAATCAGTTTCGTAAAACCTGAAACTAAGTAGTTAGTTGTTACTATTATCTGGCCCCGATAGCGGAGTCATTACATTAAAAAAACTGCCCTTGCGGGCAGTTAAAATCGAAAGCATACCAAATGTTTTCTCAGGGGATCAGTCTGCACTGATACCGATATTATCGTAAACACTCTTACGATATGTTGCAAAACCTCCAGTACGTATTATTTAATAAATAAATCCTAACTAACATTGTTTATTTTCTTATCACTATTTTTGTAAAAAAACGATGTACAACAATAAAAAATACGGGAACAAAGAATATCGCCAGGACCGTTGCGGCAATCATTCCGCCCATCACGCCTGTGCCTACTGCGTTTTGTGCACCTGAACCCGCGCCGTTGCTAATGACTAATGGAAGCACACCAAGAATGAATGCCAAAGAGGTCATCAGAATCGGTCTTAAGCGCATTCTGGCTGCGTCTAATGTCGCTTCAATATCGCTTTTACCCTGTTTTTGCATAATTTCAACGGCAAATTCTACAATCAAAATCGCGTTTTTAGCCGATAATCCAATTGTTGTCAGTAGACCAACCTGAAAGTAGACATCGTTGGATAACCCACGCAACCAGGTCGCTGATAAGGCGCCAACTACGCCAAGTGGAACAACCAGCATTACGGCAAAGGGAATTGACCAGCTTTCATAGAGTGCTGCCAGACACAGAAAAACAACGATGATTGAAATAAGGTACAGCATAGGGGCCTGGTCTGTGGATAAACGCTCCTGATACGACATTCCTGTCCAGTCATATCCGATGCCAGCAGGCAGTTTTTCGATGAGTGAGACCATAAATGCCATTGCATCTCCGGTGCTTTTTCCCGGTGCGGCTTCGCCAAGAATCTCCATTGAAGGAGAGCCGTTATAGCGTTCAAGACGCGGTGAACCATAAGTCCAATCTGTATAGGCAAATGCGCTAAACGGTACCATGTCCCCAGAAGCGTTACGGACATACCAGCTATCAATACTTTCCGGAAGCATGCGATAAGGAATGGCTGCCTGTACGAAGACCTTTTTGACGCGTCCATTATCCAGGAAGTCATTAACGTAGCTGCTACCAAACGCGGTTGAGATCGTCTGATTTATATCGTTGAGAGATACGCCCATAGATTCTGCTTTTGCCGCATTGACATGCACCCGAAACATGGGCGTATCTTCCAGTCCATTGGGGCGAACGCCGACCACCTGTTCGGGATGCTGTTTTGCCATTCCGAGGAGCTGATTTCTTGCCTGAGTGAGCTTTTGGTGACCCAGATTGGCTTTATCTATAAGTTCCAGATCAAAACCTGAGGCCGTGCCAAGTTCCGGGACGGCGGGTAAATTGAAGGGATAAACAATAGCCTGATTTATTGTAGCCAGACCTCTGGTGGCACGTTGAATGATCGCATTAATACCATCGGCACTTGCCGTGCGTTCAGACCAGGGTTTCAGGCTTACAAAGGCCAACCCGTTGTTCTGACCTTGCCCGCTAAATCCAAAACCGCTGACAGTAAAAACTGATTCCACATTACTTTTTTCTTGCGTCAGGTAATAGTGGCTGACGTCTTCAAGTACTTTATTAGTTTTCACCAGCGTAGCACCCGGTGGCAACTGGGCCATGGTCAGCAAAACGCCCTGATCCTCCTCAGGTAAAAATGAGGTCGGAATGCGTAGAAACAGTAGCACCATGGCAATAATGATCAGCAAATACAGAATCATATATCGAGAAGTGACTCGCAGAATCTTGCGCGTACTGTCGCTGTAATGCTGGGTAAAACGCTCAAAGTGCTGGTTAAACAGTGTGAAAAAACGAGGTGCAGAATGGGAGGTATCATGATGCGCTGGTTTGAGCAGCGTGGCACATAATGCGGGCGTTAACGATAATGCGGTTAATAAAGAAAGCGCCATGGCGGCGACAATCGTTACCGAGAATTGCCGGTATATCTCTCCGGTTGAACCGCCGAGTAACGCCATCGGTACAAATACAGCCGACAGGACCAGTACAATTCCTACCAGCGCCCCCTGTATTTGTGACATCGATTTATGCGTAGCCTCTTTGGGGGAAAGGTGTTCCTCTGCAATCACGCGCTCAACATTTTCCACCACCACAATAGCATCATCAACGAGCAGACCAATGGCCAGGACAAGGCCAAACATTGTCAGAGTATTGATGGTAAAGCCAGCAACGGAGAGAACGGCAAATGTGCCTAATATGACAACCGGGACTGCTATTGTTGGAATAAGTGTTGCCCGAAAATTTTGTAAGAATAAATACATAACAATGAAAACTAAAACAATGGCCTCAACCAGCGTTTTAACGACTTCTTGTATGGATATCTTAATGAAGGGCGTGGTGTCATAGGGATAGACGGTTTTGAGACCTGGCGGGAACCAGGGCGAAAGTCGGGCTATTTCTTCTTTGACTAACTTTGCGGTATCCAGGGCATTGGCACCTGTGGCCAACTTAATCGCAATCCCTGCTGCAGGGTTCCCGTTGTATTTTGCTACAGTGCCATAACTTTCAGCACCCAGTTCAATGTGAGCAACGTCGTTCAATGTAACGTGTGAGCCATCTTGTTGAACTTTCAGTAGAATATTTCCAAACTCCTGTGTGTTTTGTAATCGGGTCTGGACGATAATTGAAGCATTCAACTGCTGGTTATTTGCCTGAGGTGCACCACCTAACTGTCCTCCCGATATTTGATTATTCTGTATTTTGACTTTCTGAATAACATCCTGAGGGACAAGCTGATATTGGTTGAGTTTGACCGGATCAAGCCAAATTCGCATGGCATGCTGTGAACCAAATAGTTGAATGCTGCCCACCCCTGCGATTCTGCTAAGCGGATCTTTGATATTGGACGCAACATAGTCGGCAATATCGTACTGGTTAAGCGCCCCATCCTCTGAAATAAATGCGGCAACCAGTAAAATATTGCTGCTGGCTTTATCAACACTAATACCTTGCTGTTGTACTTGCTGCGGTAATGACGGCATCGCCAACTGTAATTTATTCTGCACCTGTACCTGAGCGATATCCGGGTTGGTCCCCGACTCGAACGTGAGGGTCAGGGCGGCATTGCCAGAGGCGTCGCTGGTTGAGGACATATACATTAATCCATCCAGACCATTCATATTCTGTTCAATAATCTGCGTCACCGAGTTTTGTACAGTCTGTGCATCGGCTCCTGGGTATGATGCGCTGATAGTTACCGCCGGTGGGGCAATGTTGGGGTATTGAGCAATGGGCAACTGAGTAATAGCAATGACGCCGCTTAGCATCATGATAATAGCAAGAACCCAGGCGAAGACCGGGCGCTCAATAAAAAAATTAGCCATAGAAAAAACTCCTGTTACCCGGCCTTACTGAGGTAAAGGGGGATTTGAATCTAAAGGGGAGGGGAGAGCATGAGCTTTAATGCCAGGCCGAATCTGTTGGAGCCCAGAAATAATGACCCTATCGCCAGGGTGCAAACCGGAAGTCACCAGCCACTTATCTCCTATTGCTTTAGTGGCAATAATTTCGCGCGACTGGACAATGTTTTCCGGATCAAGAATAAGCGTTGTTGCTTTGCCGCTGGCATTGCGAGTTACCGCTTCTTGTGGAACCAACAATACATTGCGCTGGATACCCTCACTGAGCACGGCAGTGACGTACATGCCAGGTAATAGCGTGTTATCTGGATTAGGAAAAATTGCTCTGAGCGTAACAGACCCCGTTGTTTCATCCACTGTGAGGTCGGAAAACTGCAATTTCCCTGTGTGAGCATATTGCTTACCGTTATCAAACTCTAATATGGCCGTTGCCTGGCCCTGGCTTTGCTCTATTATGCCTTGCTCCATGTCTGTTTTTAGCCGGAGAAAATCATTGGCGGACTGGGTAACATCCACGTATATAGGATCAAGACGTTGAACTGTGACCAGTGCTTGCCCCTGATTGGCGGTGACAAGTGCGCCGATGGTGACAGTTGACTTGCCGCTTAATCCACTCAGCGGCGAGGTGACGCTGGCATAGTTCAGGTTGATTCTGGCACTTTCAACCGCCGCTTTCGCCACTTGCAGGTTTGCCTGCGCTTCCTTCGCGTTAGTCTGGGCCTCGTCGTAGTCTTGTTGGCTGACATAATGTGATTTAAGCAATGACGTAAAACGATTCAACGTTAAGCGGCTGTTATCTGCTGCTGATTGAGCCTTGGCCAGACTTCCCTTCGCCCGATCCAGTTCTACCAGTAAAGGGGCAGGGTCAATCTGGTACAGCGGTTCTCCGGCATTAACCGTGCTGCCTTCTTTAAACTGACGGCTGAGAATAATCCCCCCAACCTGCGGGCGTATCTCAGCAACTTCATAAGGTACAATTCGCCCGGGTAATTTACTGGTGATATTCACGGATTCTTCTTTAAGCGTAATAATACCGACATCCGGTATCACGGTATGTGGTGGGGCATTCTTACTATCATCACACCCCACAACGAATAGAATATTAACCAGGCCAATTACCGCAAATTTTCTTTTTATCTGCATTATATCCCTCACATATACGTTACGAAGGTTTACGGTTCATCGGTACCAATAGGTAATAAATGACGCAATTAAGAAGCCGGTATACACGGCGAGTAAGGAGAACAGCACGTGAACCGCGATTTCAGTACCGGCCCAAATGTAATCTTCGTTTTGCAAATGCGAAAATACCTCCTCTGAAAAAGTAGAAAATGTCGATAAACCACCACATAGCCCTGTGGTGACCATCAGCTTCACTGCCGGAGAAAATGATGTTAGTCGGGTAAAAAAAACTGTAGCAAATCCAATAATGAATCCGGCAATTATATTTGCAACGAGCGTTCCGGGGGGTAATAAAGGGAATAGTGCATTCAATCGCTGGGAAATTCCCCAACGTAAAGCACTACCGACACCACCACCAACCATAATGGCAATTAAAGATGCGAGCATAAAACCTTCTTTTCTAATGGATGTTTTGAATGTCAATCACTTGTATGCTAAAAATAAGGTGATATCTTCAAGGTAACAAGATCGCTTATTCTTCTAAGTTTTAGCTTGAGCATGATATTAAATTTTTGAATGCGCATTGTTTGCTCTGAAATGTTCAGGGACTGCGTAATTTCATGTATGTTATGTTGGTTAATTATGGAGTTGACAAGTTTAAGTTGGTTGTGCGAGAGTGCCACGTTAGGTTTTTGATATGAAATTTTTTCATCTATGATGAGGGAGAGTAAATTTAATATCTGCTCTTTTCTGCTTACGAACAGTAAAGGCGACTGGCTTTTTAATTTGCTAATGTGAAAGGGGGCCAGGATGATGATCCTTTCAACATTGATGTCATTGAGTAGCTTGACCGTAATTTCATCAATAATATTATTATGATAAGTGTCAATAATGATTTTTACATTGTGATCAAGATCATTAAAGTTAATGTCTGAAAGTTGATTGATTTTGATGGTTTTTTCCTTTTCCTGTAGGTTAAAAACACCCTGGAAAAGGAAAAAATCCTTTGTGATAATGAAAATCATAAAAATGCTCCTTTGGTGCAGATGTCTAGTTATAATGTTTGTAGAAAACAGAGTTTTAACATTGGTGATCGAGTTTGATATGTAGGGGTAATTATCCCGTGTTATGCTTAGATAATAATATAAACATAATCTATTTTTATAATTTATCCAGAGATGTACCTATATAATAATCCTAAGTAAAATTCTTAATCCTGCAAAATATATGGTTTTTTGTTTTTAGTATAAGAATAATCCTGGTATTACAAATACTCCTTAGGTATTACTATGAGATATTATGTTTTATCTTATCCAGGATTAATTTATATAAGAGTAACTTGTTGTGTATCTGCCAGAGTATTAGGATTACTATGTCACTTGTATTGGTGACAAACTCGAGACTCCTTTACAGACTTTTGCTGGCGATGGATTCGCCAGCTTTTTTTATTCATCTTTAACAAGATAATTAACGGATGATTACTGATAATGCCCGGAAACGTGGGCCATCCAGGCATTGAATGGAGACGAGGTTATGAAGGGGGAGGTACCGAAACTTAAGGAGATAGCGTCTTTTCCACTTGCAGCGGCGGATCGTACCATCCCCAGCCAGGATACATCATACCATTCCAGTCGGCAGGCCAAACGGGTCCAATACCGTAATCAAAACCCGGTGCTGGCATAATACGTGTTTCTTCCTGCCATACCTGATACCCAAGAATATTCATTGTAACAAATGGGTAACTGGAATTACCGACCCGACCAGAACGGCTCCCGGTCAGGTTACCCAAAACGGTAACGTAGTGATTGCGGAAATTAACAGGGTCGAGAAAAGTTGAACTCCGGGCTAATAATCGTCCTTGATATGGTGTCCCGATTTCTGGTTTCGCATTATAATTAAGCGGTAGTACCGCTATTTCGAGCAACGTTTCATGCGGTTGGTTAACGACATTGATAACCAGTCCACCCAGTCGCGCTTGCTGTCCTACATAGAGATTGGGAGTTTGCTTCAGTTTTAGAAAATCTTTCTGCAGGTCTGGTTGGCCATTACCTTTAATTGATGAAGGAATGGAGGCACAACCTGATAGCAAGAGTGTCATCGCGGAGAAGGCGATATACGTCAGTTTTCCAGAGATATAAATTCTGGGCATATTATCTCCTTAAATATATTCAACGAAAAACAATAATTACATGCAATTACTTGACTCTCCTGTTTAGGGAGGGTCAAGTAATCATGGCGGTGCAGATTGGTAATGATTTATTTCTATTATGGTTTATTTATAAATATCAGCATTGATCGTTTTGTGTTCCGATTGCCCTTCAATTGAGGTAATTACATAGTATTTGCCACCCTTTTCATCCACCTTTTTGCTGAGCCCGTCATCTGTCATTGTAAAGCCGTCTTCAGTTACGCTAAGTTCTCCTATTTTTGTATATTTGCTGGCTTGCTCTGGTGAGATTTGTTCAGCGGCATATGCTGAAAATGCTAATGTTGAACCTAACAATGCAATAATACTGATTTTTTTCATAAGTTTATTCTCTTATAGATTAGTGATAAGCAATAATTATGTTAGATAACTTATTTTTTAATTCAATATAAATGTTGTTCGGATTTACCAGTAGTAATTCATTATGCTAATAATTATTTGATTTGAATGTGTTTTTCTCTAGTTGAATATTTAATATAATAATCTTAATGCAGAATGATAATAGCACTTTGCAAAGTGTATTGTGTATTGCATCAATTAAATTACTGCTCTTTTGATCATTGGTTAAGGGAACACGAGATAAACCGGATATCTGTGCCTGTATCGAACGGATAAACGCGCAACAAGAATAAAATAATAATCTATATTATTCAGAAAGATGAAATATAAGTTTGAATTACTGTGGTTGGGCAAACATTAATTCTGAGTAATATAGCCCAATAGAGGTATGTTGGTGAATATTAGGCCTAAAAACAATCACTTGTCTCATGGGGGATTTTAAAGAGAGGCTGTTTGATGCCGATAACCATGGTGAAAATATGGTTAATGGAGGGAAGTGGCATGTGGTGGGTTTATCGAATGCCGATGAAAATGAAGTTAATAATCGCGCTACAACCACTATTACTGGCGTTGTGTTGGTTTGCAGGTTCAGGAATATTGACGCGTATTGAGACAGAACGGCAGATGGAGAATATTGCCCAACTGACAGCGCTCGCACGCAGTGCTGGAAATGTGGTGCATGAACTGCAAAAAGAACGGGGAATGAGTGTCGGATTTCTGGGGGCTGCAGGGACTACGTTCAAAGATGAGTTAAACGCACAGCGGGCTTTGACCGATCGCGAGATCGAGGTATTCGTGCGCTCGTTGTCCGATACTGCATTACCGGAAGGGGATGTTGCTACCTCTGTCGCTGCGTTTAAGAAAAACATTCTTTCGCTCGCCACCATCCGGGAAAATGTCACGCAGTTGGGGCTTCCAGCCGCAGATGTGGTTAAGTTTTACACCAACGTCATTGCTGATGTGCTGAGTTTTGTCGGTAAGTTGGGGCAGTTGACGGATTCTGGCGAAATGGCAAACGCATTCGCCGCCTACTACAATCTGCTGAATTTGAAAGAACAAGCGGGTATTGAACGGGCACTGTTATCAAATATCTTTTCCTCCGGTCATTTCGCCGACGGACAGTTACATCAGCTCAGTGATGTCGTCAGTAAACAGAACGTCTGGCTGGCACAATCGTTGCGGCTGAGCTCGCCTGAACAGGCGGCCATGTTGAAAAATCGCTTACAATCTGCAGAAGCGTCAAAAGCCCTCTCATTTCGTGAAACCGCGTTTAATCATGTCGAGAACGGTGGATTTGGTGTCGATCCTACTACCTGGTTCAAAGTACAAACTCAGCGTATTGAAGTGATGCGGCAGATAGAAAATGTGACGGCGAATCTTCTGTTGGCGAATGCAGAAAAACTCGCGCAGGATGCACGAAAAAACTGGCAAATATATATGGTCGTCAGCTTGTTAGCGCTACTGGCATCATTGACCTTCGCTGGAGCCATCGCAATCAATATGCATCGCCAATTCAGCGACACGCTGCGCAAGATTGCGGGGATGAATGGCGATCTGACTCAACGTCTGGCGACGCCGGGTAAAGATGAGCTTTCCTCACTTAATCGTGCCTATAACACGATGCTGGAAAGTATTCAGCATATCGTACAGGAGATTAAACAAGGCGCCGTGGTTTTGTCCGATGCCAGCAGCAGTATTACGGTGGGAAATCAGGATTTGGCTCAACGTACAGATGAACAGGCTGCATCAATAGTACAAGCCGTGGCCAGTATGGAGCAGCTATCAACTGCGATTACGCAAACAGCGGATAATGCCCGCGAAGCGGAGCATCTGACAATCAGGCTGGAAAAAGAGGTCCGACAGGCCAGTAACGTTGCCAGTGCGGCGAACCAGAGTATGGGGGATATTCGCGCTTCCAGTGAGAAAATATCGAATATTGTGACCTCAATTGATGATATCTCGTTTCAGACTAACTTACTGGCGCTGAATGCGGCAGTGGAAGCTGCGCGGGCAGGAGAGATGGGCAGGGGGTTTGCGGTTGTGGCCAGTGAAGTGCGGAATCTTTCGCAGCGTTGCGCCAAAGAAGCTAACCAGATCCGCGAGCTGGTTGCGCAGAACATGGTTAAAATTAGTGAGGGCGTTGAGTGGGTCACGGCATCAGCTACCGCGCTGGAAGCGGCAGCGGACAATACCACCAGTATGAAGCAATATATTGCGGATATCGCGCGCGTGGCGACGGAACAGTCGCAAGGGGTAACCCAGATAAACCAGGCTCTGCGACCGATGGAGCAGGTTACGCAGCAAAATGCGGCGCTGGTTTCTCAGGCCGCGAGCGACAGCCAGCGGCTGGACAATCTGTCGGTCACCATGAAGGGGTTGGTCAATCGTTTTGTTGTCTGACATGACGCCGCTGTACCGATCCGGTAAACGCGCCGGATCGGTCAGTTGTCGTCATCTTAGTGTGATGGTATGAAGCAAATATTGGGCGGGTTAAGCAAAGATTCCTGACATAGCAATCTTGTCGCTGGTAAAGTGAACAACCGATACCGAGATGTGGCCAGAAGGGAATTCCGTGTGACTGAACGTATTGATTATGAGACTGAAAAATACAGCTTTACTGAGGCGACTGAGAGTTCCCGCCTTACCGGCCAGTGGGCTGATGTTATTACTGAATGTCGCGAATTGAAGGCGGGACCGCAAGAGCGTCTGCGTATTGCTTTATTGAATGTGGACTACGTGACCAGTTTTGAGTTGCCTTTCCGCCTGTTATTACTCCGTACCCCGCAACTGATTGCCAGCGTGCGTGAAGAGCTGCAGCTTAGTCAGAAAAACGTCATCTTTAACGGCAAACGCTTTGGCTGTGTTTACAGCCTGAAAGCGAGTCTCGGTGGGATACCGGATGAATTTCAGTACCGCCTGTCGCATCGAATCCGGCGCATTAGTCCTGCAGGTTCAAGCGAAGCGCCATATCAGCAGATTGCTAAAACAGTAAAAGCACCACGCGAACGTCTGAAGCTGGCACTTGAATCGGGCCTTGATGTCACTGCGCTGGATGGGCTTTTCTGGTTTGGCAGCCAGCGTATTGCCGCTGATGTGTTGAGGCTGAGAAAAGCAGGGATGCGGATAGCTACCAAGCAGACAATGGTGTCCGACAATCTTACTGCAACAGTGAGGAATGTGCCGTTTTATCGCCTGGCTAATTAATGGATGAACATGAGAAGTATATATGGTGTCCCCTGCAGGAATCGAACCTGCAACTAGCCCTTAGGAGGGGCTCGTTATATCCATTTAACTAAGGGGACGAAGCGGCACGAGTATAGCGTTTTTTACTCACAACGGTAAGTCTCAGGCCGCCCGACTGCTCAAACAGTCACCATTCAGGCCTGTTTTTTCTGGTTTTTCTGCGTTTGCTCATCACGCTTTGCTTGTAACCGGGCTTCTTCCTTGCGTTTGTTGCTCATATCATTGCGGATCTGCGCATGGCTCATCAGCGCGAAAATAAACGTTCCGCCACAGATATTCCCGGCGAGCGTTGGTAGCGCAAAGGGCCAGAAAAAATCACTCCAGTGCAGCGTGCCATTAAAGACCAGATAGAGAATTTCCACCGAGCCAACGACGATATGCGTGGTATCGCCTAACGCAATCAGCCAGGTCATCAGAATAATGACCACAATTTTTGCCGCTCCGGCGGCGGGGAACATCCACACCATCGTGGCAATTAACCAGCCAGAAATGATGGCGTTGGAAAACATCTCCACAGGAGAGTTTTTCATCACATCCATGCCAATTTTGACGAAAGCATCGCGGGTCTCTTCATCAAAAATCGGCATATGTTCAAACGCCCATGCTGCAACCCCGGTGCCAATAATATTACCCAGTAGTACCACGCTCCACAGGCGCATCAACAGGCCAAAATTGCCGAGGGTAGGGTTTTGCATCACCGGCAGTACGGCGGTGACGGTATTTTCGGTAAAGAGTTGTTGGCGGGCCATAATGACAATAATAAAGCCGAAGGTATAACCGAGGTTCTCGAGTAAAAATCCCCCTGGCACACTTTCCAGCTGTACGTGAAAAATCCCTTTAGCCAGTAGCGAGGCGCCCATCGACAGTCCGGCTGCGATGGCTGACCACAGCAGGGCCATTGCGTCACGCTCCATCTCTTTCTCCCCATCCTGGCGAATATGTTCATGGATCGCCATGGCGCGGGAGGGGAGTCTGTCCTCATCAAGCTCTATCTTTTTCCCTGTTAGTTTTTCATCGCTTTCCACTTCGAGTTCGTCGCTGTGTCGATCAATCTTATCTTTCTTGATGTCATTCATGGCCGAATCCTGAATAAGCACGTATTGCTAAAGCGTAGCGGCTTTTGTCTGAAAATCAGCGGGAGAAAGTCTGAGATAGCAAAAATGGTAACGTTTGTTTTTATCGGGTTAGTTAGAATAGAACCGCCGCGGAGTGCGTATTACCAGGCTATGATCAAATCAGTAAGACAGGGTATATAGACATCATTTGACGTGCTGTTACAATCGCTCACATCTAAACAGGCGGATACGTCATCGTTCCGTCATGGATGGCAATCAGCGATAGCCATAAAACACAGGGAGATACTTATGAAGCTTCGCCTGTCGGCGCTTGCGCTGGGAACCACACTTTTGGTGGGGTGTGCGAGCTCCGGTACTGAACAGCAGGGGCGTTCGGACCCATTTGAAGGGTTCAACCGTACCATGTACAACTTCAACTTTAACGTGTTGGATCCCTATGTTGTTCGACCGGTAGCAGTGGCCTGGCGTGATTATGTTCCGCAGCCGGCGCGTAATGGTTTAAGCAACTTTACGGGGAACCTTGAAGAACCGGCCGTCATGGTCAACTATTTCCTGCAAGGCGATCCTTATCAGGGGATGGTGCACTTTACCCGTTTCTTCCTGAATACCCTGTTAGGTATGGGCGGCTTTATCGATGTGGCAGGTATGGCTAATCCGAAGTTGCAGCGCGTTGAACCACACCGCTTTGGCAGTACGTTAGGCCACTATGACGTGGGTTACGGGCCGTATATGCAGCTTCCGTTCTACGGTAGTTTCACACTGCGTGATGACGGCGGCGATATGGTCGATACCCTGTATCCGGTACTGTCCTGGCTGACCTGGCCGTTGTCGATAGGCAAATGGACGGTTGAAGGGATTGAAACTCGCGCGCAATTGCTCGACTCTGACGGTCTGCTGCGTCAGTCTTCCGATCCTTACATTATGGTGCGTGAAGCTTACTTCCAGCGTCATGACTTTATTGCGAACGGTGGGAAACTCAAACCAGAAGAAAACCCGAACGCGAAAGACATTCAGGACGATTTAAAAGAGATCGATTCTGAGTAAGGAATTGGGCAAATAAAAAGGTGAGCTAAAAAGCTCACCTTTTTTACGTCTGAAGAAAATCAGAATGCGTAGTTGAAGTTTGTACCAAACAGCCAGGCTTTACCTTCAGAGTCGAAAGTATACGGGCCTTCTTTAACGGTCACTTTCTGGCCGTGCATATAAGAAACGCCGACGTCAATGGATGCGTCATCATTGAATGCGTAAGTCGTACCCGCACTCAGCCACAGACGATCCTGGTCCGGAATGGAGATGGAACGCTTGCTTGCTGGAACCGGGCTATCGTCATAAGCAATACCGGTACGGAACGTCCAGCTTTTATCCATATAGTAAGTTGTACCCAATGCAATGCGGTAAGAATCTTTGAAGCCTTCTTCTTTATAGAACAGTGTCTGTCCATTGGAACCTGTGGCTTTCAGCTCCTGGAACTGACTCCAGCTGGTATAGGCCATGCTGTAGTGGATAGCCCACTGTGGTGCAATACGGTTATAACCTGACAATTCCCACATTTCAGGCAGGTTAAGTGTCAGAGAACCCGGGACGGTGGCATTGGTCGTTCCCCATGGGAATGTAGTGCCAGCGCCAGGTATGGCGTTCGCCTGGGTACGGATGCCACTCTTATAATCGCCATCAAAATCAATTTTAACTTCGGAACGGTACGTTAAACCATAACGGTTATTTTTATCCAGTTCGTACAAAATCCCGGCGTTCCAGCCGTAGCCCCATTCGTCCCCTTTCAGGCTGGCAATTTTGTTGCTGACCTTCGGTAATGCAGCCGTTTGCTCACCAGAATAACGTTCAATTTTTGCATCAGCATAAACGGCGTTAAAACCGAGACCGAAGCTCCAGCTATCATTCAGACGGTAGGCGCCGCTCAGGTTAAGGTTGACCGTTTTAAGGTCGGTCTTACCGCCGTATTCACCAACGATGTAGCTGTCGTTAAATTCGGTAGCCAGACCATAGTTTGAGGTAACGGAAGCACCCCAACCAAACTGTTCGTTGATAGGCATCACGAAGTGAGCATTGGGAACCCACGCCGTAGGCGCGATGTTGTCCGCATCAGTGCTGCGTCCGGTGTATGGCGATTTACCGGAAATATTAACGTCTGGATCGATATACACCGCACCTGCTGAGAAAGTAGGGCGATCGAACATCATAATCAGTGCCGGGTTACGACTGGCGTTTCCTGCATCATCCGCAATTGCGCCTTCACCCGAATATGCCCGGCCAAGGCCAGAGGAAGAAAATTCGTTTAACTGAAAGCCTGCAGACCAGGCCTGTGTGGAGATAATTGCCACTGCGACTGCGAGAGCAGACTTTGTAAACAGGGTTTTCTGGCTCATGACCATAACCTCATAGATTTATTTTTATACAAACAATGTTACATACCGTAACAGGAGCGCGAAGTGTAGGGTCTGAGGTACGACTTAGAAATCAGACCAGTGGCGTGAGTATAGGTCGGACCAGCTGGAATGTTGCAAGTATGTTTATAAATATTTTCAAATTTGATCAGAGAAACGCGATCCAGCTGGCAAAATTGCGGAGGTGCGCACTCACCTGTTTGGGCGATTTTTGTTTTAGATCATTTTTAAGTGTGATTTCGGTCACTTATCGCATTTCGTACAATTAACGACTGGAGAGGCGAATAATGGGAGCGTAAAATATCCCCATCGTTTATCTGGCACCTCAGGTGCGAATACAGAGGAAATCTACAATGAGTAAATGCAGTGCTGATGAAACCCCGGTTTGCTGCTGTATGGATGTTGGCACCATCATGGACAACTCCGATTGCACCGCGTCCTACAGCCGTGTGTTCGCGAATCGCGCAGAGGCAGAAGAAACACTGGCCGCTCTGACTGAAAAGGCACGTGGCGTGGAATCTGAGCCTTGCCAAATCACTTCGACCTTTACTGAAGAGTCAGAAGGTGTGCGTCTGGATATCGACTTTGTTTTTGCCTGTGAAGCTGAAACGCTGATTTTCCAGCTGGGCCTGCGTTAATCCCCCTCTGCAAAAGCCCTTGCTATCTGATAGCAAGGGCTTTTTCGTAACTGTCAGTGATTATTCACTGTGTCTTAGCTCCCACTTTCTTTTCTCCCCGCTTGGCTAAATGTAAAAAATTGGTTAAGACTATGATCAGGTCAGACCACTTATTTTATTTTTTTACAGGGGAGTGTTATGAGTCAGGCTTTACCGCTGGTTACCCGCCAGGGCGACCGTATTGCCATTGTAAGTGGATTGCGTACGCCATTTGCTCGTCAGGCTACCGCGTTTCATGGCATTCCCGCCGTTGATTTAGGAAAGATGGTCGTCGGTGAGCTGCTGGCGCGCAGCGAAATTCCTGCCGATGTGATCGAGCAACTGGTTTTTGGCCAGGTGGTGCAAATGCCTGAAGCACCAAATATTGCTCGTGAAATTGTGCTGGGAACCGGCATGAATGTACATACCGATGCATACAGCGTGAGCAGGGCCTGCGCGACCAGTTTCCAGGCGGTGGCGAATGTCGCGGAAAGCCTGATGGCGGGGTCTATTCGTGCTGGAATTGCGGGTGGTGCGGACTCCTCGTCAGTCTTGCCTATTGGCGTTAGTAAAAAGCTGGCGCGGGTGCTGGTGGATGTCAATAAGGCCCGGACAACCGGTCAACGTCTTAAACTCTTTTCCCGATTGCGCTTACGTGACCTGATGCCTGTGCCGCCAGCCGTCGCCGAGTATTCTACCGGTTTGCGTATGGGGGATACGGCTGAGCAAATGGCCAAAACCTATGGTATTACCCGAGAGCAGCAGGATGCTCTGGCGCACCGCTCTCATCAGCGTGCCGCTCAGGCATGGGCTGAAGGAAAGCTGACAGATGAGGTAATGACTACCTACGCGCCACCGTTTAAAGATCCTTTTTCAGAAGATAACAACATTCGCGGTAACTCTACGCTGGCCGATTACGCCAAACTACGTCCGGCGTTTGACCGCAAGCACGGCACCGTCACCGCGGCAAACAGTACCCCGCTAACGGACGGCGCAGCCGCCGTGATCATGATGACAGAGTCGCGTGCGAAAGAGTTGGGGCTGGTGCCGCTGGGGTACTTGCGTAGTTTTGCTTTTACCGCCATCGATGTCTGGCAGGACATGCTGCTGGGACCGGCGTGGTCAACACCGCTTGCCCTGGAGAGAGCCGGTCTGACGATGGCAGATTTAACCCTGATCGATATGCATGAAGCCTTTGCCGCGCAAACGCTGGCGAATCTTCAGCTGTTGGGTAGCGAACGTTTTGCCCGCGACGTGCTGGGCAGGGGGCATGCCACTGGCGAGGTTGATGACAGTAAATTTAACGTGCTGGGCGGATCGATTGCCTATGGACACCCCTTTGCTGCCACCGGTGCGCGCATGATCACTCAAACCCTCCATGAGCTGCGTCGTCGTGGCGGCGGTTTTGGTTTAGTGACAGCCTGTGCAGCTGGTGGTCTGGGTGCGGCAATGGTTCTGGAGGCGGAATAATGGAAATGACATCGGCTTTTACACTAAACGTACGTCTGGATAACGTTGCTGTTGTCACCATTGATGTGCCCGGAGAGAAAATGAACACCCTGAAAGCAGAGTTTGCTTCTCAGGTGCGGGCCATTCTGAAACAAATCCGCGATAACAAAGCATTGCGTGGTGTGGTGTTTATTTCGGCTAAACCCGATAACTTCATTGCCGGGGCGGATATCAACATGATTGGTAGCTGTCGCAGCGCGCAGGAAGCCGAAACGCTGGCCCGTCAGGGGCAGCAGATGATGGCTGAAATTAATGCTTTACCGATCCCGGTTATCGCCGCGATTCATGGTGCATGCCTCGGCGGTGGCCTGGAGATGGCGCTGGCGTGCCACAACCGTATTTGTACCGATGATGCTAAAACCGTACTGGGTTTACCTGAAGTACAACTTGGCTTGTTGCCCGGCTCCGGTGGTACGCAGCGGCTGCCGCGCCTGATTGGCGTCAGTGCCGCACTGGATATGATCCTCACCGGAAAACAATTACGCGCAAAACAGGCGCTGAAAGTTGGTTTAGTGGATGAAGTTGTACCGCATTCCATTTTGCTGGAAGCGGCCGTTGAACTGGCTAAAAAGGACAGTTCTGCGCAACGAACACTGCCCGTAAGAGAGCGAGTGTTGGCGGGGCCGCTGGGGCGGGCGCTGTTGTTCCGCATGGCCAGTAAAAAGACGGCGCAAAAAACGCAAGGTAACTACCCTGCAACAGAACGTATCCTTGAGGTCATCGAAACCGGGCTAGCACAAGGCAGCAGTAGTGGTTACGACGCAGAGGCCCGCGCGTTTGGTGAGCTGGCGATGACATCCCAGTCTCAGGCGCTACGGCACATCTTTTTTGCCAACACCGACGTGAAAAAGGATCCGGGAAGTGATGCGAAACCTGGCCCGCTAAACAGTGTAGGTGTTTTGGGCGGCGGTCTGATGGGCGGCGGTATTGCCTACGTGACGGCCTGTAAAGGCGGCTTGCCTGTGCGCATCAAAGATATAAATGCTAAGGGAATCAATCATGCGCTGAAGTATAGCTGGGATCAGCTTGAAACGAAGGTTCGCCGCCGTCATATCAAAGCCAGCGAACGCGATAAACAACTGGCGCTGATTTCGGGATCGATCGACTACCGTGGCTTTGCGCATCGCGATTTGATTATTGAAGCCGTGTTTGAAGATCTGTCGCTAAAACAACGGATGGTGGCAGAAGTTGAGCAAAATTGCGCACCTCATACCGTTTTTGCTTCTAATACCTCATCTTTGCCCATTGGCGATATTGCTGCGAATGCTACCAGGCCTGAACAAGTGATTGGTTTACACTTTTTTAGTCCGGTGGAAAAAATGCCGTTGGTCGAAGTGATCCCACATGCCACGACCTCCGAGCAGACGATTGCAACTACCGTTAAGTTAGCGAAAAAACAGGGCAAAACGCCGATAGTGGTCAGAGATAAGGCCGGCTTTTACGTTAACCGCATTTTAGCGCCTTATATTAACGAAGCGATTCGTATGTTGACCGAGGGCGAGCGGGTCGAAACCATAGACGCCGCGCTGGTTAAGTTTGGTTTTCCAGTTGGGCCAATCCAACTTTTGGATGAGGTCGGAATTGATACGGGCACTAAAATTATACCAGTGCTTGAGGCTGCATATGGAGAACGTTTTAGCGCGCCTGCAAATGTTGTTGCTTCAATTTTGAATGACGATCGCAAAGGTAGAAAAAATGGTCGGGGTTTCTATCTTTATGGTGTGAAAGGGCGTAAAAGCAAAAAACAGGTCGACCCTGCAATTTATACGCTTATTGGCGTTCAGGGTCAGGGCCGACTTACCGCTGCGCAGGTAGCAGAGCGGTGCGTCATGTTAATGCTCAATGAAGCTGCTCGTTGTTTCGACGAGAAGATAGTCCGTAGCGCACGTGATGGCGACATCGGCGCTGTATTTGGTATTGGTTTTCCGCCATTCCTCGGCGGCCCGTTCCGGTATATGGATTCACTCGGCGCGGGAGATGTGGTTGCGACTCTGCAACGGCTGACCACGCAATACGGCTCGCGGTTTGCGCCGTGTGAACAGTTATTGCAGATGGCGGCACACAGTGAAAAATTCTGGAATATTGGGGAAACTGACCTGAATTCATGAGGTCAAAGGTAGGATGAATCCGCACTGAATGTATGGCTCGCGCTCAAAATGTAAACAGAGATTGACTATACTTACGCCGTTGAGGTAAAAAACAGCGTTTCATTCGGTGAATGGATAAGGCACAATGCCGGCCACCATATCGTTAGCACAGCCAATAGGGGCTGTGAATAAAGGTATTGGTGATTCTGGTTAACAAAAGCGGTGCAATATGCAAGTTTTTATCATGCGTCACGGCGACGCGGCCCTCGATGCCGCCAGTGATTCGGTTCGTCCCTTAACCTCCTGTGGTTGTGACGAATCTCGCCTGATGGCGAACTGGCTGAAAGGTCAAAAAGTGGATATCGAACGTGTTCTGGTGAGCCCGTTCCTGCGAGCCGAACAAACGCTGGATGTGGTGGGGGAGTGTATGAACCTGCCAACCGGTGTGGATGTTTTGCCGGAGTTGACTCCTTGCGGCGATGTCGGTCTGGTCAGTGCCTATTTACAGGCTCTGGCCAATGAAGGTATCGCCACGGCACTGGTTATCTCTCACTTGCCTTTAGTGGGGTATCTGGTGTCTGAGCTTTGCCCAGGTGAAACACCGCCGATGTTTACCACATCAGCGATTGCCAGCGTAACGCTTGATGAGAGCGGAAAGGGGACTTTTAACTGGCAGATGAGCCCGTGTAACCTGAAAATGGCAAAAGCGATTTAAAAAGGTTGGTATCGGATAAGGCGCAGCCGTCATCCGAAAATGCAAAGAGCCGCAAACGCGGCTCTTTCTGTTTTTCTGCATCACGGAAGTTCGGGCGGTAGCCACTCTTCTACTTCAATTAGCACCAGCAGCGCGGCGTCGCCACCGTACTCTTTCGGTGCCTGATGAAAAGCCATCACATGCGGATGCTGGGCCAGCCAAAGCGGCGTTTGCTGTTTCAAAATATGTTTTCCGTGGCCATGCATCACGCAGGCGCAAAATACATGCTCACGACGACAGGCGGCAATCAGCGCGCCTAACTCTTGTTTGGCCTGCTGCTGGGTCAGCCCATGCAGATCGAGAAACAGCTCCGGAGAGTAATCGCCACGGCGCATTTTCTTCAGTTCGAAATGGCTGACGTCGGCACGCAAGTATCTTACCGGGCCGTCCGTATTCAGCAGCGGCTGAAACTCATCCGAGAAATAGTGGCTGGCATCAGCCTGCTCCTGTAGCAGTCTTTTAACCGGAACCTCGGCAATTTTTTTACGTGGAGGTCGGTGAACAATGGTGTCCTGTTTAATTTTACGCGTGCCGGTCATCAGCTGGCGAAACAGCGTCTGATCCTCCTCGCTGAGCGATGTTTTCTTTTTCATTCGAGAGTCTCAACTTTTATTTTCCATTAGTTTAACCCGACTCGGCGGGCATCCGATCGCTTAAAACGCAATTTTCGCGCTCAGGCCCTGTGTGAATGCTGATTTATCGCCGTCTTCGTGGCAAACTAGCCGCCGAAATTAATACGAGCATGCCCTGGAGGAATACGTGGATAAAATTTTCGTCGATGAAGCAGTGAGTGAACTGCATACCATTCAGGACATGTTGCGTTGGGCGGTCAGCCGTTTTAGCGCGGCGAACATCTGGTATGGCCATGGCACGGATAACCCATGGGACGAGGCCGTACAACTGGTGCTGCCGTCACTTTATTTGCCGTTGGATATTCCGGAAGACATGCGTACAGCGCGTCTGACCTCCAGCGAGCGTCATCGTATTGTTGAACGCGTGATTCGCCGCGTCAACGAGCGCATTCCGGTTGCTTATCTGACCAACAAAGCCTGGTTCTGCGGGCATGAGTTTTATGTTGATGAACGCGTGCTGGTTCCGCGTTCACCGATTGGCGAGCTTATCAATAACCGCTTTGCGGGCCTTATTAATGAGCAGCCGCAGCATATCCTCGATATGTGTACCGGCAGCGGTTGTATTGCCATTGCCTGCGCGTATGCCTTCCCGGAAGCCGAAGTTGATGCGGTGGATATCTCCACTGACGCGCTGGCGGTGACCGAACACAATATTGAAGAACACGGCCTGATCCATCACGTCACGCCGATCCGTTCCGATCTGTTCCGCGATCTGCTGAAAGTCCAGTATGACCTGATTGTGACCAACCCGCCGTATGTCGATGCGGAAGATATGTCCGATCTGCCAAACGAATATCGTCACGAACCTGAGCTGGGTCTGGCGTCCGGCAGTGATGGGCTGAAACTTACCCGCCGCATCCTGGGGAACGCCCCAGACTACCTGTCAGATAACGGTATTCTGATTTGTGAAGTCGGAAACAGCATGGTACATCTGATAGAGCAATATCCGGATGTACCGTTCACCTGGCTGGAGTTCGACAACGGCGGTGACGGCGTATTCATGCTGACCAAAGAGCAGTTAGTTGCTGCTCGTGAGCACTTCAGCATTTATAAAGACTAATTACACGCGCACATACACAACACTCATAACGGAGCCGTGATGGCAGGAAACACAATTGGGCAACTCTTTCGCGTAACCACTTTCGGCGAATCACACGGGCTGGCGCTCGGTTGTATTGTCGATGGTGTTCCGCCGGGCATTTCTCTGACAGAAGCTGACCTGCAGCACGATCTCGACAGACGGCGTCCAGGCACATCGCGCTACACTACGCAGCGTCGTGAGCCGGATCAGGTGAAAATCCTCTCCGGGGTGTTCGAGGGCGTTACCACTGGCACCAGCATTGGCCTGCTGATCGAAAATACCGATCAGCGTTCACAGGATTACGGCGCGATTAAGGACGTTTTTCGTCCAGGACACGCCGACTATACCTATGAGCAGAAATATGGCCTGCGCGACTACCGTGGTGGCGGACGTTCATCCGCACGTGAAACAGCGATGCGCGTGGCGGCCGGAGCGATTGCCAAAAAATATCTGGCGGAAAAGTTCGGCGTTGAGATTCGCGGTTGCCTGACGCAGATGGGTGATATTCCGCTGGAGATAAAAGACTGGTCCCAGGTGGAACTTAACCCGTTCTTTTGTCCGGACCCGGATAAACTCGAAGCGCTGGACGAACTGATGCGCGGGCTGAAGAAAGAGGGCGATTCCATCGGGGCGAAGGTGACCGTTGTTGCAAGCGGTGTGCCTGCGGGTCTTGGCGAACCTGTATTCGACCGCCTGGATGCCGACATCGCCCATGCGCTGATGAGCATTAACGCCGTTAAGGGCGTTGAGATTGGCGACGGATTTGACGTTGTTGCGCTGCGTGGCAGCCAGAACCGAGATGAAATCACCAAAGAAGGTTTCCAGAGTAACCATGCGGGCGGCATTCTGGGTGGGATCAGCAGCGGGCAACAAATCATTGCTCATATGGCGCTGAAACCGACGTCCAGTATTACCGTTCCAGGGCGCACCATTAACCGCTTTGGTGAAGAAGTCGAAATGATCACTAAAGGTCGTCACGATCCGTGCGTTGGGATCCGCGCCGTACCGATCGCCGAGGCGATGCTGGCGATCGTATTGATGGATCACCTGCTGCGTCAGCGGGCGCAAAATGCGGACGTGAAGACCGATATTCCACGCTGGTAAGAGATGAAAAAAACGGCACTTGCGGCGCTGGCTCTGTTTGCCAGTACCGCCTGTCTGGCGGCGACGCCCTGGCAGAAAATTACCCATCCGGTTGCGGGCAGCGCGCAGTCTATCGGCGCGTTTTCCAATGGCTGTATTGTTGGCGCAGATACGCTGCCTGTACAGTCAGAACATTATCAGGTGATGCGCACCGATCAGCGTCGTTACTTTGGCCATCCGGATCTGGTGAGGTTTATCCAGCGTCTGAGTAATCAGGCTAATAGTCAGGGGCTGGGCACGGTGTTAATCGGCGATATGGGTATGCCGGCCGGTGGGCGATTCAATGGCGGTCACGCCAGCCACCAGACGGGACTGGATGTGGATATTTTCCTGCAACTGCCGAAAACGCGCTGGACCCAGTCGCAACTGCTGCGGCCGCAGGCGTTAGATCTGGTCTCACAGGACGGCAAACGTGTTGTGCCATCACTGTGGAAACCGGAGATTTTTAGCCTGGTAAGGCTGGCTGCAAAAGATAATGAAGTAACGCGTATTTTCGTGAATCCGGCGATTAAGCAACAACTTTGTCTGGATGCAGGGACCGACAGGGACTGGTTGCGTAAAGTGCGGCCATGGTTCCAGCATCGTGCGCATATGCACGTGCGGTTACGTTGCCCTGCCGACAGCCTTGAGTGTGAAGATCAACCGTTACCGCCACCGGGTGACGGCTGTGGCGCAGAGCTGCAAAGCTGGTTCGAACCTCCAAAACCTGGAACCACCAAGCCTGAGAAGAAGACACCGCCGCCGTTGCCGCCTTCCTGCCAGGCGCTACTGGACGAGCATGTACTCTAATGGATCATTTTGCCTCTCTGTTTATGGTGTCGCCACTGCTGCTAGGTGTGCTGTTTTTTGTGGCGATGCTGGCAGGTTTTATTGATTCTCTGGCCGGAGGCGGTGGTCTACTCACCATCCCGGCATTGATGGCGGCCGGGATGCCACCTGCGCAAGCGCTGGCGACCAATAAGTTGCAGGCCTGTGGGGGATCTATCTCTTCCTCCCTCTATTTTATTCGTCGTGGCGTGGTTAATCTGGCGGATCAGAAGCTCAATATCTTCATGACGTTTGTCGGATCAATGAGCGGGGCGCTATTGGTTCAGCACGTGCAGTCAGATGTTCTGCGCCAGATCCTGCCGGTTCTGGTTATCTGTATTGGCCTTTACTTTCTGTTGATGCCGAAAGTGGGGGAAGAGGACCGACAGCGTCGATTGCACGGTTTACCTTTCGCGCTGGTGGCGGGAGGCTGCGTCGGTTTTTACGATGGCTTTTTTGGTCCGGCGGCAGGGTCGTTCTACGCGCTGGCCTTTGTCATGCTGTGCGGATACAACCTGGCGAAATCGACGGCCCACGCCAAAGTATTAAATGCCACATCGAATATCGGTGGGTTGTTGTTGTTTGCCCTCGGCGGCAAAGTGATTTGGGCGACAGGTTTTGTGATGCTCATTGGCCAGTTTATTGGCGCACGGATGGGCTCTCGACTGGTGCTCAGCAAAGGACAAAAACTCATTCGGCCAATGATCGTTATTGTCTCCGCCGTGATGAGCGCCAAGCTACTTTATGATAATCATGGACAGGAGATTCTCCACTGGCTGGGGATGAACTAATGAATAATACGCATCACTACGAACAGTTAATTGAGATTTTTAACGGCTGCTTTGCCGATGAATTTAATACCCGTCTGATTAAAGGCGACGACGAACCGATCTATCTTCCTGCGGATGCGGAATTACCGTATCACCGTATCGTTTTTGCGCATGGTTATTACGCCAGTGCGTTACACGAAATTTCACACTGGTGCATCGCCGGTAAAGCCCGTCGTGAGCTGGTCGATTTTGGTTACTGGTACTGCCCGGACGGACGCGACGCGAAGACACAATGCCAGTTTGAAGATGTGGAAGTGAAGCCGCAGGCGTTTGACTGGTTGTTTTGCATGGCGGCGGGGTACCCGTTTAACGTCAGTTGCGACAACCTCGAAGGGGACTTTGAACCAGACCGCGTGGTATTCCAGCGCCGTGTTCATGCTCAGGTAATGGAGTACCTGGAAAAGGGGATCCCTGAACGTCCGGCGCGTTTTATTAACGCGTTACAGAATTATTATCACACGCCTGAACTTACGGCGGAACAATTCCCGTGGCCCGAAGCGCTCAACTGAAGCTGCTGCCACGTTTACAATGAGGAAAGAAGATGATCGCGGAGTTTGAATCACGCATTCTGGCATTAATCGACGATATGGTAGAGCACGCCAGCGATGATGAGTTGTTTGCCAGTGGCTATTTGCGTGGACACCTGACGCTGGCTGTGGCTGAGTTGGATGCTGGCGAGGACCATTCCGCTGAGGCATTGTACGCCAATGTGACCAGCAGCCTGGAAAAAGCCATCAGCGCAGGCGAACTCTCGCCGCGTGACCAGGCGTTAGTGAAAGAGATGTGGGACACTTTATTTCAAAAGGCAACGCAATAATAATTGCAGTGGATTGTGCCGGATGGCGACGCGAAGGCGTCTTATCCGGCCTACGTGGACGGGGATTGTTGGCCTGATAAGCGTAGCGCCATCAGGCAATGATGAGATGGTATCTTATTTCACCGCTTTACCCTTCAATAACTTCCTTACCCACAGACGATTCGGATTCAGCGCAGCCAGCGTGCTGGCATCCATAGGGATAGGTTCATCGCTCATTTGCGATGCCAGAATTTCTGCACACAGCGGGGCAGTACACAGCCCGCGCGAGCCCAGCGCACCCAACATAAATAAATCGGAATAAACCGGGGCGTTTACGGCGTGCTCTCTGTCTTCGGCAAGAGTGGCATACTGGCTGAGCGTGGCGTCATAATCCGCGACGTTGCCGACCATCGGCATGTGATCGCGCGTGGCGCAGCGCACTCCACAACGGGCGGCATTGCCACTAACGTCTACTTCTTTTGCCCACGCGGCATTCGGGAAACAATCTATTAAGCGCTGACGGTTTTGCTGCTGATCGTCAGCACGATACACCGTTTCTTCACTTCCGCGATGATAACTGGCGCCAATGCAGTGCTGCTGATTTTGCGGGTTGTGCGGCGTGAGGTAGCCGTCATAGCACAGCACCTGACGCAGCGCTGAAAGCGAAGGCGTAGTAGGAATGTGACTCACCTGACCGCCTACGGAGTACACCGGTAGCGACTGCGTCTGTTCAACGCTGTTAATGCGATGCCCGTTAGCCAGCACTACCGCAGCGTGAGTGGCGGTTGCTCCATTGGCAAACGCCAATTTCCAGTTTTCTGTCAGTCGAGACAGTGAGTCCAGCGTATGTTGATACCGGGTGCGTAATCCCAGCGTTGCGGCATAGTCGAATACGGCGGCGGTTAACTGTGCCGGACACAGCCATCCTCCGGCGGGGTACTGAATCCCGCCGCATCCGGTTTTTACGCCGGTCGTTTGTAAAACCTGCTCTGCGTCAACTCCGACGGCGAGCGCATCGGGCAATTCAAGGGACAACATTTGGTCGATTTTTTGCTGGCTTTTCTCATCCCACGCCAGTTGCGTCACGCCGCACCAGTCATGCGCGAACTCAACGGGGAGGGCGTCATACAGCCGGCGGGCGAAGGTAAACGCGGTGGGGAAAAAGAGATTAATGGCCGTGTCATGTTTGCTCAGTAGCGGATAAAGAGCGCCCTGGCGATTGCCGGATGCACCCCCGGCTGGGTTATCGTCGGCGCAATAGAGCGTGACCTGCCAGCCGCGGCGCAGTAACGCCAACGACAGCAATGCGCTGGCAATCCCCCCGCCAATAATGGCGGCTTCGCGTTTATCTGTTCCGGTACGTGCAAACCAGGGTGCCGAGGAGGGGAGCGCCAGCGTCTTATCCATTACGCCACAAAGCATTTCTCGTTTGCGACCAAAGCCTTTGCATTTTTGCATCGTAAACCCGGCTTCCTGCAATCCCCGACGCACAAAGCCTGCTGAGGTGAAGGTCGCCAGCGTGCCGCCGGGGCGAGCCAGACGGGCCATTGCGTTAAACAGCGTTGGCGTCCACATATCCGGATTTTTTGCCGGCGCGAAACCGTCCAGAAACCAGGCATCCACTTTTTGATTCAGGGAGTCATCCAGCTTGCTGGTCAGTTCGTTAATATCGCCAAACCACAGATCCAGCGTGACGCGTCCTTCATCAAGGAGCAGGCGATGGCATCCCGCCAGCGGCAGCGGCCATTGCTCTTGCAGCGCCGTGGCCCACGGGGCAAGTTCTGGCCAGTGCTGATGGGCTAAGGTCAGATCTTCACGCGTCAGCGGAAATTTTTCAAAACTGATGAAATGTAATCTTTCCAGGGTAGCGTCAGGGTGGGTATCGCGGAATTCGGCAAACGCCTGCCAGAGTGTCAGGAAGTTAAGTCCGGTGCCAAACCCACTTTCTGCTACTACGAAGAGGGGACGTGAATGTGCAGGGAATCGCTGGGCGAGATGATTCCCGCCGAGAAAGACGTAACGTGTCTCTTCCAGCCCGTTATCATTAGAAAAATAGACATCGTCAAAATCTCGGGAAACAGGTGTACCCTCAGCGTTGAATTCAAGGTTGGCAGGTTGTATAGCGTATTGTTTCACGTAAGTTACTCGTCTGGCAGGCTGTGCCCCGATCTTAGCGATGAGTGCCTGGCTGCGCAAATTTCCACATTAAATGGCTGATCGGACTTGTTCGGCGTACAAGTGTACGCTATTGTGCCACTCGAAACTTTAAAATAGTGCGACTTACAGAGGTATTGAATGAAACGTGCAGTGATTACTGGCTTGGGCATCGTTTCCAGCATCGGTAATAACCAGCAGGAAGTCCTGGCATCTCTGCGTGAAGGACGTTCAGGGATCACTTTCTCTCAGGAGCTGAAGGACTCCGGCATGCGTAGCCACGTATGGGGCAACGTAAAACTGGATACCACTGGCCTCATTGACCGCAAAGTAGTGCGCTTCATGAGCGACGCATCCATCTATGCATTCCTTTCTATGGAACAGGCAGTGGCTGATGCCGGCCTTGCAGCAGAAGATTACCAGAACAACCCGCGCGTTGGCCTGATTGCAGGTTCCGGCGGCGGCTCCCCGCGTTTTCAGGTGTTCGGTGCTGACGCAATGCGTAGCCCGCGTGGCCTGAAAGCGGTTGGCCCGTATGTGGTCACCAAAGCGATGGCGTCCGGCGTTTCTGCCTGCCTCGCAACGCCGTTCAAAATCCACGGCGTAAACTACTCTATCAGCTCTGCCTGTGCGACATCTGCGCACTGTATCGGCAACGCAGTAGAACAAATTCAGCTGGGCAAACAAGACATCGTTTTCGCTGGCGGCGGCGAAGAGCTGTGCTGGGAAATGGCGTGTGAATTCGACGCCATGGGCGCGCTGTCTACCAAATATAACGACGATCCATCCAAAGCTTCCCGTACCTATGACACACACCGTGACGGTTTCGTTATTGCTGGCGGCGGCGGTATGGTCGTGGTCGAAGAGCTGGAACACGCTCTGGCACGTGGCGCGCACATCTATGCGGAAATCGTCGGTTACGGCGCAACGTCCGATGGCGCAGACATGGTTGCTCCGTCTGGCGAAGGCGCAGTACGTTGCATGCAGATGGCGATGCACGGCGTAGACACGCCGATCGACTATCTGAACTCCCACGGTACCTCTACTCCGGTAGGCGACGTGAAAGAGCTGGGTGCGATTCGTGAAGTGTTTGGCGACAACAGCCCGGCAATCTCCGCAACCAAAGCGATGACCGGTCACTCACTGGGCGCGGCTGGCGTTCAGGAAGCTATCTACTCTCTGCTGATGCTGGAACACGGTTTTATCGCGCCAAGCATCAACATTGAAGAGCTGGACGAGCAGGCGGCAGGTCTGAACATCGTGACCAAACCGACCGAGCAGGCGCTGACCACCGTAATGTCCAACAGCTTCGGTTTTGGCGGCACCAACGCCACGCTGGTTATGCGTAAGCTGTAAGCGTAAGACTGAAAGATTATGCAAGAGGGGAGCCTGATGGCTCCCTTTTTTATATCGTTGACAACCGCTCTGGTTTACAGGCAGACTCCAGCTTCAACATTATCCTCTTGATAATGCGTAAGCGTTTAACGTTATCCAACGCACCTTAATCCTGATAGTCAGGTAGAGGGGGCGTGGGCATTCCTCGCCTTACTCTGCATTTTGGAGTAACGCATGACAACTGTAACCCAACAAGAAAAAACACCTTCGGCGAACTTTTCGCTGTTTCGCATCGCTTTTGCGGTTTTCCTGACCTATATGACGGTCGGTTTACCTTTGCCCGTCATTCCTCTGTTTGTGCACCAGGAACTGGGCTATGGCAATACCATGGTCGGCATCGCCGTCGGCGTACAGTTTCTGGCGACGGTATTAACACGCGGCTACGCCGGGCGGTTAGCCGATCAATATGGTGCCAAACGCTCGGCGCTGCAGGGGATGTTTGCCTGTGGGCTGGCGGGTGCGGCGTGGCTGTTAGCCGCGCTATTGCCCGTTTCTGTTCCCGTAAAATTTGCGTTGCTAATCGTCGGTCGTTTGATCCTCGGTTTTGGCGAAAGCCAACTGCTCACCGGAACGCTGACCTGGGGGCTGGGGCTGGTCGGCCCAACACGCTCCGGTAAGGTGATGTCATGGAACGGAATGGCGATTTACGGCGCGCTGGCCGCCGGTGCACCGTTGGGACTTCTGATCCACAGCCACTTTGGCTTCGCGGCGCTGGCGGGAACCACGATGGTATTACCGCTGCTGGCATGGGTATTCAACGGCACCGTGCGTAAAGTGCCTGCACATGCAGGAGAACGCCCTTCGTTATGGAGCGTGGTAGGGCTTATCTGGAAACCGGGCCTGGGCCTGGCGCTGCAGGGCGTTGGCTTTGCGGTGATCGGTACATTTATTTCACTCTATTTTGTCAGCAACGGCTGGACGATGGCGGGGTTCACCCTGACCGCGTTTGGCGGGGCGTTTGTGCTGATGCGCATTCTGTTTGGCTGGATGCCGGACCGGTTTGGCGGCGTGAAGGTTGCCGTTGTCTCTTTGCTGGTGGAAACCGCAGGACTGATTCTGCTGTGGCAGGCCCCAACAGCCTGGGTTGCACTGCTTGGAGCGGCATTAACCGGGGCCGGGTGTTCGCTTATCTTCCCGGCCTTGGGCGTCGAGGTGGTGAAGCGAGTACCCGCGCAGGTTCGCGGTACGGCACTTGGCGGTTACGCCGCATTTCAGGATATCTCCTACGGCATAAGCGGGCCGGTCGCCGGGGTGCTGGCCACCGCGTACGGTTATCCCTCAGTGTTCCTTGCCGGGGCGATATCCGCCGTGGTGGGGATTATTGTAACGTTGCTTACGCTGCGTAAAGGTTAAGCGACCAGCCAGAAAATGGCTAACGCAATCATCAATGCAACAAACAACAGTCCCGGTCGTGCCGACAGAGATTTAACCGTTTCAATCATCGGCGCGAACGGGCTGTAAATGGGCTGCAGATGACGCGGATCGCTGAGCTCGCGTTCTCGTTCCACGCGACGCAGGAAAATTTGATTGAGCAAGTCCTGCACCTGCACCGTGGTCAGAATCGATTGTGGTTGGATCTGATACGTCTGCTGCGCGTACTCTTTTATTGCTGTCAGCTCATTCGGCTCTAATGGCAGCTTCAGCGCAGCCTGGAGCGTTTGTAGCGTCGGGGCGCTTTGCAGGCTGAGCGTCTGGCGCGCCTGCAGCCAGGTGACCAGGTGCGTAAACTGTTTGGCAGGGATCAGCTCACCGCTTTTTACGCCAGACAACTCCAGCATCGACTGCCAGATCATCTTCCCGGATTCTCCCGTGGCCGCCGCCAGTTTGGTAACTAACTGGTTCAGCGTATTGTGCTCTGCGGGGAGCAACGGGCGATCGGTTGCCGGGCGCTGCTGCGGCTGTGGTATCGACAGCTGCCCTTGTTGCAGTAGCGTGAGCACGTTTTTCAACTGCTCAGGCGTGAGCTGGCTGAGCGCCGTTTGCCCATACTGCTGACGGATAAAATCACTCACCGCCTGGCGATTATTTCCCTGGCTCAGTAATTCAGTGAGCTGCGAAAGCACCTGACGATTAACATGATTTTGCTGAGCAACTCCCAGCCGTTGGTTAAGGTTTTGCTCAGCGGCTGGAAAGTGACGTGACTGCAGCGGAGTATCACTTTTGACGCCCAGATCGTGCTTCATTCCGGCCCACACCTCAGCACTTTGCTGCTGGGTGAGTGAAATCAAACGGGTAATTAGTCGTTCCAACACAGTACGTTGTTGCGTGGATAACGGTTGTTCACCCGCAGCGGAAGGGGCATTTTGGCCTTCGCCGGGAGGGCGTGCGGGCGTACCTGAAATGGGCTGCATCATCTCTGTTCCTTAAATCTGTGCTGACCAGGTCTCGCAGTATGCCTGGCGGCGAGATTATGGCACACTTGCCCGGTTAACTCTCGTTCTCAAACAGGTGCGAAAGACGTGAAAATCCTCGTTGATGAAAATATGCCCTATGCCCGCGAACTGTTCAGTCGTTTGGGGGAGGTCAAAGCGGTTCCCGGTCGTCCGATTCCCGTTGCTGAACTGGATGATGCGGATGCTTTAATGGTGCGCTCGGTGACGAAAGTAAATGAATCACTGCTTGGAGGCAAACCGGTTAAATTTGTCGGTACGGCAACCGCTGGCACAGACCATGTGGATGACGCCTGGCTTGCGCAGGCTGGGATCGGTTTTTCCGCCGCGCCCGGTTGTAACGCGATAGCGGTCGTAGAATATGTTTTTTCAGCGTTGCTGATGCTGGCGGAGCGTGATGGGTTTGCGTTACGCGATCGCACCGTAGGCATTGTGGGTGTGGGCAACGTGGGTGGGCGTTTGCAGGCGCGTCTGGACGCGCTGGGGATCCGCACGCTGCTGTGCGATCCACCGCGAGCCGATCGCGGTGACGAGGGCGATTTCCGCTCGCTGGATGAACTGGTAGAGCAAGCCGATGTGCTGACTTTCCATACGCCACTGTTTAAAGACGGACCCTACAAAACGCTGCACATGGCGGATGATGCGCTGATTAGCCGACTGAAGCCGGGCACTATTCTGATCAACGCCTGCCGTGGGCCGGTCATCGACAATACAGCATTGCTGAACCGGTTGAATGCCGGTCAGTCGCTGAGCGTTGTGCTGGATGTCTGGGAAGGAGAGCCGGATCTCAATGTGGCGTTGCTGGAGAAAGCCGATATCGGCACGGCGCACATTGCCGGGTATACCCTCGAAGGAAAAGCGCGTGGCACCACGCAGGTCTTTGAGGCCTATAGTAAGTTTATTGGTCACGAGCAGCACGTTGCGCTCAGTACCCTGTTACCTGCGCCGGAATTTGGTCGTATCACCCTGCATGGCCCGTTAGATCAGCCAACGCTGAAAAGGCTGGCGCATTTAGTGTATGATGTGCGCCGCGATGATGCGCCGCTGCGTAAAGTCGCTGGAATTCCGGGTGAGTTTGATAAACTGCGTAAAAATTACCTTGAGCGTCGTGAATGGTCGTCTTTATATGTGATGTGTGACGACGCAACGGCTGCTGCCTTATTGTGTAAGCTGGGTTTTAACGCTGTTCATCATCCGGCACATTAATGTCTTCTTAATGCTCCCTGTCGAATAATGCGACAGGGACGCTTACGTATTTCTTGGAGTAAATCACCATGTCTGAAGGCTGGAATATTGCCATTCTGGGCGCAACGGGCGCCGTAGGCGAAGCCCTGCTCGATACGCTGGCTGAACGCCAGTTCCCGGTCGGTGAAATTTATGCGCTGGCGCGTAATGAAAGCGCCGGTGAGCATCTGCGTTTTAACGGTAAATCGGTCATAGTGCAGGACGTTGCAGACTTTGACTGGACGCAGGCACAGTTGGCATTTTTTGTTGCGGGCACTGAAGCCACCGCCGCATGGGTAGAAGAAGCAACAAATGCGGGTTGCCTGGTGATTGACAGTAGCGGTCTGTTCGCGCTTGAGCCAGACGTTCCGCTGGTGGTTCCGGACGTTAACCCGTTCGTGCTGGCGGATTACCGTAACCGCAATGTGATTGCGGTACCAAACAGCCTGACAAGCCAGTTGCTGTCTGCGCTGAAACCATTGATTGATGACGGCGGGCTGTCACGGATTACGGTGACCAATATTATTTCGGCTTCCGCTCACGGCAAAAAAGCCGTAGACGCACTGGCCGGACAAAGCGCGAAATTGCTTAACGGCATCCCGATTGACGAAGATGATTTCTTTGGTCGTCAGCTGGCGTTCAATATGCTGCCGCTGCTGCCCGATCGCGAAGGCAGCGTGCGTGAAGAGCGTCGTATTGTTGATGAAGTGCGCAAAATTATGCAGGATGACGGTCTGCTTATTTCAGCCAGCATCGTGCAGTCCCCGGTATTTTATGGTCACGCGCAGATGGTGAATTTTGAGGCTCTGCGCCCGTTGGCGGCGGAAGAAGCACGTGATGCGTTTTCACGCGGCGAAGACGTGGTGTTGTCGGAAGAAACCGACTTCCCGACCCAGGTTGGCGATGCATCGGGCACGCCGCACCTTTCTATTGGCTGCGTGCATAACGATTACGGTATGCCGGAGCAAGTTCAGTTCTGGTCTGTGGCAGACAACGTACGCTTTGGCGGCGCGTTAATGGCGGTGAAAATTGCGGAAAAACTGGTGCAGGAGTACCTGTACTAATGTCTGACCAGCAACAGCCGTCAACCCATAAAATTGCGCTGGGCATTGAGTATGACGGCAGCAAATATTATGGCTGGCAGCGCCAGAACGAAGTGCGTAGCGTTCAGGAAAAACTGGAAAAAGCGCTTTCTCAGGTGGCGAACGAACGCATTAATGTTTTTTGTGCAGGTCGCACGGATGCGGGCGTTCATGGCACTGGGCAGGTCGTGCATTTTGAAACCACTGCTCAGCGTAAAGATGCGGCCTGGACACTGGGGGTAAATGCGAATTTACCTGGTGACATCGCCGTGCGCTGGGTGAAAGCTGTACCTGATGATTTTCATGCCAGATTTAGCGCTACGGCTCGCCGTTATCGCTACATCATCTACAATCATCGGTTGCGCCCTGCGGTTTTGGGTAAAGGGGTAACCCATTATTATGAACCGCTGGACGCTGAGCGTATGCATCGTGCAGCCCAGTGTCTGATTGGCGAAAATGATTTTACCTCGTTCCGTGCGGTACAGTGCCAGTCGCGCACACCGTGGCGTAACGTGATGCACATTAACGTTGAACGTTTCGGTGCATATGTGGTGGTGGATATTAAAGCGAATGCCTTTGTACATCATATGGTCAGGAATATTGTCGGCAGCCTGATGGAAGTTGGCGCCAACAACCAGCCGGAGAGCTGGATAGCAGAACTGTTAGCGGCAAAGGACAGAACGCTGGCAGCGGCAACGGCGAAAGCGGAAGGACTGTATCTGGTTGCAGTAGATTACCCGGACCGGTTCGACCTGCCAAAACCGCCTATGGGCCCGCTATTTCTGGCGGACTAATTTGAGTCGTATAAAGGCAAAACTATGGACCTGATTTACTTTCTTATCGATTTTATCCTGCACATTGATGTGCACCTGGCGGAGCTGGTTGCGGAATACGGTATCTGGGTATACGCCATTCTGTTTCTGATCCTGTTCTGTGAAACCGGGCTGGTGGTGACACCATTCCTGCCAGGAGACTCGCTGCTGTTTGTTGCTGGTGCGCTTTCTGCGCTGCCGACCAATGATCTCAATGTTCATCTGATGGTGGCACTGATGATTGTGGCGGCGATTGTGGGCGATGCAGTGAACTACACGATTGGCCGATTGTTCGGGGAAAAACTTTTCAGTAACCCGAACTCCAAAATTTTCCGCCGCAGCTACCTGGATAAAACCCATGCGTTCTACGAGCGTCATGGCGGTAAGACGATTATCCTGGCGCGTTTCGTGCCTATCGTGCGCACATTTGCGCCGTTTGTTGCCGGTATGGGACATATGTCCTACCGTCACTTTGCGATGTATAACGTCGTAGGTGCATTGCTGTGGGTATTGTTGTTCACCTACGCAGGCTACCTGTTCGGCGATCTGCCGATTGTCCAGGAAAACCTGAAATTACTGATTGTGGCGATTATCGTCCTTTCCGTATTGCCGGGGGTGATTGAAGTAATTCGCCATAAGCGTGCTGCGTCACGGGCTGCAAAATAGAAAGTAACTCAGCGGTTCGACCACTTTTTTATCCAAAGTTTCGGGCTGTTATGTTTTAATGTGCAACATTCATGGTCTGTTAGGGGCAAAAATGGCATTATGCGCCCCTTATAACAAAGCTGACTAGGGTTCAGGCAGAAAGGTCACCAATGAGCTGGATTGAACGAATTAAAAGCAACATTACTCCCACCCGCAAGGCAAGCATTCCTGAAGGGGTGTGGACCAAGTGTGATAGCTGCGGTCAGGTTTTATACCGTGCTGAGCTGGAACGTAATCTTGAGGTCTGTCCGAAGTGTGACCATCATATGCGCATGTCGGCGCGCAATCGCCTGCATAGCCTGTTAGATGAAGGTTCTCTTGTGGAACTGGGTAGCGAGCTTGAGCCGAAAGACGTGCTGAAGTTTCGTGACTCCAAAAAATACAAAGACAGACTGGCTTCTGCGCAGAAAGAAACCGGCGAGAAAGATGCGCTGGTGGTGATGAAAGGCACGCTGCATGGTATGCCGGTCGTCGCTGCGGCATTCGAGTTCGCGTTTATGGGCGGCTCCATGGGCTCTGTGGTCGGTGCGCGTTTTGTCCGTGCCGTTGAGCAGGCACTGGAAGACAACTGTCCGCTGATCTGCTTCTCCGCTTCTGGCGGGGCGCGTATGCAGGAAGCGCTGATGTCTCTGATGCAGATGGCAAAAACCTCTGCTGCGCTGGCGAAAATGCAGGAACGCGGTTTACCGTATATTTCTGTACTGACCGACCCAACAATGGGTGGTGTTTCCGCAAGCTTCGCGATGCTGGGCGATCTCAACATTGCAGAACCGAAAGCACTGATCGGCTTCGCGGGTCCGCGTGTTATCGAGCAAACCGTACGTGAGAAACTGCCGCCGGGATTCCAGCGCAGCGAGTTCCTGATTGAAAAAGGCGCTATCGATATGATCGTCCGCCGTCCGGAAATGCGCCTGAAACTGGCAAGCATCCTGGCGAAGCTGATGAATCTTCCTGCGCCGAATCCGGATGAGCCGCGTGAAGGCGAGGTGGTATCTCCGGTACCCGATCAGGAATCAGAAGCCTGATAACTTACTCTATGGATTTCGAGTTGCAGGAAGACGGCAAGAGAGTGAACCCCGATGAGCTTGCACGGGCAAGTGATTCGGGTGAGCGAGAGCAGCCAACACACCTGCAGCTTGAAAGACGACGAGTAAAAAAGGGCAGGGCCAACTGGCGCTGCCTTTTGCTTTAATCTACGTAATAAAATTACAGGCATCATGGACAATAAACGTATTCCTCAAGCCGCGTCGCCCCTGGCGTCGTGGCTTTCTTATCTGGAAAACCTGCACAGTAAAACCATCGATCTTGGCCTTGAGCGCGTAAGCCAGGTAGCGCGCAAACTGGGTGTATTGAAACCCGCGCCATTTGTGTTTACGGTGGCAGGAACCAACGGAAAAGGCACGACCTGTCGTACGCTGGAATCTGTGCTGACTGCGGCAGGATATAAAGTTGGGGTATATAGTTCGCCTCATCTGGTGCGCTACACGGAACGCGTACGCGTGCAGGGGGGGGAACTGCCGGAATCAGCCCATACCGCCTCGTTTGCTGAGATTGAAGACGCTCGTGGTGATATTTCCCTGACTTACTTTGAATACGGTACGTTATCGGCACTCTGGCTGTTTAAACAGGCCCAACTGGATGTCGTTATTCTCGAAGTGGGATTAGGCGGCCGCCTTGACGCCACCAATATCGTCGATGCCGATGTCGCTGTAGTCACCAGTATTGCGCTTGACCATACTGACTGGCTGGGCCCGGATCGCGAAAGTATTGGTCGTGAGAAGGCGGGCATTTTCCGTGCAGAGAAACCGGCTATCGTCGGCGAGCCTGAAATGCCTTACACCATCGCGGATGTCGCGCAAGAGTGCGGGGCGATTTTGCAACGCTGCGGCGTAGACTGGCGCTATGCGGTTACTGAGAACGACTGGTCGTTTACGGATGCTCATGGAACGTTGGCGCATTTGCCGTTGCCGCAGGTGCCACAACCTAATGCTGCTACCGCGCTGGCCGCGCTGCGCGCAAGCGGGCTGAACGTTAGCGAGCAGGCGATTCGTGACGGCATCGAACGCGCGATTTTACCGGGGCGCTTCCAGATTGTGAGCGAGTCGCCGCGAGTGATTTTCGATGTTGCCCATAACCCGCATGCGGCAGAGTATCTGACCGGACGTCTGAAAAAGTTAGTGAAAAGCGGGCGTGTACTTGCGGTTATCGGTATGCTACATGATAAAGATATTGCCGGTACGTTAGCCTGGTTAAAAAGCGTGGTTGACGTCTGGTACTGTGCGCCCCTGGAAGGGCCGCGTGGCGCAACGGCAGAACAACTGCTGGAGCACCTGGGCAAAGGCAACGCTTATGACAGCGTGGCGCAGGCATGGTCTGCAGCACTTGCTGAGGCGAAGCCAGAAGATACCGTGTTGGTGTGTGGATCCTTTCACACTGTCGCACATGTCATGGAAGTAATAGACGTGGGGAGAAGCGGTGGCGAGTAAGTTTCAGAATCGATTAGTCGGCACAATTGTGCTAGTCGCGCTCGGGGTAATTGTGCTTCCCGGGCTGCTTGACGGGCAGAAAAAGCATTATCAGGATGAATTTGCAGCGATCCCACTGGTGCCTAAACCCGGTGATCGCGATGAACCAGACATGATGCCTGCAGCAACGCAGGCGCTGCCGACTCAGCCGCCGGAAGGGGCGGCAGAAGAGGTGCGTGCGGGTGATGCTGCCGCGCCATCGTTGGATCCATCACGTTTGACGACGACAAACAGCGCGGAATTAGATCCTGTCCCTGCGCCTGTGGAACCACCGAAACCTAAACCGAAACCGCAGCCTGTTGCCGTCGCTCCGACGCCGACACCGACTCCTGCGCCGAAACCGGCCGCTGAAGAAGCGCCAGCCCCAACCGGCAAAGCGTACGTTGTACAGCTCGGTGCACTGAAAAATGCGGATAAGGTCAATGAGATCGTGGGTAAACTTCGTGGCGCGGGCTTCCGGGTATATACTTCCCCGTCAACGCCGGTGCAGGGTAAAATAACCCGCATTCTCGTCGGGCCGGACGCCTCCAAAGATAAGCTAAAGAACTCGCTGGGCGAGCTGCAGAAGATCTCTGGTCTGAGTGGCGTCGTGATGGGGTACACCCCTAATTAAGGGATTGCGCTGTTTACGGCGCAGCTCTGATTCAGGCCGGATACGGTGTTTTCACCGCTATCCGGCAGTGCCCGAAGAGGCATAAAACGGTATGGCGTTGAAGATTTTTTCAGCGCCATTTTTATTTACGCGTGGAAAGGAAATCCCTACGCAAACGTTTTCTTTTTCTGTTAGAATGCGCCCCGAACAGGACGACAGGGCGTAAAATCGTGGGACACATATGGTCTGGATTGATTACGCCATTATCGCGGTGATTGGTTTTTCCTGTCTGGTTAGCCTGATCCGTGGCTTTGTTCGTGAAGCATTATCGTTGGTGACTTGGGGTTGTGCTTTCTTTGTCGCCAGCCATTACTACACTTACCTGTCTGTCTGGTTTACGGGCTTTGAAGACGAACTGGTTCGAAATGGGATTGCTATCGCGATACTGTTCATCGCGACACTTATCGTCGGCGCTATCGTTAACTTTGTGATAGGCCAACTGGTAGAGAAAACAGGACTGTCGGGTACCGACAGGGTGTTGGGGATCTGCTTCGGTGCTTTGCGTGGAGCGTTGATCGTTGCCGCCATACTGTTCTTTCTCGATACCTTTACCGGTCTGTCGAAAAGTGAAGACTGGGGTAAGTCGCAGCTGATTCCGCAGTTCAGTTTCATCATCAGATGGTTCTTTGACTATCTGCAAAGCTCGTCAAGTTTCTTGCCCAAAGTATAAACTTTGGGTCGTTGCTGAACGAGGAAAAGACGTATGTGCGGTATTGTCGGTATCGCCGGTGTTATGCCGGTAAACCAGTCGATTTATGACGCGTTAACGGTGCTCCAGCATCGTGGTCAGGATGCTGCGGGCATCATCACCATTGATGCTAACAACTGCTTCCGCTTGCGTAAAGCAAACGGAATGGTGAGCGATATTTTTGAAGCGCGCCATATGCAGCGTTTGCAGGGCAATATGGGCATCGGTCATGTGCGTTACCCAACGGCTGGCAGCTCCAGCGCCTCCGAAGCTCAACCTTTTTACGTCAACTCACCGTATGGCATCACTCTTGCCCATAATGGCAACCTGACCAACGCGCATGAGTTGCGTAAAAAGCTGTTTGAAGAAAAGCGCCGCCACATCAATACCACTTCAGATTCTGAAATTCTGCTGAATATTTTCGCCAGCGAGCTGGATAACTTCCGCCATTACCCGCTGGAGGCCGACAATATTTTTGCTGCCATTGCGGCAACCAACCGCCAGATTCGCGGCGCCTATGCTTGCGTGGCGATGATTATCGGTCACGGTATGGTTGCCTTCCGCGACCCTAACGGTATCCGTCCGCTGGTAATGGGCAAACGCGATATTGGCGATGGCCGTACCGAGTACATGGTGGCGTCTGAGAGCGTAGCGCTGGACACGTTGGGCTTTGAATTCCTGCGCGACGTAGCCCCTGGCGAAGCGGTGTATATCACCGAAAAAGGCCAGCTGTTTACCCGTCAGTGTGCTGATAACCCGGTGAGCAATCCGTGTCTGTTTGAATACGTTTACTTCGCTCGTCCTGACTCCTTTATCGACAAGATTTCCGTCTACAGCGCCCGTGTGAATATGGGGACTAAGCTTGGCGAAAAAATTGCCCGTGAGTGGGAAGATCTGGACATCGACGTAGTCATCCCAATCCCGGAAACCTCCTGCGATATCGCGCTGGAAATTGCCCGCATTCTCGGTAAGCCGTACCGTCAGGGGTTTGTGAAAAACCGCTATGTGGGACGCACCTTTATCATGCCGGGCCAGCAGCTGCGCCGTAAATCAGTGCGCCGTAAGCTGAACGCTAACCGTGCGGAATTCCGTGATAAAAACGTGCTGCTGGTGGATGACTCCATCGTGCGCGGCACCACTTCAGAACAGATTATCGAGATGGCGCGTGAAGCCGGAGCGAAGAAGGTGTATCTGGCCTCTGCCGCCCCGGAAATTCGCTTCCCGAACGTTTATGGCATCGATATGCCTACGGCGACGGAGCTGATTGCGCATGGTCGTGAAGTGGACGAGATTCGCCAGATAATCGGCGCAGATGGTCTGATCTTCCAGGACCTGAACGATCTGATTGAAGCTGTCCGTGCTGAGAATCCGGATATTCAGCAGTTTGAATGTTCAGTGTTTAACGGTGTGTACGTCACCAAAGACGTCGACCAGCAATATCTCGATTTCCTCGACTCCCTGCGTAATGATGATGCTAAAGCGGTATTGCGTCAGAACGAAGCGGAAAACCTTGAAATGCACAACGAAGGTTAATGTTTGCTCGCAAGCAAGGGCGCAACCTGCACCCTTGCTTGCAACTCATCGTAATTTCCTGCAAAGTCGGCCCTGAGCAAGTAAGGGCTATTACACATGAAACGACTCATCATTGGTATTTCTGGCGCAAGCGGGGCAATTTACGGCGTGCGCCTGCTGCAGGTTTTGCGTGACGTTACCGATGTGGAAACCCATCTGGTGATGAGTGCCGCTGCCCGGCAGACGCTGGCACTGGAAACGGACCTCTCTGTGCGCGACGTGCAGGCGCTGGCAAATGTGAATCATGATACGCGCGATATCGCCGCCAGTATCTCCTCCGGCTCTTTTCAGACCGCCGGCATGGTTATCCTGCCGTGTTCAATCAAAACCCTTTCCGGCATTGTCCACAGTTACACCGATGGGTTGCTTACCCGTGCGGCAGATGTGGTGTTGAAAGAACGTCGTCCGCTGGTGCTGTGTGTACGCGAAACGCCGCTGCATCTGGGGCATCTGCGCCTCATGACCCAGGCGGCAGAAATTGGCGCAGTGATTATGCCACCAGTCCCGGCGTTCTATCATCGTCCACAAACGCTCGATGATGTGATTAATCAAACGGTTAATCGCGTGCTTGACCAGTTTGATATTACCCTTCCGCAGGACCTGTTCACCCGCTGGCAAGGGGCGTAAGCCGTTCCATCAGCGTGCAAAGAAACATCCGTTGCCCTGTTTCAGGGCAATTTTGTAACCGCGATCATATCCTCAACATTTAATTCGTTAAAACTCAACGAAACGCTGCGGTTCAACCGTCAGACCTGCTATCTTCAAAATCAGGACATTATTGCAACGTTTTATTAACATATTTAACGTCGAATATCCTCATCGACGCGAAAATGGCATAAGACCTGCATGAAAAAGTCTGCAAACACACAACACAACGTAAAACATAATAAAATTACGCCACTTGAGGGTTATGTATGAAGAAGACGGTTCTTGCTTTGTCTTTGCTGGTAGGACTCTCCGCCACCGCGGCCAGCTACGCAGCACTTCCGCAGACGGTTCGTATTGGTACAGATACAACGTACGCACCTTTTTCCTCTAAAGATGCCAAAGGCGACTTCGTCGGCTTTGATATCGATCTGGGAAATGAGATGTGTAAGCGCATGCAGATCAAATGTACTTGGGTTGCCAGCGACTTTGATGCGCTGATCCCGTCGCTGAAAGCGAAAAAAATTGATGCCATTATCTCCTCGCTTTCTATCACCGAGAAGCGTCAGCAAGAGATTGCATTCTCAGACAAACTTTACGCAGCAGACTCACGGCTGATCGCCGCGAAAGGTTCCCCAATTAAACCGACTCTGGACTCCCTCAAGGGTAAACACGTTGGCGTGCTGCAAGGCTCTACTCAGGAAGCCTATGCCAATGACAACTGGCGTAGCAAAGGCGTGGATGTGGTGGCCTATGCGAACCAGGATCTTATCTATTCTGACCTGACGGCGGGTCGTCTCGACGCAGCACTGCAGGATGAAGTCGCGGCCAGCGAAGGCTTCCTGAAGCAACCTGCCGGTAAGGACTACGACTTTGCAGGTCCTTCGGTGAAAGATAAAAAATACTTTGGCGACGGAACCGGGATTGGCTTGCGCAAAGATGATGCAGAGCTGAAAGCCGCTTTCGACAAAGCGCTGGGTGAACTGCGTAAAGACGGCACCTACGACAAAATGGCGAGCAAATATTTTAATTTTAATGTCTACGGCGATTAATACAGCGGCGTGGGGAATTGACTGCACCATTGCGGGTAACCATTACGGTGCATAATACATTCAGTGCACTGTTTTGGTGCTTTTATCGCTGACTTAATAAGCATGAGTGCATACTTAAGCGCTTTTCATGCAAATAAATACCGCCGGCAGGGTAGAATACTTTGCCTTGTCGGCCTGATTAATGGCACGATAACTGCACCTGGTCCTGTAAAGATCCCCTATAAAAGACAGTCTGTTGAGGATAGTTATGAAAAAACTGGTGTTGTCTCTTTCTCTGGTTCTGGCTTTCTCCAGTGCTACCGCAGCATTTGCAGCCATTCCGCAAAAAATTCGTATCGGTACTGATCCTACTTATGCGCCGTTCGAATCGAAAAATGCACAGGGTGAATTAGTCGGTTTTGATATCGATCTGGCTAAAGAGCTGTGCAAACGTATTAATACGCAATGTACTTTCGTGGAAAACCCGCTGGATGCGCTGATCCCTTCGCTAAAAGCGAAGAAAATCGATGCCATCATGTCCTCGCTTTCCATTACTGAAAAACGTCAGCAGGAAATCGCTTTTACTGACAAGCTTTATGCAGCCGACTCGCGTCTGGTTGTCGCTAAAGATTCAGCTATTCAGCCGACCATTGAGTCGCTGAAAGGTAAACGTGTTGGTGTGCTGCAGGGCACCACCCAGGAAACGTTCGGCAACGAACACTGGGCGCCAAAAGGTATTGAGATTGTCTCTTATCAGGGGCAGGACAATATCTATTCTGACCTGACTGCCGGGCGTATTGACGCCGCGTTCCAGGATGAAGTCGCGGCCAGCGAAGGCTTCCTGAAACAGCCAGTCGGTAAAGATTACAAATTTGGCGGTCCGTCTGTGAAAGACGAGAAGTTGTTCGGCGTGGGTACCGGTATGGGGCTGCGCAAAGACGATAACGAGCTGCGCGAAGCGCTGAACAAAGCCTTTGCCGAAATGCGAGCTGACGGGACTTACGAGAAGCTGGCGAAAAAGTACTTCGATTTTGATGTTTACGGCGGTTAATTACCGCAGGTGCTGATAAAGCCCGTAGATTTTTGACGCGTTGAATTTATGCCTGATGGCGCTGCGCTTATCAGGCCTACGGTGATTTTGTAGGCCGGATAAGGCAAAGCCGCCATCCGGCATTTAACGGTTAGTCTGAAATCAAAAGAGGCTTACTACTCCACCACACACGACAGGACAGGCAGCATGTTGTATGGCTTTTCAGGTGTTATTTTACAGGGCGCAATTGTTACGCTGGAGCTGGCACTCAGCTCGGTGGTACTGGCGGTTCTGATAGGTCTTGTCGGCGCAGCAGCAAAGCTGTCGCAAAGCCGGGCAATGGGGCTTATTTTCGAAGGGTACACAACGCTAATCCGCGGTGTGCCCGATCTGGTCTTAATGCTGCTCATCTTCTACGGATTACAAATCGCGCTGAATACCATTACCGATGCCATCGGTATCGGCCAGATTGATATCGATCCGATGGTTGCGGGCATTATCACCCTTGGATTTATCTACGGCGCCTACTTTACCGAAACTTTTCGCGGTGCGTTTATGGCTGTACCAAAAGGCCATATTGAAGCCGCGACGGCGTTTGGCTTTACCAGCTCACAAATATTTCGTCGCATTATGTTCCCGGCGATGATGCGTTATGCCTTACCGGGAATCGGTAATAACTGGCAGGTTATTCTTAAGGCCACGGCACTGGTGTCGCTGCTCGGCCTGGAAGACGTGGTGAAAGCGACCCAGCTTGCCGGGAAGAGTACCTGGGAGCCGTTCTATTTTGCCGTCGTGTGCGGGGTCATCTATCTGGTGTTTACCACTGTTTCTAATGGTGTGCTGCTGTACCTTGAGCGCCGCTATTCCGTGGGTGTGAAGAGGGCTGACCTGTGATCGAGATTATTCAGGAATACTGGAAGTCCCTGCTGTGGACCGACGGATATCGCTACACTGGCGTCGCTATCACCCTGTGGCTTTTGATTTCTTCAGTAGTGATGGGCGGAATACTTGCGCTCTTTTTGGCTATTGGCCGCGTTTCCAGTAATAAATTTATTCAGTTCCCTATCTGGCTGTTCACCTATATTTTTCGTGGCACGCCGCTGTACGTTCAGCTACTGGTGTTTTATTCCGGGATGTATACGCTGGAGATAGTCAAAGGCACGGACTTCCTCAACGCGTTTTTCCGCAGCGGGCTGAATTGCACCGTGCTGGCGCTGACGCTGAATACCTGCGCCTATACCACTGAGATTTTCGCCGGGGCTATCCGTTCCGTGCCTCACGGTGAGATTGAGGCTGCTCGCGCATACGGTTTCTCGTCATTCAAACTGTATCGATGCATTATTTTACCTTCCGCGCTGCGTATTGCGTTGCCGGCTTACAGCAATGAAGTCATTTTAATGCTGCACTCCACGGCGCTGGCGTTTACCGCAACGGTACCTGACCTGTTGAAAATCGCCCGCGATATCAACTCGGCAACGTATCAGCCGTTTACCGCCTTCGGTATTGCCGCTGTACTGTATTTGATTATTTCGTATGTCCTGATTAGCCTGTTCCGTAAAGCGGAAAAACGCTGGTTGCAGCATGTATCCTCTAAATGATTCGAGTAACACGATGTCTGAAAATAAATTAAACGTTATCGATTTACATAAGCACTACGGCGAACATGAAGTGCTGAAAGGGGTGTCGCTGCAGGCCAACGCGGGTGATGTTATCAGTATTATTGGCTCGTCAGGTTCCGGTAAAAGTACCTTCCTGCGCTGCATTAACTTTCTTGAGAAACCAAGCGCCGGGTCGATTGTAGTCAGTGGTCAGAACATTGGTCTGGTGCGCGACAAAGACGGTCAGCTCAAGGTTGCGGACAAAAATCAGCTGCGCCTGCTGCGCACGCGTCTGACAATGGTCTTTCAGCACTTTAATCTGTGGAGCCACATGACGGTGCTGGAAAACGTCATGGAAGCGCCGATCCAGGTGTTGGGGCTGAGCAAACAGGAAGCCCGCGACCGTGCGGTGAAGTATCTGGCTAAAGTGGGCATTGATGAGCGCGCGCAGGGCAAATATCCGGTGCATCTGTCCGGTGGTCAGCAGCAGCGTGTTTCCATTGCCCGTGCGCTGGCGATGGAGCCGGAAGTGTTGCTGTTTGATGAGCCCACGTCGGCACTAGATCCTGAGCTGGTGGGTGAAGTGCTGCGCATTATGCAACAGCTGGCCGAAGAGGGGAAAACCATGGTGGTGGTGACTCACGAAATGGGGTTTGCCCGTCATGTTTCCACGCACGTGATTTTCCTGCATCAGGGGAAAATTGAGGAAGAGGGCGACCCGGAGCAGGTATTCGGTAATCCGCAAAGTCCACGTTTGCAGCAGTTCCTCAAAGGTTCGTTGAAGTAAATCACCTGCCCGGAGGCGTTACGTTTTCCGGGCTTACAATTTTAGCGCGTCGCGCTCCAGCCGAAACACCCAGTCGTCGTAGGCGATGCCATCAATCTCATACGCCTTTTCCAGTACCTGGGTACGCACAAACCCCGTTTTTTCCAGAATACGAACAGAACCCTTATTCTCCGCGAGTGCGTAAGCGTTTATCGCCGTGACGTCCGTGCGCTCGAAAGCGTACTGGCACACTGCCGTCACGGCTTCGCTGGCAATCCCTTTCCCCTGAGCTTCAGGCAAAATGGCGTAGCCGAGGTCGGCCTCGTGTGGGTATAAATGGCTGATTTGCAAACCAATATCACCGAGAGGCGTTGATTTGTTATGCTCGCGGATGACAAAAGTATGCTGTGCAGCCAGACGTCTGGCGAATAACAGCCGCGTGTCTTTCGCTGGGGCAATATCACCCATATAGCGCATGACTTCCGGGCATTCACGTAATCTCTGGAAAAATGACCAGTCAGAAAATTTAAATAAGGAGAGGGTAAGTCGGGGAGTCGAAATTATCGCCATAACGTCGCCATTGCGGAAATCTGGCCTATAACCTTACCACCACAACAGCGACCGTGAATAGAGCTACGGGATTATCGGATCACATCTGCCAGCGCTTCTTCTAAATCGTACCAGCGAAATGCAAAACCGGACGCTTCCAGGCGTTTGGGTAATGCTCGCTGCCCGCCGAGGACCAGTACTGAAGATTCCCCCATCAGCAGCCGCATAGCGGTGGCGGGAATGCGCAGAATGGCAGGGCGGTTTAGAGCGTGTCCCAGCGCGTGGGCAAACTGCTCATTGTGCACCGGGTATGGCGAAACCATATTGAAGGGACCGCGTAGATCATTATTCAGCAGCCAGATAATTCCGTTGACCATATCATCAACATGGATCCAGGCCATATACTGTCGTCCGTTACCGATTGGGCCGCCTAAGCCAAGACGAAACGGCGGGACCATTTTCGCCAGAATACCGCCAGCAGAGGCTAGTACCACGCCGGTACGCAGCATACACACGCGAGTTTTTTCGCTTTGCGCAGTGCTGGCAATTTGCTCCCAGCGGGCACATAGCTTATGGGTAAATTCATTATGCGGTGGCTCTTCTTCCGTAACCACAACTTCGCCCAAATCGCCGTAGTAACCGATAGCGGAACCGGAGATTAACACTGAGGGCGGCGTCTCGCTGGCATTGATTAAATCGACCAGTTTCTGCGTAATGCCCCAACGGCTCTGGCACAGGCGTTCCTTTTGTTGTGCGCTCCAGCGCTTATCTGCAATAGGTTCTCCGGCAAGGTTAATCACGGCATCAATGTCATTGAGATGCTGCCGCTCTTCCAGTCCTTTCCATAACGTGACCCGAGAGTCGAGAATCTGACGAGCCTTATCAGGGGTACGTGTCACTACAATTATCTGATGCCCCAGTTCCAGCAGGCAGGGGATCAGATGACGTCCAATCAGGCCAGTACCGCCGGTAATCAGAATCTGCATGTCGCCTCCCGGGTTACGTTTTAGCGCTGCCAGCTCAGCGTCATAGAAACTGAGTCGGCGTAACGCAATGCGTGAAGTTTATCTATCTCCACTTCAGCATAAGTGACCCAGTGATGTTCGCGTGCGATATCGAGCACATCTTGAGTTAATTTTTCTAATAATGAGAAGCGGTTACCCTCCACGTGGGCAATGATGCTTTTGGTGATTGTGCGATAATTCAGCGCGTCGTTGATATCTTCGCTGGTACGGGCTTTGTCTGCCGGATAGTGAATGGCAATGTTGATGACGATATCCTGGCGGTTAAGGATCTCCTCTTCTTTGATGCCGATAAAAGTGCGCAGACGAAGGTTTTTTATACGAATAATAGCGTCAGGTTGTGACATTGCAGGTTTCCTCCATGTATGAACCTTTGCATGATACACGAGAACCGAATTGCGTCATCGCTTCTCGCTTTGTGCGTGCTGCATGGCGCGTTCAGTCGCGGGACGTGTACGAATGCGTTCATGCCAGTTATTGACCGCCGGGTAGTTGTCGAGGTCGATGCGCTGACGTTGATGGGCGTGGATCCACGGCCAGCTTGCAATGTCGGCAATGCTGTAGTGATCGCCTCCCAGCCAGGGTGACGATTCCAGACGTTTATTCATCACGTTGTACAGGCGCTGGGTTTCAACCTGGTATCTTTCAATGGCGTAAGGGATCGTTTGCGGAGCGTAATGACTGAAATGATGATTCTGCCCCAGCATAGGACCCAGACCGCTGACCTGCCAGAACAGCCACTGCAGCGTGGTGTGGCGTTCGCGTAATTCACCGCTGAGCAGCTTACCGCTCTTTTCCGCCAGATAGAGTAAAATTTCTCCGGACTCAAACAAGCTGATGGGCCTTCCGCCGTCCACCGGGGCATGATCGATAATGGCCGGGATTTTATTGTTCGGCGAGATCTGCAGAAAATCGGGGTGAAACTGGCTACCTTTGCTGATATCGACATGAATCAGACGGTATTGCAGCTGCGCCTCTTCAAGAAACAACGTGATTTTGTGACCGTTTGGCGATGGCGTGTAATAGAGATCGATCATTTTCAGCATCCGTTTTGTCATGAACCGGGTCATAACAAGTATAGAGCCTGTTGGCGTGCTTGAGTTTTCATCAAGTGACAGCGAGAGAAAGACTCTATATTTTGAAGGCAAGCTAATACACTTCAGAGGACATTATGAGCAAACCTGCAATTACGCTGTGGTCAGATGCCAATTTTTTCTCCCCTTACGTGCTGTCTGTTTATGTCGCTCTGCAAGAGAAAGGGCTGCCTTTTACGCTGAAAACTGTTGATCTCAACAGTGGTGAACATTTGCAACCTTCATGGCAAGGTTACGCCTTGACGCGCCGCGTGCCGGTTCTTGAGATCGATGGTTTTGAACTGAGCGAATCATCAGCGATTACGGAATTCCTCGAAGAGAGCTTCGCGCCGCCACAGTGGGAGCGTATCTATCCGCACGATGTGCAAAAACGCGCGCGGGCGCGCCAGGTTCAGGCGTGGATCCGCAGCGATTTAATGCCTATCCGTGAAGAACGCTCAACGGATGTCGTTTTTGCTGGCGTGAAGAAAGGACCGTTAAGCGAAGCGGGAAAAGCCAGTGCGGAAAAATTGTTCGCTACTGCCGGCAGTTTACTGAGCCACGGTAAGCAGAATTTATTTGGTGAATGGTGTATCGCTGACTGTGATTTAGCGCTAATGCTTAATCGCCTGGTCCTGAATGGCGATGAGGTTCCGGAAGCGCTTGCGGAATACGCCACCTTCCAGTGGCAGCGCGCTTCAGTACAGCGTTTTATCGCGCTTTCAGCGTAGCGTTCCTGCTGAAAAACGGGCCGTAATCCAGTATCATTACAAGGTACTTTTCAGCGAGGAGTGAGTGATGAAACTGATGTTCGCATCGGACATTCATGGTTCGTTGCCAGCCACGGAACGCGTACTCGAACGGTTTGCTGCAAGCGGTGCGCAATGGCTGGTGATATTGGGTGATGTTTTAAACCACGGGCCGCGTAATGCGCTTCCAGAAGGCTATGCACCTGCGCAGGTTGCAGAACGGCTGAATGAACAGGCATCGCGAATTATTGCGGTGCGTGGTAATTGCGACAGCGAAGTGGATCAGATGCTCTTGCATTTTCCGATGACTGCGCCGTGGCAGCAAATTCTGACAGAAAACCTGCGACTCTTTTTGACGCACGGACATCTTTTTGGCCCGCAACATATTCCGGCGCTCAATGCGGGCGATGTTCTGGTTTATGGGCATACTCATCTGCCGGTTGCTGAGCTGCGCGAGGATATCTATTATTTCAATCCCGGCTCGGTAAGCATCCCTAAAGGGGGCTTTGCGGCAAGTTACGGGATCCTGGATGATAATGTTCTCAGCGTAATGGCACTCAATGATCAAAGTGTTATTGCACAGGTCGAGATTAATCCGTAATTTACCCCACAAACATAAACGCGCCGTAAGAGCGCCAGAAAAAAGAAGGTTTCCTGATGGTGGAACAGCGTCGTTTGGCAAGTACTGAATGGGTGGATATTGTGAATGAAGACAACGAAGTCATTGCACAGTCCAGCCGGGAACAAATGCGGGCGCAACGCTTACGCCATCGTGCAACGTATATCGTTGTGCATGATGGTATGGGCAAAATTCTGGTTCAACGTCGCACTGAGACAAAAGATTTTTTGCCCGGTATGCTGGATGCCACCGCAGGCGGTGTTGTTCAGGCTGACGAGCAGATGCTGGAATCAGCGCGCCGTGAAGCAGAAGAGGAACTGGGGATTGCGGGCGTGCCGTTTGCCGAGCATGGTCAGTTTTACTTTGAAGACCAGAACTGTCGCGTATGGGGCGGGCTGTTTAGCTGTGTTTCCCACGGACCGTTCGCGCTACAGGAAGAAGAAATTAGCGAAGTTTGCTGGCTGACGCCGGAAGAAATTACCGCGCGTTGCGACGAGTTCACTCCGGATTCGCTGAAAGCCCTGTCGCTGTGGATGACCCGCAACGCCAAGAATGAAGGTGCGAAAGCCGAAAAGCAGGAAGAAGCTGAGTAACCTCTGTTCATCCGGCCTACTGCGTCGAGAAATCGAGTAGGCCGGACGCGCGCTTTTTAATGGTAACCCATTATCTGCGCACCAATCACCACCACGCTGGACATAATAAACAGCAGCCCCAACAGCGTAGCACCTACCTTCAGCCAGTTACGAAAATCCACCCGACAAACACCTAACGTAGCCATCAGAGATGCCGATGTCGGATAGATAATATGGCTGAATCCGTCGCCAAACTGGAAGGCCAGCACGGTAACCTGACGGTTGACGCCAACCAGATCGCCCAGCGGCGCTAACAGCGGCATGGTCAATGCTGCCTGACCGGAGCCGGAGGTGACGAAGAAATTAAACACCGCCTGGAACAACAGCATAAACCACGCCGCTATGGCGTTATCCAGCCCGCTAATGCCGTTGGCAATACTGTGCAGCAGAGTGTTTAACACGCTGGCTTCACCCGCCTCTCCATTACCGACCAGCAGTAAAATGCCCTTGGCAAAACCAACCAGCAGGGCAGGGGCAATCATCATTCGTGCTCCCTCAGTGAATGAGGAGGCCATGATGTTGACCGTCATGCCGTTGAGCCGAAACACGACGCCGATAATGCCAATCACCAGGCCCATCGTGAAGAACTGACTGGCGATCTCAGGAATAAACCATGCGTGGACGATAACGCCCCAAATGACCCACACGATCACGCCCGTCAGCACCATCAGTACCAGCCAGTCACCGAGCGTGAAGCGTCGTTCCACGACCTCGTCCTGCTGCTCGCGAAAGAAGCGGTCGGATTCATGTACCCGGGACAAAAGCGGATTCTTTTTGATGCGTGCCGCATAGGCCAGCGTGAAGGTTAGTCCTATTAGCGTAGCAACCACCCAGACCACGATGCGCAGACCGGAACCAGAGAGCACTGGCACCCCCGCAATACCTTGCGCGACCACCACGCAAAATGGGTTCATCCATGAGCTGGCGAAACCAATCTGAGTCGCGATATAGGTAACCAGAACGGTGGTGATACTGTCGTAACCTAGCCGGACCATCAGCGGCGCGATGATAATGGCAAAGGCAACCGCCTCTTCCCCCATGCCAAACACCGCGCCGCCTAAGGAGAAGAGAATAAACAGCACTGGGATAAAGAGGACCTCGTTGCCCCGCGTATGGCGGATGAGCGCCAGGATGCCGTTATCAATGGTGCCGGTACGCATAACGATGCCAAATGCGCCGCCAATGACCAGCATAAACATAATGATGCCGACCGCAGTGCCGAATTTCGAGCCGGAGGTTAAGCCTTCGAACGGAAAATTCATCAGGCCTGGGCGCTCATCTCCGGTGGTAAAGAACTTAACCGGGTGATACTGCTCTTCACCGGCTTCATTGGTCAGAATGCGGAAAGAGTGGGGATCAACGACTTTACGGGTTTTGGTTTGTCCATCAACCTGATATTGCACTTCCTGGCTGTCGAACATCCCGACGGGAACAACCCATGTCGCCAGACTGGTTAAAATGGCGACGAAAAAAATAATCACCAGCGTGTCGGGCATCGCCCATTTTTTGGCTGGCTGTGATTCTGTTACTGCTGACATGAAAGACTATCCCTGTTGCAATGCAAAAGAGGGTAAGTATGCGAACAGAAGAATAGTTATTCATTGATGCAGCGCATTCAGGCAAATATTTCAGATTATGCCAAAGGGGAAACAGACATAAAAAAACCGGAAATATCAGCTATTTCCGGTTTGATAAGTAGATATGTTGCCGGATAAGAGATCCGGCACACTCGGCAGATTACTGCTGCTGCTGGGAAGACTGGATCGCGGTCAGTGCGATGGTATAGACGATATCGTCTACCAGCGCGCCACGAGACAGGTCGTTCACCGGCTTGCGCATACCCTGCAGCATCGGCCCGATGGAGATCAGGTCGGCAGAACGCTGTACCGCTTTGTAGGTGGTGTTACCGGTGTTCAGATCCGGGAAGATGAACACGGTAGCGCGACCTGCAACCGGAGAGTTCGGCGCTTTGGATTTCGCAACGTCAGCCATAACGGCGGCGTCGTACTGCAGCGGTCCGTCGATCATCAGGTCAGGACGTTTTTCCTGCGCCAGACGAGTCGCTTCACGAACTTTCTCTACGTCGCTACCTGCACCAGAGGTACCGGTGGAGTAGGAGAGCATCGCAACGCGCGGTTCGATACCGAAGGCAATCGCGGATTCAGCGGACTGAATAGCGATTTCTGCCAGCTGTTCTGCGGTTGGATCCGGGTTGATCGCGCAGTCGCCGTAAACGTAAACCTGATCCGGCAGCAGCATGAAGAACACAGAAGACACCAGGGAACTACCCGGTGCAGTTTTGATCAGCTGCAGCGGTGGACGAATGGTGTTCGCAGTAGTGTGAACGGCACCGGAAACCAGACCGTCAACGTCGTCCTGTTCCAGCATCAGGGTACCGAGAACCACGTTGTCTTCCAGCTGTTCGCGGGCAACGGTTTCGGTCATGCCTTTGTTCTTACGCAGTTCGACCAGACGAGCAACGTAGCTTTCGCGAACCACATCTGGATCAACGATTTCTACGCCAGCGCCAAGTTCAACGCCCTGAGAGGCCGCAACGCGGGTGATCTCATCCGGGTTACCCAGCAGTACGCAGGTTGCGATACCACGTTCAGCACAGATGGCTGCCGCTTTAACGGTACGCGGTTCGTCGCCTTCCGGCAGAACAACGCGTTTGCCCGCTTTACGTGCCAGCTCGGTCAACTGATAACGGAACGCTGGTGGAGACAGACGACGGCTGCGCTCAGACGTTGCGGTCAGAGATTCAATCCAGTCAGCGTTGATGAAGTTAGCAACGTATTCCTGAACTTTTTCGATACGCTCGTGATCGTCAACCGGAACTTCCAGGTTGAAGCTCTGCAGGCTCAGAGAGGTCTGCCAGGTGTTGGTGTTTACCATGAATACCGGCAGGCCGGTTTCGAATGCACGTTCGCACAGTTTGGTAATGCGCGCGTCCATTTCGTAGCCACCGGTCAGCAGCAAGGCGCCAATTTCTACGCCGTTCATCGCTGCCAGGCATGCAGCAACCAGCACGTCCGGACGGTCAGCGGAAGTCACCAGCAGGGAACCTGCGCGGAAGTGTTCCAGCATGTGCGGAATGCTGCGTGCGCAGAAAGTCACAGACTTCACGCGACGGGTATTGATATCGCCTTCGTTTACGATAGTGGCGTTCAGGTGACGCGCCATATCGATTGCACGAGTAGCGATCAGATCGAAGCTCCATGGCACCGCGCCCAGAACCGGCAGCGGGCTGGATTCTTGCAGTTTAGCCGGATCAACTTTGATCACTTTCGCTTTGGAAGAGTCGTCGAAAATCTCGGACAGATCCGGGCGAGTACGGCCCTGCTCATCAACCGGTGCGTTCAGTTTGTTAACGATTACGCCGGTGATGTTGGTGTTTTTCGCGCCACCGAAGCTGCTGCGAGTCAGTTCAATACGCTCGTTCAGTTGTTCCGGGGTATCGGTGCCCTGAGACATAACGAAGACGATTTCTGCATTCAGCGTTTTCGCGATTTCGTAGTTCAGAGACTGCGCGAACTGATGTTTACGGGTTGGGACCAGGCCTTCAACCAGGACAACTTCAGCGTCTTTAGTGTTCGCGTGGTAGTTCGCGATGATCTCTTCCATCAGCACATCTTTCTGATTGCTGGACAGCAGAGATTCAACGTGGCTCATCTTCAGCGGCTCAGCGGCTGGCAGAGAAGAGTTAGCACGGACGATGCTGGTAGTCTGGTCTGGCGCATCGCCACCGGCACGCGGTTGAGCGATCGGCTTGAAGACGCTCAGACGAACGCCTTTGCGTTCCATTGCGCGGATCACGCCAAGGCTGACGCTGGTCAGACCGACGCTGGTTCCGGTAGGGATCAGCATAATAATACGGGACACGGTTTATCCTCTTTCGTTACCGCCCGTTTCAGGCGGGTTACAAAACAGCACCGCCAGCTAGGCTGGCGGTGTGAAATCAGGCGGTCAGACGGCTCGCGTCTTGCGCGATAACCAGTTCTTCGTTGGTTGGGATAACCAACGCAGGACGGGTACCTTCTTTGTTGATGAAACCAGATTTGCCGAAACGTGCGGCCAGGTTACGTTCGTGGTCTACTTCAAAGCCCAGAACGCCCAGTTTGCCCAGAGACAGTTCACGAACCATCGCGGCGTTTTCACCGATACCACCGGTGAAGACAACGGCATCCAGACGACCATCCATCAGCGCAGTGTAAGAACCGATGTATTTCGCCAGACGGTGGCAGTAAACGTCCATTGCACGTTTAGCGTCTTCTTTAGTCGCGTAGTTATCTTCAACATAGCGGCAGTCGCTGGTGACTTCGGTCAGACCCAGCAGGCCGGACTCTTTGGTCAGCATTTTGTTGATCTGGTCAACGCTCATGCCCAGGGTGTCGTGCAGGTGGAAGATGATCGCCGGGTCGATGTCACCGGAACGCGTACCCATCACCAGACCTTCCAGTGGGGTCAGACCCATGGAGGTATCAACACATTTACCGTTACGGATAGCAGATACAGAACCGCCGTTGCCCAGGTGGCAAGTGATGATGTTCAGCTCATCAACCGGTTTGTTCAGCACTTTAGCCGCTTCCTGAGTAACGAAGAAGTGGCTGGTACCGTGCGCGCCGTAACGACGAACGCCATGCTCTTTGTACAGGCTGTACGGCAGGGCGTAGAGGTAAGATTCTTCCGGCATAGTCTGATGGAACGCGGTGTCGAATACGGCCACGTTTTTGTCTTTCAGATTCGGGAAGGATTTCAGCGCTTCAGCGATACCGATCAGGTGTGCAGGGTTGTGCAGCGGTGCAAAAGAGGCTGCATCTTTGATACCCTGAATAACGGAATCGTCGATAACTACAGAGCCGGTGTATTTTTCGCCGCCGTGAACAACACGGTGACCAATCGCAGTCAGCTGAGCAGACAGTTCTGGTTTTTGTGCCAGAATAGTATTAACGATAAAATTCAGCGCTTCACTGTGAGCGGCGCCTGCACCTAAAGCCGCTTCTTGTTTACCGCCATCCATTTTCCATTTGATACGTGCTTCTGGGAGATGGAAACATTCGGCTAAACCAGAAAGGTATTCTTCACCGTTTACTGCATCGATGATGGCAAATTTCAGTGAGGAGCTACCGCAGTTCAGAACCAGTACTAACTTACTCGACATGGAAGTACCTATTTATGATACGTGGCTAAAAAAACGTCAGGGAGTCATAGAGCGTAGCGCATGATGACACCGACGTTTATGATTAACATCATGCGCCATGGTCTTTTTGGGCACGATGGAATAAATACCTTTGAGTCTATGTCATTTTGCGTATTTTTCAGCCAATGGCATACTATGTGTCAATTTGACGACTCAATGATTTTGGACTAAAGGCCTTACAGGCCGGCACAGGATACCTGAATGTGGGTATCAAAGACAAAATGTTTTGAACGATGTCCCTTGTAGTTGTTGTTTTGCACAAATTTTTTAATTTTTATATGTGAAGTTGAGGTAACCGCCATGTCGACACCGGATAATCGTTCCGTCAATTTTTTTAGCTTGTTTCGCCGGGGGCAGCACTACGCGAAGACGTGGCCAATGGAAAAGCGCCTCGCGCCCGTGTTTGTAGAGAACCGTGTGATCCGTATGACACGTTACGCAATCCGTTTTATGCCGCCTATCGCCGTCTTCACCTTATGCTGGCAAATTGCGCTAGGGGGACAGTTGGGACCGGCCGTGGCGACCGCGCTGTTTGCGCTCAGCCTGCCGATGCAGGGCATGTGGTGGCTGGGTAAACGTTCCGTGACGCCGCTGCCGCCTTCAATACTCAACTGGTTCTACGAAGTTCGGGGTAAATTGCAAGAAGCCGGGCAGGCGCTCTCTCCGGTAGAAGGAAAGCCGGATTACCAGGCGCTGGCTGACACGCTTAAGCGCGCCTTCAAACAACTGGATAAAACTTTCCTTGATGATTTGTAATTGACCCCTGATTACGCATATAAAAGAAGGCACAAGATGCCTTCTTTTTTTTCATCGCAGTAGTAGTGATACAGGAGTCCCAAATGGAAATGACCAACGCTCAACGTCTGATTTTGTCGAATCAGTACAAAATGATGACTATGCTCGACCCAACTAACGCCGAGCGTTATCGTCGTTTGCAGACGATTATTGAACGCGGTTACGGCTTGCAGATGCGTGAGCTGGATCGTGAGTTTGGTGAACTGACGGAAGAAACCTGTCGTACGATTATCGATATTATGGAGATGTATCACGCATTACATGTGTCCTGGACTAATCTTAAGGATGCACAGGCTATTGATGAGCGCCGCGTGACTTTCCTCGGTTTTGACGCCGCAACGGAAGCCCGTTTCCTCGGATACGTTCGCTTTATGGTGAATGTGGAAGGTCGCTATACCCACTTTGATGCGGGTACGCATGGCTTCAACGCCCAGACCCCGATGTGGGAAAAATATCAGCGTATGTTGAACGTCTGGCACTCTTGCCCGCGCCAGTATCACCTGAGCGCGAATGAAATTAACCAAATCATTAATGCCTGAGGGGGCGAGCGTGCAGTGCAAAGGTTTTCTGTTTGATCTGGATGGAACGCTGGTCGATTCCTTACCCGCAGTAGAACGTGCGTGGTGCAACTGGGCCGATCGTTTTGGCCTCGATCACGCCGAGGTGCTCGGCTTTATTCATGGCAAGCAGGCCATTACCTCCCTGCGACACTTTATGGTGGGCAAATCTGAGGCAGAGATCGCCGCGGAGTTTACCCGCCTGGAGCAGATCGAAGCGACGGAAACCGCCGGGATCACTGCGCTGCCTGGGGCTGTTGATTTACTCAACCATCTCAATAAAGCGGGTATTCCATGGGCGATTGTGACCTCCGGCTCTATGCCGGTCGCACGGGCGCGCCATCGTGTTGCTGGGCTTCCTGCTCCTGAAGTGTTTGTCACTGCCGAGCGGGTAAAAAGAGGGAAACCAGAGCCAGACGCGTATCTGTTAGGCGCTCAGCTTCTGGGCCTGGCACCGCAGGAATGTGCCGTGGTGGAAGATGCCCCCGCCGGGGTGCTTTCAGGACTAGCTGCTGGGTGTCATGTCATCGCGGTCAACGCGCCAGCGGATACGCCGCGTCTGAACGAGGTTGATTTTTCGCTGACCAGTCTGGAACATATTTCTGTGACCAAACAACCCAACGGAAATGTGGTCGTTATAAGAAATACCTGATCATGATTTAGCCCCAGATTGTTGGGGCTTTTTTATGGCAGAATCAGTCCATCCCTCTCATTTAACAAGGATATGTTGTGAACGGTGAATTGATATGGGTTCTCTCATTGCTGGCGATTGCCGTCGTCTTGTTTGCAACTGGCAGAGTGCGTATGGACGCGATCGCTTTGCTGGTCATTATTGCCTTTGTTCTGAGTGGAACATTGAGCATCACAGAGGCTTTTTCCGGGTTCAGCGATCCTAACGTTATTTTGATAGCGGCTTTATTCATTATCGGTGACGGTCTCGTGCGTACCGGTGTGGCGACAGTAATGGGCACCTGGCTGGTGAAGGTCGCCGGTAGCAGTGAAGTTAAAATGCTGGTGTTGCTGATGATAACCGTAGCTGGACTCGGTGCATTCATGAGTTCGACCGGTGTGGTCGCCATCTTTATTCCGGTTGTCTTAAGTGTTTCCATGCGCATGGAAATTTCTCCTTCACGCCTGATGATGCCGCTAAGTTTTGCCGGCTTGATAAGCGGCATGATGACGCTGGTGGCAACGCCGCCAAACCTGGTCGTCAACAGTGAACTGTTACGTGAAGGACTTAATGGTTTTAGCTTTTTTAGCGTAACCCCACTGGGATTGGTGGTGTTGGTACTTGGCATAATTTATATGCTGGTGATGCGTTTTATGCTGAAGGGTGAAGACTCCGGGCAGCCGGGCGACGGCTGGAAGCGCCGGACTTTTCGCGATCTGATTAAAGAATATCGCCTGACCGGGCGCGCGCGTCGCCTGGCGATTCGCCCGGGTTCTCCTATGATAGGCCAGCGTCTGGACGACCTGAAACTGCGTGAGCGCTACGGGGCAAACGTGATTGGCGTGGAGCGCTGGCGTCGCTTTCGTCGCGTGATCGTTGACGTAAACGGGGTTTCTGAGTTTCGTGCTCGTGACGTATTGTTGATTGATATGTCTGCGGCCGATGTCGACCTGCGTGAATTTTGCGCTGAGCAACTGTTGGAACCGATGGTGCTGCGTGGAGAATACTTCTCCGAGCAGGCGCTTGATGTGGGCATGGCCGAAATCTCTCTGATCCCTGAGTCGGAATTGATCGGCAAAACGGTACGGGAAATCGCTTTTCGTACGCGTTACGGGCTGAATGTCGTTGGGCTGAAGCGCGATGGTACGGCGCTGGCCGGGGCGGTGGTTGATGAGCCGCTGTTGATGGGCGATATCATTTTAGTGGTGGGCAACTGGAAGCTGATCACGCTGCTTGGACAAAAAGGGCGCGATTTTGTGGTGCTAAATATGCCTGTGGAAGTCAGTGAAGCTTCTCCGGCGCACAGCCAGGCGCCGCATGCGATTTTCTGTCTGGTACTGATGGTCGCGTTAATGCTCACCGATGAAATCCCTAATACGGTTGCCGCGATTATCGCTTGTTTGCTGATGGGAAAATTCCGCTGCATCGATGCCGAAAGCGCCTACAAAGCCATTCACTGGCCAAGCATTATTTTGATTGTCGGGATGATGCCTTTTGCGCTGGCATTACAGAAAACGGGCGGCGTCGATCTGGTGGTGAAAGGGCTAATGGACGTTGGTGGTGGGTACGGCCCGTATATGATGCTGGGCTGCCTGTTCGTGCTGTGCGCGACCATTGGGTTATTTATCTCTAACACCGCAACGGCGGTACTGATGGCGCCGATTGCGCTGGCGGCGGCAAAGTCGATGGGCGTTTCGCCGTATCCGTTTGCGATGGTGATTGCGATGGCGGCTTCCGCAGCCTTTATGACGCCAGTGTCTTCCCCGGTAAACACACTGGTGCTCGGGCCGGGTAACTACACCTTTAGCGACTTCGTGAAGATTGGCGTACCGTTTACGGTGATTGTCATGGCAGTGTGCGTGGTGATGATCCCGATGCTGTTCCCGTTTTGACCGCCGCAGTAAACGCCTGATGGCGCTGCGCTTATCAGGCCTACGGATATCACGTTACCTGTAGGCCGGATAAGGCGTTAGCCGCCATCCGGCAAAATCGTTTAAAGCGGTGAATCCTGGCTGATTTCATCTAATGAAAGGTGAAAGCTTGGGACAAACACGTCCATAAAGTAGTCCATCTCTTCGCTGCGTCGTGACTCCAGCGTTTTTTCCAGACGTGTTTTCGCCAGCAGAAATTCGTTGTTACCGGCGGAGAGTTCTTCCAGGCACTTCAGATACGCGCACAGGGCATCGGCCTGTTTAACAATCGATCTTTCTTCTTCACTTAAGGCATGTTCATCAATGAGCGGTGCAAAAATATCGCGCAACTCATCGGGAACCATATCGACCAGTTTTTGCTGGGCAATTTTCTCTATCGCTTTATATTCCTGAGCAATCTGCGAGTTGAAATATTTCACTGGGGTAGGGAGATCGCCGGTTAACACCTCTGACGCATCGTGGTACATAGCCAGCAGGGCAATACGCTCAGCATTTACCTGACCACCAAATTTACGGTTTTTGATCGCGGCCAGCGCATGAGCAACCATGGCAACCTGCAGACTGTGTTCGGACACGTTTTCGGTGCGCACGTTGCGCATCAGCGGCCAGCGGTTAATGAGTTTCAGACGGGAGAGGTGGGCAAAAAAGTGGCTCTGCTTCATAACGACCCTTACTCAGTGACTTCAGTAACGGTATTTTGCGCAGAGAGTGCTACCGGATGCAAACCCGGTAGCACTTTGCGTGGTTACAGCTGGCGATACCCTGACAGGAAACGCTCAAATTTACTCAACGACATTTCGATATCATCAATTCGCGGCAGCGTAACGATGCGGAAATGATCCGGCCACGGCCAGTTGAATGCTGTCCCCTGGACCAGCAGTACTTTTTCCTGCAACAGGAAGTCGAGCACCATTTTCTGGTCGTCATGAATATTGAAGCGCTTGGCGTCAATTTTCGGGAACATATACAGTGCACCGCGCGGTTTTACGCAAGAGACGCCAGGAATATCATTGAGCAGTTCCCAGGCGCGGTTACGTTGCTCATACAGACGTCCGCCAGGCATGATGAATTCGCTGATGCTCTGATATCCACCCAGCGCGGTCTGAATGGCATGTTGTGCCGGGACATTCGCACACAGGCGCATAGAAGCCAGCATCTCAAGGCCTTCGATATACCCTTTGGCATGTTTCTTCGGTCCGTTCAGTACCATCCAGCCCTGACGGAAACCGGCAACACGATAGGTTTTTGACAGGCCGTTAAAGGTAATAGTCAGCAGATCCGGGGCCATTGCCGCAATCGAGTGGTGCTCGGCGTCATCGTAGAGAATTTTGTCGTAAATCTCATCTGCAAAGATGATGAGGTTGTTCTGACGAGCAATCTCAACAATCTCCATCAGCAGCTCTTTAGAATAAACAGCGCCGGTTGGGTTGTTGGGGTTGATGATGACGATCCCACGCGTACGCGGCGTAATTTTGGCGCGGATATCATCCAGGTCCGGGAACCAGTCTGACGATTCATCACACAGGTAGTGCACGGCATTACCACCAGAGAGCGAAACCGCCGCCGTCCACAGTGGATAATCAGGTGCAGGAACCAGCATTTCGTCCCCACTGTTCAGCAATGCCTGCATGGCCTGCACAATCAATTCGGATACGCCGTTACCGATATAGATATCTTCTACGGTTACATCGCGCATCCCGCGGGCCTGGTAATGCTGCATGATTGCTTTGCGGGCTGAATAAAGGCCTTTGGAATCGCAATATCCTTGCGCTGTTGGCAAATTGCGGATCACATCCACTAAAATTTCATCTGGTGCTTCAAACCCGAAAGGCGCAGGGTTGCCGATGTTCAGTTTCAGAACTTTGTTGCCTTCTTCTTCCAGGCGCTTTGCTTCCTTCAGAACCGGGCCGCGAATGTCATAACAGACGTTTTCTAATTTGCTGGATTTTTCAATGGGGGACATGAACGTTGACCTTTTTAGCTGTGAATGCCACTCCCTGCCGTGGAAGTCAGCCCAGCACAATGTACTCCCACGACGGTGAGTTTTGAAGGGTCTTTAGTAGAAGATTTTGGAAAGCAGGAGGGCGATAATTAACTTTTAATAACTAAATTATGCAATTGTTACAGTGTAATAATCTGGATTGTTGTGTTTTTTATGGTTTATGTTTTGCTTTGTTGGCTTTGGCATGGTGATTTGTCTGGTCGAAAAAAGTTACCCCTATAAAACAAAATGCAGCCGATATCTGTGCGATACGGCGCGATTCGAAAATACTGAGGTTTCATCCACGAATTCTGTTATCGGTCTGATCCCTACGTGACGCGGTGTGAATCCATTGTTAAGCATAATTAATGAATTGAGAGATTCTTAATTAATTATTATTTATTATTTAAACGACATCAAATTGAGTGGACTAATAATACGAAAACCGTTGCACTGACATAACACCAATTCGCCCGGAATTATTCGCAATAACACTTATAAATATAGTGGTTTTAGGTTAAGATAACTCCTATGAAATGGTGTGTAGTACGAGTTTTACGATAATTCAAATGTTTGTTGGTTGTTCATAACATACTGAAAAGTTAGTTTTTAATGTGTAAATTATTGTTCGTTAACTATTTTTTAAATTTACAAAATTTACATGTTTTCCATTAGTCAGAATCATCCGGCAGCTAAAAATACGGCTCTTTCTCGTTGCTATATTCCGATGAATATCACGGGTTTTAAAATAGCTCAGAAAGAGAATTGTTTCGTTTGTTAAACCAAATACATCCTTATTTTCACTTGGTTACACTAAGCGAAACTGAAGGGAGGCACATTACAAATGGAGTTGTTTGATTCTGAATGCACAGCATTAACCCGGTATGACCCGCGAGTAAGTGAAAAACTATGATAAATGCAAATCGTCCGATAATTAACCTCGACCTCGATCTGCTGAGAACCTTTGTTGCTGTTGCCGACCTAAATACCTTCGCGGCTGCGGCAGCTGCGGTATGTCGAACTCAGTCTGCGGTAAGTCAGCAAATGCAGCGCCTTGAGCAACTTGTGGGGAAAGAGTTGTTCGCGCGTCATGGACGCAACAAACTGCTGACTGAACATGGTATCCAGCTGTTGGGTTACGCCAGGAAAATACTGCGATTTAATGATGAGGCATGCTCATCATTGATGTTTAACAATCTTCAGGGGGTGTTAACTATCGGTGCTTCTGATGAATCCGCCGATACCATACTCCCATTTCTGCTTAACCGCATTAGTTCGGTTTATCCGAAACTTGCGCTTGATGTAAGAGTGAAACGCAATGCTTACATGGTGGAGATGCTTAAGTCGCAAGAAGTGGATTTAGTGGTCACCACGAATCGCCCTGACGATTTTGAATGCCTGAATTTGCGGACTTCACCGACGCACTGGTATTGCGCAGCCGAATATATCCTGCAAAAAGGCGAACCGGTGCCGTTAGTTCTGCTGGACGATCCCAGCCCGTTTCGCGATATCGTGCTGGCGACGTTGAATGCCGCACAGATCCCGTGGCGTCTGGCTTATGTCGCTTCAACATTGCCTGCGGTCCGCGCGGCGGTAAAAGCAGGGCTTGGCGTTACTGCGCGTCCTGTGGAAATGATGAGCCCGGATTTACGCGTACTGGGTGCGGCGGACGGATTGCCACCTCTGCCTGATACCGAGTATCTGTTGTGCAGCGATCCGGCCACGCAAAATGAATTAGCTCAGGCTATCTTTAAGTCGATGCAGACATATCAAAATCCTTGGCAATACAATCAGTTTACCCCTGAAGGGGGAGATGACTCGCTGATTGTTGAAGGCGACTTTGAGTAAAGCGTCACAAAAAAACGTTTAAAAATGTAAGTGTAAAAAAGAGCCACTGATGATGAAAAAACATCCAGCGGCTCTTTTTTTATGCAAATATTACTGCTTTCTGTTCATTCATATACTAAAACTTAACAAAATCAGCAGGTAAAAAAACAGACTGACAATAGGGTGAAAAATAATCAGCCGCGTTGCTAAATGTTTCCATGTTAAAAAACTAGAGAAATTGTTGCTGTTTTTTATGGTGAATTAACAAAAGCGTGTCACAGATCAAGAAAATACTCCCATTTAGGGGGAGGCATCTGGGTGAATTCCTGTCAAAATAGACGTGTATTATCTTTTTTACTTCACTACGGACACGATTCAACAACATTAAAAATGACCGATGATGCAATCGAAATGGGTCTAAAGAGCACTTTATGTTAATGAAGTTGGAGTAGTGTAAAATAATGTGAGGAAACTTTTGTTAAAGTTGACAAAAGGTTATAGAAAGGAGTAAAAAACCCCATCAATTAGCTGTATAAAATGATTTTTCACAGTGATTGTAAGGTTTTTTTTATTCCTCCCCATGAATCGATGTGGCGTTCATCTGCCGAAAAGAGCAGAGAATTTGGCGCTACTTTTGATGAGTAAGCAATGAGTATGTCAACATCCACTGAAATCATCGCTCATCACTGGGCATTCGCTATCTTTCTTATCGTTGCCATTGGCCTGTGCTGCCTGATGCTCGTCGGCGGCTGGTTTTTAGGGGGTCGCGCACGCGCGAGATCTAAAAACGTGCCGTTTGAATCAGGTATCGACTCGGTCGGCACCGCCCGCCTGCGCCTGTCTGCCAAGTTTTATCTGGTAGCCATGTTCTTCGTTATCTTCGACGTTGAAGCGCTGTATCTGTTCGCATGGTCAACTTCTATCCGTGAAAGCGGTTGGATTGGCTTTGTGGAAGCTGCAATTTTTATTTTTGTGTTACTGGCAGGTCTGGTTTATCTGGTGCGTATTGGCGCGCTGGACTGGACGCCCGCGCGTTCACGCCGCGAGCGTATGAACCCGGAAACGAACAGTATCGCTAATCGTCAACGCTAACCGCGAGGCATTAAGATGGATTATACGCTCACCCGCATAGATCCTAACGGTGAGAACGACCGTTACCCCCTGCAAAAACAGGAGATCGTAACCGACCCCCTGGAACAAGAAGTTAACAAAAACGTGTTCATGGGCAAACTGCATGACATGGTTAACTGGGGCCGTAAAAACTCAATTTGGCCATATAACTTTGGCCTTTCCTGCTGCTACGTTGAGATGGTGACCTCGTTTACCGCCGTGCACGATGTGGCCCGTTTTGGTGCGGAAGTACTGCGTGCATCGCCGCGTCAGGCTGATCTGATGGTCGTAGCCGGAACCTGCTTTACCAAAATGGCGCCAGTTATTCAGCGCCTCTACGATCAGATGCTGGAACCGAAATGGGTTATTTCCATGGGCGCATGCGCCAACTCCGGCGGGATGTACGACATCTATTCTGTGGTGCAGGGCGTTGATAAATTTATTCCGGTCGATGTGTACATCCCGGGATGTCCGCCGCGCCCAGAAGCGTATATGCAGGCTCTGATGCTGCTGCAAGATTCCATTGGCAAAGAACGCCGTCCGCTCTCCTGGGTGGTTGGCGATCAGGGCGTTTATCGCGCCAATATGCAGTCAGAACGCGAGCGTAAACGCGGCGAACGTATTGCTGTAACGAATCTTCGTACACCAGACGAGATTTAATTTGCGCCTGTCGGCAGCAGCACTTCCTTCGCTTATCACTACATAAATAGCGCGAAGCACTGCCGACCACCACGGACCATTTGCAATGGTGAACAATATGACCGACTTAACCGCGCAAGACGCCGCATGGCAAACACGGGATCACCTTGATGACCCGGTCATTGGCGAACTGCGCAACCGTTTTGGGCCGGATGCCTTTACCGTTCAGGCGACTCGCACCGGGGTACCCGTTGTTTGGGTCAAGCGTGAACAACTACTGGAAGTTGGCGATTTCTTAAAGAGACTGCCGAAACCTTACGTCATGCTGTTTGACTTACACGGCATGGACGAACGTCTGCGTACGCACCGCGAAGGGTTACCCGCCGCGGATTTTTCCGTTTTCTATCACCTGATCTCCATTGAACGCAATCGCGATATCATGCTCAAGGTGGCTTTGTCTGAAAACGATCTGCGCGTACCGACTTTCACCAAACTGTTCCCGAACGCCAACTGGTATGAGCGTGAAACCTGGGAAATGTTTGGCATCGATATCGAAGGTCACCCGCACCTGACGCGTCTGCTGATGCCGCATACCTGGGAAGGCCATCCGCTGCGTAAAGACTACCCGGCGCGTGCAACCGAATTCGACCCGTTTGAGCTGACTAAAGCCAAACAGGATCTGGAAATGGAAGCGCTGACCTTCAAACCTGAAGATTGGGGCATGAAGCGTAGCACCGAAAATGAGGACTTCATGTTCCTCAACCTCGGTCCTAACCACCCGTCTTCCCACGGTGCATTCCGTATTGTGCTGCAGCTTGATGGCGAAGAAATCGTCGACTGCGTACCTGACATCGGCTACCACCACCGTGGCGCTGAAAAGATGGGCGAACGTCAGTCCTGGCACAGCTACATTCCGTACACCGACCGTATCGAGTACCTCGGCGGCTGCGTTAACGAAATGCCTTACGTACTGGCGGTTGAGAAACTGGCAGGCATCACCACGCCGGATCGCGTCAACGTGATTCGCGTCATGCTGTCTGAATTGTTCCGTATCAACAGTCATCTGCTGTACATCTCCACGTTCATTCAGGACGTCGGCGCGATGACCCCGGTATTCTTCGCCTTTACTGACCGTCAGAAAATCTACGACGTCGTGGAAGCGATCACCGGTTTCCGTATGCACCCGGCCTGGTTCCGTATCGGCGGTGTGGCACACGATCTGCCGCGCGGTTGGGACAAACTGCTGCGTGATTTCCTCGACTGGATGCCAAAACGTCTGGATTCTTACGAGAAAGCCGCGCTGCGTAACACTATCCTGAAAGGCCGTTCGCAGGGTGTTGCCGCTTACGGTAAGAAAGAAGCGCTGGACTGGGGTTGTACCGGTGCTGCGCTGCGTGCGACCGGTATTGATTTCGACGTGCGTAAAGCGCGTCCGTACTCTGGCTATGAAAACTTTGACTTTGAGGTCCCGGTTGGCGGCGGTGTGTCCGACTGCTATACCCGCGTGATGCTGAAAGTTGAAGAGCTGCGCCAGAGTCTGCGCATCCTTGAGCAGTGCCTCAATAACATGCCGGAAGGCCCGTTCAAAGCGGATCACCCGCTGACGACGCCGCCACCGAAAGAGCGCACGCTGCAACATATCGAAACCCTTATCACCCACTTCCTGCAGGTTTCGTGGGGTCCGGTTATGCCGGCAAACGAGTCCTTCCAGATGGTAGAAGCGACCAAGGGTATCAACAGTTACTACCTGACCAGCGATGGCAGCACCATGAGTTACCGTACCCGTATCCGTACCCCGAGCTATGCGCACCTGCAGCAGATCCCGGTAGCGGTACGTGGCAGCCTGGTGTCCGACCTAATCGTCCATCTGGGTAGTATCGATTTTGTTATGTCAGATGTGGACCGCTAATTATGCACGAGAATCAACAACCACAAACCGAGGCTTTTGAGCTGAGTGCGGCTGAGCGTGAAGCGATTGAGCACGAGAAGCACCACTACGAAGACCCGCGTGCGGCGTCCATTGAAGCGCTGAAAATCGTTCAGAAACAGCGTGGCTGGGTGCCGGATGGGGCGATCTATGCGATCGCTGATGTGCTGGGTATTCCGGCAAGCGACGTAGAAGGTGTTGCTACGTTTTATAGCCAGATCTTCCGCCAGCCGGTAGGTCGCCACGTGATCCGCTATTGCGACAGCGTGGTGTGCCATATCAACGGCTACCAGGGGATCCAGGCCGCGCTTGAGAAAAAACTCAACATCAAGCCGGGGCAGACGACTTTTGATGGTCGCTTTACGCTGCTGCCGACCTGTTGCCTGGGGAACTGCGACAAAGGGCCAAACATGATGATCGATGAGGATACTCACGCTCATCTGACCCCGGAAGGCATTCCCGAACTGCTGGAGCGGTATAAATGAAAGACATTATCCGTACTCCCGAAACCCATCCGCTGACCTGGCGTCTGCGTGATGACAAACAGCCGGTCTGGCTGGACGAATACCGTAGCAAGAACGGCTACGAAGGTGCGCGTAAGGCCCTGACCGGGCTGTCACCGGATGAAATCGTTAATCAGGTAAAAGACGCTGGCCTGAAAGGGCGCGGCGGCGCGGGCTTTTCCACCGGTCTGAAGTGGAGCCTGATGCCGAAAGACGAATCCATGAACATCCGTTACCTGCTGTGTAACGCCGATGAAATGGAGCCGGGCACCTATAAAGACCGTCTGCTGATGGAACAGCTGCCGCACCTGCTGGTGGAAGGCATGCTGATTTCCGCGTTTGCGCTGAAAGCGTACCGTGGTTATATCTTCCTGCGCGGTGAATATATCGAAGCAGCCGTGCATCTGCGTCGCGCGATCGCCGAAGCGACCGAAGCCGGTCTGCTTGGCAAAAACATTATGGGCACCGGTTTCGACTTCGAACTGTTTGTCCACACTGGGGCAGGGCGTTACATCTGCGGTGAAGAAACCGCGCTGATCAACTCCCTCGAAGGTCGCCGTGCTAACCCACGCTCCAAGCCGCCGTTCCCGGCAAGCTCTGGCGCATGGGGTAAGCCGACCTGCGTAAACAACGTCGAAACCCTGTGTAACGTACCGGCTATCCTCGCGAACGGCGTGGAGTGGTACCAGAACATTTCGAAGAGCAAAGACGCGGGCACCAAGCTGATGGGCTTCTCCGGTCGTGTGAAGAACCCAGGCCTGTGGGAACTGCCTTTCGGTACTACCGCGCGTGAGATCCTCGAAGATTACGCGGGCGGCATGCGCGATGGCCTGAAGTTCAAAGCCTGGCAACCTGGCGGCGCGGGGACTGACTTCCTGACCGAAGCACACCTCGATCTGCCGATGGAATTCGAAAGCATTGGTAAAGCAGGTAGCCGTCTGGGCACCGCGCTGGCAATGGCTGTCGATCACGAGATTGGCATGGTTCCTCTGGTGCGTAACCTCGAAGAGTTCTTTGCCCGCGAGTCCTGTGGCTGGTGTACGCCGTGCCGTGATGGTCTGCCGTGGAGTGTGAAAATTCTGCGCGCGCTTGAGCGTGGCGAAGGCCAGCCTGGGGATATCGAGACACTTGAGCAACTGTGTCGTTTCCTCGGCCCGGGTAAAACCTTCTGTGCACACGCACCGGGTGCAGTGGAACCGCTGCAGAGCGCCATTAAATATTTCCGCGAAGAATTCGAAGCTGGCATCAAGCAGACCTTCAGCAATACCCACGCTATTGGTGGTATTCAGCCGAACCTGCTGAAAGAGCGCTGGTGATCACAGGGTTAGCCCTGTGTCGCGATAAGAAATTCGATTAACGCTCGGTTACGACCGAGCCAACTGGAAGCATGCTGACTATGGCTACGATTCATGTAGACGGCAAAGAATATGAGGTCAACGGAGCGGACAACCTGCTGGAAGCTTGTCTGTCTCTTGGCCTTGATATTCCGTACTTTTGCTGGCACCCGGCGCTGGGAAGCGTCGGTGCTTGCCGCCAGTGTGCGGTGAAGCAATATCAGAACGCGGAAGACACGCGTGGTCGCCTGGTGATGTCTTGTATGACACCGGCCACCGAAGGCACCTTTATTTCTATTGATGACGAAGAAGCGAAGCAGTTCCGCGAAAGCGTCGTGGAGTGGTTGATGACTAACCACCCGCACGACTGTCCGGTCTGTGAAGAGGGCGGCAACTGCCACCTGCAGGATATGACCGTCATGACCGGTCACAGCTTCCGTCGCTACCGCTTCACGAAGCGTACTCACCGTAACCAGGACCTGGGGCCGTTCATCTCTCACGAAATGAACCGCTGCATCGCCTGCTATCGCTGTGTACGTTACTACAAAGATTACGCCGATGGTGCGGATCTGGGCGTGTATGGCGCACATGACAACGTCTACTTCGGTCGTCCGGAAGACGGTACGCTCGAAAGCGAATTCTCTGGCAACCTGGTCGAAATTTGTCCAACCGGCGTCTTCACCGATAAAACGCACTCCGAGCGTTATAACCGTAAATGGGACATGCAGTTTGCGCCGAGCATCTGCCAGCAGTGTTCCATCGGCTGTAACACCAGCCCGGGCGAGCGCTACGGTGAACTGCGTCGTATCGAAAACCGTTATAACGGTACCGTTAACCACTACTTCCTCTGCGACCGTGGTCGTTTCGGCTATGGTTACGTGAACCTGAAAGACCGTCCGCGTCAGCCGGTACAGCGTCGTGGCGATGACCTGATCACGCTGAACGCCGAGCAGGCGATGCAGGGCGCGGCAGATATTCTGCGTCAGTCGAAGAAAGTGATTGGTATCGGCTCCCCGCGCGCCAGCGTTGAAAGTAACTTCGCGCTGCGTGAACTGGTCGGTGCGGATAACTTCTATACCGGTATCGCTCAGGGCGAACTGGATCGTCTGCAACTGGCGTTGAGCGTACTGCGTGACGGCGGGATTCATACTCCGGCACTGCGCGAAATCGAATCTTATGATGCGGTTCTGGTGCTGGGCGAAGATGTCACCCAGACCGGCGCACGCGTTGCGCTGGCGGTGCGTCAGGCGGTGAAAGGTAAAGCGCGTGAAATGGCGGCGGCACAGAAAGTGGCTGACTGGCAGATCGCAGCAATCCTTAATATCGGCCAGCGTGCTAAGCATCCGCTGTTCGTTACCAACGTCGATAACACCCGTCTGGACGATATCGCCGCTTGGACCTATCGCGCACCGGTTGAAGATCAGGCGCGTTTAGGTTTCGCTATCGCCCACGCGCTGGATAACAACGCGCCGGCGGTTGACGGTATTGACCGTGACCTGCAGAACAAAATTGACGTTATCGTTCAGGCACTAGCCGGGGCGAAGAAACCACTGATTATTTCCGGCACCAACGCCGGTAGCGCCGAAGTGATTCAGGCGGCTGCCAACGTGGCGAAGGCGCTGAAAGGCCGTGGCGCAGACGTTGGCATCACCATGATTGCTCGCTCGGTTAACAGCATGGGCCTCGGCATGATTGGCGGTGGTTCCCTTGACGATGCGCTGACCGAGCTGGAAACAGGCCGCGCTGACGCTGTTGTGGTGCTGGAAAATGACCTGCATCGCCATGCTTCAGCCGCTCGCGTTGATGCCGCGCTGGCGAAAGCGCCGCTGGTACTGGTCGTTGACCATCAGCGTACGGCAATTATGGAAAACGCCCATCTGGTGCTTTCCGCTGCAAGCTTCGCCGAAAGCGATGGTACGGTGATTAACAACGAAGGCCGCGCCCAGCGTTTCTTCCAGGTTTATGACCCATCCTACTACGACAGCAACACCGTAATGCTGGAAAGCTGGCGCTGGCTGCACTCGCTGCACAGCACCGTGCAGAGCCGTGAAGTGGACTGGACGCAGCTCGACCACGTTATCGACGCGGTTGTTGAGAAGTTGCCGCAGCTGGCGGGCATTAAAGATGCCGCGCCGGACGCAAGCTTCCGTATCCGTGGACAGAAGCTGGCGCGTGAACCGCACCGCTACAGTGGGCGTACCGCAATGCGCGCCAACATCAGCGTACACGAACCGCGTCAACCGCAGGACAAAGACACTATGTTCGCTTTCTCTATGGAAGGGAACAACCAGCCGTCTGCACCGCGTTCACAAATTCCGTTTGCCTGGGCTCCGGGCTGGAACTCCCCACAGGCGTGGAACAAGTTCCAGGATGAAGTGGGCGGTAAACTGCGTCATGGCGATCCGGGCGTGCGCCTGATCGAAGCTTCTGCGGATGGTATGGATTACTTCACTACCGTTCCGGCGAGCTTCCAGGCTCAGGATGGTCAGTGGCGTATCGCGCCTTACTATCACCTGTTTGGCAGTGACGAAATGTCCCAGCGTGCGCCGGTCTTCCAGACCCGTATGCCGCAGCCGTACATCAAACTCAACCCGGCTGATGCCGCGAAGTTGGGTGTTAATGCCGGTACGCGCGTTTCTTTCAGCTACGATGGCAACACGGTTACGCTGCCGGTTGAAATCGCTGAAGGATTAACGGCAGGGCAGGTTGGTTTACCGATGGGCATGCCTGGCATCGCGCCGGTTCTGGCAGGTGCGCGTCTTGAGGATCTGCAGGAGGCACAACAATGAGTTGGATTACACCCGATCTGATTGAGATCCTGCTGAGCATTCTCAAAGCGGTGGTGATCCTGCTGGTGGTGGTCACCTGCGGGGCATTCATGAGCTTTGGCGAACGTCGTCTGCTGGGTCTGTTCCAGAACCGTTACGGACCGAACCGTGTTGGCTGGGGCGGTTCGCTCCAGCTGGTTGCGGACATGATCAAGATGTTCTTTAAAGAAGACTGGATCCCGAAATTCTCGGATCGCGTCATCTTTACCCTGGCACCGATGATCGCCTTCACCTCGCTGCTGCTGGCTTTCGCCATCGTGCCGGTGAGTCCGAACTGGGTGGTTGCTGACCTGAACATCGGGATCCTGTTCTTCCTGATGATGGCGGGCCTCGCGGTATACGCAGTGCTGTTCGCCGGCTGGTCCAGTAACAACAAATACTCCCTGCTCGGTGCGATGCGTGCGTCTGCGCAGACCCTAAGCTACGAAGTGTTCCTCGGACTTTCCCTGATGGGCGTGGTGGCGCAGGCCGGTTCATTTAACATGACCGACATCGTCAACAACCAGGCTGATATCTGGAACGTTATTCCGCAGTTCTTTGGTTTTGTCACCTTTGCCATCGCGGGCGTGGCGGTGTGTCACCGTCACCCGTTTGACCAGCCAGAAGCCGAGCAGGAACTGGCCGACGGTTACCACATTGAATATTCCGGTATGAAATTCGGTCTGTTCTTCGTGGGTGAATACATCGGTATCGTCACCATTTCTGCACTGATGGTTACCCTGTTCTTCGGTGGCTGGCATGGCCCGTTCTTACCGCCATTCGTCTGGTTCGCGCTGAAAACCGCGTTCTTCATGATGATGTTCATTTTGATTCGTGCGTCGTTACCGCGTCCTCGTTATGACCAGGTAATGTCCTTCGGCTGGAAAGTCTGTCTGCCGCTGACGCTCGTCAACTTGCTGGTAACTGCGGCTGTCATTCTCTGGCAGGCGCAATAAGGGACACAAAGACCATGACCTTAAAAGAATTGTTCGTAGGTTTCGGCACCCAGGTACGCAGTATCTGGATGATCGGCCTGCATGCGTTCGCGAAACGCGAAACGCAGATGTACCCGGAAGAGCCGGTCTATCTACCGCCCCGTTTTCGTGGTCGTATCGTTCTGACTCGTGATCCAGACGGTGAAGAGCGCTGCGTTGCCTGTAACCTGTGTGCGGTAGCGTGTCCGGTAGGCTGTATCTCTTTGCAAAAAGCAGAGACCAAAGATGGCCGCTGGTATCCGGAGTTTTTCCGCATTAACTTCTCACGCTGCATTTTCTGCGGCCTGTGCGAAGAAGCCTGTCCGACAACGGCTATTCAGCTGACTCCAGATTTCGAGCTGGGTGAGTACAAGCGCCAGGACCTGGTTTACGAGAAAGAGGATCTGCTGATCTCCGGTCCGGGCAAATACCCGGAATATAACTTCTACCGGATGGCAGGTATGGCAATCGACGGCAAAGATAAGGGCGAAGCAGAGAACGAAGCCAAGCCTATCGACGTCAAGAGCCTGTTACCGTAAGGAGAGGGGCAATGGAGTTCGCTTTTTATATCTGTGGCCTGATAGCCATTCTCGCAACCTTGCGGGTGATCACCCACACCAATCCGGTACACGCGCTGCTGTATCTGATTATTTCGCTGCTGGCGATTTCCGGGGTGTTCTTCTCGTTAGGCGCTTACTTCGCCGGTGCGCTGGAAATTATCGTCTACGCGGGCGCTATCATGGTGCTGTTCGTATTCGTGGTAATGATGCTCAACCTCGGTGGTTCTGAAATTGAACAGGAACGCCAGTGGCTGAAACCTCAGGTGTGGATTGGTCCGGCGATTCTGTCGGCCATCATGCTGGTGGTCATTGTTTACGCCATTCTGGGCGTAAACGATCAGGGCATCGACGGGACGCCAATTAGCGCGAAAGCAGTCGGTATTTCCCTGTTCGGACCGTATGTACTGGCGGTCGAACTGGCTTCGATGCTGCTGCTGGCGGGCCTGGTTGTGGCCTTCCACGTGGGGCGCGAAGAGCGTTCAGGTGAAGTGCTGAGCAATCGCACTGATGACCGCGCGAAAAGAAAAACGGAGGAGCACGCATGATCCCCTTACAACATGGACTGATCCTCGCTGCGATTTTATTCGTCCTGGGTTTGACCGGTCTGGTTATCCGTCGCAATCTGCTGTTTATGCTGATCGGGCTGGAAATCATGATTAACGCCTCCGCGCTGGCCTTTGTGGTCGCCGGAAGCTACTGGGGCCAGACCGATGGTCAGGTGATGTACATTCTCGCCATCAGCCTTGCGGCTGCGGAAGCGAGCATTGGACTTGCGCTGTTGCTGCAACTTCATCGCCGTCGCCAGAACCTGAACATCGATTCAGTAAGTGAGATGCGTGGATGAACATGCTTGCCTTAACCATTATTCTGCCATTTATTGGCTTTGTATTACTGGCGTTTTCCCGTGGTCGTTGGTCAGAAAATCTGTCCGCTACCGTGGGTGTCGGGTCGATTGGTCTGGCCGCGCTGGTGACTGCGTTTGTTGGCGTTGATTTCTTTGCCAATGGCCAGCAGGCTTACAGCCAGCCGCTGTGGACCTGGATGTCAGTCGGCGACTTCAACATCGGTTTTAACCTGGTGCTGGATGGCCTGTCGCTGACTATGCTCTCCGTGGTGACCGGCGTTGGTTTCCTGATCCACATGTTCGCCTCCTGGTATATGCGCGGAGAAGAGGGCTATTCTCGTTTCTTCGCCTACACCAACCTGTTTATCGCCAGCATGGTGGTTCTGGTGCTGGCGGATAACCTGCTGCTGATGTACCTCGGCTGGGAAGGCGTGGGCCTGTGCTCCTATCTGCTGATTGGTTTCTACTATACCGATCCGAAGAATGGCGCTGCGGCAATGAAAGCCTTTGTGGTAACCCGTGTTGGTGACGTATTCCTGGCGTTCGCGCTGTTCATCCTCTACAACGAGCTGGGCACGCTGAACTTCCGCGAAATGGTGGAACTGGCGCCTGCGCACTTTGCAGATGGTAACAACATGCTGATGTGGGCAACCCTGATGCTGCTGGGCGGTGCGGTCGGTAAATCTGCGCAGTTGCCGTTGCAAACATGGCTTGCTGATGCGATGGCCGGCCCGACGCCTGTCTCTGCGCTTATCCACGCTGCGACGATGGTTACCGCCGGTGTCTACCTGATTGCACGTACGCACGGCCTGTTCCTGATGACCCCAGAAATCCTGCACCTGGTGGGGATTATCGGTGCCATCACTCTGGTGCTGGCGGGTTTTGCTGCGCTGGTACAGACCGACATCAAACGCGTTCTTGCGTACTCCACCATGAGCCAGATTGGTTATATGTTCCTGGCTCTCGGCGTACAGGCGTGGGATGCGGCGATTTTCCACCTGATGACGCACGCCTTCTTTAAAGCGCTGCTGTTCCTGGCATCCGGCTCGGTTATCCTGGCTTGCCACCACGAACAGAACATCTTCAAGATGGGCGGCCTGCGTAAGTCAATTCCGCTGGTGTATCTCTGCTTCCTGATCGGTGGCGCGGCGCTGTCGGCTCTGCCGCTGATTACCGCTGGCTTCTTCAGTAAGGATGAGATTCTGGCCGGTGCAATGGCGAATGGTCATATTAATCTGATGGTTGCAGGTCTGGTCGGTGCGTTCATGACCTCTCTGTACACCTTCCGTATGATTTTCATCGTGTTCCACGGTAAAGAACAAATTCACGCTCATGCAGGGAAGGGGATTACCCATCATCTGCCGCTGATTGTGCTGATGATCCTGTCCACCTTCGTTGGCGCGCTGATTGTGCCACCGCTGCAGGGTGTACTGCCTGCGACGACCGAGCTTGAGCATGGTCGCGTTATGACGCTGGAAATTACCTCCGGTATCGTAGCGATTGCGGGCATCCTGATCGCAGCATGGCTGTGGCTGGGTAAACGCCAGCTTGTGACATCGATTGCCAACAGTGCGCCGGGCCGCCTGCTGGGTACCTGGTGGTATAACGCCTGGGGCTTCGACTGGCTGTACGACAAAGTGTTCGTCAAGCCGTTCCTGGGTGTTGCCTGGTTGCTGAAACGCGATCCGCTCAACTCAATGATGAACATTCCGGCGATCCTTTCCCGCTTTGCAGGTAAAGGCCTGCTGTTGAGCGAGAACGGTTATCTGCGCTGGTATGTGGCATCAATGAGCATCGGCGCCGTCGTTGTGCTGGCACTGTTGATGGTACTGCGTTGAGTTTGAGGATTGTGGGGTTGATGTCGGATGGCGCTGGTGCTTATCCGACCTACGGGAATCTGTAGGCCCGGTAAGCGTTCGCGCCACCGGGCAAAAAAAGCCGCAATCCGAAGTGAATTTTCTGTTTGAGAATTCGTTGAAAATCAGGTCCTGATGGGACTTTAACAAGGAATAAAGATCGCCATGTTACTACCCTGGCTAATATTAATTCCCTTTATCGGTGGCTTCCTGTGCTGGCAGACCGAACGCTTTGGCGTGAAGGTGCCGCGCTGGATCGCGCTGATTACCATGGGATTGACGCTGGCGCTTGGCCTGCAACTGTGGTTGCAGGGCGGCTATTCACTGACGCAATCCGCTGGCATTCCGCAGTGGCAGTCTGAGTTTGTCCTGCCGTGGATCCCACGTTTTGGCATATCTATTCATCTGGCTATCGACGGTCTGTCGCTGCTGATGGTAGTGCTGACCGGTCTGCTCGGTGTTCTGGCGGTACTTTGCTCCTGGAATGAAATCGAAAAATACCAGGGCTTCTTCCATCTGAACCTGATGTGGATCTTAGGCGGCGTGATCGGCGTGTTCCTTGCCATCGACATGTTCCTGTTCTTCTTCTTCTGGGAAATGATGCTGGTGCCGATGTACTTCCTGATCGCGTTGTGGGGGCATAAAGCCTCTGACGGTAAAACGCGTATCACGGCGGCGACCAAGTTCTTCATTTATACCCAGGCGAGTGGTCTGGTGATGTTGATTGCCATCCTGGCGCTGGTGTTTGTGCACTATAAAGCGACCGGTGTGTGGACCTTCAACTATGAAGAGCTGCTGAATACCCCGATGTCCCACGGTGTGGAATATCTGCTGATGCTGGGCTTCTTCATCGCCTTCGCGGTGAAAATGCCGGTGGTTCCGCTGCACGGCTGGTTGCCGGATGCACACTCCCAGGCGCCGACCGCAGGTTCCGTTGACCTGGCGGGGATTTTGCTGAAAACCGCAGCCTACGGTCTGCTGCGCTTCTCCCTGCCGCTGTTCCCGAACGCGTCGGCGGAGTTTGCACCTATCGCAATGTGGCTGGGCGTTATCGGTATCTTCTACGGCGCGTGGATGGCCTTTAATCAGTACGATATCAAACGCCTGATCGCTTACACCTCCGTATCGCACATGGGCTTCGTACTGATTGCTATCTACACCGGCAGCCAGTTGGCTTACCAGGGTGCGGTTATTCAGATGATCGCGCACGGTCTGTCCGCAGCCGGTCTGTTCATTCTGTGTGGTCAGCTGTACGAACGTCTGCACACGCGTGATATGCGTATGATGGGCGGCCTGTGGGGCAAAATGAAATGGTTGCCTGCGCTGTCAATGTTCTTCGCCGTGTGTACGCTGGGTATGCCTGGTACAGGTAACTTCGTTGGCGAATTTATGATTCTGTTCGGCAGCTACCAGGTGGTTCCGGTCATTACCGTGATCTCGACCTTTGGTCTGGTGTTTGCCTCTGTTTACTCGCTGGCGATGTTGCATCGCGCTTACTTCGGTAAAGCGAAGAGCCAGATTGCCAGTGTTGAACTGCCAGGGATGTCGCTGCGTGAGCTGTTTATCATCCTGTTGCTGGTCGTGCTTCTGGTACTGCTTGGCTTCTATCCGCAGCCGATTCTGGATACCTCGCATTCTGCGATGAGCAACATCCAGCAGTGGTTTGTTAATTCCGTTACTACTACAAGGCCGTAAATCGCCATGACAATAACTCCACAACACCTGATTGCGCTGCTACCGCTGCTGATCGTCGGCTTGACGGTGGTGGTTGTGATGCTCTCCATTGCGTGGCGACGCAATCACTTCCTCAATGCCACGTTATCGGTCATTGGGCTTAACGCCGCGCTGGTTTCGCTCTGGTTTGTTGGCCAGGCGGGCGCCATGGACGTCACCCCGCTGATGCGGGTTGACGGTTTCGCCATGCTCTACACCGGACTGGTGCTGCTGGCCAGTCTTGCCACCTGTACCTTTGCTTACCCGTGGCTGGAAGGCTACGACGACAACCGGGAAGAGTTCTACCTGTTGGTGCTGATTGCCGCACTCGGCGGTATTCTGCTGGCTAACGCTAACCATCTGGCGGCGCTGTTCCTTGGTATTGAGCTGATCTCTCTGCCGCTGTTTGGTCTGGTTGGCTATGCGTTCCGTCAGAAACGTTCGCTGGAAGCCAGTATCAAATACACCATTCTGTCTGCCGCAGCGTCTTCCTTCCTGCTGTTCGGTATGGCGCTGGTGTACGCGCAGTCTGGCAATCTGTCGTTTGTTGCGCTCGGTAAGAGCCTCGGCGACGGCATGCTGCACGAACCGCTGCTGCTGGCGGGCTTCGGTCTGATGATTGTTGGCCTCGGCTTTAAACTTTCGCTGGTTCCGTTCCACCTGTGGACGCCAGACGTTTACCAGGGCGCTCCGGCTCCGGTTTCCACCTTCCTGGCGACGGCGAGCAAAATCGCTATCTTCGGCGTGGTGATGCGTCTGTTCCTGTACGCACCGGTAGGGGATAGCGAAGCGGTACGTATCGTACTGGGCGTGATTGCCTTTGCTTCCATCATCTTCGGTAACCTGATGGCGCTGAGCCAGACCAATATTAAACGTCTGCTCGGTTACTCTTCTATCTCTCATCTCGGCTACCTGCTGGTGGCGCTGATTGCTCTGCAGAGCGGTGAGATGTCGATGGAAGCGGTTGGCGTTTACCTGGCCGGTTACCTGTTCAGCAGCCTCGGCGCGTTCGGTGTGGTCAGCCTGATGTCCAGCCCGTACCGTGGCCCGGATGCGGACTCCCTGTTCTCCTACCGTGGTCTGTTCTGGCATCGTCCGATCCTCGCGGCAGTGATGACGGTAATGATGCTGTCTCTGGCCGGTATCCCGATGACGCTGGGCTTTATCGGTAAGTTCTACGTACTGGCAGTCGGTGTGCAGGCTAACCTGTGGTGGCTGGTTGCCGCTGTGGTGGTCGGTTCGGCGATTGGTTTGTACTACTACCTGCGTGTTGCCGTGAGCCTGTACCTGAGCGCACCGCAACAGCTGAACCGCGATGCGCCATCCAACTGGCAGTACAGCGCGGGCGGTATCGTGGTGCTGATTTCTGCCCTGCTGGTACTGGTGCTGGGTATTTACCCGCAACCGCTGATCAGCATTGTGCAGTTAGCGACTCCGCTGATGTAAGGCTACATGCAGTAACGAAAAAACCCGCCTCGGCGGGTTTTTTTATGCGTGAAATACGGTCAGTTCAATAGCTGACGGCTCACCAGCGGACCGCTGATGCCTTTTGCTGTGCGATCCATCACTTCCTGGATCACTGAAGAAAGCTCATTGACTTCGAATTTGGCCACGTAGCCATCCGCTTTTACTCGGCGAACGTGATCTTCGTTCGCACTACCGGAAAGCGAAGAGTGGATAACGACCGGGATTTTCTTCAGGCGTTCGTCGGTTTTTATTTTGCGGGTAAGCGTAAAACCGTCCATCTCCGGCATTTCGAGATCGGTGAGTACCAGGGCGATCTTCTCGCTAATAGGCTTGCCCTCCGCCAGTGCTTCTGCGGAAAGCTGCTGTATTTTTTCCCACGCATCCTGGCCCGTTACATGCATCAGATGCGGGATTTCCATGGCGTTAAGCCCTTTTTCCAGCATTGCGCGGGCCACTTTTGAATCATCTGCCACAATCGCCACCGCACCCGGCGTGATGTTGAATTTATTGGTTTTCAGATCGGTTGCGCGCAGGTCGTGGTTCGCCGGTACGATGTCGTACAAGATCTGCTCAACGTCGAGCACCAGCGCCAGGTTGTTGGTCTCTTTGTTGTCGTCCAGGCAAGCGATACTGGTGATATAGCGACCATTGACGGCTTTCTCGGCGGTATGCACCTGTTGCCAGTCCAGGCGCATAATGTTTTCCACTGACTCCACCGCAAACGCCTGGACGCTGCGGGCATATTCTGTGATCAACAGGATGTTGAGTCCGGTCTCTGGTTTACAGCCCGCGACGGCGGGCAGGTCAATCACCGGGATCACCTGATCGCGAATATTAACCATACCCAGCAGCGGGGCCTTCATACCAGCCGGACGCGTAAAGGTCGGCATCGGCACGATTTCACGCAGTTTGAATACGTTGATGCCAAATAGCTCTGATTTCTGCTCCTCAACAGATTTGCCGAGGCGAAATAGTAGCAGTTCAAAACGGTTAGACAGGGTTAGGTTTGTCCTGTCATCAATATCTTTCTGGAAATTGTTCATCCTGTCCTCAGTGTGAAAGCCAGCCTTTCCACTGTTATCGGCACTGAGGCGGAAAAATAAAGCGTTAAACGCTGAAAATGGCGAAATCGTGAGCCAGTTCCGTGTCTGGAAAAATCGCTTTGCACTCTTCAAGCAAACGCTGACAGCCTTTTTCATCATAGCGTGAGCTAACGTGGGTCATGATCAGGCGTCCCACTCCGGCATCCAGCGCCAGCTGTGCTGCTTGTCGGGTTGAGCTGTGCCCGCGACTGTTCGCTTTCTCCTCCATTGAGGCATCCAGCGTGGTTTCGTGTACCATGACATCTACACCTCGAGCCAGTTCAATGGCGGACGCGCAGGGTTCTGTGTCACCGAAAATAGCGACTGATTTTCCCCTGGTGGCCGGGGCGAGGAAGTCGGCGCCGTGGATCCTACGTCCATCCTCCAGCACGATAGTTTTCCCGGCTTTCAAATCCTGAAACCACGGGCCCGCTTTAACACCTGCCGCCTTCAGGGCGTTAGCGTCAAGCGCACCGGGTTTGTCATGCTCTTGAATGCGAAAACCGTAGCACTCCAGCGGATGCGCCAGCGGGTACGCCGTGACTTTACGCAGGCCGTCATCGACAATCTCACCTGCGGTGATTTCCACAATTTCCATCGGATAATCGGTCCAGGAGCCGCTCAGACGTAATGCGGTTTCGGTAAACTCTCGCAACCCTTTTGGCCCGTAAAGCGTCAGAGGCTGGACATTGCCGGCCATTGAGCGACTGCACAGTAGTCCCGGTAAACCAAACAGGTGATCGCCGTGCAGATGGCTGATAAAAATACGATCGAGTTTTCCTGGATTGAAAGGAGTGGTGAGCATCTGATGCTGCGTCCCTTCACCGCAATCAAAAAGCCACAGCCCCGCCTGAGTCGGGTGTTGCAGATTCAGTAAAATTGCCGTTACATTGCGTGAGCGAGTGGGGACTCCCGCTGACGTGCCTAAAAATAGTAATTCCATCTTCGCGTTACACTTTTCGCCATCAATAAGGCAGGGTGTTCAGGTTATCACAACATAGGGGCAGACAATGATTCACTGGCAAGATCTCCACCATGCAAAGCTGAGTACCCAACAACTGTACGCACTACTTCAGTTGCGATGCGCGGTGTTTGTAGTTGAGCAACAGTGTCCGTACCTGGATGTGGATGGCGATGACCTGGTTGGAGAGAATCGCCATATTCTGGGCTGGCATAACGATGAGCTGGTGGCGTATGCGAGGATTCTGAAAAGCGATGACGAGCTGGAGCCGGTGGTGATTGGTCGGGTGATTGTAAGCGAAGCGCTGCGTGGTGAAAAACTGGGGCAACAGCTGATGGCCCAGACGCTGGCATCCTGCGCGCAACACTGGCCACACAAGGCGTTATATCTGGGCGCGCAGGCGCATCTGCAATCGTTCTATGCGCGCTTTGGCTTTGTTCCGGTAACGGATATCTATGACGAAGACGGTATTCCACACGTCGGAATGGCGCGGGAAGCACATCAGGCGTAAACAGGCACAAACAGTCCAGGTTGTCTATAGTTAGCGGGTACGTCAATTGAAAGGGAGAATATAATGTCTTTTCATTCTTATGAATCACGTATCGATGATGATCTGGAATTATTGAGTGAAACGCTGGAAGAGGTGCTGCGTTCTTCTGGCGACCCAGCAGATCAAAAATACCTTGAGTTAAAAGCGCGGGCAGAGCGGGCGTTAGAAGAGGTGAGAAATCGCGTCAGCCATGCTTCTGATAGCTACTATTACCGTGCGAAAAAAGCTGTTTGTCGGGCGGATGACTATGTGCACGAAAAACCCTGGCGCGGGATTGGCGTTGGCGCCACAGTCGGTTTAGTGATGGGATTATTGTTAGCACGGCGATAAATTCCGTTCTGTCATCGCATTTGTACGTACTCCCTAACTGGGGGTACTGCTTTTTCTGCTCAGTACCCCGTATAATGTGAGGTTTTTAACAGGGAGAGGTCCGCGTGCATTCAATCACTACTGCGCTGGAAAGTCTGATGCGTCATTTGTCGCAAGAGTTACCAGCCGCACCTGGAATTCGTATTTACGACATACCTTTCCCACTGAATGATGCGTTTGACGCTTTAGGATGGCTGGCTAGCCAACCCGTCTGGCCCCAGTTTTACTGGCAGCAGCGTAACGGCGACGAAGAGGCTGCCGTACTGGGAGCCGTCGCCGCATTTTCCTCGCTGGAATCAGCTCAGCAGTTTTTACGCCAGCATGATAATCATCCCGACCTGCGTATCTGGGGCCTGAATGCCTTTGAGCCTCAGCGCGGCAATTTGCTGCTGCCGCGGCTGGAGTGGCGACGTTGTGCCGGGGTGGCGAGCTTACGCTTACATCTCTATAGCGACGTATCGCTGCGAGACGACGCCGCGCAGGCGGTGGCGTTTATCACCTCGCTTGCCAACGTTAAGCCGCTACCCGCATTGCGTCTCAGTTTGACGGGAGAACAGAACTGGCCAGATAAAGCGGGCTGGACAAATCTGATAAAACTCGCCACCCAAACGATCGCAGGAGAAGACCTCGATAAGGTCGTGCTGGCGCGGGCGACCGACTTACAGTTTTCTCAGCCGGTTAATGCCGCGGCCGTGATGGCATCCAGCCGTCGCTTAAACCTGAACTGCTACCATTTCTTTATGGCATTCTCTGCCGACTCCGCTTTTCTTGGCTCTTCCCCTGAGCGTCTGTATCGGCGGCGAGACACGGCGCTGCGCACCGAGGCGCTGGCCGGAACCGTGGCCAATCATCCAGAGGATCATCGGGCCTGGCAGTTGGGTGAATGGCTAATGAAAGATGATAAAAACCAGCGTGAGAATATGCTGGTGGTTGAAGATATTTGCCAGCGCCTGCAAGGCTGTACGCAAACTCTCGACGTGCTGCCGCCACAGGTGCTCAGGCTGCGTAAAGTGCAGCACCTGCGCCGTTGCATCTGGACGGAACTGAATCAGGCCGACGATACGCTTTGCCTGATGCAACTCCAGCCCACGGCGGCTGTCGCCGGTATTCCGCGAGAGCTGGCGCGTGAATTCATCCAACAAAATGAACCCTTTGAACGTGAGTGGTATGCCGGTTCTGCGGGTTATCTTTCACGGCGCCAAAGTGAGTTTTGCGTGTCACTACGTTCGGCGAAAATTAGCGCAAACGTGGTGCGCCTTTATGCCGGGGCAGGGATCGTACGTGGTTCAGATCCTGAGCAGGAATGGCAAGAAATAGACAACAAAGCGGCGGGTTTACGTACTTTATTACAGATGGAAGCCTAATGAGTCACACATTACCGACTCATATCAAAAATCCATTTATTCGATTCTTTATACTGTGTCGCAATATTGATACCGGACAATCTCATGTCAGTAAGCGCATTTAACCGACGCTGGGCGGCGGTCATTCTGGAAGCACTCACTCGCCACGGCGTCAGGCATGTCTGCATTGCCCCTGGCTCTCGTTCTACACCGTTGACGCTGGCGGCAGCGGAAAACCCCGCATTCATCCATCACACCCATTTTGACGAGCGTGGTCTTGGGCATCTGGCCTTAGGTCTGGCAAAAGTTAGCCGTCAGCCTGTCGCCGTGATTGTGACGTCCGGTACCGCGGTGGCGAATTTATATCCCGCGTTGATTGAAGCGGGCCTGACCGGTGAAAAACTAATTTTACTTACGGCAGACCGACCGCCAGAGCTTATCGACTGTGGTGCGAACCAGGCGATTCGTCAGGCCGGAATGTTTGCCTCGCATCCATCGCAAACGCTCTCTTTACCGCGTCCGACTCAGGACATTCCGGCAAGCTGGCTGGTGTCCACTATTGATAATGCGTTAGCAACCCTGCATAGCGGGGCGGTTCATATCAATTGCCCGTTTGCGGAACCGCTGTATGGCGATATGGACGAAACGGGGATTGCCTGGCAACAGCGCCTCGGCGACTGGTGGCAGGACGATAAACCCTGGCTGCGAGAAGCGCGTCGGCTGGAAAGCGACAAACAGCGCGACTGGTTTTTCTGGCGACAAAAACGCGGCGTAGTCATTGCGGGCCGCATGAGCGCTGAAGAAGGTAAGAAGGTTGCGCAGTGGGCGCAGACGTTAGGCTGGCCGCTGATTGGTGATGTTCTGTCGCAAACCGGACAACCGCTGCCGTGCGCCGACCTGTGGCTGGGAAATGCGAAAGCGGTAGCTGAGTTACAGCAGGCGCAGATTGTGGTGCAGCTTGGCAGCAGCCTGACCGGAAAACGACTCCTGCAATGGCAGGCCAGCTGCGATCCGCAGGAATACTGGATTGTCGATAATATCGAAGGCCGCCTCGATCCGGCTCACCATCGTGGCCGCAGGCTGGTGGCGAAAGTTGGCGACTGGCTGGAGCTGCATCCGGCGGAGAAACGTCAGCCCTGGTACGTGGAAATCCCTCGTCTGGCACAACTGGCCTGGCAGGCGGTAGAAGCCCGTCGTGAGGCGTTTGGTGAAGCGCAATTAGCCCACCGTATTCGCGAATACTTGCCGGAGCAGGGGCAGCTGTTCGTGGGTAACAGTCTGGTGGTACGCCTGATTGATGCGCTGTCGCAGCTTCCGGCTGGTTACCCGGTCTATAGCAACCGTGGCGCGAGTGGTATTGACGGCCTGCTGTCAACGGCAGCAGGTGTACAGCGTGCCAGCGCGAAATCGACGCTGGCGATTGTTGGCGATTTATCTGCATTGTATGACCTGAATGCGTTGGCGTTATTGCGCCAGGTTTCTGCACCGTTTGTCCTGATAGTGGTCAACAATAACGGCGGACAGATTTTTTCTCTGCTGCCGACGCCAGCCAGCGAACGCGAACGGTTCTATCTGATGCCGCAGAACGTACATTTCGAGCATGCTGCCGCCATGTTTAACCTTAAATACCAGCGCCCGGAAAACTGGGAGCAGCTGGAGAGCGCGTTGACTAACGCCTGGCGTACTCCTGCGGCCACGGTGATTGAGCTGGTGGTGAATGAAACTGACGGGGCGCAAACCTTGCAGCAACTGCTGGCGCGGGTAAGTCATCTATGATCTTGTATGCGCAGGCGAAAGAGGGCCAGACGGGATTTCCCTGGCTGGTTTTCCTGCACGGTTTCTCTGGCGATTGTCGGGAATGGCAGACGGTCGGCGAAGCGTTTCAGGATTATTCGCGGCTATACATCGATCTGCCGGGACACGGTGGCTCTGCTGACATCAGCGTGAGCGGATTCGATGACGTAAACGTTTTGCTGCGTAATACTCTACTTAGTTACAACATACACAACTACTGGTTGGTGGGATACTCTCTTGGTGGCAGAGTCGCGATGATGGCGGCCTGTCAGGAGATGCCTGGGCTTTGTGGTCTGGTGGTTGAAGGTGGACATCCAGGCTTGCAAGGCGAAGAGGCGCGCGTTCAGCGTCGTCTCTCGGATGGCCGCTGGGCTGCGCGTTTTCGCGCAGAGCCGCTACGTGAGGTGTTTAATGACTGGTATCAACAGCCCGTTTTTTCCTCGCTGAACACGGCGCAAAGAGAGGCGCTGGTCGCTCTGCGTAGCCAGAATAATGGGCAAACGCTGGCGGCAATGCTGGAGGCCACCTCGCTTGCCGTACAACCTGATTTACGTGCGCAACTCACGACGCGCACATTTCCGTTTTATTATTTATGTGGTGAACGTGACGATAAATTCCGCGCTCTGGCGGCGGAAATATCAGTACCAAACCATGTGATTCGTAATGCCGGACACAACGCGCATCGGGACAACCCCGCGGGTGTAGTGGACTGTCTGGCTCAGATTCTGCGTCGCTGACTATAGGACATTTTATGATCTATCCTGATGAAACAATGCTTTACGCACCGGTAGAATGGCACGATTGCTCTGAAGGCTATACCGACATTCTTTACGAGAAATCCACCGACGGTATCGCAAAAATCACCATTAATCGTCCGCAGGTACGCAATGCCTTCCGTCCGGTCACCGTGAAAGAGATGATCCAGGCGCTGGCGGATGCTCGCTATGATGACAACATCGGCGTGATTATTCTGACCGGTGCGGGCGATAAAGCGTTCTGTGCAGGCGGCGATCAGAAGGTACGTGGCGACTACGGCGGATACCAGGATGACTCCGGTGTGCATCACCTGAACGTACTGGACTTCCAGCGTCAGATTCGTACCTGTCCGAAACCGGTAGTAGCGATGGTTGCAGGTTTCTCCATTGGCGGCGGTCATGTGCTGCACATGATGTGTGACCTGACCATTGCGGCTGAAAACGCCATCTTCGGTCAGACCGGTCCAAAAGTCGGTTCCTTCGACGGCGGTTGGGGCGCTTCCTATATGGCGCGCATCGTCGGTCAGAAAAAAGCGCGTGAAATCTGGTTCCTGTGCCGTCAGTACGATGCGAAACAGGCGCTGGATATGGGGCTGGTCAACACCGTGGTTCCGCTGGCGGATCTGGAAAAAGAGACAGTACGCTGGTGTCGCGAAATGCTGCAAAACAGCCCAATGGCGCTGCGCTGCCTGAAAGCTGCACTGAACGCCGACTGTGATGGTCAGGCAGGTCTGCAGGAGCTGGCAGGTAACGCCACTATGCTGTTCTACATGACGGAAGAAGGTCAGGAAGGCCGTAACGCCTTTAACCAGAAACGTCAGCCTGATTTCAGCAAATTCAAACGGAATCCGTAATGCGTAGCGCGCAGGTATACCGCTGGCAGATCCCCATGGACGCGGGGGTGATTCTGCGCGACAGGCGGTTAAAAACGCGTGACGGGTTATACGTATGTCTTCGTGACGGTGAGCGTGAAGGGTGGGGAGAAATCTCCCCGCTGCCGGGCTTCAGTCAGGAAAGCTGGGAAGAAGCGCAAACCGAGTTGCTGGCCTGGGTGAAAGGCTGGCTGCAAGGGGATGCCTCCTTACCGCAACTGCCTTCAGTCGCCTTTGGCGTAAGCTGTGCGCTGGCCGAACTGGCTGGCGTATTGCCACAGGACGCAGACTATCGTGCTGCACCGCTGTGTACGGGCGATCCTGACGATCTGGTACTGCAACTGGCGGACATGCCGGGCGAAAAAGTGGCGAAGATTAAGGTCGGTCTGTATGAAGCAGTTCGCGACGGAATGGTAGCCAATCTGTTACTTGAGGCGATCCCGGAGCTGCATTTGCGACTTGACGCCAACCGGGCCTGGACGCCGTTGAAAGCTCAGCAGTTCGCGAAATACGTTAATCCGGAGTATCGCGGACGCATTGCCTTCCTCGAAGAACCGTGCAAAACCCGTGATGATTCTCGTGCCTTCGCGCGTGAAACCGGCATTGCCATCGCCTGGGATGAAAGTCTGCGTGAAGCGGATTTCACCTTCGAAGCCGAAGAGGGCGTCAAGGCTGTGGTTATCAAACCTACGCTGACCGGCAGTCTCGATAAAGTCCGTGAACAGGTGGCAGCGGCGCATGCGCTTGGTCTTACTGCCGTTATCAGTTCGTCAATCGAGTCGAGTCTGGGCTTAACCCAGCTGGCGCGAATTGCCGCCTGGTTGACGCCGCAAACCATCCCGGGTCTGGATACCCTGAGCCTGATGCAGTGCCAGCAGGTACGCACCTGGCCGGGTAGCGCGTTGCCGTGTATCGACGTTGATGCGCTGGAACGTCTGCTATGACCCAGCAGGAAATGCCCGATAGCGTGAGCTTATCGGGCCTGATACAACCCAGTGACTGGCCGTGGCGTCACTGGCGACAGGTTCGTGCGAAGGCGCCAGCCTTACGCCTCAACGACGAGGTATTAAGCTGGAGCGAGCTCTGCGCGCGCATCGACCATCTGGCCTGCGGTTTTGCCGCTCAGGGCGTGGAAGAAGGCGATGGCGTCCTGCTTCGCGCCTGGAATCATCCGCGCGCTTTGCTGGCCTGGCTCGCGCTGCTGCAGTGTGGGGCGCGGGTTTTACCTGTGAACCCACAGTTGCCTCAGTCGCTGCTTGATGCGCTGGTCCCGGACTTAACGCTACGTTTTGCGCTGGATCTGGAGGCTGCTATCGCACTCCCGGAACTCAGTCCGTTACAGATGCAGTCGTTGCCAGGCGATCACGCCGCTGCATGGTTGCCCGAGCGTTTGAGCACGATGACGTTAACCTCAGGTTCTACCGGATTACCAAAGGCGGCGGTGCATACCTGTCAGGCGCATCTGGCAAGCGCGCAGGGCGTACTGTCATTAATGCCGTTTGGTGCTGAGGATGACTGGCTGCTCTCACTGCCGCTGTTTCATGTTTCCGGGCAGGGCATTTTGTGGCGATGGTTGTTCGCCGGGGCGCGAATGACCGTGCGCGATAAACAGCCGCTGGATCAAATGCTGGCTGGATGCACTCACGCTTCACTGGTGCCCACGCAACTGTGGCGCTTACTTGTTAATAACACGCCAGTCACGCTAAAAGCGGTGCTGCTGGGCGGTGCGGCAATTCCTGTTGAGTTGACGGAACAGGCGCGTGAACAGGGGATTCGTTGCTGGTGCGGTTACGGATTGACGGAGTTTGCTTCTACGGTTTGTGCGAAAGAGGCAGATGGCCTGGCGGATGTGGGCTCTGCTTTACCGGGGCGGGAAGTCAGGATCGTTAATGACGAAGTTTGGCTACGAGCCGCCAGCATGGCGCAAGGTTACTGGCGTAACGGACAGCTTATGCCTTTAGTGAACGCGGAAGGCTGGTTTGCAACCCGCGATCGCGGCGTGTTGAAGGACGGCAAGTTAACCATTGTCGGTCGTATGGACAATCTGTTCTTTAGCGGCGGGGAAGGCATACAGCCGGAAGAGGTGGAACGCGTGATTGCCGCACATCCACATGTTCTGCAGGCCTTTATTGTGCCGATAGAAGACAAAGAATTTGGCCATCGCCCGGTGGCGGTCGTTGAGTATGACGCTAATGCTGGAGAAACTAATCTGGCAGAGTGGGTAAAAGATAAGCTGGCACGCTTTCAGCAACCGGTATGTTGGTTGACATTGCCACCCGAGCTTAAAGCCGGAGGGATTAAAATCTCGCGTCGTGCGTTGTCGGATTGGGTAAGTGCTTCATCATTAACATTAAGAAAGCATTAATTACATTTCTCATTTTTGTCATTCCTCAGCTATTGTCCTTTTGTTTATCTGCTGAAGTGTAACCTATTGTGAAATTTTTTAACAAAAGGTGCGCTATGGAATGGCATGTGAAGAAGTCTTGCTGTCACAAGAAAGCAGAGAGGCTCTATATCGTACTTTGCGATAGTGGTGGTTCGCTTAAGATGCTCGCTGAGGCGCAATCTTTCGAGCGGGTTAAACCTGGCGATCTTCTTTCACCGCTGAAAGATGCGCAGTATTGTGTTAATCGCGATGTATCCCGCGTGATTAAAATAATCGATGCCAGACAGTACATATGTGACGAATGGGAGCGCCTGTTACGACTGTCGGCAGATAAATGAGCTCAGCGCCGGTGCTTGTCTGCAGGCAGAAAAATCGTCATTAAACCCGCCATGATGCACAGTACCCCAACCAGCGCCTTTACTGAAAATGTTCCCTGCCAGCCGGGCAGAATCATTGATGCAACCCAAACCAGCACATAGCTCAGGCTGAGCAGGGCATAAGCTTTGCTCAGCGCGAGCTGGTGCAGGGCTTTATGCCAGCAAATAACCGACAGCAAATAGCCTGCCAGCCCGGCAGATAAAGCAAACGCTCCAATACTGAGAGATAATACGGCGGAGATGAACGCCAGCGGCTGCATCATTGGCGGCAGATTATCCATTGCGAAGCCGAGGCTCAACTGGGCTGCGGAGGTGATAATAACGCTACATAATCCCCAAAAGATGCCCATTACACTGCGCTCCCAAGAATAAAGATGCCGGTAATGATCAGCCCAACCCCCAGCCAGTGGCGTGTAGTGACGGGTTCGCGCCAGATTTTCCACGCGGCCAGCGTCACCCATACAAAGTTAAGACTCAGCATGGGGTAGGCGATGCCGACAGGAATGTTCTGCAGTACCGCCAGCCATAGCAGCATGGCCAGACCGAGGCTTGTCAGAGCAAGCCCAATCCATTGCGTGACGTGGCGTTTTCGCGCACGAACGGACACCGGTCGGGTCGCCTGCTTCTGGCATAGCTGGCCGCAGACGCTGAGCAGGCTGGCGAGAACTAAGGCTATCCAGATCATTTTGGCCGATACTGAATCAGGACCAGTCGCCCCTGATTATCAATGTAATCAGCGGGAGGGAGAGCGAGATGATTAATATCTTCATCCTTATCAATCGTGAGCACGAGCGTAATATTTCCTTGCTGACGATGTTGCGCTAACCAGTCGGCAAAGTCTTCCCGACTGACAAAGCGCCCCTGAGCATCCGGGTAGTTGAGGCCATATTTTAACTCTCCCGTTTGGCCGTACATCATGATGTCGTCACGCTTCAGGCTCCAGGCCAGCCCTGCGGCAACGCCAACGTTGTCGGTGAGAATGTAACGGCTCGACTCCAGCGACTCTTTAGTCATCTCGACAAAAAACTGCGGCTGTTTAGACTCCATCACCCGGTCAGGGACTGAGAAACCAAACAACAGCGCGAGTCCCAGCGGACACAGCGCGGCGAATTTCCAGTTCTTCTCGCGGTTATTTAGCGTATACCAGCCGAACAGTGCCCAGGTGATAAAAATACCCCACGCGCAAAACACCTTATACGTTTCGATATGCGACCAGACCGGCGTCTTTAACGGACCCAATGTGGAAACAATAAATGTGGCGACAATGCCGGTCACGCCGAACAGCACGTTGATCCAGCCATTCACGCGCAGTGCGGCGGAGCCTTTTTCCGCGGCCTGCAGGCCGAAACGCGCCGTTAATATCGCCAGCGGGGCGAAGCAAGAAAGAATATAGGTCGGCAGTTTTCCTTTGGCGATGCTGAAAAACAGGATTGGCATGACAATCCAGCTTAACAGGTACAGCGCGCTGCGCGGAACATCCCGCTCACGCCAGCCCGTACGCAGCGCGCCAGGAAGCAGCCCGAGCCACGGTAATGCGCCAGCCACGAATACCGGAATGTAGTACCAGATGGGAGCCTTGTGTTGGGCATCATCCTGTGCGAAGCGTTGAATATGTTCAACCCAGAAGAAGTAATGCCAGAAATCCGGCTCACGCCGGGCAATCGCTATTCCCCACGGCAGCACAATCACGACGCAGCCGATAACCGCCAGCAGACCGTAGAGTATGAGATCTTTCCAGCGCTTTTGCGCGAAAACCCACGGCAGTACGCTGAGCACAGGAACGGCAAGCGCCAGGAAGCCCTTGGTCATCACGCCCATGCCGCAGGTTAACCCTAACAGCAAAAAAGCGATGATTTTGCGCGTTCTGGTGGTGGCCTGCATGCCTTCCCAAAAACAGCACATGCCCGCCATCAGCCAAAGCGCAATTATGGGATCAAGTACCGCGTAGGTGCCGATGCTGTAAACCGAGAAAAACGTTAAAAAGATAGCAGAAGAGAGTACGGCGGTACGCTTATCCTGCCATAACCGCATGGCAAGCCAGGCTACCAGTAGCGCCGTCAGTAAGGTGGCAAAAATAGCCCCCGCTCTGACGCCAAAATTATTAGCGCCAAATAACCATTGCCCGATGCTGTTTAACCAGTATCCGGCAATGGGTTTTTCGAAGTAACGGAGCCCTAAAAAGTGCGGAACGATCCAGTCGCCGGACGTCAGCATTTCCCGACTGATTTCGGCATAGCGCGTTTCATCAGGCTGCCAGAGCATGCGGCTGTTGATGGGGAAAATAAAATACAGCGCAATAAACGCGATACAGGCCAAAGTGTAGCGGGCAGCAGGTTTCATTGTGTCGCACTCACCGGTTGTTGGCAGCCGAGCCATCCCTCTCTGCCGGGTATTTTTCCACGCACGATCTGCCCTGTTGGCAGCGTGCTGATATCGTCTGGTAACAGCTCGCCAAGCGGGCAAAATGTCATCCCCATGTCCGCGGCGCGAGTAAGCAGCTCGTCAAAATTCTGATGAAAGGCGATGCCTTCAACTTCCGCATGAATGGTGTACACCGGTGTTCCTCTGCTCATCTGGATGTGGGAGAGAATATAAGCGTTGAAGTCCACCGCCTGGACCTCCTGACCAACCACTTCATCCCATGTTGGTAACGTGACGGGAATTTGCGGCGTACCTGTTTTCCCGGACGCCAGTACAGGGCGAAATAGCGACGTTCCCCGACAGTCGCTGTTATAGCGTAAATGGAACGTTTCTTTTGCCTCGACGACGCGGTTGTCGGCACGCCATCCGGCAACCGCAGAACAGGTAACCGGTTGTCCGATGATGGCTTCAAGGGCGGTAATGCCTCGTGAAATATCATCAATCAGCTGTTTATCATTCCAGTTTCCGCTTCGCGCTTGCCAGGCATGGTGATCCCAGGCATGCAAACCGGTTTCATGAATCAGGGCGGTTTGCGCAATGATCGCCGCATTGGCCTGGCCAATCTCTTTTCCCGGCCACGCGGTTCCCGCGAGCAATATATCCCATCCGTAGAGCGATGCTGCGTTTGAACGCAGCATCTTCCACAGAAATTGTGGCTTCACAAGACGCCAGAGATGGCGCCCCATGTTGTCAGGTCCAACGCTAAAGAAAAAACTTGCCCGAACGTTATGCCGGTTCAATGTCTCCAACAGGCGGGGCACACCTTCGCGCGTCCCCCGGAAAGTATCGACATCAATGCGCAAGCCTACTTTGGTCATGATGTGTGTTCCGTGATATCCACACTGCGTAAGAAGAAGTCCAGCGTCTCTTCTACCGTTTCCTGCATCTCAATGGTGGGCTCCCAGTTCAGGCAGCGTTTTGCATTACGAATGTTGGGCTTACGATGCTCAACGTCCTGATAACCTTTACCATAGTAGCTACTACTTTCGACGTCACGGAAACCGGCAAACGGCGGGAAGTGGTTGCGTAATGGGTGTTTTTCAAAGCAGGTAAGCAGCATTTCTGCCAGTTCCTGAATACTGGCCTCATTCTCCGGGTTACCGATGTTGATAATTTCGCCATCGCAGCGTCCGCCTTCGTTTTCAATGATGCGGTACAGGGCTTCGATACCATCGCGAATATCAGTAAAGCAGCGTTTTTGCTTACCGCCTTCAATCAGCTTAATCGGTGAACCTTCCACCAGATTGAGGATCAGTTGGGTAATGGCGCGTGAGCTGCCGATACGCGCGGCGTTAAGGCTGTCCAGACGCGGTCCCATCCAGTTAAACGGACGGAACAGGGTGAAGCGCAATCCCTCTTTTTCGCCGTATGCCCAGATTACGCGGTCCAGCAACTGCTTGGAAACGGAGTAGATCCAGCGTGGTTTATTGACCGGACCGACGATCAGGTTCGAGCTGTCTTCATCAAAAACTTTGTCGGTACACATGCCGTAGACTTCGGAGGTTGACGGGAAAATGATGCGCTTACGGTATTTCACGCAGTAGCGAATGATTTTCAGGTTCTCTTCAAAATCGAGCTCAAACACGCGCAGCGGGTTGCGGGTATATTCGATTGGCGTGGCGATCGCTACCAGCGGCAGCACGACGTCGCATTTTTTCACATGATATTCAATCCATTCGGAGTGAATGCTGATATCGCCTTCGACGAAATGGAATCGTGGATGCTGCAGAAAACGACTAATGGCGTCGCTGCCAATGTCGAGTCCATACACTTCGTAATTGTCCTCTTGCAACAGGCGCTCGGTCAGATGGTTACCAATGAAGCCATTGACGCCAAGGATCAGCACGCGAGTACGGCGTTTAGCGGTAGTAACTGACTGGCTGTTCAGGCGAGAACCTGGTACCAGGCCCAGAACCTGCGCCAGCTGTGACCCCTGCATGGCAATACCATCGCCAGCTTGCCCGGTAATAATCTCCAGTGCGCCATCAGCGCAGGCGATCAGCAAAGGAGAAACGGAGATGACGGTTCCTGGCTGGGCTGCGCGGTCATTTTTGCAAACACGTGACGACCAGACGGTGAATTTTTGCGTACCAACATAGCTAAATGCGCCCGGCCATGGATCGCTGACGGCGCGTACCTGGTTATGCAACTCTGCGGCTGGTTTGTTCCAGTCGAGGACGCTATCTTCCGGCGTACGGCGACCAAAACAGGTCGCCTCTGCTTCCTGTTGGGGGTGTTCTGCATAATCTCCCGTTTTAATCGCGGGCAGCGCCTCTTCCAGTAACTGACGCGCTGCCTGGCACAATTTATGGTGCAGCGTTAACGCCACATCATCGGGCGAAATAGCAACCCGCTGCTGGGCAACAATGGCACCGGCATCCGCGCGTTTGACCATCCGGTGAAGCGTGACGCCGGTTTCGGTTTCACCATTGACCAGTACCCAGTTCAGCGGCGCGCGGCCACGGTATTTCGGCAGCAGCGAGCCGTGCAGATTAAATGCACCCTTAGGGGCAAGGCTGAGGATCTCATCACTCAGTAAATGGCGATAGTAGAACGAGAAGATAACATCAGGTGCCAGTTGGCTAATGCGCTCAATCCACAGGGGATGATTAACCTCGTCCGGGGCGTAAACCGGAATACCGGCGCTGGCCGCGAGGCGAGAAACAGATCCAAAGAACGCTTTTTCACCCGGATTGTCGGTGTGCGTAAAAATTGCAGCGATTTCATAACCTGCATCCAACAAGGCCTGGACACCCTGACATCCCATATCGTGATAGGCAAATACGACGGCTTTCATGCGCGGTTTTCCTCGGTTGACTGCGTGGTTTGTGGGCGGATAACGTGTTGAACAAAATAGCGGGGGCGGGCGCGGACATCGTTATAGATGCGACCGATATATTCGCCGAGTAAACCCATGCCAATAAACTGTGCGCCGATAAAGGTAAACAGGACGGCAAACAGCATGAATACCCCTTCCGCGGCCCACTGTGGGCCGAGCGTCAGGCGCAGAACAACAAGCAAGACTGATAAGGTAAAGCCCGTGGCGGCGATCACGCTGCCCAACAGACTCAGCATGCGAAGCGGTGTTGTGGTAAGGCAAGTCACCAGGTCATACATCAGGTTGATCAGACGCATGAAGCTGTATTTGGAATCACCAAATTCGCGCTCTGCATGATGTACCGGGATCTCCGTAGCGCGACGGGCAAAAATGTTGGCCAGAATAGGGATAAAGGTGCTGCGCTCCTGGCAATGCAGCATGGCATCGACGATGTGACGGCGATAGGCGCGTAGCATGCAGCCGTAGTCGCCCATCGCTTTTCCGGTGGTTCGTTGGATCAGATGGTTGATCATGCGTGAGGCGGTCTTACGAAATACGCTGTCCTGCCGGTTCTGGCGCACCGTGCCCACCACATCAAACCCCTCATCTGCTGTGGCGACCAACCGAGGGATCTCCTCCGGCGGGTTCTGCAAATCGGCATCCAGTGTGATGATCAAGTCGCCAGTGACATGGCTGAAACCGGCCATAATCGCCGAGTGTTGTCCGTAATTGCGATTCAGCAAAATAGAAACAATATGGCTGTTTGGTGCCTGGGAGGCGTTCATCATCAACTGAGCGGAATTGTCACTGCTACCGTCGTCGATCAGCAGAATTTCATAGTCTTTACCCAATTTCTCGCAGGCGGCGCTGGTGCGTCTGATTAACTCTGGCAGGCTTTCCTGTTCATTAAAAACGGGAATGACCACCGAGACTTTTTTGATTGGTGCTGCTTCAAACATGATTATTGTCCTGCAATCTCGCGAAGTGCCGTAATGACCCGCTGGGTATCCGCTTCGGTCATGTCTGGGAATAACGGCAGCGAGCAGATGCGCGCGCTGTTCCATTCAGTATTTGGGAGCGAAAGGGTAGTGAAGCGTTCGCGATAATATTTTTGCGTATGGGCTGCACGAAAATGCAGACCGGTGCCGATATCTTTAGTCTTCAGCGCTTCCATCAGGGCATCTCTGCTCAGCCCGCAGCGCGTTTCGTCAACACGAATGATGAATAAGTGCCAGGCATGAACGTGCGGCCACCGGGGCAGGTCCAGCGGTTGAAATGGCGTATCAGCCAGCGCCTGCTGATATTGCTGGGCAATTTGCGTCCGGCGTGAATTCAGTTGCTCCAGCTTATTCAGCTGTACCAACGCAATAGCGGCATTGATATCCGTCAGGTTGTATTTGTATCCTGGCGCAAGCACTTCGGCCTGCGGTGCCCGGCCATAGGTTTGTCGATCAAAAGCATCAACGCCCAGACCGTGAAACTTCAGGCTGCGAAGCCGCTGGGCAAGCTGGCTGTCGTCGGTAACAATCAGTCCACCTTCTGCGCAGGTGATATTTTTGATGGCGTGAAACGAGAAGATTGCCGTACCGCGCGCCCCGACATGACGGCCCTTATACAATGTCCCTACGGCATGGGCAGCATCTTCTATTACCGGAATACCATACCGCTCGCCAATGGCATAAATCGCGTCAAGATCGACGGGGGCGCCTGCGTAATGTACTGGAACAATGGCTTTGGTTCGTGGGGTAATGGCGGCTTCAATTTGCTCAGGTGTGACCATAAGTGTATCGCGGTCGACGTCGACCATGACTGGCGTCGCACCCAGCAAGACAATCATGTTGAGGGTGGAAACCCACGTCATTGACGGCGTAATGACCTCATCGCCTGCACCTATGCCCAACGCCATCAGTGTGATGTGCATACCCGCCGTGGCAGAGCAGACGGCGACGGCGTGTTGATTTCCTGTGAGCTGGCAGAAGGCTTCTTCCAACTGTTGGTTCTTCGGGCCAGTGGTTATCCATCCAGAGTCCAGCACCGCTTTTACAGCGGCAAGCTCTTCAGCACCCATTGCCGGGCGAGAGAAAGGCAAAAAGTCAGACATCATTATTCCTTCAAGCCATTTAACGCTACCTAAGTTTTATTTTTAGGACTAAACAGGGGCGTCGTTAATTATTTCATCAGGCTACAAAGGTTAATGGCCGAAGGTTAATTTATCCTTAAGGGGTTAAGGTTTGGGAGATAATAACAAAGACAGTGGGGAGTGGTTTATTTGTTTGAATATAAAGAGTTTTTAGTCATTATGGCGGTATTGTTCTCTGTTGCTGAATGCTGAGAGCAATACCGCTAATGTGATCATTGTTTATATTACGTTTAAACTCGGGGGACTTACAGTAACCCTTTCAAGGTTAACGTTTTACGTGTGGCGATATTTAAGTCGTAGGTGCCGAGATCTTCCGCTTTAACCCAGGCGAACGCCTGGAACTCTTCGTTAATGTTCACTTCACGATTAGCTGCCACACAATCGAAGATGAGATAAATCATATAAATCTCTTCCTGGCTGCCATCCGCGTACGTTTTAGTACGAATATCGTCACTGAATGTCCATGGCGTAATTTCTGATAACACCAGCTGCTCGCCCAGCTCCTCTCTCACTTCCCGACGCAAAGCTTCTTCGATGCGCTCACCCGGCTCAACGCCACCGCCAGACAGCGCCCACTGACCGGGAAACACGCCGCGGTCGTCAGCCATTTTGCAGAGTAAATAGCAGCCATCGTTTTGAATTAATGGGCAAACAATTGTTCTTTGGCGCATAGGTCAAGTCCTTCCAGGGGGGTATTAAGAATTCCATCATCCACCTATCTTACCTTTTGCTGGCTGGAGAAAAAACGCTTCATCGACGATTAAGTCCGTACGGGCGAGGAAAAATTGATTGTTGTTGAAAATGGCGTTCAGGGATGCGAACGATAGATTACATACAAAAATTTAACCTTATCTAATCTCATTAAGTAGTATTTAGTTACAATATGGTCTTGCATCGCTTTTTTAGCTCATTGATTCCTCGTCATCTGACAGTACAATTCACCGGTTTTGGGGCTATGTTTTGATTCTTGCAGGAAAGGATAGAAAATGAAAAAAAGTTTACTGTTGGGTTTTGCCGGAATGCTGTTTGTTTCCGCTTCGGCAAACGCGATTAGCATCAATGGTCAGGCTGGCGAAGACTACACCAACCTTGGATTCGGTATGGGTACTGAGACCACTGGTCTGGCCGTCAGCGGCAACTGGATGCATAATGATGACGACGGCGATGTTGCTGGGCTGGGCCTGGGTTTGAATATCCCGCTGGGTCCACTGTTGGCGACCGTTGGTGGTAAAGGTGTTTATACCAATCCAAACGATGGCGATGAAGGTTATGCTGCGGCTGTCGGTGGTGGTTTACAGTGGCCGATCGGCGACAGCATTCGTCTGTTTGGTGAGTACTATTACTCTCCTGATTCGCTTTCCAGCGGTATCGACAGCTATGAAGAAGCAAATGCCGGTGCGCGTTTGACCATTATGCGTCCGCTGAGCATCGAAGCCGGTTATCGTTACCTGAACCTGGCAGGTAAAGACGGTAACCGTGATAACGCAATTGCTGATGGTCCGTACGTTGGGGTTAACGCCAGCTTCTAACATTTCTGGCGCGGCGTTCAGTCGCGCCTTCCCCCCTCCATGCGTTATAGTGTTTTCATCATAAAAGCAGGAGAACACGATGTTAAACGTGGAGATGCTATCCACCGGGGATGAAGTGTTGCACGGACAAATCGTCGACACCAATGCCGCCTGGCTGGCCGATTTTTTCTTTAATCAGGGTTTACCGCTAACACGCCGCAACACGGTAGGTGACAATCTTAACGATTTAGTCGCCGTTTTGCGTGAGCGTAGCGAACACGCCGATATACTGATCGTTAATGGCGGTTTGGGGCCAACCAGCGATGATTTGAGCGCGCTGGCAGCGGCAACGGCAAAAGGCGAAGGGCTGGTGCTGCATGAAGCATGGCTGACCGAGATGGAGCGATATTTCCGCGATCGTGGCCGCGTGATGGCGCCGAGCAACCGCAAACAGGCTGAACTTCCGGCCAGCGCTGAGTTTATCAATAATCCGGTGGGTACCGCGTGCGGGTTCGCCCTGAAGCTTAACCGCTGCCTGATGTTCTTTACACCGGGTGTACCGTCAGAATTTAAAGTCATGGTTGAGCATGAGATCCTGCCGCGTTTGCGTGAGCGTTTCTCTTTGGCTCAGCCCCCGTTATGCCTGCGATTAACCACCTTTGGCCGTTCTGAAAGCGAGCTGGCACAAAGCCTGGATCCGCTGACTTTGCCACCGGGTGTAACAATGGGATATCGCTCCTCAATGCCGATTATTGAGCTGAAGCTGACCGGGCCGGATTCACAACGGGAAGCGATGCTGGCGCTGTGGCCTGAGGTGAAAAAGGTTGCCGGGCAAAACATGATTTTTGAAGGTACGGAAGGTTTGCCTGCGCAAATCGCCCGCACGTTACAGGAACGACAATACAGCCTGACGCTGAGCGAACAATTTACCGGTGGTCTGGTCGCGTTGCAGCTTTCTCGCGCTAATGCTCCGTTGTTGGCGAGCGAAGTTGTTCCGCCCCAGGAAGAAACGCTGGCGCAAACGGCGCATTGGGTAACCGAGCGACGTAGCAAACATTATGCCGGGCTGGCTTTGGCGATATCAGCTTTCGAAAACGAACATATTAACTTTGCGCTGGCCACCCCCAATGGGACATATGGTTTGCGCGTTCGGCTGAACGCTAATCGCTACAGCTTGTCGATTCGTCAGGAAGTGTGCGCAATGATGGCGCTAAATATGCTGCGCCGTTGGCTTAACAATCAGGATCTTGCCAGCGAGCACGGCTGGATCGAAGTGGTTGAGTCGCTCACGATTTAATTATTAACAGGGAAGGTTACAAACCTTCCCAATCTGACTCATTCTGTGACATCGTCAGGTAATAGCCCAGTAATTAACCTAACCAAATCACGATCAATTCCATTTTCCAGCATCATGCGCGCGATACGTAAGGCTTCTTCTTGCGTACCTTTCTGTACTCCTTGCGCTAATCCTTGCTGTATCCCTTGTTGTAGCCCTTGTTGTAGCCCATTGTGGTGACCTTCTTGTTTTAGCCTCTCTGCGATTGTCATCAACCTCAACTTATGATGGGGGGAACGTTCGGCAACTTCATGGATAAATTCGCTGACGTGAGAAACGTCACCGTACCGTAGCAGGTAATTAAATAGCGTTTGTAGCTGGCTGTCATTAGCGGTGCTTGTAACTAATGGTGCTTGCAACTAATAGAGAAGATGGCGTGACGGTATCTACTTTTAACAAGCGCTGCATATGAGAAATTGATTTTTTGCGTGGGTGAATCAGAGATAAATAAGCCCGACTGCAACGTATTCAAATAAGCGGAACTGGAAGCGCAAAAATGCCCGGTAGCAAACACCACCGGGCAACTGAGTTACCCCAACGCTTTGGCAAGCAGGGTGATAGGATGTTCGCAACGCTTACTGGTAGACATCTCAATCTGCCATTTACAGGTTTCGCAGTCGGTGACGACGATATCAGCGCCGCTTTCTTCAATTTGGCGGAATAACGGTGCGCCAATAGACTGTGAAGTCGGATAGTTTTCCTTTTTAAAGCCGTAAGTCCCGGCAATCCCACAACACTGAGAATCCAGCACTGTCAGCTCCAGCCCCGGAATTTGTCGCAGTAGTTCCAGCGTGTAAAGCGTCCAGCCCATTTTCTCCATATGACATGGCGTGTGATAGACCACCTTCAGTGGCAGCGTTTTCAGCGGCAGCGTTTTACCTTCATCCAGCTTGCGCCACAGCCAGCGGGTTGCCAGTTCAATGTGTTCTCGCAGGCCTGAGTTGTCGACATCCAGCACTTCCGGATATTCATCACGTAGCGCAAAGGTACAGGTTGATGAGGTGGCGATCACCGGAATGCCTTTGCCATCAATCGCTTCCCGGAGTGAGGCCACGTTGCTGACCGCCTGTTTACGCGCTTTATCTGTAAATCCGTTAGCAATCAGCGGTACGCCACAGCATTTCTCTTTACTCAGCAGTTGCACGCCGGTTCCCATCGCATTCAACACCTTGATCAGGTCTTTGCCAAGCTGGGGATGGTTGTAATTCACAAAACAGCCGTGGAAAAAGGCGACCTGATCCTGATACTGCGCCTGCTGTGCGGCAATGCTGCGATACCAGCGGCGGAAGGTGCCAAAGGAGTACTTCGGCAGCGTACGGCGATGATCGATTTTTAGCGCGTAATCCAGCAACTGACGTACCGGTTTTAGTGAGGTGGCGGTATTCACTATTGGGGCGAAGGGGGTGGAAACGCTCCCCATTAAATCGGTATGGCTTAAGACGAAGTTACGCAGCGATGGGCGCGTCGTGTCGTATTTGGCGCGCGCGCGCTGGATGATATCGCCGATTTTCACGTCTGACGGACAGGCCACTTCGCAGCGTTTACAGTTGATGCAGTATTTCAGCGCATCGTCATATAGCGCGCCATCTTTCAGGCGCAGACGTTCACCGTCCGGGCCGGCCTGCTTAGGGCCCGGGTAGCTCGGGTTGACGCGGCTTACCGGGCAGGCGGTGGTGCACACCGTACATTTGATACAACTTTCAAAACGTGTGTCGCTCATTGCTGTCCTCCTGCACGTTTCGCAATATGATGTGCGGCATGTAAGGCGCTGACTGCGCACACGCCGCCTCCGCAACCCTGGGCGATAGGGTCGAATCCGCCGAGGACGGAACCGATGGCGTACATGTTCTCTATCGTTTTTCCCGCCAGTGATGGGCGCAATGTGGCATCGGTTGTGACGCCAAACAGTTGCCACGGTTGTGGGTCGAAAACGTCACGCTGATACCACTCGGCGCGGGTAGCTGTTTGCTGTACATCCAGTCCCAGGATTGGTTCGTGGATTGCCTCACGCGTGGCGACCAGCCCGCTGCTGAAAAAACTGCCGCTGGCGAGCACGGCGAAACGTGGCCGCAAGGGGATATCGGCATGATTTCGGGTCCAGATTTCGCTGACCACGCCGTCCTGACAGGTGATTTTCTTCACTTCATCACCCGGCATCCACACACCGCCCTGGCGCACAAACTGGCGCTGCAATTTGTTGTGTAAACGCATGCCCAGTACCGAAGGAGGTAGGGTCGGTAACAGTGTCAGCGAGCAGGGGAGGCGCTCGTTAAGCCACTGCCAGAGTCGCTCATCTGCCAGACCAAAGCAGGCCGGCATGATTATCATGTCGCAGGTTTTTGCCATTGGCAGCAATGCGTCATAGAGCAGCGACCATTTATCTTCGTTATCCAGCAGGCGCGCAATATTAACGGCGCGAAACTCGGTTGGGTTATCACGCAGGACATCCAGTTCCGGCAGTTCGATTTCTGCCGTCTCGACGCTGAGATTACGTTGGCGTAATGACGCCGCGGCAAGATGCGCCTGAAAATCCAGTAACCCGCTAATCCCTACAACGCATATACGCTGCGCGGACAGCGGCCAGACCGGCACTTCCGGGGAACTTAACCAGGTTGAGCGCAGGGTGCCCAGCGGGGTAACACGTTGATGTGCCTGATGCACGTTGCCTTGCAAATGCGTTCCGCATTCTTCCAGTAAATTTTGCGCCTGCTGGGCCAGTTCCAGAACGTTCTGCGTTCCGATGGTGCTATACGGATGTGCGGGTGCCTGAGTGTGCAGCGCATTCAAACCCGCTTCTATATCCGTCACCGGTTGACCATCGGGTAAGCTGCTGAGCAAATCCAGTGAGCCGGAGGAAAAATGCAGGGCGCTTTGGCCGCGGGTAACAATCGTGCAGCGCAGTCCGCTTTTTTGCAGTTGCAGGCCGCATAGCAGTCCAGCGAGGCCGCCGCCTATAATGACGGTATCAAATTTCATCCTGGTGCTCCTTTTCCAGACCACACAACCCTTGATAAACCCAGCGAGTGAATTCGCTTTCGCGCAGTGCATCTCCCCAGGCGATAGGCTGCACACCTTTCCAGCGTTCGTTGAGGAAGTCGGAAAGCTGAGTAATGGATTGTGCTGCGGTAGTGACATTAAAACGTTGCAGCAAACCTGCGGCGCGACAGGCACACAATTCGCCCTGGCAGGTCCCCATTCCGACGCGGGTACGGCGACGCAAATCGAGTAGACTGTTGACGGTTAAATTCTCGACGGCGTATTGCACTTCGCCTGCGGTGACCGCTTCGCATTCACAGACCAGGCTGCGATGTTGACGGCCTTCGCTCAGCCACGCTGGGGTACGATCGCCGTGACGGTAGACCGCCGAACCGCGTAGCGGCGCAGGTAACGAAATAACGCGTTTAAGCGTATGCTCGGTAGATTCCTGTGAGCCAGGCAACGCGGTGTCTGCGGTTGTGCAAGGCTGGGTATTGCCCAGCTTACGGCAAACGGCATCGGTAGCCCACTCCGCCATCAGACGGTAGGTCATCAGTTTGCCGCCGGTAATGGTGATAAACCCTTCCAGTCCGTCACGCTGGGCGTGATCGAACAGCACAATCCCACGGCTGACGTTACGACCGGTGGGATCGTCATCGCTGGCCACCAGCGGACGCACGCCGGAGTAGGCGCGTAAAATGCGCGTTTTCGCCATAATCGGCGCCAGTTTCTCGCCTTCACGCAGCAGAATGTCGACTTCTTCTGCGGTGACGCGGTTGCTGTCGATATCATCGTAATCAATGTGCTGCGAGGTGGTACCGATCAATGAGATGGTATCGCCTGGCACCAGAATATCGGCGTCAGACGGTTTACGGCAGCGGTTGATGACATGCTGGTTAATGCGATGATCCATAATCAGCAACGAACCTTTGGCCGGGAACATACGGATGCTCAGATCGGCATATTCCGCAATGCGTTGACCCCAGATCCCGGCGGCGTTAACGACAACCGGTGCATGCAGGGACTGCATTTCGCCCGTCAGATGATTGCGCACGTTAACGCCGCAAACCGTCGCGCCTTCGCGAATCAGTCCTGTCACTTCATGCGCCGTTAAGATAACCGCGCCATGCTCACGCGCATCCAGCATGTTGGCGGCGGTTAAGCGGAAAGGATCAACCGTGCCGTCCGGCACTTTTACCGCACCAATCAGCTGTGGATTCACGGAAGGTTCGATAATACGTGCCTGCTGAGGGTCAATCGCTTCTGCGCGAATCCCTGCTTCTTCACAGGCGCGAATAAAGGTCGCCTGAAAGGAGAGCTCATCCTCCGGCAGGGTAATAAACAGACCGTCCGTTGGCTCAACGCAATGGCGGGCGATACGTTTCAGAATTTGGTTTTCGCTGATGCACTCACGGGCAGATTCAGCATCGGTGACGGCGTAGCGTGCACCGCTGTGCAGCAGGCCGTGGTTGCGCCCGGTCGCACCTGTGGCGATATCGTGGCGTTCCACTAAGATGACGCGCAACCCGCGCAGCGCACAATCGCGTGCGATCCCTGCACCTGTTGCTCCTCCACCAATGATAATCACGTCACTTGTTTGCGAGTCGCGAGTTTTCATTGTTTTTCCTCACAGTTCGTTTTTTATCATTTAGCCACATAAAAAACATGGATTGTTTGATTTCGCGCATAATCGCTCATTATTCGAAAATGAAACGTGATTTCGTGCGCCTTTATGAACATTTGTCATAAATCTGTAACAATATGTGCTGCGTTTCACATTTTTGTTATGTATCTTTCCTTAACATCGCGGCCACACTGGGAGCGGTAGGGTAGTAATGACGAACTGCAGTGTTTACTTCGAATGAAAGACGGCCACGGAGGCTACACTATGTTGAGCATTTTTAAACCAGCGTCACACACGGCGCGTTTGCCTGCAGCGGAGATCGACCCGACATATCGTCGATTACGTTGGCAGATTTTTCTGGGGATTTTCTTTGGTTATGCCGCGTACTATCTGGTACGTAAGAACTTTGCCCTTGCGATGCCGTATCTGGTTGAGCAGGGGTTCTCGCGTGGCGATCTGGGTTTTGCGTTGTCCGGTATCTCCATTGCTTACGGATTTTCGAAATTCATCATGGGGTCCGTTTCGGATCGCTCGAATCCGCGCGTTTTCCTGCCAGCGGGTCTGATACTGGCTGCGGCAGTGATGTTGTTTATGGGCTTTGTACCGTGGGCGACATCGAGCATTGCGATTATGTTTGTGCTGCTGTTCCTCTGCGGATGGTTCCAGGGGATGGGATGGCCGCCGTGTGGTCGTACCATGGTGCACTGGTGGTCGCAGAAAGAGCGTGGCGGCATCGTTTCCGTTTGGAACTGTGCGCATAACGTGGGTGGCGGTCTGCCTCCTCTGTTGTTCCTGCTGGGTATGGCCTGGTTCAATGACTGGAAAGCGGCGCTGTACATGCCTGCTTTCGGTGCGATCGTTGTCGCGCTGTTTGCTTTTGCTTTGATGCGTGATACGCCGCAGTCCTGTGGTCTGCCGCCAATCGAAGAGTACAAGAACGATTATCCGGACGATTACAACGAGAAAGCGGAAGAAGAGCTGACTGCGAAGCAGATCTTCATGCAGTACGTACTGCCGAACAAACTGTTGTGGTACATCGCTATCGCCAACGTGTTTGTTTATCTGCTGCGCTACGGCATCCTGGACTGGTCGCCGACTTACCTGAAAGAAGTGAAGCATTTTGCACTGGATAAATCATCCTGGGCCTACTTCCTGTATGAATATGCGGGTATTCCGGGCACGCTGCTGTGTGGCTGGATGTCGGATAAAGTCTTCCGTGGAAACCGTGGCGCGACCGGCGTGTTCTTTATGACGCTGGTGACGATTGCGACCATCGTTTACTGGATGAACCCGGCAGGCAACCCGAACGTAGATATGGCTTGTATGATTATCATCGGCTTCCTGATCTACGGCCCGGTCATGTTGATTGGTCTGCATGCGCTGGAACTGGCACCGAAAAAAGCGGCAGGTACGGCGGCTGGCTTTACTGGTCTGTTCGGTTATCTCGGCGGTTCTGTGGCTGCGAGCGCCATTGTCGGCTACACCGTTGACTTCTTCGGTTGGGACGGCGGCTTTATGGTGATGATTGGCGGTAGTGTGCTGGCGGTTATTCTGCTGGTAGTCGTCATGATTGGCGAAAAACGCCATCACGAAGAGATCCAGCTCAAGCGTAACGGGGGCTAATAGATGAAAACCACATTGAAAAGTCTCAGCGTGGCGCTGATGCTGGCAGGTATGGTTGTGAGCAGCGCGGCGGTTGCTGCAGATAAAGTCGTGATTGCGCACCGTGGCGCCAGCGGTTATCTACCGGAGCATACGTTACCTGCGAAAGCGATGGCCTATGCTCAGGGAGCGGATTACCTGGAACAGGATTTGGTGATGACTAAGGACGACCATCTGGTCGTCCTGCATGACCACTATCTTGACCGCGTCACCGATGTTGCCGAGCGTTTCCCGGATCGTGCGCGTAAAGATGGGCGTTACTACGCTATCGACTTTACGCTGGATGAGATTAAGTCGCTGAAGTTTACTGAAGGCTTTGATATCGAAAATGGCAAAAAGGTCCAGACCTACCCGGGGCGTTTCCCGATGGGTAAATCTGATTTCCGTGTGCACACTTTCGAAGAAGAAATTGAGTTCGTTCAGGGATTAAATCATTCAACCGGTAAAAACATCGGCATTTACCCGGAAATGAAAGCGCCGTGGTTCCATCATCAGGAAGGGAAGGACATTGCGGCTAAGACGCTGGAAGTACTGAAAAAGTACGGGTACACCGACAAGAACGACAAGGTCTATCTGCAGTGTTTTGATGTCGCAGAGTTAAAGCGCATTAAGAATGACCTGGAACCGAAGATGGGGATGGATCTCAATCTGGTACAGTTGATTGCATATACAGACTGGAATGAAACTCAGGAGAAAAAGCCAGACGGCAGTTGGGTTAATTACAACTACGACTGGATGTTTAAACCGGGTGCCATGAAGCAGGTTGCGCAGTATGCGGACGGCATTGGGCCGGACTACCACATGCTGATTGATGAGAAGTCGAAGAAGGGCAATATCTCGTTAACTGGCATGGTGCAGGACGCACATCAGAATAAGATGGTGGTGCATCCTTATACCGTTCGCGCCGATCAACTGCCGGATTACACCACTGACGTAAACCAGCTGTATGACATTCTTTATAACAAAGCGGGTGTTGACGGGCTGTTCACCGACTTCCCCGACAAAGCAGTGAAATTCCTGAATAAAGAGTAATGGCATAAGGCCTGTGATGCACCTCCGGTCACAGGCCTTATTGGACGAAACGTGATTAACTGCTAGATAAGGCCGTCTGCTGTTAACGTTTTCCTACATGCCTGCAGGAGAAATAAAGGGCTGCCGTTCATCGGCGGCTCTTTTGCCAGTAACAATTTTATCCCGCCTTGCGTTACAGCTCTATTTCAATATCGCCTTTTGCCCGGCAACAGCAGGGCAATATTTCACCCGGTTGAATGAAGGCCAGAGGTTCGGCAATCCAGTCAACCTGTCCCGCCACCAGGCGGGTACGACAGGAGCCGCAGTAGCCTTCACGACACTGATATTCGACTTCAACATCGTGCGACTCGAGTGCGGCAAGTAGGGAAGGATGTTCATCCTGGCACAGCAGTTGTGTGCCAGAGATGCGCAAAGTCACGCGGCCCATCAGAGCTGGAAGTTACTCAGGTCGTCGGTATCAACTTCCGAATCGATCTGGCCGACCAGGTAAGAGCTGACTTCCACTTCCTGCGGTGCGACCTGGACGTTATCAGACACCAGCCAGGTGTTGATCCACGGGATCGGGTTAGAGCGGGTCTGGAAAGGCAGATCGAGTCCGACAGCCTGCATACGGATGTTGGTGATGTACTCAACGTACTGGCACAGAATGTCTTTGTTCAGGCCAATCATTGAGCCATCACGGAACAGATAGTCCGCCCACTCTTTTTCCTGCAGCGCGGCCTGTACGAACAGGTCGTAGCATTCTTGTTTGCACTCTTCGGCAATTTCCGCCATCTCCGGATCGTCTACACCGCTGCGCAGAAGGTTCAGCATATGCTGAGTACCGGTCAGATGCAGGGCTTCGTCGCGGGCGATCAGACGAATAATTTTCGCGTTGCCTTCCATCAGTTCACGTTCGGCGAATGCGAAGGAGCAGGCGAAGCTGACATAAAAGCGGATCGCTTCCAGCGCGTTGACGCTCATCAGGCACAGATACAGCTTCTTCTTCAGCTCACGCAGGTTTACGACAACCGTTTTGCCATTAACGGTATGCGTACCTTCACCGAGCAAATGCCAGTAGCTGGTCATCTCGATCAATTCGTCGTAGTAGCTGGAAATACCTTCTGCGCGTTTCTGGATTTGCTCATTAGTGACGATATCGTCAAACACCACCGCCGGATCGTTAACGATATTGCGAATAATATGGGTGTAGGAGCGGGAATGGATAGTTTCAGAAAACGCCCACGTTTCCACCCAGGTTTCCAGTTCAGGGATCGAGATTAACGGCAGCAGCGCGACGTTTGGACTACGTCCCTGAATGGAGTCCAGCAGCGTTTGATACTTCAGGTTGCTGATGAAGATATGTTTTTCATGTTCCGGCAATGCCTGGAAATCGATACGATCGCGAGAAACATCGACCTCTTCCGGACGCCAGAAGAAAGAGAGCTGCTTTTCGATCAGTTTTTCAAAGATGTCATATTTTTGCTGATCGTAGCGGGCGACGTTCACCGGCTGGCCGAAGAACATCGGTTCCAGAAGCTGATCATTTTTCGTCTGTGAAAAAGTGGTGTATGCCATTGATGTGAATCCTGTCTGGAATGTACTGCCGGATGCGCTTTGCTTATCCGGCCTACAATACCGCGAATTAATTTGTAGGCCGGGTAAGCGCTACGCCACCCGGCAAAAGATTAAATCTTACATGCGCCGCTTTCGCAGCCATCGTCCTGAATGGACGGTACCAGATCGTCCTGAGAGTCTTCCGCACCGTCACGGGTGTTCTGATAATACAGCGTTTTGACACCAAATTTGTAGGCGGTGAGCAGGTCTTTCAGCAACTGCTGCATCGGTACTTTTCCGGACGGGAAGCGCGACGGATCGTAGTTGGTGTTGGCAGAAATCGACTGATCGATAAATTTCTGCATGATACCTACCAGCTGCAAGTAGCCGTCGTTGTTCGGCATTTCCCACAGCAGTTCGTATGCGTCGTGCAGGTGTTCGTAGTCCGGCACGACCTGACGCAGAATTCCATCTTTCGATGCTTTGATGCTCACGTAACCGCGTGGTGGTTCAATACCGTTGGTGGCATTGGAGATCTGCGAAGAGGTCTCGGACGGCATCAGAGCGGAGAGCGTGGAGTTACGCAGACCGTGAGTTTTAATTGATTCGCGCAGGCTTTCCCAGTTGTAATGCAGGGATTCGCTGACGATAGCATCCAGGTCTTTTTTATAGGTATCGATCGGCAGAATGCCTTTCGCATAGGTGGTTTCGTTAAACCACGGGCATGCGCCTTGCTCTTTCGCCAGCTCGTTAGACGCTTTCAGCAGGTAATACTGAATCGCTTCAAAGGTTTTGTGAGTCAGGTTATTGGCGCTGCCGTCAGAGTAACGTTTACCGTTTTTCGCTAGCCAGTAGGCATAGTTGATAACGCCAATACCCAGCGTACGACGCCCCATCGCACCGCGTTTGGCGGCCGGAATCGGATAATCCTGGTAATCGAGCAGCGCATCCAACGCACGTACCGCCAGTACGGCCAGCTCTTCCAGTTCGTCCAGACTTTCGATAGCGCCCAGGTTAAATGCGGACAGCGTACACAGCGCAATTTCGCCGTTTTCATCGTTAACGTCGGTCAGCGGTTTGGTCGGCAGGGCGATTTCCAGGCACAGGTTGGACTGGCGTACCGGCGCGACAACCGGATCAAACGGGCTATGGGTGTTGCAGTGGTCAACGTTCTGAATATAGATACGACCAGTAGAGGCACGTTCCTGCATCATCAGTGAGAACAGCTCAACCGCTTTCACGCGCTGTTTGCGGATGCTGTCGTCGTTTTCATATTGGGTGTACAGACGTTCGAACTCATCCTGATCGGCGAAGAACGCGTCATACAGACCCGGGACGTCGGACGGGCTAAACAGGGTGATGTCGCCGCCTTTCAGCAAACGGGTGTACATCAGTTTGTTGATCTGTACGCCGTAGTCCATGTGACGAACGCGGTTGCCTTCGACGCCACGGTTGTTTTTCAGGACCAGCAGGCTTTCAACTTCCAGGTGCCACATTGGGTAGAACAGCGTGGCTGCACCGCCGCGTACGCCACCCTGAGAGCAGGATTTCACCGCAGTCTGGAAATGCTTGTAGAACGGAATACAGCCAGTGTGGAACGCTTCACCGCCGCGAATCGGGCTACCCAGCGCACGGATGCGACCGGCGTTAATACCGATACCGGCACGCTGAGAAACGTATTTCACAATCGCGCTGGAGGTTGCGTTGATGGAGTCAAGGCTGTCGCCGCACTCGATCAGTACGCAGGAGCTGAACTGACGCGTTGGGGTACGCACGCCGGACATAATCGGCGTCGGCAGCGAGATTTTGAACGTAGAAACGGCGTCGTAGAAACGTTTTACATATTGCAGACGTGTTTCACGCGGATAGTTAGAAAACAGGCAGGCTGCTACCAGAATGTAGAGGAACTGTGCGCTTTCATAGATTTCACCGGTAACACGGTTTTGCACCAGATATTTGCCTTCTAACTGCTTCACCGCAGCGTAGGAGAAGGTCATATCACGATCGTGTACGATGAACGAGTCCATCTGCTTGAACTCTTCTTCCGTGTAGTCTTCCAGCAGATGATTGTCGTATTTGCCCATTTCAACCATTTTCACGACATGGTCAAACAGTTTTGGCGGTTCAAACTCGCCGTAGGCTTTTTTGCGCAGATGGAAAATCGCCAGACGGGCGGCCAGATACTGATAATCCGGCGCTTCGCGGGAGATCAGGTCGGCGGCAGCTTTGATGATTGTTTCATGGATATCGGAGGTCTTGATACCGTCATAAAACTGAATGTGGGAGCGCAGCTCGACCTGAGAGATCGATACGTTATTCAGTCCTTCTGCCGCCCAATCCAGAACTCGGTGGATTTTGTCGAGATTGATGCGCTCTGTACTACCATCACGCTTTGTCACCAGCAGACTCTGATTCATGTGGTTTTTTACCTGTCCGTGAAAGAAAAAATATCCCCCATATTATCCACAGAGTCATGTTGTGACTAAGTCTGTGGATAAATACTATATGTAGGGGTTGTTTGATAAAATAGACGCTATATGGTGAGTATTCTAGTAGGGATTCTTTTCAGCACAAGAGTTGATTTTGAGGTTAAATTGAGGTTGCAAAAGGGTGAGAATCGCTAAGTGCGCGTCTTATAAGGCCTGGCGGGGATGTCAATAATTGAGAAAAAAAATAGAAATTTTGATCGAGTGCTGATTTCTTCATCTAAGGTAAGGAAAGTTCTTATGATCTGGCGCAAAAATTGCTGTACCGGTACTACTCAGGATTGGTAGGCGATGCGTAATAACGTAGGCCTGATAAGCGAAGCGCCATCAGGCGTTAAAGCCCGGAGTCGTGCCGGATGGCGGCGCTGGCGCGCTTTATCCGGCCTACAATCCAGCGTCATAAGGCCATGAGCGCTGGTTTATTCGCTTTTGGCGGTGGTATGCACCATATAGTTCACATCAACGCCCGGACCGAGTTTGAAGGTGTTAGTGATGGGGTTGTAGTGCAGGCCGGTCATATGACGCTCTTTCAGCACGGTCTGATCTACCCACTGTAATAACTCTGCCGGCTTAATAAATTTTTTCACATCATGCGTGCCTTTCGGCACCATCCGCAGAATATATTCTGCTCCGACCACCGCCATCAGCCAGGATTTGCCGTTGCGGTTAAGCGTGGAAAAAAAGACTTCGCCGCCCGGTTTAACCAGTCTGGCGCAGGCCCTGACCACCGACTGCGGATCTGGTACGTGCTCCAGCATTTCCATGCAGGTCACAACGTCATACTGATGCGCATGCTTATCCGCATGTTCTTCGACAGTTTCTTGTACGTACTCCACCTGGATGCCGCTCTCCAGCGCATGCAGTTTTGCGACCTGTAACGGTTCAAAGCCCATGTCCAGCCCGGTGACGGTTGCGCCTTCGCGCGCCATGCTTTCCGCCAGAATGCCGCCGCCGCAGCCGACGTCGAGAACCTTTTTACCAAACAGGCCACCTGAGCGCTCAGTAATGTAGCCCAGACGCAGCGGGTTAATACGGTGCAGTGGCTTAAATTCACCCTCAAGATCCCACCAGCGTGACGCGACTGCTTCAAACTTGGCAATTTCTTCATGGTCAACGTTGTGAGTAACCGGGGGTTTTTCGGCATTCATTGGGGCTTCTACTCCTAAATTTGCGATGCAAATGAGTATATCAGCCTGACGGGATGAATAAAGCCTCTGTCAGGGGGAATCCATTTACCTGAATCTTCACGTATGTGTTATAATTTGCGACCTTTGAATCCGGGATACAGTAGAGGGATAGCGGTTAGATGAGCGACCTTGCGAGAGAAATTACACCGGTCAACATTGAGGAAGAGCTGAAGAGCTCCTATCTGGATTATGCGATGTCGGTCATTGTTGGCCGTGCGCTGCCAGACGTCCGAGATGGCCTGAAGCCGGTTCACCGTCGCGTACTTTACGCCATGAACGTATTGGGCAACGACTGGAATAAAGCCTATAAAAAATCTGCCCGTGTCGTTGGTGACGTAATCGGTAAATACCACCCTCATGGTGATACCGCCGTTTACGACACCATTGTTCGTATGGCGCAGCCATTCTCCTTGCGTTACATGCTTGTAGATGGTCAGGGTAACTTTGGTTCTGTCGATGGCGACTCCGCAGCGGCGATGCGTTATACGGAAATCCGTATGTCGAAAATCGCCCATGAGCTGATGGCTGACCTGGAAAAAGAAACGGTTGATTTCGTCGATAACTACGACGGCACCGAACAAATTCCTGACGTCATGCCGACCAAAATTCCTAACCTGCTGGTGAACGGTTCGTCCGGTATCGCGGTAGGTATGGCGACCAACATTCCGCCGCACAACCTGACTGAAGTGATCAACGGCTGTCTGGCATATATTGACGATGAAGACATCAGCATTGAAGGGCTGATGGAACATATTCCGGGTCCGGACTTCCCGACTGCAGCGATCATCAACGGTCGTCGTGGTATCGAAGAAGCCTACCGTACCGGCCGTGGCAAAGTGTACATTCGCGCACGCGCGGAAGTCGAAGCGGATGCCAAAACGGGTCGTGAAACCATCATCGTCCACGAAATTCCGTATCAGGTAAACAAAGCGCGCCTGATTGAGAAAATCGCCGAACTGGTAAAAGACAAACGCGTAGAAGGCATCAGCGCGCTGCGTGACGAGTCTGACAAAGACGGTATGCGCATCGTGATTGAAGTGAAACGCGATGCGGTCGGGGAAGTGGTTCTGAACAACCTTTACTCCCAGACCCAATTGCAGGTTTCCTTCGGTATCAACATGGTTGCATTGCACCATGGCCAGCCGAAGATCATGAACCTGAAAGATATTATTGCCGCGTTCGTACGTCACCGCCGTGAAGTCGTAACTCGTCGTACTATCTTTGAACTGCGTAAAGCCCGCGACCGTGCGCACATCCTTGAAGCGCTGGCGATTGCGCTGGCGAACATCGATCCGATCATCGAACTGATCCGCCGTGCACCGACCCCGGCAGAAGCGAAAGCCGCGCTGGTTGCGCGTTCGTGGGAACTGGGCAACGTTTCCGCCATGCTGGAACGTGCCGGTGATGACGCCGCGCGTCCTGAATGGCTGGAGCCGGAATTTGGCGTGCGTGACGGTCAGTACTACCTGACTGAACAGCAGGCTCAGGCTATTCTGGATTTGCGTTTGCAGAAACTGACCGGCCTTGAGCACGAAAAACTGCTCGACGAATACAAAGAGCTGCTGGAACAGATCGCTGAACTGCTGCACATTCTGGGCAGCGCAGATCGTCTGATGGAAGTTATCCGTGAAGAGATGGAGCTGATTCGTGAACAGTTCGGCGACGCGCGTCGGACCGAAATTACCGCGAACAGCGCTGACATCAACATCGAAGATCTGATTAACCAGGAAGATGTTGTCGTGACCTTGTCTCATCAGGGCTACGTGAAATATCAGCCGTTAACCGATTACGAAGCGCAGCGTCGTGGCGGTAAAGGCAAATCTGCAGCACGCATTAAAGAAGAAGACTTTATCGACCGCCTGCTGGTGGCCAACACCCATGACACGATCCTCTGCTTCTCCAGCCGTGGTCGTCTGTACTGGATGAAGGTTTATCAACTGCCGGAAGCGAGCCGTGGTGCGCGTGGACGTCCAATCGTTAACCTGCTGCCGCTGGAAGCGAACGAACGTATCACCGCAATTCTGCCGGTACGCGAGTACGAAGAGGGCGTCAACGTCTTCATGGCAACCGCCAGCGGTACCGTGAAGAAAACGGCATTGACTGAATTCAGCCGTCCGCGTTCTGCCGGTATTATCGCCGTCAACCTGAACGAAGGCGACGAACTGATTGGCGTTGATCTGACGTCCGGTAATGACGAAGTTATGCTGTTCTCTGCTGCCGGTAAAGTGGTGCGTTTTAAAGAGAACGCAGTTCGCGCGATGGGTCGTACGGCGACCGGTGTTCGCGGGATCAAACTGGCAGGTGAAGACTCCGTTGTTTCCCTGATCGTTCCACGCGGTGAAGGGGCAATCCTGACCGTCACGCAGAACGGTTACGGTAAGCGTACAGCGGAAAGCGAATACCCAACCAAGTCTCGTGGTACGCAGGGTGTTATCTCCATCAAAGTCACCGAGCGTAATGGCTCCGTTGTTGGCGCAGTACAGGTTGAAGATACCGACCAGATCATGATGATCACCGATGCAGGTACGCTGGTACGTACTCGCGTGTCGGAAATCAGCGTGGTAGGGCGTAATACCCAGGGTGTTATCCTTATCCGTACTGCGGAAGACGAAAACGTTGTGGGTCTGCAACGCGTTGCTGAACCGGTTGATGATGAAGAGCTCGACTCCATCGACGGAAGTGCAGCTGAAGGTGACGAGGATATCGCGCCTGAAGCGGAAAGCGATGACGATGCAGCGGATGACGCTGAAGAGTAATTAAAACGTAATAAGAAGGGCCGGAGAACTCCGGCCCTTTTTTTTAGTTCATGCGCTCCACGATCATCGCGATTCCCTGACCGCCGCCAATGCACAGCGTGGCAAGTCCAAGCGTTTGATCCCGTGCCTGTAGCGCATGTAGCAGCGTAACCAGAATTCGCGCACCGCTGGCACCAATAGGGTGTCCCAGCGCAATTGCCCCGCCGTTGACGTTAACCTTTTGCGGATCGAACCCCAGCGTTTTGCCGACGGCAAGGAACTGCGCGGCAAAGGCCTCGTTGGCTTCAATAAGATCGATGTCGGACAGCTGCAGTCCACTCAGCTGTAGCGCTTTTTGCGTGGCTGGAACTGGCCCCATCCCCATCATTGCCGGTGCCACGCCGCCGCTGGCCCAGGCTTTGATCCGCGCCAGCGGTTTTAGCCCAGCCGCCAGTGCCGCAGACTCTTCCATTACCACTAATGCCGCCGCGCCGTCGTTGATCCCCGAGGCGTTACCTGCGGTGACGGTTCCTGTTTTATCGAAGGCTGGCCGCAACGCGGCGAGACCTTCTGCCGTCGAGTCAGCTTTGGGGAATTCATCACGATCAAAAATGATGGTTTTCTTCCGTGACGATACGCTCACGGGCACGATTTCAGCCTGAAATGCGCCAGATTCGATTGCGGCAACGGCTTTACGCTGTGACTGCAGAGCCAGTTCATCCTGCATTTCGCGGCTAATGCCATACTCTTTGGCGACATTTTCTGCAGTGATCCCCATATGGTAACCATGCTCGGCGCAGATCAGTCCATCGCGCAGAATGACGTCAGACAATTGCCCGTCACCAAGGCGATACCCCCAACGGGCTTTCGCGTCTAACAGGTAGGGGGCCAGGCTCATGTTTTCCATCCCCCCCGAGACGATCGTCTGGGCTTGTCCCGCTTTGATTGCCAGGGCGGCAAGCGCCACGCTTTTCAGGCCGGAGCCGCACACTTTGTTGACGGTAAAGCCGCAAACGGTGTCGGATAAGCCGCTTTTTAATAATGCCTGGCGCGCCGGGTTTTGGCCGAGCCCTGACTGCAACACGTTGCCCATAATCACCTCGTCCACGCGCTGTGGGTCAAGGTGAGCGCGTTCAAGAGCGGCTCTAATGACGGTTGCTCCAAGCTCGACGGCCCCCGTAGTTGCCAGTGCGCCGTTAAAACTACCGATTGCGGTACGAGCCGCGCTGACGATGACACAGTTTTTCATTTTTCAGTTCCTTTAAATAAGAGGTTGCCGTCAGAACAAGGTCAATCCAATAACAAAAATGATGCCGGAGAAGAGCAGGGCGGTGATGCAGTACCCCATGATGTCGCGTACCCCCAATCCGGCGATGGCCAGAGCAGGGAGTGCCCAGAACGGCTGTGCCATATTCATCCATTGCTCTCCGTAGGCGATGGCCATGACAGATTTGCCAAGATCGGCACCCAGAGCTTGAGCGGCAGGCATGACGAACGGTCCCTGGATAACCCAATGGCCACCGCCGGATGGCACGGCAAAGTTAATCAGTGCTGAACTGAAGAAGGTCATCAGCGGGAAGGTATCTTTGTTAGCAACGTTGATGAAAAACTCAGTAATGAGCCCACCGAGACCGGAGTGCTCCATCATCAACTGAATGCCCGCGTAGAAGGGGAATTGCACCAGAATTCCGGCGGTGCTACGTGCGGCGGCGCTGACCGCACGCATATAGGCCATCGGCGTTTTGTGCAGCAGCAGACCGGCAATCATAAACATCAGGTTGACGGTATTGATGGTGATGTTGAAACCTTTCTCGGCAAAGTAGATGCCCAGATAGGCAATCCCTAAGGCACCGATGATCAGCGCCAGAATGCGGCTCTCTTCCAGTTTTTCCGATGGTGGCGCATCTGGCGGCAGTTTCTTCTGAAAATCTGCTTCTTCCAGTAACAGTTTCGGATCGATGCTCACCACATCCGAAGGTTTTGGCGTCATCATGCGTGTAATGAACGGCATCACAACAATCAGCGCCACGGTGATGAAGATATTGAAGCCGGTGAAGAGAGTATCCGCGACAGGAATCAGGCCCGCTATGTGCTCGACCGGGTTACCAGGCGTTGCCGCCAGCAAAGGCATTGAGCCAGAGAAACCGCCACCCCAGGTCAAAAACCCGATATAAGCGCAGGCAATCAATAACGGATAATCGGAACCCGGTACCCGACGGGCGACTTCGCGGGCGAACATCGCCCCGACCACCAGACCAAATCCCCAGTTAATAACGCAGGCCACCGAACCAAAAAAAGTGACCAACATTACCCCCTGAGCGGGGGTTTTGGCGGCGGATGCCGCCGTACGCAGCAGGCTTTTCACCGGCCCGGAACTGGCTAACGCATGGCCGGTTACGATGATCAGCGCCATCTGCATACCAAACGCCAGCAGGTTCCAGAAACCGTCACCCCAGAATTTCACCATGCTAATAGGCGTCTGTGGTGTTAACCACAGTGCGATGCCAAAAGTCAGCAACGTTAATAACATGGCGAAAATGAGCGGATCGGGCAGCCAGCGGCTGACCACCCGCGTCATAAAGCGAGCGATGCGGCCAATCATGCGTCACCTCGCTGGATGCGAAGATCGTCGGCAATATCAAAATGGGCGTCGGTTTTTTCACGCAGCGTGGCGATGTCGCAACCTTCGACGATTTCAGTCAGCCACATTTTGCCGTCAATAAAGCGAAATACGGCGAGCTCAGTGACCAGCATGTGCACAGCATGTTGTGCAGTAAGCGGCATGGTGCATTGACGCAGGATTTTCGCAGAGCCGTCTTTCGCGCAATGTTCCATGGCGATAATGACTTTACGTGCACCGGTCACCAGATCCATTGCGCCACCCATGCCGGGCACCATTTTTCCGGGAACAACCCAGTTGGCTAGGTTGGCCTGCTCATCGACCTGCAACCCGCCAAGCACACAGGCATCAACGTGACCGCCGCGAATCAACGCGAACGACATGGCGCTATCAAACATCGCCGCGCCCGGCAAAATACCGCACGGTTGGCCGCCCGCGTTCACCAGGTCAGGATGCGCGGTGGTGACAGGGCCCAGTCCCAGAAAACCGTTCTCAGATTGCAGCGTAATGTGAATATCCGCGGGCAAATAGTTGGCTACCATCGTCGGCAGGCCGATACCTAAGTTAACGATATCGCCATCGCGAAGCTCTTGCGCCACACGGCGCGCAATACGTTGTTTAGCATCCATGATTAGCTCTCCTGTGGAATGACGATATGGTCGATAACGGCGCCGGGGGTAACAATCTGGTCAGGCTGCAGCTCACCTGTTTCCACCATTTCATCCGGTTCAACCAGCGTGATGTCAGCGGCGAGAGCAATTAGAGGATTAAAGTTCCGGGCGCTGAGCTGATAAGTGAGGTTGCCAAGCATGTCAGCGCGATGGGCGCGAATTAGCGCTAAATCGGCGCGCAATGGGCGTTCAAGCAGCCAGGTTTTACCCTCGAGCGTCATGGTCTGTTTTCCATCTTCCACGATGGTGCCGACGCCGGTGGGTGTTAGAAAACCGCCAAGACCCGCGCCGCCGCATCGAATTTGCTCGATCAGGGTACCTTGTGGAACCAGTTGTACGTCCATTTCGCCTGCGATCATGCGGCGACCCGTTTCCGGGTTGGTGCCTATGTGCGAAGCGATCACTTTGCTTACCCGCCCATTGACGATCAGGGGGCCGATACCGGTATCGACAAAGGCGGTATCGTTAGCGATTAGCGTCAGATCTCTTACGCCGGATTCCAACAAGGCTTCAACCAGACGAGGCGGTGTGCCAACGCCCATGAAACCACCGACCATGATGGTCATGCCGTCACGAAAGAAGCCCGCAGCGTCTTGTAAGGTAATCAGTTTTGTTTTCATTATGTTTCCCTTTTTGCATACTCCATTTTGGGTACGTTCAGGGAATTGCAAGCAGGGTGCCAGAATGATAAAGGTGAAATGAGATTATTTAATGCATTGAAATTAAATGATAATTTTTCTTCTTTTGCTGATGGGAAGATGAGGGGACTATGCAGAGTTTTGCGCAGTGTGCAAAATTCTGCATAGCAAATTAGCGTATCAGGAACCCGATGGGTCGATGCCGTACTCTTGTAATTTATACATCAGAGCGCGACGGCTAATCCCCAGCATCAACGCCGTGCGGGTACGATTGCCGTCCTGATTATCGAGGACTTCGAGGATAATGCGTTTTTCCTCACGCTTAATCTCTTCTTTCAGATTGCGTTCCCCGGAGTAAGTTGGTTTTGTCTCTGTCATTGCGTTAACCGGGTTGCGGAACGGGTCGGGGAGATCGTCGGCAAAGATCACCGCGCCGGTATTCATCACGACTGCACGTTCGATGACGTTTGACAGTTCGCGAATATTACCCGGCCAGGGCCAGGCGGTGAGAATCGACATCGCCGTCGGGTCGATCTCGATAATATCTCGCTGATTTTCAGAGCTGAATTTTTGTAAAAAATGGTTCGCTAATAAAGCAATGTCTTCCCGACGCTCGCGTAAGGGAGGCAAAGTCAGATGGATAACGTTGAGCCGGTAAAACAGATCTTCGCGAAACGTTCCTTCCTTCACCATCGTTTGCAGGCAGCGGTTAGTGGCGGCGACGATGCGAATATCAACGCGAATGGTCTGGTGCCCGCCGATGCGTTCAAACTCTCTCTCCTGCAAAATACGCAGCAGTTTGGCCTGCAGCACCAGCGGCATCTCACCAATTTCATCAAGCAATAATGTTCCCTGATGAGCGCGTTCGAACAACCCCTGGCGCAACGTCTGTGCCCCGGTAAACGCACCTTTTTCGTGACCAAATAGCTCGCTTTCCAGTAGCGACTCCGGCAGAGCCGCGCAGTTAACTTTTATAAACGGGCCATTGGCACGTTTGCTGTTGTAATGAATGGCGCGGGCGATCAGCTCTTTTCCTGTGCCACTTTCACCGCTGATCAGGACATTTGCCTGTGAGAGGGCAATTTTCGCCGTGTCTTTACAGATATCCATCATTCGTGGGCTGTTGGTCAGAATATGTCCCCATTGCCAGCTGGTGCTCAACGCTTTATGCAGATTGCGGATTTCCTGTTTCATCTCCTGCAATTGCAACGCGCGTTGAATCACCATACTTAGCTCGTCAAGATCAAAGGGCTTAATCACGTAGTCGAATGCGCCGCTACGCAGAGCTTCTACTGCGGTTTCTACTTCGGCATAGGCGGTCATCAAAATGACGGGGATGCGTGGTTGCTGTGTACGCATGACTTTCAGCGCGTCGATGCCATCCATCTCCGGCATGCGAATGTCCATCAGCACCACGTCGGGCTGCATTTCGCTAAACAGGCTCAGCGCGGCTTTCCCGTCGCTGGCGCAATGCGTTTCATGTCCCTGCAGGGAAAATGCAGTGGCAAGCATACGGCGAACATTGTCTTCATCATCCACGATGAGAATACGGTAGGTCGTTTTCATTCTGACGGATTTCCCTGCGGGTTAAGAGGTAAAATGAGGGTGAATATCGCCCCGCAGCCTGGCTGGCTGGTGACGTGAATATCCCCCTGATGCGCGTTAATGATGCGCTGGCTCAGCGCCAGTCCAAGACCGGTGCCGGATGCTTTTGTCGTAAAAAAGGGATCGAATATTTTCTTCTGGATGGTGAGTTCGATACCGTTGCCATTATCTTCAATCATCACGGCCTGTTGCGAGGCAGAGTATTGCCAGGTGCGAATGCGAATTTCTCCTCGTGCAGCGATCGCCTGTACCGCATTGATTAAAATATTGAGGACTACCTGTTTGAGAAGCTCGCGATCGGCGACGATCGGCGGCAGGCTGGGATCTAATTCCGTTATAAAGGCGATCCGTGCCTGAAGGCCAGCGGTTTGCACCAGGATTAGCGTTTCTTCAATTAGCGCATTGAGCTGGATCTGTTGCCACTGGCTTTGTCGCGGTCGCGAGAAATCTAACAGTTGTTGAATAACTTTATTGATGGAATCAATTTCATTAAGCACAACAGATAAATATTCCTGATGTTCCGGCAGAGAGGTTTGCTGGCGGATGATCTGGACGTAGCCACGGATTGCGGTCAGCGGGTTTCTCACTTCATGTGCGACGCCGGCCATCAGCTCACCTAAGGTGGCAAGCCTTTCAGTTTGCGCCAGGCGACGCTGGGCCTCTTTACGAGCGGTTAAATCGGAGAAAATAACCAATGCGCCAATCAACTCGCCGTGGGCGTTATGGATCCTGCTCGTGGTGACGCTGATTTCAATGGTGCGTTCACGTCCTGGAAAGCTAATCTCCTGGGCCACATGTTCAGTACCGTGCTCAAGGGTGTCCAATACCGGGCTATAAAACTGCGTGTTGGCAAAGAGCGTCGCGTAAGACTGTCCAACCAGCTCATGCAGCGTGTAGCCTGTTATCTGCTCTGCCGCCGGGTTCATGGTGGTGACGTCACCCTGTCTGTCGATGGCGATCACGCCATCGGCAGCATTTTCAATAATCAGATCGTTAAGGGTTTTGGTTTCTCGTAGCGTTTGCGCCAGCGCATTGACGCTACGGCTGATTTGTCCCAACTCGCCGGGGAGTTCAGGCAATCGGGCAGGCGTTTTTTGTGCCAGCGTTGAGAGTCCATCGGTGATAATGTCGATATTCGCACTGAGACGGCGTGAAAAATGCACGATGAGCAGCAGGCTACAGATGAGCCCGGCAACCAGGACAGCAATAATTCTGACGTCCATTTTCCAGGCCTGCTGGCGGATATCTTCCGTCAGTTCATTGGCCCAGATATAGCCAATAACTTCACCCTGGCGCTCTATTGGGATCATGGAGTTGAGTATATCGCCGCGTACTTGTCGCCCTGAATAGACCACTGGCGAGTTGCTACTCATCACTTCACGTCCGGGGTGATCCTCGGTGATGGTAATACCTACGTTGCTTTGGTAGAGCGCAGAGGGGGCATAGGTGATAATGGCATCCAGCGCTTTGTGGTAATACCCTGCGCCAATGCCGGGAAACGCCTGCGTAATCCGTTCGGTGACGGGGCCCAACTCATGATTAAGCGCGCGAATACGCGCTTCACGCGGCAGGTCCGGGTAGTGACTGAAGCTGTCGCCCAACGCATCGTTTAGCAGGGTTATCACCGATGAAAGTTTTTTCTCTTTTTCAGATAAGACTGCTGAACGGCCTTCAGTTTCTACGATATAGCCTATAGATATCGTCGGAATGATGACCATCAGAATGGCCATCATGATCATTTGGTTGCGTAATCGTCGTGGGTATAACCGACGAGCCAGCCATCTCAGGTCGCGCATTCTGACATCCGTGCAGTGTTTTTCAGGCAAACGACGATTATCACGGGTTAAGACAATGGTTTCAGAGCGGTGTATCATATTCCCGTAAAGAGAGGGCATTGCGACGCCGGACATTTACCGCTACCTTAACCACACTCTATTAATGCCCTGAGGCGGAGCTTCGCCCCTTTGAAATACCTTGCTTCCGTTCATTCAACCCTAAAAGTCTCACGCTACCTGTTCAGAGCGCTGGCGCTCGTTATCTGGTGTCTGATTGCGTTTGCCTCCGTGTTTTACATTGTGAATGCGCTGCACCAGCGAGAGTCTGAAATCCATCAGGAGCTTAATCTCAGCTCCGATCAGGCCCAACGTTACATTCAGCGTACCTCTGATGTGATTAAAGAGCTGAAATATATTGCCGAAAATCGCTTAACGGCGGAAAACGGCGTGATGTCGCTGCGGGCGCGAGATGATAAAACCGTCGTGCCTAATTTTGAGCCGCTGTTTGCCGACTCCGACTGTTCCGTAATGGGTAACGCCTGGCGAGGTTCTCTGGAATCACTGGCATGGTTTATGCGCTACTGGCGCGACAACTTTTCCGCCGCTTATGATTTAAATCGAGTGTTCCTGATCGGCAGCGACAACCTCTGTATGGCCAATTTCGGTTTGCGTGATATGCCCGTCGAACGAGACGAGGCCCTGAAGGCTCTGCATGAGCGCATTATTAAGTATCGCAATGCTACGCAAGAAGAAAACGGCAACAACTTGTTCTGGATTAGCCAGGGGCCGCGTCCGGGAGTAGGGTATTTCTATGCACTGACGCCGGTTTACCTCGCCAATCGTCTCCAGGCGCTGTTGGGCGTAGAGCAGCCTATTCGCATGGAGAATTTCTTCACACCGGGTAGTTTACCGATGGGCGTGACCATCCTCGACGAAAATGGGCATGCGCTAATTTCTCTCACCGGCCCTGAAGGGAATATTAAGGCTGAGCCCCACTGGATGCAGGAGCGCTCCTGGTTTGGTTACACGCCAGGTTTCCGCGAGCTGGTACTGAAGAAAAATCTGCCTCCGTCCTCCCTGAGCATCGTGTACTCCGTTCCTGTCGACCTGGTGCTGGAGCGGATCCGCATGATGATCCTGAACGCTATATTGCTGAACGTGCTGGTCGGGGCGGCATTGTTTATGCTCACGCGCATGTATGAACGGCGCATTTTTATTCCAGCGGAAAGTGATGCTCAGCGGCTGGAAGAACATGAGCAGTTTAACCGTAAAATCGTGGCTTCTGCGCCGGTGGGTATTTGTATTCTGCGCACGATGGATGGCATTAATATTCTGAGTAACGAACTGGCGCACACCTATCTGAACATGCTGACGCATGAAGACCGTCAGCGGTTAACGCAAATTATTTGCGGCCAACAGGTCAATTTTGTTGATGTGCTGACCAGCAACAATACCAATCTGCAAATCAGCTTTGTGCACTCGCGCTATCGTAATGAAAACGTGGCAATTTGTGTCCTTGTTGATGTCAGTGCGCGCGTTAAAATGGAAGAGTCGTTGCAGGAGATGGCACAGGCGGCGGAACAGGCTAGCCAGTCAAAATCGATGTTCCTTGCGACGGTGAGCCATGAGCTACGTACCCCGCTGTATGGTATTATCGGTAACCTTGATTTGTTGCAAACCAAAGAGTTACCGAGTGGGGTGGATCGTCTGGTAACGGCGATGAATAACTCTTCCAGCCTGCTGCTGAAAATTATCAGCGATATTCTCGACTTCTCAAAGATTGAATCTGAACAGCTGAAGATTGAACCGCGAGAGTTTTCACCGCGTGAAGTCATGAACCATATTACGGCTAACTATTTGCCGCTGGTGGTCCGCAAGCAGTTGGGGTTGTACTGCTTTATCGATCCGGATGTGCCTGTGGCGCTGAATGGCGATCCGATGCGTTTACAACAGGTGATTTCTAATCTACTGAGTAACGCAATCAAGTTTACCGATACCGGTTGTATTGTGTTGCACGTGCAGTGCAGCGGCGACTACCTGAGCATTCGAGTGCGTGATACGGGTGTAGGGATCCCTGCCAAAGAGGTGGTTCGGTTGTTCGATCCTTTCTTCCAGGTGGGGACTGGCGTACAGCGTAATTTCCAGGGAACGGGACTTGGTTTGGCGATCTGTGAAAAACTGATCAGCATGATGGATGGGGATATTTCCGTCGATTCCGAGCCGGGAATGGGGAGCCAGTTTACGCTGCGTATTCCGCTTTATGGCGCACAGTATCCGCTGAAAAAGGGTGTTGAAGGATTGGCTGGCACGCGTTGCTGGCTGGCAGTACGTAATGCGTCACTGTACCACTTTCTCGAATCCAGCCTGACGCGTAATGGGATGAAGGTGCTGCGATATGAGGGACAACAGCCCGATGCGGATGACCTGTTGGTGGCCGACGATGTGCTGGAACAGGCCTGGCAGGGGCGAGCAGCGGTGATTTTCTGCCGCCGACATATTGGCATTCCGCTGGAAAGAGAGCCTGGAGAATGGGTACACAGCGTGGCGTCACCGCACGAACTGCCTGCGCTGCTGGCACATATCTACAGTGTAGAGTTGGGGAGTGAAGATCTCTCCACGGCGCTGCCAACCCCGGATAAAGCCGGTGCGACGAACGATGACATGATGATCCTGGTTGTTGACGATCATCCTATAAACCGGCGCTTACTGGCCGATCAATTGGGATCGTTGGGATATCAGTGTAAAACCGCGAATGACGGTGTGGATGCGCTCAATGTGCTCAGCAAAAATCATATCGACATTGTGCTGAGTGACGTCAACATGCCAAACATGGATGGTTATCGCCTGACCCAGCGTATCCGCCAGTTAGGGTTAACGCTGCCGGTTGTCGGCGTGACGGCCAACGCGCTGGCCGAAGAGAAGCAGCGTTGCCTGGAATCGGGTATGGATAGCTGTCTGTCTAAGCCAGTGACGTTGGATGTATTGAAGCAAACGCTGACGGTCTATGCGGAAAGGGTGAGGAAGGCGCGGGAATAACAGATGCCGGATGGCGGCGCTTGCCTTATCCGGCCTACGGAACACGCACCAAGCAGTGTCATTCGTAGGCCTGATAAACGGCGTGCCATCAGGCACTTTGGTGTTAAAAGAATTACTCTTTGTCTGAGGGACTCAGCGTTACGGAAGAGAGGTAATTCAACAGGGCGATATCGTTTTCCACACCGAGTTTCATCATTGCCGACTTTTTCTGGCTGCTGATGGTTTTAATACTGCGGTTGAGTTTTTTCGCGATTTCAGTAACCAGGAAACCTTCGGCAAACAGACGCAGAACTTCACTCTCTTTCGGTGACAGACGTTTGTCGCCATAGCCGCTGGCGCTGATTTTTTCCAGCAGACGAGACACGCTTTCCGGGGTGAATTTCTTACCTTTCTGTAGTGCGGCAAGCGCTTTCGGCAGATCGGTTGGCGCACCTTGCTTCAGTACAATCCCTTCAATATCGAGATCCAGTACCGCGCTCAGAATAGCCGGATTGTTGTTCATGGTCAGAACGATAATCGACAGGCTCGGGAAATGACGCTTGATATATTTAATTAACGTGATCCCATCACCGTATTTATCTCCCGGCATGGAGAGGTCGGTAATCAACACATGCGCATCCAACTTAGGCAAATTGTTGATCAGTGCAGTGGAGTCTTCAAATTCGCCGACAACATTTACCCACTCGATTTGCTCAAGTGATTTACGAATACCGAACAGTACAATCGGGTGGTCATCGGCAATAATTACGTTCATAGTGTTCATGTATTGGGCTACCTTGCTACAGCAAGCTCTTGACGTAAACGTCAATGTCGCTGATGTATTTTTCTATACCTGGAGCATCTTTCTCTTGAATAAGATGTTCCAGCGCTTCACATAACTGCTTGCCGGGTACCAGATTAAGCATGGCAAACACGCCTTTCAGGCGATGGGCCGTTTGGGCTAACGCAGCGAAATCGCTGATAGCCGCCTCAGTATACAACCTCTTAACATCATCCGGTACTGTGTCTACAAAGAGAGCGTAGTAACCACTGGCATGAAGTTCGGCGTTTTCATCCCCGCCGAGGGGGAGTTCCTGGAACCCTTCTTGCGCCAGTTGCTCTTCAATCAGCTCAAGGACAGCTTCCTGCATAGCATTGCTCATATTAAAGTTAACGCGCAGTTGGCCAGGGCCAATTTTCCGCACGCCAGACTCATCATCGCTTAAAAGTAGGCCTGAAGCAGTAAGATTAGACGGATTATCCGTTAAAAAGAGATCATATTCTTGACTATTCAACCGTTCATCGGGCGTGATGCAGGTTGCCCCCCAGTTTTCCAGCTGACGTAATACAATGCTACGTACGTCATTTGAGGTGACATCAACCATTACGCAGACGTCATCCAACAGGCGCTCTTCACTATCAGCATGTTGATCGTGCAGCGGCATTTTAACATGGACGATATAACGTGTTCCAAGTTCTTCCCGCGCTTTGATATTCAGGTGTCCGCCAAGCTTACGGGCTAACTGATCGCACAACCAGAACATCAGAGGGTTGGCTTTGCCATACCGATCGCCCTGCGTGTCATTGATGAACGGGAAATGGAGATTATCAACTTCATTCAATGTGACGCCTTGCCCGGTATCCAGAATGCGGAAGGTCAGGCGTTCAGCCTCTGACTCATCCTGGTCGACTTCCAGCGTTATTTTACCAATCTGCGTGGTGGTTACCGCATATTGGATCAACAGCAGCAAAATACGGCGCAAGGCATCGCGATCGCCACGGCGTTCATCATGGGCGCTAAGGTGATTTTTAATCAGTAGCTGCAGCCCCTTACGCTTAATGGCTGGCAGAACCTCCGGAACTACGTCGTCAATTAATGCCTGCACGGAAAACAGTGTGGATTCACCTTTCCAGGCATCGTTCTCCAGCAGGTTGGCTAGCTGGATTTCGTCCACCATTCGCACCAGAACGTCGGCCTGATTTGCCAGTTTCTGGCTGTCCGGTGTATTGAGCGCGGCGGCATTGGCAGCCAACGTTTTCGCGGGGTCTTTCAGCGCGCTGCCAATATTCTGCATAAAGGCCGCGCGGGCCTGCTGATTTTTCTCATACAGCCGCTGCGCTTGTTTCAGCTTCTTATTGACCAGCACTTCGCGGTCCTGGTCACGAATGATAAAGATCTGCGTTCTCGGGGAGATCTGGCTGCGAAACAGTCTGATTTCATACAGTTCATTATTGATGGTGGCTTGAATGATTCCCTGATGCTGCTCTGCCATGTTGGTAATGTTTTGCAGATTTAAATGCGGCAGCAGGTGATCGGCAATTTTGTTGCTGATCACCGTACGATTTGCTTCCTGATCGTGTACCAGTAATCCCAGTGGCAGAAGGGAAACAATCTCTTCATTGATTGCGCGAAGAACGCGCAGTTCATTATTTGCCGCAAGGTTTGGCGCCACTTGGGTGGAACGGACTGGGAGGTGGCGAAAAGTGGTATAGCCAAATAGCGCCAGGGCCAGCAACGCAATGTTCAGCAAAAGCGGTAGCAGAATGCTTTGCAATGTGTCGAGCAGCAATGAGCCAAACGGAACCTGCCATACCAGCCGCATATCCGTTGAGTTTAGCGCCGAAGAGATCTCAATTTTACTGTTGTTGAAATTAATGCTGACGCTGTCAGGCGACTCTTTTTCATTCAGGTGCTCGGTCGTTGAGGTGGCATCAGGTTCCAGATAGAAACTGTCCAGCGGCATACCGGGCGGGATCAAGTCATTAATCGGCAGGTCAAAGGCGACAACCGTTGCCAGATGTCCTGGCTGATTAAAGGTCGTGCGTAGCGTGAAGTAATGCCCGTTCTGCCAGGCCAGACGGCGCAGTGAAGAGAAGCTTTCACGTTCATCTAGCGCATTAGCCTGTTGCAGCATCTCAGCGCGCCGGGAATCGACAATATTCCCAATCGTCGATTCTTTAAAACCGGAGGTAAGATCTTTCAGCGGTAACGTCGAGATTAGGATCAGACTGTTGTCCTGACCATTCAGGTAATACATTGACCATGGGACATTCTCTGCGCCCCACAACGTATCCAGATATGTTGAAATGCGCTGGGTCATTTCCAATGTAGAACTGTCATGCGAGCCGAAAATCAGCGCCTCGGTCTTTCTGCGCGGCTTCTCAAGATAATAGACGTCTTGTTTCAGACGCGTTTCCTGCAGCCCTTCTGCACCCGGCGAACTGGTTGAGGCGGCAATGTTGTCATAGATTTGCCAGGTCACGTATCGCCAGGTATCGACCCTTTTATGAATGGCATGGGTAATATCGACGATCTGATAGCTCTTATCTTTTAACCAGGTGTTGACGGCGCTCTGGACCATAACACCCATCATCACCAACAGCACAACGATCAGTAATAAGAAGAAACGGGTAATACTTCCTGGCAACAGGGAGAATCGGGTGGAAACCGTTGTGTCAGACTGACTCATTCGTGTTTATGACCTGTTAAACGACGCGAAAGATGAAGGGGCAGTATAAAGGGTAATGTATGAATTACCACACTTACACCGCGCGGCAGAGGTTGCATTTTTTACGCCTCATTTGGTTGCGCCCGTGACGGTGCAAAGGTGTACAGTGGATAACGGCGGGTACAAATATTCGTACGGAAAGTATACATTTAGCATTAAATAACAATCAATTATTTGTCAGGCTTATATCTGAGCGCAGTGCTATGAGATAGTTAATAGTCGTTATAGTTTTGCATCGGTAGCACAGAAAGGTAAGTTTTGTGTAAAGAAGGGTAAAAAAAAACCGAACGCTGAGCATTCGGTTGAAATAGGGGTAAACAGACATTCATAAATGAATGACGGTAATAAATAAAGTTAATGATGATAGCGGGTCTATTTTAGTTGCGAGTGAAGATTTTTTTTTGTCATTCAGTGCTATAAGATTTTTTCATGTAACTTGTTGATTTTAAATACTATTAATATAATTCTTGATTATTTGTGCTTATTTTGCCTATTTTTTGATTTTAAAAAAGTTCCCTTGTATTAATATTTTGAAACATCTATGCGGATAAATGAAACACCTTAAAAGTTTTAGTATCATATTCGTGTTGGATTATTCTGTGTTTTTGCGGAGAATGAAGTTGCCGACTGGTTAATGACCTTAATCAGTATGCAGTGGCATAAAAAAGCAATAAAGGCATATAACAGAGGGTTAATAACATGAAAGTTAAAGTACTGTCCCTCCTGGTACCAGCACTGCTGGTAGCAGGCGCAGCGAATGCGGCTGAAATTTATAACAAAGACGGCAACAAATTAGACCTGTACGGCAAAGTCGACGGTCTGCACTATTTCTCCGATGACAAAAGCGCTGACGGTGACCAAACCTATATGCGTATCGGCTTCAAAGGCGAAACTCAGGTTAATGACCAACTGACCGGTTACGGCCAGTGGGAATACCAGATTCAGGGTAACTCCGCAGAAAATGAAAACAACGCCTGGACCCGTGTGGCGTTTGCGGGTCTGAAATTCGCAGACGTGGGTTCATTCGACTACGGTCGTAACTACGGCGTAGTTTACGATGTAACGTCCTGGACCGACGTTCTGCCGGAATTCGGCGGCGACACCTACGGTTCTGACAACTTCATGCAGCAGCGTGGTAACGGCTTCGCGACCTACCGTAACACCGACTTCTTCGGTTTGGTTGATGGCCTGAACTTTGCCATTCAGTACCAGGGTAAAAACGGTAGCGTGAGTGGCGAAGACGATACCGGCAGAACTTTCACTGGCGTGACCAACAACGGTCGTGAAGCACTGCGTCAGAATGGCGACGGCGTTGGCGGATCTATCACTTATGATATCGGCGAAGGCTTCTCCCTGGGTACTGCAGTCACCAGTTCCAAACGTACCGACGAACAGAACCGTTTGAACTTCGGTACCGGCGATCGTGCTGAAACCTATACCGGTGGTATTAAATACGACGCGAACAACTTCTACTTTGCAACTCAGTACACTCAGACCTACAACGCAACGCGTGCAGGCTCCCTGGGTTGGGCTAACAAAGCGCAGAACTTCGAAGCGGTTGCTCAGTACCAGTTCGACTTCGGTCTGCGTCCGTCCGTGGCTTACCTGCAGTCTAAAGGTAAAGACCTGGGCCGTGGCTATGGCGACGAAGACATCGTGAAATATGTTGATGTTGGCGCGACTTACTACTTCAACAAAAACATGTCCACCTATGTTGATTACAAAATCAACCTGCTGGATGACAATCAGTTCACCCGTGACGCAGGTATCGGTACCGATGATATCGTAGCGCTGGGTCTGGTTTACCAGTTCTAATCTACATTTATTGTTATCAAAGGCCCTGCGGGGCCTTTTTTAATGCTGTTTTTCCGCCGTACAAACAACGATTTTTGGTGTACTCTTGCGCGCGTTCGCATGAGGATAATTACGTATGGAAATGAAATTTTATCGCGCAGCGCTGCTGGCGGTGACGATTTTTTTTGTCGGGTGCGATGAAGCCCCGAAACCTGCTCAGACCACAACGGCAGCCACCGTTCTGGAAGGTAAAACCATGGGCACTTTCTGGCGGGTCAGTGTCGTGGGCGTCGATGCAAAACGCGCCGCAGAACTACAGGTGAAGATCCAGACTCAGCTTGATGCCGATGATCAACTGCTCTCCACCTATAAAAATGACTCTGCATTGATGCGCTTTAACTTATCGAATAGTTTGTCACCATGGCCGGTTAGCGACGCCATGGCGGATATCGTGACCTCGGCGCTACGCATTGGCGCAAAAACCGATGGGGCTATGGATATCACCGTGGGGCCGTTAGTCAATCTGTGGGGCTTTGGCCCGGATCAGCAACCGTTGCATATTCCCACCCAAGAGCAAATTGACGCTGCAAAAGCGAAAACCGGACTTTCACATCTAAAGGTCGTGAATGAAGCGCATCGGAATTACCTGCAAAAAGACTTGCCGGATCTGTATGTGGATCTCTCTACCGTTGGCGAAGGGTACGCCGCCGATCATCTGGCACGATTAATGGAGCAGGAAGGGATCGCCCGTTATCTGGTTTCCGTTGGTGGTGCGCTAAACAGCCGCGGTATGAATGCTGAAGGGCATCCGTGGCGTGTCGCAATTCAGAAACCGACCGATCGTGAAAACGCGGTGCAGGCGATTGTAGACATTAACGGGCATGGCATTAGCACCTCCGGCAGCTACCGTAACTATTATGAGCTGGATGGCAAGCGTCTTTCCCATGTTATCGATCCGCAAACCGGTCGTCCGATTGAACACAACCTGGTGTCCGTAACGGTCATTGCACCAACGGCGCTGGAAGCTGACGGCTGGGATACTGGATTGATGGTGCTCGGCCCGGAAAAGGCCAAAGAAGTTGTGCGTCGTGAAGGGCTGGCGGTCTATATGATTATGAAAGAGGGCGAGGGGTTTAACACCTGGATGTCGCCGCAGTTCAAAAGCTTTCTGGTCAGCGAAAAAAATTAAAAAGCAAGATTGCGGGTTTTTGTATCCGGCTATGGGGACACACTGACGCTAAGCGCTATGCTTAACAAAGGAGTCCGAAATGAAAAATCGTTTACGCATCACTGACGATGACCGTTGGCAGTCCGTTTTGGCTCGTGACGCCGACGCCGACGGTCATTTTGTTTTTGCCGTCCAGACCACCGGTATTTTCTGCCGTCCGTCCTGTCGGGCAAAACATGCGCTGCGCAAAAATGTCCGCTTTTTCTCTGATGCTCAGCAGGCGCAGGCTGCCGGGTTTCGCCCCTGTAAGCGCTGCCAGCCGGATAAAGACAGCGCGCAACAGCATCGACTGGACAAAATTGCCCGCGCCTGCCAGTTGTTGGAGCAAGAGTCACCTCTTACGCTGGACGAGTTGGCACAACAGGTGGCAATGAGCCCGTATCACTTACATCGCTTGTTCAAAGCTACGACAGGCATGACCCCGAAAGCGTGGCAGCAGTCCTGGCGTGCCCGCCGTCTGCGCGATGCTCTGGCGAAAGGTGTTCCGGTTACGCAGGCGATTCTCAACGCCGGATTCCCCGACAGCAGCAGCTATTACCGCAAAGCGGATCAGACATTAGGCATGACCGCAAAGCAATTTCGTAAAGGTGGCGACAACGTTTCTGTACGCTATACCCTCGCAGATTGCGCTCTGGGTCGTTGTCTGGTGGCAGAAAGCGAGCGGGGTATCTGTGCGATCTTACTTGGTGATGATGACGCCACGTTAGTTGCGGATCTGCATGAGCTGTTTCCCGCCGCGCAGGATGTTCCTGCAGATGCCGATTTTCAGCAGCGCGTGCGCGAAGTGATCGCCGCGATCAACTCGCGTGACGCGTCGCTATCGCTACCCCTGGATATCCGGGGCACCGCATTTCAGCAGCAGGTGTGGCAGGCGCTGCGCGCAATTCCGTGCGGCGAAACAATGAGCTACCAACAGCTGGCCAGCGCCATCGGCAAACCGAAGGCGGTACGCGCGGTGGCCAGTGCCTGTGGGGCCAACAAACTGGCGATTGTTATACCGTGTCACCGGGTGATCCGTGGTGATGGCGCACTTTCGGGCTACCGATGGGGTATTGCGCGCAAGGCGCAGTTACTGCAACGGGAAACTACTGGCGAGGAAACATAATGCTCGATCTTTTTGCGGATGCTAAACCCTGGCAGGAGCCGCTGGCTTCAGGTGCGGTTATTCTGCGACGTTTCGCTTTTGACTCTGCACCTACTTTACTGCAGGCGATAGCGGCTGTCGCCAGACAGTCGCCATTTCGTCAGATGGTAACGCCCGGCGGCTATACGATGTCGGTGGCAATGACCAACTGCGGCCATCTGGGCTGGACGACGGATCAGCATGGCTATCTTTATTCTCCGTGTGATCCACTCACCGGCGTGCACTGGCCGCCGCTGCCGGATGCATTTGCTGACCTGTGTCAACAGGCGGCGACGGCGGCGGGCTATGCTGATTTTCAACCCGATGCCTGCCTGATTAACCGCTACACGCCAGGGGCAAAACTGTCCTTACATCAGGATAAAGACGAGCCCGACCTGCGGGCGCCGATTGTCTCTGTATCGCTGGGGCTACCGGCCATCTTTCAATTTGGCGGATTGCGCCGTAATGACCCTTTAAAGCGTTTGCTGCTGGAACATGGCGATGTCGTGGTGTGGGGCGGTAATTCGCGGCTGTTTTATCATGGGATCCAGCCGCTTAAAACGGGGTATCATCCGTTGACCGGAGACTGTCGTTACAATCTGACGTTTCGTCAGGCAGGTAAAAAAGAATAAAAATAAGAATTATTATTGCTGTCAGCGAAGAGATGTTTAAACTGCGGGCTGTTATTACTTGTCCGGGTTGTGTGCATGGAACTTTTACTTCTTGTCTGGCGGCAGTATCGCTGGCCATTTATCAGCGTGATGGCGCTCAGCCTCGCCAGCGCCGCGTTGGGGATTGGGCTGATTGCGTTTATCAACCAGCGTCTGATTGAAACGGTCGACACCACGCTGATGGTGCTACCGGAGTTTCTTGGCCTGCTGCTATTATTGATGGCCGTCACCCTCGGTTCACAACTGGCGCTCACCACGCTGGGACACCACTTTGTCTACCGACTGCGTAGCGAATTTATCAAACGGATTCTGGACACCCACGTCGAGCGCATCGAACAGCTTGGCAGCGCCTCGTTGCTGGCGGGTTTAACCAGTGATATCCGCAACATCACCATCGCCTTTGTTCGTCTGCCTGAGCTGGTACAGGGGATTATCCTGACAGTCGGATCGGCGGCGTATCTGGCGATGCTGTCGACTAAAATGCTGCTGGTGACAGCAATCTGGATGGCAATCACCATCTGGGGCGGATTTGTGCTGGTGGCGCGGGTGTATAAACACATGGCCACCTTGCGCGAAACTGAAGATAAGTTGTACAACGATTATCAAACGGTGCTGGAAGGGCGCAAAGAGCTGACGCTCAACCGTGAGCGTGCCGAGCATATCTTTAATCAGATGTACGTCCCGGATGCCAAAGAGTACCGTCACCATATTATTCGCGCCGATACTTTCCACCTGAGCGCAGTCAACTGGTCGAACATTATGATGCTGGGCGCCATTGGTTTGGTGTTCTGGATGGCCAACAGCCTGGGCTGGGCGGATACCGCCGTGGCGGCGACCTATTCGCTGACGCTGCTATTTCTGCGCACGCCGCTGCTCTCTGCCGTTGGCGCGCTACCGACGCTGCTCACCGCGCAGGTAGCGTTCAACAAGCTGAACAGGTTTGCCCTTGCGCCCTTTAAGGCCGAATTCCCACGTCCAAATGCGTTTCCGAACTGGCAGACGCTGGAGTTACGTAACGTGGTTTTCCACTATCAGGATAACGCCTTCTCCGTTGGACCCGTGAATCTGACGATTCATCGCGGTGAACTGATCTTTCTGATTGGCGGTAACGGTAGCGGGAAATCTACGCTGGCGATGTTACTGACTGGTCTATACCAGCCGCAGTCAGGCGAAATATTGCTTGATGGTAAGGCCGTTGCCGTTGAAAAACCGGAAGACTACCGCAAGCTATTCTCCGCCGTGTTTACCGACGTCTGGCTGTTCGACAAACTGCTGGGGCCGGAAGGTAAAGAGGCTAATCCGCAGCTGGTCGCGAAGTGGCTGGAACATCTGAAGATGGGGCACAAGCTGGAGCTGAGCGATGGCCGTATCCTCAATCTGAAACTGTCGAAAGGGCAGAAGAAACGCGTGGCGCTGCTGCTGGCTCTGGCGGAGGAGCGCGACATCATTCTGCTGGATGAATGGGCTGCCGATCAGGATCCCCATTTCCGCCGCGAGTTCTATCAGGTGCTATTGCCTTTGATGCAGGAAATGGGCAAAACCATTTTCGCCATTAGCCACGACGATCACTATTTTATTCACGCCGATCGTCTGCTGGAAATGCGTAATGGACAGTTGAGTGAACTGCTGGGCGATGAACGTGAAGCCGCCTCACGTGACGCGGTGGCTCGCACAGCCTGATCCCACGTGCCGCCGGTTTTTTAGCCACCCGGCGGCACTGTTTATTGTTATTTACATAAATCAGCATCATGATTAATGATATTTCATATCATGGATTTATGATTAATGTCCGTAATAAACAAAAACAGCGCCAGGCTGCGTGATGAAGAGCGTGCGCGCCTTATCTGGCTGCTGACCACTGATAAAGCCATTATTTCAACACTGTTGGGCAAGCTTACCCTGGCTGAGCAATATGACGTCGGTACGTTAGCCGACGATATTGCTGAGGTAGGGGCGCTGGTCGCCCACCTGCCGCCTCCCGATTTAGCCGATACCCTCGAAGCATTACCTTCAGAAGAGCGTCACGCCCTGTGGCGACTGGTCGAAAGTGAAAAGCGTGGTAACGTCCTGCTTGAGGCGTCTGAAAACGTCTGGGACGACCTGATCGATGAGATGAGTGACCGCGAAATACTGGATGCGCTGCAATATCTCGATATCGATGAACAGATTTATCTGGTGCAGCATCTCCCGCGTAACCTCACTGGACGGTTGCTGGCGACGTTACCAGCCGAAGAGCGGGCGCGTGTCCGCCAGGTAATGCATTACGAGAAGAATCGCGTCGGCGCGATTATGGAGTTCGAAGTCATCACCGTGCGTCCGGACGTGACGCTGGAAGTGGTGCAACGCTACCTGCGACGGTTGGGCAAAATGCCGGAGAACACCGATAAACTCTTCGTGACCGATCGCAATAAAGTGCTGGTTGGAGAACTGACGCTAACCTGCATTCTGCTCAATGATGTGCAACGCAAAGTCAGCGAGGTGATGGAAGATGACCCGCTCACCTTTTCTCCGGACGATATCGCTGAAAACGCTGCACGTACCTTCGAACGTGACGACCTGGTCAGTGCTGCAGTCGTTGACCCTTCAGGCAAGCTGATGGGCCGCTTAACTATCGATGAGATCGTCGATGTGGTTTATGAAGAAACTGATACCGATTTGCGTCGAATGGGGGGCTTAAGCGCCGGAGAGGATGTGTTTGCGCCCGTTACCAAAGCGGTAAAAACCCGTTGGGCGTGGCTGGCCGTTAACCTCTGTACCGCCTTTATCGCCTCGCGGGTGATCGACGGTTTTGAACATACGATTTCGCAACTGGTGGCGCTGGCCTCGCTGATGCCAATTGTGGCGGGAATTGGCGGCAATACCGGGAATCAAACCATCACCATGATCGTCCGCGCGCTGGCGCTACAAAATATTCAGCCGGGGAACCTGACGTTTTTGATCCTGCGCGAAATGGGCGTTGCAGTGATTAATGGCCTCGTATGGGGCGGAATTATGGGCGGTATTACCTGGTGGCTGTACGATGACATGGCGCTCGGCGGAGTAATGACCCTGGCGATGATGCTTAATTTGTTGATGGCAGCATTAATGGGGGTCATCATTCCGATGACGATGGTGAAGCTCGGGCGCGACCCGGCGGTCGGCTCGAGCGTGATGATTACGGCTATCACCGATACCGGGGGATTCTTTATTTTTCTCGGTCTGGCAACGCTGTTTCTGATGTAGCCGCGCGTTTGCTTCTGACGATACGTGGCAGAATGAGCATTGCCATCACCCCGGCAACCACGCCAATCGCCAGGTTGCCGGTGGACACCGTGGCAGCGACGGTCATCAGCATAACCAGCGTTTCAGTGATGGGGAGTTTCCTCAGCGTGGCGGGCTGGATGCTGTGCCAACTGAAGGTTTTTACCGCCACAATCACCATAATTCCCGCCAGCACCGACATGGGTATTTCTGCCATCACTTCGCTTAACCCAGTGACTAACAGTAGTAATACCAGTCCGGCGGCAACCGTCGAGACGCGGCTGCGTCCTTTGCCCATCTCGACGTTAACGATGGTTTGACCAATCATCGCGCACCCGGCGATGCCGCCATAAAATCCGGCCAGAATATTGGCTATCCCCAGCCCGGCACTCTCGCGATTCTTATTCGACGGCGTCACCGTCAGGTCATCCACCAGACGGGCGGTTAACAGCGACTCCATCAAACCAACAAAAGCGATACTCAGCGCGCAGGGCCAGATAATCGCCAGCGTTTGCAGGTTGAGCGGAACCAACAACTGGGTGAAACCCGGCAGGCCGCCGCTCATCGAACCTTCGTCACCGACGGTCGGTAACAGTTGCCCGCTGGTGACAGTGAACACGGTCAGCAGCACGATGGCGATAAGCGGTGCGGGGATAGCTTTAATAAACCGCGGAACCCACAGCACAATCAGCAGCGTCAGGACAAACAGCCCCCAGATGAGCGGGCTTTTCCCCCAGAAATGAGGGACCTGGGCAAAGAAAATCAAAATACCTAGTGCGTTGACAAATCCGGTCATCACGGCAGTAGGGATGAATCGCATCAGACGTGCCATTCCCAATACACCAAACAGGATCTGAATCAACCCGGCCAGCACCACTGCAGGCAGGATGTATTGCACGCCGTGTTGATGCACCATCGGACCAATCACCAGCGCAACCGATCCTGCAGCGGCGGTAACCATTGCCGGACGACCACCTAAAAAGGACATCGCCAGGCACAGTACGACGGAGGCGATCAGACTGACTTTAGGATCAACGCCTGCGATAACGGAAAACGAGATCACTTCCGGGATCAGCGCCAGGGCGGTTACCACACCGGCCAGTGTTTCGCGAACCAGCAGACGGGGTTGGCGGAGCACCGCACGGGTCGCGTTTTCCGCGACTGCGACAGAGGAATGTTGAGTTGCAGACATAGTTACACTCAGGTCAAAAATGGCCTGATACAGCAGACCGACAGGCATCCGTGCGGTGAATAGCAAAGCGCAGCATAGTACCCGTCTGACGGACTGGTTTCCAGAAATGATTGTCAATAACCATATAAACTATCAACGTATTAATAACATTTTTAAAAATTAAATATAATCTATAAACAATATTTAATTATTTTTACTTAAGTGTTACCGTTGATGCCGCTCGATTTTCACCTGCATTAAAAGCAAAAAAGCGATACTAAAAGTAAGGCATTAACATTATGAAAAAAGTGACTGCCATGCTCTTCACCATGGCTGTAGGGCTGAATGTTGTCTCGATGGCGGCAAAAGCGAAAGCGGCGGAAGAGCAGGAAACGGATGTACTGTTGATTGGCGGCGGCATCATGAGCGCCACGCTGGGAACCTATTTACAGGAGCTGGAGCCGCAATGGTCAATGACCATGGTTGAGCGACTGGATGGTGTAGCGCAGGAAAGCTCAAATGGCTGGAATAACGCCGGAACGGGACACTCCGCACTGATGGAGCTGAACTACACGCCTAAAAAGGCCGACGGTAGCATCAGCATTGAAAAGGCAGTCGAAATTAACGAAGCCTTCCAGATTTCCCGCCAGTTTTGGGCGTATCAGGTCAACAATGGCGTGATGCATGAACCCCGCTCGTTTATCACCACTGTTCCCCATATGAGCTTTGTCTGGGGCGACGAGAACGTGAATTTCCTGCGTGCCCGTTACACGGCACTCCAGCAAAGCACCCTGTTCCGCGGTATGCGCTACTCTGAAGATCACGCGCAGATTAAAGAATGGGCGCCTTTGGTTATGGAAGGTCGCGATCCGCAGCAGAAAGTTGCGGCAACGCGTACCGAGATCGGTACTGACGTGAACTACGGCGAAATCACACGCCAGTTGATTACCTCATTGCAGAAAAAGCCCAACTTTGCGCTGCAGTTGAGCACCGAAGTGCGCGGTTTTAAGCGTAATGCCGACAATAGCTGGACGGTCACGGTTGCCGATCTGAAAAATAACGAAGCGGAACATGATATCAAGGCGAAGTTTGTCTTTATCGGTGCCGGTGGCGCTGCGCTGAAGCTGTTGCAGGAAACCGACATTCCGGAAGCGAAAGGCTATGCCGGATTCCCGGTGGGCGGGCAGTTCCTGGTTGCGGACAATCCGGACGTAGTCAACCGCCACCTGGCGAAAGTGTACGGTCAGGCCTCCGTTGGCGCGCCGCCGATGTCCGTACCGCACATCGACACGCGTATCCTTGATGGCAAGCGCGTTGTGCTGTTTGGGCCATTCGCGACATTCTCCACCAAGTTCCTGAAAAACGGTTCATTGTGGGATCTGCTCAGCTCGACCACCACGTCGAACTTTATGCCGATGGTCAACGTGGGTCTGGATAACTTCGATCTGGTGAAATATCTGGTGAGCCAGGTGATGCTCAGCGACGACGACCGTTTTGCTGCGCTGCAAGAGTACTATCCGCAGGCGAAAAAAGAAGACTGGCGTTTATGGCAGGCGGGCCAGCGTGTGCAGATCATCAAAAGCGATGCGGAGAAGGGCGGCGTGTTGCGTCTGGGTACTGAAGTCGTCAGCGATAAAGAAGGCACGATTGCTGCGCTGCTGGGAGCTTCTCCGGGCGCATCAACCGCGGCACCGATCATGCTGCATCTGATGGAAAAAGTGTTTAAAGATAAAGTGGCCAGCCCCGAGTGGCAGGCGAAGCTGAAAACCATCATTCCGTCTTATGGTACTAAGCTGAACGGTAACGTTGAGGCTACGGAACAAGAGTTGCAGTACACCAGTGAGGTTCTGGGTCTGAAATATGACAAGCCGCAGGTTGCTGATGAAGCACCGAAACCACAGCTGAAACCTCAGGGACAACCGCAGCCTGAACAGAAAGCCGTCGCGGATATCGCACTGTAAATACAATGCCGGATGGCGCTGCGCTTATCCGGCCTGTTTTATGCGTCTGTAGGCCGGATAAGGCGGTACGCCGCCATCCGGCACATCCTGACTTAGCGCGCGACTGCGTCCTGAATTTTATCTTCTGCTTTCCAGATACGGTATTTAACGTCCACGTTTTCCGGGGTGTAGACCACAATCGGCAGCTTGCTGTTGTAACGGAGCATGCCGTCATCACCCAGATACGCAGTAATGAATTTCTTCTCTTTCTTACCGTCCGGGCAGGCCATCATGGTTGAAACCGGAGATGTGACTTTGTCGAAGACGTAGTAGTCATATCCCCAACCTTCCAGCGTTTTGCTGTCCAGTTCGCCACCCAGGCGGTGTTGGTTGCAGTCAACTTCCAGCGTTTGTCCGATCAGCAGTTCTACTTTCAGAGTAGATTCATCTTTCTCAGGGGTAAGCTGGATAACCTGGCGCTTCATACCCTTTTCCGCCTTAGGATAAGGGGCGACTTTTTCCAGCGGTTGAGCGCCGGCTTCGTTACTGGCAGCCCATGCAGAGGTGCTGGCAAAGGCGGCGAAAAGTACGGCAGGGACAATTGTCTTCATCTTATTGTTCACAGTGTTTCCTTTCTTCTGTCTTTTGAACGAGTCTGGGGCAGGTTAACATATTCGCATCATCAATTAATCTGTATTTACTTATATTTTAAGTGTATCTAGCAATGGTTTACGTTCAATGTAGCTATATATTCTAAGAATAATCTTAAATGTAAGATTATTCTCTTACTATTTGATCGCTATATACATGACTATATAACTCATTGAAATGTGAGCAAAAGCGCATTTTTTCCCGCCAACTCAACACTCCTTTGATCCGGCAACAGCATTTACCCCAATTGGGGTATGCACCTCTAACACATCCTGAAATATCTTACGGCTAAAAATAACTACTCATAAATAGTGCAGTTTTTTATGTCGTTCAACCCGCCGAGGGAGGGCGTCATTATGGAAGGACAATGTCATGGTTGATTTATCCCGTCGAGGCATGTTGACAGGCAGTTGGCGAAACGCCAGCTCAGGGATCCGTCCGCCGTGGAGCAAGGAAGACTCTCACTTTCTGGCCCATTGCCTCCGTTGTGACGCCTGCATCCAGGCGTGCGAAACCGACATCCTGCAGCGAGGCCAGGGTGGTTACCCGAGCGTAAATTTCAAACACGGCGAGTGCAGCTTTTGCTATGCCTGCGCAGAAGCCTGTCCCGAATCACTTTTTCTTCCGCGCCACACCAGGGCATGGGATCTGAACTTTACGATTGGGGAAAACTGTCTCGCACATCAGTCCGTTGAATGTCACCGCTGTCAGGATAGCTGTGAGCCCATGGCAATAACCTTTCGCCCCACGCTGTCCGGTATTTATCAGCCGCAGCTCGACAATCAGGACTGTAACGGATGTGGCGCCTGTGTCGCTATCTGCCCGGTATCAGCCATTAACGCGGAGTACAACCATGGACAATAACTGGCAGGTCTGCAGCCTGGTCGTTCAGGCCAAAAGCCAGCATATCAACGATATCGCCACGCAGTTGCGTTCCTTTCCCGGTTGCGAAGTTGCACTCAGCGATGTGGAAAGTGGTCAGTTGATTGTGGTGGTGGAAGCTGAGCAAAGTGAAACGCTAATGAAAACAATTGAGTCAGTGCGCAACGTTGCGGGCGTGCTGGCGGTGTCGCTGGTTTATCACCAGCAGGATGAGCAAGGTGAGGAAACACCATGAAACTCAGTCGTCGTAGCTTTATGAAAGCTAACGCCGTTGCGGCCGCTGCGGCGGCTGCCGGGTTAAGCGTGCCGGGCGTTGCCCGCGCGGTAGTCGGTCAGCAAGAAGCCATCAAATGGGACAAAGCCCCGTGCCGTTTTTGCGGGACGGGCTGCGGCGTATTGGTCGGAACGCAGCAAGGGCGTGTTGTGGCATGCCAGGGCGATCCGGATGCGCCGGTTAACCGTGGGCTTAACTGCATCAAAGGTTACTTCCTGCCGAAAATCATGTACGGGAAAGACCGTTTAACGCAGCCGATGCTGCGCATGAAAGACGGCAAATATCACAAAGAAGGCGAGTTCACCCCGATTAGCTGGGACCAGGCTTTTGACGTGATGGAAGAGAAATTCAAAACGTCGATGAAAGAGAAAGGCCCGGAATCTATCGGCATGTTCGGCTCTGGCCAGTGGACGATTTGGGAAGGTTATGCCGCTGCCAAATTGTTTAAAGCGGGTTTCCGTTCCAATAACATCGACCCGAACGCACGTCACTGCATGGCCTCAGCGGTAGTCGGCTTTATGCGTACCTTCGGTATGGATGAACCGATGGGCTGCTATGACGATATCGAACATGCAGACGCCTTCGTCCTGTGGGGCGCGAATATGGCAGAGATGCACCCGATCCTGTGGTCGCGCATCACCAACCGTCGTCTGTCCGATCCTAACGTCAACGTCGCGGTTCTCTCCACTTTCCAGCACCGCAGCTTTGAGCTGGCGGATAACGGTATGGTCTTCACGCCGCAAACCGATCTGGTGATCCTCAACTACATCGCGAACTACATCATTCAAAACAATGCGATTAACCAGGATTTCTTTAGCAAGCACGTCAACCTGCGTAAAGGCGTGACGGACATCGGCTACGGTCTGCGTCCGACCCATCCGCTGGAAAAAGCGGCGAAAAACCCGGGATCCGATGCCTCTGAACCGATGAGCTTTGAGGATTACAAAGCCTTCGTTGCTGAGTACACGCTGGATAAAACCGCCGAAATGACCGGCGTACCAAAAGATCAGCTGGAACAGCTGGCGCAGCTGTATGCCGATCCGAAGAAAAAAGTCATCTCCTACTGGACGATGGGCTTTAACCAGCACACCCGCGGTGTATGGGCCAACAACCTTGTCTATAACCTGCACTTGCTGACTGGCAAAATCTCCCAGCCAGGCTGCGGCCCGTTCTCTCTGACCGGCCAGCCTTCCGCCTGCGGCACCGCGCGTGAAGTCGGTACATTCTCCCATCGTCTGCCTGCGGACATGGTGGTGACAAACGAAAAACACCGCGATATCTGCGAGAAGCACTGGAATATTCCGTCAGGGACCATTCCGGCAAAAATCGGTCTGCACGCCGTGGCGCAAGACCGCGCGCTGAAAGATGGCAAGCTCAATGTCTACTGGGCGATGTGTACCAACAACATGCAGGCTGGTCCGAACATCAATGAGGAGCGTATGCCGGGCTGGCGCGATCCGCGCAACTTCATCATTGTCTCCGATCCGTACCCGACGGTCAGCGCCTTGTCTGCTGACCTGATCCTGCCGACTGCGATGTGGGTAGAGAAAGAAGGTGCCTACGGTAACGCTGAACGCCGTACACAGTTCTGGCGTCAGCAGATTAAAGCACCGGGCGAATCGAAGTCGGATCTGTGGCAACTGGTGCAGTTCTCTCGTCGCTTCAAAACAGAAGAAGTGTGGCCCGAAGAGCTGTTGGCACAAAAACCGGAGCTGCGTGGCAAAACGCTGTATGACGTGCTGTTTGCCACGCCAGCAGTGACAAAATTCCCGGTGACTGAACTGGCTGAAGATCAACTGAATGATGAATCCCGCGAGCTGGGCTTCTATCTGCAAAAAGGGTTGTTCGAAGAGTACGCCTGGTTTGGTCGCGGTCACGGGCATGACCTTGCGCCATTTGACGATTACCACAAAGCCCGCGGTTTACGCTGGCCAGTCGTCGAAGGCAAAGAGACCCAGTGGCGCTACAGCGAAGGCAACGACCCTTACGTGAAAGCAGGTGAAAGCTACAAGTTCTACGGTAAACCGGACGGTAAAGCGGTTATCTTCGCGCTGCCGTTTGAGCCTGCTGCTGAAGCGCCGGATAAAGAATATGACCTGTGGCTATCCACCGGACGTGTTCTGGAACACTGGCATACCGGCAGTATGACGCGTCGTGTGCCTGAACTGCACCGCGCTTTCCCGGAAGCCGTGCTGTTTATCCACCCACTGGATGCAAAAGCACGCGATCTGCGTCGTGGCGATAAGGTCAAAGTGATTTCCCGTCGTGGCGAAGTGATTTCGATTGTTGAAACACGCGGTCGTAACCGTCCGCCGCAGGGGCTGGTGTACATGCCGTTCTTCGACGCCGCACAGCTGGTGAACAACCTGACGCTGGATGCGACGGATCCGCTCTCAAAAGAGACGGATTTCAAGAAGTGCGCCGTGAAACTGGCGAAGGTGTAACGCGTTATGTCCCGGTCAGCAAAACCCCAAAATGGCCGCCGCCGCTTTCTGCGCGATATGGTTCGCGCAGCGGGCGGGCTGGCCGTCGTTGGCGTGGCGCTGGGGTTGCAACAACAAACCGCACGCGCAACCGGCGTGCGGTTGCGCCCGCCAGGTGCACTAAGCGAGGAGGCATTTGCCAGCGCTTGCGTACGTTGCGGTCAGTGCGTTCAGGCATGTCCGTATGACACGCTGAAGCTGGCGACGCTGGCCTCCGGGCTGGCGGCTGGTACGCCATATTTTATCGCCCGTGATATTCCCTGCGAAATGTGTGAGGACATTCCATGCGCCAAAGTCTGCCCCAGCGGCGCGTTGGACAGAGAAATTGAATCCATTGACGATTCGCGTATGGGGCTGGCGGTACTGCTGGATCACGAAAACTGCCTCAACTATCAGGGATTACGCTGTGACGTTTGCTATCGCGAGTGCCCGAAAATCGATGAGGCGATCACCCTGGAGCTGGACCGTAACATGCGTACCGGCAAGCATGCGCGGTTTATTCCTACCGTGCACAGCGATGCCTGTACCGGCTGTGGGAAATGCGAAAAAGTCTGCGTACTGGAGCAGCCAGCAATAAAAGTGCTGCCGTTGTCGCTGGCGAAAGGGGAGTTAGGACACCATTACCGCTTCGGTTGGCTGGAGGGGAACAATGGCAAATCGTAAACGTGATGCCGGGCGTGAAGCGCAGGCAAAAAAAGGATGGTGGAAGAGTCATCGTTGGCTGCTGCTGCGTCGTCTGAGTCAGTTTCTGATACTGGCGATGTTCCTTAGCGGCCCGTGGCTTGGTGTTTGGATTCTGCATGGCAACTACAGTAGCAGCCTGTTGCTGGACGCTATCCCGTTCACCGATCCGCTGATTACTCTGCAAAGCCTGGCCAGCGGGCATCTGCCAGCGACGGTGGCGTTAACGGGGGCAGCCATCATTACGGTGCTGTATGCGCTGGCCGGTAAGCGACTGTTTTGCAGTTGGGTTTGTCCTATGAACCCGGTCACCGATTTAGCCAGCTGGCTGCGCAGAAGGTTTGACCTGAATCAGTCTGCGACCCTGCCGCGCCATATACGGTACGTCCTGCTGGTGGTCATTCTGGTCGGTTCAGCGCTGACTGGTACGCTGCTGTGGGAGTGGATAAACCCGGTTTCTTTGCTGGGACGTAGCCTGGTAATGGGATTCGGTAGCGGAGCGTTGCTGATCCTCGCGCTGTTTTTATTTGATTTACTGGTCGTTGAGCATGGCTGGTGCGGGCATCTCTGCCCACTGGGTGCGCTGTATAGCGTGGTGGGAAGCAAAGGTGCATTAACCGTTTCGGCAAAAGAACGTAACAGATGTAACCGCTGTATGGATTGTTTTCATGTTTGCCCGGAACCGCATGTGCTACGTGCGCCGGTGCTGGATGAGCAAAGTCCGGTGCAGGTAACCAGTCGCGATTGCATGGCCTGCGGTCGCTGTGTGGATGTCTGTTCTGAGGATGTTTTTACAATAACAACACGATGGAGTTCGGGAGCGAAATCATGAAAAGCCATGACCTGATTAAAGCGCTGAGTCAATGGATGGCCGCGCTGGCCTTGCTAGTCAGTGGGGCAGTTTGGGCTGCAAACGGAGTGGATCTGAGCCAGTCACCGGAAGTCTCAGGAACACAGGAAGGGGCGATTCGCATGCCGAAAGAGCAAGTGCGTATGCCGCTGAACTATGTGAATCAGCCGCCGATGGTTCCGCACAGCGTTGAAGGATATCAGGTGACGACTAACACCAACCGCTGCCTGCAATGCCACGGTGTGGAAAGCTATCGTACCACCGGTGCGCCGCGCATCAGTCCGACGCACTTTATGGATAGCGACGGCAAGGTATTGGCTGAAGTCGCGCCGCGTCGTTATTTCTGTCTGCAATGTCACGTTCCGCAGGCTGACGCCGCGCCGATTGTTGAAAATACCTTCACCCCCTCGAAAGGTTACGGGAAATAAGAGGTCATTATGGAAAATTCTAACCGTAAACCAGGCTGGATTAAGCGCGTCTGGCAATGGTGGCGTCGCCCCAGCCGTCTGGCGCTCGGCACGCTGTTGTTAATCGGCTTTGTGGGCGGCATTATTTTCTGGGGCGGCTTTAATACCGGTATGGAAAAGGCCAATACAGAAGAGTTCTGCATTAGCTGTCACGAAATGCGCAATACGGTATACCAGGAATACATGGAAACCGTACACTACAACAACCGCAGTGGTGTGCGAGCGACTTGCCCTGATTGCCACGTCCCACACGAGTGGGGCCCGAAAATGATCCGTAAGATCAAGGCCAGTAAAGAGCTGTACGCGAAAGCACTGGGGTTAATAGATACACCGCAGAAATTTGAAGATCATCGTTTAACGATGGCGCAAAATGAGTGGCGGCGTATGAAAGATAACAATTCGCAAGAGTGTCGAAACTGTCACAACTTCGAGTTTATGGATTTAACCGCCCAGAAAGGCGTCGCGGCCAAAATGCACGACCAGGCCGTGAAAGACGGGCAAACCTGTATTGACTGCCATAAAGGGATAGCGCACAAACTGCCTGATATGCGCGAAGTCAAACCGGGCTTTTAACAGGATGTAGATAACCAGGTATGCTTGAAGCCAGAGAATTACTTTGCGAGCGGGATGACAGAATACTGTTCAGCGAGTTGTCATTTCGCGTCAACGCAGGGGAATGGGTACAAATTACCGGCAGCAACGGCGCAGGGAAAACCACTCTGCTGCGGTTGCTTACCGGGCTGGCGCGTCCCGACGCAGGGGAGGTTTGCTGGCAAGAGCAACCTCTGCATCACGTGCGGGACAGCTACCATCAGCAACTACTGTGGATCGGACATCAGCCGGGGATAAAAACCCGGCTTTCGGCGTTGGAGAACCTGCGTTTCTTCCATCATGACGGCGACATCGCGCAGTGTCTGGCTGCGCTGGCGCAGGCGGGACTTGCCGGATATGAAGATATCCCAGTGAACCAACTTTCCGCCGGACAACAGCGGCGCGTGGCGCTGGCCCGTTTGTGGCTGACCCGCGCCCGACTGTGGATCCTCGATGAACCCTTTACCGCCATTGATGTGAACGGCGTTGAGCGACTGACTCAGCGTATGGCGCAGCATACGGAGCAGGGCGGTATTGTTATTCTCACCACCCACCAACCGCTCAATGTCGAGACCGATAAAGTGCGACGCATTTCGCTGACCAGTGAGAGGGCAACGCAATGATGTGGCGAATCTTTCGTTTAGAACTGCGAGTTGCGTTTCGTCATAGTGCGGAAATTGCTAATCCTTTATGGTTCTTCCTGATTGTTATTACGCTGTTCCCCCTGAGTATTGGGCCGGAGCCACAGCTGCTGGCGCGCATAGCGCCGGGCATCATCTGGGTTGCGGCGCTACTGGCGTCATTGCTGGCGCTGGAACGGCTATTTCGTGATGACTTACAGGATGGCAGCCTTGAGCAACTGATGCTGCTGCCGTTACCGCTACCGGCCGTGGTGCTGGCGAAAGTGATGGCGCACTGGGTCGTGACAGGTCTGCCGCTGCTGATCCTCTCGCCGCTGGTGGCGCTGTTGCTGGGCATGGATATGTACGGCTGGAAAATTATGGCGCTGACCTTGTTACTCGGAACGCCGACGCTGGGTTTTCTCGGCGCGCCGGGCGTAGGGTTGACGGTGGGCTTAAAGCGCGGCGGCGTGCTGTTAAGCGTGCTGGTACTTCCGCTCACCATACCCTTACTGATTTTTGCGACCGCCGCGATGGATGCGGCTTCTATGCACTTACCGGTTGAAGGGTACATGGCGATTCTGGGTGCGTTGCTGGTCGGCAGCGCCACGTTAAGCCCGTTTGCCACAGCCGCGGCGTTACGGATAAGCGTGCAGTAACGAGAATTAGATGTGCAGGCCGGGCAAGGCGCTCCGGCACAACGGATTTTAATTTATGGAGTCTGGTGACTGAACTATGTGGAAAACACTTCATCAATTGGCGATGCCCCCTCGGCTCTATCAGATCTGTGGCTGGTTTATCCCGTGGCTGGCGATTGCCAGCGCGGTGGTACTGATAACGGGATGGGTCTGGGGCTTTGGTTTTGCGCCTGCAGACTATCAGCAGGGGCAGAGCTATCGCATTATTTATCTGCACGTTCCGGCGGCAATCTGGTCGATGGGCATTTACGCCTCGATGGCCGTTGCCGCGTTTATCGGCCTGGTCTGGCAGATGAAAATGGCCAATCTGGCGCTGGCTGCGATGGCGCCGATTGGTGCAGTGTTTACCTTTATTGCGCTGGTGACAGGTTCCGCATGGGGCAAACCGATGTGGGGAACCTGGTGGGTTTGGGATGCCCGACTCACCTCTGAACTGGTGCTGCTGTTTCTCTACGTTGGCGCCATTGCGCTGTGGCATGCCTTTGATGACCGCCGTCTGGCAGGTCGTGCCGCCGGTATTCTGGTGCTGATTGGCGTGGTCAACTTACCGATTATCCACTACTCGGTTGAGTGGTGGAATACGCTGCATCAGGGTTCTACCCGCATGCAGCAAAGCATCGATCCGGCGATGCGTACGCCGCTGCGTCTGGCGATCGTCGGCTACCTGTTACTGTTTGTCACGCTGGCGCTGATGCGCATGCGTAACCTGATTTTGATGATGGAAAAACGCCGCCCGTGGGTGAGCGAACTGATCTTAAAAAGAGGCCGCCAATGACCCCTGCATTTGCATCATGGAGTGATTTTTTCGCGATGGGCGGCTACGCCTTGTATGTCTGGCTTGCCGTAGCGATGAGCGTTATCCCGCTGGTGGTGCTGGTAGTGCATTCCACGTTACAGCATCGCGCAATTTTACGCGGTGTAGCGCAGCAGCGGGCGAGAGAAGCACGTATGCGTGCGGCGCAAGTGCAACGGGAGGCGGCGTGAATATTCGACGTAAAAATCGGTTATGGATAGCCTGTGCGGTACTGGCGGGTCTGGCTTTGACCATTACGCTGGTGCTTTATGCGCTGCGTTCCAATATTGACCTGTTCTATACGCCGGGAGAGATACTCTACGGTAAGCGCGAAACGCAGCAGATGCCTGAAGTCGGTCAGCGCCTGCGCGTGGGCGGTATGGTGATGCCCGGTAGCGTAAAGCGCGATCCGCAGTCATTAAAGGTGAATTTCAGCATCTATGACGCCGAAGGTGTGGTGGATGTAACCTATGAAGGTATTCTGCCGGATCTGTTCCGCGAAGGGCAGGGTGTTGTTGTTCAGGGCGAACTGGACGAGGGAAATCATGTACAGGCCAAAGAGGTTCTGGCCAAACATGATGAAAATTACACCCCGCCGGAAGTTGAAAAAGCGATGCAGGAAAACCATCGTCGTCCGGAACGCGTGTATAAGGATAAAACGTCATGATGCCTGAAATTGGCAATGCGCTGTTGTGCCTTGCGCTAGGCGTGGCGTTACTGCTGTCGGTCTATCCGCTGTGGGGCGTAGCGCGCGGCGATGTACGGATGATGGCTTCCGCGCGGCCCTTTGCCTGGGTGTTGTTTATCTGTGTGATGGGTGCATTCCTGATTCTGGTCAACGCCTTCGTGGTTAATGACTTTACCGTCACCTACGTTGCCAGCAACTCCAATACCCAGCTTCCGGTCTGGTATCGGGTGGCAGCAACCTGGGGCGCGCATGAAGGCTCTCTGCTGCTGTGGGTACTGCTGATGAGCGGCTGGACGTTCGCCGTTGCGGCATTCAGCCAGCGTATGCCGCTGGACATCGTCGCCCGCGTGCTGGCGGTGATGGGGATGGTCAGCGTTGGCTTTCTGCTGTTTATTCTGTTTACCTCCAATCCATTTGCCCGTACGTTGCCCAACTTCCCTATTGAAGGGCGCGACCTGAACCCGCTGTTGCAGGATCCGGGGCTGATTTTCCATCCGCCGTTGCTGTACATGGGGTATGTCGGTTTCTCCGTGGCCTTTGCGTTTGCGATTGCCGCGTTGATGAGTGGCCGACTGGACAGTACCTTCGCCCGTTTTTCGCGTCCGTGGACGCTGGCGGCGTGGGTGTTCCTGACGCTGGGTATTGTGCTCGGTTCCGCCTGGGCCTATTACGAGCTGGGCTGGGGCGGCTGGTGGTTCTGGGATCCAGTTGAAAATGCCTCGTTTATGCCATGGCTGGTGGGAACGGCGCTGATGCACTCGTTGTCGGTCACCGAACAGCGTGCCAGCTTTAAAGCCTGGACGCTGCTGCTGTCAATCTGCGCATTCTCGCTTTGCCTGTTGGGGACTTTCCTGGTGCGCTCCGGCGTGCTGGTGTCGGTGCATGCTTTTGCCTCCGATCCGTCGCGCGGGATGTTTATTCTGGCCTTTATGGTATTAGTGATTGGCGGCTCCCTGCTGCTGTTTGCGGTTCGCGGTCACAAGGTCCGCTCACGGGTAAATAACGCGCTGTGGTCGCGTGAATCTCTGCTGTTGGGCAACAACGTTCTGCTGATTGCCGCCATGCTGGTGGTGCTATTGGGTACGCTGCTGCCGTTGGTGCACAAACAGCTGGGGCTGGGCAGCATTTCGATTGGCGAGCCGTTCTTCAACACCATGTTTACCTGGCTGATGGCACCGTTCGCGCTGTTGCTGGGAATAGGGCCATTAGTGCGCTGGGGCCGTGACCGACCGCGTAAACTGAAAACGTTACTGATTATCGCGTTTGTCACCACGCTTGTTATGTCGCTGCTGCTGCCGTGGCTGTTTGAGGATCGCATTGCCGCTATGACGGTGGTGGGTCTGGCGATGGCATGCTGGATATTCGTGCTGGCGGTGTCCGAAGCGTTCCTGCGTATTTCTCGTGGGACGAAGCTGACGCCAAGTTACTGGGGCATGGTGTTGGGTCACGTAGGGTTGGCGATCACCATTGTCGGTATTGCCTTTAGCCAGAATTACAGCGTTGAACGTGATGTGCGTATGAAGGCGGGCGATAGCGTCAGTATCCATAACTATCAGTTCACTTTCCGCGAAGTGAGAGATATTACCGGGCCAAACTACCGGGGGGGCGTTGCCATTATTGGCGTCACTCGTGATGGTAAACCGGAAGCCACGCTGCATGCGGAAAAACGTTTCTATAACAGCACCAGTTCGATGATGACTGAAGCGGCAATTGACGGCGGATTCACACGCGATCTGTACGCTGCGCTGGGTGAAGAACTGGATAACGGCGCATGGGCTGTGCGTCTGTACTACAAACCGTTTATTCGCTGGATTTGGGCCGGAGGATTGCTGATGGCGCTGGGCGGATTGTTCTGCCTGTTTGATCCACGCTATCGTCAGCGCACGCGTCCTCGCGCCGCGGTGCAAAAAAATGCGTCGGAGGCTGTATGAAGCGCAACGCACTGTTAATTCCGTTTATTATTTTTCTGATCATTGCGGCGGCGCTGCTGTGGCAGCTGGCGCGTAACGCTCAGGGGGACGATCCCACTAATCTGGAGTCGGCGCTGATCGGCAAACCCGTTCCGACATTCCGCCTGGAGTCGCTGGAAAATCCGGGTCAGCATTATCAGGCCGATGTGCTGACCCAGGGCAAACCGGTACTGCTGAACGTCTGGGCGACCTGGTGTCCGACCTGTCGCGCCGAACATCAGTACCTGAATCAGCTGTCTGCGCAGGGCGTACGGGTAGTGGGTCTGAACTATAAAGACGATCGTCAGAAAGCCATTGTCTGGCTGAAAGAGCTGGGCAATCCTTACTCATTAAGCCTGTTTGACGGCGACGGTATGCTTGGTCTGGATCTTGGCGTGTACGGCGCGCCGGAGACGTTCCTGATCGACGGTAAAGGTATTATTCGCTATCGCCATGCCGGTGATTTGAATGCCAGGGTGTGGGAGAGCGAGATCAAACCGTTGTGGGATAAGTACAGTAAGGAGGCTGCGCAATGAGATTTTTACTGGGCCTGCTGATGCTGGTTATCTCGGGATCCGCGCTTGCGACCATCGATGTGATGCAGTTTAAGGATGAAGCGCAGGAGCAGCAGTTCCGTCAGCTTACCGAACAGTTGCGCTGTCCTAAATGTCAGAACAACAGTATTGCCGATTCTAACTCGATGATTGCCACCGACCTGCGTCAGAAAGTGTACGAACTGATGCAGGAAGGAAAAAGTCAGAAAGAGATTGTCGACTACATGGTGGCCCGCTACGGCAACTTCGTCACTTACGATCCGCCGTTGACGCCGCTTACTGTACTTTTGTGGGTGATGCCGGTGGTTGCGATTGGTCTGGGTGGCTGGATTATTTTCGCCCGTACTCGCCGACGTGTCCGGGTAAAACAGGAAGAGTTTCCTGATGACGTTATCCCGGATGGCAAACGCGGTGGGTTCGGGTTGTTTGTGCCCGGCATCGTGGTGGCGCTGGGGGTTGGCGCAGTGAGCTATTATGAAACCGGCAACTATAAGCAGGTTCAGGTCTGGCAACAGGCCACCGCTCAGGCTCCGGCGCTGCTGGAGCGGGCGTTGGATCCAAAAGCTGATCCGCTCAATGAAGAAGATATGACGCGTCTGGCGTTGGGTCTGCGCACTCGCTTACAAGCCGATCCTACCAACGTTGAAGGTTGGATCATGCTTGGGCGAATTGGCATGGTACTTGGTAACGCCAGTACGGCCACTGAAGCCTATGCCAATGCTTATCGACTGGATCCGAAAAACAGTGATGCTGCGCTGGGCTATGCGGAAGCGCTGACCCGTTCTTCCGATCCTGATGATAACCGTCGGGGAGGGGAGCTGCTACGCCAGTTGGTACGCGGCGAACATGCCAACGTGCGGGTTCTCAGCATGTATGCGTTTAACGCTTTTGAACAGCAGCGCTTTGGCGAGGCGGTTGCGGCGTGGGAGATGATGCTGAAATTATTACCGGCCAATGATACCCGTCGGGCGGTGATAGAACGCAGCATTAAGCAGGCGATGGAGCAGCTAACGCCGCAGGAGAAGTAAGAGTGGAAGATGCCGGATGGCGACGCAAAGCGTCTTATCCGGCCTACTGATGCACGTGACTTGTAGGCCCGATAAGCGTAGCGCCATCGGGCAATATCTGATTACTGCATGCCGCGTGTTTGTAAAAATAGAATGGTGGCAGCTACACGAGAACGCACGTTGAGTTTGCGCAGCAGATTGCGAATATGCACCTTCACCGTCTGTTCAGAAATATTCAGCACTGATGCAATCTGTTTGTTCGACAGCCCCTGAGCAAGTTCATGTAACACATCCAGTTCGCGTTCGGTGAGAACGCTGAATGGGTCTTCCTGAGCGCCAAACAGGTCGCGCTCGCGCAAATATTCGCTGACGCGGGTACTAAAGGCTTTACCACCTTTGGCACCACTGCGAATAGCCTCCAGCAGGACTTCAGGATCACTGTCTTTAAGCAAATAACCATCCGCGCCGGCATCAATTAGAGCATACACATCGTTGGCGGCATCCGATACGGTAAGAATAATAATTTGCGCGGTGACGCCATCCCGACGCAGCGCATTCAGGGTATCCAGCCCGCTCATCCCTTTCATATTGAGATCCAGTAGGATCACATCAAGGTCCAGGCGGTTTGCCAGGTCGATAGCGCTGGCACCATCACCCGCTTCCGCGACTACGTTAAAGGCGGGATCAAGTTGCAATAATTGACTAATTCCTCGCCGCATCAGTGGGTGGTCGTCAACAATCAGCACCCGAAAAGGCGTTGCTTCAGGCATACTATTCTCCTGAGTTTTTATTAGTATCATTATTGTTTTCAGCGCATCAATCGTCCAGATTCATCACGCTGATGAGAGGATAAATTTTACCCCAATTTGTGCATGGGTAAGTAGTAAAACCTGTACTGAAAGCCGTAGTAATACTCAGGAATGATGAATCTCAGACATAAAAAAACCAACCCTAAGGTTGGTTTTTTTGGGATTTTTGGTCGGCACGAGAGGATTTGAACCTCCGACCCCCGACACCCCATGACACCGCTTATGAAACACTGAGAGCCGCGCCATTGCTGGTTCTAATTGCTATTTGCATGTGTAAACAAACAGTGCTTTTATGACAAAATCTGCTCTATATACATCAATAGGTTAGGGGACGTTTCTCCCATGTTGTTTAGATGCTTTAGATCAGATTAGACCTTTATGTTTCTAAAAAGGAGCTTAATAACATTGAAACTATAACCTTCCTTATAACAAAGTCATGCCTGGAAATGGTGCATTTGGTGGGTTAGCAAGCACTTTACCAATGGCATTTAAGACGGGAATCAAGGTATAGATAATATTTGAGTCTTTTGGAACACCATAGATGAATTCTTGGAATTCATAACGCTTATCAACAAAGTAGTTCCTAATAGTGTCAAGGAATTGCAATAGATCCGTAGCGGTCTGGATCGTGTTACATGTTTGCAAAATCTCTTGTGTGACACATTTTTTTTGTGTGTCGCTAAGTGCATTGAAAAGCTTTTTTAAGTTGTGCGTTTTATGTTCTTCAAGAAGATCTAGGCGTGAATGCCAATTAGTCACGCGGTTTTCATCATCGAATTCAGCTTTTGTAGCCTGGCCATTTTCGATGGTGAAATCGTAAGGCGCAGGAATTCTTTTGACCAAGAATGCTTTAAAATAAAGCTCAATTGCTAAAGTTGCGTTGGTATAAAGGACATTCCGTCTAACATCGTGTACGTCTAGATAGCCATTATTAAGGCTATTTACCACTTCACGAAATGCATTGGCTGTATTGGCAATTTGCTGCGGTTCAACAAAGATTGTTGAGTCAAGACCGGGATTTTCGTAAATTTTAGACTTACGTTTAGACATTAAACTTTAGCTCCGTGTGAAAAAAAGTCAATATCATCATATATATGCACTTCCCTTAATATAGTGATGTCGGTCTTAAACGACGCAGATCATCGTTGAGAAGTAAATATTGATATGTACACTGTCTACTCCCAGCACCATAAATTAAATTTAGTTATGTGTGATAGCCTTACTCAGACTTGGTCTGAGTAACATAAATGAGTGGCTCACAACTTTTAACCGGCTCTAATTTCCCCATGTGGGTTGAGACGCTGGGGTCCCTGCCTGATAATGTTGTATCAGTGGCTCCCGAAGGGGGATACGTTAAATGGGACGGCACACAATAGGTTCATGATGCAGAGGCGGAAAAAGCATTTTTTCAGGGACAGGCTGCGCAGGAAAAAGCAAAACAATGCCGGGGCTGGTTAGAATCGGCATTGTTCATACCTCAATTAAAAATTATTTACCTATAAGAGAGACCTTTAATCTTCTTAATAAAGTAATTAAATCTTTTCTTCCGAATAGTTTAAATAGATTAAACCAGCGGTTCTTACCCAGGTAATTTAGTTTTATTAATTTAGGGTTGTAATGATAGCACATTATAAAAACACCCTGATCGTCATCAACTATATTATTTCTGAGTGTTTTTATTTGACACTGACAAACCAGTTTGTAAAACTCTTTCCATTTCTTTTGTGTTGCTACAATTGCCCCACCAATAATATAGGAACGATTGTTAATCATGTGGTCAAAAACCTGATGGATAGTTTTGACGGTCAAACCTTTTTTAACTGTAAAGAAATTTACTTTTTTGCGGTCAAAAGGATAGTCCCATCGAGATAACCCTCTGGTTACGTCTGCACTACGACAGTAACCAAAGTCAACCCATGCAACCATATCATCATTCACAAGATTTAACTCTATAGCTCTGTTTACAAAATATGTTTTTAGATTGCAAACCAGTGCATAGTCTGGGGACCAGTATTCGGGATTTATCAACTGGCGAGTTTCAAGTTTGCTAATGAACTCATTATCTTTTTGAATTCGTGCAATTCTTTTTTTTATGCTTTGAAATTTCTTATTAATATCTAAAGCCACTACAACAGTGTTTTTCCCATTTCTAATTGCTTCAATTTTGGGTTTAAGTTCACTGGATGTAAAAATGACCATGTCATTATCCAATTTAGACAGATTTTCAAAGTACTGAATATAGGTATCAGCTGTTCTCTCTAAGTGAGGAGAGAAACCTTTATTACTCGTCCAGTCTCCTCGTCCTATATCGAAAAATGCTGTAACAATGGTAATAGAAGAGTTCATTTTTAAGCAATCCGTGTTTTATACCTATCCAATAACTACAAGAATGTTGAATACATATTTTTTGATATCAGTCACATGGAAACATTCTATCAGTATCAACATGAGGCGGGAAGGATCATGTGATATTAAAACTGATAAGCAACGGATATACAAAATAACTGGTTGTTGCAAAGGATTGTTCAATGATGAATAATTTTCATTGATATTATTTTTTTTGAAATTGTCGTTTTGTTCCAATATATGATAACCATAGGTTACTGAATCATATTAAGCAGTGTTCCTTTGCCGATATTTGGCGTAATAACGGAAATCATTAAAGATGACCTGGCTGGCCAATTGATGGTGAACTGTAACAAGAGTTGCCGCAACCACACCGTATGCAAGAGCATGATTGCGGCCGACTGGCGAACGTTCGATAGTGCGAGTATTGAATGATTGCCAGTCACGGCGGATTGTACTTAAGCAATATGACGGTTCAAGGCGTTTAATCTGAAACTAGCCACATATCAGCCTCTTCAAACATTTCCTGAACAGTACGGCTTATCTGCTCCTTCTCATGTTTGCTGGCGTCAGTGTTGATCGCCGGTAGTGTCATCATCGGTTTAACCCGAACATCAGCATCGGGGAAGATCCGCTGAACCCTCTTCGTCAATTCTCCCAGAATGATATCTTTTGCTCCGGGCAAACCATCAAAATTCCTTTTGTCATAAACGAGTTCCACGAACATTGCTTGTAGCCTTTTGCTGGATGTATATACAGTGTTTATACTGTGTTTTTATCCGGTATTCAAGAGGGGTTAATTGATGCCACCACACAGCGGTTTGTCCAGGAACTGAGCAAGGTTAACTGGAACTGGACGATGAAGCAGCCTAACGAATGGATCGAGTGGTATGTGACAACATTCCGCGATGTATCAACGCAGGAAGGGGAGAACCGTACCTTTCAGCTGTTCAATCCAAACGGAAGACTATAGCCATGGGCTTCCCTTCACCTGTCAATGATTACGTTGAAACAAGGATCTCCCTCGATCAGCAGCTAATCAGCCAGCCCGCAGCGACTTATTTCATACGGGCATCGCGTTCACATTTCAGGGAAGGGATAATCCAGGGGGCGCTACTTGTTGTGGATGCGTCGCTTTCAGCCTGTGATGGTTCGCTGCTGATATGCGCGATAGTTGGGGAATTCAGGATCAAGTGATACCGAACTCACCCTCAGCCCCACCTGATAAATCTGGAGAACGGGAGAAGGGAAGCGCTGTCAGAAGATGGTGATGGCTACAATTCCTCACACGCAATATTTGGAGTTATCACGTACATCATTAATGATGCCAGGAACGCGGAGCGCTCAGAAAACAGGCATAAAAAAACCAGCCGTAACAGGCTGGTTTTTCGAGGATTTTTGGTCGGCACGAGAGGATTTGAACCTCCGACCCCCGACACCCCATGACGGTGCGCTACCAGGCTGCGCTACGTGCCGACGCTATGGCTGCTAATACTACTGCTTTCCGCTACGAATGCAAGAGCATGTCTCGCTAACTGATTTATAATTAATCAGTTAGCAATAAATCGCTTCTCATCCGTCAGAACCTGTAACAGCAGACTTAGCTGCGGTTTCTGATCTTTTATTTTCTCGCCGCGCAAATTATAGGTCTGATAATTACCGTTGTTGTTCAGCACCAGCGTCATCTCGGGTGTGGTAACGGCCATCGTGCTGCCGTCAGCGGCAGTAACCCAGTAATGGCGGCGGGTTGCATTGAACAGATCCTGCCCCTGCGAGTATTCGTTAGCAGGTGTACTGACGTGCAGCAGGCGCTGCATCAGCGTTGTCATCAGGTCCGTATGATCGGTCAGACTATTGATGCGCTGTGCAGGCGTTCCCGGCCAGTGAATTACCAGAGGAACCTGCAGATGGCCTCGCGACCAGGCAAAGTTGTTCTCTTCCTGAGTCAGCGGCACGCCCCGACCAGCGGTAATAATCACCACCGTATTGTTCAGTTTGCCGGAGTCGCGCAGGGCGTTCAGAATGCGGTTAATGTTGGCATCCACATCCTGAGCGGCGCTGGCATAGCGTTTGGCAAAATTCTTCTGGTTACTCTCATCAAGGTTGGTCCCGTTAAAGGAGACCCACGAGAACCAGCGGTTATCTTCCTGCGCGTAGCGTCCCAGCCAGTTAATCCACTGGCTTGCGGTTTGGTCGTCAGATTGCGTCTGCACGCTTGGCATGGAGAAATCTGACAGCAGCGCCTGGCGATAAAGCGGGCTGGTAAAGCCATCCGAAGAGAATAGCCCTAACTGATAGCCCTGCTGGTTCAGCGCGGAAATCAACGCCGCAGGCGTTCGGGTCGATAAAATCCCATCCATGTAGCTTGGTGAGACGCCGTAAAACAGGCCAAAAATCCCGTTATCCGTGGTGTTGCCAGTGCTCATGTGACGCGTAAAGGAGATATTCTGCCCGGCGAATTCAGCCAGCGCAGGCATCTGCTTTTCAAAGCGTGAATAGTTCAGGCCGTCGACGGTGATCAGCAGGACGTTCTGGCCGGTGCCCATATCGCGATAGCGCAGTTCGCTCAGCGGGTACTGCACGGAAACTGCTTCCGGATTCCCCTGCTCGATCAGGCGACGCTGATACTCTTGCGCATCCAGCAGACCATGTTTTTCCAGGAACTTACGCGCCGTCATCGGGTAGGAGAGCGGCAGATTCGCGCGCTGCATGGTAATCGGGCGATAGAAATTGGCATCCGCCCAGATATACACCACGTGCGAGGCGATAAAGCAAATGAAGAAGAATGCGGCTAACGGTTTGGCGAAGTGGCGACGACGCGTCAGGCTACGCAGCTTTTGCCAGCTCCAGGTCGCAAACAGCATTTCAATTAACAAAATCACTGGTACGCTGATAAACATCAGTTGCCAGTCACGCGCCGCTTCATTCTGGTCAGGATTGATGACCAGTTCCCAGACGATCGGGTTGAGGTGCAAATGGAAGCGGGTGAAAACTTCGCTGTCGATTAGCAACAGCGTCATGCCCACCGTCGCCAGAATAGCTGATAAGAATCGCATCAGCCTCTGGGACATGACGATAAACGTCAGGGGAAACAGGATTAGCAGATAGGTGGCAAACACCAAAAAACTAAAATGTCCGACCAGGCTTACATAGGAATAAATACGACCTGCAAGCGTTGTCGGCCAGTCGGCGACAAACAGGTAACGGCTACCGAGTACCACGGCCAACAGAATGTTGAACAAGGCAAACCAGTGCCCCCAGCTAACCATCTGGGAGACTTTCTCACGGTAGCGCTGACGATGAGTTACCATAAACTGTTGTTCGTTTCCCCGGAGCAGGCTCTTAATGCGCTTGGTCGTCGTTTACCGAAGACTGTAATGCGCGGGCAAAAGAGTTGGCAATCGCCTGGCGCTGGGCCGGTGCGATGCTTGTATTGATAAGGTTAGTCACCATATTTCCCAGTACCATCAGGGAAAGGTCGGTCGGCGCCTTATGTTTTTCCAGTACGTTGAGCATCTCATTCAGCAGTTGTTCAACGTGTTCGTCACTATAGCGGGAAATTTGTGGCATAAATCGAAATCAGTCTGTTCATGAAAGGGCAACATATTACCGTACAGACAGTTTTTTTTCTGCTTTTTTATCTTCTATTGCGTCACTGCCCGGCAGGTGGTTGAATACCGCCCGGTCTAAAAGGAGAGTTTATCATGAGTCTGGATATCAACCAGATTGCCCTGCACCAGCTTATCAAACGTGACGAGCAGAACCTTGAGCTGGTCTTGCGCGATTCATTACTGGAACCGACAGCGACGGTTGTCGATATGATGGCTGAGCTGCATCGGGTATATAGCGCCAAGAATAAAGCTTATGGCCTGTTTAGCGAAGAGAGTGAACTGGCACAAACGCTGCGTTTACAGCGTCAGGGCGAAGAGGATTTTCTGGCATTTAGTCGTGCCGCGACCGGACGCTTGCGGGACGAGCTGGCGAAATATCCTTTTGCCGACGGCGGCATTGTCCTGTTCTGCCATTACCGCTATCTGGCGGTAGAGTATCTGTTAGTCGCCGTGCTGAACAATTTAAGCAGCATGCGCGTCAATGAAAATCTGGATATCAATCCGACGCACTATCTGGACATCAATCATGCGGATATCGTGGCGCGTATTGATTTAACCGAATGGGAAACCAATCCGGAGTCCACGCGCTATCTGACGTTCCTGAAAGGGCGGGTAGGGCGCAAAGTCGCCGATTTCTTTATGGATTTCCTCGGTGCCAGCGAAGGTTTGAACGCCAAAGCGCAAAACCGTGGCCTGCTGCAGGCGGTCGATGACTTTACTGCCGAGGCGCAGCTCGATAAAGCTGAACGCCAGAACGTGCGTCAGCAGGTGTACAGCTACTGCAACGAACAGCTACAAGCCGGTGAAGAGATCGAGCTGGAGTCGCTGTCCAAAGAGCTTTCCGGCGTCAGTGAAGTTAGCTTCAGCGAATTTACCGCTGATAAAGGCTACGAGCTGGAAGAGAGCTTCCCGGCAGATCGCAGTACGCTGCGTCAGTTAACCAAATTTGCCGGAAGCGGCGGTGGGTTAACCATCAACTTCGACGCCATGCTACTGGGTGAACGTATTTTCTGGGATCCGGCTACAGATACTTTGACCATCAAAGGTACGCCGCCGAACCTGCGCGACCAGCTGCAGCGTCGCACGTCGGGCGGGAAATAAAACCGTTTGCCGGGTGAGAGCGTAAACGCCTTATCCGGTCGACGAGAACCATCAATATCGATTACAAAATCCCATAAAAAAACCCCGCCTTGGCGGGGTTTTTCTTCAACTTGTTTGCGATTACGCGCGAACGAAGTCGATGTGAGACAGCTTCGGCTTGAACGGGTGACGCTGTACAGCCTGAGCTTTAACTTTAACTTCTTTACCGTCAACAACGATGGTCAGAACTTCGCTGTAGAATTCAGCTTTAGCTTGCATGTTCATAACTGCATCGTGATCCAGTTCGATAGCAATCGGGGCTTCTGCGCCACCGTAGATGATTGCCGGGAACTTGTTAGCGGCACGCAGGCGGCGGCTCGCACCCTTACCCTGCTCTTTACGTACTTCAGCGTTGATAGTAAACATTTAAATCTCTCTTTAATAATTCCTGCTACAGGCGACCCAGCAACAGGTAAGTGATCTGCTTTGCGTATGCAAAAGCGGGCGAGATTCTATACTCAAACGGCTGGTACATCAATCAAAAGTACGATTAACCGCGTAATTCATGTGCCCGACGAAAGCGTCCTTCATAATCGAAGACCTTTTCACGGACCTGCCAGTACTGACCTTTCATGCGCGCGACCACGAAATCAGGATGACGTAACAGCGCCTGCTGGGCGAGGATATCGGCGGCGGTTATCCAGCGTAAGGGAATGCCGGGCGTTCGGGTGTGCGGGCGAATAAACAGTTGCTCGAAGGCCGTTCGCTGCGCGGGAGTATGCAGGCGAAAGCGTTCGCTGACGTCGGCGCCATCTTCATCGTAATAGGTAATTTTCAGCCATTCGCCTTTTTCATCCTGCCCATTTTGTAGCGCCATCCCGCTGCAGCGCAGAACCAGCGCATCTTTAAGCCTGAGCGCGGCTTTCAGCATGTCATCCGGGTCAACCAGTACTGCGTCGCACTCCCTACAACGGCGGGCGGCGATGTCATTTTCCGCGTTGCACTGCGGGCAGTTTTTAAAACGAAAACGAAAATCGCAATGTTCGCGATGGCCGTCATCATCTTCAAACCATCCCTGACAGCGGCGGCCAAAGTGCTCAATCAGCGTGCCGTCGGCCGTTGTTTTGCCCCAGAAGGTGTTGGCAAAGCCGCAGGCAGGACAGAACACCTGTACCGGAACGTTGTCGCTTTTCCCTTTCGGCGCACCAACTTCCGGCGCGTACAGGTCGTGCGGGTTACCAGCGTAATCGAGGATCAGACAGTCGATTTTACCCGGCGCCAGGCGCAGCCCACGACCGACAATTTGTTGGTAAAGGCTAACTGACTCGGTCGGGCGCAGAATGGCGATAAGGTCGACGTGCGGGGCATCGAAGCCAGTGGTCAGGACCGACACATTCACCAGATAGCGAAAACGTTGGGCTTTGAACTCTTCAATCAGCACGTCGCGTTCGGCGCCAGGCGTGTCTCCGGTGATAAGTGCGGCGTCGTCAGCAGGCAGCAGACCCAGAATTTCTTTGGCGTGTTCAACTGTGGCGGCGAAAATCATCACCCCTTTACGCGTCTGGGCAAACTCGACAATCTGGCTGATGATATGCGGCGTTATTCGCTGCTGCTTTTTCAGCTCCTGATTCAGGTCCGCTTCGCTAAACAGGCCGTTACTTTGCGCCTGCAGGCGGCTGAAGTCATATTGCACTACCGGCATGTCGAGGCGTTCTGGCGGCGTCAGGTAGCCGTGTTTAATCATGTAGCGCAGCGGTAATTCATAAATGCAGTCGCGAAACAGTGCTTTTTCATCGCCGCGCACCATTCCGTGATAATGAAAATGATAAATCCAGCCTTTGCCCAAACGAAAAGGTGTGGCGGTAAGTCCGAGCAGGCGTAAGTGAGGATTTACTTTGGTCAGGTGAGTGAGGATTTGCTGATACTGACTCTCTTCATCATCGCCAATGCGATGGCATTCATCGACGATAAGCAGGGAGAATTCTCCCTGAAAGGCGTCCAGATTACGCGCTACCGACTGTACGCTGCCAAATACCACTTTTCCGTGGCTCTCTTTACGCTTCAGGCCTGCGGCAAAAATATCGGCTTCCAGCCCCAGCGCACAATATTTCGCATGGTTTTGTGCGACCAGTTCTTTGACGTGCGCCAGTACCAGTACGCGACCACGCGCTACGCGGGCCAGCTCGGCAATCACCAGACTTTTGCCCGCGCCGGTTGGCAGGACGATAACCGCCGGGGTGCGGTGGTGGCGAAAATGGTTGAGCGTGGCGTCCACGGCTTCTTTTTGGTACGGGCGAAGAGTAAAAATCATGGGCTCACTATAATAAACAATAACAAGGAGTAGTATGCCATGAATCATTTCTCTTGAGGGATGGTGTAACGCCGCTATACTGGGCGGATAACGGTCCCACTTTTCGGGCGTAAACCCGATTCTCGTATTTTTACAGGCAAAATCACACACATGCGACTTGATAAATTTATCGCTCAGCAACTCGGCGTCAGCCGCGCTATTGCCGGGCGTGAGATCCGTGCTAACCGCGTTACCGTCGACGGTGAAATCGTCAGAAATAGCGCTTTTAAGCTGCTGCCAGAACACGACGTAGAATATGACGGTAATTCCCTGGTTCAACAAAATGGCCCGCGCTATTTTATGCTGAATAAGCCTCAGGGTTATGTTTGCTCAACGGATGATCCCGATCACCCGACGGTGCTCTATTTCCTTGATGAACCGGTTGCCTACAAACTGCATGCGGCAGGGCGTCTGGATATCGACACCACCGGACTGGTGCTGATGACCGATGACGGACAGTGGTCGCATCGCATCACCTCTCCTCGTCACCATTGTGAGAAAACCTATCTGGTGACGCTGGAGTCGCCAGTGGCAGATGATACCGCCGAACAGTTTGCCCATGGCGTACAGTTGCACAATGAGAAAGATCTGACCAAACCGGCCGTGCTGGAAGTGATTACGCCAACTCAGGTGCGTTTGACCATCAGCGAAGGGCGCTATCATCAGGTTAAACGTATGTTTGCCGCGGTGGGTAACCACGTTGTGGAACTGCACCGTGAACGGATTGGTGACATCAGGCTTGATGAGGATCTGGCGCCAGGTGAATACCGTCCTTTGACTGAAGAAGAAATCGCCAGCGTTAACTTAACCCCGCGTTAATTTCAGGAGCTAAATGTGACCACCCGGCAGAACTCGTCAATTGCCATTGTCTTTATCCTTGGCTTGTTAGCCATGTTGATGCCGTTGTCGATTGATATGTATCTTCCGGCGCTGCCTGTTATCTCTGAACAGTTTGGTGTGCCAGCAGGTAGCGCGCAGATGACCCTCAGTACCTATATTCTGGGGTTCGCAGTGGGGCAACTGTTCTATGGGCCAATGGCAGACAGCCTTGGACGCAAGCCAGTGATCCTGGGCGGGACGCTGGTGTTTGCGGCGGCGGCTGTGGCCTGCGCACTGGCGCAAACCATCGATCAACTGATCGTGATGCGTTTCTTCCACGGTCTGGCTGCTGCTGCAGCGAGCGTGGTTATCAACGCCCTGATGCGTGATATCTATCCGAAAGAAGAGTTTTCGCGCATGATGTCATTCGTCATGCTGGTCACGACAATTGCGCCATTAATGGCACCGATTATCGGTGGCTGGGTGCTGGTATGGCTGAGCTGGCACTATATCTTTTGGATCCTCGCCATGGCAGCTATTCTGGCGTCGGTGATGATCCTTACACTGATCAAAGAGACTCTGCCGGTAGAGCGTCGCCAGCCGTTTCGCCTGCGTACTACTATTGGCAACTTTGCCTCGCTGTTTCGTCATAAACGTGTGCTGAGTTATATGCTGGCCAGCGGATTCAGTTTTGCCGGGATGTTCTCGTTTCTGAGCGCCGGACCCTTTGTCTACATTGAGATCAACCACGTTTCACCGCAGCATTTCGGCTATTACTTCGCACTGAACATCGTATTCCTGTTCGTGATGACTATCATCAACAGCCGCTTTGTGCGTCGGGTTGGGGCATTGAATATGTTCCGTACCGGTCTGTGGATCCAGTTCGTGATGGCTGGCTGGATGGTCTTTAGCACACTGTTTGGGTTGGGGTTCTGGGCCCTGGTTGTGGGCGTTGCGGCGTTTGTTGGCTGTGTGTCGATGGTGTCATCTAACGCTATGGCGGTTATTCTGGATGAATTTCCACATATGGCAGGAACGGCGTCATCGCTGGCAGGGACATTCCGCTTCGGCATTGGTGCCATCGTTGGGGCGCTGTTGTCTCTGGCGACCTTTAACTCAGCCTGGCCAATGATATGGTCGATCGCATTTTGCGCTACCTGTTCAATTCTCTTCTGTCTTTACGCCAGTCGCGCCCAAAAACGGTGATCTATTACACATCCTGGGGGCCTTAAGGCCTCCAGAGTTGATATACATCAACCGCAAATCTATCAGTTCCCCTGGTTATGTTTATTTTATGTAAAATCAATTTATGTAAAAAGTCACATCATTGTAGTTAAAAAGGTTGAGTTAGATCGCAGAAACGAGTACATATAGCCCGGAAATATGCCGGAACCATTGAATAATTTTAATTACCTGGTTCGGAAAGCGGCATAAAGACAGGGTGTAAACGTTTACCAACTGTCTGAAGACGTATTGTCAATGATGTGTTAATATTGATGTAAAATAATTGTGAAGTGATTGTGCTTCCAGGGAAAGAAAGTGATGACATTACAACTCTCAATCGTTCATCGTCTGCCGCAGAGCTATCGTTGGTCGGTGGGTTTCGCAGGTTCAAAGGTTGAACCGATTCCGCAAAACGGTCAGAGCAATGAGAACAGCCTGGTGGCGCTCAAATTGCTCAGCCCTGATGGTGACAGCGCATGGTCAGTCATGCATAAGCTCAGCCAGGCCCTTAGCGACATTGAGGTTCCTTGTTCCGTACTGGAATGCGAAGGGGAGCCGTGCCTGTTTGTGAATCGCCAGGATGAATTTGCCGCGACCTGCAGACTGAAAAACTTCGGCGTGGCCATCGCAGAGCCGTTTTCAAATAACAATCCGTTTTGAGCGTCAGCTTAGCGCAAGCAGCTGACGCGTATAGGCTTGCTGTGGCGCGTTAAATACGTGCTCGCATTGCCCTTGCTCCACAACCTCTCCCTGACGTAGCACAATAACCTGATGGCATAACGCACGTACTACGTGCAAATCATGGCTGATAAAAATATAAGCCAGCCTATGCTTTTCCTGTAAGGACTTTAACAACGTCAGGATTTGCGCCTGTACGGTTCTGTCTAGCGATGATGTTGGCTCATCCAGGATAATCAAGGAAGGTTTGAGAATCAATGCTCTGGCGATGGCAATACGTTGACGCTGACCGCCGGAAAACTCAGCCGGGTAACGATGCCGCGTTTCGCTATCCAGTCCCACTTCCGTCATCACCGCTTTCACCTGCGCATCGCGTTGTTCGGCTGACAGGGTTGGCTGATGAACGCGTAACCCCTCCTCGATAATCTGTAGCACGCTCAGGCGTGGGTTAAGCGAGGAGTTGGGATCCTGAAATACCACCTGAATACGGTGACGGACCGGCAACAGCTGGCGACGATTTAAGGTATGCAGCGCCTGACCATCGAACACAATACTTCCCTGTGAGGAGATTAACCTCAGGAGCGCCAGTCCGGTAGTGCTTTTCCCCGACCCAGACTCACCTACCAACCCCAGCGTTTCACCGGGCCGCAGAGAGAAACTGATATTGTTAACCACGACGTTGTGGTCCACCACACGCTTCAGGATACCTTTGCGGATGGGGAAGGCGACGTGCAGTTTTTCCACTTCCAGCAGCGGGGCTTGCCCGGCCGGTAAAGGTACCGGGTCGCCGGAAGGTTCACTGTTTAGCAATTTCTGCGTGTAGGGATGCGTGGGCGCAGTGAGCAACTGTGCTGCTTTATTTTGCTCAACGCACTGACCGTTTTGCATGACTGCCACGGTATCGGCCAGCTTTTTCACAATGCTGAGGTTGTGGGTGATGAACAGTAATCCCATGTTCAGCTCGCGCTGTAGTTCCCTCAGCAGTTGCAGGATCTGTGCCTGAACGGAAACGTCCAGCGCGGTAGTCGGTTCATCGGCAATCAGCAGCTCCGGTCGTGTTAGCAATGCCATGGCAATCATCACGCGCTGGCGTTCCCCGCCGGACAGTTGGTGCGGGTAGTCTGCGAGACGTTTGGCCGCCTGACGGATGCCAACGCGATCCAGACAGGTCAGGATTTCTGCTCGCGCGGCCTCCCGACGCATTCCCCTATGCAGCGACAGCACTTCATAAAGCTGTTTTTCCAGATTGTGAAGCGGGTTCAGTGACACCATTGGTTCCTGGAAAATCATGGCGATTTTATTCCCCCGCACGCCGCGAAGCGTTTGCTCATCGGCGTGAAGTAATGATTCACCATGAAAACGGATGTCGCCGGAAAGGTAGATGACCGGAGGGGAGGGCAATAACCGTAAAATAGATAGCGCGGTCACGCTTTTACCTGAGCCGGACTCACCCACCAGTGCCAGCGTTTGTCCGGCATCAACGCGCAGTGACAGACTGTTGACCACGATGCGCACGGTCTCTTGTTGACGAAAACCTACCGATAAATTGTCAATAGCTAACAGAGGTTGTGTCATCTTAAATCGCCTTGTTGGGATCGAACGCGTCGCGTACCGCTTCACCAATAAAGATCAGAAGCGATAAGAGCAGGGCAACGGAGATGAACGCGGTGATGCCAAGCCACGGCGCCTGCAGGTTGTTTTTACCCTGTAACAGAAGTTCTCCGAGCGATGGCGAGCCAAGCGGTAAGCCAAACCCAAGAAAATCCAGCGAGGTTAGAGTGGTTATCGAGGCGCACAAAATAAACGGTAAAAAGGTCAGAGCGGCAACCATCGCATTGGGTAGCATATGGCGCAGAATAATACTGCTATCGCTCACGCCGAGCGCCTGAGCGGCACGAATATAATCAAAGTTTCGGGTACGTAAAAACTCCGCGCGCACCACGCCAACCAGGCTCATCCAGCCAAACAGCACGGTAATACCCAGCAGCCACCAGAAGTTAGGCTGGACAACGCTCGACAGTAGAATGATGAGAAACAGCGTTGGCATACCGGACCAAACTTCAATGAATCGTTGCCCCCACAGGTCCACCTTGCCGCCATAATAGCCCTGTATTGCGCCAGCCATAATGCCCATCACGCTCGAACATAGGGTGAGCATTAAGCCAAATAAGACAGAAATACGTGTGCCGTAGAGGATCCGTGCCAGTACATCACCGCCGTTGGCGTCTGTTCCCAGCCAGTTTTGTGCAGAAGGCGGGGAAGGGAAGGGCTTATCGGTGGCAAAGTTAATGCTGGTGGCCCCAAAGCGTATTGGTGCCCACAGGATCCAGCCCTGGTTTTCCAGGCGCTGCTGTAGCCACGGATCCTGATAATCAGCCCGGGTCGCCAGCGGTCCGCCGAAGTCGCTTTCACTGTAGTTTTTGAACAGGGGGAAATACCAGCTATTGTCGTAGCGCACCAGTAACGGCTTATCATTGGCAATCAGCTCTGAACACAGACTAAGACCGAACAGCACCAGAAAAATCCACAGCGACCAGTAGCCGCGACGGTTGTGGCGAAAGCGCGCCCAGCGGGCCTGATTGACGGGGCTTAATCGCGACATTAGCGTCCCTCAAAATCAATACGGGGATCGACCAGCGTATAGCTGATGTCGCTGAGGATATTCAGCAGCAGACCGATCAGGGTGAAGATATAGAGTGTGCCAAACATTACCGGGTAGTCGCGTGATACGGTGGATTCATACCCCAGTAGTCCCAGACCGTTAAGCGAGAACATCACTTCAATCAGCAGCGAACCGGTAAAAAACATGCTGATAAACGTCGCCGGGAAGCCGGCGATCACCAGCAACATGGCATTGCGAAACACATGTTTCCACAGAATATTTTTCTCGCTGACTCCTTTAGCGCGTGCGGTGACGACATACTGTTTGCGCACCTCATCCAGAAATGAGTTCTTGGTCAGCATAGTCAGCGCGGCAAACCCACCAACTACCGTCGCCAGCACCGGCAGGGTAATATGCCAAAGGTAGTCGGTCACTTTCTGATACCAGGGCAGGGAGTCAAAATTGGCGGAAACCAGCCCGCGCAGCGGGAACAGGTCGTAGTAGCTGCCTCCGGCAAAAAAGACGATCAGCAAAATGGCAAACAGAAAGGCCGGAATGGCATAGCCAATAATAATAAATGCGCTACTCCAGACATCAAACCGACTGCCGTTGTGAACCGCTTTGCGGATCCCAAGCGGTATCGACACCAGATAGATGATGAGCGTACTCCATAGGCCCAGCGTAACGGAAACCGGCAGGCTGTCTTTGATAAGCGTCAGCACAGAGGCGCTACGAAACAGGCTGTCGCCGAAATCGAAACGAATATAGTCCCAAAGCATTTTGAAATAACGCTCATGAATGGGCTTATCGAACCCGTAGCGCCGAGTGATTTCCGCGATGACTTCCGGGTCCAGACCCCGGCCGCCGCGATAATTACTGTCGCTGATGTTACCAACGCCGGTTTGCGCATGGCTGGCGCGAACGCCTTCGCTACCCGCGCCAGGTAATGCCCCGCTTTGCCCGAACTCAATGGCGGCGACGGCCTGTTCAACCGGACCGCCGGGGGCAATTTGCACGATAAAAAAGTTGATGGTGATGATGGCCCAAAGCGTTGGGATCACCAGCAGCAGACGTCGAATCAGATAAGCGCCCATCTATTCTCCCTGCCGTCTGGCTGCGGGCAGTTTCGCCGCTTTGTTGACGTCATACCACCAGTTGTCGAGGCCAATGGTATAAATTGGGCGAATAGCCGGATGCGAAAATTTGTCCCACCAGGCGATACGATCCTCGGCCATAAACCACATCGGCAACATGTAGTAATTCCAGGTTAAAACTCTGTCCAGTACCCGGCCGAGTGGGATCAGTTTGGCTTTATCACCTTGCGCGGCAATGATTTGACCGATCAGCTTATCGATAACCGGGCTTTGCACACCGGGGGCGTTATAGCTGGAGTCAATATATTGAGAAGCCCACAGAATTTGCAGGTCTGAACTCGGCCACGGCATTGCGCGATACAACCTTGGCATCATGTCATAGTCGCGACTGCGTAAGCGGTTGGTAATTTGTGAGTTATCAACCTGGCGGATGTTCATGGTAATGCCTAAGCGTTGCAGGTTGTGCTGGAACGGCAACACCCACTGACTGTTGCTGCCCGCCGGGAGCAATAGTTCAAAGCTCAGAGGTTTACCGCTGACGCTGTTTACGCGCTGCTGCCCCTTGAGTACCCATCCGGCTTGTTCCAGCAAGGTATCGGCTTTCAGCAAGTTCTCACGATCGTAGCCATCGCCTTTTGATTTTGGCGGCTGATAGATTTGGCTGAAGACCTCAGGAGGGAGATCTTTTTTCAAGGGCGCGAGTACCACCAGTTCATCTGCATCGGGGTATTTTGTCGCAGCATATTCGGTATTCTGAAAATAGCTGTTGGCCCGGCTCCAGGCGTTATAGAACAGGGCTTTATTCATCCATTCAAAATCAAAGGCCAGCGTGATGGCTTCCCGCACCCGTCGGTCACTGAACACCGGACGCTGAATATTAAAGGCCAGCCAGCGCGTATCCTGGGCGGATTCATTTTTTTGTTCATCTTTGCTGATGTAATGATTCGCAAAATTTTTCCCGGTATAACGCGTCGCCCAGTTTTTGGCATCATTTTCAAGACGCAGATCAAACGCACCGGCCTTAAACGCTTCAAAGGCGACGTTATCATCCAGATAATAGTCGTAGCGGATGGTATCGAAGTTCCAGCGTCCACGATTGACGGGGAGATTAGCGGCCCAATAATCTTTGACGCGCGAATAGACAATATACTGGCCCATCTTCCATTTGGTAATGCGATAAGGGCCGCTGGCGAGCGGTGGCGAGGATAAGGGATCGCTGAGCTTATGATCTTTCCAGTACTTCTCTGGCATCACGGGTAATGAAAACAGGCTGAGCATGTCCTCTTTACCCGGTTTGGCTAATTCAATGCGTACGGTTAATGGCGCGATGGCTTTTACCGTTGTTCCCTTGTAGACCAGACGAAACTGCGGCACGCCTTCAGTCATAAATTTGTGGAAAGTGAATGCGACGTCGCGGGCGGTAATGGGTGATCCATCGTGAAAACGCGCTCGTGGATTAATGGCAATTTCTACCCAGGAATAGTCGTCAGCATAGCGTGCGCTGTCGGCAATGAGTGGGTAATAGCTACCAGGTTCATCGTCAGAGGTCGTAAACAGCGTATCGTAAAGCGTTTCGGTACGTGCGCCGGGATTACCGCGCATTGCATAGCGGTTAAAGTTGTCAAATGTGCCAATGGCGGAGAGGGTGATTTGACCACCTTTAGGGGCTGCGGGATTAACATAATCGAAGTGATTAAAGTTAAATGCGTACTTAGGTTCACCCAGTACAGCAAAAGCATAGCTTTCTTTGATGGATTGCGCCTGAGCGTTAAACCCGATGAGGGCGATAAACAGAAGCAGTACGCGAGGGATCATATAAAAGCGATTTCCTTTTCCTGCCACAACCCGACGGGCATCATGCCTGAAAGATAAGGGATGTAGCGGCGAGTGAGAATATATGAATCGCATACTGCGATCACCACGTCGGCTTATTGGGCTGTGCCATCCAACGCACGAAATCAGCAAGCTTTAATGGTCGGCTAATCCAGTATCCCTGGAAAAAATGTACTCCACGTTCGCGCAGCCAACGGGCTTGCTCAGGTGTTTCTACCCCTTCAGCAACCGTCAGCATATTAAGACGTTTAGAGAGTGTCAACACGGCGTCCAGAACCGGAGAGGTCAGGGTTTCCGTCCCAATGGCGTTAATAAAGCCGCGATCGATTTTCAGGTAGTCAACGGTAAAGCGTTCCAGATAAATAAGCGCACTATGACCGGTGCCAAAATCATCAATGGCAATCTCAAAACCTGCTGAATGCAGCCATTCAAATAGCTCGATTGCCTTGTTTTGATGCAGCATATCCCGCTCGGTGATTTCCAGCACCAGTTGAAAATAGTTCGCGGGAAGGCAGGCGTACAGGCGTTGAATATCATCTTTAAACGTCTCGCCGTGTAAGTGCGTTGGCGCGATATTGATCCCCAATTTTGCGCCAGCGGGTAACACTTTTTGCAGCATCGGCGCGTCCTGGGCTATCAGCTTAAAGAGGTGCTGGGTTAGCGGCACAATCATTTTCTGTGATTCTGCGTAATGAATAAAGGCATCCGGGGGGATCTCACCGGTGGTCGGGTGATGCCAGCGTAATAGTACCTCAACACCTTTCACCTCCAGCGTTTGCACCTCTACCACGGGCTGGTACACCACATAAAACTGATTGTGTTTGATGGCGTTAAGGATATCTTTCCCCGGGCGTAAACGGACGGCATAGATGTAGTACCAGAGAAGGAGAGCGGTCATGATCCCGGCCATACATCCGAGCATGATGGCGTATCCAACATCTTTATACGTCCACCGATCCGCGTAAAAACGCACCTCCAACGGGAATGTAGATAAGGCTGCATTATATGATGGGAGAGCAGGGAGTTCAGACACGGGGATTAATTGTTTGGAAAACGTGGTGATAGCCGTCTTCCCGACGATGAGTGCCACACCGTTGAAATCATCTTGCCGGGCGTTATAGAGAAGATAGGGTGCCAGGTTAACATTCAGGGTGGCAAAAACGCCGCTGTTCTGTAATGAATGATTGCGATACCAAATGAGTATTGCCGGTTTATTCGGCATCATTGGCGTACCGGGTTGGAGATCCATATCGATATCTTTCGTCATGTCCAGCACGGGAACCAATTGCTGAAGAGGCGTATTCATTGAACCGGTTGCTGAAGAGCAGAAAGCGATACCGTCTTTTACCAGCAAAAAGGCCCGCACATTCAGGCTAAACGCGGCGCTGGAAGTGAGTTGAGCTGAAGCTTGCGAGCAGGTGTCTTTTACCAGAGGTTGCAGTGTGTTGGTGGTGGTTTCAAGGTCAGCGAAGAAACTTTCAATATAGTTTTGTATGTTAGACGTTAGCGTGTCGTACTTTGCGTTTCGTTGATGCCATGACATAAAAAACTGCAGTGAGCTGACGAGTAACGCGACGACTATCCCCGTTATAACGCAGGTGAGCAGGAGTTTCCGATCGGAAGAAGAGGAGCGCCTTAACATAGTTCCTTATGTTTACCTGAAGTAACCACTTATCCTGTATGAATATAACCTGAAATGACTCATGTTGTGAGATTTTTCTTAGTCACAAGGGCAAAGCAAAAAAAACACCGCCGTAGCAGTGCTTTTTTATATGTCTCATCAGGATAGCCAAGGGATAGCTGCCAAACGAAATTAACTGCGGCTTAGAACCCGGCGAGCTTCGTTGTAACGTTTTTTCCAGTAAGGCTCGTTCATGCTGGAAATGATAACGCCACTGCTGGTCGAGGCATGTACGAACTGGTTGTTGCCGATATAAATACCGACGTGTCGGCCAGTAGAGCCAGCACGGAACAAAACCAGATCGCCTGTACGCAGATTAGTGCGCGAAACGGATTTACCCGTTTCCTGTTGCTCATAGGTTGAGCGAGGAAGCTCTAAACCAAATTGCTCACGAAACGTACGCTGTACGAAGCTTGAACAATCAATGCCTTTTTTGGTGCTGCCGCCAAGGCGGTAACGCACGCCTTTCCAGTCAGCATATTGGTCCATAATACGTGATTTAACATCGATATTACGTACCATATTTTCAAATTCATCCTGAGAGGCTTGCAGTGAAGAGTTATCTCCATTGCCCACAGCATGCGTCTCAGAATGCATATTCCTGGCGGTGTTCGTTGTGCTACATGCAGAAAGCAGAACCGCAACTGCTATCGCGGGTATGCCCCGCAAGATATATCTCAAAATCGGTTGAGATTTGACCATTTTGTTTGTTTTCCCTTGAAGTCCTTAACGATAAATATCGTTATAAAAAATGCCAAACGTGACGAGACTAATTACCATCGCACGATGAGACAATTCCTTAAGGTCAAATCTGTGGCAGAACGCACAAATTTATTCTAAAAGGGAATAATTATCCCGCGAGGCAAAACGTGTTCGAGATTACCCGATCGTTCCGGTCAATGCGAGTGATTTTACGTGATTTCTTATAAGAAAAATTGATACAGAAAGTGAATAAACGGCATTGTCTAAATTAAGAACAATCAGGGTAAAAAATACGCAACTTACTCATTTTAAACATGAATAAGATGACAGGAGAATGACAATCAGAATGATGAAATATTGCCAGGCATCATCAGGGAATCAGAAGTATCCCTGATGATGTTAATTACTCTGCGTTATTTGTTTAAAAATTGTTTGTTTTTGCCGGGTAGATAATTCACGAACAGAGTGACTAATCGGTCGCTTAATGGCGTCATTAGCCACCAGGGAAGGCCAATCAAGACCACCGTCATGGAACCAACCACGATATCGGTGAGCCAGTGGGCGCCAATCATTACGCGTGGGAAGGCAAAAACCACAGCGATAATAAGGCCGATTATTCCTGCGACTTTTCCGAAATAACGCAGCATGAATGCGGAAAAAATAAGCAACATCATGCCGTGATCGCCAGGAAAACTGTCTTTCGATGCATCTTTGGTCGGAATATGCAGCAGTTCGCTGACGCGATAAATATTATCCAGCATCAGGGTTGGGCTGGCACGTTTAACGGGAATAAGCGCCTGGCCCAGCTGATTTAATATCACTGCGGTAAGCAGCATAACCAAACCGATAGCCACAATGCGTCGGCGACCTTCCGATGTCTCTTTGAGCCAAAAGTGCAGCATCAATGCGCCCATTGCCAGCAATGAGCAGCCATCAAATGCCCGGTTATTGGTTATAGCAACAACCCATAAGAACAGCGGACTTTCCACCAGTTTATGATTAAAGAAGCGGAAAACGCCCGTATCCAGTGAAGACCAGAACCCATGCCCGGCTGGAATATACCAGGACAGAAACAGTGCCAGGCCCACAATATTAAGCAGGAGGATTAGAGGGTATCGGGTTTTCATCGTCGTTTACCATTGCTAAAAAACGAAGGCAACCTTACGCGCTAGCGCCTAAACGAAGTCTCAACAATGCGCTCTGTAGCGCATTCCAGTCGGTCTCGGTATCGGCGATGAGTTCAATACGACTATCTGGTGGCGCGACGTTTTGCGTCTCTATATGCCAGTCGTCTCCCTGGCGGTTAATGCGTACCAGTCCTTCTTTAATACGCATTACCCCCTTCACTCGTCCAACAGGAGCAAGACGCGACCATTCCAGCAGACCGATAGTATCGAAAACCGTATCGGCGTCAAAAATCCAACCGCAGGCCTGATGGCCCTGTCCGCTGTTCAGGCTACGACGCCAGCGCTGCTGTGCGGGTAGACTCAACGCTGCTAGCCCCTTTTTGTCGGCATGACTATGGGCGTGCTCCGCGCTTGCAGGAAGCTCTGCCAGGTTTAGTCGGGGCAAATCCAGTAGCTGTCCGTCAATTTGTCCATGGTCGGCATGAACTAACTGGCGATTACCTCCATAGTGTTGCCACCAGCTTTGCAGGGCGTCTTCGCTTTCCGTCGTGGCACGGTCGGTTTTGTTGGCAACAATGATATCTGCGGCGGCCAGCTGGTCGCGGAAATTGTCATTGGCGACGCTTTTTTCATCCAGTAACAGCCGCGGGTCAAGAATACAGAGGGTCGCACGCAGATCGATCCACGGTTCGTAAACCGGTGCGGTGAGTAAATCCAGAATCTGTTTAGGGTGGCCGAGGCCGGTGGGTTCAATGAGCAGACGGTCAGGTTTTCCCTGACGTAGCAGCGTATTGAGACCAACCTGCATCGGCAGACCGTTAACGCAGCACATACAGCCGCCGGGGATCTCTTTTAACAGCGCACCGCTGTTAGCCAGTAGCGCGCCATCAATGCCAACTTCGCCAAACTCATTAACCAGCACGGCCCACTTCTCAGCAGGATCTTTGTTTGCCAATAAATGAAGAATAGAGGTGGTTTTGCCACTGCCGAGAAAACCGGTGATGAGATTGGTTTTAGTCACATTTACTCCAGATTCATAAATTACCGTAATGGCATTTAACAATCCTGGCGAAAAACGGTGAAAAAGAGAAGGGGTGAGAGGACGAAGACGCGCTTCGTCCTGTTTAATGGCAGAAATCGTTAACTTTTTAACGTATCAATGACAGCCTGATGCGCACCGTATTGGGCAATGCGTTGCCAGGCCTGCTGAATGGCCGCGACAAACTGCGGATTCTGGACGAGATCGGTGGCGAAAATCTCGCGCAGCGAAAGCAGGGCGCTGACACGTTCTGACTCTGTGCTCTGTTTAACCAGAGCGGCAATTTTCTCACTTAGTGGGTCACGAATATCAATTGCTGCGCCTGAGTCATCCACGCCGCTCACATAACGCATCCAGCCTGCGACACCGAGCGCCAGCAGCGGCCATTCGCTTTGGCGGGCTAAATGTACGCGGATCCCTTCCAACATGCGCTGGGGTAATTTCTGGCTACCGTCCATCGCAATTTGCCAGGTTTTATGTTTCAACGCTGGGTTGGCAAAACGCTCCAACAGGCTAAGGGCATACTGGTCTAAATCAACGTCGATAATTTGCAGCGTAGGCGCCTGTTCGTTGAGCATCAGACGGTAGGCGGCTTCACGAAATGCGCTGTCCTGCATGCAGTCGCTGATGTGCTGGAACCCGGCCAGATAACCGAGATAAGCCAGAAACGAATGACTGCCGTTCAGCATCCGCAGTTTCATTTGTTCCCACGGCAAGACGTTTTCGACCATCTGAACACCCGCCGTTTCCCATTGTGGGCGGCCACACACAAAATTATCTTCAATCACCCACTGGATAAACGGTTCGCAGCTGATTGCGCAAGGATCGGCAACGCCCAGCTCGCGTGCGATTTCAGCCAGTGACTCTTCGGTAGCGGCAGGAACAATGCGATCCACCATGGTACCCGGGAAGCTGACATGCTCCTGAATCCAGGTTGCCAGTTCTGGTGAACGTTTTTCCGCCATTCCCAGTACGGCGTTTTTTACCACATGACCATTGTCCGGGATATTATCGCAAGAGAGGACGGTAAACGGCTGTAGCCCGCGTTCACGTCTGCGGTGTAGCGCTTCAACAATAATTCCTGGGACAGAGTGCGGTTCAGTCGGTGTTTGCAGATCGTGAGCAATACGTGGATTACTGAGGTCTAACGAGCCTGTAGCCGGATCGATGCAGTAGCCTTTTTCCGTAATGGTTAACGAGACAATAGCCACCTGAGGCTCGCAGAATTTTTCAATAATAGCCGCCAGTGAATCCAGCCTGGCGTTGAGACATTCGTTGACGGAGCCGATAACAATCGGTTGGTTGCCGTTGGCCCCTTTCTCCAGCACGGTAAATAAATGATCCTGTTCGCGCAGTTGGCTCATCAGTCGATCGCCGCTGAACAGACTGATCTCACAAATACCCCAGTCTCCACCCTGCGCATTCAGCACCCTGTCGGTGAGTAACGCCTGATGGGCGCGGTGAAAAGCACCGAAACCAAAATGTACAATCCGCGTTTTTAATTGCTGGCGGTCGTACTGCGGCATCATGACATTTTCCGCCAGTGGCGCTGAGGCAATAGTTTTCATTAAATACACCTGATTAACCATTAACTAACAATGGCAGTATAAAGTTATATGACAGCAAATTGAATTGGTGTGCCTCATTTATCCGGGGAATGTGAGCTTGATCAACCAATCATCGGCAATGTGTTGATCATCTAACGGATGCCTGTATGGTAGTCGTCATTAAGGTGATTTAATTTGGTATAACAACTTGTGGGGTAAAACAATGGAACAAACCTGGCGTTGGTACGGACCTAACGATCCGGTATCGCTTGATGATGTGCGTCAGGCTGGCGCAACGGGTGTTGTAACCGCCTTGCACCATATTCCTAACGGTGAAGTGTGGCCGGTAGAAGAAATTCAACAGCGTCAGGCCATTCTGGCTGAAAAAGGGCTGACCTGGTCGGTGGTGGAAAGTATCCCTGTCCACGAAGATATCAAAACGCGTTCAGGTCAATATCAAACGTGGATTGCCAACTATCAGCAGAGTATCCGTAATCTTGCGACCTGCGGCATCGATACCGTGTGCTATAACTTCATGCCGATCCTCGACTGGACGCGTACCGACCTCGAATATCAGCTGCCGGATGGTTCCAAAGCGCTGCGTTTTGACCAGATTGCCTTTGCAGCTTTCGAGCTGCACATTCTGCAACGCCCGGGAGCTGAAGCGGATTATACCGACGAAGAACAACGCCAGGCGCTGGACTACTTCAATGCCATGAGCGATGCAGAAATTGAAAAGCTGACACGCAATATCATTGCTGGCCTGCCTGGTGCAGAAGAGGGCTATACGCTGGATCAGTTTCGTGCGCGCCTTGCTGAATATGACGGCATCAGTAAAGACGATCTGCGCGAAAATATGGCGGTATTCCTGCGGGCGATTGTGCCAGTGGCAGAAGAAGTCGGCGTGCGTCTGGCCGTGCATCCTGACGATCCGCCGCGCCCGATCCTCGGTCTGCCGCGTATCGTTTCGACTATCGAAGATATGCAGTGGCTGAAAGAAACCGTCGACAGTATTAATAATGGTTTCACCATGTGTACCGGTTCTTACGGCGTGCGCGCTGATAACGATCTGGTGAAAATGATCGAAACCTTTGGCGATCGTATCCACTTCACGCACCTGCGCTCGACCTGTCGTGAAGATAACCCGAAAACGTTCCACGAAGGTGCGCACCTGCAGGGTGATGTGGATATGGTATCGGTGGTGGCTGCCATTTTGAGCGAAGAGCAGCGGCGTAAAAAGGCGGGCGACCTGCGTCCTATCCCGATGCGTCCGGATCATGGACACCAGATGCTTGACGATCTGCACAAGAAAACCAATCCGGGCTACTCGGCGATTGGTCGCCTGAAAGGACTGGCAGAAGTCCGCGGCGTTGAGCTGGCGCTGAAACAAACGCAGTTCCGCGACCTGCTGTAAGTCTAATAACAGGGATTGCGCTACAGGCGCAATCCCTGTTATTCATCAAGGCTGCGCGAGCGCCTGCTCCAGCACTGTCAGCACTTTATTGATCTGCTGTATCTGCAATCCACCAAATCCAAAAAACATAACAGCATCGCTGTTTTCTTTGCGCCATGCGGCTTCTGATCCATTTTCTATATCCGGCAGAGTGTCGAAACGGATCCCAGCCAACAGGCAGCTTTGTTGCAACCTGGCGATGAATTCGGTATGTCTGGCAATGCGTAACGAGAGGTGCAGACCTGCCGTTGCGCCAGCGATTTTCCCTTCGGGAAACAGAGTGGACAGGCCATCGCGTAACAGAGTGAGGCGCGTCGCATAGCTGCAGGCCAGCTTGCTGATATGCGTATAAAAAACCTGATTTTGCATCAGTTCGGCTAAAAATTGCTGCAACAACCACTGACTGCCGTTGTTATTGAGCGCTTTCATATTCTGTACCGCCGGAAGCAGTTCATCAGGGCAAATAAGATAGCCAAGCCGTGCGCCTGGCCCCAGCGTTTTAGAAAATGTCCCCATATAGATAACCCGGTTGTGATAATCCATGGCTTTCAGCGCGGGAAGGGGATTGTCCCCATAGGTAAAAACGGCATCGTAATCGTCTTCAATGATGTAAGCGCCGACGCGTTGCGCCCACGTTAATAATGACTGACGGCGCTCCAGCGAAAGCACACTTCCCATCGGATACTGATGAGCTGGAGTAACATAACAAAGCTGGGTTTCATATTCGGGTAAATTATCTGTTTGCAGCCCGTGGTTATCTACGGCAATTGACGTAATGTCTGCACCGTAATAATTAAAAAGATGCCATGCGCCAGAATAACAAGGGGATTCGGTCACCATATGGCACTTTTTTTGCTGACTGACAGCATGATGAATAATAAATATTTGGCTGAGCAGTGATAATCCTTCCTGAATCCCGTTGGTAATGATGATGTTCTCTGCTCGGGTATTAATTCCGCGGGATAAATTAAGGTATCTGACCAGTTGCTCACGTAGTGAAAATAATCCATTTGGTGAATGATACCGGGTAAATAATTGTTCTTTAAGTATGCTTGGAGCATTATTCCATTTCCGCCAGCTTGACCAGGGAAAAGCGTTGGGGTCGGGGACGCCCATCCGGCAGTAGCACTCTCGTCCAGGCTCGGCGTAAACATCGGTAGATACCCCGGCAGCTTTAGGTTTTACCGGTGGAGAGCCTTGGGTCACGGGCACATGAGTTGGGGTTATACGTACAGGCGTGGTGAATATCACTTCATAGCCAATGCCGTGTCGGCTCTTGATTAACCCAGCCGCCATCAGCTTATCATAGGCCATCACTACCGTTATTTTAGCAACGTGCAATACCTGAGCCTGCTCGCGAATAGAGGGGAGTTTGTCTCCACAAAGCAAATCACCCTGCTGAATTGCCTGGAAATAAAATTGAAATATCTGCAGTTGCAGCGGAGTACGGCTTTCTCTATTGAGCGTCAGTGTTAGCATAAGAAATTCCTTATTTACAGATGGTCACTATATTACGAATTTCTGATCTTTACTATTTGACCCACCTCATAGAGTGGATGCTGTTCCTATAATCTGCTTTCGCTGTCTCTATTTTTGATTTTTATTATCCCTTAGCGTGTCGCTATTAAAAAATGGAGGCAAGCATGTCGTGGATAAGAAAGAACGCATTGTGGTGCGCATTCGTCGGGGCGGTAGTAATGGCCTTGGCTATTTGGGGAACGTGGCAAGGCGTTCATTACACCAGTACCACCGAATTTTGTTTATCGTGTCACTCGATGCGCACGGCTGGAGAGGAATATAAAACCAGCGTGCATTTTCGCAACGCGTCTGGCGTGCGGGCTGAGTGTCAGGATTGTCATATTCCACCGGGCGTTGTTCCAACGCTTATTCGTAAAACTGAAGCCTTAAACGATCTCTATCACACCTTTATTTCTCCTTCTATCGACACTCCGGAAAAGTTTGCTGCCAAACGCTCGGAGCTCGCCCAACGGGAGTGGGCGCGCATGAGCGCGAATAATTCAGCGGCGTGTAAATCCTGCCATAGCTATGAGGCAATGGATCACGGCAAGCAATCGGCAAATGCGGCGGCGCAAATGACCGCGGCGGCAGCAAAAGACAGTAACTGTATCGATTGCCACAAAGGAATAGCCCATCACAAACCCGATATGAGCAGCGGTTTTCGCGATCGCTTTAAGCAGCTACAGCGTCAGGGAGATACGCCAACGGATGCGTCCACACTGTTCTCATTAAGCGAAAAATCATTGGCGGCAACGGCAGAAAGTCCGGCAGGGAAGGCGCTGTTATTTCCCGCCACCGAGGCCAAGGTGCTGAAAAAAGAAGGCAGTAATGTCCAGCTCGAAATTACGGGCTGGCGTGAAAGCAAAGGGCGTGGACGGGTGATCACCCAGTATATGGGGAAACGCGTTTTCTCCGCCGTGCTCGATGAGCCCCTGATGGCGAACGTAAAAGTGCTACAAACCCAGGTCGATCCTGATTCACATCAGGAATGGCAGCAGGTGAGCGTCACTGCCTGGACCACCGATCAGGACTTTATCAGCACACTTGCGCCAATCTGGGAGTACTCAGATCAAATGCTGCAATCCACCTGTAGCGCCTGTCATAGCACTCCTCCTACGACCCGATATACCGCTAATGGCTGGATCGCTGGATTGAAAGCCATGTCGACCTATTACCGGCTTAATCCGGTGGAGGAACGTACGTTGTTGAAATACCTCCAGACCCACGCCAGCGATGTGTCTGACACCAACAAAAAGTAAGGATAATGTATGGATTTTCATGACTTTAATCCGTCCCGCCGCCGTTTTCTCAGCGGTATGTTGGCGGTGGGTGCTGCCAGCGCACTGGCGCCTAATCCGCTGATATCAAAAGTGTGGGCAGCGGGGGAAAATCCCGAACAGTGGATTCAATCAGGTTCGCACTATGGCGCTTTTGAAGCCAAAGTGGTCAACGGTGAGTGGACCGAAACCCGTCCGTTCAAACATGACAAATATCCCTGCGATATGCTGAACGCGGTGCGTGAAGTGGTCTACAACCCGTCGCGGGTGCGCTACCCGATGGTGCGTCTGGACTGGCTGCTTAAACGTGAGGAGTCGGATCGCAGCCAGCGCGGAGATAACCGTTTTGTACGGGTCAGTTGGGATCAGGCGCTGGATTTGTTGTACGAAGAGCTGGAGCGGGTGCAAAAAACTTATGGTTCATCAGGCGTATTTACCGGGCTTGCTGACTGGCAAATGGTAGGCAAATACCATAAAGCGGGCGGGGCGATGGACCGGGGACTTGGTCTGCATGGTAGCTATGTGACAACTGTCGGCGACTATTCTGCGGCAGCGGCCCAGGTCATTTTACCGCATGTGATTGGTTCACTGGAAGTTTATGAGCAGCAGACGTCACTCCCGCTGGTGATTCAAAACAGCAATACCATCGTGTTGTGGGGTTGCGATCCGATCAAGAACTTGCAGATCGAGTTTTTGGTTCCCGATCACGATGCATTTGGCTACTGGCAGCAGATTAAAGAGGCGGTAGCGCAGAATAAGATGCGCGTTATCAGCGTTGATCCAGTGCGTAGCAAATCTCAAAACTATCTTGGCTGCGAGCAATTGGCGTTGCGGCCACAAACCGATGTCGCGTTAATGCTGGCACTGGCGCATACCCTGTACGAAGAAAAACTGTACGACACGGCGTTTATTACCGATTACACCGTCGGCTTTGAACAGTTTTTACCGTACCTGCTGGGCGAGAGTGATAAACAGCCGAAAAATGCCGAATGGGCGGCAGAAATCTGCGGGCTGACAGCAGAGCAGATCCGAGACTTCGCCCGCCTGTTGGTGAAAGGCCGGACACAGTTTATGGGTGGTTGGTGCGTACAACGCATGCACCACGGTGAGCAGTATCCGTGGATGCTGGTGGTACTGGCCAGCATGGTCGGTCAAATTGGTTTGCCCGGCGGCGGGGTCGGATTTGGCTGGCACTATAACGGCGGTGGAACGGTAACATCGACCGGGCCAGTGCTCTCCGGGCTGGGGAGTATTACTAATCCCCCGCAGGCGAAGTACAAAGCGGATTTTCGCGGCGCATCGGAGCATATCCCCACTTCGCGTATCGTTGACTGCCTGCTTGCGCCAGGCAACAAGATTGCCTTCAACGGTGAGACGTTAACGTATCCTGACATCAAAATGGCGATCTACAGTGCGGCCAATCCATTCCATGCGCAGCAGGACAGGAACCGCATGATCGACGCGTGGAAAAAGCTGGAAACCGTGGTGGTGTTAGAGCACCAATGGACCGCGTCGTGCCGTTTTGCCGATATCGTTCTGCCTGTGACCACCCGTTTTGAACGTAACGATATTGAGCAGTTCGGCACGCATTCGAATAAAGGGCTGATGGCGCTGCATCAGATTGTTAAACCGCAATACGAAGCGCGGCATGATTTTGACATCTTTGCCGGGCTGTGTAAGCGATTTGATAAGGAAGCGGTGTACCGTGAAAACCGGAATGAAATGCAGTGGATACAGGCGCTTTATGACGAAGGTGTGAAGATGGGGGCGTCGCTCGGTGTTACCTTACCGGACTTCACAACGTTCTGGCAGGGTGACGGATATATTGAATATCCGCCGGGTCAGCCGTGGGTACGTCACGGCGAGTTTCGTGAGCAGCCAGACCTGAATCCGCTGGGAACGCCGTCAGGTCTTATTGAAATCTACAGCAAAACCATCGCGGGCTTTGCCTATGAGGATTGTCCGGGGCATCCGGTGTGGATGGAACCCTTTGAGCGTACCCATAGCGGCAAAAAAGATAAATACCCGCTACATCTGCAATCCTGCCATCCGGATAAACGTCTGCACTCGCAGTTGTGCTCGAGCGAGGCGTTTCGCAACACCTATGCGGTTGCCGGAAGAGAACCGCTTTATATCAGCGCGCAGGATGCCACCACCCGTGGCTTAAAAGCCGGTGATATTGCTCGTGTCTTCAACGACCGTGGCCAGGTGCTGGCTGGGGTCGTGATTAGTCCGGATTTTACTCCTGGCGTAATCCGCATTCATGAAGGGGCCTGGTATTCCCCGCAGGAAGGGGGGAAAGCCGGGACGTTATGCACCTATGGCGACCCGAACGTGCTGAGTGCGGATATCGGTACTTCACAGCTGGCCCAGGGGCCTTCAGCACATACCGTGCTGGTGGAGGTCGAGCGTTATCAGCAGAAAGCCCCGCAGGTGACGGCTTTCGGTGGTCCGCAGATTGTGAAAGAGGAGGGGACCAGTGCAGCATAATCAAATTCATCAGCAGCGGGCGGCTGTGTACCAGTGGTTTTCGCAACTGTTATTTCGTGAGCTGGATGAAAAACAGCTCGCCAGTCTGGAAAATGGCAATAGCCAGGCATGGATTGCCTCACTCGAGGCGATCCCCGGATTATCTGCCAATGTTAAACGTTTTGAGCGTAGCCTGGGCCGGGTTCTGCGGCGCGACTCCCGACAGCTTGAGTTGGCCGCAGATTTTGCCTCGTTGTTTCTGCTGGCCCCGCCGGCTAGTGTTTCTCCCTATGCGGGGCACTATCCACACACGACGGCGGCAGAAGAACGTCTGCAAATGAATGTGCTGCTGGTTGAGCAAGGGCTGGCGGCGCGGGAGAATGAACCCTCCGATCATATTGCCGTACAGTTGGCATTAATGGCGAGGATGGTTGCTAAAGAGGAGAAATTCTCCGCGCAGTATTACTTTTTGCATCATCATATTCTGTGCTGGGCACCGTTATTTCGCGACGCTTGTCTGGTGCGGGATAACGAGGGGTTTTATCCTCAGGCGGTTAATCTGATAGTGCGTTTTATGCAAGAGGATGAACAGTATCTGGAGTCGCTGCTGATGGATGATTTTTATTTCAGCAGTCAGCGCTGAAAATGACAAAGGGACAGCCTGCGCTGGCGGAGGTAAAGAACAGGCTATCTCGGAGAAAGAGTTCCGTTCACCTCATGTTCATCGTTTCTCTGAAATCCGGATTCCTGTGAACGTGTAAAGGGCGTTCTCCGCCACGCCCTTTACAATCCCGGCTCCCGGCGGGAAAATTGTTGCTACGCAATACCCTCCGCTTATTCCTCCAGGCTATCGGGCCGGGCGCGAGGAAGCGTCCTTGCAAAGCGCGCCCTGAGCCAGCATCCATGCTGGCTCTCCCGGCCTTACGGAAACACGTCGGCAATTTTCAGCCGGACCAGCCCACACCTAACCACCTGTATTTTTATTTGAATATATCTGAACAGCAAAACAAATTTAACTGGAAGTCAGAGCTGTGCAGCGGTGACCACGGTCCGGCTGAAAATCGATGAGGCGTTGACGGCTGACCGGGCTGCCCGCAGGGATGCGGGCAGAGGGGACGGCCTGCAGGGATGCAGGCTCGGCACCGACCCGGCAGGCAGACGACATAAGACGAATAACTCGCGTAGCGACGATTTTCCCGCCGGGAGCCTGGGTTGCAAGGGAGGCGGCGGTGAGCCTCCCTTGCACGTTCACGGGTATCTGCGCTTCAGAGAAATGATGAGCATGAGGTGAACGTAACCCTGAGCCGGAATCACATGTTCACCATATATGCTTAAAAGACGAGCTGTCCCTTATCGTCAGCGAGCGGTAGAAAATTAATCTGCGCGGCCCATATAGCGACGTTCTTCGATATGAATACGGATTTTTTCACCCGCACTCAGATACTCAGGAACCTGGATCACCAGACCGGTGCTCAGGGTTGCTGGCTTGTTGCGCGCACTCGCTGAAGCACCTTTAATACCCGGTGAGGTTTCAACGATTTCCAGGTCTACGGTCTGCGGCAGTTCAAGCGCCAGCAGTTGGCCGTCCCAGGTCAGTACCTGCATATCCGGCATACCGCCTTCCGGCATGAACAGCAGCTCTTCTTCAATCTGGTCTTTGGTGAAGGTATACGGGGTATAGTCTTCTTTATCCATAAAGATGTATTCGTTGCCATCGACGTAGGAGAAATCAACCCCGCGGCGGCTCAGGGTGACGGTATCCACGATATCGTCGCCTTTGAAGCGTTCTTCAACTTTCAGACCGGTACGCACATCAGAAAAACGCATTTTGTACAGCGTAGCTGCACCACGTGCAGACGGTGATTGAATATCGATATCTTTTACAATCAGCAGCTTGCCGTTGTAGTTCAGTACCATACCTTTTTTAATTTCGTTCGCTCTTGGCATCGAAAAAATCCTGTAGTGAGGAGTGTCTAAAATATCGCGTAAAACTACTCGCGCCGGGGCATTCAGGCAAGCGGAATTCATGCTTTTGCTGGTGCCAAAAAGGTGGTACTGTGCGCTTCCCGCACAATCCGATGGTTTACGATAAAGAGAGTACTGTATGGAATGCCGTCCGGATTGTGGTGCATGCTGCACCGCGCCTTCAATCTCCAGTCCCATCCCTGGCATGCCTGATGGCAAACCTGCTAATACGCCATGCGTTCAGCTGGATGAATCCCTGCGTTGCAAAATTTTTGCTTCGCCGCTACGACCAAAAGTGTGCGGCGGTTTACAGCCCAGTGCGGAAATGTGCGGACAGACGACGCACCAGGCCATGGTATATCTCATCGAGCTTGAAGCGCTGACCGCGCCTTAAACGTCCTTGATGCGCGCCAGGCACACAACGGTGGCGACGATCATCACCAGCGCAAACCAGAACACCGCGTGATAGTTCCAGATTTCAGCGGCAATCCCTGCCAGCGATCCGGCAATAATCCAGCCCACGCGAATGGTATTCGTATACAGGGTCGTTGCTGAGCCTGCCTGTCCTGGCATCAGATCCTGGAAATAGAGCATGCCAATCCCGCCGAGGATGCCGATGTAAATCGCGTTCAGCAGCTGTAAGCCAAGTAATATCGCCGGAGAGTGAGCCAGCAGCATACCGGCATAAAAGAAGAACCCGGCGACGACAGCAATTCTCATCAACAGACGTTTGCCCAGACGCTTTGCAAAATAGCCAGCAATCAACATGGTCGGGATTTCCAGTCCGGCTGCGGTACCCATCATGATGCCAGCCAGTTTTTCCGGCAGATGCAGTTCGTTGATGATAAACAGCGGCATATTAATGATATAGAGACTATTAGTGCCCCACATTAATGTGCAGATAACAAACAGCAGCAGCGTGTCGCGTCGATTGCGGCGTGGGGCCTCAACTGCGCCTGTTGCGAGCGGCACGTTTTTACTCATCGAGGGTAAAAATAACCAGACCATTACGCCGCAGACAACAAACGCCACCGCTGCGCTGAGATACATCACCGTAAAGCTGAACCCCATGGCCAGCGCGTAGGCCAGCGGTGGGCCAATTACCCAGGCCAGCGAAACCTGCGCACGTAATATTGAGCTGAACATGACGGCTTCCCGACCTGTGCGATCGGCGTGTTCACGGGCGAGAGCAAACATTTGCGGGTTGGCAGTCGATCCAAAGCTGCTGAGGAATACCCCGATAAACAGCAGAATAAAATAGTTACGGTTCCAGGCGAACAGCACGCAGGCCAGCATCCCCAGCACGCAGCAAAACACAATCAGGTTTTTGCGATCGCCTTTTTTATCCGAGCGCCCGGCCAGAAACTGACTCACCAAAATGCCGATCACGGCGCTGCCGGTAAAAAAGAACCCGACCATGCCGGGACGGGCATGGACTTCATCCGTCAGAAAAAGGCTAAGCGTTGGCGTCTGCAACGCACCGGCGATACCCGTCAGAAATGCGACAAGCAGGAACGCCGAAGACGTTAAATCAAACGCCTTGGGTGTGGCGGCTACGGGGGTGTTATGCATGTTTTGATATCAATGATGTGAAGAGACGCGGAGTTTACGCCGCTTGTCAGAAAATAAACAGGGAGCCAAATCAAAATCGGCATCAAAAATCAAAATAGCATTTCAGTCAAAGAATGCTGTTTGCTGACGTTGCTGAATCTGACAAGCTGACGCCGTTTTTCCGTCAGCAGTTTTTTCTCCCTCGCAGAGAAAATGTGCGTTATCTCTAAATTCAGCAAGTAATTTGTCAACTTTACTTGTGTGCTGAAGAAAAAAGAGCAAGACTTCTTGAAACGTTTCAGCGTCATCTCGCCATAACTGATGGAGTCAGGTGACGCCTTTTTTCTCATGTTAGCTGAATCGTTTCAAATCAGCGGGAGAGGAGAACCATGTTCCAGTTATCTGTTCAGGATATTCACCCGGGCGAACAGGCCGGGAATAAAGAAGAGGCTATTCGCCAGGTTGCCGCTGCCTTAGTGCAGGCGGGTAACGTCGCGGAAGGCTACGTCGATGGCATGCTGGCGCGCGAACAACAGACGTCCACGTTCCTCGGCAACGGTATTGCGATTCCTCACGGTACGACGGACACGCGCGATCAGGTGCTGAAAACCGGTGTGCAGGTTTTTCAGTTTCCGCAGGGCGTGACCTGGGGCGAAGGGCAGGTTGCTTATGTGGCAATCGGCATCGCCGCAAGCTCTGATGAACACCTCGGTTTACTGCGTCAGCTGACACACGTGCTGAGCGATGACTCCGTCGCTGAACAGCTGAAATCTGCGACCACGGCGGAAGAACTGCGTGCGCTGCTGATGGGCGAAAAGCAAAGCGAACAGCTGAAGCTTGATAACGAAACGCTGTCGCTGGATGTCGTGGCCAACTCGCTGGTGACGCTGCAGGCACTCAACGCGGCACGACTGAAAGAAGTCGGTGCGGTTGACGCCACCTTTGTGGCCAGAGCAATCAATGAGCAGCCGATGAATCTCGGTCAGGGGATCTGGCTGAATGACTGTGCTGAAGGCAACGTGCGTAGCGCTGTTGCGGTCAGCCGTGCAGCAACAACATTCGATGTAGAAGGTGAAGCGGCAGCCCTGCTGGTGACCGTCGCCATGAATGACGATCAACCGGTTGCCGTGCTGAAGCGCCTTGGCGATCTGCTGCTGAATAATAAAGCTGACCGTTTGTTGAAAGCCGATGCGGCAACGGTGCTGGCGCTGCTGACCAGCGATGACGCCTTAACTGATGATGTACTGAGCGCCGAATTTATTGTGCGCAATGAGCATGGTTTACATGCCCGCCCGGGCACCATGCTGGTGAATACGATTAAACAATTTAACAGTGAAATTACCGTGACAAATCTTGATGGAACCGGCAAACCGGCGAATGGACGCAGTCTGATGAAAGTTGTGGCATTAGGTGTGAAAAAAGGACATCACCTGCGCTTTACCGCACAGGGCGAAGATGCTGAACAGGCGCTGAAGGCGATTGGCGAAGCCATCGCGGCAGGTCTGGGGGAGGGCGCGTAATGAGCAGACGTGTTGCGACTATCACCCTTAACCCGGCTTACGACCTGGTGGGTTTTTGCCCGGAAATTGAACGCGGTGAAGTGAACCTGGTTAAAACTACCGGTCTGCACGCGGCAGGGAAAGGAATTAACGTCGCTAAGGTTTTGAAGGATTTAGGTATCGATGTCACTGTGGGCGGCTTCTTGGGTAAAGACAACCAGGATGGTTTTCAGCAGTTGTTCAGCGAGCTGGGTATTGCCAACCGTTTTCAGGTTGTACAAGGGCGTACCCGTATCAACGTCAAACTGACCGAAAAAGACGGTGAAGTATCTGACTTTAATTTCTCCGGCTTTGAAGTCACCCCGGGTGACTGGGAACGCTTTGTGAATGACTCGCTGAGCTGGCTGGGCCAGTTCGACATGGTGTGCGTCAGCGGCAGTTTGCCGACCGGCGTGAGCCCGGAAGCCTTCACCGACTGGATGACGCGCCTGCGCAGTCAGTGTCCTTGCATTATCTTTGATAGTAGTCGTGAAGCGTTGGTGGCGGGTCTGAAAGCGGCACCGTGGCTGGTGAAACCAAACCGTCGTGAGCTGGAAATCTGGGCAGGCCGCAAACTGCCGGAAATGAAAGATGTGATTGATGCGGCGCATGCGCTGCGCGAGCAGGGTATTGCTCACGTGGTGATTTCACTCGGCGCGGAAGGTGCGCTGTGGGTTAACGCTTCAGGTGAGTGGATTGCTAAACCGCCGTCAGTTGAGGTGGTCAGCACCGTCGGCGCGGGTGATTCAATGGTTGGCGGTCTGATTTACGGCCTGCTGATGCGTGAGTCCAGTGAACATACCCTGCGTCTTGCGACGGCTGTTGCCGCCCTGGCAGTAAGCCAAAGCAATGTAGGCATTACCGATCGTCCTCAGTTGGCCGCAATGATGGCGCGTGTCGACTTAAAACCGTTTAACTGACAGCAGGAGAGGCATAATGAAAACGCTGCTGATTATTGACGCTAATCTCGGCCAGGCTCGCGCTTACATGGCGAAAACCCTGCTTGGAGCGGCGGCACAGAAAGCACATCTGGAAATTATTGATAATCCGAATGATGCCGAACTGGCAATTGTTCTGGGCGATACGCTTCCTGCCGACAGTTCGCTGAACGGCAAAAAAGTCTGGCTGGGCGACATTGGTCGTGCGGTTGCGCACCCTGAACTGTTCCTCAGCGAAGCGAAGGGCCATGCAAAACCTTACAGTGCCCCGGTTGCAACAGCACCTGTGGCCAGCAGTGGTCCAAAACGCGTGGTGGCAGTGACGGCGTGTCCGACCGGTGTTGCTCATACGTTTATGGCTGCTGAAGCGATTGAAACAGAAGCGAAAAAACGTGGCTGGTGGGTGAAGGTTGAAACTCGAGGTTCTGTTGGCGCAGGCAATGCCATTACGCCGGAAGAAGTGGCTCAGGCGGATCTGGTGATTGTGGCAGCTGACATTGAAGTTGATCTGGCGAAGTTTGCCGGCAAACCGATGTACCGCACCTCTACGGGTCTTGCGTTGAAGAAAACCAAGCAGGAGCTGGACAAAGCGCTGGAAGAAGCAACACCGTACCAGCCAACCGGTAAAGCGCAGACTTCAGCAACCGAAAGTAAGAAAGAGAGCGCGGGGGCATATCGTCACCTGCTGACGGGCGTCTCTTACATGCTGCCGATGGTGGTTGCTGGCGGTCTGTGTATTGCACTCTCGTTCGCTTTTGGTATCGAAGCGTTTAAAGAGCAGGGTACGCTGGCGGCGGCGCTGATGCAGATTGGCGGTGGTTCAGCTTTTGCGCTGATGGTGCCGGTTCTGGCAGGTTATATCGCGTTTTCCATCGCTGACCGTCCTGGTCTGACGCCGGGTCTTATCGGCGGTATGCTGGCGGTGAGCACCGGTTCCGGCTTTATTGGCGGGATTATTGCCGGTTTCCTTGCCGGTTATGTGGCGAAGCTTATCAGCACGAAGTTGAAACTCCCGCAGAGTATGGAAGCGCTGAAACCGATCCTGATCATTCCGCTGTTCTCAAGCCTGGTGGTTGGTCTGGCCATGATTTACCTGATCGGCAAACCGGTGGCTGGCATTCTGGAAGGTCTGACCCACTGGCTGCAAACCATGGGTACGGCGAATGCGGTGCTGCTTGGAGCGATTCTTGGCGGCATGATGTGTACCGATATGGGTGGTCCGGTTAACAAGGCGGCGTATGCTTTCGGTGTGGGTCTGCTGAGTACGCAAACTTATGCGCCGATGGCGGCCATCATGGCGGCAGGTATGGTTCCCCCGCTGGCTCTGGGTTTAGCAACGCTGGTTGCGCGCCGTAAGTTCGACAAAGCTCAGCAGGAAGGTGGCAAAGCTGCGCTGGTACTGGGCCTGTGCTTTATCACCGAAGGGGCTATTCCATTCGCAGCCCGTGACCCGATGCGCGTTCTGCCTTGCTGTATCGTTGGTGGTGCGATTACCGGTGCTATTTCGATGGCAGTGGGTGCGAAGCTGATGGCGCCACACGGCGGGCTTTTCGTCCTGTTAATTCCAGGTGCAATTACGCCGGTACTGGGCTACCTGCTGGCCATTATTGCCGGTACGCTGGTAGCCGGTCTCTCCTACGCGGTGCTGAAGAGCCCGGAAGATGAGGTTGTGGCAAAAGCGGCATGATTTAATGCTGACATCAGGGGCAGAGATTTCTCTGCCCCTTTTTTTATCGATTAACTGCTGCCTGAAGATAGATATGTAAAACGGTTCAGGCAATCATTGGCGCTATGATAAAACCAAAGGCAACGCCAGCAATGATCCCACCCAGTCCTGGCAGCATAAACGGATGGTTTAAGACATACTTGCCCACGCGTGTTGTCCCTGTGGTGTCGAACTCCATTGCCGCCAGCGAAGTCGGGTATGTTGGTAGAACAAACACCCCAGTTACCGCCACATAGGAGGCCAGAATCGCCCATGTAGGTACGCCGAGCGCAACGGCCAGAGGGATAATCAGCGGCGTTGTGGCGCCTTGCGAGTAGAGAAGCGCGCAGGTACCAAACAGCACCAGCGCCAACAGCATCGGATAAGCCCGTAGAATATCGCCTGCGATATCCTTAATCTCCGCTAAGTGGGCATCAATGAAGGTCGTTCCCAATGTAACAATCCCGAGAATGACGGCCAGTGAACTCATCCCTGCTCGAAATGTGGAGGTCAGGACAATAGCATCGGTTGATGTTTTGCATAACACCACCATCAGGCAAGCGGCAGATAGCATACAAATAATGATGATATCCCGGGTATTCATTGGGTTGCCGGCATCAAATCCGGGGCGTAGCTGCGGGCAGGCGGCAAGAATAACGATGACGACCGTTGCCAACATGAACAGGGCGACTGAGAGTTTGGCACCCGGTACAGTGCTGTTTTGCCCTTCATATTTACGCACCAACCCTTTTTGCAGGCGTTCAAGATAGACTTCATCATCTTGTAGCTCGCATCCCTGACGTGAGGCGATAAAAGCGGCGGCCATCGCGGCAACAAACGAAGCTGGCAGACATACCGCCATAACCTGGATAAAGGTGACACCGTTGCCTTCCATAATGGTCAGCATCGCCGCCATTGCGGCACTGATCGGCGAACCGGATATCGCCACCTGAGAGGCGACCACGGAGCCGGCGAGCGTACGAGAAGGGCGGATACCGGACTCTTTGGCGACTTCGGCAATCACCGGTAGGGTAGAAAATACAATGAACCCTGTTCCGGCCATAATGGTCATCGACCAGGTGATAATCGGTGCAATAATATTGATATATTTAGGATTACGCCGCATGAAATTACCGGCTACGCGAACCAGATAATCCATACCTCCGGCGGCCTGTAGCGCCGATGCTGCCACGACAACTGTCATAATAATGAGAATAACGTCAACGGGGGGCGAACCAATTTGTAGATCAAATCCCAACGTTAAAATAGCCAGCCCCAGCCCGCCGCATAAACCGATACCTATTCCGCCGAGGCGGATACCAAAAAATATTGCACCCAACACGACGATAATTTCTAACCAAACCATAATGGCCTCCGCCAGAGAATAATTTGTTATTAAAATAAGTGTTTGTTTAATGCTTTATTAAACTGGTGACGGCTGTTATTGCGCCAGAAGATGATGTTTGCCAACCCGCTTTTCGTACCATTTAATACCGGCGCGTACTAATGAACCGGTTGAGTCAATATATTTATCTGGTGAGTTTTTGACTGCGTTGGCAAGAATGACGGGGACTTCAGTACATCCCAGTACAATGACTTCTGCACCGCGTGAAAAGAGCATTTCAGCCTGTTCATTCATCAGCGTTTGTGCCCGCTTAAGATCGCCGGCTTTTAAGCAATAAATACTATCCATGACTTTTTCCTGACCGGATGAATCAGGGCTGACACAGGTTAAGCCAAGAGATTCTATGCCTTTTTGGTAGAGTCCCATGTAAAGGGTGGCGTTGGTAGCAAGTAAACCGATACGTGATTTTCCGCAGTTTTTGACTTCATCCATGGTGGTTTCAACGATACTGAGTAACTCTGTATGACAGCACTCTTTTAATTCATTAAACCAAAAGTGGGCAGTATTACAGGGGATCACAATACACTCCGCACCAGCATCTTCCAGTTTATGCATATAATCACGCATTGCCGGAAGTGGGGAATGACCATGATGCATTAACGCATCAGTTCGATCTGGAATATCAGGGATGGATGAAATAATTAATGGGATATGTTCCTGATCGCGTTGCGCTGAGGTAAAGGTGACGAATTTATTAAAAAGATCGACGGTTGCAGCAGGTCCCATACCACCAAGTACGCCAATTAAACCTTTCACAATATATACCTCTATTACCGATATTTAATATCAGGGCTGGTGTGTGTCTGGTGTCTATGTTTAACAGCAGTGTGTCGTGAGGAGAAATGCAATAATGTATGGTTCAATGCAAAAACTGCATGGGTGCAGTTTCTTTTGCCACCTCAGCAGGCCAGTAATCAGGCAGATGCCTGAAATTCCGCGGCGATAAGCTGTCGTGGTCGATGGGTAAAGAAACAGGTTAATGTCAAAAACGAAGGTGTTATGCAAAAAACGAATCAACAGATGCTGATGTTGAATATCATCTCTGGGCATATTCAGGCATGATGCTTAAGACTAATTGACATATTTAAACATCCGCGTGACAGGCATGAAAAATATCGAGACAAAATGGTTATATGACTTTTTGACGCTGGAAGCGTGTCGTCATTTTTCCCAGGCAGCGGAGGAGCGCAACCTATCCCAACCGGCATTTAGCCGGCGGATCAAGGCGCTCGAATCCGCCGTTGGGGTGTTGCTGTTTGACCGTACGACGAGTCCACTGCAGCTGACGGAGGAGGGTAAGTTATTCCATTCGCAGACCCGTAGCCTGCTGCAACAGCTGGAATGTAACTTAGATGAGCTTAGTGGTCACAACCTGCTTGGCGTTCCCAATATCAAAATAGCGGCAGCGCATTCTCTGTCGCTGACGATGTTGCCCAGATTAGTACATTCAATGTCAGCATGGGGTGAGGAGTTTGTATACCACGTCGAAGCGATTGACGTAGTCCAGGCAGTGAATACGCTGCGCGAGGGGAAAAGTGATTTCATTATCTCCTTTCGCGATGAAGACTTAATGCAGTCACCTTTCTGCGGCTTGAAGGTGTTTGAGTCTGAGCTGTATCCCGTCTGTGCTGCGGATTCACAGGGTAAGGCGTTGTTTGATATCTATCAGCCGCAGGTGCCGATACTGAACTATACCAGCACATCCTACATGGGAAGATTGGTTAACCGTCACCTGGCGGAGGTGGGTAGTATTTCGGCGCGTACGCTGTTTATGTCTTCGATGAGTGAGCTATTGAAGAATATGGCATTGGATGGGCATGGTATTGCCTGGCTGCCAGCGTGGACGATCGTGAACGAACTACGGGATAAACGCCTGGTTTGTCTGGACACGCCGGAGTTGATGGTGCCTATTCAGGCCTATATTTATAGAATGGATACCCGCCTGAATAAAACGGCTGAGCACTTCTGGCGGATTTTGTACAACCATATGCCAGAGGATCTGGTTTCGCTTAGTTGATACGCGCCAGTTCGCCTGGCGCGTCTGAAAAACCTTCGGTTATAACCAAAGATGCTTTTTAACCTGATCAATTTGTGTACTACCTCTCATTTTCTCTCTCCCTGACAAACTGTATCTATAAAAAATTGTGATTCTGTTCATATCTATCGACGTTATAGCTTGTGAATGGATTTACTTTGTCAAAAACACGCCTACTATGAACATATGTTTGATAGCGAACATGTGCTCTAATAACCTGATGTGTGGCGTTGGTTATTTTTAACGAACTCATTTGTGGCAAATTAATTGCCAGGGGACGTGCTATGCGTGAAAAGGAATACATCGTGACGATTGGCTCGGCCAATATGGATGTTGCTGGGTATTCGCATGCTTCTCTAAATTATGCGGATTCGAATCCAGGTAAGATAAAATTCACTCCCGGTGGCGTTGGACGCAATATCGCACATAATCTCGCGCTGCTGGGTAAAAATTCTTGGTTGCTAACAGCGGTTGGTAACGATTTTTATGGTCAATCATTATTGGCACAAACTAATCAATCAGGAGTACATGTCGACAAGTGTCTTATCGTTTCCGGAGAGAATACATCCAGTTATTTATCGCTGCTTGATAATACCGGTGAAATGCTGGTGGCTATTAATGATATGAGTATCACAGAGCATATTTCAGAAGAGTTTTTATCACAGCATTTTGATTTTATTAGGCAGGCAAAAGTCATTATCGCCGATTGCAATATCAGCGAAGACGCTCTGGCATGGGTACTGGAAAACGCCGGAGATGTTCCGGTGTTTGTTGACCCGGTGTCGGCCTGGAAGTGCGTAAAAATTCGCGGCCGCCTTGCAAAAATTCACACCCTCAAACCAAACCGCCTTGAAGCCGAAACGCTCAGCGGTATTGCGCTTTCTGGGCGTGATGACGTTAGCAAAGTCGCCGCGTGGTTTCATGATCGCGGCTTAAACCGGCTGGTGCTCAGCATGGGCGGCGACGGCGTTTATTACAGTGATATTGCGGGGAGTTGTGGTTGGTCGCTCCCCATTAAAACTCGCGTCATTAATGTCACAGGGGCTGGTGATGCGATGATGGCTGGACTGGCCGCCTGCTGGGTAGACGGCATGCCCTTTATTGATTCGGTTCGATTTGCGCAGGGGTGTTCATCAATGGCATTAGCCTGTGAATATACCAATAACCCTGATTTGTCTGTTGCGAATGTTAGCTCAATAGTGGAGAACACAGAATGTCTGAATTAACTCTTTCCTCTGAATTATTACAAATATCACCAGAAGTCCAGGAAGCATTAAACAGTAAAAAACCGATTGTTGCGCTTGAGTCAACCATTATTTCTCATGGAATGCCATTTCCGCAGAATGCTCAGACAGCGATTGAAGTAGAAGAAACTATTCGTAAGCACGGCGCTGTTCCTGCGACCATTGCCATTATCGGCGGAATAATGAAAGTAGGTTTAAGTAAAGATGAAATTGAATTGCTTGGACGAGAAGGACATAGCGTTACGAAAGTAAGTCGTCGTGATTTGCCATTTGTGGTCGCGGCAGGGAAAAATGGTGCCACCACCGTTGCCTCTACGATGATTATTGCCGCGCTGGCTGGAATTAAAGTATTTGCGACCGGGGGAATTGGTGGCGTTCATCGTGGTGCTGAACATACGTTTGATATTTCCGCGGATCTGCAGGAACTGGCACATACCAATGTCACGGTAATTTGTGCTGGTGCTAAATCTATTCTGGATCTTGGCTTAACGACTGAATATTTAGAAACCTTTGGCGTGCCGTTAATTGGATATCGAACCCAAGCGTTACCGGCATTTTTCTGTCGTACCAGTCCGTTTGAAGTCAGTATCCGTCTGGACAGCGCTAAAGAGATTGCCCGCGCGATGGCGGTGAAATGGCAAACGGGTCTTAATGGAGGCCTGGTTGTCGCTAATCCAATCCCGGAGCAGTTTGCCATGGCAGAAGAAAAAATTAATGCGGCAATAGATCAGGCGGTAAAAGAAGCGGAAGAGCAGGGCGTCGTGGGTAAAGAAAGTACGCCGTTCCTGCTGGCGCGAGTTGCGGAGCTGACCGGTGGCGACAGCCTGAAATCAAATATTCAACTGGTGTTCAACAACGCAGTGCTGGCCTGTGAAATTGCGAAGGAGTATCAACGCCTCGCCTGACAGAATTTCCCGGGCAGAATGCGGTCGCCCGCGAATATCAAACCTACCAAAACCTGGCGATAACGCCGGGTTTCCTGGCATGAAGGGAATTTCATTATGGATATAATGAGAAGTGTTGTGGGTATGGTGGTATTACTGGCCATCGCGTTTCTGCTGTCAGTAAATAAAAAACGTATTAGTCTGCGCACCGTTGGGGCTGCGCTGGTACTGCAAATTGCCATCGGCGGTATTATGCTCTATTTCCCGCCGGGAAAATGGCTGGTTGAACAGGCCGCGCTCGGCGTCCACAAGGTGATGTCATATAGTGACGCGGGTAGCGCATTTATCTTCGGCTCCCTGGTTGGGCCAAAAATGGATGTGCTGTTTGACGGGGCTGGGTTTATCTTCGCCTTCCGGGTGCTCCCGGCCATCATTTTTGTGACCGCACTCATCAGTCTGCTCTATTACATTGGCGTGATGGGGCTATTGATCCGCATCCTCGGCGGTATTTTCCAGAAGGCGTTGAACATCAGTAAGATCGAGTCATTTGTCGCAGTAACCACGATTTTCCTCGGGCAAAACGAGATCCCGGCAATCGTGAAACCGTTTATTGACCGCCTTAATCGTAATGAACTGTTTACCGCTATTTGTAGCGGGATGGCCTCGATTGCTGGCTCAATGATGATTGGTTACGCCGGAATGGGCGTCCCGATTGACTATTTGCTGGCGGCATCATTGATGGCAATCCCTGGCGGCATTTTGTTCGCCCGTATGCTGAGTCCGGCAACGGAAGAATCTCGCGTCACCTTTGAAAACCTGTCATTTACTGAAACACCACCGAAAAGCATCATCGAAGCGGCGGCCAGTGGGGCTATGACCGGGCTGAAGATTGCCGCAGGCGTTGCGACGGTGGTAATGGCATTTGTCGCCATTATCGCGCTGATTAACGGCATTATCGGCGGAATTGGCGGTTGGTTTGGTTTTGGCCACGCCACTCTGGAAGGGATCTTTGGCTATGCGTTAGCCCCGCTGGCGTGGATTATGGGCGTGGACTGGAGCGATGCGACGCTGGCAGGTAGTCTGATTGGACAGAAGCTGGCGATCAACGAATTTGTCGCTTATCTCAACTTCTCGCCGTATCTGCAAACGGGCGGAACGCTGGACGTGAAGACCATCGCGATTATCTCGTTTGCGTTGTGTGGTTTCGCGAACTTCGGTTCGATTGGCGTCGTGGTCGGGGCATTTTCGGCGATTGCGCCACAGCGTGCGCCGGAAATCGCGCAACTTGGAATGCGTGCGCTGGCAGCAGCAACGCTGTCAAACCTGATGAGCGCCACAATAGCCGGTTTCTTTATCGGACTGGCATAAAATAAAGTTTGTAGGCCGGATAAGCGTAGCGCTATCCGGCAGACATTCAAGCTGTTTGCAGCAAATACAGAGCGTTATCCGCAGAGAGCGTTGGGTTGTTGATACTGACGCTGGCCCGCGATAATGCTGCGCAGGCCATGGCAAAGCGCGCGCTTTCACGAAACTCACTGCCTTCCAGAAAGCTGTACAGTAATCCCGCCATAAAAGCGTCATCGGCACCAAAACTGTCTACCACCGTATGCTCAGGCGGCGTCAATAAAAACTGTTCGCCGTCCTTTTCGCTGCAAAAAACGGATTCATCTTCCAGGCAGACAAAAATGCGTTTTACCCCTTGCTGATGCAGGCTATTGACGGCCAGTACGCGATCCGCATCAGTATGAATAGGTTGGCCCCATAAAATCGCAAGCTCTTTCTGCGTGGGTTTTAGCGTATGAATACGCGTAAACCAGGTTTTCATTTTTTCCGCTTTGAACTCTGAAACGGTGTCAATGAATACCGGAATATCATCGGCAATAGTAAAGACCCACTCAATGGCTTCGGCGGTCAGATTGCAATCGGCCAGTACGACACCGGAATGGCGAATCAAATCTCGCGAACCGTTAAGCAACTGCGGCGTCAATTGTTGCAGGATATGGGTATCGTTAATGGCCAGTACGGTCTCTTCCTGTTGATTAGCGATCGACAGGTAGGTTGAGGTGTTGTGTCCATGCAGACGAATGCAGCTGGAAACGTTAACCCCAGCCTGACGCGTTTGTTCCAGCAATGTTTCGCCATAGAAGTCACTGCCAACAGCGGAAATTAAATGTACGTCGCGGCCCAACAGCGCCAGGTTGTGGGCGATGTTACGTCCTACACCGCCTGCTGAGCAATGAATGCTGCCAGGGTTAGAGGCTGCCTGCGGATAATGGATGTCTGCAACACCCCGGATATCCATGTTGATAGCACCGACAACCACGCAATAATCCTGTTCGGTAAGGATATAACCTTTACCTTTGATCATGCCTTTACGCATTAAATCCATAATATGCGCAGCGACGCGTGAACGGCTGATCTGCAAAATATCGGCGATTTCATTCTGCTGAATCAACGGATTGCGGCGCAAGATCTTAAGGATCTGCTTTTCCCTGTCGTTCATGATTAGGCCACCGCTTTTTCTGTTTGCTGGGCTTTCAGCCAGGCAATCTCTTCTGCCCAGATATCTGGATTAATGGTTTCCAGCACCAGCGGAATGCCGTCAAAACGATTGTCCTGCATGATCCAACGGAAGGCATCGTGGCCAATATTGCCTTCACCTAAGCTGTGGTGACGGTCAACGCGGCTGCCAAACGTGCTCTTGGCGTCGTTCAGGTGCATACCGCGCAGATACTTGAAGCCGACAATTCGTTCAAATTCCGCAAAGGTCTTTTCGCATTCCTCAACGGAACGCAAATCGTAACCGGCCGCGAAGGCGTGGCAGGTATCAATACAGACGCCGACACGGGATTTATCTTCTACGCCGTCGATAATGGCGGCCAGGTGCTCAAACTTAAAGCCAAGGTTGCTGCCCTGTCCGGCGGTATTTTCAATGACCGCCGTAACGCCCTGGGTCTGGGCGAGGGCAATGTTGATCGATTCCGCAATGCGCGCCAGACATTCATCTTCCGGAATCTGCATCAAATGGCTGCCCGGGTGAAAGTTAAGCAGGGATAAGCCAAGCTGTTCGCAGCGTTGCATTTCGTCAAGAAACGCGTCACGCGATTTTTCCAGCGCATCGCTGACCGGGTGACCGAGGTTAATCAGGTAGCTGTCGTGAGGCAGGATTTGCGCGGAAGTATAGTGATACTTCTCGCAGGCAGATTTGAAATCATCAATGATTTCGGTGGTCAGCGGCGCGGCACGCCACTGACGCTGATTCTTGGTGAACAGGGCGAATGCGGTCGCTTCGATTTCTGCGGCTCGAATAGCGGCGTTAGCCAGACCGCCAGCGGCGCTTACGTGCGCTCCGATGTATTTCATAAATTAAACCCGCCATACTCAAATGCAAAAGGAGGAAGTATAGCGGGTTAATGGAGGTGAGTCGTGCTCGTTTATGCCATCAGCGCGTGGATAGCGAGGTTAATCGCGCCACCGCCTACAATCAGCCAGACAAACAGCAGCAGGGCCATCAGTAACGGTTTAGCACCGGCTTTTTTCAGGGCGCTAACGTGAGTGGTCAGCCCCAGTGCGGCCATCGCCATTGCCAGCAAAATGGTATCCAGTGTTACCAGCATGTTCACTACCGACTGCGGCAGAAAGTGGAACGAGTTAAAAATCGCGACCACAATGAACAGGATGGCAAACCACGGAATGGTGATTTTGCTCTTCTCACCACCGGAGGCTGGAGACAGCTGTTTAACGCGAGCGGCCAACAGGATAAGGAACGGTGCCAGCATCATGACGCGCAGCATTTTGGCAATAACTGCGGCATTTTCCGCATCCGGGTTAATGGCGTGCCCGGCAGCCACTACCTGTGCCACTTCATGCATGGTGGAACCAATGTAAATGCCGTAGGTTTCCGGGCTAAACCAGTGTGCCAGCAGCGGATACATTGCCGGATACAGGAAGATAGCGATGGTACCGAAGATCACTACGGTGGCGACAGCGACGGTTACCTTACTGGCTTCCGCTTTCACTACCGGCTCGGTTGCCAACACGGCGGCGGCACCACAAATGCTGCTCCCCGCGCCAATCAGCCAACTGGTGTGGCGGTCCAGACCAAACACTTTTTGCCCCAGGAAACAGGCAATCATAAAGGTACTGCTTAGCGTTAACACATCAATCACGATACCGCTGACGCCGACGTCAGCAATTTGCGCGAAGGTGAGGCGGAAGCCGTAGAGGATGATCCCCAGACGTAATAAATGTTGTTTAGCAAACAGCACACCGCCGTCACAGCTTTTCCAGATGTGCGGATAGACGGTGTTGCCGAGAACCATCCCCAGTAAGATTGCTAAGGTGAGGGCGCTGAACCCGGCACCTGCAACGGCGGGAATGGATCCACCCCATAAGGCGACCCCAGTGATAACTGCACTCAGGGCGAGCCCCGGAATAAAATGCCACGCTGTACGACGATGAGTCTGCAAGGTGAGTTCTGTCATATCCTTCTCCTTTATCTGGGTAAAAGAGTACGGCGAAGTGGTTTAAAAATAAAATTGATTATATATTTATAATTAATCTATATAAGTGGTATACCCGTCATACTTCAGGTTGCATGTGCGCTGGCTGCAACTCGAATTATTTAGGGTATAAGTAACGGTTATCCGGTGGAAAACGACTATGCATATCACCCTGCGACAACTTGAAGTGTTTGCTGAGGTATTAAAAAGCGGCTCAACGACCCAGGCGTCTGTCATGCTGGCATTGTCGCAGTCGGCGGTGAGTGCGGCACTTACCGATCTGGAAGGGCAACTCGGCGTGCAACTGTTTGACCGTGTTGGTAAACGACTGGTGGTCAACGAACACGGGCGCTTGCTCTACCCACGGGCGCTGGCGCTACTTGAGCAAACGACCGAAATCGAACAGCTTTTCCGCGAAGATAATGGCGCTATCCGGGTTTATGCCAGTAGCACCATTGGCAACTATATTCTCCCTGCCATGATCGCCCGCTATCGGCATGATTTCCCCGATTTGCCGCTGGAGCTTAGCGTGGGCAACAGCCAGGACGTGATCAATGCGGTGCTGGATTTCCGGGTAGACATCGGGCTGATTGAAGGGCCGTGTCACAGTACGGAAATTATCTCTGAACCGTGGCTGGAAGACGAGCTGGTGGTGTTCGCCGCACCGTCGTCACCGCTTACAAAGGGACCCGTTACGCTGGAACAACTGGCTGCTTCGCCGTGGATCCTGCGTGAACGAGGATCGGGTACGCGTGAACTGGTGGATTACCTGCTGTTGTCTCATTTGCCGAGATTTCAGATGGCAATGGAGTTGGGTAACTCCGAGGCCATTAAGCATGCAGTGCGCCATGGCCTTGGGATCAGCTGTTTGTCACGGCGGGTCATTGCCGAGCAGTTACAGGCGGGAACGCTGAGCGAAGTTCCTGTGCCGCTTCCACGTTTGGTCCGCACGCTGTGGCGTGTTCATCATCGACAAAAACATATCTCCAATGCCATTACGCGCTTTTTGCACTACAGCGACCAGGTAGAGCAGGGGGAATAGGACGTTCACTGTCGTAGCGACTCCTTTTTGCATAATGGCGGTTACGTTTTAACCGCCTTGCACCCTCTATTTTCTGCTTTACTTATAATCCGCGGCCAGTCATGAAGGTCTCTTATAACAGCGCATTTGTGCCGGAAGAATGCCGTTTCGTCTGCTACAATCGCGCCTCATTTTTTGGATGGATAGCATTTTCACATGGTTTCCGAAACTAAAACCACAGAAGCGCCCACGCTACGTCGTGAACTGAAGGCGCGTCACCTGACGATGATTGCCATTGGAGGCTCCATCGGTACAGGTCTTTTCGTTGCATCTGGTGCAACTATTTCTGCAGCGGGTCCTGGCGGCGCGTTGTTCTCTTATATTCTGATCGGTCTGATGGTGTATTTCCTGATGACCAGCCTCGGTGAACTGGCGGCCTATATGCCGGTTTCTGGCTCGTTTTCCACCTACGGTCAGAACTACGTAGAAGAAGGCTTTGGCTTCGCGCTGGGCTGGAACTACTGGTACAACTGGGCGGTAACGATTGCCGTTGACCTGGTGGCCGCACAGCTGGTGATGAGCTGGTGGTTCCCGGACACGCCGGGTTGGATCTGGAGTGCGCTGTTCCTCGGCGTGATCTTCCTGCTGAACTACATTTCCGTTCGCGGATTTGGTGAAGCGGAATATTGGTTCTCACTGATCAAAGTTACCACCGTCATTATCTTCATCGTAGTTGGCGTAATGATGATTTTCGGTATCTTCAAAGGCGCTCAGCCGGTGGGCTGGAGCAACTGGACGACCGGTGATGCACCGTTTGCCGGTGGTTTTGCTGCGATGATTGGCGTGGCGATGATCGTCGGCTTCTCCTTCCAGGGGACGGAGCTTATCGGTATCGCGGCAGGTGAATCTGAAGATCCTGAAAAGAACATTCCACGTGCGGTACGTCAGGTATTCTGGCGAATCCTGCTGTTCTATGTGTTCGCGATTTTGATTATCAGCCTGATTATTCCGTACACCGATCCAAGCCTGCTGCGCAACGATGTGAAAGACATCAGCGTTAGCCCGTTCACGCTGGTATTCCAGCATGCGGGTCTGCTGTCCGCGGCAGCGGTAATGAACGCAGTTATCCTGACGGCGGTGCTGTCTGCAGGTAACTCCGGGATGTACGCTTCCACGCGTATGCTTTACACCCTGGCATGTGACGGTAAAGCGCCACGTATTTTCGGTAAACTGTCTCGTGGCGGCGTACCGCGTAACGCGCTGTATGCGACCACCGTGGTGGCGGGGCTGTGCTTCCTGACCTCGATGTTTGGCAACCAGACCGTATACCTGTGGCTGCTGAATACTTCCGGGATGACGGGCTTTATCGCCTGGCTGGGGATCGCCATTAGCCACTATCGCTTCCGTCGCGGTTATGTGCTGCAGGGCCACGATGTGAAGGATCTGCCGTACCGTTCTGGCTTCTTCCCGCTGGGTCCGATCTTCGCCTTTGTGCTGTGCCTGATTATCACTCTCGGCCAGAACTACGAAGCGTTCCTGAAAGACAGCATTGACTGGGGCGGCGTGATGGCTACCTATATTGGTATCCCGCTGTTCCTGATTATCTGGTTTGGCTATAAGCTGACCAAAGGAACCCATTTTGTTCGCTACAGCGAAATGAAATTCCCGGGTCGCGTGAAGAAATAACAGTATAAAAAGCATAACAAAAACCCCGGCATGATGAGTGCCGGGGTTTTTTATTGCGTCAGACTTAGAAGCTGTAAGTCATGCCAACCGTGTAACGACGACCATCGAGAACGGTGTCGTAGGTATCGTAATCGATTTGCTTATCCAGCACGTTATACACGCCAGCGGTCATCAACAGATCCTTGGTGGCATAGTAACGTAAACCCACATCGACCTGCGTATAGGACGGCGTACCCTGTGCCATGGAAGTACGGCTCAGGTATTCAGACGTTTTTCCACGCAGATTCAGGCGGCTCCAGAAACCGAGATCCTGCGTGGCCTGCCAGTCCAGCGTCGTGTTAAACATATGCTTCGGCATTTTGTTCAACGGCTGGCCGGAGAACTGACCGCTTTTCTGCTCAGATTCCGTGTAGGTGTAGTTCGCGGTCCAGTTGACGTCTGACGTAATCTTCCAGCCGAAGGTGGATTCTACGCCACGCATATTGGCTTTATCGACGTTAACGCGATCGCTGACGAAGTCATAATGGGTATTGCCGATGGTGCAGGCCGGATCGGAACTGCTGTTACAACGGCGCACTTCAGTGATTTTGTTCTTGAAGTCGGTATTGAACAGGGTGACGCCCGCGTTGAGGTTATCGCCGTTATCCCACAGTAAGCCGATTTCTTCGCTGAGGCTTTTCTCCGGCTTCAGGTCCGGGTTGCCGACAATGATTCCGTTCAGACGACCGCCGCCGGTGACCTGTCCCCAGTTTGCTGATGACTGGCGCAGATCCGGGGCGCGATAGCCCGCCGAAACGCCGCCTTTTAAGGTCCATTGATCGCTCAGATGCCATACGCCATAGCCGCGTGGCGTCCAGTTGTCACCGTAGTTTTCATCCTTATCCATACGCAGACCGCCGGTCAGCGTAAAGGTATCGGTAACGGCCCATTCATCTTCAGCAAACAACGCCCAGCTCCAGCGGGTCAGTTTGTTCAGCCCATCAGCCGCTTGCAGCTGGTTGCCGTTATCGCGCAGTTTTTCATAACGGTATTGCCCGCCTAGCGTCAGGGTATGCGCTCCAAGGAATACCTGGTTCTGGTTATTGAAAATCGTATTGTAGGACTTCATCTGGCGACCCGGGTTTTCGCTCTCTTCCTGCTGGACATAGCTGGTGGAGTTGAAGTCGTCGTAATAACCGCTGTGGGTTAGTGAATATGTCGTGTGCACATACTTGCTTTCGCTTTTGCTGTTCGGCTTACAGCTTCCGTTACGACAGTTTTCCTCAGCCATAGATTTGCCTGGGGTACTGTCGCGATCCTGCAATTCACGTGCGTAATCGAAATCGATATCGTTTTTATCGTCTGGCGTAAAGTTCAGGGTTAAGCCCCCGTTACGCATACGCTGTTCATTGTAGCCATTGAGGATTTTATCTTCCGCCCGATGGGAGAATAACCCGGTCACCTTCGCGCCAAGTAATCCGTCAATCAGTGGCCCAGACGCATAGGCGTTGGTCTGGTAAATATCGCCGGAGTCTCTGTCTTCCTGGAAAGTGGCATCGCCGTGCAGAGAACCGGTCCAGGCTTTGGTATTCGACACTTTCTTGGTGATGACGTTAATGACACCGCCCATCGCGTCGGAGCCGTACAGGGATGACATCGGGCCACGGATGACTTCGATACGCTCGATGGATTCAAGCGGCGGCAGCCAACCTTGTTCAATACCTGAGTTGTCGCTATTAGGACGTGTGCCGCGGGTGCTGATGCGTTTACCGTTGACCAGGAAGAGCGTGTATTGCGAAGCCATACCGCGAATACTGATATCGCTGCTGCTCCCCCCGCCGGTGACGACGACGCCAGGGACATCTTTTAGCGCATCGGTGACATCGCGATAGGCTTTGTCCTCAATCTGCTGCTTGGTAATAACAGATATCGAAGCCGGGGCATCCTGAATTTTCTGCTCAAAGCCGGTAGCGGTAACTACCACGGTATCTTGTTCAGCGGCATAGCCGAGTGATGGGAGACTGGCGACGCATACTGCGGCAGCTACAGCCTTAACGTGAGGTATAGTCATTTGTATCATTCCATTTAAATGAATCAAACTGCGCGTCATGTGAAAGGCCATGACAATTGTATGTATTTGTCTTTTAAGGACTCTTTTCAGTAAAGAAGCGGGGGGATTGTACAAAAGTATGAATATTTGTAAACACAAATGATAATAGAAATCATTTGTGTTTGATGTGATTTGGGGTGAAATGCTTTTTTAATCAATAAGATAGTGAAGGAAGAAAAAAGGAGAAAAAGTGAAGGAATGATGGAGGGATGAAGAAGATGGACACCTTTTTGACGCTGAAAGAACCCAACCGAAAGACAGCGGCGATGGCGCCACTGTCCTGTTATGGCTGGCTTATAGTCGATGGAATTTGGCGAGTAAGGCCAGTGACAAGGTGGTTAACAGGATTGCGATCACGGCATAGAGATAGACTCCAGACCACTCCCAGTTGTTCTTCACTAATATCACCGGTACGCCCGCTAACGCCGCGCCGACATAGCTAAACAATCCGCGGAAGCCAGTTATCGATCCCGCCGCATCTTTGTGAGTGACGTCCAGACAACCTACGGCAAAAAGCATATGCGGCCCGTACAGGGCGAAACCCATAATGGTGAAGAGAATGGCCGTAATGGTATATGAGGTATCCTGAACCAGTGGGATTAAGGTAATACATACGCACAGCATTAATGCGAATATTAAGCCTGTCATCCAGCGGTTACTTTTAAACATAAAGTCAGATAAGTAACCCGCCAGTAACCCTCCGGCAAGTCCACCGGCTTCAAACCACGAGATAATAGAGTTGGCTTTAATCAGGCTCCAGCCATGTACCTGAGAATAGTAAATTTGCGGCCAGTCATTGAGGATGGTGCGGGCAATATAAACGGACATATCGCCAATGATAATAATCCACACTAATGGGTTAATCAGGATATATTTGACGAAAATCTGCCAAAAGGAGAGATTTACCGGACTGGCTTTCACTTGGGCAAGCTCTGTTGGATCCTTACGCCATTCGCCAACGTTAGGCAAACCTAAGGTCCCGGGACGGTCTTTAATCGTAAAGAGCGCTACGAGCCCCATCAGCAAGGAGATTGCGCCCGGTACATAAAAACCCATTTTCCAGCTACCGCTCCAGACAATCGCGAAACTTGTCAGCAGTGGGGCGAGACTCCCGCCAATATTATGCGCCGCTTCAACGACCGCCCACCAACGTCCGCGTTCATTCTTGGAAAACCAGGATGCCATGATCTTTGCCATTGGTGGAAAACTGGTGCCCTGGAGGATAGCATTGAGGCTGTACAACACATAAAACGCGGCAACGCTGTCGGAAAAACCAAACAGAATATTAACGATCCCCACGCCAATGAGCACCGGGCCGGTCATGGCTTTCGGATTGATTTTATCAACCAGCATGCCGCCAACAAACTTCATTGAGCCATACAGGATGTAAAACAGTGAAGACATGATGGCAAAATCTTCTGCGGTCAGAGTGGTATCTGACAGCATGGCCGGCATGGCGGCTGAGAAGTTTTTACGTGTTAAATAAAAGACCGCGTAAGAGATAAAAACCGAGGTAATAATCTCTATCCTGAATTTTTTGTAAGTATGGTCAATCTCTTTTTTTTCTTTTACAACCGGCTTATCAGCCTGGCTGAATATAAATGATTTCAAGCTCATATGATCTTCCCTTCAGGCAGTGCTTGTGGGTTATAATCCATTTTCGATAAAGAACAAAAGCGACTCGAATCCGTGAAAATTAATCTGATTGTTAATTAAATTTCTGACCGCGGGTTTTGCTCGCCAGGCAATACCAGTGCCAGCATACGTGAGCATGGGAATATCGTTGGCGCCATCACCGCAGGCGATAATATTATGCTGAGGCATCTGCAGAGAGTCGGCAAGCATGGCCAATGTTTTTTTCTTATTTTCTGCATTCATGATTGGCGCGGAAATATTATCTGTCAGCATACCATTCCTGACTTCAACGGTATTTGAAAATATATAGTCCAGCTGATATTTCTGTTGTAAGCGGTGGGTGAAAATATCCAGTCCGCCGGAAATGATCGCTGTTTTAAATCCTTTCTGCTTGAGGAATGGCAAAATGGTGGTGATGCCGGGAGAGGCCGTCATCCGATCGCATACGGCATTAATGACATGGATGTGTGTCCCTTTTAACATTCCGATGCGCCGGGTGAAACTGTTATTGAAATCCAGTTTTCCTTCCATCGCTTGCTGCGTCAGTTCCGTTATCCGATCGGTGATGCCTAGCGCGCGGGCAATCTCATCCACACCTTCTTCCTCGATAAATGTCGAGTCCATGTCAAAGGCGATGATCCCGTTAATCGGGATGATTTGCGGTTTTAGGAAAAAATCAAATTGCTGAGTGAACGATGTAGCCCTTAGTTTCTTGTATATGTCATCGGTGAATATTTCATCGGGTATTGATAATTTTAAATACGGTTTATTGAATGCGGCTATAGATAATTGTTCCAGTGCGCACGGATATTGTTTGGTCTCGGTATTTAGAAATGTATTGTGCAGCCATGCCTGAAGTTTTTCAGGATCTTTTGCACTAATAAAATAAATAATTGCCATTATGTCACTCCTGTAAATTAAGGTTATTTTAATAGTAGGGGGTGACGATTGAATCCTGCTTTATCACAGATGTGAATGTTAAAAAAAAGATAAAATAGTATTGTTTTTTATACCAATAAATAAACAAAGTCTGAAAGGTATCATTTTTGATATACACATCACGGTCTGTTGCTATTGGCGGTATATTCTATTTTAACTAACAGGGATGGGTCTAAAATGGAAAGTTGTATTGATATTTTTAAAGTCGTCATAGGGCCTTCCAGTTCAAGAACAGTAGGGCCAATGCGTGCTGCGTTTAACTTCATTTCACAATTAAAGCTACAGGAGATCTTACCGCTAACGCGAGAAATCGAGGTTGAGCTATACGGTGCGCTCTCATTAAGCCGCAAGTGTCATAACGTTGATATCGCTCTTTATCTGGGGCTGTTGGGCAATCAGCCGGATGATGTTGATTTACTCCAGCAGATGGATCTCATTAAACGTGCTGAACAGGACGGCACCCTGACGCTTTCTCCTTCAGTTACCGTGACGGTCGCGATTAAGCCGAATCAACAACCGCATTCTGGCCATCCCTATGCGATGACGTTTCGCGCCAGGGATGATTATTTTACGTTGTATGAAGAAACATGGTTTTCAACCGGCGCCGGCCAGGTTCGCAAACCCGGCGAGCCGGCGCCCGAGAGAGCCGCGCAAAAAAACGCATTTCCTTTTGCGTTTCAAAATGCCGCGCAGCTGCAGGAACTGTGTCAGCGTAATGGACTATCCGTTGCGGCATTAATGATGAAAAATGAATTACAGGTGCATTCCCAGGCGGCGTTGCATGACTATTTCGCGTACGTTTGGGCGATAATGCAGCAGGCCGTCCATCGTGGTCTGCATACTGAAGGCCTACTGCCAGGCTCGTATCAGGTGCCGCGCAGGGCCTGCTCGCTCTATAAATTACTGGCAATGAAACCCTCTGCTAACGACTTTCTCACCAACCTCAACTGGGTGAATGCGTTTGCGATTGCCGTCAGCGAGGAAAACGCCGCTGGAGGGCGAGTGGTGACCGCGCCGACCAATGGTGCGAGCGGTATCATCCCTGCGGTCCTCAGTTGGTACGATAAGTTTGTCTGTAAGTTGGATAGCGCATCGGTTATCCGCTTTTTCCTCACCGCTGGCGCCATCGCGCTACTGTTCAAACAAAACGCGTCTATTTTAGGTTCTGAGGTTGGGTGTCAGGGAGAGATCGGCGTGGCCAGTTCGATGGCCGCAGCCGGATTAGCGGAACTGATGGGGGCGTCAGTTGCTCAGGTGCTGAATGCCGCAGAAATCACCATGGAGCACCATCTCGGACTGACCTGCGATCCGGTTGGCGGGCAGGTACAAATTCCCTGCGTCGAACGAAACGCGATTTCGTCCGTAAAAGCGATTAACGCCGCAACGATGGCGATGAGCCGTGTCAGCGAGCCATGCGTTTCGCTCGATGAGGTGATTGCCGCCATGTATGAAACGGGTAAAGACATGAGCGCGAAGTACCGTGAGACGTATCACGGCTGCCTTGGGAAAATTCAGCCCAAAAATCGGGGAGGGCGGCATGAAATATAACACCATGAATAATGATGAAATCATCTTGTCATTATGCGCTCGCATCAGAGAAACGCGGATTTCTCTGGCGCTAACGCAGCAGCAACTTGCTGACCGCGCACAGGTCGGCATTGCGACCATTAAACGCATTGAGAAAGGCGGCGGCCTCAATCTGGACACGCTTATCTCCCTGTTGCGTGCACTGAATAAGTTGCATCACCTGGATGCAATCTTATTCGAGTCTGAAGTGCGTAATTTTAACGAAGGTCATGAAGGCGGTGAGAGCGTGGGGCGATTACAGGTACGCCAACAGGCGGCCGATCTAAATCGTAAAGCGTCCGCGCCGCAGTCAGAAGAGATGAGCTACAGCGCGGCAATAGAAAATACGCTTTACTGGTGATCACTTCAGCAAATACTGGGCATGAAAGCGCAGGTGATCCTCAATAAATGACGCAATAAAGTAATAGCTGTGGTCGTAACCTGGCTGGATGCGTAGCGTCATTGGCCATGCGGTCTGACGGGCTATTTCGGCCAGCACTGCGGGCTGCAACTGATCGGCAAGAAACTGATCGCTGTCTCCTTGATCAATTAGCGTCGGAATCGCGTCTGTGGGCTTACTGGCCAGCATTAACGCGCAGCTATCCCACTCAGCCCATTGTCTTTTATCTTCACCCAGATAAGCGCTAAAAGCCTTCTCGCCCCACGGAACGCGACAAGGGTTTACGATCGGCGCAAAGGCTGAAACGCTGGTGTATCTCCCGGGATTTTTCAGCGCCATAATCAATGCGCCGTGACCGCCCATGGAGTGTCCGCTGATGGCGCAGCGATCGCTGGCGTTAAACTGCGAATGAATCAGTGCCGGAAGCTCATCACGCAGATAGTCATACATGCGAAAATGCGTTGCCCATGGCTGCTGAGTGGCATTGAGGTAAAATCCCGCGCCCTGGCCTAAATCGTAGCCATCATCGTTGGCAACCTGCTCGCCGCGCGGGCTGGTGTCTGGCATCACCAGAACAATACCGAGCTCAGCCGCGATGCGCTGTGCGCCGGCTTTGGTGGTGAAGTTTTCATCATTGCAGGTCAGGCCCGACAGCCAGTACAGCACCGGAGGCGGGGCGTTATCGCGGGGTGGTGGAAGAAAAATACTGAAGGTCATGGCGCAATTTAACGTGGTGGAGTCGTGACGCCAGCGTTGCTGCCAGCCTTCAAAACAGCGGTGCTCTTCAAGCATTTCCATGCGTGGCTCCTTGTTGTGTTGAACCTGTATGTGTTTGCGAACTCACCATAATACAGATTATTCATTGCACTGTGAGTAACTTTCACTTCCGCATTGAGCAAACATACTTCATCATCTATATAACTTTACATTAACACTCGACGTCACCGGGCTGAACAGAAAGTGAAGTTGCTACAGCTGAAAGGCTGTGCCAATTTCAATAATTATCGCGGTGAATACTGGATTATGTGCGCCGCCTCACGCACAATGTTCTGGCTGTGATACAGCCTAAAAACTTTGCCCCATGCAGGGCAGAGGCGCCCCACCTGCAGGAGAAGAAGAAATGTCATCACTCAGTAAAGAAGCGGCACTGGTTCATGAAGCGCTGGTTGCGCGTGGTCTCGAAACCCCGCTGCGCCCGCCCGTGCAAGAGATGGATAACGAAACACGCAAACGTCTTATCTCTGGCCATATGACCGAGATTATGCAATTGCTCAATCTCGATTTGAGCGATGACAGTCTGATGGAAACTCCTCATCGCATTGCGAAAATGTATGTCGATGAGATTTTCTCCGGCCTCGATTACGCCAACTTCCCGAAAATCACCGTCATTGAAAATAAAATGAAGGTGGACGAGATGGTCACGGTCCGCGATATTACGCTGACCAGCACCTGCGAACACCACTTTGTCACTATCGATGGCAAAGCGACGGTGGCGTATATTCCGAAAGATTCGGTCATTGGTCTGTCGAAGATTAACCGCATTGTGCAGTTCTTCGCCCAGCGTCCACAGGTACAGGAACGCCTGACCCAGCAAATTCTCACCGCGCTGCAAACGCTGCTCGGGACGAATAATGTGGCGGTGTCGATTGATGCGGTGCATTACTGTGTGAAAGCGCGCGGCATTCGTGATGCGACCAGTGCGACCACCACCACTTCTCTTGGTGGATTGTTTAAGTCCAGCCAGAACACGCGTCAGGAATTCCTGCGCGCAGTACGTCATCACAACTGATTAGGGCAGGAACCATGGAGCGTAATGTCACGCTGGATTTTATTCGTGGCGTCGCCATTCTTGGTATCCTGCTTCTCAATATTAGCGCCTTTGGCTTGCCAAAGGCGGCATATCTCAATCCTGCGTGGTATGGCGACATCACCTTATCCGATGCCTGGACCTGGGCGCTGCTCGATCTCTTTGCGCAGGTAAAATTCCTCACGCTGTTTGCGCTGCTGTTCGGTGCCGGTCTGCAAATGCTGCTCCCACGCGGTAAACGCTGGATCCAGTCACGGCTTACGCTGCTGGTGTTATTGGGTTTTATTCACGGTTTACTCTTCTGGGATGGCGATATCCTGCTGGCATATGGCTTGATCGGCCTGATTTGCTGGCGGCTGATCCGGGATGCGCCGTCGGTAAAAAGCTTATTTAACACTGGTGTGCTGCTGTATCTGGTGGGCGTTGGCGTACTGCTGCTGTTGGGTGTGATCTCCGGGAGCGAAACCAGCCGCGCCTGGACGCCGGATGCTTCAGCGTTGCTGTATGAAAAATACTGGAAAGTGAACGGCGGAATGGAAGCAATCAGCAATCGCGTGGATATGATGTCCAATAGCTTGCTGGCGTTGGGTGCTCAGTACGGCTGGCAACTGGCGGGGATGATGCTGCTCGGCGCGGCATTAATGCGCAGCGGTTGGCTAAAAGGGCAGTACAGTTTGCAGCACTATCGACGTACCGGCGTGCTGCTGGTCATTATTGGGATGGCGATAAACCTGCCTGCTATCATCGCTCAGTGGAATCTGGACTGGGCCTACCGCTGGTGTGCTTTCCTGTTACAAGCCCCGCGAGAGCTGGGAGCGCCGATGCAGACCATTGGTTACGCCGCGCTGATGTACGGTTTCTGGCCGCAGCTTAGCCGTTTAAAATGGGTCATTGCCGTCGCCTGTGTGGGACGCATGGCATTAACCAACTATCTGTTACAAACCTTAATCTGTACCACGCTGTTCTATCAATTCGGCTTATTTATGAAATTCGACCGACTGGAGCTGCTGTATTTCGTCATCCCGGTCTGGGTCATTAACTTACTTTTCTCCGTGATATGGCTACGTTATTACCGCCAGGGCCCGGTGGAATGGCTGTGGCGTCAATTAACCCTGCGTGCTGCAGGGACATCATTACCGCGAACATCCAGATAACGATCTGGATCACATTCATTAACAAAATGGATGTAAGCGCTTTCATTCCTGTGACATCACTCACGCAGTCCGTTTCATTGTGCTGACAAAATACCCAGCCTGGGGTGTCTGCGGGCAGCCGCAATCTAAAACAGGGCAGTGAATATGGTAACCATTCGTGATGTGGCACGGCAGTCTGGCGTTTCTGTAGCGACCGTTTCCCGCGTACTGAACAACAGTGCGCTGGTGAGTCCCGATACGCGTGAAGCGGTAATGAAAGCAGTCACTCAGCTTGGCTATCGACCTAATGCCAACGCACAAGCGCTGGCGACGCAGGTAAGCGATACGATTGGTGTTGTCGTCATGGATGTATCAGATGCGTTTTTTGGCGCGCTGGTAAAAGCCGTGGATATGGTTGCCCAGCAGCATCAGAAGTATGTCCTGATTGGCAACAGCTACCATGAGGCGGAAAAAGAACGTCATGCCATTGAGGTGTTGATTCGCCAACGCTGTAACGCATTGATTGTACACTCTAAAGCACTGAGCGATCGGGAACTGGCCGAGTTTATGGATCAAATCCCCGGCATGGTGCTGATCAATCGCCTGGTACCGGGTTACGCCCACCGTTGCGTCTGCCTGGATAACATCAGCGGCGCTAAAATGGCGACCCGTATGTTGCTGAATAATGGTCATCAACGCATCGGTTATCTGGCATCAAGCCATCGCATTGAAGATGACACCATGCGCAAAGAAGGGTGGTTAACTGCTCTGAAAGAGCAGGGGATTGTTGCGGCAGAAAGCTGGGTCGGCACCGGTTCGCCCGATATGCAGGGCGGAGAGTCTGCGATGGTGGAACTGCTGGGGCGCAATTTACAACTGACGGCAGTCTTCGCTTATAACGACAATATGGCAGCTGGCGCGCTGACCGCGCTAAAAGATAACGGTATCGCTATTCCATTACACCTTTCAATCATTGGCTTCGATGATATTCCCATCGCGCGTTACACCGATCCGCAGCTAACCACCGTGCGCTATCCCATTGCCTCTATGGCAAAAATGGCGACGGAGCTTGCACTACAGGGTGCGGCTGGCACGTTGGATCCGCAGGCGACGCATTGCTTTATGCCGACGCTGGTACGTCGCCATTCAGTGGCGCTGCGGCAGAATGCGGCACCGATCACTAACTTATAACGCAGCGCGATGTAACCGCTTTCAATATGTGAGTAAATTCACAGTATATTAACAATGCGATAGCTATGATGACACTGTTTGTTGCGCTGTAACTACTATGTAACGGTGAATAATCACTTTCATCGAGGTATAGCTGCCTTAAGCGATAATTAAAGCCTGTTTTGGGAGCGTTGCCAGACACGGAAGAAATATTTTTAAAAGTGAGCTTCGGCGTTCAGTAACACTTCAGTAACGTTCTGCCTGCCGAGCATTTATCTCAAGTACTACCCTGCATAATAAAACCGGAGATACCATGAATAAGAAGGTGTTGACCCTGTCTGCTGTAATGGCAAGCATGTTATTCGGCGCGGCTGCGCACGCTGCTGATACCCGTATTGGTGTGACTATCTATAAGTATGACGATAACTTTATGTCAGTGGTACGTAAGGCTATTGAAAAAGATGCCAAAGCGGCGCCAGATGTACAACTGCTGATGAACGACTCGCAGAACGACCAGTCCAAACAAAACGATCAGATCGACGTGCTGCTGGCAAAAGGCGTTAAAGCACTGGCGATTAACCTGGTTGACCCGGCAGCTGCAGGCACGGTCATTGAAAAAGCACGCGGACAGAACGTACCGATCGTGTTCTTCAACAAAGAACCTTCTCGCAAGGCGCTGGATAGCTATGACAAAGCGTATTACGTCGGTACTGACTCTAAAGAGTCCGGTATTATTCAGGGTGATTTGATTGCCAAACACTGGGCAGCTAACCCGAACTGGGACCTGAACAAAGACGGCAAAATTCAGTTTGTTCTGCTGAAAGGCGAACCGGGACACCCGGATGCTGAAGCACGTACTACTTACGTGATTAAAGAGCTGAACGACAAAGGCATTAAAACTGAGCAACTGCAGTTAGATACTGCAATGTGGGATACCGCTCAGGCGAAAGATAAGATGGATGCGTGGATGTCCGGTCCGAACGCGAACAAAATCGAAGTCGTTATCGCCAACAACGATGCGATGGCAATGGGCGCAGTTGAAGCGCTGAAGGCACACAATAAAACCAGCGTACCGGTATTTGGCGTGGATGCCCTGCCTGAAGCACTGGCGCTGGTGAAATCTGGCGCTATGGCCGGTACCGTGCTGAACGATGCTAATAACCAGGCGAAAGCCACCTTTGATCTGGCGAAAAACCTGGCTGATGGCAAAGGTGCGGCAGATGGCACTAACTGGAAAATTGAGAACAAGATTGTTCGCGTTCCGTACGTAGGTGTCGATAAAGATAATCTGGCCGAGTTCACCAATAAGTAAATACTCCGTCTGTGGGCGCAATTTCATTGCGCCCTTAATAACGCACTCTGCAAGGCCAACAAGGTATAATTATGGTCAGCACACATACTCAGTCGTCAGGCGAATACTTGTTGGAAATGACCGGCATCAACAAGTCCTTCCCCGGCGTTAAGGCGCTTGATAATGTCAATTTAAAAGTCCGCCCGCATTCTATTCACGCCTTAATGGGAGAGAATGGCGCGGGGAAATCAACATTATTGAAATGTCTTTTCGGCATCTATCAAAAAGATTCCGGCAGTATTTTATTTCAGGGTAAAGAAATCGATTTTCATTCTGCTAAGGAAGCGCTTGAGAATGGTATTTCGATGGTACACCAGGAATTAAACCTGGTATTACAACGCTCTGTGATGGACAACATGTGGCTGGGACGCTATCCCACCAAAGGCATGTTTGTCGATCAGGAAAAAATGTACCGCGATACCAAAGCGATATTTGATGAACTGGATATTGATATCGATCCGCGTGCGCGTGTCGGCACATTATCCGTTTCACAAATGCAGATGATTGAAATTGCGAAGGCGTTCTCCTATGACGCCAAAATCGTCATCATGGATGAACCAACTTCATCGTTAACCGAGAAAGAAGTTAATCATCTGTTCACTATCATCCGTAAGCTGAAAGAGCGTGGATGCGGTATTGTTTATATTTCTCACAAAATGGAAGAAATTTTCCAGCTGTGTGATGAAATTACCGTTCTACGCGACGGCCAGTGGATTGCGACCCAGCCGCTGGAAGGGCTGGATATGGATAAGATCATCGCCATGATGGTAGGGCGTTCACTGAACCAACGTTTTCCGGATAAAGAAAACAAACCTGGTGAAGTCATTCTGCAAGTGCGTAACCTGACCTCGCTGCGGCAGCCGTCGATTCGTGATATCTCGTTTGATTTACACAAAGGGGAAATTCTCGGGATTGCCGGTCTGGTGGGTGCAAAACGCACGGATATTGTTGAAACGCTTTTTGGTATTCGTGAGAAATCATCGGGTACAATTACGCTACACGGCAAAAAGATTAATAACCACAGTGCAAATGAAGCCATCAACCATGGTTTTGCGCTGGTCACGGAAGAGCGCCGCTCAACCGGTATTTATGCGTATCTGGACATTGGTTTTAACTCGTTAATTTCTAATATCCAAAATTACAAAAACAAAGTCGGTCTGTTGGATAATTCCCGCATGAAGAGTGACACCCAGTGGGTAATTGACTCCATGAGGGTGAAAACACCGGGCCATCGTACGCAAATCGGTTCACTTTCTGGCGGTAATCAGCAAAAGGTGGTTATTGGTCGTTGGTTATTAACGCAGCCAGAAATTCTGATGCTGGATGAACCGACGCGTGGAATCGATGTTGGCGCGAAATTTGAAATTTACCAGTTAATTGCCGAACTCGCGAAAAAGGATAAGGGGATTATTATTATTTCCTCTGAAATGCCGGAGCTGCTGGGTATTACCGATCGTATTCTGGTGATGAGCAATGGTCTCGTTGCCGGAATTGTTGACACTAAAACAACAACGCAAAACGAAATCCTCCGTCTTGCGTCTTTGCACCTTTAAGATTAGGGGCTCCTCATGAGTGCGTTAAATAAGAAAAGTTTTCTTACTTACCTGAAAGAAGGCGGAATTTACGTTGTTCTTTTGGTTTTGCTGGCGATTATTATTTTCCAGGATCCCACTTTCTTAAGCTTACTAAACCTGAGTAATATTCTCACACAATCCTCGGTGCGTATTATTATCGCATTGGGTGTGGCTGGACTGATTGTTACCCAAGGGACCGACCTGTCGGCGGGGCGTCAGGTTGGCCTGGCGGCAGTGGTGGCAGCGACTTTGTTGCAGTCGATGGAGAATGCCAACAAGGTGTTCCCGGAAATGGCGACGATGCCGATCATTGTAGTGGTGCTGATTGTCTGCGTGATTGGTGCCATTATCGGTCTGGTGAACGGTATTATCATTGCTTACCTGAACGTGACGCCGTTTATTACCACCCTGGGTACGATGATTATCGTTTACGGGATCAACTCCCTGTACTACGACTTCGTCGGCGCATCGCCAATCTCTGGCTTTGACAGCGGATTTTCAACCTTTGCTCAGGGCTTTATTGCACTGGGCAGTTTCCGACTCTCCTACATCACCTTCTACGCGCTGATTGCCGTGGCCTTTGTGTGGGTGCTGTGGAACAAGACCCGCTTCGGTAAAAACATTTTCGCCATCGGCGGAAACCCGGAAGCAGCGAAAGTGTCTGGGGTAAACGTTGCGCTGAACCTGTTGATTATCTATGCGTTGTCTGGCGTGTTCTATGCCTTCGGTGGTTTGCTGGAAGCCGGGCGTATCGGCTCGGCGACCAACAACCTCGGCTTTATGTATGAGCTGGATGCGATTGCGGCGTGCGTGGTTGGTGGCGTGTCGTTCAGCGGCGGGGTAGGTACCGTGTTTGGCGTGGTGACCGGTGTGATTATCTTCACCGTCATCAACTACGGTCTGACCTACATCGGCGTAAACCCTTACTGGCAGTATATTATCAAGGGCGGCATTATCATCTTCGCGGTCGCGCTGGACTCACTGAAGTACGCGCGTAAGAAGTAATCGTACAATGTAAAAAGCCCGGTGCAGCGCAACCTGCACCGGGCTTTTTTATCCGCGTTACAACGTTAACGCATGTTCTTTCTCTCCGGGTTTAAATTTCACCTCGCCCAGATCAATACAGGCTACCGGGCAAACGTGACCGCACAATAAACATCCCACACATTTTTCTGTATTGCAGTGCGGTGTACGGGTTTCCTCATTCCATTCCATCGCCTGATGCCCGCCGTCATAGCAGGAGATGTAGCAACGACCACAGCCGACGCATTTATCAAGATGGATGTTCGGATAGACAATGTAGCTACGGTCAAGCTCCTCGGCGGGGATGATATTGGCATTGGCCAGACCCACCATCTCCTCCAGTGAGTCAAACCCTTGATCGGCGAGGTAATGTGACAGCCCGCTGATCATGTCTTCCACAATCCGATATCCATACTGCATGATCCCGGTGGTCACCTGCAGCGTGGCAGCGCCTAACAGTAAAAACTCGGCGGCATCTTCCCAGGTCTCAATTCCTCCAATGCCGCTAATCGGAAAATCCCGCAGTTCAGGGTGCATGCGTAGTTGTTGGATAAATCTCAAAGCAATAGGTTTAACGGCCTTGCCGGAGTAGCCGGAAATACTGGATTTACCGTTGACGACCGGCATCCCGATTTTCCTGTTCAGGTCGATATTAGTGATGGATTTAACCGTATTGATGGTCGCGATGCCGTCGGCTCCTCCGCGTTTTGCCGCCAGCGCCACCTCACACATATCACCAATATTTGGTGTCATTTTAGCCAGCATTGGCAGGGGCGAACCGCGTTTAACCGCCCGACAGTATTTTTCAACCAACTCAGGGCTTTGTCCTACATCGCTGCCCATAGCATGCGAGGTCATTTGCGGGCAGGAGAAGTTACACTCGATCATATCTGCACCCGCTTCTTCAACCAGGCGGGCCAGTTCCTGCCATTGCTGCTCATTTTCCCCCATGATCGACGCAATCAGGACCTTATCCGGGTAGTCTTGTTTCAGTCGCCGAATAGCAGCCAGATTCTCCTCCAGCGGATGCTCGGCAATTTGCTCCATGTTTTTGAAGCCAATAAAGCCGGTATCTTCTTTGCTGAGATGGTCAAAGCGCGGGGAGACTTCATTCGCAATAAAGAACCCGATCGTTTTAAAAACAATGCCGCCCCAACCGCTATCATAGGCTTTGGCGCACATTTCATAGCAGTTGCCCACCGGAGAGGAAGAGAGGCAGAACGGGTTGGGAAATTTGACGCCGCAAAAGGTAATAGAAAGATCTTTCGTTAACATGAGCAAGCTCCCTCTAAATAGTGATGAATGGCCTGAGCGGCTTCTTTTCCGGTTTTCACGGCGTAAACGACCGTTTTATCGCCTTCAACAATATCGCCCGCAGCAAACAGAGCCGGATCGGCGGTTTGGTAGTTTTGCGTATTGATAAGATTGCGCTGCGGCTTTAACGTGGCGAAATTATCAAGCTGAGCGTGTTGACCGACGGCAAGAATAATGTGCTCGACTTCTAGCGTGAGTTCGCCTGGCAGGCGTACGTGCTTAAAGGTAACTTGATTTCCGCTTACCGCCACGGGCGTGAAACCGTCAATAATCGACACGCCTAATGCCTGGGTGCTGCTGAATTCTTTATCGCTGGCCGGAAAATCAGCCAGTTCTTCACGCGCGACACAAGTGACTGACGGGCAGCCCAGCAGTTTCAACGTACTGGCGACATCCATCGCCACATCGCCACCGCCGATGATCAATGCACTTTTGGCGACGGTAATATCGCCGCTGGCTTGTCGGGCGCGTTGCAGAAAATCGACGGCAATTTCAACGTGATTCGCTTTCTCAAAAAGAGGCAATGTTGAGCCGTAAGACATACCTGGGGTAACCAGTACGGCGCGATATTCTGCTTTGAGTTGCTCAACGGAAAGGGCATTGCCGACTTCACAATTGCACTTGATGGTCACGCCCATTTCAACGATACGGGCAATTTCATGATCCAAAACCGAATGCGGCAAACGAAACTCTGGGATGCCATAGCGCAACCAGCCGCCTGGCTGAGCCTGTTTTTCGAAGATGGTTACGTCATAACCAAGATTGCTCAGCGTTACGCTGGCCTGTAATCCTGCCGGACCTGCACCGATAATGGCGACCTTGCCCAGCGTTTTTGTTGCCGGCTGATATATTTTCATCGCGGTCTGCTGTTCAAAATCGGTTATAAAGCGCTGCAGACGCGCAATATCAATAGGTTTATCAATTCCTGAACGCGTACACCCGCGCTGGCATAATTTTTCGGTTGGGCAAACTCGAGCACACACCGCACCGAGCGCATTATTTTCGCGGATAGTTTCGGCTGCGCCTTTAAAATTACGGAAATAAATGGAGCGAATAAATTTCCCCGGGTCGGTTTGCGCCGGGCAATCCTGACTACAGGGGGCATCGTGACATAATAAACAGCGGGAAGCCTCTTTTATTGCTAATAATGGGGTAAAAGCAGGCGTGAGCTCATCCAGATAATTTTGTTGTGGCATATTTTCTTCCTTAATGCTTGAGTAAATTAAGGCAAACCGTTAATAACAAAATATAAAAAGTGAAAGGCTATTCTTAAGGCTAAGCACTGCAGGAAGAGTATTCTGTGAAAGGATTCACAAATAGAAGATAGTTTGAGGGAAATGCTGACGGGCAGCATTAATCCCTTATCTTGAAATGGTAACTATTATCAAAATATTAGCTATTCTCAAACGCTAATATAAAGGCAAATGCGTTATCGATAAAAAACTAAGTAAATAACCATACCGAAGGATAAGCACCCGCATCCAGCATAAACCAGTACGTAAGACCAAAATTGCAGCGGCTCTTGATTGCGATAAGCGAAAACCGGTTCGCGCGCATTCTTTTTAATTTTATCTACGGCTCCCGAGCGCCAGCCTTTCCAGGCTTCACGAAAACAAAACACGGGAATGAGCAGAAAGGCCAACACGACGAAAAGGGTTTGTACATCCATGCTTATTTTCCTTGTTTCTTTTGTAATTCGAGCAGTTGTTCAGGCGTGACTGCCGGATATCCCTGTGCATCGTCCGGTACCTGATGCATGGTAGGGATAGGGACCAGTGGGCCTAAAAAGCGGGGTTCACGTTTAAAAATGTAGAGATCGGCAAGTGCGCCAAAACGGGCGCCAAATTCACGTACCCGCACGGTGAGCATATCTTTTGGCGAAGGTACGGCGTAGCACTGGGCCTGGATACCCATATGGAGCGCAATAAACAAGGCACGCTCACAATGGAATCGCTGGGTAATAATGATGAAATCGTTGGTATCGAACACCTTACGGGTACGCACGATGGAGTCGAGCGTTCGGAACCCGGCGTAATCAAGCACGATGTCAGCGGGATCGACGCCTGCGGCAATCAGATCTTTACGCATCGTCATGGGTTCGTTGTAGCTTTGCTGTGCGTTGTCGCCGCTTAACAGCAGATAGTTTACCTTCCCGCTGTTATAGGCGTTCAATGCGCCCTGAATGCGGTAGCGGTAATACTGATTGATGACGCCGGTGCGGTAATACTTCGCCGTGCCCAGAACCACACCTACCTGGCGGTAGGGTAAATCCTGCAGTTCGTCGTAAATGTAGGGAGCAGTCTTCCAGCTCATCCACCGATCGAGTCCAAGCACAGTCAAAAGCAGCAAGCCTAGCAGGACTAACAGGCTGTAAAACACGCGCTTTAACATGCAGAAAACTCGTTATTTGGATGGAATTTCAATCAGGCTACTTTACCCGAAGACGTAGCGCAAGAAACAGCAATCTGATTGAGGGGATTTTAGTCACTGTTGCCCGATGGCGTTACGCCATCGGGCAACACGACTTAGTCGAGTAGCACGCGCTCTATATTGTCGCAGCCCAGTGCTTTCAGCGTGGCAGATGTCGCATCCCACTGAATTAACGGCGCATCGGCTTTTTCAGCCAGCACGGCGCGTTGGATATCTGGATAATCATAACCGTTCAGATTCAACAGGTTCAACGCGCCTTGCAGTGGTGGCAGGGTTGGGTTAAAAGCAGCATTTTCAGCATAGCTGCCGCTAAAAATACGACCATCTTTACACTCCAGCGCCACGCCGCTTGGGGATTTGCTGTACGGCATATGACATCTGTTTGCAGCGGTGATTGCTGCCTGGGTCAACGCATCGCCCTGCAGTGCGAAGCCGTGATCCTGATCGTCCATCAGCAGCGTTTTAATCTCCAGATCTTTCGGGCCGAAGGCATCTGGCAGGTAATCGCGCAGCACATGTGGCGCACGTCCCGGCAGATGAATACGTAAATCCAGTCCGCTGTTTAGTTCGTTCATAAACTGGCGACAGTGGCCGCACGGCGTGTAGTTGACGGTGATGGCGGCGAGCCCTTTTTCACCGCGCAGCCAGGCGTGGCTGATAGCGCTTTGCTCGGCATGAACAGTTTGCTGCATGGTCGCGCCCAGGAACTCCATGTTCCCACCGAAGTACCAGTTGCCGCTGATGCCGCGAGAAATAGCCCCAACGTTGAAATTGGACAGTGGAGTACGCGCGCAGGCCGCAGCCAGCGGCAGCAGAGCGAATGCCAGCGCGTCTTCGTCCAGTCCCGATTCGCGTTTCAGCAAAGAGACCTGCTCAGCAGTCAGCATGGCGGGGAAATGCGCATCCGCCAGAACAGGGGCCAGGGCTGATTGCAAGTTATCCGCGAGTTGGGCAAAAGCAGTTTGAAAACGTGGATGCATGGCGATGCCTCATAACAATGTAATGGAATCGTAGTTTACGGGCCCGTTATGGCTTTATATGTGATCCAAATCCCATTGTGTATGCAACTTATGAAACTTAAATGAAAAATGTGCAACGCATCGCAAATAAATAGCTAAAAAATGAAGGTTAACCCACCACCGCCAGAATAATCGGGAACAGGAATGGGGCAACCAACGAGGTGATAATGCCGCAAATAACCAGTGCCAGAGAGCTAAACGCGCCTTCCTGGTAGTCCAGTTCTGCACAGCGTGCGGTACCCAGGGCGTGCGACGCGGTGCCCATTGCCAGCCCCCGAGCGGCCTTGGTGCGAATACGCATCGCATTAAGCAACGTATGACCAAATACTGCCCCGAGGATACCGACAAAAATAACGCATACGGCGCTGATAGCCGGAATACCGCCAATACTGCCTCCCACGGCCATAGCGATAGGCGTGGTGACCGATTTTGGCATGATAGACGCGGCAATTTGCGGTGATGCGCCCATCAACAAAGCGATTGTTGTACCTGTTACCATTGCCACAACGCTCCCGGCAAAACAGATAGCAATGATTGATTTCCAGCGGGCGCGAATTTGGTGCAGCTGTTCGTATAACGGATAGGCCAGCGCGACCACGGCAGGTTGCAGTAAATCGTTCAGTACTTCGCTGCCTTTGAAATAGTGATCGTAGGGAATGCCGGTCAGCAGCAGAATGGGAATAATCACCACCATGGCAACCAGCAGCGGGTTCAATAGCGGCATTTTAAATCGTGCAGCCAGCTTACGTGCGCCAAAAAATACCGCCAGCGTAAGAGGTAACGACCACCAGATATACGACATCATTCTTTTGACCCTTTTTGCCCAACGATTTTGCGTTCACCGTGCACAATGTGCGAGCTCCAACTCACCACCAGGAAAACGACCAGCGTACTGATGGTACAGGACACCACTACCGGACCAAATTGTGCGCGGAGCAGGTCAAAGTACTGCATGATCCCCACACCAATCGGGACAAACAGCAGGGCCATATAACGAATCAGCACGTAGCAGCCAGGGTTAACCCATTTTGCCGGTAACACCTGCAAAGCCAGTAAGACAAACAGAATCAGCATGCCGATAATGCTGCCCGGAATGGTGATAGGAAGTAGCGACGCAAGAAAAATACCTGCGTAGAGGCAGGCATAAATCAGGACGAATGCGCGCAAATATTGCCAGATAACGTTCAGTGCTTTGCTCATAGTTGAAACCCTTGACGAGACTGATTCATCATACAATTAAACTTAAAAACGTGCTACCGATCACATCATGAATTCTAAGCATAGAGGAAATAGATATCTGGAACATCGGGCGATGGCCCTAACTCTCCGCGCTAAGCCTGTGCCAGATAATACAAAAAACGATTCAGGGCGGTAGTAGGTGTTTCGTTGTTGCGCCAGAATACGCCGACGCTGCCTTTTTGTTCAATCTTCGGCAGATTCAGAATAGCCAACTGCCCCTGGGCGGCATACCGTTGTGCCAGACGCAAAGAAAGAATAGAGATCATATCGCTACTTTGCAGCAGGTTGGTACTGACGTTGATCGACGCCGATTCAATGATGTTTTCCGGCAACATGACGCCGTTATCAACCAGCGCGTTATCAATGCTTATCCGGATAGGGGTTCCTGTTGGCCAGACAATCCAGCGCCAGTTCGCCAGATCGTGCCAGGTGAGCAAGGGATATTTTGCCAAGGGATGATCGGGACGGGCGACGAAACAGACCGGCTCGGTATACAGCACCTGGTAATTGAGCGGCAACTGAAGCGCCCGGCCACCGACGCGACCGACGACGACATCCACCGAACCCGCGAGCAGATCGTGCAGCAGCGGGGTCATCACTTTCTCTTCGATATTAAGGTTCAGGGTTGGCAACTCTTTGAGCAAACCCAGTATTGCCAGTGAAACGCAGTCGGTCGCTACGGGTGAGCAGCCAATCTTTAGACTTCCCACCAGGCCGCCTTGCTTAAAACGGGCGATTTCATATTGCGAACGTTCCATATCATTGAGCAGGCGTTGGGCATGCTGCAGTAACAGCTTGCCGCCTTCGGAAGGACGCAAGCCTTTGCTGTGACGTTCAAAGAGGGTGATGCCAATCTCATCTTCGAGCTGTGATAACCATTTTGACAACGCTGGCTGGGTGATATTCATCATCCGTGCGACGTGAGTCAGATTTCCCTGTTCGCCCAGCGCGATAAGCGTTTGCAGGTGTTGCAACTTAAGTTTCTGCGCCCAGTTTGCCATTTGCTATAACCTCCAGGTTATGCCTCTGCATGAAAAGCCATTGTACATTTCATCTCCAAACATACAAAGTCGCAACATACCTAAAACAAAACAGACATCTACTCTACCTGCACTGAGGCATTCACTATGACTCATCAACGTGATCTACAAGCACTGATCGATTCCGCTCCCGTCGGTAAGACCCAGTGGCGCGTTATCATTTGCTGTTTTCTGGTCGTCATGCTCGACGGATTTGATACCGCAGCTATTGGCTTTATCGCTCCCGACATTCGTACTCACTGGCAGCTGACTGCCGGCGATCTGGCGCCGTTGTTTGGCGCAGGCCTGTTGGGGCTAACCGCTGGCGCATTGCTCTGCGGCCCATTGTCTGACCGTTTTGGCCGTAAACGGGTGATTGAACTCTGCGTGGCGCTGTTCGGCGCCCTGAGCCTGATTTCGGCTTTTTCTCCCGATCTACAAACGCTGGTTATTTTGCGATTTCTTACCGGGTTAGGTTTGGGCGGCGCGATGCCAAATACCATCACCATGACGTCAGAGTACCTGCCAGCGCGGCGGCGTGGCGCGCTGGTGACCATGATGTTTTGTGGATTTACCCTGGGGTCGGCGATGGGTGGAATTGTGAGCGCGCAACTGGTGCCGGTTATTGGCTGGCACGGCATTCTGGTGCTGGGAGGCGTTCTACCACTCATGCTGTTTGTGGCTCTGCTGTTTGCGCTACCGGAATCCCCGCGCTGGCAGGTTCGTCGCCAACTGCCGCAAAACGTGATTGCCAGAACCGTTAGCGCCATCACCCGGGAACGTTATGACACGACCCATTTTTATCTCAACGAGGACACAGCGATTGCTAAAGGAAGCATTCGCCAGCTGTTCGTCGGGCGACAGCTGCCCATTACCCTGATGCTATGGTTAGTGTTCTTTATGAGCTTGCTGATTATTTATCTGCTCTCCAGTTGGATGCCAACGCTGTTAAACCATCGTGGAATTGATCTGCAGCATGCCTCATGGGTAACTGCCGCCTTCCAGATTGGAGGAACGCTGGGGGCGCTGGCGCTGGGCATGCTGATGGATAAATACAATCCTTTCCGCGTGCTGGCCGTGAGTTATGCACTGGGCGCAGTGTGCATCGTCATGATTGGCCTGAGCGAGAACGGTCTGTGGTTGATGGCTCTGGCTATTTTTGGCACCGGCATTGGTATCAGCGGTTCTCAGGTTGGTCTAAATGCGTTAACCGCCACGCTATATCCGACACAAAGCCGGGCGACGGGCGTCAGCTGGTCTAATGCGGTGGGGCGCTGCGGCGCGATTGTCGGCTCGCTTTCTGGCGGCGTGATGATGGCGATGAATTTCTCATTCGATAACCTGTTTTTCATTATTGCCGTCCCGGCGGCCATCAGCGCGGTGATGCTTACGCTGCTGACGGTTGTTATCCGCCAGTCGGCCTCTGCCTCAAATACTCTGCCTCGCGCAGGTGTTGTGAATGAATAAGGAGAATCCCTATGTCTGAACTGAATCAGGATGTTAAGAACAGCCGTCAGCAGTTTTACCAGCATATTTCCGGGCAGAATCTGACCCCTCTGTGGGAGTCGCTGCACCGCCTGGTGCCGCCAACACCGAACGCACATTGCGCGCCTGCGTACTGGAACTATCAGGAGATCCGCCCTCTGCTGTTAGAAAGTGGCGATCTGATTGGCGCGAAAGAGGCGATTCGCCGCGTGCTGGTGCTGGAAAACCCAATGTTGCGCGGACAGTCTTCAATCACCCCAACGCTGTACGCAGGATTGCAGTTAATTATGCCGGGCGAGGTTGCGCCGAGTCACCGCCACAACCAGTCTGCACTGCGCTTTATTGTCGAAGGGAAAGGAGCATTTACCGCCGTGGATGGCGAGCGCACCCAGATGCATGAAGGAGATTTTATTCTGACGCCGCAGTGGCGCTGGCACGATCACGGCAACCCGGGTAGTGAACCGGTGGTTTGGCTGGACGGTCTGGACCTGCCGCTGGTGAACCTGCTGGGCTGCGGCTTTGCGGAAGACTACCCGGAAGATCAGCAGCCGGTCACGCGTCAGGAAGGGGATTACTTACCGCGCTACGCGGCCAATATGCTGCCGCTGCGCCATCAGAAGGGTAACTCATCGCCGATTTTTAACTATCGCTACGATCGCAGCCGTGAAGCGCTACATGACCTGACCCGTATGGGCGACGCCGATGAGTGGGACGGTTACAAGATGCGTTACGTAAACCCGGTAACCGGCGGTTATCCCATGCCTTCGATGGGAACCTTCCTGCAACTGTTGCCGCAGGGCTTTTCCTCACGAATGGCGCGTACCACTGACAGCACTATCTATCACGTGGTGGAAGGAAGTGGGCAGGTCACCATCGGTAACGAGATCTTCAACTTTTCGCCAAAAGATATTTTTGTGGTGCCGACCTGGCACGGCGTGTCGTTCCAGACCCACGAAGATACCGTCTTATTCAGTTTTTCGGACAGACCGGTTCAGGAAGCACTGGGGCTGTTCCGTGAAGCACGCTATTAATTTGGGAGAGAAAAAATGATGCAATATGTATTCGAACCACAAGCGCCTGTTACCGTTCCGGTGGTTGGCAGCGATGAACAATTTCCCGTACGCCGCGTTTATTGTGTGGGCCGTAACTATGCCGCTCATGCGCGTGAAATGGGCTTTGATCCGGATCGCGAACCCCCGTTCTTCTTCTGTAAACCTGCTGATGCGGTAGTCCCGGTGGCAGCTGGTCAGATCCTTGAACTGCCGTACCCATCGCAGACCGATAACTATCACTATGAGATAGAGCTGGTGGTGGCGATTGGTAAAAAGGGCAGTGATATTCCGCTGGAAAAAGCGCACGAATATATCTGGGGCTATGCCACCGGTCTGGATATGACCCGCCGTGACCGGCAGATGGAGATGCGTCAGATGGGGCGTCCGTGGGAAATCGGTAAAGCGTTTGATCTCTCCGCGCCCATCGCGCCGTTGCATAAAGCCAGCGAAAGTGTGGATGTTAACCATGCGCCAATCTGGTTGCAGGTCAACGGCGACGATCACCAGCGTAGCGATATTCGCCACCTCATCTGGTCTGTGAATGAAACCATCAGCTATCTGTCAGGCTTTTTCGAACTGCAGCCAGGCGATCTGATCTACACCGGTACACCCGAAGGCGTAGGGGCGGTAGTGAAAGGGGATGTGATCACCGGAAACGTAGACGGTTTAACCCCCATCGCCGTGAAGATTGTCTGAGGTGCATAATGAAGCTGTACAGTTTCTTTAATAGCTCCGCGTCATATCGTGTACGCATTGCGCTGGCGCTGAAGGGGCTCGATTACCAGACGGTGGGCGTCAATATTCGCATTGGTCAGCAGAACGAACTGGCCTACCGGCGGATGAACCCGTTGGGGCTGGTGCCGACGCTGGTGACCGATGACGGAGAATCACTCGGGCAGTCTCTGGCGATAACCGACTGGCTGGATCATCACTTTCCGCAGTCGCCGCTGCTGCCTGCTGACTTCCCGACGCGCAGTAAGGTGCTGGAAATTGTTTATGCCATCGCCTGTGATATCCATCCCGTAAATAACATGCGGGTACTACGCTACCTGAGCGAAGAGTTAAAAGTCAGTGAAGAAGATAAAAAACGCTGGTATGCGCACTGGATCCAGCAAGGGTTAAGCGCGGTGGAACAAATGCTGCGCCAGAGCCACTCGGAGACGTTTTGCGTGGGGGACGCACCGACGCTGGCGGATTGCTGTCTGATCCCGCAGTGGGCAAATGCGTTGCGGATGGGTTGCGATCTGAGCGGATATCCGCGCTGTCAGGCGGTATATGATGCCTGTACCCAACTTCCGGCGTTTATCGCCGCCGCGCCCGAGAATCAACAAGACAAAATTCCAGCCTGATAAGGAGAACGACAATGGCTAAAGTGACACGCGCAATTATCGTGGGTGGCGGGATTGGCGGCGCGGCGACCGCGCTATCGCTGGCCCGTCAGGGCATTAAAGTGATGTTGCTGGAGAAAGCGCACGAGATTGGTGAAATTGGCGCAGGTATTCAGCTCGGGCCGAATGCATTCTCTGCTCTGGACAGCCTTGGTGTGGGGGAAGTTGCCCGTCAACGCGCCGTTTTTACCGACCACATCACGATGATGGATGCGGTAAATGCGAAAGAGGTAGTACGGATTGAAACCGGGCAGGCGTTCCGCGATCACTTTGGCGGTCCTTATGCGGTTATCCATCGAGTTGATATTCACGCCAGCGTTTGGGAAGCGGCGCTGGTGAATCCTAACGTTGAGTATCGCACTTCAACTAATGTGGTTGATATTCGCCAGACAGAGAATGACGTGACGGTATTTGACGAGCACGGCAACAGCTGGACGGCGGATATTCTGGTGGGCTGTGACGGTGTAAAATCGGTTGTTCGTCAGTCTCTGATTGGCGATGCTCCACGGGTTACCGGGCACGTGGTCTATCGCGCCGTGATTGATTGCGATGATATGCCGGAAGATTTGCGCATTAACGCGCCGGTATTGTGGGCCGGACCGCATTGTCATCTGGTGCACTATCCACTGCGCGGCGGCAAACAGTACAACCTGGTGGTGACCTTCCACAGTCGTCAGCAGGAGGAGTGGGGGGTGAAGGATGGTAGCAAAGAGGAAGTGCTCTCCTATTTTGCGGGTATTCATCCACGTCCCCGTCAGATGCTGGATAAACCGACGTCATGGCGGCGCTGGTCAACCGCCGATCGTGAGCCGGTAGAGAAATGGGGAACCGACCGCATCACGCTGGTGGGAGATGCCGCGCACCCGGTGGCGCAATATATGGCGCAAGGAGCCTGTATGGCGCTGGAAGATGCTGTCACGCTAGGTAAAGCGTTACAGCAGTGTGACGGCGATGCGGCTGATGCCTTTGCGCTGTATGAGTCGGTGCGTATTCCGCGTACCGCACGCATCGTCTGGTCAACGCGCGAAATGGGACGCGTCTACCATGCCGCAGGTGTCGAGCGTCAGGTGCGTAATCTGTTGTGGAAAGACAAATCGCAGGCGGAATTTTATCGCGGTATGGAATGGTTATACGGCTGGAAAGAAGATAACTGCCTGCTGCCACGCTGAGCCTCTTTAATCTCCCGAACGGAGGCGCTACCATAGCGCCTCTTTTTTTGCGGGTGACGATATGCGTGTTTTACTGGCGCCGATGGAAGGCGTGCTCGACTCACTGGTGCGCGAGCTGCTGACTGAAGTGAATGATTACGATCTGTGCATCACCGAGTTTGTGCGCGTGGTGGATCAGCTCCTGCCGGCAAAAGTATTTCATCGACTCTGCCCGGAACTGCATAACAACAGCCGGACGCCATCCGGCACGTTGGTTCGCATTCAGCTGTTAGGACAGTATCCGCAGTGGCTGGCGGAGAATGCCGCGCGTGCGGTAGAACTGGGATCGTACGGTGTCGATCTGAACTGTGGTTGTCCGTCGAAGCTGGTGAACGGCAGCGGCGGTGGCGCAACGTTACTGAAAGATCCTGAGCTTATCTACCGGGGCGCAAAAGCTATGCGCGAGGCGGTCCCGGCTCATCTCCCGGTGACGGTGAAAGTGCGTCTGGGCTGGGATAACAGCGATCGGCAGTTTGAAATTGCCGATGCCGTGCAGCAGGCTGGCGCCAGCGAACTGGCGGTGCATGGTCGAACCAAGGAACAGGGCTATAAGGCAGAACATATTAACTGGCAGGCGATTGGCGAGATCCGCCAGCGACTGACTATTCCGGTTATCGCGAATGGCGAAATCTGGGACTGGCAGAGCGCCCAGGATTGTATGGCCATCAGCGGATGCGATGCGGTGATGATCGGACGTGGCGCATTAAATATTCCAAACCTGAGCCGCGTGGTGAAATACAACGAGCCGCGTATGCCGTGGCCTGATGTCGTGACGCTGTTGCAAAAATATACCCGTCTTGAAAAGCAGGGGGACACCGGGCTGTATCATGTAGCGCGGATTAAGCAGTGGTTAGGGTATCTGCGAAAAGAATATTCAGAGGCAACCGCGCTGTTTCAGGAAATTCGTGCGTTAAACAGTTCGCCGGATATCGCGCGTGCGATTCAGGCTATTACCCTTTGAACACAGCTGATGCGCCAGACCGGAATAAATGCTAATGCCTTATCCGGACTGGCTGATAGGCAGCAATATCAAAAAATCATCTTAAACACGCCTGTTACCACCAACAGTCCAATCAGAAAAATAATCAGAATAACCCACAGCAGAATTTTCATTAACTTTCCTTTTTTTGGTAAGTTCAGATTGAGTATAGGAAAGTATTAATCATTCTGCCTGGAGGCGCTGTTATGCAGGTTTACGTGCGCTGAGCAGAAACACCATCGGCCGCTCTTTTTCTTCATCTAACGCTGGGTTTTCAGCAATCTGTTGCGCGGAAGGTCCCCATTCATCGACACAAACGATGTCGAATCCGGCCCCAATCAGCGCATTAATCCAGGTCGCCAGCTTACGATGCTGTTTTTTGACGCCCTCAGCAAACCAGTTACTGATGCGCTCACCTTCCTGCTGATAATGATAAATCGGCCAGGAGAGTTGCCCGGTTTTATCTTTGATCCAGCCCTGGTTAAGCGGTGCGGTATAAATTGGATGCTCAGCAGAGAAAACCAACATACCTCCCGGTGTTAATGACTGGTAAATGGTTACGAATAATCGTTCTATATCGTGCAAATAGTGCAGGGCAAGCGAGCTATAAACCAGATCAAAGGAATTTGGGGACAAGGTAAGCGTTTCGAGATCTTCACGCTGATAAACGATGCCATTACCCTGCGTCATACTGTGCGCCTGAGTTAACATTTTTTGTGAAATATCCAGTCCCACTACACTGGCAGCCTGATTATCGCGTGCGTAGCGGCAAAACCAGCCATATCCACAGCCCAAATCAAGAATGTTTTTGCCTTGAAGAGAGGGGAGCATCGCTTGTATTGTCGGCCATTCTGGCGCGCCGTCGAGCCCCTTTACTGAACGATCCAGCGTGGCATATCCGGCAAAGAACTCAGGATCGTCATAGATATTCTGTGACATAAAATCTCCATCTATTAATTATTAAAACTATTTAACCTATATTATTCGCGAGGTGTATATTTTTCTGATTTTATATTTTTATTGCCAAAGATGTATTGCCACGCGTAACTAAAAAAGCAAAAGCGACAAGTCGTAATCTCTGCACATCTTTTCTTACCTGTATATCTCCATGAATCGTAATTCTGTGTTTATCACCACGGCATTGTTGCCGCTTTTTGTTCTGATGGCAGGCTGTGCGCCTATGCATGATGACCGCCAGTCTCTGTCACAGCAGACCCCTGCTGCGAATGTCGATACCACATTGCCTGCCGCGTTAAAAAATGGCTGGCCGGACAGCCAGTGGTGGAGGGCATATCACGACCCACAACTTAATGCGTTGATTGACAGCACGTTGCGAAATTCTCCTGATATGCAGGTAGCGGAACAGCGCATTCAACTGGCGGAGGCGCAGGCTAAGGCTGTGGAAGCACAGGATGGCCCGGAGATCGACTTCTCCGCAGACGTTGAGCGTCAGAGAATGTCAGCTGAGGGGCTGATGGGACCGTTTGCCATTACCGATCCGGCCGCCGGAACAACAGGACCGTGGTACACCAATGGAACCTTTGGTTTAACCGCTGGCTGGAATCTGGATCTGTGGGGTAAAAATCGGGCTGAAGTGACGGCGCGTATTGGGGCCGTTAAGGCACGTGAGGCTGAGCGCGAGCAAACCCGGCAGCTGCTGGCGAGCGGTGTCTCCCGCCTTTACTGGGAATGGCAGACGCAGGCGGCGCTGAAAACCGTACTGACGCAAATCGAAAGCGAGCAGCAAAATGTGATAACCGTCGATCGTCAGCTGTATCAAAACGGTCTAACTTCTTCAGTGGAAGGCGTTGAAACTGATATTGATTCCAGCAAAACAGAGCAGCAGTTGAATGATGTCAGCGGTAAAATGAAAGTGATTGAAGCACGGCTGAGCGCGCTGACCAATGCCCAGTCCACTGCCCTGAAGCTCCATTCGACCCCACTGCCCGCGGTCGAAAGCCAGCTCCCGTCACAATTGGGTTACTCGCTACTGGCCCGCCGCCCGGATTTACAGGCGGCGCACTGGTACATTGAATCATCGCTGAGCAGCATTGATGCGGCGAAAGCGGCTTTTTATCCCGATGTGAATCTGATGGCATTTTTACAACAGGATGCGTTACATCTGAGTGACCTGTTCCGCCATTCCGCGCAGCAAATGGGCGTAACCGCCGGGCTGACACTGCCTATCTTTGACAGCGGCAGGCTGAACGCAAATCTCGATATTACGAAAGCGCAAAGCAACCTGACGGTGGCGAATTACAACAAAGCGGTGGTGGATGCGGTGAATGACGTGGCACGTGCTGCATCGCAGGTAGAAACATTAGCGCAGAAAAATCAGCATCAGCAGCAGATTGAACATGACGCTCAGCGCGTAGTGGGGCTGGCTCAGGCACGCTTTAATGCGGGTATTATTGCGGGCTCCAGGGTCAGCAAGGCAAAGATCCCGGCATTACGTGAGCAGTGCAACGGTCTGCTTTTGCAGGGCCAATGGCTGGATGCCTCAATTCAGTTGACCAGTGCGCTGGGCGGCGGTTATCACGCGTCCTGATTAATCGGCCCGACGGTGTTCTGCTGTCGGGCCATCTTCATTGCGCTTTACGCGTGCTTCGCCGTTTCATCCACCAGCGGACGCCCGCGACAATCCCGATAACCAGCACCAGCCAGATGCCATGCTTGATATGCTGGTCAAGGCTGTGCAGCCACGGCGCTATCACTTCACCACCGATGTAGCCCAGAGTAGTAAATAACGATGCCCAGACAAACGCGCCAAGAATATTTAGCGGTAAAAAGATCTTCGGCGGCAGGTGACTGGCGCCAATCAGTAAGGGACCAATAACGCGAAAGCCGTACATAAAGCGCGTACCGACTACAAACAGGTAAGGACGTCGCTGGATTATCTTCTGTGCGTAATCAATTTTCGCCTGGTGGCGCGAGAAACGCTGCAAAATTTTGCCGCCAAAACGACGTCCGAGTAAATAAAGCAACTGATCGCCAATCATCCCGCCCAGCGCGACCGAGAGTACCACCAGGGGAAATTTCAGGACGCCCTGATGCGCCGCAACGCCGCCTAACAGGGTAATGGTTTCGCCTTCCGCCAGACTGCCGATGATTAACGCAGCATAGCCGTATTGCGCAACATAATGATTTATATCCATACGATTGTATGACCTCCACTGCTAATAGCATACACCCTATGATTATTTGATGCCGGAAAAGCCGCGTAGTAGCGCTTAAGGTCGCTCAGCTCTCCAATGCCTGATGGCGCTTCGCTTATCATGCCTACGCCTGAACAAACTTTTTACCCGGCGCTTCGGTATTTTTTCTGTGTACATAAAATAATCAAAAGCTGAATTATACTTGAAGTGTTGAGGTCCGGAGCTGACAACAAGGGGGCGGTATGAACCATGTCTGGGGGTTGTTTTCCCATCCCGATCGTGAAATGCACGTGATCAACAGCGAAAACGAAAGCGTTTCGCATCACTATACCCACCATGTACTGCTGATGGCGGCAATCCCGGTGGTTTGCGCGTTTATCGGTACTACACAAATCGGCTGGAATTTTGGCGATGGCAATATCCTGAAGCTATCTCTGTTGACCGGATTTGCGATGGCAATTCTGTTTTACGGGGTGATGCTGGCGGGCGTCGCCGTTATGGGGCGGGTTATCTGGTGGATGGCGCGTAATTACCCGCAGCGCCCGTCGCTGGCGCATTGTATGGTTTTTGCAGGATATGTCGCGACGCCGCTGTTTTTAAGCGGACTGGTCGCACTTTATCCGCTGGTCTGGCTGTGCGCATTGGTGGGGACCATCGCGTTGTTTTACACCGGCTATTTACTTTATCTCGGTATACCTACGTTCCTGAATATCACACGCGAGGAAGGGTTAAGTTTTTCCAGTTCGACGCTGGCGATCGGTGTGCTGGTACTGGAAGTTCTGCTGGCTATTACGGTAATCCTGTGGGGTTACGGCTACCGATTATTCTGACGGATAAACCTGTCTGCGCTGCGTTGTTGACGTAAAAGTCAGCAACGCAGCATTTCGAGACGATTCTCCTGTGGCGGCAAACCTGCCGGATCGCTATGATGCCTGAGCTAGCTTGAGATAATACTTAGTCTCTGGCGGTGTGCGTTGTGACGTGCGTGAACCATTATCAGAAATCTCATCATGCTGAAATTCCGAGTTTCATTATTAAGCCTTGCCCTGGTGCTGGCCGTTCCTTTTGCACCCCAAGCCGTGGCGAAAACGGCAACTACCGCAGCGGCTTCTCAACCTGAGATAGCGTCCGGTAGCGCGATGATTGTTGATCTGAATACCAACAAAGTTATCTATTCGAACCACCCGGACCTTGTGCGTCCGATTGCGTCGATTACCAAATTAATGACCGCGATGGTGGTGCTTGATGCACGACTGCCGTTGGATGAGAAACTGAAAGTTGATATCAGTCAGACACCGGAAATGAAAGGCATCTACTCTCGTGTGCGACTGAACAGTGAAATTAGCCGTAAAGACATGCTACTGCTGGCGCTGATGTCGTCAGAAAACCGTGCGGCAGCCAGTCTGGCGCACCATTACCCTGGCGGTTATAACGCGTTTATTAAAGCCATGAATGCCAAAGCGAAAGCGCTCGGCATGACTCAGACACGCTTTGTGGAACCAACCGGCTTATCGATTCATAACGTCTCGACAGCTCGTGATTTAACCAAGCTGCTGATCGCCAGCAAGCAGTATCCGCTGATTGGCCAGTTAAGCACTACGCGTGAAGATATGGCGACCTTTGCCAACCCGGCTTATACGCTGCCATTCCGTAACACCAACCATCTGGTATACCGCGATAACTGGAATATTCAGTTAACCAAAACCGGATTTACCAATGCGGCAGGCCACTGTCTGGTGATGCGCACCGTGATCAATAACAAACCGGTGGCGCTGGTGGTGATGGATGCGTTCGGTAAATATACCCACTTTGCCGATGCCAGCCGTTTACGCACCTGGATTGAAACCGGCAAGGTGATGCCGGTTCCGGCGGCAGCGCTGAGCTACAAAAAGCAAAAAGCGGCGCAGATGGCGGCGGCAGGTTCAGCTACGGGTGAGCAAACCGCGCAAAACGATTAAACCGTAGGCCGGGCAAGCGAAGCGCCCCCGGCAACGTGCCCGATGGCGCTTACGCTTATCGGGCCTACGATTCTTTCCAGAACTTTTGCTTACTCGTTTTACCAATACCCGGATTCATACTGTTGGTGGGGTCATTCTCGCGGTAAAAACGGGTTAATGTTTCCGGTGCTTTATACAGATGTCCGACGTTATGCTCTGCCGGGTACTGTGCTCCGCGCTCGTGCAGAAGCTCCAGCATCTGCTCTTTTAGCGCATGTGCATCCACGCCTTTTTTCACGATGTAATCCTGATGGAATACATAGCACATAAAGTGACCGTAATAGAGCTTATGCACCAGTTGACTGTCGATTTCTGGCGGCAGATGCTCATACCATTCGGTGTCGTTACGACGCAGCGCGATATCCAGCGCCAGAATATCTTCTACTTCATCGGCATGTACGGCCTGATAACGAATCGCCGCGCCAGCCGCCGCAAAGCGATGCAAAAACGCCTTGCTGCCTTCTTCTGGGGTACAGGCAAAGAAGTCGCCTTCAGCGGTTTTGAAATATTCGCTGAGCCAGTTTTGCGCTTCAGCCACGCCGCCACCGGCCATTTTTAACAGCAGGTGATGCTCGTACTTATCGCGCCAGCTTTTCATGCGTGCCGGTAAGTGGCTGGGGAACAAATGACCAAATTTCTGCATTGCCCGGTCGGTGAAATGCGGACGGAAAATTTTCACTTTTTCCAGCATCGCATCGGTGCGACCTTTCAGGGTGAAAAAGAACGGCATTTTATCGGTGCCGAGCTTGTCGATCATCAGAAACGTATCTTTGCCATATTGCTCGGCGATGTCGTAAATATCGCGGTGCATATATTCACCAGCGACCGGCAGGTGCTCAAATTTTGCCAGAATATGACGGCGGATTTCCGTCAGCACTTCAGGCTGATTGGTACCGATGTAAAAGACCTGCTGATTTTTTTCGGCTTCGAAGGTGTCCAGACGCACGGCGAAAACCGCGAGCTTACCTGCACAACCGGATGATTCAAACAAGCGATCCGGATCGGCGTTATAGCGGGCGGGCGTGTCCGCCTCAATATCTCTGACGCGGGTGACATAGTCGTGATCGTGCGCGTGTCGTCCGTCGTGGCGGACATCGTCATCTTTAATCCGCTCGTCATCAAGTTTGCTCAGGATCTGTTCCGGGGTCTGGCCCAGCTCGATACCCAGATGGTTGACCAACTGCAATTTACCTTGTTCGTCAATACGCGCAAACAGCGACATCTCGGTATATGCCGGGCCGCGCTGTACCAGCGAGCCGCCGGAGTTGTTGCAAATGCCGCCAATTACCGAAGCGCCAATACAGGATGACCCGATCACAGAATGTGGCTCACGGCCAAACGGTTTGAGCGCCTTTTCCAGCGAATACAACGTTGTACCGGGATAAGCCAGCACTTGTTCGCCTTTGCCGATGACGTGCAGTTTATCCAGGCGCAGGGTGCTGATAATGACAATTTCGCGGTCGTAATCATTTCCGCTCGGCGTAGAGCCTTCGGTCAGGCCGGTATTGGCGGCCTGCATCAGGATAATTTTATCTGCGGCGACGCAAGCATTGAGAACGCGCCACAGCTCTAAAAGCGAGCCGGGGAACACGACGGCGAGCGCTTCGCCCTGGCCGGAGCGGAATCCCTTGCGATAGCGGGCCGTTTTAGCAGGTTCAGTGAGCAGGTGAGAATGACCAACCAGACGGGTCAGTTCATTCAGGAAAGCTTTATTATCTGTTGTAATGGAAGACATTCTCCACTCCTTGTGGTGAGACTCAATATCAGGAACAAGCATAGCGCTTTGTATGACAATACGCTTTCTCATTCATATTGTCTCTGGTTCGTCTTCTAATGATTTGCGCTGGTTTTGAAAATTAGGAGAATAACCTTAGCTTTCTTTATCGCTCCCGTTTAGTCTTACGGCAAACTGCGGTTTTTGTTATATTTTCGCTGCCTCGTCGGGAAAAAATAAAGAGAGAATCAACATGAAATGGCTATGTTCTGTAGGTGTCGCGGTGAGTCTGGCGTTGCAACCAGCGCAGGCGGACACGCTGTTTGGTAACCATCCTCTGACACCAGAAGCGCGGGATGCATTCGTTACCGATTTACTTAAACAGATGACCGTGGATGAGAAAATTGGGCAACTACGCTTGATAAGCGTCGGGCCTGATAACCCGAAAGAAGCCATCCGCGAGATGATCAAAGACGGGCAGGTTGGGGCAATTTTTAACACCGTCACGCGCCAGGATATCCGCAAAATGCAGGATCAGGTGATGGAACTCAGCCGCCTGAAAATTCCTCTCTTTTTTGCCTACGACGTATTGCACGGCCAACGTACCGTGTTCCCGATAAGTCTCGGCCTGGCGTCCTCTTTTAATCTCGATGCGGTCAGAACCGTTGGCCGTATTTCCGCGTATGAAGCCGCCGATGATGGTCTGAATATGACCTGGGCGCCAATGGTCGATGTCTCTCGCGATCCGCGTTGGGGCCGTGCTTCAGAAGGTTTTGGTGAAGACACGTATTTAACGGCTACGATGGGTAAAACCATGGTTGAAGCGATGCAGGGTAAAAGCCCGGCGGATCGCTATTCGGTGATGACCAGCGTCAAGCACTTCGCTGCTTATGGCGCGGTTGAAGGTGGCAAGGAATATAACACCGTCGATATGAGCCCACAGCGTCTGTTCAACGACTATATGCCGCCGTATAAAGCCGGGCTGGACGCTGGTAGCGGTGCGGTAATGGTAGGACTTAATTCGCTAAACGGTACGCCTGCAACCTCAGATGCATGGCTGCTCAAAGACGTGCTGCGTGATGAATGGGGCTTTAAGGGTATTACCGTTTCCGATCACGGCGCGATTAAGGAGCTGATTAAGCACGGTACTGCCTCCGATCCTGAAGATGCGGTGCGTGTGGCGATCAAGTCCGGCATCAATATGAGTATGAGCGATGAGTATTACAGCAAATATCTTCCGGGCTTGATTAAATCCGGCAAAGTGACAATGGCGGAGCTGGATGACGCCGCGCGCCACGTGCTGAACGTGAAATATGATATGGGGCTGTTTAACGACCCGTACAGTCATCTGGGGGCCAAAGAATCTGACCCACAGGACACCAACGCGGAAAGCCGTTTGCACCGTAAAGAGGCGCGTGAAGTAGCGCGAGAAAGCCTGGTGCTGCTGAAAAACCGTCTGGAAACGTTGCCGCTGAAAAAATCCGCCACCGTGGCAGTCGTCGGTCCGTTGGCCGACAGCAAGCGTGATGTGATGGGCAGTTGGTCCGCTGCCGGTGTTGCCGATCAGTCGGTAACGGTACTGACGGGGATTAAAAATGCCGTCGGCGATCAGGGCAAAGTGCTGTACGCCAAAGGGGCGAATATCACCAACGACAAAGGCATTGTCGATTTCCTCAATCTGTATGAAGAGGCGGTGAAGGTTGACCCGCGCTCGCCGCAGGCGATGATCGATGAAGCCGTGAACGCAGCGAAGCAGTCTGACGTGGTGGTTGCGGTAGTCGGCGAAGCGCAAGGTATGGCGCATGAAGCTTCCAGCCGCACCGATATCACTATTCCACAGAGTCAGCGTGACCTGATTGCCGCGCTGAAAGCCACCGGTAAACCTCTGGTTCTGGTACTGATGAACGGACGTCCGCTGGCGTTGGTTAAAGAAGATCAACAGGCCGATGCGATCCTCGAAACCTGGTTTGCCGGGACGGAAGGCGGTAACGCCATCGCCGATGTGCTGTTTGGTGATTACAACCCGTCAGGCAAGCTGCCGATGTCTTTCCCGCGCTCTGTCGGACAGATTCCGGTCTATTACAGCCATCTCAATACCGGTCGTCCGTATAACGCAGATAAGCCGAACAAGTACACGTCGCGCTACTTTGATGAAGCGAATGGTCCGTTGTATCCCTTTGGTTATGGCCTGAGCTACACCACGTTCACGGTTTCTGATGTGAAGCTCTCTTCTCCAACGATGAAGCGTGACGGGACCGTGACGGCCAGCGTGCAGGTGACCAACACCGGCAAGCGCGAAGGTGCGACGGTGATTCAGATGTATTTGCAGGACGTGACCGCTTCCATGAGTCGTCCGGTAAAACAGCTGAAAGGTTTTGAGAAAGTGAATCTTAAGCCGGGTGAAACCCAGACCGTCAGCTTCCCGATTGACATTGAGGCGCTGAAGTTCTGGAATCAGCGTATGCAATACGATGCAGAACCGGGCAAGTTTAACGTTTTCATCGGCGTGGATTCCGCCAGAGTGAAGCAGGGCGAATTTGAACTGCTGTAATTGATTAGCGAGTAAAGGCCGGGTTTCCGGCCTTTATCTTTAGACGTACGCGCCGCGTCTGCTTCTTATTTCTCATCACGTTATTGCTAACGAATCCCTCTCTTACTCCCCAATTGCCAGGTTAAGCCCTGATTTTTCGACTATGCTTTTTCCTCAAGTCTCTGAAAAGGGCCGCAAAAGGATGAGGAGTACAGCATGATAATCTCAAAAGTATCGGTGGGTTCGCTGGCGCTGTTAGCTGCGATAAGCCTACCCTTACAGGCCGCGTCACCCGTCACGGTCGGTTCAAAAATAGATACCGAAGGGGCGCTGCTCGGCAACATTATTTTGCAGGTGCTCGAAAGCCATGGCGTGAAAACCGTCAATAAAATACAGCTTGGTACCACCCCAGTGGTGCGTGGGGCAATCACCTCCGGTGAGCTGGATATTTATCCGGAATATACCGGTAATGGCGCATTCTTTTTTAAAGATGAAAATGATCCCGCGTGGAAAAATGCGCAGGCTGGATTCGACAAAGTGAAAAAGCTGGATGCAGAGCAAAATAAGCTGGTCTGGCTAACCCCTGCACCCGCCAACAACACCTGGACTATTGCAGTACGCCAGGATGTCGCGCAAAAGAACAAACTTGAGTCCCTTGCTGATTTAGGCCGTTACCTGAAGGACGGAGGAACGTTCAAACTTGCCGCCTCTGCGGAATTCATCGAACGGGCTGACGCGCTGCCAGCGTTTGAAAAAGCCTATGATTTCAAACTGAATCAAAATCAGCTGTTGTCGCTGGCTGGGGGGGATACCGCGGTAACGATTAAAGCGGCGGCGCAGCAGACCTCCGGAGTCAATGCGGCGATGGCTTATGGCACCGATGGCCCGGTTGCGGCGCTCGGTCTGCAAACTTTAAGCGACCCAAAAGGTGTCCAGCCCATTTATGCGCCAGCACCCGTCGTACGTGAATCGGTGCTGAAAGACTATCCGCAAATGGGAGAGTGGCTACAGCCGGTTTTTGCCAGTCTGGATGAAAAAACGTTGCAGCAGCTGAATGCCAGTATTGCCGTGGAGGGGCTGGATGCGAAAAAAGTCGCAGCAGATTACCTGAAGCAAAAAGGATGGGTGAAGTAACGGCGTTTGCAGCGGGTGGGTGTTTTGTCGAATATTTCAGTCAATCGGGTGCTGTTGTTGCTGGTGCTTCTTACTTTCGCGGCGGCAGCGCTGCCTTTCATTAGCTATGCCCCTAATCGTCTGGTGTCCGGCGAAGGTCGTCAACTCTGGGATATCAGCTCCGACACGGCATGGGGATTGGCGGTGGCCTGTTTGCTGCTGTGTCTTCTGAGCGTTGTACCGGGAAGGTCCGGCAATATATTGGCGCTTATTGTTTGCCAACTGTTGGTGATCGCCGCGCTGGTAACCGCAGGTACAACGGCAACGTATCTGGCGAAGACGGGGAGTCCGCTGGCCAGAACCAGTCTGGGCAGTGGATTCTGGTTGGGCGTGGGGCTGATACTGCTGGCCGCCAGTGACGCTATTCGTCGCATCACCGCTCAGGCACTGTGGCGTTGGGCGCTGCATGCTCAAATATTCATTGTGCCGCTGGTGCTTTTGTTCTCCGGCACGTTTAACGATCTATCCCTGCTTAAAGAATATGCCAACCGCCAGGATGTCTTCAACGACGCGCTGGCGCAACATTTGACGATTCTGTTCGCTACCGTGATGCCCGCGCTGCTTATTGGTGTGCCACTGGGCATCTGGTGTGCTTTCTCTGTCGCCCGTCAGGGGCCGGTATTTGCACTACTGAATATCATCCAGACCATTCCCTCCGTCGCGCTGTTTGGCCTGTTAATTGCGCCGCTTGCCGGGTTGGTGAAGCACTTTCCTTTATTGGGCAAGTTCGGTGTCGCGGGAACCGGTATGACGCCTGCGCTTATTGCGTTGGTGCTGTATGCGTTGTTACCGCTGGTACGTGGCGTTGTGGCTGGGTTGAATCAGGTACCGCGGGATGTACTGGAAAGCGCTCGAGCGATGGGAATGAACACTTTCCAGCGATTTGTCTCGGTGCAGTTCCCGCTGGCATTGCCGGTCTTCTTACGCAGTTTACGGGTAGTGATGGTGCAAACCGTGGGAATGGCGGTGATTGCTGCGCTGATTGGAGCAGGGGGATTTGGCGCGTTGGTCTTTCAGGGATTGCTCAGTAGCGCCGTCGATTTAGTGCTGTTGGGCGTGATCCCAGTCGTTGTGCTGGCAGTGTTGATTGATGCGCTGTTTGATTTAGGTCTCGCGCTGCTAAAGGTATCGAATAATGATTGAATTTCGCCACGTCAGTAAAACCTATGGTCAGCAAAAAGCCGTTGATGACCTTAACCTGCATTTAGGGGAGGGCAGCTTTTCGGTGTTAATCGGCACGTCAGGTTCGGGGAAGTCCACCACGCTAAAGATGATCAATCGGCTGGTTGAACACGACAGCGGGCAGATCCGCTTTGCCGGAGAAGAAATTCGTAGCCTGCCGGTGCTGGAGCTACGACGGCGCATGGGGTACGCGATTCAGTCTATTGGCTTGTTTCCCCACTGGACCGTCGCGCAGAACATCGCCACCGTACCGCAACTGCAAAAGTGGTCGCGCTCACGTATTGATGACCGAACAGATGAACTGATGGCGCTGCTGGGTCTTGAGGAAAGTTTGCGCCACCGTTATCCGCATCAGCTTTCCGGCGGACAGCAGCAGCGGGTCGGGGTTGCGCGTGCGTTGGCGGCGGATCCGCAGGTGCTATTGATGGATGAGCCTTTTGGCGCGCTGGACCCGGTCACCCGCGGTGCGCTGCAGCAGGAGATGACGCGTATTCACCGTTTGTTGGGGCGTACCATTGTGTTAGTGACGCATGATATCGACGAGGCGCTAAGACTGGCGGAACATCTGGTGCTGATGGATGCAGGAAAGGTCGTGCAGCAAGGCACGCCGCTGTCGATGCTCACTGCGCCAGCGAATGATTTCGTACAAACCTTTTTTGGCCGCAGTGAACTGGGCGTACGACTGTTGTCGCTGCGTACGGTAGGCGATTTTATCCGTCGCGGAGAACACTCAGACGGCGAGCCGCTGGTGGATGAGATGACGCTTCGTGATGCGTTATCGGTGTTCGTGGCGCGCGGTTGCGACGTTTTACCGGTTGTGACGCTGCAGGGGTTATCCTGCGGAACGCTCCATTTTCGCGATTTGCTTTCGGAGATGCCGACCCGTGAAACGTCTTGCTGATCCACTGCTGTGGCTTGTTGCGTTGTTTCTGATCCTGTTGGTTGGATTGCCTCACAGTCAGACCCTGTTTAGTTCGCTATTTCCTGAGCTGCCACGTCCCGTGTATCAGCAGGAAAGTTTTACAGCGTTGGCGCTGGCCCATTTTACACTGGTGGGGATCTCAAGCCTTATCGCCGTATTGATTGGCGTTGGGGCGGGAATTGCGGTAACCCGACCCTGGGGCGCGGAATTCAGGCCGATAGTGGAAACGATTGCCGCCGTGGGGCAGACATTTCCGCCAGTTGCGGTGTTGGCGATCGCTGTACCGGTGATGGGATTTGGTCCTGAACCGGCAATTATTGCGCTGATCCTGTATGGGGTATTACCGATCTTGCAGGCAACCCTGGCGGGACTTGGCGGAATTTCTTCCAGCGTGATGGATATCGCCAGTGGAATGGGCATGAGTCAGGGGCAGCGGCTGCGTAAAGTAGAGTTACCGCTGGCGGCCCCGGTTATTCTGGCCGGGATTCGCACGTCGGTGATTATTAATATAGGCACTGCAACCATCGCCTCAACCGTTGGAGCGAACACACTGGGTACGCCGATTATTATCGGGCTGAGTGGGTTCAATACCGCCTATGTGATTCAGGGAGCGCTGTTGGTCGCGCTGGCAGCGGTAATTGTTGACCGCGGTTTTGAGAAATTAGCGAGACATCTTACCCGGCACGTAAAATAAAGGTATAACCTGCCAGCATGACACCGCCGATACCGCCGATGGCCATCAGCAGGAAGAGGGTAATGACACCGATTTTAGCTGCGCTCATTATGCACTCCTTATGTGAATCCAAGGATTGTACACGTTTGTTAATAGAATATTAAATACCGAGTGGATAAATATCGTGACCCAACGCGCGCCATTCATTCAGCTGTTGTTGCTGAGCGGGCGTTTGGTTCTCGCCGCACCAGACAAGCAAGGTGCGACCTTCAAACAGCTCCGGTCGCAGTTGGTTCAGCGAATGAGCAAGGACGTCAATGCGCCACCCCTGCTGGCTGGCGACCCAACCTTCCAGCCATAAGCGGGTCGTATCCTGAATGTTCCAGCCAACCACCAGAGCATCTTTGCCCTGTTTCTTGCGTGCTGAGGCAAGACAAATCGCGATGTAGTTGATCAGTACGCCGTCGAGGATCCCCAGTAACGCCTGGAGGATCGGTTGCTGACATTGCAGACGTCGGCGTAACGGAATGAATAAATGGGTGTTGAGCGTTTGTGCGGGATAATCCTGACCACGCTCTTTGATCCACAGTCTGAGGCTATGCAGATTATTACTTTGCAAATAGTTCAACAGCGTCTCTTGTTGTTCACGCCAACCGTTATGCACATCAATGCTCTCATTGCTGAGCAACATTTTAACCTTGCTGACCTGGACACCGTTGTTGATCCAGCGTTTTATCTCACGGATCCGATCGATATCCGCGTCGTTAAACAGGCGATGTCCGCCGTCTGTCCGTTGCGGTTTCAGTAATCCGTAACGCCTCTGCCACGCGCGTAAAGTGACAGGGTTGATATCACAAAGCAAAGCCACTTCACCTATTGTGTAAAGCGCCATCGTCGTCTCACTTATGCTTGCGAGGTCCCAGTTTTACTTTAGACGCTCTTTTGCGAACCAGGTAGTTTTGCCTGTTTTTTGATCAATAAATGGGTGGGTTTGTAGTCATGATCGCGCTTTCGAGTGATCGTTCTCACAAATTCCTTTTTTTTTGCAACACTTCAAAGAAAGTTACGCGCAGCCCATGTATGTTACGCGCTTTTAAGAGATGTGTGGTTGGCGGGTATGTACGAGTTTAATCTGGTGTTGCTGCTGCTTCAGCAGATGTGCGTGTTTCTCGTTATCGCGTGGCTCATGAGCAAAACGCGTTTGTTTATTCCGCTGATGCAGGTGACTATCCGGCTGCCGCACAAACTGCTTTGCTACGTTACCTTTTCCATTTTCTGCATTTTGGGCACCTATTTCGGGCTGCACATTGATGACTCCATTGCGAATACTCGCGCTATTGGTGCGGTAATGGGCGGACTGCTTGGCGGCCCTGTGGTTGGCGGCTTAGTCGGTCTGACCGGTGGTTTACATCGTTATTCAATGGGCGGGATGACGGCGCTTAGCTGCATGATCTCGACCATTGTGGAAGGGTTGCTCGGCGGACTGGTGCACAGCGTGCTCACCCGTCGTGGTCGTACCGATAAAGTATTCAGCCCGCTGACGGCGGGCGCCATTACCTTTGTTGCTGAACTGGTGCAGATGTTGATCATCTTATTGATCGCCCGGCCGTTTGATGATGCCTACCGACTGGTCAGCAATATTGCCGCGCCTATGATGGTGACCAATACCGTCGGCGCCGCCTTATTTATGCGTATTTTGCTCGATAAACGGGCGATGTTTGAAAAATATACCTCCGCTTTTTCCGCCACCGCGCTCAAAGTTGCCGCTTCAACGGAAGGTATTTTGCGCCAGGGGTTCAACGAGGTTAACAGCATGAAGGTTGCTCAGGTGCTGTATGAAGAGCTGGATATCGGTGCGGTGGCGATTACCGATCGTGAGAAACTGCTGGCATTTACCGGTATTGGTGACGACCATCATCTGCCGGGCAAACCTATCTCTTCCTCGTACACCCAGCGGGCGATTGAAACCGGAGAAGTGGTTTATGCCGACGGCAATGAAGTCCCTTATCGCTGCTCTTTGCATCCGCAATGCAAATTAGGTTCGACGCTGGTGATCCCTCTGCGGGGTGAAAACCAGCGGGTGATGGGGACCATCAAACTGTATGAAGCCAAAAACCGTCTCTTTAGCTCAATCAACCGCACGCTGGGGGAAGGGATCGCCCAACTGCTTTCGGCGCAGATTCTGGCCGGACAGTATGAGCGGCAAAAAGCGATGCTCACGCAGTCGGAAATAAAACTCCTGCACGCCCAGGTCAATCCCCATTTTCTGTTTAATGCGCTCAACACCATCAAAGCTGTGATCCGACGTGATAGCGAGCAGGCCAGCCAACTGGTGCAGTATCTGTCGACGTTCTTTCGTAAAAATTTAAAACGCCCGTCGGAAATTGTGACGCTGGCCGATGAAATTGAACACGTTAATGCTTATCTGCAAATTGAAAAGGCACGGTTCCAATCGCGTCTTCAGGTGACCTTGACGGTGCCAGAAGAACTTTCGCATCAGCAATTACCCGCCTTTACTCTGCAACCCATCGTGGAGAATGCCATCAAACACGGTACTTCTCAGTTGCTGGATACCGGTGAAGTATCGATTACCGCCCGTCGAGAAGGGCAATATCTGATGCTGGATATCGAAGACAATGCCGGGCTGTATCAGCCAACATCAGAAGCCAGTGGACTGGGTATGAATCTGGTCGATAAACGACTGCGCGAGCGGTTTGGCGATGATTTTGGCATTAGCGTAGCGTGTGAACCTGACCGCTTTACCCGAATCACTTTACGACTTCCCCTGGAGGAACTGGCATGATCAAAGTGCTAATTGTCGATGACGAACCGTTAGCCCGGGAGAATCTGCGGATCCTGTTGCAGGAGCAAAGCGACATCGAGATTGTCGGCGAATGTTCGAATGCGGTGGAAGCCATTGGCGCGGTACATAAATTGCGTCCGGATGTTCTGTTCCTTGATATTCAGATGCCGCGAATCAGCGGCCTGGAAATGGTTGGCATGCTTGATCCCGAGCATCGTCCGTACATTGTTTTTCTGACCGCCTTTGATGAGTATGCGGTGAAAGCCTTTGAAGAACATGCGTTTGATTATCTGCTCAAGCCGATCGAAGAAGCTCGGCTGGAAAAAACGCTGATCCGTTTGCGTCAGGAGCGCACGAAGCAGGATGTATCACTCCTGCCAGAAAATCAGCAGGCGCTGAAGTTTATTCCGTGCAGCGGTCACAGCCGAATTTATTTGTTGCAAATGGATGACGTGGCGTTTATCAGCAGCCGTATGAGTGGCGTATATGTGACCAGCAGTGATGGTAAAGAAGGCTTCACTGAGCTGACGCTCAGGACGCTGGAGAGCCGTACTCCTCTGCTGCGTTGTCATAGACAATATCTGGTAAATATGGCGCAATTGCAGGAGATCCGTCTGGAAGACAACGGCCAGGCGGAACTGATTTTGCGTAACGGGCTGACTGTTCCGGTGAGTCGTCGTTATCTTAAAAGTCTAAAAGAGGCGATTGGACTGTAAAACTGATACACTGCGCGCCATTGCATCACCGACAGTTGAAGGCTCTATGCTAAGTAACGATATTCTTCGTAGCCTGCGCTACACCCTGAAAGCGAACAATAACGACATGGTGCGTATTCTTGCGCTTGCTGACATGGAATCCATCTCCGCAAATTTCGATACCTGGACGACAAAAGAAGATGAAGACGGGTTTGTTCGCTGCCCGGATATCATTCTCTCCGGTTTTTTAAACGGTCTGATTTATCATCTGCGTGGTAAAGATGATTCTGCACCGGAACTGGCACTTGAGCGTCGTGTTAACAATAATACGGTGCTGAAAAAACTGCGTATCGCTTTTTCACTGAAAACCGATGATATTCTGGCAATTATGACCGAGCAGAAATTCCGTGTGTCGATGCCGGAAATTACCGCCATGATGCGCGCGCCGGACCATAAGAATTATCGCGAATGCGGCGATCAGTTCCTGCGTTATTTTCTGCGTGGTTTAACGTCGCGAGAGCATAAAAAGAAAGCGTAAAGCAGCGCTGGCGACCACGATCAAAATCGGGTCGCCGTTGCTTTACTTCACTTCTTTAAAACCCGCCGATTCCATTACCGTTTGCATTTGCTTCATGCTGATGTTTTTATCGGCGTTTTCAGATAGTTTCATCCCTGAAATGGCCTGCAACGCTTTTATATCAACTTTTTCCATATCGATAGTGACATTTTCTTGCGCGTAGGTATCTGAATAGGTGAGTTTTTCTTCTATACCAGTAATGTTTTGATATTTGGCGCTTAATGCGTCGAATACTTTTGCTGCTTCTTCTTTATTGCTGGCACCGACTGACGCATAGCTGATTTTACTTTCAGAGATTTGCTTCAGGACCTTATCACCTTTATAGGTGTAAGAGACAGTGATATCCGAACCGTTGAGGTTGGCATTAAATGTTTTTGTCTCTACTTTATCACCGCATCCTGCCAGGGAAAAAAACACAACCGATACCACGGCGAGAGTGAAAAATTTATGTAACGCTTTCATGTAAAACTCCATTTCATGAATATCGGATGTTAAACAATAACCTCCACGAATCTGGTAAGCCCGGACTATCTTGATCCCAGTGCAGTATAGAATAAATCTAATATTAACAACTGAGCAGTCCGAAAATGGATTAAGGGTTAAGATTAGAGGAAGCACTCACGTAGCAAAAAAAAAGCGCTGCGGTTGCAGCGCTTGAGATACTTGACTTACTTCACCTGTTGGCCTGGTTTTGCACCTTCATCCGGGCTTAACAGGAAGATATCTTTCCCGCCAGGACCTGCGGCCATTACCATCCCTTCAGAAATGCCGAAGCGCATCTTACGAGGAGCCAGGTTAGCAACCATAATGGTCTGGCGGCCAATCAGGGTTTGTGGATCCGGATACGCAGAACGAATACCAGAGAAGACGTTTCGTTTCTCACCACCGAGATCCAGCGTCAGACGCAGCAGTTTGTCGGAACCTTCCACGAATTCGGCGTTTTCAATCAACGCTACGCGCAGGTCAACTTTGGCGAAATCGTCAAAGGTGATGGTTTCCTGAATCGGGTCATCCGCCAGCGGACCGGTTACTGGTGCGGCAGCGGCTTTCACTTCTTCTTTCGACGCTTCCACCAGCGCTTCAACTTGTTTCATGTCGATGCGATTGTACAGCGCTTTAAAGGTGTTGACCTTGTGACCGAGCAGTGGCTGCTCAATGGCATCCCAGCTCAGTTCGCAGTTAAGGAACGCTTCCACACGTTCAGCAAGCGTTGGCAGAACCGGCTTCAGGTAGGTCATCAGCACACGGAACAGGTTAATGCCCATGGAGCAAATTGCCTGCAGGTCGGCATCGCGGCCTTCCTGTTTAGCCACAACCCACGGTGCTTGTTCGTCAACGTAGCGGTTTGCCACGTCGGCCAGCGCCATGATTTCACGAATAGCTTTACCAAATTCACGGCTTTCCCATGCTTCGCCGATCACTGCTGCGGCGTCGGTGAAGGTTTTATACAGCGCCGGGTCGGCCAGCTCAGTCGCCAGAATGCCGTCAAAACGCTTAGCAATAAAGCCTGCATTACGGGATGCCAGGTTGACTACTTTGTTGACGATATCGGCATTAACGCGCTGGACAAAGTCCTCCAGGTTCAGGTCGATGTCATCAATACGTGAAGATAGTTTCGCCGTGTAGTAATAGCGCAGACTGTCGGCATCGAAGTGCTTCAGCCAGGTGCTTGCCTTAATGAAGGTGCCACGAGATTTAGACATCTTCGCGCCGTTCACCGTCACATAACCGTGGACGAACAGGTTGGTCGGCTTACGGAAGTTACTGCCTTCCAGCATGGCAGGCCAGAACAGGCTGTGGAAGTAAACGATATCCTTACCGATGAAGTGATACAGCTCGGCGTCGGAATCTTTCTTCCAGTATTCATCAAAGCTGGTGGTGTCACCGCGCTTATCGCACAGGTTTTTGAATGAACCCATATAGCCAATTGGCGCGTCCAGCCAGACGTAGAAGTATTTGCCAGGCGCATTCGGGATTTCAAAACCGAAGTACGGGGAATCGCGGGAAATATCCCACTGTTGCAGGCCGGATTCGAACCATTCCTGCATTTTGTTGGCGACCTGCTCCTGTAACGCGCCGCTGCGCGTCCACGCCTGCAGCATTTCGCTGAATGACGGCAGATCAAAGAAGAAGTGTTCGGAGTCACGCATCACCGGCGTCGCGCCAGACACAACGGATTTCGGCTCGATAAGTTCGGTCGGGCTGTAGGTTGCGCCGCAGACTTCACAGTTATCGCCGTACTGATCCGGAGACTTACATTTCGGGCAGGTGCCTTTAACAAAACGATCCGGCAGGAACATGCCTTTTTCCGGATCGTAAAGCTGGGAGATTGTACGGTTCTTAATAAAACCGTTTTCCTTCAGGCGCGTGTAAATCAGCTCAGACAGCTCACGGTTCTCTTCGCTGTGCGTCGAGTGGTAGTTGTCATAGCTGATGTCAAAACCTGCAAAATCAGTCTGATGCTCCTGACTCATTTCACCGATCATCTGCTCTGGCGTGATCCCAAGCTGCTGTGCTTTCAGCATGATTGGCGTACCGTGTGCGTCGTCCGCGCAGATGAAGTTAACCTGGTGGCCGCGCATTCGCTGGTAACGGACCCAGACATCAGCCTGGATGTGCTCCAGCATATGGCCGAGGTGGATTGAGCCGTTGGCGTACGGCAGCGCGCACGTTACCAGAATTTTCTTCGCGACTTGAGTCATAGTGGGCAATTACTTCTTTTGTAGTGAAAAGGGCTTTGATAGTACCAAAATGGTAATTACTGCGCCAAGCGATAAGGGCATTTATCCGTAAATGAATAATTGTTGCGGTTGGAGTAAACTACCTGGTGACTATTGTATATTCAGAACAACAAAAAGGAGTCGGGATGAACGCACAATCCCAGGCCAAATCACCAGAGACCCTGCGCGCCATGGTTGCCGGGACGCTGGCGAATTTTCAGCATTCAACCCTGAAGCATAATCTGACGACGCTTAAAGCGTTGCACCACGTCGCCTGGATGGATGACACGTTGCACGTTGAGCTGGTCATGCCGTTCGTCTGGCATAGCGCGTTTGAGGACTTAAAAGAGCAATGTAGCGCCGATCTGCTGCGTATTACCGGCGCGAAAGCGATCGACTGGAAACTGTCGCATAACATCGCGACGCTGAAACGCGTGAAAAATCAGCCAGGTATTAATGGTGTGAAAAACATCATCGCCGTCAGTTCAGGTAAAGGTGGCGTGGGTAAATCCTCTACCGCCGTGAACCTGGCGCTGGCACTGGCTGCAGAAGGGGCGAAGGTGGGGATTCTGGACGCCGATATTTATGGTCCGTCTATCCCGACAATGCTTGGCGCGGAAAACCAGCGTCCAACCTCGCCAGATGGTACCCACATGGCGCCGATCATGTCTCATGGTCTGGCAACGAACTCCATTGGTTATCTGGTCACTGACGATAACGCGATGGTGTGGCGCGGCCCGATGGCCAGTAAAGCGCTGTTGCAGATGTTGCAGGAAACCTTATGGCCGGATCTTGATTATCTGGTACTGGATATGCCGCCGGGCACTGGTGACATCCAGCTGACGCTGGCGCAGAACATTCCGGTAACGGGCGCGGTTGTTGTCACTACGCCGCAGGATATCGCGCTGATCGATGCGAAAAAAGGCATTGTGATGTTCGAAAAAGTCGAAGTGCCGGTATTGGGTATTGTTGAGAATATGAGTATGCATATTTGCAGCAATTGTGGTCACCATGAGCCAATCTTTGGCACCGGTGGCGCGCAGAAACTGGCCGAGCAGTACCACACCCAACTGCTGGGACAAATGCCGCTGCATATTTCTCTGCGTGAAGACCTCGATCGCGGTACGCCGACGGTTATCAGCCGTCCAGACAGCGAATTTACCGCCATTTACCGCGACCTTGCAGGGCGTGTGGCGGCACAGCTGTATTGGCAGGGAGAAGTTATTCCGGGCGAGATTGCTTTCCGCGCGGTGTAATTTATAGCGTTACAGATATTCACCGCATTAATGTATTATTGATGCGGTGAATATATTAAATTTAAAAATATTACGATATTGTTCATTCTGCGTTTATAATTCATACCTTTTTCCGAATAAATCATCTCAATGCATCATTGTAATTGATCAAATCTATCTCATTAATCTACAATTTCAATTGGATTGAACAGCGCGTTTTGCCCGTATTACGCTGACAGGCCATCTGCATGTTATTTGATGTTAACCACAGAGGTGACGATAAAAATGAAAATTAGCTCGCTGATGGGAACTATCATTCTGACTTATGGAATAAGTGCATCTGCGTTTGCTTCCGATACCGCGACCTTAACAATCAGTGGACGAGTAACCAAACCAACCTGTAGTACCGATGTTGTGAATAACGACGTGCAACAGCGGTGTGGCAAGACACTTCATTTTTCAACTGTTAACGATATTGCTTCTTCACCTGCGCGCGGGGTGGTGACGGAAGTGGTTACAGTCCCTGGCGATACCACGCGACAGATCGTACTCAATCGCTACGATTAAAAAGAACGCCTTTATTAACCACATATCATTTTAATGAATGATATGTGGTTTTTTATGCATAGAATAAATCCTTCCTGGCAGTTAATTGCATAGATTTATTAATTCTGAAAATAATACAAATCCTGATTTATTTGTTGCATGTATATTGCGATTTGTAACTTGTTTTAAATCAATAAAACAACGTGTTTACATTGCGGCAACGTTTCAGCTGTGAGAATTTCTTTTCAAGAGATAACTGCTCTTAACAAATCGAAATTAATTCATTAGGGAAGATATTATGAAACGTTCAATTATTTCTGCTGCTGTTCTGTCTGTTGTATTTATGAGCGCTGGGGCTTTTGCTGCTGATACCGATCAGGGTGAATTAATTATTACGGGTAAGGTGGTTGGAACTACCTGTAAATTTACTGGTGATTCCACCGCGACTATTGGTATGAACCAAATTGGTGCTGACAGATTAAATGCTTTGAGTGCTGGTGGTGTTTATGATGGTTACACAAATAAAACTACTGTACCACTGACAGTAGAGTGTACGGGGACTGAAGCACCGAAAATTACTTTTTCCAGTTCTCAATTCGACAGCACGAATAAATACATTACACGAAATACTGCCTCGAATAACGGTGCTGGTTTTGCAGTCTATTATGGTAATGAACAGGTTAATCCTGAGTCTGGTATTCAGTTAACCAAAACAGCCGACAATAAATATGTTCTGGACTTTAGTGCGCGTTATGCGAAAGTTGGAACTGGTATTGTCGAGAGTGGTGATGTTGCCTCTTCGCTTACGATGACCGTAGTTACTGATTAAGATTACTATCCTGTTTGTCGGCGGCTGCGGCCGCCGATTATTTCTGTAGTAAGGATAATTATAATGAAAAAGATATTAGCATTATTTTTGGCTGGCACAGTATTGCCTGCGTGGGGTGGGATTTATATTTACGGTACGCGTATCATTTATCCGGCGCAGAAAAAAGAGATTACCGTGCAGTTAATGAATGAAGGCAATCGCAGTGCACTCGTCCAGTCGTGGATTGATGATGGTGACACCGACCTGCCGCCGGAGAAAATTCAGGTACCGTTTGTGATGACACCGCCGGTGGCAAAGGTGAGCGGTGGTTCTGGCCAACAGCTGAAAATTAAGCTGTTGCCAAATACGTTGCCGAAAGATCGCGAAAGTTTATTCTTCCTTAACGTGCTGGATATCCCACCGAACTCTGCGGATTCCGAAGGTAAGAACATCATTAAATTTGCGATGCAAAACCGTATTAAATTTATTTATCGCCCACAGGGAATTGCCGGCGTTGATAAAAATAGCTTTACCCAACTGAACATCAGGAATAGTGGTAGCGGTATTACAATCAAGAATAATTCGGCTAACTGGATAACTATCCCTGAGCTTAGCGGTAAAGCGAAACTTAATAAAGAAACTATGCTGTTGGCACCGTGGTCAGAAAAAATGCTGAGCACTGCTGCTATTGTGAGTCATTACAATGTTACGCTTATTGATGATCACGGCAATTATTTGAGTGAAAAAATCAAAACTGAAAAATAGCTCAAGGACTGGCTATGTCAAAGATTAATTCGATTACACTGGCCATTTTGTCGGTGCTGGCGACTTCATCATCTGTATGGGCTGAAGAAGAAACGTTTGACACCCACTTTATGATTGGTGGTTTAAATGGTGAAAAAATATCACGCTATCTAATTGATGGTGATAAGCCCATGCCAGGCATGTACGAGATGGACGTTTATCTGAATAATCAGTGGCGTGGTCAGTATGATATTAATATTAAAACCGATCCCGATGAAACATGTTTATCCTGGGCACAATTACAGCAGATAGGCATTCGTACCGACGGTATTAAAGCGGATAAAAGCGTGGATTGTGTTTCGCTACGTTCAGCAGTCCAGGGCGGCAGCATAGGGTATGATATTGGGCAGTTTGCATTAAATCTGAGCGTACCTCAGGCATTTGTGAACGAATATGAACCGGGTTATATGCCTCCAGAAACTTGGGATCGTGGAATAAATGCGTTTTATACGGCTTATTATGTCAGCCAGTATTACAGTGATTATAAACACGGCGGTAATGATAAAAGTAGCTATGTTAATCTGAACAGCGGATTGAATTTGCTTGGCTGGCAGTTGCATTCGAATGCCAACTATACCAAAGGCAACGAAGGTAGCGGTGAGTGGAAAAGTAATACGTTATATGTGGAACGTGGTATTCCGTCAATTCTCGGTACATTGCGCGCCGGGGACATGTATACCGGGGCAGATATTTTTGACGCGGTACGCTTTCGCGGGGTGCGTATCTGGCGTGATATGCAAATGTTACCGAACTCAAAACAGAATTTTACCCCTGTAGTACGTGGTATTGCCCAGAGCAACGCGCTGGTAACCATCGAACAAAACGGTTTTGTGATTTATCAAAAAGAGGTCTCTCCAGGCCCATTTGCTATTGATGATTTGCAGCTTGCCGGCGGTGGTGCAGATCTGGATGTGAGTGTTAAAGAGGCAGATGGTTCGATAAGACATTACCTGGTACCTTATTCATCGGTACCGAATATGTTGCAGACGGGTGTGGCGAAATATGATTTAGCTGCCGGACGTAGCGATATTGCAGGTGCGAGTAATCAGTCTGATTTTATGCAGGGTAGTTATTTTTATGGCTTGAACAATCTGCTTACAGTTTATGGCGGCTCAATGTTATCGGATAACTATTATTCATTTGTGCTTGGCACAGGATGGAATACGCCAATTGGTGCGGTTTCGGTAGACGCCACACGATCGCACAGTGAGCAGGATAACGGCGTTTTTGACGGACAGAGTTATCAGGTAGCATGGAATAAATATGTTGCACAGACCGGAACTCAGTTTGCGCTGGCGGCCTTTCGCTACTCTTCGCGGGATTATCGTACCTTTAACGATCACGTTTGGGCGAATAACAAAAATAGCTACAACCGCGATGAAAATGATGTTTATGACATTGCTGATTATTATCAGAATGACTTTGGCCGTAAGAACAGTTTTTCCCTGAACATCAATCAGGCATTGCCTGGCGACTTGGGATTTCTGGCCGTAAGCGGTTTGTGGCGTGATTACTGGCAACGCAGCGGAACGGGTAAAGATTATCAAATAAGTTATTCGAACTCCTGGCAACGTATCAGCTATACCTTTGCCGTTAGCCAAACGTACGATGAGGATAATCACGAGGATAAGCGTTTTAACCTGTATATCTCCATCCCATTCTCGTGGGGGGACGGGATATCTACCCCTCGCCGCGATCTGTTTGTCTCTAACTCAACGACATTCGATGATGACGGTTATCAGTCGAATAACACCAGCTTAAGCGGGGTGGCGGGTAATCGCGATCAGTTTAGCTACGGCGCCAACCTCAGCCATCAGCGGCAGGGGAATGAAACAACTGCGGGCGGTAATATGGCCTGGCGCGCGCAGATAGCGACCATAGGCGGCAACTACAGCCAGTCGAATAAGTATCAACAGGCCAGCAGTAATATTCAGGGCGGTGTTGTGGTGTGGTCTGACGGCGTGGCGCTGACGTCCCGGCTTTCCGATACTTTCGCCATTGTTAAAGCGCCGGGTTTACAGGGGGCGGCGGTGCAGGGACACCGTTACTTAACAACGGACAGCAAAGGTTACGCTGTGTATGACAGCCTGACGCCGTATCGTGAAAATATGCTGATGCTGGATTTGTCCGACAGTAAAAGCGATGTGGCGCTGCTGGGTAATCGTAAAGCTAATGTCCCTTATCGCGGCTCGGTCGTGATGACGGAGTTTGAAACCGATCGGCGTAAACTATGGTATTTCCTCGCCCAACGACCAGACGGCTCTCCGTTATCGTTCGGCTATGAGGTTGAAGATAGCGCAGGTAATAACGTCGGTCTAATCGGCCAGGGCAGTCGGTTATTTATTCGCACCAACGACATTCCCGCATCGGTACGCGTCGTGGTTAATAAAAAGCAGGGACAATTCTGCACGATTACCTTCGATAAGGTGATTGATGAGAATAAAGTCTATATTTGCCGATAAGGGATTCGTTTATGAAAAAATATTGGGTTTTAATTTTATGGTTGCTTCCTTTCTTGGGGCAGGCTAAATGTACCTTAGGTTCGAATACATCAGCACAACAAACGATAGAGCTGGACATGACGACAGTAAAGGTGGGTTCTCCTGTTCGTCTTTTAATAAACACAAACCTAAACGATACTTTTTCATGTAATGAAAATACAGATTTTATGGATTATACGACGCCATTTCAAAACTATGTCATAGAATTGAAGGAGCCCGGGGCGAATAAATCTATTTTTCTAAAATTTAACATGCTCGATAATACTGAATTTCCTGTTGCGACGGGTAATGGGGGAGGGGTAATTGCCTCAAAATCATATACAACACAAGAGGCGTTTAACTCAAAACCATTTATTCTTGAAGTTTCATATATAACACCTGGCAGTGCTGATTTAACGATATCTAGTGGTAATACGATAAATTTGGGGCGTCCGGCAATCAATATTTTAGCTGATAATTCATGTCGGAAGAGTCTTGGGGCGTGGCTATGGTGTTGGTTGACAGGTAAACTGAGTGGTAAAAACACTTACGCACAAAATATTACATTTACCGTCAAGCACAAACCAACAACCTGTCGTTTCTCTCAGTCGACATACGAAATTAAGATGCCGAATACGACGTTAAAAGAAATGTTAAGCGTAAACAATACTAAATCTGGTTCCACAGAACTGGAACTGAAATGCGAAAGCATCAATAACGTCACTACCAATCCAGTGAGTTTTAAAGTGGTACGCGGCGACTGGGATAGTAGTGGAACGATACTGAAAAATACCGTAATGAATGGCGCAAAGGGAGTGGGTTTCCAGATTTTTAACGGCAGTGCGACATCGCCGTTGAAATTGGGGGATACGCTGATGAACAAAATAGCTAAACTGACTGAAATCAAAAGTAGTTACACTTTTCCCATCACTGCGAAATATGTTCGCGTAACAGGAGAATCACTACAGCCTGGTGACGTACAAAGTAAAGTGACCTTTGCGGTATCTTACGACTAATTGATTGGTGGTTATCTCACGTACTTTCTTGCTGAAAGTACGTGTTTTTATTCGATTACCGGTGATAAAAAATCTCGCCATCGTAAGCTTTAATGATCTTAGCATCGGCATCATTGACCAGCACATACGCGCCGCCCATGTAGGTCCAGTGGGTGCCTGCCGTCGGCGCGGGCAGATTGCGTAGATTCCACTGTTTAATGGTGTATTCTTCGGTGAGATACAGTGGTGGAACCTTGTCACCGGGTTTGAAATGGGTGAAGTCAGCAATAAAGCTGCTCAGTTCATACTTATCGATACCGGTGGGGGCAGCTGTTGCGGTTGGCGCGGCCCAGACGACGCTGCTTGCAAGCAGAAGTGCACCCAGCAACATTTTATTCTTCATACCCATCCTCTCTACCTCTTCGGGTCATCAAAATCAGTCATGTATCATTCCTGGCATACCGGATGTCTGACAAGCACTATTTTGTGATCACTCCAGTCATTTCGTAAAAAGTGTAAATGAAAGTACAGAATTGCAGCAACCTTGACCAGTAGTTTCACTGTGGGGGCGGGTAGTACGCCAATTTACATCGCTAAGCACAGGCAGTATCCTGTTACTGAAACCAGCGTATTACGTTTGTGTTTCAACGACTCGGGGTGCCCTTCCTTGTGAAGGCTGAGAAATACCCGTACCACCTGATCTGGATAATGCCAGCGTAGGGAAGTCTGACACTGCCCGTGTCCCTTCTTCGCGCGGGCAGGAGCTGAACCATGCAGCCTGACCTGCACAGCCGCGCGCTCGCGGCTCATACTTTGCACCAATTTAGAACCCTATCCCCGCTCACACACTGTATGACCAATGAGGTCGTGCAAAGCTTTACTGCCAATACATTACTGGCGCTGGGCGCATCGCCGGCGATGGTGATCGAACCTGAAGAAGCCAGCCAATTCGCCGCTATTGCCAGTGCATTGCTGGTTAATGTCGGCACCTTAACTCAGGAGCGGGCCACGGCGATGCGCGCCGCCGTTGAGCGGGCTTATCATGCTAAAACCCCGTGGACGCTCGATCCCGTTGCCGTAGGCGCGCTTGAGTTTCGCCGCCGCTTTTGTCTGGATTTACTGTCGCTACAGCCTGCTGCTATTCGTGGCAACGCTTCGGAAATACTTGCTCTGGCCGGCATGAACGGTGGGGGACGTGGCGTGGATACAACCGATACAGCTGTCGCTGCGCTTCCGGCAGCGCAGGCGCTGGCTCGTCAGATTGGGACCATTGTCGTGGTTACCGGCGAAGTGGATTACGTCACCGATGATCAGCGTACCGTTTGCGTGGACGGCGGCGACTCGTTAATGACTCGCGTGGTGGGCACCGGATGCGCGCTATCAGCGGTTGTTGCAGCCAGTTGTGCCTTGCGTGGTGACCGACTTGATAACGTCGCCTCCGCTTGTAGCTGGATGAAACAGGCCGGGCAAATCGCCACCGAGCAATCAAACGGACCGGGCAGCTTTGTCCCGGCATTTCTCGACGCCCTCTATAACCTGAACGCCCAGGAGTAAGCATGAAACGGATTAACGCATTAACGATCGCCGGAACCGATCCAAGCGGTGGCGCGGGTATTCAGGCCGATTTAAAAACCTTCTCGGCGCTGGGCGTATACGGCTGTTCCGTTATTACGGCGTTGGTGGCGCAAAATACGCGCGGGGTGCAGTCGGTGTATCGTATTGAACCTGACTTTGTCGCTGCGCAGCTGGACTCTGTGTTGAGTGATGTGCGTATCGACACCACAAAAATTGGTATGTTGGCGGAGACGGATATTGTTGAAGCGGTCGCCGAACGTTTGCGTCGCCATCGGGTACAAAATGTGGTGCTGGACACGGTGATGTTGGCGAAAAGTGGCGATCCGTTGCTGTCACCCTCGGCGGTAGAAACGCTGCGTACCCGTTTGCTGCCACAGGTTTCGATTATCACCCCTAATTTACCCGAAGCAGCTGCACTGCTCGGGGCATCGCATGCGCAGACTGAGCAGGAGATGTTAGAGCAGGGAAGAGCGCTACGGGCGCTGGGTTGCGAGGCGGTGTTGATGAAGGGCGGTCATCTGGATGACGCGCAAAGCCCGGACTGGCTCTTTACTCGCGACGGCGAGCAGCGTTTTACCGCGCCGAGGGTGATGACCAAAAATACCCATGGCACCGGTTGTACGCTATCGGCGGCGTTGGCAGCCTTGCGTCCGCGCCATAACAACTGGGCCGATACCGTACAGGAAGCCAAACTGTGGCTTTCAGCGGCGCTGGCACAGGCAGACACGCTGGAGGTTGGCGAGGGAATTGGTCCGGTGCATCATTTTCACGCGTGGTGGTAATGGGTATACTGGCTGCAGAAACGGCGGCCAGGGAAAAGATAAATGGAACAAGCGCATACCCAGCTTATCGCACAACTGAATGAACGTATTTCAGCGGCGGATAACACGCCGCTGTATATGAAATTTGCGCAGACGGTGAAGAATGCTGTGCGCAGTGGGATCCTGGAGCACGGCAATATCCTGCCCGGCGAGCGCGACCTCAGCCAGTTGACCGGCGTTTCTCGGATTACGGTACGCAAGGCGATGCAGGCCCTGGAAGAAGAGGGTGTAGTAACACGTGCCCGCGGTTACGGAACGCAAATCAACAATATCTTCGAGTATTCGCTCAAAGAAGCGCGCGGTTTTTCTCAGCAGGTGGTGTTGCGCGGTAAAAAACCGGATACGTTGTGGGTTAACAAAAGAATTGTACCTTGCCCGGAAGAGGTGGCACAGCAGTTGGCAGTTGTCACAGGAAGTGATGTCTTTCTGCTCAAACGCATTCGTTACGTTGACGAAGACGCAGTATCTATTGAAGAGTCTTGGGTACCCGCACATCTAATTCATGATGTGGATGCCATTGGTGTTTCTCTGTATGACTATTTTCGTAGCCAGCATATTTTCCCACAGCGTACGCGCTCACGCGTTAGCGCCAGAATGCCGGATGCAGAGTTCCAGGCGCACATTCAAATGGATAGTAAAGTGCCGGTACTGGTGATCAAGCAGGTAGCGCTTGACCAGCAGCAACGGCCTATTGAATACAGCATCAGTTACTGTCGTAGCGATCTATACGTTTTTGTGTGCGAGGAGTAGCGCCTCGCGTGATGGGGCGCAATCGCCGCCACGATGCCCAACTACCCATGACGCCACCGCGTTACCTAACAGCACTGAGTCGGCCAGCGTCCAGCCAGACGCTAGTCCGGCCAGCATGCCGCCGGCGTGGCTGTCTCCTGCGCCGATAGTATCAACGACCGCCGTTGCAAATGCCGGTACGCAGCCGGATGTCTGTGCGCTGAAATACCATGCGCCGTCTTTATCGTGACGCACGACCACCGGTGCGGTGAAACGCTGCACCCATTCTGCGCCAAAACCTTCCACATCCTGACTCAATGCAAATCGCTCGGCAGCAATTTCCGCCTCCTGACGATTAAGTGACACCAGCGGACGGCAGGCCATAATTCGTACCAGTAAGGGCTCGGGAATGTCGCCGATGCGCGGACCAAAATCGATAAACGGTGTCACCTCTTCCAGACCTTCCAGCCACTGCACCAGCAATTCACCGCACGGGGACGCTAGCTGATAACCCGAGAGATACACCAGGCTATGACGCGGGATATCCAGCTGTGCCAGCCAGGCGGAATTCCACTGATTCTCAACGCCGCTAAAGGACATAAAGGTACGTTCGCCATCCGGTTCCACCAGCGCCAGACACCAGCCGTTATCGCCTTCGGCGTTGTCGATCAGGCTGTGCAGCCCCTCTTTTGCCATCCGATTGCGGATAATGTCGGCCCACACCCCCTGACCCAGCGGTAACGCATTACTGGCGTCGATACCTAAACGCTTGAGCGCTACGGCAATATTGAGTGCGCAGCCGCCAACGTTCACGCCTTGCTGTTTGAGTTCGATATCACAGCCTCGCCAGGGGAGGGCATACGCATCGGCAATGACATCAATCACCGCTGCACCCACCACCGTTACTGGCCGCTGTGTTCGTAACTGCGAGAGAAGTTGTTGCAGGCGCATGGTGCTCATAGCGCCTCCCGCTGCTCACGCAGTCGTATTAACCCGTTGGCGTAGCGGGTAAAGTCCAGCTCATTAACCGCATCCAACTCCTGCTTCAATGCCGGGTCAATCGCGTCGACGCCGTGCAGCGCGCCACAAATGGCGGTTGCCATCGCTCCGATGGTATCGGTATCGCCGCCGAGGTTCGCGCACAGAATGGCGCAGCGGTTGGGATCGGTCTGCGCCAGTTCGACCATCGCGATGGCGCAAGGCACAGACTCAATGGTGCTGGTTCCTGCCCCCACAACCTGATACAACTGCTCGCTGGCGGACTCGACACCATCGGCGTTACGGACGATTTTCAGCGCCAGTTCAAGGCGTGCACAAAGCGATGCGCTAAAGGTGGTGATTCGTTTTTGCTGCGCGTGCAGGGCAATGGCAGGTAGTGCGTCGACAATCTCCGACCATGTTCCTCCGTCGATGGCCCGCGATACCGCCCACGCGACGACAACGGCTCCCGCGATAGCCAGATCCGATTTATGCGTCGGGCTGGAGGCCATTGCCACATCATCGATAAAGGCATCAAGATTGCGGGCGGGTAGCAGGCATCCCAGTGGCGAAACGCGCATTGCCGCACCGTTGGTCACGCCATTATTCTCCAGTTCGGCGACAGGTTTGCCGTCGCGAATGGCTTTGAGCGCAATTTTTGAGGTCGGGCCGAGCACGTTTTTATTAAAGGCATCAAAACGCTCTGCCCAGGCCAGAATATTGCGACCAATAACGTCGGGTACAATCTCTCCGTCGCACTCAAGCAGGGCATCTGCCAGACACAGCGCCATAGACGTGTCATCAGTAAACTCTGCCTGGTTAAAGTAGCAGGCAGCATTATTTTCCGCCGGACCAGGCAAAAAACTGTCGATCCAACCGAAATGGGCTTTAACCCGGGTTCTTGGCCACAGTTCCGACGGCATGCCCATCGCATCCCCTAACGCCTGCCCATAAAGAGCACCGAGAATACGTTCTGCTTTCATTTTACTTCCCCTTGTTTCAACGCTACATCGCGATCGTCCACCTTAATGGCGGTGATTTCTTTGTCAGATTCGCGAAAGAAAATCATAAACATCACGGCAATGACGGCAATCATGACCGCGCCAAATCCCCACATGCCAGCCCAGTTAAAGGTGAGACCATTAACCGGTTCCTGGTAAGCAAACATTTTTTCCATCATCACGCCGCCCAGACGGTAACCGAGCAGGCTGCCGAATCCCTGACAGCAGAGGGTGATAAGCCCTTGCGCTGCGGTGCGCATGTGAACCGGCGCTTTTTTATCGACATAGATGTAGGCCGTGACGTAATAGAAGTCGTAACTGACACCGTGCAGCAGAATGCCGAGAAACAGCAGGGCGTAAGTGAAATATTCTTCCGCACCACCGTAAACGAAAAATCCGTAGCGGATCGCCGCAGTAATAAGACCAAGCAATAATACCTTTTTAATGCCAAATCGTTTGGTGAAAAACGGTAGTGCCAGCATAAAGAAGATTTCAGAGAACTGGCCCAGCGTCATCCAACCGGTGGCGTTTTTCATTCCGACTTCTGTCAGGTAGCCGTTGGCGAAGATGTAATAGAACGCCAGTGGCATCGCAAACAGGAAAGAACAAAAGAAAAAGACGAGGAAATTTTTATCGCGCAGCAGGATCAGCGCATCCAGACCCAGCATGACTTTGAAATCCATTTTGCCGGTACTTTTTGGTGGCGTATCCGGTAAGAAGAACGCAAAGACGCCCAACAGTGCAGAGCTTCCGGCAGTGATCAGCAGGGGAATATTGGTGGGTGAAATGTCGCTATAGCCAAGCATTTGCGGTAAGAAACCGCAGGCCAAACCAGAGGCAATCCAGCCGATGGTTCCCATCACTCGGATGCGCGGGAAATCACGCTCAACGTCCGGTACGTTGGCAAAAGCAATACTGTTAGTCAGCGCAATCGTCGGCATATAGGTCAACGAATAGGCCAGTAACAGCGGGAAGAATCCGCTGAAGGTGGTTTGCTGGGCGGCGAAGTACATCAGAATAGCGCCGACGAACATCAACACCGCCAGCACTTTTTGCGCGGAGAAAAAGCGGTCAGTGATTGAACCGACCAGAATGGGCGACAGGATCGCGGCGATCGCGGTACAAGCGTAGGACCAGCCGATCTCCCCGGCGCTAAAGCCGCTTTTACTCAGCCACAGCCACAGCGGTACAAACCAGGCGCCCCAGATAAACCACTCTACAAACATCATGAACGACAGCTTAACTGTAGTTTTCATCTTTAAATCCTTCATGACAGGTAAGGTACGCATTGATAGTACCATCTGATAATACCTTTAAAATACCTTTGTGGTCTAAATTTGACCGCCTTAACATTATTTCTTCCTGAATCGAGCCAGCAGAAGTTGCTGAAAAGTGCGCTAAAGATGGAAAAAAAACGCAGTCGGTACCAGGCTTAATGCTGCCCGCAACAAAGCGGGTCAGGACAATCCACATTCCGGTTTCAAATCGGAAATTACGGGAGCATAGCTATGACTGATATTGCGCAGTTGCTTGGCAAAGACGCCGACAACCTTTTACAGCATCGTTGTATGACCATTCCTTCTGATCAACTTTACCTGCCTGGACATGATTACGTCGACCGTGTGATGGTGGATAACAATCGGCCGCCTGCCGTGCTGCGTAACATGCAGACGCTGTATAACACGGGTCGACTGGCCGGGACAGGGTATCTGTCGATTCTACCGGTGGACCAGGGGGTAGAGCACTCCGCTGGCGCATCGTTTGCGGCTAACCCGCTGTACTTTGATCCGAAGAATATTGTGGAGCTGGCTATCGAAGCAGGGTGTAACTGCGTGGCATCGACCTATGGCGTGCTGGCTTCTGTCTCCCGTCGCTACGCGCACCGCATTCCGTTCCTCGTTAAAATTAACCACAACGAAACGCTGAGCTATCCGAATACGTTCGACCAGACGCTGTATGCCAGCGTAGAGCAGGCGTTCAATATGGGCGCGGTTGCGGTAGGGGCAACCATCTATTTCGGTTCAGAAGAATCCCGTCGCCAGATTGAGGAGATTTCGGCCGCGTTTGAGCGCGCCCATGAGCTGGGTATGGTTACCGTGTTGTGGGCGTATCTGCGTAACTCCGCGTTTAAAAAAGATGGCGTGGATTACCATGTTTCTGCCGATCTTACCGGACAGGCTAACCATCTGGCTGCCACTATCGGAGCGGATATCGTTAAGCAGAAAATGGCGGAAAATAACGGTGGGTATAAAGCGGTTAATTTTGGCTACACCGACGATCGCGTCTACACCAAATTGACCAGCGAGAATCCAATTGACCTGGTACGTTATCAACTGGCGAACTGTTATATGGGGCGCGCCGGGTTAATTAACTCCGGCGGCGCGGCTGGCGGCGAAACCGATCTCAGTGATGCGGTACGTACGGCGGTGATTAACAAACGAGCAGGCGGCATGGGGCTGATTCTTGGACGCAAAGCATTCAAGAAAACCATGGCCGACGGCGTTAAGCTGATTAACGCCGTGCAGGATGTTTATCTGGACAGCAAAGTTACCATCGCCTGATTACAGCCGGGGTGTCGTTGTGTTAGCGCAACAGTGGACAACCCGGCGGCAGTCTGCAACGTAACGCCTCAGGCAGGATTTCAATATGAAACTCCTGTCCGCTGAGCGGTTCGCCGTCAAGATTAAAGGTAATTTCGTGTGGGGCGCGGATATCAAACCACGATGATGCGCCCTCGATGATGTTAGGGTTGTCTTCGGATTGCGTTAACGCCGAAAGCAGCCCTGGCAACAGTTCTTCGCCGGTAAAAATGCGCAGTTGCAACAGACCATCGTTGATCAGCGCCGTTGGGCAAAGCTGTTGCCCGCCTCCAGCCTGACGACCATTACCGATACCAATCACCAGCGCCTTACCTTGCCAGTGAAAATCTTCCCCACGAATATCGCAGACGTCGGGTTTGAGCGTATCCATGCGCATTAATCCGTGGATAAAGTATGATACGCCACCCAACGCAGCTTTGAGTTTTTCCGGCGTTTCGGTAGTGATACGTGTGCCGAAGCCGCCGGTCGCCATGTTGATAAAACAGGTTTTATCATTGACCTGCACCATATCGATCGCTGTCGCATTTGCGGCGATAGCCAGCTTTAATGCCTTATCGAGGTCGTCGGGTATCCCCACGCTGGTGGCAAAATCATTTGCCGTTCCCAACGGTAAAATACCCAGCGCCGGAATATTGTCGCCCTGCGACTGGATCAGCGCCGTCGAAACTTCGTTGATGGTGCCGTCGCCGCCGCCGGCAATCACCGTTTCAACGCCTAGCTGACGAGCTTCATCAACGTAGCGTTGGGCATCGCCTTTTTCCCAGGTCACGCGAACATGGATTTCCACGCCTTCATCGCGAAGCTTCGCAATGGCATCACGCAGGGGGAGATTATCAGCACTTTTTCCATTGAGGATCAGTAAACTGGCAGGGAACGCTATCATCCGTTTGCCTCACTTTTTTTCGTTTTAACAAGTGTATGCCAGGAAAGTGTTTATGGCGTAAGAACTGACTGAAAGCGCAGGCGAAGAGATAAAAAAAGCCGCAGAGCGCGGCTTTTCAGATTGGGCAGACGTTACTGCGGGAACCACTGATCGCTGATTTTCTTGTACGTGCCGTCAGCTTTGATTGCCGCCAGCGCGCTGTTCAGTTTTTCCAGCAGGGCTTTGTTATCCGGGCGAACCGCGATGCCAAGGCCAGTACCGAAGTATTGCGGGTCGGTTACTTTGTCAGTGGCTACGCCTAACTGCGGGTTGGTTTTCAGCCACTCGTTAACCACAGCAGTATCGCCAAATACGCCATCAATACGGCCATTTTTCAGGTCGATAATCGCATTCTGATAGCTATCGTAGGCCACGGTTTTCACCTCAGGATGTTTATCCTGCAGGTATTTCTGATGGGTGGTGCCGTTTTCCATACCGATGCGCTTACCTTTCAGGTCGGCAAAGGTTTTATAGGTGTCTTTTTTCGCAATCACCAGCGCGGAGTTGGCATAGTAAGGCTGAGTAAATGCAACCTGCTTGCTACGCTCAGGTGTGATATCCATTCCGGAAATAACCGCATCATATTTCTTGAATTTCAGCGCGGGGATCAGGCTATCGAAAGCGTGATTGGTGAAAGTACATTCTGCCTGCATTTGTTTGCACAGCGCCGTTGCCAGGTCGATGTCAAAACCGACAATTTTATTACTAGCGTCCAGTGATTCAAATGGTGGATACGTGGCTGATACACCGAAACTAATTTTATCAGCAGCTGAGGCGCCAGCGGCGAAAGTAGCAAGTAATGCGGCCAGTACTAACTTTTTCATGGTGGAACTCCCGTCTGTCAATCTTATGATTATTTACCGTGTCTGCGGCGTGGATTAACAATGCCATTTAATGAATTTATATGCAATAAAAATGATTAAATATTTTTAATGGCATAAAAAAAGACGGACAATTTAGGTTGTTGTCCGTCTTTATTATTTTAATTTATGCATATTTGCCGGATGGTGGTGCTAGCACCTTATCCGGCCTACAAAAGGTGCATGAACCGTAGGCCTGATAAGCGTAGCGCCATCAGGCATATGCTTAATTCCGGTGTTCAAACGCCAGCGCTTTACGTTCGATTAAGCGCATCATCAGTGTCAGCAAGCCGTTGACGATCAGGTAAATCACACCCGCAGCACCGAATACCATAACGTCATAAGTACGACCGTACAGCAGCTGGCTATAACCCATGACTTCCATCAGGGTGATGGTGTAAGCCAGTGAGGTACTTTTAAATACCAGCACCACTTCGTTGGAATATGAGGAGAGGGCGCGTTTAAAGGCGTACGGCAACAGAATTGCCAGCGTATCCTTTTTGCTCATCCCCAATGCACCGCAGGACTGCCACTGGCCTTCCGGGATTGCACGGATAGCGCCGTAGAACAGTTGCGTAGTGTAGGCCGCACTGTTTAACGACAGCGCAATTAAGGCGCATAACCAGGGTTCAGAGAGCAGATGCCACAGTACCGGATATTCTTGCAATGCCGGAAACTGTCCTGGTCCGTAGTAGATCAGGAAGATTTGCACCAGCAGCGGTGTACCGGTAAACAGCGTGATATAAGCGCGAACCAGCCACACCAGTACCGGCGTTTTCAGCGTCAGGATGACGGTGAAGATCAGCGCCAGTACCAGAGCAACCACGATGGAGGCGACCGTCAGCGTCAGGCTGGTATGCAGCCCTTTCAACAATTCAGGTAAATACTCAAGCATCAGCCTGGTCTCCGCTCAAAACGTGTCGCGCGCAGGTCAATGCGTTTGAGAATGTACTGACTCACCAGCGTAATCACCAGGTAAATAGCGGCCGCCACAATGTACCAGGTAAACGGCTCCTGGGTACGGGTAGCGATGCTCTTCGTTTGCAGCATCAGATCGTTCACGCTGATAAGGCTGACCAGCGCGGTATCTTTCAGCAATACCAGCCACTGGTTACCCAGTCCCGGTAAGGCATGACGCCACATCTGCGGCATCACCAGACGAAAGAAGATCGCGGCTTTAGACAAACCTAACGCCTGACCTGACTCCCATTGCCCGAGTGGCACGGCCTTCAGCGCGCCACGCAGCGTTTGCGACGCGTAAGCGGCATACAGCAATGACAGTGCAATGACACCGCACAGGAACGGGCTGACGTCGAAGTTTTCGATCTGTATCTGAACCGGGATTTGTACAAACCCGAGATTGATCGTAAAGCCATCAGCCAGCGTCAGCAGCAGTTGTGAGGAGCCGAAATAGATAAACAGAACCACCAGAATTTCTGGCAGACCGCGCAGGATGGTGACCAGGGCCGAGCCCGTCCATGCCACCGGGCGCCATTTTACTGACTCCCAGACGGCAAAAAACATGGCGAGCGCAAGGCCAATGATCAGCGCACAAACGGCAAGGCCGACGGTCATCCCGGCGGCGCTTGCTAAAGGAAAAAATTCATTCATCAAATATTACTTCTGGAACCATTTGTTGTAGATGGTCTCGTAAGTCCCATCTTTCTTCACTTTTTCCAGCGCAGCGTTAAATTTCTGCTGCAGCTCGGTATTGCCCTGGCGCACAGCGATGCCCAGACCAGTACCGAAGTAATCTTTATCCGTGACTTTGTCGCCAACCGCGGCCAGTTTTGGATTGTCTTTCAGCCACTCTGTTACTACTGCGGTATCACCAAAGACGCCGTCAATACGACCGTTTTGCAGATCGAGTTTGGCATTCTGATAGCTGTCATACGGCACGGTAGTCACTTCCGGATGTTTATCCATGATGAATTTCTGGTGCGTCGTCCCGTTTTGAACGCCGACTTTTTTGCCTTTCAACTGATCAATGCTGGTGTATTTACCCTGTTGGCCAACAAACAGCGCAGAGTTGTCGTAGTAAGGGGTGGTGAACAGAACCTGTTTTTCACGCTCAGGCGTGATGTCCATACCGGCCATCACCGCGTCAAAACGACGGAATTTCAGGCTCGGGATCAGGCTGTCGAAGGCCTGATTGGTGAAGGTACAGGTAGCGTCAATCTCTTTACACAGCGCATTCGCCAGATCAACGTCAAACCCTACGATCTTGTTGTTAGCATCGATCGATTCAAACGGAGGATAAGACGCTTCGGTGGCGAAACGAATGGTTTGGGCTGCGGTAGCGGAAAGACTAAAACCTGCGATTAGCGCGGCAATCAGAACTTTTTTCATTGTATTGTCCCGAATCTTAGTGAGAAAGATAGTTTTTAAACGCTTCGGTTTGCGGGTTGGCAAAGCAGCTCGCATCCCCAAACTCGACGATATGACCGTTTTCCATGTACACCACGCGACTGGCCGTTTTACGAGCAACTTCCACTTCGTGGGTGACGATCACCTGAGTAATATTGGTTTCCGCCAGCTCACGAATGATGCTGACGATTTGGGCGGTGATTTCTGGGTCAAGCGCTGCGGTAGGCTCATCAAACAGCAGCACCTGTGGTTCCATCATCAACGCGCGGGCAATGGCCACACGCTGCTGCTGGCCGCCGGACAGATGCAGTGGATAGCGATCGCTGTACGGCTTCAGACGCAGTCGTTCCAGCAGTTTCTCGGCACGCGCCATCGCTTGCTCTTTTGTCAGACCCAGTACGCGGCAGGGCGCTTCAATCAGGTTCTGCACCACCGTGAGATGCGGCCAAAGATTATATTGCTGAAAGACCATGCCGACGTTTTGACGCAGATCCCGAATGGCTTTATCTGACGGAGTTTTCGTGAAGTCGAAACGGTTACCCGCAATAGAGAGCGTGCCCGAGCGCGGCATCTCAAGCAGGTTGAGTACGCGCAGTAGCGAGCTTTTCCCGGCTCCACTTGGGCCAAGTAACACCAGTGTTTCACCCTGAGGGCAATCCAGCGTGATATCGAACAGCGCCTGATGCGCGCCGTAGAAGCAGTTAATGCCGTTTAATTGAATACTCATTGACACTCGATACTGGCAGTCTGATAGCTATTGAAGCCGCAGATACTACCTTTGACAGAATAGTTATGCAATATTTATGCGTTAAAAGTTAAATGCAAACCGCATTCTTCTCTAAACATAGCACAAAATAGCGGGGCCACCAGTGGGCAAGAATAATTGTCGGCATTCTATGCAGAATGCCAGACAATTAATGGGGGGTATGATTTGGGCGAGTAAATGGCGCGATTAACGGTTTTCGACAGACTGGCGCAACGTCCCGGCTGGCGCGTGTACGCTGCCGCCCAGATAGCGGACATCATCAACGACCCAGCACTGGCCTTCGCGGATCATCAGCACTTCATCACGCCAGCTCTGGTCACCCTGTTTCAGCTCTACGCGTAGCGGAATGTTGCGTGCATCACTATTCGGAATAGTCGATGCGCTGGCGACGCTGGCACTGTCCGGTAACGTAGCCCGACTGGAGAACGGATCGCTGTTAAACAGGTCGCGGTGTGCATTATCGCGGCTGGCGTCGGTCAGCAGTTTAGCCAGGTTGTCGCTAAGGTATGGACGAAGTGGGGTAAGATCATTGTTTCGATGCTGAATACGGTAATCATAGAATTGTTGAGCCACGCTGTCTGGCCCGCCTTCTACGCATGAACCGCTACGCGTGCCGTTATCTTTATAGACCGGCGTCACGGTCGTACAGGCGCTGAGAAGGAGTGCACAGGGAACCAGCAGAGAGAGTTTCGAGTAGCGCATAATGATTTCCTTATTAGCTTTCTACTATTAGTGTTCTACGTTGATAGAATATATCCTTTCAATGATAGTGGATCGGTTCGATAATGCTTTTGAGATCGTGCTCTTAGCGCAAAAAGGAGATTAACCATGCAGTTTTCGACTACCCCTACGCTGGAAGGGCAGAGCATCGTGGAATACTGCGGTGTTGTGACTGGCGAAGCCATTTTAGGCGCGAATATCTTCCGCGATTTTTTCGCCGGCATTCGCGATATTGTCGGCGGTCGCTCCGGCGCGTATGAAAAAGAGCTGCGTAAAGCGCGTGAAATTGCTTTCCAGGAGTTGGGCGAACAGGCCAAAGCGCTGGGTGCTGATGCGGTGGTCGGTATTGATATTGATTACGAAACCGTGGGCAAAGACGGCAGTATGCTAATGGTGAGCGTCAGCGGTACCGCGGTGAAAACTCGCCGATGAAGCGTCTGTTGTGTCTGCTGGCATTTACGCTGTTGCTGGTGGGATGTGCTGGCGAAAAAGGGATTGTCGACAAAGACGGGTATCAGTTAGATACCCGCCGTCAGGCACAGGCTGCTTATCCACGCATTAAAGTGCTGGTTATCCATTACACGGCCGATGATTTTGACTCTTCTCTGGCTACGCTGACCGATAAAAACGTCAGCTCGCACTATTTGATCCCGGCTGTGCCGCCGCTCTACCACGGCAAACCGCGTATCTGGCAACTGGTGCCGGAAAAAGATCTGGCCTGGCATGCGGGGATTAGCTTCTGGCGTGGCGCTACGCGTATTAACGATACCTCAATTGGCATTGAGCTGGAAAACTGCGGCTGGCAAAAATCGGCAGGGATAAAATATTTTGCGCCGTTTGAGCCCGCGCAGATTCAGGCGCTGATCCCATTGGCGAAAGATATTATCGCCCGCTACGACATAAAACCGCAGAACGTGGTAGCCCATGCGGACATCGCGCCGCAACGTAAGGACGATCCTGGACCGCTTTTCCCATGGAAAGTGCTGGCCGAACAGGGAATTGGCGCGTGGCCGGACACTCAGCGCGTAGCGTTTTATCTTGCCGGGCGAGCGCCTCATACGCCGGTAGCAACCGAATCTTTACTCGATCTGCTGTCGCGTTACGGCTATGAGATAAAATCTGATATGACGCCGCGCGAACAGCAGCGGGTGATTATGGCCTTCCAGATGCACTTCCGCCCGACGCTGTGGAACGGCGCGGCGGATGCAGAAACTCAGGCGATTGCCGAAGCGTTACTGGAAAAATACGGGCAGGGTTAACGCGGCAGCTTACCGTGGTCGCGCAACCAGGCCGCGGTACGTTCAATCCCTGAATCCAGCGTCACAATGGGCTGATAACCCAACTCTTCCTGAGCGCGGGTAGTATCCAGCGTAAAATCAAAATTTAGCTTCGAGACGCCGTAATGCGTAAGCTTTGGCTCTTTTGCCGATTTATTGCCTAAACGCTCCATGCTGCGGGCAATCATGTCCAGCATCGGGTAAGGAACGGAGCGGATCCGACAATCAATATTCAGCTCGTCGATGAGCTTCTGCACAATGCTGCGCAGAGTGCGATGCTCGCCGTTGGTAATGTTGTACGCGCGACCTGACGGCAGCTTATCGCAGGCTTGCTGACTTGCCAGCCACATCGCGTGCACTGCATTTTCGTAGTAGGTCATATCTACCAGCGCACTTCCGCCGTGCGGCAACAGGATGCTGCCATAGTGGTACATCATATGGGCCAGGCGCGGGATAAAGACCTTATCGTGTGGTCCGAACAGGCTTTGCGGACGCAATACCGTAAAACGCGTCTGCGGGTTGGCCTGCGCCAGCAACGCAATCACGTCTTCGCCAGCTGCTTTGCTGCGGGCAAATTCATTGGCGAAGCGGTGCGGGCGAAAGTCCTCTTTGATATCGCGATGGTGGTGATAATCAAAATAGAGCGACGGCGAGGAGATATGAATGAAGTTGCGAACACCCCAGGCCACGGCCCACTCGCCCAGACGACGAGTTGCGCGAACGTTGGCCAGATCGAAGGCTTCCTGAGTTCCCCACGGTGAGGTAAAACTGGAGCAGTGCCACAGCGTGTCGATGCCGGCAAGCATCACTTTTGCTTGCGAAGAAACCAGCTCGGTCAAATCCGCATGCACAAACTCTGCGCCCATTTTCTCCAGCAGCTTGCCCATCGCTTCGTTGCGACCGGTGGCTCTGACGCTGACGCCTTTGCTGCATAAAAATTCAACCGCGTTTCGGCCCAAGCCGCTGGTGGCTCCGGTAACCAGTACCTTCATATCAATCCACTGTGTTTAAAAAACGTCGTGCGCATTCTTCCGTGAAATACGCCTGTATGCAATGGGAAACATGAAAGAATACAGGCTCTTTTTATCATTAGTCTGTGATTTGTTCTGCAAGTTTGGCTATACGCTTCGCCATCCCCCTGAAAATGAACAGGTGGGCGGGGATCATCAACAGCCAGTAGAAGAGGCCAGGCATACCGTGTGGATGCCACCAGGCGCGTACATCAATGCGTCGATGATCGCCTTTATCTTCCAGTGTGAAGCTCAGGCGACCCAATCCCGGTGCTTTCATCCCAAACAGCAGCGTCAGCTGTTTCTCCGGCTCAACGATGATGACTTTCCAGCTATCAACGGTGTCGCCAACTTGCAATAGTGGGTGTTCGGGACGACCTTTTGCCAGCTTATGGCCGACCAGCAGGTCCAACGCCGCGCGCGTCTTCCATAGAATATTGCCAAAGAAATAACCTTCTTTGCCGCCGAGTCGATTCACTACCTGCCACAGTGCTTTTTTGCTGGCGGAGGTTTCAACGCTAAAGCCAGCTTGTTTGGCGAAATAGCCATATTCTGGACGCCAGCGGGCAAACGCCTGTGCGTCGTAACCCCAGTCGCTGGAGTTGACCAGCTTCTCTTCTTCCTTCAACGTACTGCGCACCGCGTCATCAAAGGCAATCAGCTTTTGCGGGATCAGCGCACGTAGTTCGGTGTCATCGGCCAGCAGGTCGTGTTTTAAGCCCTGGATCAGCGCTTTGGCCGTGGTTGGCGGCACTGACGTAATGACGTTTAAAAACCAGACCGAAATCCAGCGGGTAGGGAAGGGGATGGGGATGAGCAGGCGATGTTTACCGCTGACCGCCATAAAATGCTCGAACTGTTCCTGATAGCTCAACACCTGCGGGCCGGCTGCTTCGAGTACGCGGTGATGTTGCGTGGGATGATCCAACAACGCCACCAGGTAGTACATCAAATTCTCCAGCGCGATGGGTGTGGTACGTGAGCGCACCCAGCGCGGAGGGGTGAGTACCGGCAGGTTGTAGACCATGTCGCGCATCACTTCAAAGGCAGCGGAACCTGCCCCCACGATAATGCCCGCACGCAATTCCGTCATTGGCACGCCTGATTCACGCAGAGTATCTGCGGTTACCTGTCGCGCACGCAGATGATCGGATTGTTCATGCCGGGGAGCCTGTAATGAGCTCAGGAAAATAAGCTGTTTGACCGGTGTATTACGCAGTGCATCGCGGACATTCATCGCCACCTGACGTTCGTGGGCGATAAAATCACCGCCTTCACCCATGCCATGGACCAGGTAATAAACCGTATCAACACCCGCCAGCAGTGGGGTGAGGTTATCTGGCCAATTCAAATCGACCTTATGGCAACTGACGTTGGCCAGTTGCTGCTTTTCCAGTCGTTCAATGCGACGTGCCGCAGCCAACACCTGATGCCCTTGCTGACTGAGCGCCTGTACCAAATGCTGACCAATGTAGCCACTGGCGCCAAGAACCAAAATCCGTTGCGGCACGCCCATCTCCTTATTGGGTTAAAAAAGCGCGCCAGTGGGCGACGACTTCAGCAAGTTGTTCACGTGATACGTCCAGATGCATCACCAGGCGCACAATCGGGGAAGCGTTAATCAGCACACCCTGCGCTTTCATATATTCACCCAGCGCGGCCGCGTGCTCTTCGCCAACGCGAACAAACAGCATGTTGGTGTCGTGGCGCATGACGTCCGCCCCTGCTTCGCGCAGTTGCTCCGCCATCCAGGCGGCGTTGTCATGGTCCTCCTGCAAACGCGCCACGTTATTTTTCAGCGCATACAGTCCGGCCGCCGCCAAAATACCCGCCTGGCGCATTCCGCCGCCGGTCATTTTGCGCCAGCGAATGGCACGCTTGATGTACTCGTGGCTGCCGACCAGCAGCGAGCCTACCGGCGTTCCCAGACCTTTGGAAAGACAAATGGTGAATGAGTCGCAGTATTGCGTGACATCTTTAAGCTCACAGCCATAGGCGACGATGGCGTTAAAAATACGCGCGCCGTCGACGTGCAGGGCAAGATTGCGCTCCCGGGTGAATTCCCAGGCCTCTTTCAGATACTCGCGCGGCAGCACTTTGCCGTTATGCGTGTTTTCCAGACTGAGCAGACGGGTGCGGGCAAAATGGATATCGTCTGCTTTGATTTTTGCTGCCACTTTGTCCAGCGGCAGGGATCCATCCGGCGCGGCATCGATGGGTTGCGGTTGAATGCTGCCGAGCACCGCTGCGCCACCCGCTTCGTAGAGATAGTTATGCGCACCCTGACCGGCGATATACTCTTCGCCGCGCTGACAATGGCTGAGCAGTGCAACCAGGTTCGCCTGAGTGCCGGTAGGTAAGAAAATGGCGGCTTCTTTGCCAGAAAGCTCGGCCGCGTATTGCTGGAGGGCATTAACGGTAGGATCATCACCGTAGACGTCGTCCCCGACCGGGGCGGCCATCATCTCTTCGAGCATGGCGCGACTGGGTCGGGTGACAGTATCACTGCGTAAATCAATCACGGGCATTCCTTTTTAAGTGAGGTAATGCCCTCTGTTTTACCTGAGCCAGTTAGTTTTCGCCAGTTCGATCACTTCATCACCGCGTCCGCTGATGATTGCGCGCAGCATATACAGGCTAAAACCTTTGGCTTGTTCGAGCTTGATCTGCGGCGGGATCGCCAGCTCTTCTTTCGCCACCACCACATCGACCAGCACCGGACCGTCAATTGACATCGCCCTTTGCAGCGCCTCATCAACCTCTGAAGATTTCTCCACGCGAATGCCCGTGATGCCACAGGCCTCGGCAATCCGCGCGAAATTCGTGTCGTGCAGTTCGGTGCCGTCAGTCAGATAACCACCAGCTTTCATCTCCATCGCCACAAATCCCAGCACGCTGTTGTTGAAGACAATAATCTTCACCGGTAACTTCATTTGTACCACCGACAGAAAATCGCCCATCAGCATGCTAAAGCCGCCGTCACCGCACATTGCCACAACCTGACGTCCTGGTTCGGTCGCTTGTGCGCCGAGTGCCTGCGGCATGGCATTAGCCATCGACCCGTGGTTAAACGATCCGAGCAGGCGACGTTTGCCGTTCATTTTCAGATAGCGTGCTGCCCACACCGTTGGCGTGCCAACGTCGCAGGTAAAGATGGCATCGTCAGCGGCAAAGTGGCTGATCTGTTGCGCCAGATATTGCGGGTGAATGGCTTTATCGCTGGGTTTGGCTAAATCATCCAGCCCTTTGCGCGCCTCGCGGTAGTGCTCCAGTGCTTTGTCCAGGAACTGCCGCTCGGTTTTCTCTTCCACCAAAGGTAGTAGGGCGCGTAACGTGGATTTAATATCGCCTACCAGCGCCATATCAACTTTACTGTGCGCGCCAATACTCGCCGGATTGATATCAATCTGAATAATTTTGGCGTCGGTGGGGTAGAACGGGCGATAGGGGAACTGGGTACCGAGCAGGATCAGCGTGTCGGCATTCATCATGGTATGGAAGCCGGATGAAAAGCCAATCAGCCCGGTCATACCCACGTCATAGGGGTTATCGTACTCAACATGCTCTTTCCCGCGCAGAGCGTGCACGATCGGGGCTTTGATTTTAGCCGCAAACTCAACCAGCTCTTTATGCGCACCGGCGCAGCCGCTGCCGCACATCAGGGCGATGTTGCTGGAGTAGCGCAGCAGTTGCGCCAGTTTTCTCAGCTCTTCCTCTTCCGGGGTGACTACCGGGAGCGGCGCATGATACCAGTGCGTGGTGGCGCTTTCAGGGGCGGGCTTCAGCGCCACGTCGCCGGGTAATACCACCACGGAGACGCCACGGTTGAGCACCGCTTTACGCATAGCTATAGCCAGCACCTGGGGGATCTGCTCAGGGCTGGAGACCAGCTCGCAATAATGGCTACATTCACGGAACAACTCTTGCGGGTGGGTCTCCTGAAAATAACCGCTGCCTATTTCACTGGATGGAATATGCGCGGCGATTGCCAGTACCGGAACGTGGTTGCGGTGGCAATCAAACAGGCCGTTAATCAGGTGCAGGTTGCCTGGCCCACACGAACCTGCGCAGACGGCCAGTTCGCCCGTCAACTGCGCTTCAGCGCCCGCGGCGAAGGCCGCAACCTCTTCATGACGGGTTGGCATCCAGTCAATTGTTCCCATACGATTCAGACTATCACTCAGACCATTTAGCGAGTCACCCGTTACACCCCAAATGCGTTTTACGCCAGCCTGTTCGAGTGTTTTAGCAATAAAAGCGGCAACCGTTTGTTTCATGGTTTTCCTTCTCCTCTAATGTGATACCGGTTACAAGTTTAGATGAAGATAATCGTTATGCTTCTCATTTCCCCCTTATTTCCGGCAGGTTTCATTTAACCTGTATTAAGCGTAGTTTGTTATTGGACATGGTGAAACAAGGAATAAATTCAAATGGTTATAAAACTATTAAATTCAGTTAACCGAGTACTGACTCACGAAGATTTTGGCAAGTTTTTGTTACGCCTTGCCGTCGGTGGGCTGATGCTGTTTCATGGGCTGCATAAACTGTTTGCTGGTATTGATGGCATCAGCGGCATGTTGATAGCGAAAGGTTTCCCGGGCTTTATTGCGTACGGCGTTCTGCTGGGAGAGGTTGTAGCGCCGTGTCTGATTATTCTAGGCATCCTGACGCGTCCGGCGGCGTTGGGGCTGGCGTTTACGATGGTTGTGGCATGGCTGATGGTCGGGATGGGCGAAACCTGGACACTGGATAAAACCGGTGCATGGGCGATTGAAAGTCTGGTGTATTTCTTCATCGGTGCGCTGGCCGTGGCGTTTTTGGGGGCGGGGCGTTACTCCGTTGCAGGAAATTCTGCCTGGCGATAGTTACCATTTGAGAGTCAATACCGAGGCGGGGGTGCGCTGACGGTTTGCCCGCCTCGTCGTTCAATCTGTCGCTAATCTATATGTCATCACTGTTCCATAGTTTGTGCCGACGTCTCAGCGCTCGCTGCGTCAATGCCCTTGCCATCGCGGCGCCTATTTCAGCGCTGACAACCAGTCCCTGAATAAACGGACGATCGTGCATCAACCACGGCAGCCCGCCAAAAGCGATGCGATTGCGGGCGTTTTCCGGCGCTTGCAGCGTGTAATCTTCGCCGATATCCGGGATCTCATCGCCACAGGCCAGCAGTTGATCGCGTAGCGTTGGGAAAGGGATATCTTTGCTCTGCAATGCCCGTTGCCCTCGGGCGTCAATAAACACATCGAATTCGCTGCGTCGACCGTGGTGGTAAATTACCGTCATTTCCTGCTCATTCGTACGCTCATAATCCGCACCAAGTGTGAGGATCTCAATCATCCCGGCGTCGTGCAGAGCCAGCAGTCGGCGGACTGATTCAGACGGGATTGCCGCATAATTATCGATAAACACGCGCGCCAGTCCTTGCTTAAAGCGCTTTTCATCAGGCAGATCAAGATGTGGGACGATCTCTTCGATTACCTCGTGTAGCCGCAGCAGGGTATAGCGCCATGCGACGGTACGCTGTTCCTGTTTGTTGCGTTCAACTTCAATCAGGTTGCGCTTCGCCCATTCAAAAGGATCGTGCTCAAGCCTGTCGGCAAAGTAGGCCTCGGGGAATGTGTCGGCGTTGAGTGTCTCAAGTGCTATCTCTTGGCTCCATTGCGGAGCTGCATCTTGCAGTTGTTGTACAATAATCCGGAAAATGCGGTCCAGTAATCCTTTTTGCCCATGGACAATGACGTCTTCAATTGCTTCAGGCGTTGCGATATTCAACGATTCATAGGGCAGAGGGCAGTAAAAATCCGCTTCAGGCAGCACACCGCTGCGCGACATTAGGGTCAGCTTCAGGCTTTGGCTGTCGGATTTACAGATAAACTGGAGTGCGTTATCAGCCCCGGTGGTGAAGGCACCGTGTTGGCAGGCCACGGCCATCGCTGCGTCAATCGCGCTGAGCGAGGTGCCGAGAATTCCTACCCGGCAAGCGCTAATCTGGACGTCCATTAGACCTGTCCACGGGCTGGGGAAAAACTTCCGTGTCTGTACATCCGTTTCAGGCCACAGATGACCGGTGGCGATAGCGGCGAAGTCCACCTCGACAGGCTGTGAAGCATGATTGATCCACAGAGAGACCCCATTCGGGTTTGCGCGCAGGTCGGTGACTTCGCTTGATTCGTTTATGCTAATCGCCAAGCCTGAGCCTCGCGCTTTCTCGACGATAGCGAATAAACGATCGCGATAATAGTCACCGAGGATCACGCGGGGCAAAAATTGCCGTTCATGCAAAGAATTACGTTCAATCCGAAACTGCGCCAGATAGTCATCACTTTGATTCTGTAGCCACGTCAGATAACTGATATAAATCGGTGGGATCTCTATGCTGGCTATATTTGCCAGCATGAAGTCTGCGTTGTTGTCGCTGTTATAAGGCATGCCAACGCCCGCCTGTTCAGCTTGCTCATAAAGCTCTATTTCCAGCGGTTCACCGCGCTCAACCAGGGCATGAAACGTATAAATGCCGGTGGGACCGACGCCGACAATGGCCACTTTTTTCATGGGGATCCTTGTAGAAAGTTCGACGTGGTAGTCCTGGATTATGCTTAATCTGCGAAGGGTAAGTGTGGTCGATAATTTACGGGGGAAGGAGGTATTTTGCCGGGGAGAGTGAAAATATCAGAATTTTGCAGCGCCTGAGAGCATAAAAAAGGCCACCCGGTACAGCCAGGCAGCCTTTTGCACATCAGATACCGGCCAATTACGCCAGCACTAAATCACCCTGCGGATGGCAGGAACAGGCCAGCACATAACCTTCAGCGATTTCTGCGTCGGTCAGCGTCATGGTGCTGCTGACCGTGTAGTTACCGTCAACCACTTTGGTTTTGCAGCAGCCGCAAACGCCTGCACGGCATGCGGCGACAACCGGAACCTTGTTGCTTTCCAGCGCTTCCAGCAGCGTACTGCCCACCGGCGCATAGAACTCTTTCGCCGGCTGTAGCTTAGTAAACTTCAGACCACTGGTGGCGGCTTCGGCAACAGGTGTGAAGAACTGCTCTTTAAAGAAGCGCGTCACACCCAGTGCTTTGACTTCTTTCTCGACCAGATCCATATACGGTGCCGGGCCACAGGTCATCACGGTACGCGAGGTCAGATCCGGTACGCTTTTCAGCAGTTCGGTAGTCAGTCGGCCGGAAACAAAACCTTCGGTGGCATTGTTTTCAGCAACTAATGTCACCGGATATTCACGCCACTCGTCGGCAAAAATGACATCTTGCGGCGAGCGCACGTTAAAGATTACCTGTACATCCGCTTGCGGGCGGTACTTTGCCAACCAGCGACGCATTGACATGATTGGCGTAACACCACAGCCTGCGGCCAGCATCAGGAACTTGTCTTCCGCTTTATCTTCACAGGTGAACTCACCCATGGCATCGGACAGCCAGATATAGTCGCCGCGCTTCACGTCGCGGGTTAGCCACTGTGAACCTGCACCATCGTCAATCCGGCGGATGGTCAACGTAATGTACTCGCTAACGCCCGGCGTTGAGGAAATGGTGTAAGCACGCAGCGTATCCGCTGAATTACGTACGCTGACCAGTGCATACTGCCCGGCGCGGTAAGGATAATAATCGTGGCACAGCAACGAAATTGTCCATACATCCGGCGTTTCCTGATGGATGTGGTGAACCTGCATCCGCCATGGGCACTGATGAGTTGGCATTGTCATTCTTTACTCCTTACGCGCTCAGCAGTTGCTTCATGTCTTCTTCAACGGTGGTCACGGAACGCAGACCAAATTTCTCGTTGAGAACTGCCAGCAGATCCGGTGTGAAGAAACCAGGCGCAGTCGGGCCAGTTACGATGTTTTTCACGCCCAGAGACAGCAGGGTCAGCAGAATAACAATCGCTTTCTGTTCGAACCAGGAGAGTACCAGAGACAGCGGCAGATCGTTCACGCCACAGCCCAGTTTCTCAGCCAGGGTTACCGCCAGGATAATGGCAGAGTAGGCATCGTTACACTGACCGGCATCGACCAGACGCGGCAGACCTTCGATATCGCCGAATTCCAGTTTGTTGAAACGGTATTTACCGCAAGCAAGGGTCAGAATCAGGCAGTCGTCTGGTACGCTGGTGGCGAAGTCGGTGAAGTAGTTACGTTCACCACGTGCGCCGTCACAACCGCCAACCAGGAAGATGTGACGCAGTTTTTCGCGGCTCACCAGGTCGATCAGGGTATCAGCAGCGCCCAGCAGGGTCTGACGACCGAAACCTACGGTGATCAGGTGCGGAATTTCACTGTACGGGAAGCCAGCCATCTGCTGCGCCTGTGCGATAACCGGACCGAAATCGTCACCTTCAAGGTGACTCACGCCCGGCCAGCCGACGATGCTACGGGTCCAGATACGGTCGTCGTAGGCGCCAACGGTTGGGTCGATGATGCAGTTAGAAGTCATCACGATTGGGCCAGGGAAGCGGGCGAATTCAACCTGCTGGTTCTGCCAGCCGCTGCCGTAGTTACCGATTAGGTGTTTGAACTTACGCAGTTCCGGATAGCCGTGTGCTGGCAGCATTTCACCGTGGGTATAAACGTTAACACCGGTGCCTTCAGTCTGCTCAAGCAGGTTGTAGAGATCTTTCAGGTCGTGACCGGAGATCAGGATGCACTTACCTTCGGTTGCTTTTACGTTGACCTGAGTCGGGGTCGGGTGACCGTATTTAGTGGTTTCACCGGCGTCCAGAATGCTCATCACTTTGAAGTTCATTTGGCCGATTTCCATTGAACACTCCAGCAGAGCGTTCATATCGGAAGGCCAGGTACCCAGCCACGCCATGATTTTGTGGTACTGAGCATAGATATCGTTGTCGTACTGACCAAGAACGTGGGCGTGCTCCATGTAAGCTGCCGCACCTTTCAGGCCGTACAGACACAGCAGACGCAGGCCGAGGATATTATCGCCGATGGTCGCTTTGTCTTTATTCGGGGTGAATTCAGCGGCCTGACGTTGCAGGTCGCCCAGATCGTCGCTGACCAGTTGCAGATCGGCCATCGGGTTATCGACGGTGGCGTTAGCGTCTTTAGCCAGGCATTGTGCTTTCAGGGCGTCGCGCATGGCGATAGCTTCACGGGCATAGCCAACAATACGCGGGGAATCGAAGTTTACGTTAGTCAGCGTGGAGAAGAACGCACGCGGCGCAAAGTTATCAACCTCATGGTCGATGATGCCGTATTCACGTGCTTTAACAGCCCATGCAGACAGACCTTGTAGGGAAGCAATCAGCAGATCCTGCAAATCGGAGGTTTCAGCCGTTTTACCGCACATACCCTGCGCGTAAGAGCAGCCGTTTCCTGCCGGAGTACGGATGGTTTGTTCACATTGCACACAAAACATGGTCACACCTTTTAAAGTTATATTTAATATACATGTTTAAGATTATGCCTGTGCGCGTAGGGATAAAAGGGATTTCTGCTACTACTTGCAGGGAGATTGATTTAGCGCAATTTTGGCGGTAGCTGACTACCGCCAGAGAGGTATTTGCCCGAGCGTCAGGCGGAGAAAAACGCCATCAGCAGAGGCACTAACAGACTCAAAATAAAGCCGTGGACGATGGCTGCCGGGACCATTTCCAGGCCGCCGCTGCGTTGTAAAACGGGCAGGGTGAAATCCATTGATGTCGCGCCGCATAATCCCAGCGCGGTAGAGCGGCTGCGGCCCACCATTCCTGGAATCAACATAATGGCGATCAGTTCACGGGCCAGGTCGTTAAAGAAGGCGGCACTACCAATTACGGGTCCGAACGATTCGGTCAACAGAATACCGGACAGGGAATACCAGCCAAAACCTGATGCCATCGCCAGCGCGGTTTTCAGCGGCAGACCGAGGATCAATGCATTGATAACCCCCGCCAGCATCGAACTGGCGACGACGACGACGGCTACGATCATCCCCCGACGGTTCAGTACAATTTGCTTTAAGGTCATACCGCTGTTGCGCAGTTGGATCCCCACCAGGAACAGTAAAAAGATTAACGTATATTCGCTGGCTTCGGTGGCATGCTGCAGAATGGGAAGCCCAGTGAGGCCGAGCAGGAAACCGATGACGACGACGCCGCAAAGCTGGAGCGACTCAAGCGCCATTGCAATTCGCGAGGGGAGTTTTTCTTGCTTGTGGTTGTGTCTCCAGGGCAGCGAACGCTCCAGCCAGAACAGCGCCGCAATATTACACAGTATAATGACCGTCACGCTGACCGCAGAATAATGAAGAATAGCTAACAGGTTGCTGGCGAGATTATCCAGAAACGCCAGGCTAATACCCATAAAAAAGAGAATAAGGTAGACGATCCAGCTCAACAGGCGATTGATAAGTTGTAATGCAGTCCTATGCCGGAGCGGAATAAGGTAGCCCACAATAAGGGGAACCAGAATGATTAACAGCCCTGAAAACATGAAAACCAGATCCTTGCTGAGAAGTAAGACGAAATGCGCTAGCACACACTACTCAAAGCAAAGAGGGGAGTAAAGTTGCAAATAAAAGGAAATATAGAGAGGATAAAAAAGACCTGACTTGCGCCAGGCCTTTTTTGTTAGCGATTAATCGCGTTTTTCCAGCAGAGTGCGGTAAATAAGGCCGCCGAGTACCCCACCGATAATCGGCATAACCCAGAAGAACCACAATTGTTGCAATGCCCAGCCGCCCTGGAAAATGGCTACTGCGGTACTACGTGCCGGGTTTACGGAGGTGTTGGTGACTGGAATACTGATCAAGTGGATCAAAGTTAACGCCAGACCAATTGCGATAGGTGCAAAACCTGCCGGAGCATGTTTATCGGTCGCGCCGTGGATCACTAATAAGAAGCCTGCGGTCAGAATAATTTCAATGACGACGGCAGAAAGCATGGAATAACCGCCTGGTGAATGTTCACCAAAGCCGTTTGATGCAAAACCACTGGCCGTTGCATCAAAACCCGCTTTACCGCTGGCAATAAGATACAGTGCCGCTGCTGCAACAATACCGCCTACAACCTGAGCAATAACGTAACCAATAACATCTTTTGCCGGGAAACGACCGCCAGCCCATAAACCGAAGGTTACCGCCGGGTTAAAATGCCCACCTGAAATATGACCCACGGCGAATGCCATGGTTAATACGGTCAGGCCGAATGCCAGCGCGACACCGGCAAATCCAATTCCCAATTCCGGGAATGCGGCTGCCAGCACTGCACTACCGCACCCACCAAAAACGAGCCAAAACGTACCGAAGAATTCAGCTGCTAATTTCCTGAACATAACCACCTCAATTAAAAGTTCCGGGTTCGTATTCCTTGCCCGGTAATTCATCGCTAAAAGGGACGATGATGAAAGAGCGGGTATTTTAGAAAAAAATATCATCCCTTCGCCAGTTAAATTGATGAAAAAATTTGATTTAAGGCAATATGTTGCGATTCCTTTTTGAATCTTGGGTGAATGAAGCATAGTCCAATTAGCGAAAGGACGATGATTAAGTTCTGAAATTATATTCAGGAGAAAACATAAGAAGAATATTCTTATTTTTTTTGCTTTTGCGATTCACGCCAGATTGATATCGGGTGTCCTGAGCCCCCGCTTGCCGTTATACTCCTGATAACTTGAAGGAAAAAGTTAGCATTTCCGGAGGCTATATGATTCTCGAACGCGTTGAGATTGTTGGATTTCGTGGTATTAACCGTCTGTCGTTGATGCTGGAGCAGAGCAACGTGCTGATTGGGGAGAACGCGTGGGGTAAATCCAGTCTGCTGGATGCCTTAACCCTGCTGCTGTCGCCGGAGCCAGACTTGTATCATTTTGTCCGCGAGGATTTCTGGTTCCCGCCGGGCGACATACAGGGCCGGGAACACCACCTGCACATTATCCTGACGTTTCGTGAATCCCAGCCGGGGCGTCACCGGGTACGTCGCTATCGCCCTCTGGAAGCCAGCTGGACGCCGTGCCAGGATGGCTATCACCGCATTTTTTATCGTCTGGAAGGCGAGTGTGCGGATGACGGTAGCGTTCTGACCTTGCGCAGTTTTCTTGACGGCGACGGCCATCCATTACCTCTCGATGACATTAACGATCAGGCGCGGCATCTTGTGCGCCTGATGCCGGTACTGCGTCTGCGCGACGCGCGATTTATGCGCCGGATCCGCAACGGTACCGTGCCGGATTCGGCGGACGTCGAAGTCACCGCCCGCCAACTGGATTTTCTGGCGCGTGAGCTGGCTACCCGACCGCAAAACCTGACCGACGGACAGATCCGCCAGGGGTTATCGGCCATGGTGCAGTTGTTGGAGCACTATTTTTCCGAGCAAGGGGCTGGCCAGTCCCGCTACCGTCTGATGCGCCGTCGCTCCAATAACGAACAACGGAGCTGGCGCTATCTGGACATTATTAACCGCATGATTGATAAACCCGGCGGACGTACGCACCGGGTTATTCTGTTGGGCCTGTTTTCGACCCTGTTGCAGGCCAAAGGCACGCTGAGGCTGGATAAAGACGCCCGACCTTTATTGCTGGTGGAAGATCCTGAAACGCGTTTACATCCCATCATGCTTTCGGTGGCCTGGCACTTGTTGAATTTACTGCCTCTGCAGCGAGTGGCGACAACCAACTCCGGTGAACTGTTGTCCCTTACTCCCGTGGAACATGTTGTTCGTCTGGTACGTGAATCATCCCGCGTTGCCGCCTGGCGGCTGGGGCCGGGTGGGATCAGTGCAGAAGATGGTCGGCGAATCGCATTTCATATTCGTTTTAATCGTGCGTCATCGTTGTTTGCCCGCTGCTGGTTGCTGGTAGAAGGCGAAACGGAAACTTGGGTTATTAACGAACTGGCCCGTCAGTGCGGACATCACTTTGATGCAGAAGGGATTAAGGTAATTGAATTCGCCCAGTCCGGTCTTAAGCCGCTGGTTAAATTCGCCCGCCGGATGGGTATCGAGTGGCATGTGCTGGTCGATGGTGATGAAGCCGGGAAAAAGTATGCGGCCACGGTGCGCGGTTTGTTGAATAACGACAGAGAGGAAGAGCGCGATCATTTAACCATGCTCCCCGCGCTGGATATGGAACACTTTATGTATCGCCAGGGGTTTGCTGATGTCTTTCACCGGGTGGCACAAATCCCGGAGAACGTGCCCATGAACATGCGCAAAATTATCTCCAAGGCGATACATCGTTCGTCAAAACCGGATTTAGCCATTGAGGTAGCGATGGAAGCCGGGCGGCGCGGCGTTGACGCAGTGCCAACGCTGCTGCGAAAAATGTTTTCCCGCGTGCTGTGGCTGGCACGCGGCAGGGCGGATTAGTGGTGAAACATCGACGACAGCTGCGAATGGATGCTGTCCAGTAGCTGATAGCGGCGGCGGTATTCTGCGCGTTTTTTGCTGGCAATATCCGCCTCGCTTTTTCGCGCCAGCGTGCGCGGAATATGATAGTACCCGTGTCTGTCGCACTCGCCGCCAACCGATTCCCAAAATGCGTTGTAGTCGGAATGAATTATCTTATTTTTATCGTGGTAGCGTTGGCTGCGAAAGATATGCTGTTCATTGCTGACTGCCATAACATTATCGATATTCAATCGTTCTGCTAACCGGCAAATGGCTTCCATTACAATACGTTTTGGGAATATCCCGTGACAGGACTTGGTCGCTTTTTGGATTGCTTCGTGAGGAAGTTGCGCATTGCCCTGTACACCGCCAATAAATAATGTACTTTTGCCATTATATTCGCAGAACGTAAACGTCATTTTAGTCAGCACGTCGCCGTCGCCATTTTGCACCTGAATAGTGCTCTCTCCCTCTTTATCCAGCACCGGGAACATCATCATGGTTACGGTAAATATATCGCCATCTTTGCCTTCAATTTGCGCCAGTTGTAAGCCGTCATTGCTTAATAAGGCGTTAAATTCTGCGGGTAAAAATGCATGGCGGATAACATTATAATGAAAACGCACCGCGTCTAAACGCATTTTACGGGTGAAGTTTGCGGCAAGGTAAGGACGATGCAAACGCACCGGCAATCGGGGTTGGTGGGATAGCAGGTTTTCAAGATCCGGCCATTGGGACAGTTCTGTCATCCATTCCTGGGTGAGGCGAGGTATCAAGAGTGAGCGCCAGATAAACTTACGACGAAAGCTCCGCTTATCCCAGCAATGTGCGGGACGTAAATGACCGCTGCTCAGGCTGTAAAAAAGACCAAAGCTGGTGACGGGTTTGGTGGAAAGAAAAGTGCTTTCAGTTAGTTGACTCATAATATAAATCCGATTGATACCCTGGTACTAATTTCAGCACAGCGGATCTTAACCATTCATCAATAACTCTGTTATTCTTGCGCTTTTCAACGGCGATTTATTTAACGTTGATGTTTAGCACTCCACTCTGGTGGACGTATTGGGGGAATTGGGACATTTATGAAGCTCAAGGGAAAAATCAAAAAACGCTATTTTCTGTTCGCCATCATCCTTATTGTGGCGGTAATTGCACTTTGGCGAACGCTTAATGCGCCTTTACCTCAGTATCAAACATTAATTGTTCGTCCGGGCGATCTGCAGCAAAGCGTGCTGGCTACCGGTAAACTGGATGCGCTGCGTAAAGTTGACGTCGGGGCGCAGGTCAGCGGGCAGTTAAAAACGCTGTCGGTCGCGATTGGCGATAAAGTCAAAAAAGATCAGTTGCTCGGCGTAATCGATCCTGAACAGGCGCAAAACCAAATCAAAGAGGTTGAAGCGACGCTAATGGAATTGCGCGCCCAGCGTTTACAGGCAGAAGCTGAGTGGAAACTGGCGCGGGTGACGCTTTCCCGTCAGCAACAGCTGGCAAAAACCCAGGCCGTTTCACAGCAGGATCTCGACACGGCGGCCACCGAAATGGCGGTCAAACAGGCGCAAATTGGCGCAATTGACGCGCAAATTAAACGTAATCAGGCTTCTCTCGATACGGCAAAAACCAACCTTGATTACACCCGCATTGTCGCGCCAATGGCAGGCGAAGTAACGCAAATTACTACCCTACAAGGGCAAACCGTTATTGCCGCTCAGCAGGCACCTAATATTCTGACGCTGGCGGATATGAGCACCATGCTGGTAAAAGCGCAGGTTTCTGAGGCTGATGTAATTCACCTGCAACCTGGGCAAAAAGCCTGGTTTACCGTACTGGGCGATCCGCAGACACGCTACGAAGGCACGCTGAAAGATGTTCTTCCGACGCCAGAGAAAGTGAATGATGCGATTTTCTACTATGCCCGCTTCGAAGTTCCCAATCCGAAAGGGATCCTGCGTCTGGATATGACCGCGCAGGTCCATATCCAGCTCACTGATGTCAAAAATGTTCTGACGATCCCGCTGTCGGCACTGGGCGATCCTATTGGTAACAACCGCTATAACGTCAGGCTACTGCGTAACGGCGAAACCCGCGAACGTGAAGTGGTTATCGGTGCGCGGAATGACACCGATGTGGAGATCGTGAAAGGGCTGGAAGAGGGTGATGAAGTCATTACCGGCGAGGGCAACGCTGGAGCTGCAAAATGACAGCACTGCTTGAACTGAGCCATATCCGCCGCAGCTATCCCTCAGGTGAAGGCCAGGTTGAGGTGTTGAAGGACGTATCCTTGAGCATTCAGGCCGGGGAAATGGTGGCGATTGTCGGGGCGTCGGGTTCGGGTAAATCGACGCTGATGAACATTCTCGGCTGTCTGGACAAACCTACCAGCGGTACGTATCGGGTTGCCGGACGGGATGTCTCCACGCTGGATAGCGATGCGCTGGCACAGCTGCGCCGTGAGCATTTCGGCTTTATCTTCCAGCGCTATCATTTGCTGTCACATTTAACCGCGGCGCAAAATGTCGAGGTGCCTGCGGTCTACGCTGGCACCGAGCGTAAGCAGCGCCTGGCGCGTGCGCAGGAATTACTCCAGCGGCTGGGTCTGGGCGACAGGGTTGATTATCAACCTTCTCAACTTTCCGGTGGTCAGCAGCAGCGGGTCAGTATCGCACGTGCACTGATGAACGGGGGACAGGTTATTCTTGCCGACGAACCCACCGGTGCACTGGATAGCCATTCCGGCGAAGAGGTGATGGCGATTTTGCATCAGCTGCGCGATCGCGGACACACGGTAATTATCGTCACGCACGACCCGCAGGTTGCCGCACAGGCCGAGCGGGTCATTGAAATTCGTGACGGCGAGATTGTGCGCAATCCGCCGCCACAGAAACCCTCTGGTGGACGCGATATCGCGGAGCCAACGGTGAAAACGGCATCCGGCTGGAGCCAGTTTGTCAGCGGATTCCGTGAAGCGCTTACCATGGCCTGGCTGGCAATGGCTGCGAATAAGATGCGAACGCTACTCACCATGCTTGGGATCATCATCGGTATTGCTTCTGTGGTGTCGATCGTGGTGGTAGGCGATGCGGCTAAACAACTGGTACTGGCAGATATTCGCGCTATTGGTACTAACACCATTGATATCTATCCTGGCAAAGATTTCGGCGACGACGATCCGCAATATCAACAGGCATTGAAGTATGACGATTTGACGGCGCTACAGAAGCAGCCCTGGGTCAGTTCGGTAACACCTGCAGTGTCGAAGAACCTGCGGTTACGCTATGGCAATATCGACGTTGCTGCCAGTGCTAACGGCGTTAGCGGCGACTATTTCAACGTCTATGGCATGACATTTAGCGAAGGGACCACCTTTAACGCCGAGCAACTGGCGGGGCGCGCTCAGGTGGTGGTGCTCGACAGTAATACCCGGCGCCAGTTGTTCCCCAATAAAGCGAAAGTTGTCGGCGAAGTCGTGCTGGTGGGAAATATGCCGGCCACGGTAATTGGCGTTGCAGAAGAGAAACAGTCGATGTTCGGCAGTAGCAAGATCCTGCGGGTCTGGCTGCCCTACAGCACCATGTCCGGACGAATTATGGGGCAGTCGTGGCTGAACTCGATCACCGTGCGAGTAAAGGATGGTTTTGACAGTGCCCAGGCCGAACAGCAACTGACCCGACTGTTGACGTTGCGCCACGGTAAGAAGGATTTCTTCACCTGGAATATGGACGGTGTCTTGAAAACCGCTGAAAAGACCACACGTACATTACAACTCTTCCTGACGCTGGTGGCGGTGATTTCGCTGGTGGTTGGTGGGATTGGCGTGATGAATATTATGCTGGTTTCGGTAACCGAACGAACGCGTGAGATTGGCATTCGTATGGCGGTAGGCGCGCGTGCCAGTGATGTGCTGCAACAGTTCTTAATTGAAGCGGTGTTAGTGTGTCTGGTTGGCGGCGCGTTGGGCATTAGCCTGTCGATGCTGATCGCCTTTACACTTCAGCTATTCCTGCCGGGCTGGGAAATTGGATTCTCACCCGTCGCGCTGTTGACGGCGTTCCTGTGTTCGACTGCAACCGGGGTGTTGTTTGGCTGGCTACCGGCGCGGAATGCGGCACGTCTGGATCCAGTAGATGCTCTGGCGCGGGAATAATGCCACAGAGATAAAAATGCCAGCCGCAAAGGCTGGCATTTTGACTGCAGGATGTACACAATGAGACAGAAGAGCTATGCGACAGCTTCTGCTTCAATGACAGGCACGATGACACTGGCATGATTGCCTTTTGGCCCCTGGTGGACATCAAACTGGACAGACTGTCCGGCTTTTAGCGTTCTGTAACCATCCATCTGAATGGTGGAATAATGGGCGAAAATATCTTCGCCGCCGCCTTCGGGGCAAATGAAACCAAACCCTTTGGCGTTGTTGAACCACTTAACAGTACCCGTTTCCATACTTCGACATCCTTCGTAAATCTTATATAAGTAAGATGGAATGAACCGGTGGCGGAGTGGGGGCTGTTCAAAACCTCGCCAACTCTCGAAACTACAATTTAGAGAAATCAGGCGGGGCGTCAAGCGCCAGGCAGACAGAATAGGGTAAAAATGCATCAAAATTTGAAGCAGTTAACGCTATTGTCGGTTATGTGACAGATGTCGCGGATGGCACTAATAGATGATAGTTATCTAATACTTGAGGTAGATTGATTGTGCGCATAGGCTGCTTGTCAGCGGCAAGATTTTCTGCCGGAAACCGTAACTGAAGATGACGACTGACAATGGGTAAGACGAACGACTGGCTGGATTTCGATCTGCTGGCGGAAGACAAATTGCGCGACGCGCTAAAACCGCCATCTATGTATAAAGTGATATTAGTCAATGATGATTACACTCCGATGGAGTTTGTTATTGACGTGTTACAAAAATTCTTTTCTTATGATGTAGAACGTGCAACGCAACTGATGCTTGCAGTTCACTATCAAGGCAAAGCGATTTGCGGCGTGTTTACTGCCGAAGTGGCTGAAACCAAAGTAGCGATGGTGAACAAATATGCGAGGGAGAACGAGCATCCGTTGCTGTGTACGCTGGAAAAAGCCTGAATGCAGGCATAAACATTGGGGGAGGTGCCTATGCTCAATCAAGAACTGGAACTCAGTTTAAACATGGCTTTCGCCAGAGCGCGCGAGCACCGACATGAGTTTATGACCGTCGAGCACTTGTTACTGGCGTTGCTCAGTAACCCGTCGGCCCGCGAAGCGCTGGAAGCGTGTTCTGTGGATCTGGTGGCGCTCCGTCAGGAACTCGAAGCCTTCATTGAACAGACCACACCTGTATTGCCTGCCAGTGAGGAAGAGCGCGACACGCAGCCGACGTTGAGTTTTCAGCGTGTACTGCAACGTGCGGTCTTTCATGTTCAGTCCTCCGGACGCAATGAAGTTACCGGCGCAAATGTGCTGGTTGCTATCTTCAGCGAGCAGGAATCTCAGGCGGCTTATCTGCTGCGTAAGCATGAAGTAAGTCGTCTTGATGTGGTGAATTTTATCTCTCATGGCACGCGTAAAGATGAACCCAGCCAGTCTTCTGACTCTGGGAATCAGCCAAATAACGAAGAGCAAGCTGGCGGGGAGGACCGTATGGAGAACTTCACGACTAACCTTAACCAGCTTGCCCGAGTGGGCGGAATTGATCCGCTCATTGGCCGGGACAAAGAGCTGGAGCGCGCCATTCAGGTACTGTGCCGTCGCAGAAAAAACAACCCGCTGCTGGTGGGAGAGTCTGGTGTCGGTAAAACCGCCATTGCCGAAGGCCTCGCTTGGCGTATCGTCCAGGGTGATGTGCCTGAAATCATGGCTGATTGCACCCTTTACTCCCTGGATATCGGCTCGCTGCTGGCAGGCACTAAATATCGCGGTGATTTTGAGAAACGCTTTAAGGCGCTGCTGAAACAGCTGGAACAGGATACTAACAGCATTCTGTTTATCGATGAGATCCACACCATTATCGGTGCGGGTGCGGCATCGGGCGGCCAGGTGGATGCGGCTAACCTGATCAAGCCGCTGCTCTCCAGCGGTAAGATCCGTGTTATAGGCTCCACAACCTATCAGGAATTCAGCAATATCTTTGAAAAGGACCGTGCGTTAGCGCGCCGTTTCCAGAAAATCGATGTCACTGAACCATCGGTAGAAGAGACCGTGCAGATAATCAATGGTCTGAAGCCGAAATACGAAGCGCACCATGACGTCCGCTATACCGCCAAAGCGGTGCGTGCAGCGGTCGAACTGGCGGTGAAATACATTAACGATCGTCATCTGCCGGATAAAGCGATTGACGTGATTGATGAGGCGGGCGCACGTGCGCGTCTGATGCCGGTCAGCAAGCGCAAGAAAACCGTCAACGTGGCGGATATTGAGTCCGTGGTGGCCCGCATTGCGCGGATCCCGGAGAAGAGCGTATCGCAGAGCGATCGCGACACGCTGAAAAACTTGGGCAACCGTCTGAAAATGCTGGTATTCGGACAGGATAAAGCCATTGAGGCGCTGACTGAAGCGATCAAAATGAGCCGTGCCGGTCTGGGACACGAGCATAAGCCTGTCGGTTCGTTCCTGTTTGCCGGACCAACTGGCGTCGGTAAGACCGAAGTCACGGTGCAGCTCTCCAAAGCCCTCGGCATTGAACTGCTGCGTTTTGATATGTCCGAGTATATGGAACGCCACACGGTCAGCCGTCTGATTGGTGCGCCTCCAGGATATGTCGGTTTTGACCAGGGCGGTTTGCTGACTGATGCTGTTATTAAGCATCCGCATGCGGTACTGCTGCTGGATGAAATCGAAAAAGCGCACCCGGATGTCTTTAACCTGTTGCTGCAGGTGATGGATAACGGCACGCTGACCGACAATAACGGGCGTAAAGCGGATTTCCGCAACGTGGTGCTGGTCATGACCACCAACGCTGGTGTACGTGAAACTGAGCGTAAATCGATTGGGTTGATTCATCAGGACAACAGTACTGATGCGATGGGCGAAATCAAAAAAGTGTTTACGCCGGAATTCCGTAACCGTCTCGACAACATTATCTGGTTCGATCATCTCTCTACCGAGGTGATTCATCAGGTTGTTGATAAGTTTATCGTCGAGCTTCAGGTTCAACTGGATCAGAAAGGTGTCTCTCTTGAAGTGAGTCAGGAAGCTCGTGACTGGCTGGCAGAGAAAGGCTATGACCGCGCAATGGGCGCACGTCCAATGACGCGTGTTGTCCAGGATAACCTGAAAAAACCATTGGCTAACGAACTGCTGTTCGGTTCGCTGGTAGATGGCGGTCAGGTGACCGTTGCGCTGGATAAAGAGAAAAATGAGCTGACCTATGGTTTCCAGAGTGCGCAAAAGCACAAGCCAGAAGCAGCACATTAATCTTTAATCACCTAATGAGCCGGGCATAATGCCCGGTTTTTTTTCGCCTGAAAGTAAAGATTTGAATTGGGGAGATTCGGAGAGTTTAAATGGCAGGCAAAAAATAAGCCTGCGTAAGGGAGATTACGCAGGCTAAGGAGGTGGTTCCTGGTACAGCTAGCATTTATGGGTTATGTTTTTCAGCGGAGTGGATAATACCCTTAATGAACGAAACGGTATGTGATCGATTTCTAAGAATCTTCCGAACGCTGAAAAATAACCGTAATTAACTACTTAGCATGCGGGTTACGTGTGGACTCGCTGGCAAAATTACGCATCAACAATGCATAATTCAGGTCGATATCCTCTGGTACAGGCATCCACACGGTGTAACCATCGCCCGGCGCAACTGGCATGGCTTCGCCTTTCGCGTTTTCCATCTGCTCGAGAGTAAAGTTGATATTGCCTTGTGGGGTCATCAGCTCCAGGCTGTCGCCGACGGTGAATTTGTTTTTTACCAGCACGGCCGCCAGTTCACCTTTACGTTCGCCGGTGAATTCTCCGACAAACTGCTGACGCTCGGAAACAGAGAAGCCGTATTCGTAGTTCTGATAGTCGTCATGTGTATGGCGGCGCAGGAACCCTTCGGTATAACCACGATGCGCCAGACCCTCCAGCGTTTCCAGCAGTTGCGGGTCGAACGGTTTACCGGCTGCGGCATCATCAATGGCTTTACGATAGACTTGCGCGGTACGTGCACAGTAATAGTACGACTTGGTGCGGCCTTCAATCTTCAGGGAATGCACGCCCATCTGCGTCAGGCGTTCAACGTGGGCAATGGCACGTAAATCCTTTGAGTTCATGATGTAAGTGCCGTGTTCGTCTTCGAATGCGGTCATGTACTCACCCGGGCGCTGGGCTTCCTCAATCATAAAGACTTTGTCTGTTGGTGCGCCAATACCCAGCGTGGGTTCGACGTTTTGTACCGGGATAGGCTCGTACTTATGCACGATATTGCCCACTACATCTTCTTTCCCTTCCTGCACGTTGTATTCCCAGCGGCAGGCATTGGTACAGGTACCCTGGTTTGGGTCACGCTTGTTGATGTAGCCAGAGAGCAGGCAACGGCCGGAGTAGGCCATGCACAGCGCGCCGTGAACGAAGATCTCAAGCTCCATATCCGGCACCTGGGTGCGGATCTCTTCAATCTCTTCCAGCGACAGCTCACGGGAGAGGATCACGCGGGTCAGCCCCATCTGCTTCCAGAATTTCACCGTCGCCCAGTTTACGGCGTTAGCCTGTACCGAAAGGTGAATGTCCATGTCAGGGAAGTTTTCGCGCACCAGCATAATCAGACCAGGGTCTGACATGATCAGTGCATCCGGCCCCATTTCCACCACCGGTTTCAGATCACGAATGAAGGTCTTCAGCTTGGCATTATGTGGGGCAATGTTAACCACCACATAGAATTTTTTACCCAATTCATGGGCTTCATTAATACCGAGCTGCAGGTTTTCGTGGTTGAATTCGTTGTTGCGTACGCGCAGTGAGTAACGCGGTTGGCCCGCATACACAGCGTCTGCGCCATAGGCGAAAGCGTAACGCATGTTTTTCAGCGTTCCCGCCGGGGAAAGGAGTTCCGGTTTAAACATAATTTTCTCGTTCTGATGACAGGTCAGACTCGCCTCACTCAATGAGGCGGTTAGGGGAGTGCCCCCATATTAAGGGCGGGCATTGTAGCGCTGCAGGGAAGGCAGGTAAAGAAAAACGCCGGGCGACAGCGTTGCGTTACCCGGCTGAGCGAGTAATTATCAGGTCTTATCTTTTATCGTCTGACTGACACCATTGGTCTTAACCGAAGTAATACCGGTCTCGCGTGACTGTTCATTCGCATACAGTTGACTGCTACCAATAATCTGGTGGTTTGCAGCTTTCAGGTTGAAATGTAATTTTCCATTAGCCGCTGTTTTTTTCTCATAACGCTCATCCAGAGGGCTGTTAGCCTGGACAGATGCGATCCCTTTTTCCGCAGCGCCTTTGGTAGTGTAAAGCTCGCTGGTAAGGATTATTTCCCCGTTCCCAGCTTTAAGAACAAAGCGGTACTGATCATCGCTACTTTTACTTAATTCAAACCAACCAGCCATATGAACTCCTTGATTAAAAGTTTTAGATCAAACAGTTATTGACGACAGTGTTGTCAGAAAGAGTATGAGCGATATTTGGAGAGTTGCTAGTCACCAGGGCCCCATGGAGCAGCGGGCCCTGAAGGGCAGGAGTGTTTAAGCAATTCGGCAGGCGTCGGCTTCCCAGCGATACCCCACGCCATAGACCGCGCGGATAAACGACTGCTCAGCATCCAGCGACTCCAGCTTGCGTCGCAGGTTCTTAATATGGCTGTCGATGGTGCGGTCGGTAACGACGCGATAATCGTCATAGAGATGGTTAAGTAATTGTTCTCGGGAGAATACTTTTCCCGGCTCATGTGACAACGTTTTAAGTAAGCGGAATTCGGCGGGCGTTAAATCGAGCATCTTCCCACGCCAGGAGGCCTGAAAACGGCCTTCATCGACGATAAGCGGGCTTTCTGCATCCATTTGTTGTAGTTCGCGCTGCGGTTTGCATCGGCGCAGGATCGTTTTAACACGCGCGACGACTTCGCGCGGGCTGTACGGTTTACAAATATAATCATCTGCACCGATCTCCAGCCCCAGCAGGCGATCAATCTCTTCGATTTTAGCGGTTACCATCATGATGGGGACTTCTGAGAAGCGGCGGATTTCCCGACACAGGGTCAGACCATCGGTACCGGGCAGCATCAGATCCAACAAGATCAGATCGGGCGGTGTTTGGCGCACGTAAGGCAGAACCAGGTCGCCGTGGCTGATGAGCGTAGGAGCGTAGCTCGCTGCCCGCAGGTAGTCGATGAGCAGTTGCCCCAGCTTGGGTTCGTCTTCCACGATCAGAATACGCGGCGTGTTTTCATCAATGGGTAACTCAGTCATACATCTCTCTGTAAATCGCGTTCCAGCGGTAACTCTACTGTAATGCTAACCCCACCAAAAGGCGAATGGGCGGCGCGGATCAGACCATTATGCGCTTGTACGATATTGACGCAAATCGCCAGCCCCAGCCCGGAACCTCCGCTGGCGCGGTTACGCGAGCCTTCGGTGCGATAAAATCGTTCAAACAGCTTCTGTAACTGCTCGTCACTTACGCCGGGAGCGGAATCTGCGAAGGTTAATAACACCATACGTTCGCGTTGTTCGGCGCTGATGTGCAGCCCGCCGCCGCTGTCGGTATAACGCAGACTGTTTTCCAGCAGATTGTTGAACAACTGCATCAGACGATCCCTGTCGCCAAATACCGTCATGCTGTCCGGGAGCGAGAGTTGAAGCGTTAGTCCACGACTGGCAAAGCGTTCACGAAATGCGCCGCTTGCCACCTCAAGCAGCGGGATAAGATCCAGCGATGATTTCTGATAGGCCAGCGCACCTTCATCTGACATGGAGAGCTGATGAAGGTCGTCAACCAGTTTGGTGAGCGTACCCACTTCAGCCTGCAAAGAGGCAACGGAGTCGGGCGTGAACTGGCGGACACCATCCTGAATGGCCTCCAGTTCACCGCGCAACACCGCCAACGGCGTGCGCAGTTCGTGAGAAATGTCGGCCATAAAGTCACGACGCATCTGCTGGTTTTTTTCCAACGTACTGGCGAGCTGGTTGAAGTCCTGCGCCAGCTTGCCTAGCTCATCCGTACTGGTTGGCGTAACGCGAGTGGTGAAATCGCCCGCCGCCAGTTTGTGCGTGCCTTCCACCAACCGTTTAACCGGGGCCAGCAGGCTGCGCGCCAGCGTAAACGTTGCCAGCGCAGCCAGGATCGTGGAGAGCGCGACGATAAGCCAGCTGGAACGTCTTTGCTGCATGTCGAAATTGATATCGGTATTACGCGTTAAACGCTCCACCGGAGAAGCAATCACAGCACCCACTTCGCTACCGTTGACGCGGATGGGATGGCGCATACCGTCGCGGGGGACAGGAGCCCGCGGGCCGACCAGTACGTGGGCATTTTGATCGACAACCCAAAACTGTGTACGCCAGCCGTGTGGCGGCATGCCTGGACCCGGTTTATCATCGTCGTTGTCGTGTTCAAAAGAGCGCAGGATCTGGAAAACGAAACGATCGTTATTGCGTAAGAATCGCCAGTTGCCGTGCTGCGCGTACTGCTCGCTTAACGCGTCGCTGAGCATTTGCAGCCGCTGTTCGTTACCGTGCTTAATATAGTCGATAAAACCGCGTTCGAAGCTTATGCGTACAGCCCAGTGCATGCTGATCAGCAACACAATGCAGGTGGCGAAAATCGCCAGAAACAGTTTGCCGGTGATACCGGGCCGCCAGAACTTCATCAGGTGCTCCTTTTGCGTCGTGAAATCACCGCATTGGTTTGCGTGTCGTTCGGCACGCGGGCAAAAATAATGGCGGGCAGCGCAATAATGAATGCAATGCACAGCCAGGTATACATAAAGACGCTATGCGTACTACCACTGTCGATGGCGATATGTTGCTGGCCAAACATGCCTAACAGCAGACCCGCGATGGTCACCCCGATACTCATCGACAGCTGCATGATCATCGACAGCAAGCTGTTGCCGCTGCTGGCGAGATCGTCAGGCAGATCTTTTAACGTCAGGGTATTCATGGATGAAAAGCGCGTTGAGTTGACCATTCCCTGTAAAAACAGCACGAAGGGCAGGGCGTAATACCAGCCCAGCAGTGCCGTGGCCATTAGCAACAGACTGACCAGCGACAGGCCAAGCGTGGTGGTAATCAGTACGCGACGGTAACCAAAGCGGTTAACGACCTGCACCACAATGCGCTTCATGCCCATACTGCCCAGCACCATCGGGATCATCATCAGTCCGGCATGAAACGGTGAAAAACCGAGGCCAATCTGTAAAAACACCGGCGTCATAAACGGCAGCATACCGCTGCCGATGCGACCGGCAAAACTGCCGAACAGACCTAGCGAGAAGGTCGATGTGCGAAACAGATTCAGGCTAAACAGCGCGCGGGGATTTCGATGGGCGTGTTTCAGATACAGCGCAATAGCCAGCACCCCGCAGATAACCAACGCCGCCAGCGTGATACTGGAGAGGCCGGTTCCTTTGCTGCCATCGAGCGCCAGCGTCAGAACCGCCATACCGACCGCCAGCATCGCGAATCCGGAGAGGTCGAAGCGTCGGGTTTGCATGGTGTAGTTGGGCATCAACATTAACGTCGCTATCGCGCCGACAATGCCTACCGGAATGTTAATCAAAAAGATCCAGTGCCAGGAGGCGTATTCAACCAGAATTCCGCCTAACGCTGGGCCCAGCAGCGGGCCGATTTGACCGGGTAAAGTGACAAACGTCATCGCCGCCATATATTGCTCACGCGGGACGATTTTCATCACCGTCAGCCTGCCGACTGGCACCATCATCGCACCGCCAATGCCTTGTAAGACGCGCGCCATCACCAGCTCGTTGAGCGTGCTGGACCAGGCGCAAAACAGCGAACCAAGCGTAAACAGGATGATGGCGGTGAAGAAGATATTACGCACGCCAACTTTGTCCGCCAGCCATCCGCTGGCGGGCAGCATCACGGCAACGGTTAAAACATATGACACTATGACCATATGCATGTGTAACGGGCTTTCCCCGAGGCTTGCCGCCATCGAGGGAAGCGCGGTATTAACGATGGTGGTATCCAGCGACTGCATAAAAAAACCAAATGCCACAATCCAAAGTTGCCAGCGGGTGCTGTCGGGAAGTTCTGTCATAACTCTGCTACCGGTTTGCTGTTTTTACGCGAAAAACGCAGACGCAGACGGTCGAAAAAGAGATAGACCACAGGCGTGGTGTACAGCGTCAGGAGCTGGCTCACGACCAGCCCACCGACAATGGTTATCCCCAACGGCTGGCGCAGCTCAGAGCCATCCCCTGCGGATAACACTAACGGCAGTGCGCCAAATAACGCCGCCAGCGTGGTCATCATGATTGGGCGAAAGCGCAACAGGCAGGCCTGGAAAATAGCTTCTTCCGGCTGCAGCTTACCGTTTCTCTGCGCTTCCAGTGCAAAATCGACCATCATGATGGCGTTTTTCTTCACAATTCCAATTAATAGCATGATCCCTATCAGGGCGATTAGGCTGAATGGGGCATTGAACAGCTCCAGCGCCAGCAAAGCCCCGACCCCTGCCGAAGGTAGCGTGGAGAGAATGGTCAGCGGATGTACATAGCTTTCATACAGCATACCCAGCACGATATAGACGGTGGCGATGGCGGCGATAATCAGGATCACCTGCGAGTTCATAGTGTCCTGAAATACCTGGGCGGTACCGGCAAAGCTGCCACGAACCGTGGAGGGGACGCCGAGCTGGGTCATGGTTCTGTTGATGGCCTCTGTCGCTTCTGACAGTGAAGAACCTGTCGGCAGGTTAAACGACACGGTTGAGGCGGCAGATAATCCCTGATGGTTTACCGACAGTGGGGCATTCGCTGGCTGCCATTTGGCAAAGTACGATAACGGGATCGCTTTACCGTCATTGTTGATGACGAACATTTTGTCCAGTGCGCTGATGTCCTGGGTGTAACGTCGGTCGACCTCCATCACCACTTTGTACTGGTTCATCGGCTGATAGATGGTTGAAATTTGTCGCTGACCAAAGGCGTTATTCAGCAGGCTATTGGCGGCTGCCACGTCGATCCCAAGACGAGACATGGTGTCGCGATCGTAAATCAGATTCATCTCCGCGCCATTGTCCTGCTGATCGGAGTTGACGTCCGCCAGTTGGGGCAGGGCGGCAAGCGCCTTACGGATCTTCGGTTCCCACTCACGCAGCGCCGCCAGATCGTCGGACAGCAATGTGTATTGATAGCTGGCGTTGGCCTGGCGTCCGCCAACGCGGATGTCCTGCACCGCCATCAGAAACAGATTCGCACCTGGTTCTTTTGAAAGCGCAACGCGCAGGCGGTCGATCACCTGCTGAGCGGTTTCACGGCGCTCATCGCGTGGCTTGAGGGTAATAAACATCATCCCGCTGTTAACCCGTGACCCACCGGTAAAGCCGGTGACATTGTTCACCGCCGGATCGTCGCGGATGATCTTCATAAAATCCTGTAGTTTACCGCGCATCGCCTGGAAAGAGATGCTCTGGTCAGCCTGGATCCCTCCCATCAATACGCCCGTATCCTGCTCCGGGAAGAAGGTTTTGGGGATGGAAATATAAAGCCAGATATTCAGCGCAATGGTGCCGAGTAATACCACGCCCACCAGTCGCGTGTGGCGCAGTACCCATTTAAGTGAAGTGCCGTAGCTTTGCTGCAGCGCTACCAGCACGCGACCAAATCCCCGTTTACGCGACTGTTCACGCGGGGCGCTGGATTTAAGCATCCAGCCGCACATCATTGGCGTTAATGTCAGCGACACCAGCAGCGAGATACCGATGGCAACCGACAGCGTGACGGCAAATTCGCGCAGCAGGCGTCCAGGCAATCCGCCCATTAACAGCAGCGGCAGGAATACCGCCACCAGCGACAGGCTCATGGAAAGCACGGTGAATCCCACTTCGCGCGTACCCTGTAACGCCGCCTGGAGTGGCTTCATTCCCGCTTCCAGGTGGCGGGCAATATTTTCCAGCACCACGATGGCGTCATCTACGACAAATCCCGTGGCAATGGTTAACGCCATCAACGACAGGTTGTTCAGGCTGAATCCGCACAGATACATGGCGGCAAAGGTACCGATCAGCGAGACCGGAACCGCTACCGCGGGGATCAGAGTCGCACGCCCGGATCGCAGGAAAACAAAGACCACCAGGATAACCAGCGCCACGGAGATAATCAGCGTCTGTTCAACTTCCTCTAATGAAGCGCGAATGGTCGGTGAACGGTCCTGGGCGATTTGCAGATCGATGGCGGCCGGGACCAGCGTTTGTAGCTCCGGTAATTTGGCGCGAATGCTATCTACCGTCTGAATAATATTGGCTTCCGGCAGCTTGCGGATCATCAGCAGAATGGCCGGTTTGGCGTTGGTCATCCCCGCGTTACGAACGTCCTGTACAGAGTCGGTTATAGACGCAACATCACCCAGTCGCACCGCTGCGCCGTTGTTATAGTGGATGATAATCGGTTGATATTCGGCGGCGGTTTTCAGCTCATCGTTAGTTTGTACCTGCCAGCGATGGGTATCATTCTCGATAGCGCCCTGCGGCTTACGCACGTTGGCATTGTCGATCGCGCTACGCACGTCGTCCAGTGACACGCCCTGGTTAAACAGCGCCTGCGGGTTGAGTCCTACCCGCACGGCAGGCAGAGAACTGCCTCCAACGTCCACGTCGCCCACACCGTCGATTTGCGCGATGGTCTGCGCCAGTTGTGTTGATGCGAAATCGTACAGTTCACCCTGCGAGTAAGTGTCCGACGTTAGCGTCAGGATCATGATTGGCGCATCGGAAGGGTTAGCTTTGCGATACGTTGGTCGGCTCGGCATCCCGCTGGGCAGCAGGCTTTGCGCGGCGTTAATCGCGGCCTGAACGTCCCGCGCCGCGCCATTGATGTCACGGTCGAATTTGAATTCGAGAATAATACGCGTACTGCCAAGCGAACTACTCGAAGTCATTTCGTTTACGCCCGCGATGCGGCCCAGCGAGCGCTCCAGCGGAGTTGCGACCGAAGACGCCATCGTTTCAGGGGAGGCACCGGGTAATGATGCGCTGACCATAATCACCGGAAAATCCACCTGCGGCAGCGGAGCGACCGGCAGCAGACGAAAGCCCAGAATACCGCATAGGGTGATAGCCACCGAAATGAGAATGGTCGCCACCGGCCGATGAATGAAAAGCGCGAAAAATTTCATTTACGCTTCCTCTTCCTGACGCGGGAAACGGCTTTTCACATACAGCGACAGACGGTCAAACAGCAGATAAATTACCGGAGTGGTAAACAGGGTTAATACCTGACTCACAAGCAGTCCACCGACCATGCCAATGCCTAACGGACGGCGTAACTCTGCGCCCACACCGGTACTTAACATCAGCGGCAACGCGCCGAGCAGTGCCGCCAGCGTAGTCATCAGAATTGGGCGGAAACGCAGCAGACAGGCCTGGAAAATAGCATCGCGCGGCGCCATGCCTTGTTCGCGCTCCGCGGCAAGGGCAAAGTCGATCATCATGATGGCGTTTTTCTTGACGATACCGATGAGCAAAATAATGCCAATAATCGCGATGACGTCCAGTTCGCTGCCGGCAATCATTAACGCCAGCAGTGCCCCGACGCCCGCCGTCGGCAGCGTGGAGAGAATAGTAATTGGGTGAATAAAGCTCTCATACAGCACGCCGAGGACGATATACATCGCGACAACCGCAGCCACAATCAACCAGATGGTATTTCCCAGCGCGGCCTGGAAGGCGAGCGTGCTACCCTGGAACTGGGTCGTAATATTTGCGGGCAGGTTAAGCGTTTTTTCGGCGTCCAGAATCGCCTGTACCGCATCACCCAGCGAATGTTCGTCTGGCACGTTGAACGAGATGGTGGTGACCGGGAACTGATCGAGGTGGTTAATCGACAGCGGGGCAAAACGCTGTTCAATACTGGCGATCGCGCTGAGCGGTACTATGCCACCGTCGCTACTGGTCAGACGTATTGTATCCAGTGCCGCAAGCCCCGGCGTATTGTTGGTGTTATGTTCTAACACCACGCGATACTGATTTGCCTGGGTGTAAATAGTCGAAATCAAACGCTGGCCGAAGGCGTTGTACAGGGCGTTGTCGACATCTGACATGCTGATGCCCAAACGGCTTGCACTGTCGCGATTGACGTTCACATACGCTACCAGCCCTTTGTCCTGCCAGTCGCTGCTGACGTCGGACAGTTGCGGTAGCTGATTTAGTTTTGCTATCAGCTGTGGCACCCAGGTGCTGAGGGCATCAAGGGATGTCGCTTGCAGCGTGAATTGATATTGCGTCCGGCTCACCTGAGTATCAATCGTCAGATCCTGAGTAGGCTGAAGATAAAGGTCAACTCCGGGAACCCTGTCAACCGCGTCCTGTAAGCGCGCAATCACTTTCTGCACCCGATCGTCACGTTCATCCAGTGGTTTAAGGTTGATTTGCAAACGCGCACTGTTCAATGCCGGATTAGTACCATCCACACCGACAAAAGCGGTCAGGCTCTCTACCGCCGGATCTTTAAGGATGACATCTGAAACCTGACGCTGGCGCTCGGCCATGCTGGCGAATGAGCTGGACTGCGGTGCCTGTAGCGTACCCTGGATAATGCCGTTGTCCTGGATTGGGAAGAAACCTTTGGGGATGAAAACCCATAGCATGACGCTCAATGCCAGCGTGCCGAGCGCTACGCTCAGCGTCAGCCACGGGTGGTTAAGTACTTTTGCCAGCCAATGACCGTACCCGGCGATGACGCGATCAAACATTCGCTCTGAGGCGCGGGAGAAGCGATTTTGCTTACGCAATGAGGCCTGATTCAGCATACGCGCGCACATCATCGGCGTAAGAGTGAGCGAGACAACGGCAGAAATCAGAATCGCCACCGCCAGCGTAACGGCGAATTCACGGAACAAGCGCCCGACGATATCGCCCATGAATAGCAGTGGGATCAATACCGCAATCAATGAAAACGTCAGAGAGATGATGGTAAAACCAATCTCGCCTGCGCCCTTCAGGGCAGCAGTCAGCGGTTTTTCGCCTTTTTCGATATAGCGTGAAATATTCTCGATAACCACGATAGCGTCATCCACAACAAAGCCTGTCGCGATGGTTAGCGCCATTAAGGTCAGGTTGTTGATGGAGAAATCAAGAAATACCATCACCGCGAAGGTGCCGATTAACGACAACGGTACGGCAACTGCAGGAATAATCGTCGCCGGAACATTGCGCAGAAACAGGTAGATAATCATCACCACCAGCGCTATCGCCAGCATCAACTCGAACTGGGTGTCTGCAACAGAGGCACGAATATTGGTGGTGCGATCGGAAAGTACGCTGACTTTAACCGATTTGGGTAGGCTTTCGGTGAGCTGTGGCAGCATCTGGCGGATACTGTCTGCCGTGGCGATGATGTTCGCCCCAGGCTGGCGCTGCACATTCATCACTATAGCTTGTTGCTTATTTGCCCATGCACCCAGCCAGCTGTTTTCTGCTCCTTGTTCGACGGTAGCGACATCGCCCAGGCGAACCGGTGCACCGTTTTTATAGGCAATAATGAGCTGACGATATTCATCTGCGGACTGCATCTGGTCGTTAGCTGAAAGGGTAACGGCGCGCGTTGGGCCATCAAGACTCCCTTTTGCTGAATTGACGTTGGCACCGGTAATGGCCGTACGGATGGTTTCGCTGGTCAGACCGAGTGCGGCAATGGCCTGAGCGTTAAGTTTCACGCGGACCGCCGGACGTTGCCCACCGGAAAGTGTTACCAGACCCACGCCGGATACCTGAGAGATTTTCTGCGCGACGCGGGTTTCGACCATATCTTCCACCTGCGTCATCGGCATGGCGCTGGAAGTGACCGCCAGCGTCATGATCGGCGGATCTGCCGGGTTTACCTTGCTGTAGACCGGAGGGTTAGGTAGATCGCTAGGTAATAAATTGGTGGCGGCGTTAATCGCGGCCTGAACTTCTTGCTCGGCAACATCCAGCGGGAGCGTCAGTTGAAACTGTAACGTAACGACCGATGCGCCACCGGAGCTTTGTGATGACATCTGTTTTAAGCCAGACATCTGGCCAAACTGACGTTCAAGCGGCGCGGTTACCGCCGAGGTCATGACATCCGGGCTGGCGCCGGGGTAGAGCGTAACGACCTGAATCGTGGGGTAATCCACTTCAGGTAAGGCGGCGATTGGCAGGAAGCGATAACCGATAATACCGGCAAGCAAAATCGCGACCATCAGCAGCGTAGTGGCGACGGGGCGCAGAATGAACAGGCGCGATGGTCCGCCTGTGTTGTCCGGAGGTAACAGCTGCATCAGGAGTTGGCTCCTTTTTTGCCGTATCCACGTGGCGCTGTTTTCTCATCAGAAACAGAGGCGTCGTGCGCCTCAACGACTTCGACTTTTGCGCCTTCCGTCAGACGGTCAATACCGTCAGTCACGACCCGATCGCCTGCGGACAACCCAGCGGCGATCACCACTTTTTGGCTGTCCTGAATACCCGGTTTAACCAGATGCTTGCTCACTTTGTTGTCGCTGTTCAGTACCCAGACAAAGTGCCCTTCGTTGCCCATCTGCAGGGCAGCTGTTGGGATCACAACGGCATTTTGCTGCGTGTCGACCAGCATGCGGGCGTTGACGAACTGGTTAGGGAATAACGCATCATCCTGATTGTTAAAACGGGCTTTAACTTTGATGGTTCCTGTAGTGGCATCAATCTGATTGTCGAGACTGAGCAGGACGCCTTCACTCAGTTTTTGCGAATTGGTTCGGTCCCAGGCTTCGACCTTCAGCTGGCTCCCCGATTTTTGTGCCTGCAACACGGTAGCAATGTCGTTTTCAGGCAAAGTAAATATCAGGTCGATGGGATGAGTTTGCGTAATGACGACGATCCCGGTGGTATCGCCGCTGGAAATTTGGTTACCGACATCGACCTGCTTCAGGCCGACACGACCATCGACAGGTGCGGTTATCCGGCTCCAGTCGAGCTGCAACTGAGCGCTGGCGACACTGGCTTCATCCGCTTTGATTGTGCCTAACGTCTCATTGACCAGCGCCTGCTGGGCATCCAGCTCCTGGCGGGAGACCAGATTGGTTTTAACCAACTGTTGATAGCGGGCAAGATCGCGACGGGCATTCGCCAGCGTGGCTTTATCTTTTGCCAGTTGTCCCTGCGCCTGAGCCAGAGCGACTTTGAACTGGCTGGGATCTATCTCTGCCAGCAGGTCGCCGGCTTTTACCTGTTGTCCTTCCTCAAAGTGTAAGGCAATGAGCTGACCGTCCACCCGGCTACGTACCGTGGCGGTATTGGCGGCAGTAATGGTACCCAGCCCTGTCAGGTAACGTGGAACGGCTTCCTCGGTGGCGGTGGCAGCCTGCACGGGAGCCAACGGTCCGGAGCGCATTCCACGGCGTGCCGACCCAGGCGTGTGCTGCGCTGGTTTGGTAGCGCCCGGTGCGGTTTCCTGGGAAGCGCTGCGGCTTTGCCAGAACCAGATGGCGGCCACGACGATCACGATTGCTATCACCCAGCGGGATTTATTACTGCCTTTCATTGTTATGAGTTTCTCATCCTGAAACGATTCGCGGAATGATACTAGTTTAGCCAGCGAACAAGGGAGAAAAATGGAGGAATTATGAAACACTGTCGGGATTCGTCTGAATGCTGACGCGGCTTTGCGAGGCGTTACGCAACAATTTGCGGCGAAAATAGCGAATGCGTCATTGTGCGTTAGAGTGCGGTCAAGGCAAAAGGAGGTAAGCCAGAGATTTCAGCGGGACGCTGGAACGGGAAAGCCCCCTCCCGAGGAAGGGGCCAAAATAAGGAAAGGGTTATGATGAAGTACGTCATCATACTGGTGATACTCTTAGTCATTAGCTTACCGGCTTACTAAGACACCAGGGGGAGGGGAAACCTTCCCTAACCCTCACTCCTGAAAATAAGCCACAGCAACGGTGATGTCAATACGCACACCTTTCAGCTTGCGAGCGGCTTAGCGGAAAACAACGTCAGCCCAGCGGGCCAGACCGGCGGTGACAGAACCGAAGTCATCGCCACCCGCGATAGGGACCCCAGGAAGCTGCTGGGCGAGGGCTTTTTTAATCAGCGGTGAACGCGCGCTGCCGCCGGTCAGATAAATCACGTCCGGTTTTTCCTGCGCGTTGTCCAGCGCCAGTTGGACCTGCTCCAGAATGCGCGCCAGGGGCTGATTGAGCGCGGCCTCCAATCCATGTTGACTAATATCGGTTGCCAGCGTGTCGCTGATAAACGGTATCGCCGCCGTTACAATGGTCTGGTCGGAAAGCGCGATCTTGCTCTCTTCTGCGCTGCGCACCAGGCGATAGCTCAGACGCTCGCGCCAGACTTTGAGCAGCAAGGCTACTTTATCGGCTTCTTTCGCGTCGCGGACAAGATCGTTCAGTAAACGACCGTTGGCGCTGCTGTAGAAATCACTTTGCGCGGGAACATCGTTGATCGCGACCGCGTTCCACCAGGGGAGAATCGGTAAGGCGATCCCTTTTTCAGTCTCACCGCCCATACCTAGCAGCGGCATCAGGTGTTTAAACGCCAGCGCGATATCCAGATCGTTCCCGCCTACACGGCAGCCACTGTGTCCCAGCAGGCTGTTTTCGCGATCGGCGCGCTGATGCCATTGCGGCCCCATCAGCAGCAGTGAACAGTCGGTCGTACCCCCGCCAATATCTACCACCAGCACGCGTTTCTCATCCTGCAGTGTGGCTTCGTAATCCAGCCCCGCTGCTACCGGCTCGTACTGGAAGACGACATCCTGAAAACCGGCACGTTTGGCCGCACGTTCAAGAATCCCCTGCGCCTGGATGTTGGCGTCATCGCCACCTAATCCCTGGAAGTTGATGGGGCGACCAATTACGGCCTGAGTGATAGCTTCCGGCAATTGGCTTTGCGCCTGGTTGCGAATGTGCAGCATCATTGCACAGACCAGATCTTCAAAAAGCGCAACTTGCTGCGGCTTCAGACCGCTGGCACCCAAAAATGATTTTGGCGATTTAACGAAGTACACCTCTTCCGGGTCTTCAATATACTGACCCAGCGATGTCAGACCGAACTGCACGCTGTTGGCGTTAACGTCGATGTCCTCTTCGCGATTGTAGCGCATCGCACGGCGAAGCAGCGCCTGTGTTTCATCGTCCGTGGTTGGAACGTCGTGATGGCGATACAGCCACTCGCTAACCGCTTCGCGCGTTGGTGCACACAGCATTGAGGGTAGCAGCGTGCTGTTATTTTCCATTTTGAGCAGGTGGGGCTGCCCATCACGCATAACGGCCACTGAACAGTTTGCCGTACCGTAGTCAAAACCAATAAACACCGTAAAAATCCCCATGCCAGTGAAGAAGGGGCGTGACTTTAACGAATAGTTGACGGCCCGACAACTGGAATATGAAAGCAAGGCGTACTGATTGAATACCGTTTATGCTGTAAGTTTGCTTTAAAAGGAAAACCGAATGTTCACGCTGAGCTGGCAACCGCCTTATGACTGGCCCTGGATGCTGGGATTTCTTGCCGCCCGTGCGGTTGAAGGTGTCGAAACCGTAGAAGAACTGAGTTATGTCCGAAGTCTGTCCGTAGGGGAGCATCGTGGTCTGGTGAGCGTTGTCCCGGATCTGCACGCCAATGTGCTACACGTGACGTTGAGCTCAGGGTTACAGCCTGTAGCCTCCGAGTGCCTGGCAAAAATAACGCGCTTGTTCGATCTTTCATGTTGCCCGCAGCAAATTGTCGGCGCGCTGGGTAACCTCGGCGCGGCGCGTCCGGGATTGCGCCTGCCGGGATGTGTCGATGCTTTTGAGCAAGGGGTACGGGCGATTTTAGGACAGTTAGTCAGCGTGGCGATGGCCGCGAAACTGACAGCGAAAGTAGCGCACGCTTATGGCAATACACTGGAGGATGCGCCCGAGTATGTGTGTTTTCCCTCTCCAGAAGAGCTTGCCAACGCCGATCCGCTGCACCTGAAAACGTTAGGAATGCCGCTCAAACGCGCTGAAGCGTTGATTCACCTTGCTCATGCAACCCTTGAAGGAACGCTCGCGACAACAGCCCCTGCCGATATCGAACAAGGCGTTAAGCAGCTACAAACATTTCCCGGGATAGGGCGATGGACCGCCAACTACTTTGCGCTGCGCGGCTGGCAGGCGAAGGACGTTTTTCTGCCGGATGATTATCTGATTAAGCAGCGTTTTCCCGGCATGACACCAGCCCAGATCCGGCGGTATGCAGAGCGCTGGAAACCCTGGCGCTCCTATGCGCTGTTGCATATCTGGTATACGGATGGTTGGCAACCGTCAGTTGATGGCGAAATTGCTGGTATTCAGTAGCAGACCCAGCGGTTGGGCGTCGGCAATAATATCGCCATAAATCATATCAATACCGATGCCAGAAAGCGTATCCATGATGAGCGGCAGTTGCACCGGACCGGCGATGGTTTTAATGTCCAGGCGCTGAGCATGACCCTGGATAATGGACACCCACATTTCGTCGATCAAGTTGCCGGGAGCGCTGGCACTTAGCTCGCTGTCGAGTAACAGGTAATCGACAATGTGATATTTCAGGTTGTCAAAAAGCTCTAAGTCGCGACCAACCTGACTTAACACAATTCGACAACCGTACTGCCGCAGTCGATGCAGGGCGGATACCGCCTGCGTTGGGCTTGTTTTGATGACACTTGATGGAACGGTCAGATGCAGCAATCGTGGCGGTAGCGGGCTGCGTTGCAAGTGCTCTAGCAGCTCATCTACCAGTTCTGTGTTGAGCAGGCCGGCGGCGGAAAGGGGCAGGGCAATACTGAGGCCCTTGTTGGCGACAGCCGGGGCAGCACTCTGGAAGAACTCGCCGAATACCCGACGATCGAGCGCCTGACTCAACGTGGGATCGACCAACCCGGCATGGAAGGCTTGATCTTCAATGATTTCACCCTCAGCGGTGCCTAAGCGAAGCGAGATAATCCAGAAGCTAAAAGTCTCCGGTATACGCGGAGAAGCAACGCCTCTGGCGATCATCAGCATAGGGTTGTGTGTAATAGTGTGTCTTTGTTCATCCAATGACAGTTGGCTACGCGCGGCATGGGCCTGGCTTTGCTGAGGCTCATAGACACAGACTCGCCCACGGCCGCTGTTTTTCGCCGCGTAGCAGGCGATATCGGCCTGAGACATAACGTCAGTCGCGACATGGTTTTTCTCATCAATCAGCGTAATTCCCGCACTGGCGCCAATACGGTGCAAACGGCCTTCCCACATAAATTGGTAATTGTTAATAGCACTGATGATGCGTCCTGAGATAAAGCGGGCGCTTTCGATATTACAATCCGGCAGCAACAGACCAAACTCGTCGCCGCCAAGGCGCGCCAGCATATCGCTGGATCGCAACATGCTGAGCATAAGCGCAGAGAGTTCACGCAGCAGGGCATCGCCGGCGGCATGACCCGCGCTGTCGTTCACCGCTTTAAAACGATCCAAATCGATAAAAACCAGTACATGGCACTGGCGCGTGTCGTGTACTGAATGCAGCAATTGTTTTAGATGGTTTTCGAAGCTGACCCGGTTTGCCAACTGCGTCAGGTCATCATGTGAGGCACTGTAGCTAAGCTGGCGGAGCATCTTCCGTGACTCTGTGACGTCCTGAATAACCAACACCGAACCAATGCTGCCGCCGTCAAGGGTGCTGAGGGGCGTGATGCTGTACTGAATGTCATAACTGCTGCCATTACGACAATGCAGGACCACTTCCTGCTCGATTGCCGTACGCGACATGTCAGCACTGTAGATATTTTCCATCAGCGGACCGTTCTCGCCAAAAGTAATATGTAGTACCGTCAATAGCGGAATGCCGATGGCACTGTCCTGCTGCCAGCCGCTCATTTTCTCAGCGACCGGATTCATAAAGGTCACGTTCATATAGACATCAATACAAATTACCGCTTCGCCGATTGAGTCCAGCGTAATGTGCAGGCGCTCTTTTTCCTGATACAGCGCTTCGTTAAGCTGCTTCACTTCGGTCATATCCATATTGATACCAAGTAAGCGTTCAACTTCACCGTCTTTATTCAGCACCCGGTTGGCCAACGAGCGGATATGGCGTATGCCATCTTTTACTGCGATACGAAACTCAAGCTTAAACGGAACCCGCGCGGCCAGCGAATCACGAATCACATTTTCGGCGTACTCGCGATCTTCGGGTACAACGCACTCATACCAGACTTGCCAGCTGGGTTTGATATGCGCAGGAACTTCATACAGATCGAACATCCGTTTATCCCAACTGATCACGTCAGGCTGCAGTTCCCATTCCCAAATCCCAATACCCCCGGCTTCATTGGCGAGGGTAATGCGTTCCATCAACCGTTTGTTAATCCACTCGGTATGCTTCAGGTCGTTAATGTCCTCAACCTGCGCGATAAAGTAGAGTGGAGTGTTGTCGCTATGACGCACCAGCGAAACGGCCAGCAACGCCCAGACGACGTCGCCCGCGCGGGTGTAATAGCGTTTTTCCATGGAATAGCTGTTAATATCTCCGCGTGCCAGCATGTTGAGTTGTTCAAGGTCGTTGTTCAGATCTTCCGGCCAGGTTAACTGCTGGAAGGTCAGCGAACGTAGCTCCTCCTGGCTATAGCCCAGAAACTGGCACAAGGCTTTATTGGCCTGTAGCCATTGCCCCTCGGTGCCAACCAGTGCCATGCCAATCGCGGAATATTCCATGGCGTTGCGAAAGCGTGACTCGCTTTCTGAAATGTTCTTGCGTTCGGCTCGAAACGCGTACATCACCATGGTCATCATGTTGGCGGGCAACAGGATCATCAAAAACGGCAACCAGGGGATGTCCGTCATCATGTTCTGTTTCGGGGTGTAAAGCAGTGAAGGGTCGGCGGCCAGCATCAGCGAAACCATCATCACGGTGCTGAGGAATATTAAAAACGCCTCCATACGCGGCAGACGGACAGCGCTCCACATCAGCAGGACAATAACGCAGGTAAATGGCCATGGAATGTACATCATGGATAGCCAACTGAACGTTAAGGTCACCAGAAGCGTAATCAGGGTCTCAAGCAATAATCGCGGGTCGCGATGGCGCAGCAGGTAATGTGGTTTAAACAGCAAACCTAACGGCACCAACGCCAGTGCGCCAATGGATTCTGACAGTACCCAAATGAGAAAGGTATTTAACGTAGTTTCCTTCGGCAACAACATCCACATCAATACGCCGCCCAGCAGTGGCGGAACAACCGCGCTGCCAAATGCCAGACGCGCCCAGTCGTTAAGATTTTGTAAGGGATTGTACCAGGGCAGCAGTTTACGCAATAACATTGCGCCAACAACAGCCTCAATAATGTTAATGACCGTATAGGAGAAATTAAGCGACTGTCCGGGGAAGAAGAGTAAAGAGGCGCCGATGCTACCGAATGAGCAAGCCAGCGCGATCCCAGGCCACATCTTTCCAGCGTGACGGTAAAAAGCCACCATCATGATAGAGGTTGGAAACCACAGCGGTGCAAGCTGTGCGCCGTAACGTGACAGTTCCAGCGAAAACAACGTAAAGATGAAAGCCACCAGACCTAAACTGGCCAGGCGCAGTAGAGGATGGGGTAAGGTAACTAAAACATGTTGGGATTGTTTACTCATTACCACTCTACCCAAATAGCCGTTGTCGCCCAGCAGAGATGCCGGACGCATCACATTTAATCTGGGATTATGCTAGTACAAACAATTTACAATTTATACGCCAGCTGCTCATAAATTAACACTCCCAAGCTATTAATTCCTAAGGCAGGTGAATAAATATAGCGGCTGTTCTAAATCTGACCATTTTAATTTGCGACAGGGACAGCATTGGTGCAGCCTGGGGTGGCATCGCGCCGCTGAAATCCCTATAATTGCCGCGTTTGGCGTTTCGGCGCCGCCCTTCCTTACATCCAGGTTAATCAGGTCGCTAAATTTATGACTGATCAGTCCCATCAGTGCGTCATTATCGGCATTGCCGGCGCATCGGCTTCCGGCAAGAGCCTTATTGCCAGTACTCTTTATCGCGAATTGCGTGAACAAGTCGGTGACGAACATATTGGCGTTATTCCCGAAGACAGCTATTACAAAGATCAAAGCCATCTGTCGATGGAAGAACGTGTAAAAACCAACTACGACCATCCGAACGCGATGGACCATAGCCTGCTGTTTCAACATCTGCAAACGCTGAAACGCGGCTCTGCCATTGAGCTGCCGGTATATAGCTATGTTGAGCACACGCGTACGCAAGACACTATTCATATCGAACCAAAGAAAGTCATCATTCTGGAAGGCATTTTGCTGCTGACGGATGCGCGTTTGCGTGACGAGATGAACTTCTCTATTTTTGTTGATACGCCGTTAGATATTTGCCTGATGCGCCGTATCAAGCGGGATGTGAACGAACGTGGTCGTTCAATGGATTCGGTGATGGCGCAATACCAGAAAACCGTCCGCCCAATGTTCCTGCAATTTATTGAGCCTTCAAAACAATACGCCGACATCATTGTGCCGCGCGGGGGTAAAAACCGCATCGCCATCGATATTCTGAAGGCTAAAATCAGTCAGTTCTTTGAATAAGTTCAGCGAATTGTGTACCGTTCAGTGATAACCTGGTTCACCCTTAACGCACCTGGCATTAAGGGTTTGAAGCACGAAAGGAGAAAGTGCCATGCGTTTATGTGACCGAGATATTGAAGCCTGGTTGGATGAAGGTCGCCTGTCGATCAATCCACGCCCTCCTGTCGAGCGAATCAATGGCGCCACGGTAGATGTGCGCCTTGGCAACAAATTCCGTACGTTCCGCGGTCATACGGCGGCGTATATCGATTTAAGCGGACCGAAAGATGAAGTCAGCGCCGCGCTGGATCGCGTGATGAGTGATGAAATCGTCCTTAAGGACGGCGAAGCCTTTTTCCTGCATCCGGGGGAACTTGCACTGGCGGTAACATTCGAATCCGTGACACTGCCTTCCGATCTCGTCGGTTGGTTAGATGGCCGTTCTTCGCTGGCTCGTCTGGGACTGATGGTACACGTCACCGCTCACCGTATCGATCCGGGCTGGTCTGGCTGTATCGTACTGGAGTTTTACAACTCCGGAAAATTACCGCTGGCTCTGCGTCCGGGGATGCCGATTGGCGCGTTAAGTTTCGAACCGCTTTCCGGTCCGGCAGCGCGACCCTACAACCGTCGTCAGGATGCGAAATATCGCGACCAGCAGGGCGCCGTTGCCAGCCGGATCGATAAAGACTGAGTGTTTATCAGTCTATTGGGGATAGCATGAGACGATTTCTGACGACGCTGATGATTCTTCTGGTCGTGCTGGTGGCCGGTTTTTCTGCGTTAGTACTGTTGGTGAATCCGAATGATTTCCGCGCGTATATGGTCAAGCAGGTTGCCGTACGTAGCGGGTATCAGCTGCAGTTGGATGGCCCCCTGCGTTGGCACGTATGGCCGCAACTGAGTATCCTCTCAGGGCGAGTGATGTTAACGGCTGAAGGCGCCAGCGAACCCCTGGTTCGTGCTGATAATATGCGTCTCGACGTTGCATTGTGGCCGCTGTTGAGCCACCAGCTCAGCGTGAAGCAGGTGATGCTCAAAGGCGCAGTGATTCAATTGACCCCGCAAACTGAGGCGGTACGCGGCAAAGATGCACCCGTTGCCCCAAAAGACAATATGTTGCCCGATCTGGCGGAAGACAAAGGATGGTCGTTTGATATCGCCCGTCTGCGCGTTGCCGACAGTGTTCTGGTGTTCCAACATGAAAACGATGAACAGGTTACCGTTCGCGATATTCGTCTGGAGATGGAACAAGATAGCCAGCACCGCGGCACGTTTGATTTCTCCGGGCGTGTGAACCGCGATCAGCGCGATCTCGCGTTATCCTTTAACGGTACGGTCGATGCCTCCGATTATCCGCACAACTTATCTGCGAATATTGAGCAGTTAAGCTGGCAACTGCAGGGGGCCGATCTGCCGCCGCAGGGGATTAACGGTCAGGGACATCTTCAGGCGCAATGGCTGGAAGAGAAAAAACAGCTTTCATTTAGCCAGATAAATTTGACCGCTAATGACTCTTCTTTCTCCGGGCAAGCGCATGTGGCATTGTTGGAAAAACCGGAATGGGCCGTTGACCTAAAATTTGGTCAGCTCAATCTGGATAACCTGCTCGTACAACATGACGCAGCGGTGACAGCAAAAGGTGAAGTTCAGCAAGGTCAGAGTCAGTCAACGCTGGCGCGCCCCGTTATTGCTTCCCAGGTTGATGCTGTTTCGTATCAGGGACTCAAGGGTTTTTCGGCAGACATCGCTTTGCAGGCTGACAAAGTGCTGTGGCGGAAAATGGCGTTTGAGAATGTCTCGGCAAAAATAGACAACCGGTTCGGCTTACTGAACATTGCACAGTTGCAGGGAAAAAGTGATGGCGGGCTGATCTCATTGCCCGGCACGCTGGATGCCAGAAAGGGAGAACCGCGAGCGGTCTTTCATCCGCGCCTGGAAGGTGTAGAAATTGGCACTATTCTGAAGGCCTTTGATTACCCCATCGCACTCACCGGCAAGCTGTCGTTGGCGGGAGATTTTTCCGGCTCGGATATTGACGCCCAGGCGTTTCGTCACAGCTGGCAAGGGCAGGCCCATGTCGAAATGAACGATACGCGAATGGAAGGGATGAACTTCCAGCAGATGATACAGCAGGCCGTCGAGCGTAGCGGTGGAGATGCTAAAGCCCAGCAAAATATGGAGAACGTGACCCGTCTGGATCGTTTTGTAACCGATATGACGCTGGATAACGGTGAGGTAACGCTGGATAACATGGTAGGGGAGTCCGCTATGTTGGCACTGACCGGCAAAGGAACGTTAGATCTGGTGAAGCAGAATTGCGACACGCTGTTTAACATTCGCGTTCTGGGCGGTTGGGATGGCGAAAGTAAGTTGATTAATTTCCTGAAGGCCACCCCGGTTCCTCTCAGAGTCTATGGTCAATGGCAGTCACTGAACTACAGTCTGCAAGTTGATCAGCTTTTGCGTAAACATCTGCAGGATGAAGCAAAACGTCGCCTGAATGACTGGGCCGATCGCAATAAAGATTCCCGCAACGGCAAAGATGTTAAAAAGTTGCTGGATAAGCTCTGATTCATATTGCCGGATGGTGGCTAATGCCCCATCCGGCTCGTGACTTACACCTCGTAATCCATCTCTTCTTCACTGTGTAGCGGTATCAGCTGGACTTTTTGCACGCGATGATTTTCCACCTGCAGGGTTTTTAGCCGATAGTCGCCAACCTGGACTTCCTCCCCGGTTTTTGGGATGCGCTGCAAATATTCCATTAAAAGCCCGGCAATGGTGTGATACTCACGTTTTTCATCTAATGGGATAGGGACGTACTGCACCAGGTCTTCCAGCGGCATATGCCCGTTAGCGGTCCATGAACCATCGGCGTTTTTCTGAATATCATGGCGGGCGTCGATTTCCTCTACCTCGTTTGGCAGATTGCCGGCGATGGTTTCCATCACATCACTCAGCGTCACAATCCCTTCGACGGAACCAAATTCATCGGCTACAAACGCGAAGTGCGTCCGGGCGTTTCGGAACTGCTCAAGCGCCGGAAGTAGCGGCAGAGTTTCCGGGAACACCAGCGGCTGGCGAATCAGGACGCGCAGGTCGAGCGGCTCGCCGCGCAGAGACTGTTGCAGCAAATCGATGACATGCACCACGCCAAGCAGTTCTTCCTGCCCGTCTTCGCCAGTGACCACCAGACGCGTATGCTGGTTTTTTTCCAGTAAGGCGCGGATTTCTGCTTCGGGAGCATTGAGGTCGATGTGTTCAATATCGTGACGCGAGGTCATGATACTGCTGACGGTACGCTGATTAAGGTTCAGCACACGTTCAATCATCCTCCGCTCCTGAGGCGCGAAAATCTGACCTTCATGATGGTCCGCCAGCATTGCCGCGGTTTCGGCATCCAGTTCGGCATCTTCTTTTTGCCCGCTCAGCAGCCGCATTACCGCCTCGGCGGTGCGCTGGCGCAGAGTATGGTTGGCTGAGAGGAAGCGACGACGGTTAAAAATAGCCAACTGGTTCAATGCTTCGATCATCACCGAGAAGCCGATGGCCGCGTACAGGTAACCTTTCGGGATATGGAAACCAAACCCTTCGGCCACCAGGCTAAAACCAATCATCAGCAAGAAGCTCAGGCACAGAATAACGATAGTTGGATGACTGTTGACAAAGCGCGTCAGCGACTTGCTCGCCAGCACCATCAGGCTGATGGCAATAATCACCGCAGCCATCATCACGGCCAGGTGATCGACCATCCCAACAGCGGTAATGACGGAATCGAGAGAGAATATGGCGTCCAGCACCACGATCTGCGCGACCACACCCCAGAACTTAGCGCCTTTACGCTGGGTGGGATTGTCGCTGTCTTTTCCTTCCAGCCGTTCGTTGAGCTCCATAGTGGCTTTAAACAGCAGGAAGAAACCGCCGAACAGCATGATCAGATCGCGGGCGCTGAAGCTGAGATCGCGAATGCTGAACAGCGGCGTGGTCAGTGTTACCAGCCAGGATATTGATGCCAGCAGCAGCAGGCGCATAACCATCGCCAGCAGTAGCCCGGTAATACGCGCCTTATCCCGCTGGGCAGGAGGTAGTTTCTCCGCGAGGATGGCAATAAAAACAAGATTATCAATGCCAAGAACAAGTTCGATCACGATTAACGTGACCAGTCCGGCCCAGATTGACGGATCGGCAATCCATTCCATAGTAAATGCTATACCCATAGTTGTATGACAATTGTCACAATTCGATCATGGGTAAAACTGGCGAAAAATGCAATGGCGAGAGGGGATTTCTCTGTCGGTTATATCAGAACAGATGCAGGATAATAGCCTTAATGTCACTACAGGAAATTATTTTACTAATCTAAATATATTTAGGAAATATCGCAGGTGGGATGTTTCTATATCAATATTGTCAACATCAATAAAATCCTAAAAATATACAAATCCAACGCTTAATATTAATCTTAAAAGCTTGGTGTCGGTGGTTTGTTATCTTGCCTGATATTCGCTTAGCTGCAACAATTCTTGCGGTAATAATCAAAAGATAAATATTTCCTCATTAACCAGTGGCACGTATTCCCGATGCGTTGCCGCTGTAAATGTGATGAAAATAAAGGAGAGGATAAAAATTTAAATTAATCAGTGCATTGGTAGCTAGTGAAGCCAGGGGCGGTAGCGTGTCTGGTCGCCTGAAACAAGCCTAAATTATTCTGTCAAGAGACCGCAGATGAATTCATTTTTTTTAGGACTGATGCCAGTTAAATTCCATTTCAATTAACGGCAAGGTAAATACGTACAGGCGAAGTCGCTATTTAGATTGCATGTGATAATTACTCTGCCAAAGTGATAAATAATCAATGATGAAATCCAAACTTAAATTGATACCAGTATTGGTATCGGTAATCTTGATAAACGGTTGTACCGTGCTTCCGGGCAGCAATATGTCTACGATGGGCAAAGATGTGATTAAACAGCAGGACGCTGATTTTGATATCGATCGCATGGTGAATGTTTATCCACTCACCCCACGACTGGTAGAACAATTACGTCCTCGACCAAATGTTGCACAACCTAATATGTCGCTGGACCAGGAGATTGCCGGGTATCAGTACCGAGTCGGTCCGGGGGATGTCCTGAATGTGACCGTCTGGGACCATCCTGAACTCACCACCCCGGCCGGGCAGTACCGTAGCTCAAGCGATACCGGCAACTGGGTACAACCTGATGGCACGATGTTTTACCCCTACATCGGCAAAGTCAGCGTGGTAGGGAAAACGTTGGCAGAGATTCGTAGTGATATTACCGGGCGCTTAGCGAAGTACATTGCTGACCCGCAGGTGGACGTTAATATCGCCGCTTTCCGCTCGCAGAAGGCCTATGTCTCCGGACAGGTGAACAAATCCGGTCAGCAGGCTATCACCAACGTGCCGCTTACCGTTCTCGATGCCATTAACGCTGCTGGCGGTCTCACCGAAGCGGCAGACTGGCGCAACGTTGTGCTGACTCATAAAGGGCAGGAGCAACGCATTTCACTGCAAGCACTGATGCAAAATGGCGACCTGAGCCAGAACCGACTGCTCTATCCTGGCGACATTCTGTTTGTCCCGCGTAATGACGATCTGAAAGTCTTTGTAATGGGGGAAGTGAAAAAACAGAGCACCCTCAAAATGGACTTCAGTGGCATGACGCTTACCGAAGCGCTGGGCAATGCCGAAGGTATTGACCTGACCACCTCCAATGCCAGCGGTATTTTCGTTATTCGACCATTGAAAGGCGAGGGCGGGAACAACGGCAAGATCGCCAATATCTATCAACTTGATATGTCCGATGCGACGTCGCTGGTGATGGCAACATCATTCCGACTCCAGCCATACGATGTGGTGTACGTCACTACTGCGCCGGTTGCTCGCTGGAACCGTTTGATCAATCAGTTGCTGCCGACTATTAGCGGTGTTCGCTATATGACGGACACGGCCAGCGACCTTCACAACTGGTAATCGTCATGTTTAACAAAATCTTAGTTGTCTGTGTGGGGAACATTTGCCGTTCCCCGACGGCAGAGCGCTTGTTAAGGCAATTTCACCCGGCGTTGACGGTCTCTTCTGCCGGTCTTGGGGCGCTGGTGGGGAAAGGCGCGGATCCGTGCGCCATTAGCGTGGCGCAGGCGCACAACCTGTCACTGGATAATCATTGTGCCCGGCAGATCTCGGGACGAATGTGCCGGGAGTATGACCTGATCCTGGCCATGGAAAAGCGCCATATCTCTGCCCTGTGTGAAATGGTGCCGGAGATGCGCGGCAAAGTGATGCTTTTTGGTCACTGGGACAGCGAGCGCGAAATTCCCGATCCATATCGTAAAAGCCGTGATGCGTTTGACGCGGTGTACACATTACTTGAACGGTCTGCCCGCCAATGGGCTCAGGCACTGAACGCAGAGCAGGGAAAACGATGACAGAAAAAGTAAAACAGTCTGCTGCGCCGGTAACGGGCAATGATGAAATCGATATTGGTCGTCTGGTCGCAACGGTGGTGGAAGCCCGCTGGTGGGTACTTGGCATTACCGCGGCTTTTGCATTGTGTGCCGCGGTCTACACTCTGTTCGCCACCCCCATCTATAGTGCGGACGCGCTGGTGCAAATTGAGCAAAATACTGGAAATTCACTGGTGCAGGATATTGGCTCGGCGTTGTCGAACAAACCCCCGGCCTCGGAAGCGGAAATTCAGCTCATTCAGTCACGACTGGTATTAGGGAAAACGGTAGACGATCTCAACCTCGATATCGGCGTTACCAAAGATACGTTCCCTATTTTTGGCGCGGGCTGGGACCGGCTGATGGGCCGTCAGAACGAAACGGTTAATGTGACTACCTTCACGCTGCCAAAGGCAATGAATGAACAGACCTTCACGCTCAATGTGCTGAATGACAAAAGTTATCAACTGGTGAGTGACGGGGGGTTTAGCGTTCGGGGGCAAGTTGGCAAGGTGTTGGAACACGATGGCGTGACGATGCTGGTTGAGGCGATTCATGCCAGCCCGGAGAGCCAATTTACTGTCAGTAAATTCTCCACGCTGGGCATGATAAACACCCTGCAAAATAATCTGATGGTGGCGGAAACAGGCAAAGATACCGGTGTATTGAGCCTGACTTTTACCGGTGAAGACCGCGAGCAAATCCGCCAGATCCTCGACAGTATTACCCGTAACTATCTGCAACAAAACGTGGAACGTAAATCCGAAGAGGCCGCCAAAAGTCTGGCGTTTCTGGCCAAGCAGTTGCCCGAAGTGCGTAACCACCTGGATGTTGCTGAAAACAAGCTGAACGCCTTCCGTCAGGATAAAGACTCCGTGGATTTGCCGCTGGAAGCCAAAGCGGTGCTGGATTCGATGGTGAATATCGACGCGCAGCTGAATGAACTGACCTTTAAAGAAGCGGAGATTTCCAAGCTGTTCACCAAAGCGCACCCGGCGTATCGCACGCTGCTGGAAAAACGCCAGGCGCTGGAAGATGAGAAAAGTAAGCTGAACGGGCGTGTAACGGCGATGCCGAAAACACAGCAGGAAATTGTTCGCCTGACGCGTGATGTGGAGTCCGGTCAGCAGGTCTATATGCAGTTGCTGAACAAGCAACAGGAACTGAAGATTACCGAGGCCAGTACGGTCGGTGATGTGCGCATTGTCGATCCCGCGATTGCCCAGCCTGGCGTGCTGAAGCCGAAAACGGCGCTGATTATTCTCGGCAGTATCATTCTCGGTTTAATGCTTTCCGTGGTGGGCGTACTGCTGCGTTCTCTGTTTAATCGCGGTATTGAAAGCCCCCAGGCGCTGGAAGAGCATGGTATCAGCGTGTATGCCAGTATTCCGCTGTCTGAATGGCAAAAAGCGCGTGATAACGTTCAGACCATTAAAGGTGTGAAACGCTACAAGCAAAGCCAACTGCTGGCCGTGGGGAATCCAACGGATCTCGCCATAGAAGCGGTCCGTAGCCTGCGTACCAGCCTGCACTTTGCCATGATGCAGGCGCGTAACAACGTATTGATGCTGACCGGCGTCAGTCCGTCGATTGGGAAAACATTTGTCTGCGCTAACCTGGCGGCAGTTATTAGCCAGACTAACAAACGCGTGCTATTGATCGACTGCGACATGCGCAAAGGCTATACCCACGAACTGCTGGGGACCAATAATGTTAACGGCCTGTCTGAGATCCTCATTGGCAAAGGGGATATTTCATCCAGCGCTAAACCGACATCGATTCCGCATTTTGATCTGATCCCTCGCGGTCAAATTCCTCCCAATCCTTCCGAACTGTTGATGAGCGAGCGCTTCGGCGAACTGATTGCCTGGGCCAGTTCGCACTATGACCTGGTGTTGATTGACACCCCACCAATTCTGGCGGTGACCGATGCGGCTATCGTAGGGCGCCACGTCGGAACCACGCTGATGGTAGCGCGTTATGCGGTCAACACGCTGAAAGAGGTGGAAACCAGCCTGGGCCGCTTCGAGCAAAATGGCATTCAGGTGAAAGGGGTGATCCTCAACTCGATCTTCCGCCGCGCGAGCGGGTATCAGGATTACGGCTACTACGAATACGAATACACGTCGGATTCGAAATAACTAACAGCAACGCATATCGAATGTAGGCCTGATAAGCGTAGTGCCATCAGGCAACTTTTTTTGGAAACGAAAATGACCACAGAAAACCCGCTAATTTCAATTTACATGCCAACCTGGAACCGCCAGCAGCTGGCCATTCGGGCGATTAAATCGGTGTTGCGCCAGGACTATCCTCACTGGGAGATGATCATTGTGGATGATTGCTCTTCCTCCTATGAGCAGTTGCAGCAGTTTGTTGAGGAACTCAACGATCCGCGCGTGTCGTATACGCATAATTCCACCAACTCCGGGGCCTGCGCGGTGCGTAATCAGGCCATTATGCAGGCCAACGGACAATACATTACGGGGATTGATGATGATGATGAATGGACGCCGAACCGACTGAGTGTATTTCTCAACTATCGCCATCATTTGGTCACGCGGGCGTTTCTGTATGCCAATGACTATGTCTGTGAGGGCGAAGTGTATTCGCAGCCGACCAGTCTGCCGCTCTATCCTAAGTCCGTTTATTCACGCCGCAGGTTTTATAAGCGCAACATCATTGGTAACCAGGTATTTACCTGGGCATGGCGGTTTAAAGCATGTCTGTTCGATACCACGCTGAAAGCGGCGCAGGATTACGACATCTTCCTGCGCATGGTGGTGGCGTATGGCAAACCGTGGAAGGTCAAAGAGGCGACGCAGATCCTGCATGTAAATCACGGTGAGATGCGCATTACCTCATCGCCGAATAAATTCTCCGGCTACTTTCAGTTTTACCGCAAGCACAAAGGCAAATTTGACCGGGCCAGCAAGAAGTATCAGCTGTTTACCCTCTATCAGATCCGCAACAAACGGATGAACTGGCGCACGCTGCTGACGCTGCTTTCTGTTCGCAACAGTAAGCGTCTGGCCGACGGACTGCGAGGACGCTAATTATGCTGGAAGATTTACGCGTGAACGGCTGGAGTCTGCGCCCCTGCTGCATGGTGGTGGCCTATCGGATTGCCCATTTTTGCTCCGTCTGGCGTAAAAAAAACATCTTAAACAACCTGTGGGCCGCACCGGTACTGGTGATGTACCGCCTTATCACCGAATGCCTGTTTGGCTATGAAATTCAGGCCGCTGCATCAATCGGTCGTCGTTTCACCATCCATCATGGCTATGGGGTGGTTATCAATAAACACGTGGTTGTGGGGGATGATTTTACCCTACGTCACGGCGTCACCATCGGCAATCTTGGCACCAACGATTTGTCCTGCCCGGTAATCGGTAACAGCGTTGAGCTGGGGGCCAATGTGACTCTGCTTGGCGACGTTGCTATTGGCGATAACGTGACGATTGGTGCCGGGAGCGTCGTGGTGGATAGCGTTCCGGACAATGCGCTGGTCGTGGGCGAGAAGGCACGGGTGAAGGTAATAAAATGAAGATATTACAATTTAATGTGCGACTCGCAGAAGGTGGGGCGGCAGGCGTGGCGTTAGATTTGCATCTGAGGTCGCTGGAAAAAGGGCTGTCGTCGCGTTTTGTCTATGGCTATGGCAAAGGCGGTAAAAAAAGCGGCAGCCATGCGAAATACCCGCAGGTTATCAAATATACGCCGCGCCTGACGTCGGCGGCGAACATTGCGCTGTTTCGTTTCGCGAACCGCGACATGTTCGGCAATCTCGACAAGCTATATCGTACGGTTACCCGCACTAACGGCCCGCTGGTACTGCATTTTCATGTGTTGCACAGCTACTGGTTGAACCTGGAAGAGGTAGTCTCCTTTTGCCAAAAAGTGAAAGCGCATAAACCGGATATCACCTTCGTCTGGACGCTGCACGATCACTGGAGTGTGACCGGACGCTGTGCCTTTACCGATGGCTGCGAAGGCTGGAAAACGGGCTGTCTGCAATGCCCAACGCTGAGCAACTATCCGCCGGTAAAAATCGATAAAGCCCATCAACAGTTGCCCGTTAAGCGGCAGATGTTTCGTGCGATGCTGGCGCTGGGTTGCCAGTTTATCTCGCCCAGTCAGCATGTGGCCGACGCATTCAACAGCCTGTATGGCGCGGGACGCTGCCGCATTATCAATAATGGCATTGATGTGGCAACTGAAGCCATTCTTGCCGAACTACCCGCGATGCATGAGGAGAGCGGCCGGCCGAAAATTGCCGTGGTGGCTCATGACCTGCGCTATGACGGCAAAACCAGTCAGCAACTGGTGCGAGCGATTACCGCGCTCGGAGACAAAATTGAGTTGCATACCTTCGGCAAATTTTCGCCATTTGCGGGAGATAACGTCATCAATCACGGTTTTGAGAGCGATAAGCGCACGTTGATGAGTGCGCTTAATCAGATGGATGGATTGGTGTTCAGCTCCCGTGTCGATAACTACCCGCTGATTCTGTGCGAAGCGCTGTCCATCGGCGTACCGGTAATAGCCACGCACAGCGATGCCGCGCAGGAAGTGCTGGCTAAATCAGGCGGAAAAACGTTCAGCGAAGCTGAAGTGTTGCAACTGGTGCAGCTGAAAAAATCAGACATTGCGCAGGCGGTTTTTGACACGTCGCTTGCCGCATTTAGCCAGCGCAGCCGGTTGGCATACAGTGGACAACAGATGCTGGAGGAATATGTCTCGTTCTATCAGAATCTGTAGCTATCTGGTGCTACCGCTGCTTTATCTGCTGGTAAACGTCAAACTCGCCCAGCTTGGCGAGAGCTTCCCGATCACTATCGTCACCTTTTTACCCGTTCTGCTGTTGCTGTTTATCGAACGCATCAATATCAAAAAATTAATGATCGCGCTGGGCGTAGGGGGCGGACTAACGGCATTTAACTATCTGTTCGGTCAGTCACTGGATGCCAGCAAGTACGTGACGTCCGCCATGTTGTTTATCTATACCGTGGTGATTATTGGCATGGTATGGAGTATTCGCTTCAAAACCATTTCACCGCATAACTACATTAAAATCTTGCGCTTTTTCTGGCTGGTTGTGGGACTGGTGGTGGGGTTAGCTGCAGTTGAAATGGCGCAGATAATTCTCAGCGGCGGCAGCAGTTTAATGGAAGTTATTTCGAAATATCTTATTTACAGTAACAGCTATGTTCTGAACTTTATTAAGTTTGGTGGGAAACGAACCACGGCGCTCTATTTCGAACCGGCATTCTTCGCTCTGGCATTAATCTCAATTTGGCTCAGTATCAAACAGTTTGGTATCAAAACACCTAAGTCCGATGCTATGATTCTGGTAGGGATAATATTATCGGGATCGTTTTCAGGAGTAATGACGTTTATTTTGTTTTACCTCCTGGAATGGGCGTTTCAGTACCTAAATAAGGATGCGATAAAAAAGAAACTACCTCTGGCGATAATCTCATTGAGCGTGTTTTTAGTTGGTGTGATATTTGCTTTTCCGTACATCGCAACGCGGCTTGGTGATTTAGGAACTGAAGGTTCGTCATCGTATTATCGTATCGTCGGGCCATTAGTGATGGTCGGTTATTCGTTACTGAACGTTGATGGCGTAGTGAGATTTGGCTCACTTTATGAATACGTCGCGTCATTCGGAATTTTTAACGGTGCAGATGTCGGTAAAACAATAGACAATGGCTTGTATCTGCTGATTATTTATTTTTCATGGTTCGCGGTGATATTAGCCCTATGGTACATGGGGAAAGTCATGAAAATGATGATCAATGCGTTTGGCGATAATCAGAATTATCGGGTGCAGCTTTATCTTTTTACACCATTGTCACTGTTTTTTACAGGTTCAGTATTTAGTCCGGAATACGCATTTTTAATTGTGTGTCCGTTTATTTTGCGCAAGGCGCTGAATATCGCGAGGTAACTCACATGCTGCTCAGTATCATTACCGTCGCCTTTCGCAATCTGGAAGGGATCGTCAAAACTCACGCGTCGCTGGCACATCTGGCGCAAGCGGGTGATATCAGTTTTGAGTGGATTGTTGTTGATGGCGGCTCCTCGGATGGTACGTCGGCGTTTCTTGAAGGACTCAGTGGAGAACACCGGTTACGGTTTGTCAGCGAGCCGGATAACGGTATCTATGATGCGATGAACAAAGGCATCGCCATGGCGCGCGGGCGGTTTGCACTGTTCCTCAACTCCGGGGATATTCTGCATGAGAATGCGGCTTGTTTTATCCGCCAGCTAAAAATGCAGAGTGACCAAACTATGGTCATTGGCGATGCGTTGCTGGATTTCGGCAATGGCAACAAAATTAAGCGTCGGGCAAAACCGGGTTGGTATATTTATCACAGCCTGCCAGCCAGCCATCAGGCAATATTTTTTCCGCTCTCAGGACTGAATGTCTGGCATTATGATTTGCAATATAAAATATCGTCAGATTACGCGTTGGCAGCCAAATTATACAAGTCCGGTTACGCTTTTAAAAAGCTGCGCGGGTTGGTGTCGGAATTTTCTATGGGCGGAGTGTCAACGACGAATAATTTGGAATTGTGCCGGGATGCCAAAAAAGTACAGCGCCAGATATTACACATGCCAGGTTTTTGGACCGGTTTGTCAGAATATTTACGTCTGCGCACAACCGATAAAACAAAAGCCTTATATGGAAAAACGTAAGGGCACAATATGCAAGACTTAAGCGGATTTAAAGTGCCTGGCGGTTTTCGCGGCGGCGGCGCTATTAAAGTGCAATTATGGTGGGCGGTGCAATCAACATTATTTCGCTGGTCTCCACAGGTCATGTATCGCTGGCGTGCATTTTTATTACGGATGTTTGGCGCAAAAATAGGAAAAAACGTAGTCATTCGGCCTTCAGTAAAAATTACTTATCCGTGGAAACTAACTCTGGGAGATTATGCCTGGGTGGGTGATGACGCGGTTTTATATACGTTAGGTGATATTACGATTGGGGCCCACGCAGTTATTTCGCAAAAAAGTTATTTATGCACCGGGAGTCATGATTATTCCAGCCAACATTTTGATATTAACGCCACACCGATAGTGGTTGGCGATAAATGCTGGCTGGCGACAGATGTCTTTGTCGCGCCTGGCGTAACGATTGGCGATGGCACCGTCGTCGGAGCACGAAGCAGCGTATTTAAATCGCTGCCAGCAAATGTCATTTGTCGGGGAAATCCCGCAGTAGTCACGCGCGAACGCGTCGAGAAAGTTACTCCCTGAGGGGATCACTGAAGAGGTTATAACATGTCAAAAGTCGCTCTCATTACTGGCGTAACCGGGCAGGATGGTTCTTACCTGGCAGAACTCCTGCTGGAAAAAGGGTACGAAGTACACGGTATTAAGCGTCGCGCTTCATCATTCAACACCGAACGTGTGGACCACATCTACCAGGATCCGCATTCAGGCAATCCCAAATTTCATCTGCACTATGGCGATTTGACGGACTCCTCCAATCTGACCCGTATTTTACAGGAAGTCCAACCGGATGAAGTCTATAACCTGGGTGCCATGAGCCACGTTGCGGTGTCGTTTGATTCACCGGAATACACCGCAGACGTTGATGCGATCGGCACCTTGCGCTTGCTGGAGGCGATCCGCTTCCTTGGTCTGGAAAAAAAGACCCGTTTTTATCAGGCGTCCACCTCTGAGCTGTACGGTCTGGTTCAGGAAATCCCGCAGAAAGAGAGCACGCCGTTCTATCCGCGTTCACCGTATGCCGTTGCTAAGCTGTATGCCTACTGGATAACCGTCAACTACCGTGAGTCTTACGGGATGTATGCCTGTAACGGCATTCTGTTTAACCACGAGTCTCCGCGCCGCGGCGAAACCTTTGTCACTCGCAAAATTACCCGGGCGATCGCCAACATCGCTCAGGGGCTGGAGTCTTGCCTGTACCTGGGCAACATGGATTCACTGCGCGACTGGGGGCATGCCAAAGATTACGTCAGGATGCAATGGATGATGCTGCAGCAGGATAAGCCGGAAGATTTCGTGATTGCCACCGGCGTGCAGTATTCCGTGCGCCAGTTTGTAGAAATGGCGGCAGCTCAGTTGGGGATTAAATTGCGCTTTGAAGGTGAGGGCGTGAATGAAAAAGGCATCGTGGTTTCCGTGACCGGACATGATGCGCCGGGCGTGAAGCCAGGCGATGTCATGATTGCCGTTGACCCGCGCTACTTCCGTCCGGCTGAGGTGGAAACGCTGCTGGGCGATCCGGCCAAAGCACATGAAAAACTGGGTTGGAAACCGGAAATCACGCTGCGCCAGATGATCTCGGAAATGGTTGCTAACGATCTTGCTGCGGCGAAGAAACATTCCCTGCTTAAGTCGCACGGTTACGAGGTCGCCATCGCGCTGGAGTACTGAGGATGAAGACACAACGTATTTTTGTGGCGGGCCATCGCGGGATGGTGGGGGCCGCCATCGTCAGACAATTGTCGCAGCGAAATAATGTGGAGCTGGTGCTGCGTACCCGCGACCAGCTTAATCTGCTGGACGCCAGTGCGGTGCAGGCGTTTTTTGCCGCTGAACGTATTGACCAGGTTTATCTGGCGGCGGCAAAAGTAGGAGGGATTGTGGCAAACAATACTTATCCTGCTGATTTTATTTATGAAAATATGATGATTGAGAGCAACATTATTCATGCTGCACATCTGCATAACGTGAATAAACTGTTGTTTCTCGGGTCATCCTGTATTTATCCCAAGCAAGCTACCCAGCCAATCGCCGAGAGTGAACTGTTGCAGGGGACACTTGAACCGACCAATGAGCCGTATGCGATTGCCAAAATTGCCGGTATCAAGTTGTGTGAATCGTATAACCGACAGTATGGCCGTGATTATCGCTCGGTGATGCCGACCAATCTGTATGGGCCGCATGACAACTTTCATCCGAGTAATTCGCATGTGATCCCGGCGCTGCTGCGCCGCTTTCATGAAGCTCGCGGGCAAAATGCGCCGGATGTGGTGGTATGGGGCAGCGGGACGCCAATGCGTGAATTTCTGCATGTCGACGATATGGCGGCGGCCAGTATCCACGTGATGGAGCTGGCTCAGGAAGTGTTGCAGGAATATACCCAGCCGATGCTGTCGCATATCAACGTGGGGACCGGCGTGGACTGCACCATCCGTGAACTGGCGCAGACTATTGCGGAGGTCGTGGGCTACAAGGGGCGTGTGGTGTTTGACGCCAGCAAACCGGACGGCACGCCGCGCAAATTGCTCGACGTTACGCGTCTGCATCAGTTGGGCTGGTATCACGAGATATCTCTGCAAGCGGGGCTTGCCAGTACATATCAGTGGTTCCTTGAAAACCAGCAGCGTTACCGGGGGTAAGCATGTTTTTACGTCATGAGGATTTTGCCACCGTTGTACGTTCAACTCCGCTGATTTCCATCGATTTGATCGTGGAAAACGCCCACGGTGAATTTCTGCTTGGCAAGCGCCTCAATCGTCCTGCGCAGGGGTACTGGTTTGTGCCCGGCGGTCGGGTGCAAAAAGATGAACCGTTGCACGCGGCCTTTGAGCGGCTTACTGAAGCTGAGCTGGGGTTACGTTTACCGCTGTCCGCTGCGCAGTTTTACGGTGTCTGGCAGCACTTCTATGACGACAACTTTTCCGGGGAAGATTTCTCAACGCATTACATCGTGCTGGGATTTCGTCTGCGGGTGTCGGAAAACGACCTGCAACTGCCTGACGTTCAACATGACGCGTACCGCTGGTTGGCAATTGAAGAGATTCTGGTCAGTGACCACGTGCACGACAACAGCCGGGCTTACTTCTGTGAGAAGAGTCAGGCCGGAGCACCCGGGCTATGAAGATCCTTGTGTATGGCATCAACTATTCGCCGGAGTTGACCGGTATCGGTAAATACACCGGTGAAATGGTGGCGTGGATGGCGCAACAGGGGCATGACGTACGGGTGATCACTGCGCCGCCTTATTATCCGCAGTGGAAAGTCAACGGTCGCTATTCATCCTGGCGCTACCGTCGTGAAGAGGGCGATGCCATCGTCTGGCGTTGCCCGCTGTATGTGCCTGAGCAGCCCTCCACGCTCAAGCGTCTACTGCATTTAGGCAGTTTCGCCCTGAGCAGTTTCTTCCCGCTGCTGGCGCAGCGCCGCTGGAAGCCGGATCGCATCATTGGGGTAGTACCGACGCTGTTTTGTACGCCGGGAATGCGCCTGCTGGCGAAGCTGTCCGGGGCGCGCACGCTGCTGCATATTCAGGATTACGAAGTTGATGCCATGTTGGGACTTGGCATGGCGGGCAAAGGCAAGCGCGGTATGGTGGCAAAACTGGCCAGCGCTTTTGAGCGCAGTGGGCTGTTGAATATGGATCATATTTCGACCATTTCTCGCTCAATGATGAATAAAGCACAGGAAAAGGGCGTTGATGCACAGAAGGTTATTTTCTTTCCGAACTGGTCAGAAGTAGCGCGTTTTCGCGATGTGGACGCCGCCGATGCTCTGGCGTTGCGCCAGCAGCTGGGCTTGCCTGATGGAAAAAAAATCATTCTCTACTCTGGCAATATTGGTGAAAAGCAAGGACTGGAGAGTGTAATCGACGCAGCGGCCCTGTTGAGCGAGCGGCCCTGGCTGTTTGTGATTGTCGGGCAGGGCGGGGGTAAAGCGCGACTGGAGAATATGGCCAGCGAACGCGGCCTGAACAATGTGATGTTCTTTCCGCTGCAATCTTATGACGCGCTGCCTGCACTGCTCAAAATGGCGGACTGTCATCTGGTGGTACAAAAGCGCGGTGCGGCGGATGCCGTACTGCCCTCCAAACTGACCAATATCCTCGCCGTTGGTGGTAACGCTGTGATTACCGCCGAGCCGGAAACCGAGCTGGGGCAGCTCTGTAACATTGTTCCAGGCATCGCTGTATGCGTGGAGCCGGAATCGGTAAATGCGCTGGTTTGCGGTATCCAACAAGCGTTGAGGATGCCAAAAGTCAATACGGTGGCACGTGACTATGCCGAACGCACGCTGGATAAAGATAACGTGCTTAGCCAATTTATTGCTGATATTCGGGGTTAATGATGAGTCAAAGCAAACTCTTTCCGGTAGTGATGGCCGGTGGCTCGGGTAGCCGTTTATGGCCTCTGTCCCGCGTATTGTATCCAAAGCAGTTCCTGTGCCTGAAAGGTGATCTCACCATGCTGCAGACAACGATCTGTCGTCTGAATGGCGTGGAGTGTGAAAGCCCGGTGGTTATCTGTAATGAACAACACCGTTTCATCGTCGCGGAACAGCTACGGCAACTGCACAAGCTGACTGAGAACATTATTCTCGAACCCGCCGGACGTAACACGGCACCGGCGATAGCGCTGGCCGCACTGGCGGCAAAACGTCAAAGCCCGGAGGAAGATCCGCTGCTGCTGGTATTGGCGGCCGATCACATGATTGCCGACGAAGAGGCATTTCGCGAGGCGGTTCGCAATGCTATGCCCTATGCCAGTGCGGGTAAGCTGGTGACGTTTGGTATCGTGCCGGACCAGCCGGAAACGGGCTATGGCTATATCCGCCGTGGCGTGGTTTCGCTAACGAATACCGACGCCGTGGCGTTCGAAGTGGCGCAGTTTGTTGAAAAACCCAATCTGGAAACCGCGCAGGCTTATGTGGCGAACGGCGATTACTACTGGAACAGCGGCATGTTCTTGTTCCGCGCCGGACGTTACCTGGAAGAACTGGAAAAGTACCGCCCCGACATTCTTGAGGCTTGTGTGAATGCCATGAGTACGGTCGACCCCGATCTCGATTTTATCCGCGTTGATGAACAGGCGTTTCTCGCCTGTCCGGAAGAGTCTGTGGACTATGCGGTAATGGAACGTACGGCGGATGCGGTGGTAATGCCCATGAACGCTGGCTGGAGCGATGTTGGCTCCTGGTCATCGCTGTGGGAAATCAGCGCCCATACCGCCGAAGGCAATGTGCATCATGGCGACGTCATTAGCCACAAAACGGAGAACAGCTACGTGTATGCCGAATCTGGCCTGGTGACGACCGTCGGGGTGAAGGATCTGGTGGTGGTGCAGACCAAAGATGCGGTGCTGATAGCCGATCGCAACGCGGTGCAGGACGTCAAAAAAGTGGTGGAGCAAATTAAAGCTGACGGACGACATGAACACCATATTCACCGTGAAGTTTACCGTCCGTGGGGCAAGTACGACTCTATTGATGCCGGAGACCGTTACCAGGTGAAGCGAATTACCGTTAAACCCGGTGAAGGATTGTCCGTGCAGATGCATCATCACAGGGCTGAACACTGGGTGGTGGTGGCCGGTACCGCGAAAGTGACGATCAATGATGACATCAAACTGCTCGCTGAAAACGAGTCTGTCTATATTCCGCTTGGGGCGACCCATTGTCTGGAGAATCCCGGGAAAATCCCGCTCGATCTGATTGAAGTGCGCTCCGGATCTTACCTCGATGAGGATGATGTGGTGCGGTTTGCGGACAGATACGGGCGTGCCTGATGCAGGATGCGCCGCGCTTATCCGGCCTACAACAACGTAGGCGCGGTAAGCGAAGCGCACCGGGCAATGCATTTAACACTCATTAAAAAGGCTCATTAAGAGTCAGGGCCTCCTGTTGCCTGAAGAAGGGTAAATCATGACGAAATTAACCTGTTTCAAAGCCTACGATATTCGCGGCAGGCTGGGCGAAGAGCTGAATGAAGATATCGCGTGGCGTATTGGCCGCGCTTACGGCGAGTTCCTGAAGCCAAAAACGATTGTCCTCGGTGGTGATGTGCGCCTGACCAGCAAGACGCTAAAGCTGGCGTTGGCGAAAGGACTTCAGGATGCGGGGGTGGATGTGCTGGATATTGGCATGTCGGGTACCGAAGAGATTTATTTCGCCACCTTCCACCTGGGTATTGACGGCGGTATTGAAGTGACCGCCAGCCATAATCCGATGGATTACAACGGCATGAAGCTGGTGCGGGAAGGGGCGCGGCCCATCAGCGGTGATACCGGTCTGCGCGACGTACAGCGCCTGGCGGAAGCCAACGACTTCCCGGCGGTTGATGAGACAAAACGTGGCCGCTACCAGCGTATTACTATCCGTGATGCCTACATTGACCACCTGCTGGGTTACATCAATCCCGCCAATCTGAAACCGATGAAACTGGTGCTCAATTCCGGCAACGGTGCGGCAGGTCCGGTGGTTGACGCTATTGAAGCCCGTTTTAAGGCGCTGGGCGTGCCGGTCGAGTTCATCAAAATCCACAATACGCCGGATGGCAACTTCCCTAACGGCATTCCCAATCCTCTGCTACCGGAATGCCGGGCTGACACGCGCAATGCGGTGATTGAACACGGCGCCGATATGGGAATTGCCTTCGACGGTGATTTTGACCGCTGCTTCCTGTTCGATGAAAAAGGTCAGTTCATTGAGGGCTACTACATTGTCGGCCTGCTGGCGGAGGCGTTTCTGGAGAAGAATCCGGGGGCGAAAATTATCCACGACCCGCGTCTGTCCTGGAACACCGTGGATGTGGTGATGGCGGCAGGCGGTAAACCGGTGATGTCAAAAACCGGGCACGCGTTTATCAAAGAGCGGATGCGCCATGAAGATGCCATTTACGGCGGTGAGATGAGCGCGCACCACTATTTCCGCGATTTTGCCTACTGCGACAGCGGGATGATCCCGTGGCTGCTGGTAGCGGAACTGTTGTGTCTGAAAGGACAGTCGCTGGGTGAACTGGTCCGCGACCGGATGGTGGCCTACCCGGCGAGTGGTGAAATAAACAGCACGCTGGCAGAGCCGGCGGCAGCGATTGCGCGCGTGGAGCAGCATTTTTCCCGTGAGGCGCTGACGGTAGACAGAACGGACGGTATCAGCATGTCGTTTGTCGACTGGCGCTTCAATTTACGCTCTTCCAATACCGAACCGGTGGTGCGCCTGAACGTGGAATCGCGCGGAGATATTCCGTTGATGGAAGCGCGAACGCGCACTCTTCTGGCGTTACTGAATCAGTAATGCTGGTGCTTCCTTTGCCCGATTCTGGGCAAAGGGTGACTAACAGGAACCACGATGACACATCTAAAGAAGCGCGAGCGCGCCAAAACCAATGCGTCGTTAATTTCGATGGTGCAACGCTTTTCAGATATCACCATCATGTTTGGCGGGTTGTGGGTAATCTGCGAATTAAGCGGTTTGCCTTTCCTGTACATGCACCTGCTGGTGGCGCTGATCACTCTGGTCGTTTTTCAGATGCTCGGTGGCATAACGGATTTTTATCGCTCCTGGCGTGGTGTCAAAATGACCACTGAGCTGGTGCTGTTGCTGCAAAACTGGACGCTGAGCCTGATTTTTTGCGCAGGTCTGATCGCCTTTAATAATGATTTTGATAACCGTCTCGCCGTCTGGCTGGCGTGGTATCTGCTATCCAGCGTTGGCCTGGTGTTGAGTCGTTCGTTTATTCGCTACGGCGCGGGATGGCTGCGTAATCGCGGTTACAACACTCGCCGGGTGGCAGTGGCAGGGGACCTGCCAGCTGGACAAATGCTGCTGGACAGTTTTCGCCATGAACCGTGGCTGGGGTTTGAAGTAGCAGGTATCTATCACGACCCTATCCCTGGAAAAAACTCCCGCGACTGGGCCGGTAATCTGCAACAACTGGTGGATGACGCCAAAGCCTCACGCATTCATAACGTTTATATCGCCATGTCGATGAGTGATGGTGCCAGCGTCAAAAAATTAGTGCGCGAGCTGGCCGATACCACCTGTTCAGTGATCCTTATTCCTGATGTCTTTACCTTCAACATTCTGCATTCACGGATTGAAGAGATGAACGGCATTCCGGTGGTGCCGCTGTATGATACGCCACTCTCGGGAATTAATCGTCTGTTGAAGCGCGCGGAAGATATCGTGCTGGCTTCACTGATCCTGCTACTTATTTCCCCGGTGCTGTGTGGCATAGCACTACTGGTAAAACTGACCTCCAAAGGACCGGTGATTTTCCGCCAGACTCGCTATGGCATGGATGGGAAGCCGATCAAAGTCTGGAAGTTTCGCTCAATGAAAGTGATGGAAAACGATGCGGTGGTGACGCAGGCCACGCAAAACGATCCGCGCGTTACTCCTGTGGGGAATTTCCTGCGTCGGACGTCGCTTGATGAACTGCCGCAGTTTATTAACGTGCTCACCGGGGGGATGTCTATCGTCGGACCACGTCCGCATGCGGTGGCGCATAACGAACAGTACCGCCAACTGATTGAGGGATACATGTTACGCCATAAGGTGAAACCGGGTATTACCGGCTGGGCGCAAATCAACGGCTGGCGCGGTGAAACCGATACGCTGGAAAAAATGGAGAAACGTGTGGAGTTTGACCTCGAATACATTCGCGAGTGGAGCGTGTGGTTCGATATCAAAATTGTTTTTCTGACGATATTCAAAGGCTTTGTTAACAAAGCGGCGTATTAACATGAGCTTACGAGAAAAAACGCTTAATGGCGCAAAGTGGTCGGCGATTGCCACGGTGATCATTATTGGGCTCGGACTTATTCAGATGACCGTCCTGGCGCGAATTATTGATAACCACCAGTTCGGGTTGTTAACCGTGTCGCTGGTGATCATAGCGCTGGCCGATACACTGTCGGATTTCGGTATCGCCAACTCAATTATTCAACGCAAAGAGATTGGTTATCTGGAGCTGACGACGCTGTACTGGCTAAACGTTGGGCTGGGTATCGTGGTATGCGTGGCGATGTTTCTGCTGAGCGAGACGATTGCCCATGTGCTCAATAACCCAGAACTGGCACCGCTCATCAAAACCTTATCACTGGCGTTTGTGGTGATACCGCACGGGCAGCAGTTTCGCGCGCTGATGCAAAAAGAGCTGGCCTTCAACAAAATTGGCATGATTGAAACCAGTTCGGTGCTGGCTGGATTTACCTTTACCGTGGTCAGCGCCCATTTCTGGCCGCTCGCGCTGACGGCCATTCTTGGGTATCTGGTGAATAGTACGCTACGTACGCTGCTGTTCGGCTATTTTGGCCGCCGGATTTACCGACCCGGGCTGCATTTTTCGCTGGCATCCGTTTCGTCGAACCTGCGTTTTGGCGCATGGCTGACGGCAGACAGCATCATCAATTACATCAATACCAACCTTTCCACGCTGGTTTTAGCCCGCACGTTGGGAGCTGGCGTGGCGGGCGGATTCAATCTTGCGTGGAACGTGGCGGTTGTCCCGCCGATCAAACTGAACCCGATTATCACCCGCGTGCTGTTTCCGGCGTTTGCCAAAATCCAGGACGACAGCGAAAAACTACGGGTGAATTTTTACAAGCTGCTGTCAGTGGTTGGGATTATCAACTTCCCGGCGCTACTGGGACTGATGGTGGTGTCGAATAACGTGGTGCCGCTGGTATTCGGCGATAAGTGGAACGGCATTATTCCAGTCCTGCAATTGTTGTGCATTGTGGGTTTGCTGCGCTCGGTGGGGAATCCAATAGGATCGCTTTTGATGGCGAAAGCCCGGGTCGATATCAGCTTCAAATTCAATGTATTCAAAACCTTTCTGTTTATTCCTGCCATTTTCATTGGCGGTCATCTGGCGGGGGCGATTGGCGTGACGCTGGGCTTTTTGCTGGTTCAGGTGATTAATACGATCCTCAGCTACTTCGTGATGATCAAACCTGTTCTTGGCTCCAGCTACCGTCAGTACATGCTCAGCCTGTGGCTGCCGTTGTATCTCTCCTTACCAACCCTTGTGGTGAGCTATGCGTTGGGCTTAACCCTGCGCAACCAGGTGCCATTAAGCGCGCTGCTGGGGATCCAGATAGCGGCAGGAGCAGTGGTGTTTGCGCTAATGATTGTGCTGTCGCGCCATCCGCTGGTGGTGGAATTAAAACGCCAACTCTGTCGCAGTGAAAAAATGAAAACCTTGCTCCGTGCGGGATAAGAACAACGTTTTAAGAGGTCATAATGAAATTACTAATTTTAGGCAACCATACCTGCGGGAACCGAGGGGATAGCGCGATCCTGCGCGGTTTGCTGGATGCCATTAACGCGTTGCGTCCCGAGACCGAAGTGGATGTGATGAGCCGTTACCCGGTGAGCTCTTCGTGGTTGTTAAACCGCCCGGTGATGGGCGACCCGCTGTATTTGCAGATGAAGCAACATAACAACGCAGCGGGTGTTATGGGGCGCGTGAAGAAAGTGCTGCGTCGTCGCTATCAGCATCAGGTACTGCTCTCGCGTGTTACCGATTCCGGTAATCTGCGCAATATCGCTATCGCCCAGGGCTTTACCGATTTTGTCCGTCTGCTGTCGCGCTATGACGCCATCATCCAGGTCGGCGGATCGTTCTTTGTCGATCTGTATGGCGTGCCGCAGTTTGAACATGCCCTGTGTTCGTTTATGGCGAAAAAACCGCTGTACATGATTGGTCACAGCGTGGGGCCATTCCAGGATGGGCAGTTTAATCAACTGGCGAACTACGTGTTTGGTCACTGTAATGCGCTAATTTTACGTGAATCCGTCAGTCTGGATCTGATGAAGCGCAGCGCAATTACCACGGATAAAGTCGAAACTGGCGTGGATACGGCCTGGCTGGTTGACAACCATCATGAGGATTTTGAGCCAGGTTATGCGGTACAGCACTGGTTAGACATGGCGGCTAAACAGAAGACCGTTGCCATTACATTGCGTGAGCTGGCTCCTTTTGATAAGCGTCTGGGGACAACGCAGCAGGCCTATGAGCAAGCCTTTTCCGGGGTGGTGAACCGCATCCTCGACGAAGGTTACCAGGTGATAGCGCTGTCAACTTGCACCGGTATTGATAGTTACAACAAAGATGACCGCATGGTGGCGTTAAACCTGCGCCAGTATGTTAACGATCCGGCCCGATATCACGTGGTGATGGATGAACTTAACGATCTGGAGATGGGGAAGATTCTGGGCGCCTGCGATCTGACGGTGGGGACTCGCTTGCATTCTGCCATCATCTCGATGAATTTTATGACGCCTGCCATCGCCATTAACTACGAGCACAAATCGGCTGGGATCATGCAACAACTGGGGTTACCGGAGATGGCTGTTGATATTCGTCATCTTCTCGATGGCGGTCTCGAAGGGAAGGTTGCCGATACTCTCGGACAGTTACCTGAGCTGCGCATACGTCTCGGCGACGCGGTTATGCGCGAACGCGAACGTGGGGTACGCATGGTGCAGTCGGTTTTAACGCGTATTGAGGGGGAAAAATGAAGATTGGTTTTTTTCTGCTTAAATTTCCGCTCTCCTCCGAGACATTTGTACTCAATCAGATAACCGCATTTATCGATATGGGCTACGACGTGGAGATTGTCGCTTTGCAGAAGGGCGATCTTGAAAATACTCATGCCTCCTTTAATACCTACCGTCTGGGTGAAAAAACTCGCTGGTTGCTGAATGAACCGGAAAGTAAACTGGCGAAACTGAAATATAGGGCAGCGGCGGCTCTGCACGGTATTACCCGCGCAGCGACCTGGAAAGCGCTTAATGTTGCACGCTATGGTGAGGAGGCGCGCAATCTGATTTTGGCAGCTATTTGCGGCGGGAATCCGCGAGCGTTTGAGGCGGATGTCTTTATTGCTCATTTTGGGCCCGCAGGCGTAACGGCCGCCAAGCTGCGTGAGCTTGGGATGATCCGCGGAAAAATCGCCACGGTATTTCATGGGATTGATGTTTCGCACCGGGGCGTTTTGGCCCGCTATACCCCTGAGTATCAGCAGCTGTTTCAACGCGGTGATTTAATGTTGCCCATCAGCAATCTCTGGGCCGGACGGTTAAAGAACATGGGATGTCCGCCGCAAAAAATTGCCGTCTCGCGTATGGGAATCGATATGACACGCTTTACGCCACGCCAGTTGAAATCGCCAACTGCACCGCTGGAAATAATCTCTGTTGCCCGGTTAACCGAGAAAAAAGGACTGCACCTCGCCATCGAAGCTTGTCGTCAGTTAAAAGAGCAGGGCGTTTCATTTCGTTATCGAATTCTGGGTATAGGCCCTTGGGAGCGTCGTTTACGTACGCTGATCGAGCAATATCAACTCGATGGCGTTATTGAGATGCCCGGCTTTAAGCCCAGTCATCAGGTAAAGGAGATGCTTGAACAGGCGGATGTATTTTTGCTGCCTTCGATCACCGGAAGAGACGGCGATATGGAAGGGATCCCGGTGGCACTGATGGAGGCGATGGCGGTGGGTATTCCGGTGATTTCCACCGTTCACAGCGGGATCCCTGAGCTGGTCGAGTCGGGTAAATCAGGCTGGCTGGCACCGGAAAACGACGCGCAGGCACTGGCAGAGCGTTTAGCGGCATTTAGCCTGCTCGACAGTGAGCAGGTACAGTCGATTGTGCAGTGTGCGCGCGAAAAAATTGAAAATGAATTTAATCAGTTAGCTATCAATAAACAGTTAGCCAGTCTGCTGCAAACGATGTAAATCGAGGTTGTATGTCAGAGAACAAACTCTCACGCCGTACTTTTCTGACGGCGGGCTCTGCGCTTGTCATGCTGCATTCTCCCGTTGTTCGCGCGCTTGAATCATCGGGCAGCGTCAACATTCAGGATTACAACCCACAGGATTGGGTGGCCTCTTTCAGGCAGGCGTTCAAAGAAGGGCAAATGGTCGTCGTACCAAAAGGCCTGGAATGTAAGGATCTCAATACTGCTATTGTTATTCCGCCAGGCAAAACGCTCTTCATACAAGGGCGAATAAGTGGCAATGGCCGTGGGCGCTTTATTTTACAGGATGGATGCAACGTTGTGGGCGAGCAAGGCGGGAGCCTGAAGAACGTTACCCTGGATGTACGTGGTTCGGACTGTGTAATAAAAGGGATTGCCATGAGCGGTTTCGGTCCGGTGACGCAAATTTATATCGGCGGTAAAACTTCAAGGTTGATGCGTAATCTGATTATTGATGATATTACTGTCACTCGCGCTAACTATGGGATTTTACGTCAGGGTTTTCATAACCGAATGGATGGCGTAAAGATTACAAACTGCCGATTTAGCGATCTCCAGGGAGATGCCATTGAGTGGAATGTGGCTATCAACGACAGCAACATCCTCATTTCTGACCATGTCATTGAACGTATTAACTGTACCAATGGCAATGTGAACTGGGGCATCGGTATCGGGCTGGCGGGCAGTACCTATGACAATAGCTATCCCGATGAACTGGCGGTAAAAAACTTCGTGGTGGCGAACATCACCGGTACCGACTGTCGGCAGTTAGTTCATGTGGAGAACGGCAAGCATTTTATCATTCGTAATATTACCGCGCGAAATATCACACCGGATTTCAGTAAGAAAGCGGGCATTGATAATGCGACGGTTGCTATTTATGGATGTGATAACTTCGTGATTGATAATATCAATATGGAGAACAGCGCAGGTATGCTCATTGGTTATGGCGTCATCAAAGGTCGATATTTATCCATTCCACAAAACTTTAAGCTAAATAATATCCATCTCGATAACACCAAACGTGAATACAAATTACGCGGAATTCAGATCTCCTCTGGTAATGCAACGTCATTCGTGGCCATCACCAACGTGGAGATGAAGCATGCCACGCTTGAGTTGCACAACCAACCGCAGCACCTTTTTTTACGTAACATCAGGGTGATGCAGCAATCGGCCACGGGTCCCGCACTTAAGATGCACTTCGATCTGCGCCAGGATGTACGCGGTAAGTTTATGGCCAGGCAGGACACATTACTCTCACTGGCCAACGTACATGCAGTAAACGAAGCTGGGCAAAGTTCAGTTGACATCGACCGTATAAACCATCAGGTAGTGAATGTAGAAGCGGTGAATTTTCGACTACCGGGGCAGGGGAGGTAACTTTGCGACCATTCCTGGCTCAAGTCGCACATACTTGAGCTTAAGATTACTGCATTCTACAGATAAGCGGCGTAACATACGCGGCAACTGTACAATGTAATTCATACTGGCTAAAACAAGCTAAAAAGCTATAATTCAGCAACTAATGAATAGGTGAATGACTTAATGATTAATTTGAAAGCAGTTATTCCGGTAGCGGGTCTGGGGATGCACATGTTGCCAGCCACTAAGGCAATCCCTAAAGAGATGCTGCCGATCGTAGACAAGCCGATGATTCAATACATTGTCGACGAAATTGTAGCTGCAGGTATCAAAGAAATCGTTCTGGTAACTCATGCGTCTAAGAACGCGGTTGAGAACCACTTCGACACCTCTTACGAACTCGAATCGTTGCTTGAGCAGCGTGTTAAGCGCCAGTTATTAGCCGAGGTGCAGTCTATCTGTCCTCCGGGCGTGACTATCATGAACGTCCGTCAGGCTCAGTTACTGGGTCTGGGTCACTCCATTCTTTGTGCTCGCCCTATCATTGGTGATAACCCGTTTGTCGTGGTATTACCTGACGTTGTTCTGGATACCGCAAGTGCAGATCCCCTGCGCTACAACCTCGCTGCTATGGTTGCTCGTTTTAATGAAACCGGGCGCAGTCAGGTGCTGGCTAAGCGTATGGAAGGCGATCTGTCTGAATACTCTGTTATTCAAACCAAAGAGGCTTTGGACAACGAAGGTAAAGTCAGCCGTATCGTTGAGTTCATCGAAAAACCGGATCAGCCGCAAACGCTGGATTCCGATCTGATGGCCGTAGGACGCTATGTGCTTTCTGCTGATATTTGGGCAGAGCTGGAAAAAACTGCTCCAGGTGCCTGGGGACGTATTCAACTGACTGATGCCATTGCAGAGTTGGCTAAAAAACAGTCTGTTGATGCCATGCTGATGACGGGTGACAGCTACGACTGCGGTAAAAAGATGGGCTACATGCAGGCGTTTGTGAAGTATGGGCTGCGTAACCTGAAAGAAGGTCCGAAGTTCCGTAGGAGCATCGAGAAGCTACTGAGCGAGTAGATATTTACAGGTCTTTGTGACGGTAAGCCAGAAAAAATAGCGGCAGCTAACATCCCAGCTTCTATGCTTTAAGCAATGGAATGTTACTGTCGCTTTTTTATGAAAAATGACCAATAACAACAAGTTAACCTACCAAGTTTAATCATGGCTTTGTCAGATTTTTTCTTGTTTCTGCTGGCATTTGGTAAGACAATTAGCGTTTGAATTTAACAGAGCTTTGCGATAGCTGGCGGGGCTGGTTACACATTTATCATTCAAGTAGTGCTCTGGTTGCTGCAAGGCCAGGGGCGGTAGCGTGCATAATGCCCAGATGCCTGCATTATGTGCCAGCATATTAAATAGTATTCGTATAAACGATATTCGGAATTAAAACGTGAAAATACTAGTTACTGGTGGGGCGGGTTTCATTGGATCCGCAGTAGTTCGTCATATAATAAAAAATACTCAGGATACCGTTGTTAATGTCGATAAACTTACCTACGCCGGCAACCTGGAGTCACTTGCCGAAGTCTGCGAAAATAATCGCTATTATTTTGAACATGCGGATATCTGTGATAAAGCGGCAATGGAGCGTATTTTTGCCACTCATCAACCGGATGCGGTGATGCATCTGGCAGCTGAGAGTCATGTTGATCGCTCTATTACAGGGCCTGCGGCTTTTATCGAAACGAATATCGTCGGTACCTATGTACTGCTGGAAGCTGCTCGTGGCTACTGGAACGGGCTGGAGGCAGATAAAAAACAGGCATTTCGATTCCATCATATATCCACAGATGAAGTATACGGCGACCTGCCACATCCAGATGAAGTGGCTGCTGGTAGTGTGTTGCCTCTGTTCACCGAAAAGACAGCATATGCGCCGAGTAGCCCGTATTCTGCTTCTAAGGCATCCAGCGATCACCTGGTTCGCGCATGGTTACGTACCTATGGTTTCCCAACGATTGTCACCAACTGTTCCAATAACTACGGGCCGTATCATTTCCCTGAAAAGCTGATTCCGCTGGTGATTCTTAATGCGCTGGAAGGTAAAGCATTGCCAATTTATGGCAAAGGCGACCAGATTCGCGATTGGCTGTATGTTGAAGATCATGCCAGAGCATTATACACCGTTGTGACTCAGGGACTTGTAGGTGAAACCTACAATATCGGTGGTCATAACGAGAAGAAAAACCTGGACGTTGTCCATACTATCTGCGATTTGTTGGATGAGATTGTGCCTAAAGAAGGTTCTTACCGCGAGCAAATTACATATGTAGCGGATAGACCTGGGCACGATCGCCGCTATGCGATTGATGCAGCGAAAATCAGCGATGAACTGGGCTGGAAGCCGCTGGAAACCTTCGAGAGCGGGATCCGTAAGACTGTTGAGTGGTATCTGTCGAATACGCAGTGGGTTGAGAATGTGAAAAGCGGCGCCTACAAGACGTGGATCGAACAGAATTATGGAGAACGTCAGTAATGAATATTCTGCTGTTTGGTAAAACGGGCCAGGTGGGTTGGGAATTGCAACGTGCGCTAGCCCCGTTGGGGAACCTGATCGCATTAGATGTACATTCGACTGACTATTGTGGTGACTTTAGTAATCCACAAGGCGTGGCAGACACCGTTCGTCGTATCCGGCCTGACGTTATCGTCAACGCGGCTGCCCATACGGCAGTAGATAAGGCTGAGTCCGAAGTTGAATTTGCCCGGTTGCTTAATACGACCAGTGTGGAGGCAATTGCCAGAGCTGCCGCAGAAATCGGAGCGTGGGTAGTGCATTACTCCACGGACTATGTTTTTCCTGGCACCGGCGAAACACCATGGCGCGAAACGGACGCTACAGCGCCGCTTAATGTCTACGGTGAAACCAAACTGGCGGGAGAAATGGCGCTTCAGACGCACTGCGCCAACCATTTGATTTTCAGAACCAGCTGGGTGTATGCAGGTAAAGGCAATAATTTTGCGAAAACGATGCTGAAACTGGCAAAAGAGCGCGCAGAGCTTTCGGTAATTAACGACCAGTTCGGTGCGCCAACTGGAGCTGAACTTCTTGCTGACTGTACGGCGCATGCTATCCGTGTTGCAATGAACAAACCCGATGTGGCTGGACTCTACCATCTGGTTGCGGGTGGAACCACGACCTGGCATGACTATGCAGCACTGGTGTTCGATGAAGCCCGTAAGGCAGGAATTGAACTGGCATTGACCCAGTTAAATGCGGTGCCGACCAGTGCGTATCCTACTCCCGCACACCGCCCAACAAATTCTCGCCTGAACACCGATAAATTCCAGAATAACTTTGAGCTGGTATTACCGCAGTGGGATGCTGGTGTAAAACGTATGTTGGCTGAGTTGTTCACGACAACGGCGATCTGAATTTATTTTAATGCCCCTTGACGGGCATTTTGCACATAAAGAGATGATGAAATGAAAACGCGTAAAGGGATTATTTTAGCTGGTGGCTCAGGTACTCGTCTTTATCCTGTCACTATGGCTGTAAGCAAACAACTGCTGCCAATCTATGATAAACCTATGATCTATTATCCGCTTTCTACGCTAATGTTGGCAGGGATTCGTGACATCTTGATTATTAGTACTCCTCAGGATACCCCTCGATTTGAACAGTTATTGGGTGACGGTAGCCAGTGGGGACTTAATTTACAATATAAAGTACAACCGACGCCGGATGGCCTAGCCCAGGCATTTATTATTGGTGAAGAGTTTATCGGTAATGATGATTGTGCTCTTGTTCTGGGTGACAACATTTTTTACGGACATGACTTACCAAAATTAATGGATACTGCCGTAAATAAAGAAAGCGGTGCAACTGTTTTTGCCTATCATGTCAACGATCCTGAACGCTACGGTGTAGTTGAGTTCGATAAAAGTGGTACAGCAGTTAGCCTTGAAGAAAAACCACTCGAGCCTAAAAGTAATTATGCAGTAACCGGGTTGTATTTCTATGACAACGATGTTGTTGAAATGGCAAAGCACTTAAAACCTTCTGCACGTGGTGAGCTTGAAATTACCGACATTAACCGAATTTATATGGAACAGGGAAGGTTATCTGTTGCAATGATGGGACGTGGCTATGCGTGGCTTGATACAGGGACGCATCAGAGTCTGATTGAAGCGAGTAACTTCATTGCCACTATTGAAGAACGTCAAGGTTTGAAGGTCTCTTGCCCTGAAGAAATTGCTTTTCGTAAGGGATTTATTAGCGCCGAACAAGTTCAAAAATTAGCAATTCCATTATCAAAGAATGCGTATGGACAATATTTGTACAGGATGATTAAGGGCTACTAGTTATGAATGTTATTAAAACGATCATTCCCGACGTGTTACTGATTGAGCCGAAAATTTATAGTGATGAACGGGGTTTCTTTTATGAAAGCTACAATCATATGAAACTGGAAGCAAGTGTCGGCCATAGTCTTATGTTTGTGCAAGATAATCATTCAAAATCAAAGAGAGGTGTATTGCGTGGTTTACACTACCAGGCTGCACCTTACGAACAGGGTAAGCTAGTGCGCTGTGTTGCCGGTGAAGTTTTTGATGTTGCAGTAGATATTCGAGTTCATTCAGAAAGTTACGGTAAGTGGGTTGGCGTTATATTATCTGCTGAGAATAAACGTCAATTATGGATTCCCGAAGGTTTTGCACATGGCTTTGTCGTTATAAGCGAGAACGCAGAATTTTTATATAAAACAACTAACTATTATGCGCCAGCAGCAGAAAGAAGTATTGTATGGAACGATCCTACTTTAGGGATCGAGTGGCCTGTACCAAAAAATGAAATAATATTATCAGATAAAGATATAAAAGCTGATTATTTTGCAAAGTTAAGATAAGGAAAATAATAGTGATTCCATTTAATAAACCCTATTTGCATGGGGATGAGCTACTTTATATTGCGCAAGCTACTAAAGGGGGGAAGATTTCGGGGGATGGTATTTTTACCAAAAAATGTCACGAGTTCTTCGAGAGTAAGTATAACTTCAAAAAAGTGCTCCTTACAACTTCATGTACCGATGCGTTAGAAATGGCGGCAATTTTACTAGATATTAAACCAGGCGATGAGGTGATCGCACCTTCATATACCTTCGTATCGACAGTGAATGCTTTTACATTAAGAGGTGCAACAGTAGTATTTGCTGATAGCTATACTAATAATCCTAATGTTGATCCATGTTCAATCCGAGCGTTAATTACACCTCAAACAAAAGCAATTGTGGTTGTTCACTATGCTGGTGTTGCATGCGATATGGATGAAATATTGGCAATATCTGAAGAGTATAATATCCCAATAGTTGAAGATGCAGCTCAAGCTATTGACTCATATTATAAAGGACGTCCATTGGGAAGTATGGGAGCATTTGGAACATTTTCATTCCATGAGACCAAAAATATAATTTCTGGTGAAGGCGGTATGCTAGTTATTAATGATGAGAAATATATCAAACGAGCTGAGATAATCCGAGAAAAAGGGACTAATAGGTCATCATTTTTCAGAGGTGAAGTAAATAAGTATGGCTGGGTTGATATTGGTTCTTCTTTTCTGCCCTCTGATATTATTGCTGCATATTTATATGCACAGCTAGAGCATATGGATCTCATTCAAAATAAAAGGAAAGAGCTATGGCAAAGATATTACGAAAAGCTAGCCCCACTGGCAGAAAAAGGGGCTATTCATTTGCCTGTAATTCCTGAGTACACGACAAATAATGCGCATATGTTTTACATCTTATGTGACAATATAAATGTCAGAACGGATTTGATTAAATATCTCAAAGATAATGGAGTGCATGCCGTTTTCCATTACTTATCACTTAATAAAAGTGATTATTATTTGGCCGATAATAATAGCATTAACTTAGAAAATAGTGATGCGTTTACAGATAATTTACTTCGGCTACCTTTATTTTATGAATTAACTTTAGAACAAGTTGATTATATATGTTCAAAAATAACAAGTTTTTTTAGCTAGAATGAAATCTACGAGTTGATACTTTGTGAGTTGGTATGCTTAAAAAAATATCTATATTGTATGCTTCTCAATTATATCGAGCTGCATTTCCGTTAATGTTAGTACCTTTAATTATAGGGTTGTTGGGTACAGAACGATATGGAATAGTTTCATTTTTTACAATGCTGATAACACTTATGGGGTTACTGGACGCAGGTATCAGTGGGACATTTGTAAAATTAATCGCAACAAATAAATATCAACTCGCTAGTTATACTAAAGTTGTCAAATTGTTTTTAAAAGTATTTCTTGGTTTTGTCTTTATTGCCTGTACTGTTGCATTTATATTTAATTATTCATCTATATATATAGTGAATGATTGGTTGAAAACTTCTCTATCTAATGATGAAACAGTATTTTGCATAAAAATAATCGGAATAATTTTAGCTCTACTATATCTACGCTCGTATTTACAAAGTTTTATTAATGGAATGGAAAGGCAGGACTTGATTGCTATATGGGGAATGGTTTATACGACGTGCTTTTATGGCGGAGGTTATGTTGTCCTTGCCTTTTATTCGAATTCGTTATCAGCCTTCTTTAAGGTATTGCTAACTTTATCAATTATAGATGTCATCGTTACAGCTTATTGTGTTTACTATGTTATACATAAACATAGTAAACAATTAGGTGAAGGTTGCAGCGGAAATAACTCTGCTGAAAGCGAAGATATTGCATTTAGCAAAGTAATAAAATTTTCATTACAACTTTCTGGTCTATCTATGATATGGGTTGTAGCAAGTCAAGTTGATAAAATAGCGCTATCGACGTATACGACACTAACAAATTACACCCAATACCAAATAGGAAGTCAGCTAAGTGCAGTTGTGCTGACTTTAGTAATTCCATTATCACAAATTTTATTGCCACGGTTAAGCGCATTAATAAAAGAAAAAAAAGAAAGTCAATTTGTAGCAATATTTACTTACAGTTCCATAGCATATGTTGTTATTCTTGGACCGTTGGTGCCATACATGTTTATATTTGGCAGTGACCTGATTGCGCTATGGCTTAAGAACGATGTTTTGGGGAATACAGTAAATCAATATGCAAAATGGCTTGTGTCAGCAACATTTTTTGCAGGGATCATGAATTTCGTATTTATTCTTTTATATTCTACAGGGAAGCTAAAGTACCATTTTTATGCCTATGCTGGCTATTCGGCACTCACCATCCCGCTAACCATATTGATTGCGAAATATTTAGGCCCACAGTGGTCAAGCGTTTTCTATTTTACTCACACAGTCCTTTTCCTCATAATATGGGGTTTCTACTGTTTAACAAAGGAGATGGTTTCTTATCTTAAAATAATAGCACCGGTAACGTTAATCATTATATCATTTTCGACTATTATCTTTGAGACCATAGAGCATTTCTCTATGTTTGGTAATTATAAATATCTATATATATTTGGCGCACCAATAGTTAATCTCGTAATCATATCTATGCTGATGCTGAGCACACGATTTTTTATCCTTCCTGCAATAAAAAAAATAAGTTTAAGAAATTGGCAATTTTGACACCAGTGAGAAAATAAATGAAAATTTTACATTTGTCGACAGGGGATAGCAAAGGAGCGTTCTATGGGGCTTATCGCACGCATATAAATCTAAAAAGATTTAGTCATCAATCTACCATGTGTGTTTTTGATAAAACCTCAAATGATACTGACGTCATTGAATTGTCACAAATTAGAAGAAAAATGTTTGGTTTCTTAGGCAAACTGTTTCGTCGTCTGTTTGTTAATAGAGACATAACTGAGGATAAAACTTATCTAATTTATAGCTCAACTTTTAGCACTTATGAGCTATTTAAAAAGTATAAACAAAAGCCAGATTTAATACTCGTATATTATGTTGCAGATTTTCTTTCTGATAAGGATTTATTTGAAATTCAAAAACATTATCAGTGCCGTATCGCCTTTTACCTGATGGACGCAGGTATGTTTACTGGTGGATGCCATTATCCGTGGCGTTGTGAAGGTTATAAAAATGATTGTTCAAATTGCCCAGCGATGCTTTATCCTAAATTAATAAAACTACCTCAACAAGTTCTAAGAAACAGGAAAAAATATTACTCAGAAATGGATTGTTTTTATTTATCTGCTAGTAAGTGGTTAGATGAACGCTGTTTGACTAGTTCAATAAAGGCCAAGTATGGCATGAAGAAAGCACTGATCGGTATTGATGAAAATATTTTTACTCCCCGGCTTTCAGATATTGCAAGAAAATATCTAGGTATTAATATTCCTGATGGTCATCGAATTATTCTTCTAGGTGCTCAATCATTGAACGACCCAAGGAAAGGTGTTAAATATGTTGCTGATGCACTAGAATACATAAAGGAAAACAATCCAAGACTTTTGGATAATATATCAATATTAACAGTTGGTTCTCAGCCTCAAAAGATAATTTTTGATGGTGTTTCATTAATAAATATTGATTTTATCCATGATAAGAATAAATATCCATATCTGTATAACGTTGCTGATGGATTCATTTGTTCCTCCATTGAAGATGCCGGGCCAATGATGATTAATGAATCTTTGATGTCGGGAACTCCTGTCATTTCGTTCAAAACAGGTGTAGCCGAAGATCTTATTATTGATGGAGTTAATGGCTTTCTTGCTGAAAGTGTCAGTGCCATTGCACTTGCAGATGCAATAGCTGCTTTTTTAAAGTTAACAACATTTGAGCTAATGGAACAGAAACACAGTAGTAGAAGTATAGCTCTTAATAGATGTTCATCACTAGTACAAGTACAAGCAATTGAATCCTTAATATCTAATGAAATAAACTAGGACTGTATCAGGAATGTGTCTTTCTTAATGTTCTGTATTTGTTACCTATATAAAGAAAGTGAGGGTCTATGCCATATGAAATTGTTGGCTAATTTTTCGAATTTTGGTGGGTTATTCTTTAATTAATTGAAAATATTGTTACAGATATTAAAATAATATAAATGCTATTAATAGGGGCGAATAATGTTTAAGTACACTTTCCGAATAAGAATTATTAGCCTTTTCTCATTTATATCAAAGTGCAAACGAAAATTAAATGCCTGTTTTTTTAATCTGCTAACTGGACATAAATTTAGAATGGTGGGTATAAATTTCAAACTATATATAAAGCCATTTGACAACTTTGATAAAAACAATAGAAGATGGATAGATGGCCGTATTGGTGATAACTGCTGGATTGAAGCTGTATATAATTATGGGCAACAAAACTTTAGCCCTGTTTTAAATATTGGCCAACGTTTGTGCTTAAGCGACAATGTTCATATTTCTTGTGCAAGTTCCCTAACTCTAGGTGATGACGTTTTGATAGGTAGTAAAGTTTATATTGGGGATCACAGTCATGGTAGTTATAAAAATAATAGTTATGAGTTTTCGCCACCAGCAGATAAGACTCTAGATGATTTCGCGTCTGTAAAGATCGGCAATTGCTGCTGGATTGGAGATAATGCAGTAATTTTAGCTGGCAGTGACATTTGTGATGGTTGTGTAATTGCAGCTAATGCAGTAGTCAAAGGTTTGAAAGTCGATAAACCATGCTTAATTGGTGGAGTTCCAGCCAAAGTATTAAAGGTGTTTTAAAATGAATGTTTTTATCAGTATTTGTATACCTTCCTATAATCGTGCGGAATTTTTAGAGCCTTTATTGGATAGCATATACAATCAGGACTACGCTATTAATAATACCGATTTCGAAGTTATTCTTTGTGAAGACAAATCTCCACAAAGAGATGAAATAAACTCTATTGTTGAAAAATATAAGATAAAATACAATAAGGCTAATCTTCATATTAACCTGAATAAAGATAATTTAGGGTATGATAAAAATTTAAAGAATTGCATTAGTTCAGCAACTGGCAAATATTGCATGATCATGGGCAATGATGATCTGTTAGCTGATGGGGCATTATCTAAGATCGTTACTGTCTTGAAGGCAAATCCTGATATTGTATTGGCAACACGGGCGTATGGTTGGTTTAAAGAAAACCCAAATGAATTATGCGATACCGTTCGCCATTTAACTGAGGATACATTATTCCAACCAGGCACTGATGCTATCAAATTTTTCTTCCGCAGAGTTGGTGTTATTTCTGGTTTTATAGTGAATGCCGAGAAGGCAAATAAATTATCCTGTGATATTTTTGATGGCCGCTTATATTATCAAATGTATCTGGCTGGGATGCTTATGGCTGAAGGTCAGGGATATTATTTTAGCGATGTAATTACTTTGTCAAGAGATACAGAAGCACCTGATTTTGGTAATGCAGGAACTGAAAAAGGTATATTCACTCCAGGTGGTTATAAACCAGAGGGGCGGATACATATGGTTGAAGGGCTTCTCCTCATTGCAAAACATATAGAAAACACTACAAAAATTAATGGTGTTTATGCTGGTATTAAAAGGGATTTAGCAAATTATTTTTATCCTTACATTCGAGATCAGCTTGATTTACCATTAACTACATATTTGAAAATGATTAATGATTTCCGAAAAATCGGATTTGCTAATGAAAAATTGTTTTATATTCATGCCATTTTGGGATATGTATTAAAACGAAAAGGTTATGATGCGTTGATTAAATATATTCGTAGCAAAAATGGCGGCACTCCGCGTCTTGGTATTTAACCTCTCTAAATTAAAAATAGTAGTTATATGAATATACTCTATGCTGCGATATTAAGTGTCAACTTATTCTCTCCATACATTAGTTCGTGGATGGTTAGTGTATTACCATTTCCTCCCGGAGCAATTCTTAGGGATGTACTGAATGCACTTTTTGTAGTTCTGGTGCTGATACGTTTTTTAGTTGATAGGAAGAAAATTCACTTTTTCCTTGTTTTTACCATATTTGCATGGGGGTCATTAGTTTTATGGGTAATAGCATTAACCATATTCTCATCTGACAAAGTTCAAGCGATTATGGGAGGGCGAAGTTATATTTTGTTCCCTGCCGTTTTCATTGCATTAGCAATTTTGAAAGTTTGCTATTCTGAATCTTTAAACGTTGAGAAAGTGGTTCGTTATATTATTTTTTTAATGCTTACTGTAGCAGTGATAGCTATCATTGATGTATTAATGAAAGGTGAACTTATTAAACTGCTTGGTTATGATGAACACTATGCGGGAGATCAGTTAAACCTAATTAACAGCTATGATGGCATGATTAGAGCAACTGGTGGTTTCAGTGATGCTCTTAATTTCGGGTATATGTTGACATTAGGTGTTCTGCTATGCATGGAGTGCTTTTCGCAAGGATATAAAAGGGCATGGATGCTGATTGCTAGTTTGGTTATTTTTACTGCAATCTGTATGACTCTGACCCGAGGGGCAATCCTTGTTGCAGTTATCATCTATGCTTTTTACATAATTTCAAACCGAAAAATGCTACTAAGCGGCATTACATTATTTTTAATCGTCATTCCTATCTTAATGGTATCTACAAATATTTTTGATAAGTATATAGACACGTTAGTTGGCAGATTTACAGACTCATCGCAGACATCCCGTGGGTCTACGCAGGGACGAATAGATATGGCAATGAATTCCTTAAGTTATCTTTCAGAGCATCCATCTGGTATAGGTTTAGGTACACAAGGTTCAGGAAACATGCTTTCCGTTAAAGACAACAGATTAAATACGGATAACTATTTCTTCTGGATGGCTCTCGAAACTGGAATTGTTGGCTTGATTATAAATATTTTTTATATGGCAAGTCAGTTTTATGCTTCATTTTCTTTAGACAGAAGATATAATACTCATCCTAGTTATGCGTGTTTTAGAATATATTTTCTGCTTGGAATAACTTTCTTCATTAGTGCAGCATTAAGTTCTGCACCTTCGTCATCAACTTTTTCAATATATTATTGGACAGTTTTAGCTTTAATGCCTTTTTGGAATTTGTCTAATAGGAGGTGTACAATTTAATGAATAATAAAAAAATATTGATGGATATTAGTTGGTCTAACATGGGAGGAATTGGTCGTTTCACAGACGAGATCTCGAAGTTATTGACTGGAATATCATGTGCAAAAATATATAAAAAATGTGCTTCTCCTTTTGCTCCACTTGGACTTGCTGTAAATATCTTTTTTCAGGGTAAAGTTGATTTAATTTTACTTCCAGGTTATATACCACCACTTTTTTGTTCAAAAAAATTTATAGTTACAATACATGATTTAAATCATCTTGATTTGAATGATAATTCGTCTTTTTTTAAAAAGCTATTTTATAAGTTTATAATAAAACGAGGCTGCCATCAGGCTTATAAAATATTTACAGTTTCCAATTTTTCTAAAGAAAGAATAGCAGAATGGTCGAGAGTTGAACCCGGCAAAATTGTTACCGTTTATAATGGTGTATCTGAAGAATTTAATATTGATGTTCAGCCTATGGATTTAGGATATGAATATCTGTTATGTGTAGGAAACCGGAAAACTCATAAAAATGAAAGCCGTGTTTTATCTGCATTTGCCAAAGCGGACATAGATCCTTCAATCAAACTCGTTTTTTCAGGTAATCCGAGTAGTGATTTAGAAAAATTAATAGTGCAGTACGGGATAAGTGAACGTGTTAATTTTTTAGGTTTTGTTTCAGAAAGTGACTTGCCATCGTTATATAAGGGTTCACTAGGCTTAGTTTTTCCTTCCCTGTATGAAGGATTTGGATTGCCTGTAGTGGAAGCGATGGCATGTGGTGTTCCAGTATTAACTTCAACTACGTCATCTTTACCTGAGGTAGCAGGAGATGCTGCGATACTTGTAGATCCTGTGTCGGTGTGCGCTATTAGCGACGGTATTACAAAATTAGTTAATGATACGGAACTACGTGAACACTTAGTCCATGAAGGGCTTTTACGCGCTAAGAAGTTTAGTTGGAAAAATGTTGTTAATGAGATCGAAATGGTACTTACAGAGGCATGCAATGAAACTAAATGAGGCAAAAATATCTCTTGTTCATGAATGGCTACTAAGCTATGCAGGTTCTGAACAGGTTTCATCTGCAATATTACATGCTTTCCCTGAAGCTGAACTATATTCTGTCGTTGATTTTTTAACAGATGAACAAAGGAATAATTTTCTTGGAAAGCATGCAACAACTACATTTATTCAAAAATTGCCAAAAGCAAAAAAATTATACCAAAAATATTTGCCATTAATGCCGTTGGCTATTGAACAGCTTGATTTATCTGATGCAAACATCATCATTAGCAGCGCCCACTCTGTTGCAAAGGGCGTTATTTCTGGGCCAGATCAGTTGCATATAAGTTATGTTCACTCGCCAATACGATATGCATGGGATTTACAACACCAGTATCTTCGAGAATCTGGTCTGAATAAAGGAGTTAAAGGCTGGCTAGCTAAGTGGTTTTTACATAAAATACGAATCTGGGATTATCGTACCGCGCATGGGGTTGATCACTTTATCGCCAACTCACAATACATTGCACGTAGAATTAAAAAAGTTTATGGTCGCGAAGCTTCTGTAATATACCCACCTGTTGACGTAGAGAATTTCGAAGTAAAAGATATAAAACAAGAATATTATTTTACAGCATCCCGTATGGTTCCTTATAAGCGTATTGATCTTATTGTCGAAGCCTTTAGCCAAATGCCAGATAAAAAACTAGTTGTTATTGGTGATGGGCCAGAGATGAAGAAAATAAAAAGTAAGGCCAAAGATAATATAAAGTTGCTTGGTTACCAGCCTTTTTCTGTTTTAAAGGAATATATGCAGAATGCTAAAGCATTTGTTTTTGCAGCAGAAGAGGACTTTGGAATAATTCCTGTTGAGGCTCAAGCTTGCGGTACTCCTGTAATCGCGTTTGGCAAAGGTGGTGCTTTAGAAACTGTTCGTCCAATAGGTATAGAAAGGCCAACAGGTATTTTCTTTAATGAACAGACAGTTGTTTCATTACATGAAGCAATTTGCGGGTTTGAAAAGGCTTCTCCACTCTTTACATCTCAAGCATGCAGAGATAATGCAGAAAGATTTTCACGTTCGAGATTTAATAAAGAATTTACTAACTTTGTAGATGAAAAGTGGAATCTTTTCAAAGCAGAGCAAATTATCAAACGTTAATAGTGGTTAATTAAATGTCAAAATTAGTACCAGTAATAATGGCTGGTGGCACGGGTAGTCGCTTGTGGCCGCTCTCACGCGAACATCATCCCAAACAGTTTTTGACTGTTGAGGGTGAGTTCTCAATGCTGCAAAATACCATTAAGCGACTGTCCCCACTTTTGGTTAGCGAACCGGTTGTTATTTGTAACGATAGCCACCGTTTCCTTGTTGCTGAACAGCTTCGCGCTATTGATAAACTTGCGAATAATATTATTCTTGAGCCTGTAGGGCGTAATACGGCTCCAGCGATCGCACTCGCTGCTTTTTGTGCACTTCAAAATACTGATGATGAAGATCCATTACTGTTAATCTTGGCTGCGGATCATGTTATCCGTGATGAAAAGGTATTTATTGAAGCTATTAAGCATGCTGAATCCCATGCAACTCTCGGTAAGTTAGTTACTTTTGGTATCGTCCCTACGCACGCAGAAACGGGCTATGGCTACATTCGCAGAGGTGAGGCCATTGATGCACAAGCTTATGCTGTCGCAGAATTTGTAGAGAAGCCAGATTATAATACTGCGTGTCATTATATTGAATCTGGGAAATATTATTGGAACAGTGGCATGTTCTTATTTCGTGCAAGTAGCTACTTAAATGAACTAAAACAATTATCCCCTAATATATACCATGCTTGCGAGAGCGCAGTTGGCCGTATTAATCCAGATCTTGATTTTATACGTATTGATAAAGAGTCATTTACTTTATGCCCGAGTAATTCCATTGATTATGCGGTAATGGAGCATACGCAACTCGCAGTAGTTGTACCCATGGATGCCGGATGGTCGGATGTAGGCTCTTGGTCTTCACTTTGGGATATTTCACACAAAGATCAGCAACGAAATGTATTGCATGGCGATGTATTTGCCCATAGCAGTGAAGACAACTATATTTACTCCGAAAGTGCATTTATTGGCACAATAGGAGTAAATAACTTAGTTATCATTCAGACTGCGGATGCTTTATTAGTTTCTGATAAAGATTCAGTACAAGATGTTAAAAAAGTCGTTGATTATCTAAAAAAGAACAACAAAAGCGAATATAAAAAACATCTGGAAACATTCCGTCCTTGGGGCAAATATACTGTAATTGATAGTGGTGACAATTACTTGGTCAAACGTATAAGTGTTAAGCCGGGTGAGAAATTTGTCGCGCAAAAGCATGAGCATCGAGTAGAGCACTGGATAGTCATATCAGGAACCGCTCTCGTTACTAAGGGCGAACTAACCTTTATAGTTTCGGAAAATGAATCTACATTTATACCAGTTAATACCATCCATGCGCTAGAGAATCCTGGAGTTATCCCATTGGAATTAATTGAAATCCAGTCAGGTACTTATCTTGGTGAGGATGATATCATACGCTTGGAACAGCGTTCTGGATATTCGGAGTGAGAAATTGATGAACATTTTTTATAATAGTCGAGATATTATTAATAATTCTGGAATTGCTTTTGGAACTAGCGGTGCTCGCGGTCTTGTCACCAATTTTTCGCCTGAGGTTTGTGCTGCTTTCTCAGTTTCATTTTTGACTGTGATGCAAAAACAGTTTTCATTCGATACTATCGCGCTAGCGATGGATAACCGTCCAAGTAGCTACTCAATGGCTCAGGCTTGTGCCGCTGCACTACAGGAAAAAGGCATCAATATCGTTTTCTATGGTGTAATTCCGACACCAGCATTGGCTTATCAATCTATTTCTGATGGTATACCTGCAATAATGGTCACAGGGAGCCATATTCCTTTTGATCGTAATGGCCTCAAATTTTATAGGCCTGATGGTGAAATAACTAAAGATGATGAGAATTCTATTATTCATGCCAACGCTTCATTTAGCAAGACAGCGTCTGAAGAATTAACAGTCTCTCCAGTTGCGGCTGAAAATTATATTTCACGATATACTTCATTGTTCCCAACACCTTTCCTGAAAAACAAGCGTATTGGTATTTATGAGCACTCAAGTGCTGGACGTGATCTCTATAAACCACTGTTTAACGCTTTGGGTGCTACTGTCATCAGCTTAGCCAGAAGTGATGAATTTGTTCCTATTGATACGGAAGCTGTGAGCGAAGATGACAGAAATAAGGCAATCAAATGGGCTGCGGAATTTCAGTTAGATGCTATATTTTCTACCGATGGGGATGGTGACCGACCTCTTATCTCGGATGAAAATGGGAACTGGTTACGAGGGGATTTGTTGGGCCTCTTGTGTTCACTTGAGTTAGCCGCTGATGCTGTCGCTGTTCCTGTAAGCTGCAACAGTACAATTTCATCAGGTAATTTCTTCAAACATGTGGAGCGTACTAAAATTGGCTCTCCTTATGTTATAGCTGCATTTTCCAAATTATCTGAAAACTATAATCGCATTGTAGGATTTGAGGCAAATGGTGGTTTTTTATTAGGCAGTGATATCTATGTTAATCAGCAGTTACTTAAAGCGTTACCAACGCGTGATGCGGTATTACCTGCTATTATGCTTCTTTTTAGAAGTAGGGATAAAGGTATCAATGCAGTAGTTGAAAAACTTCCTGTTCGCTACACCCATTCCAATAGATTACAGAATGTTAGTGCCAACACAAGCATGTCGATGATAAATGTCGGACTATCGGACCCAAAAGCATTCTTGGAGTACATCGGATTAAATGATCACTATATACTATATTCAGATATGACCGATGGATTAAGAATTACACTTAATAATAATAATATTGTCCACTTGCGCCCTTCAGGTAACGCTCCAGAGCTTCGTTGCTACGCTGAGGCTGACTCGTCAGACGAGGCATATAAATTAGTTGAAACGGTACTCGCTAATATTAAAAAGCAAGTTTGTAAGAATGTTTAAATATAGTATGCATAAGGCGTTTCTTTTCATAAACGCCTAGCTTGGTTATCTGGTACCCATTTTGAGGGTGAGGGTTAATGGATAATATTAACAATAAGTATAATCCACAATTATGTAAGATCTCATTAGCGATATCAGATCTGGTTTTTTTTAATGTGGCTTTGTGGTTATCTTTGGGATGCGTATACCTGATTTTTGATGAGGTACAGCGATTTGTCCCCCAGGAACAACTGGATACACGCGTCATATCCCATTTCATACTTTCTATAGTATGTGTAGGGTGGTTTTGGGTACGTCTGCGTCATTATACCTACCGCAAACCATTTTGGTATGAATTGAAAGAGATCTTTCGTACCATTGTGATCTTTGCCATATTTGATTTGGCGTTAATCGCATTTACGAAATGGCAGTTTTCACGTTATGTTTGGGTGTTTTGCTGGTCTTTTGCGCTGATATTAGTACCCTTATTCCGTGTGTTTGTAAAACATGTACTTAATAAGCTAGGTATCTGGAAAAAGACTACTATCATTTTCGGCAGTGGCCAAAATGCACTTGGGGCATACAGTGCCTTGCAGAGTGAAGAGATGATGGGTTTTGACGTTGTCGCATTTTTTGATACTGATTCTGTTGATTGCGAGATTAGCTCACTACCTGTAATAAAAGATGTGGAAGAAATTTGGAATCTGAATCGCACCGGTGATGTTCATTACATTCTTGCTTATGAATATACGGAACTCGATAAAACACAATACTGGCTCCGTGAGTTATCAAAGCACCATTGTCGCTCAGTTACTGTGGTTCCTTCTTTCCGTGGGTTACCTTTGTATAATACCGATATGTCCTTCATTTTTAGTCATGAAGTTATGTTGCTGAGAATACAAAATAATCTCGCAAAACGGACTTCTCGTTTTCTTAAACGTTCTTTCGACATTGTTTGCTCCTTATTGATTCTGCTAATTGCATCACCGCTCATGATTTATTTATGGTACAAAGTTACTCGTGATGGCGGTCCTGCTATTTATGGGCATCAGCGTGTTGGGCGAAACGGAAAATTATTCCCATGCTACAAGTTTCGCTCAATGGTGATGAACTCTCAGGAAGTGTTAAAGGAACTTTTGGATAACGATCCGGAAGCGAGAGCTGAGTGGGATAAAGATTTTAAATTAAAGAATGATCCACGCATTACTGCTGTTGGACGCTTTATTCGGAAAACCAGCCTTGATGAGTTGCCCCAGTTGTTCAACGTATTAAAAGGAGAGATGAGTCTGGTTGGGCCACGGCCTATCATTTCAGATGAACTGGAACGTTATTGTGATGACGTTGATTATTATTTAATGGCAAAACCTGGCATGACGGGGCTGTGGCAAGTTAGTGGCCGAAATGATGTTGACTATGAAACACGCGTTTATTTTGACTCATGGTATGTTAAGAACTGGACTCTCTGGAATGACATTGCCATTTTGTTTAAGACGGTGAAGGTCGTTTTGCATCGAGATGGCGCGTACTGAGTGCGTATAAACATGACCGTTTACTACCCAAAAGGAAGCACCAGTACACCAATTGCTACCTTCTTGCCTTGTCTCTGAGTTAACATGTTAGTCACTTAAGCCTCCCGGGGGCAGCCCCGGTGGGCAACCACACCTGACAGGAGTATGTAATGTCCAAGCAACAGATCGGCGTCGTCGGTATGGCAGTGATGGGGCGCAACCTGGCGCTCAACATCGAAAGCCGTGGTTATACCGTCTCCATCTTCAACCGCTCCCGCGAGAAAACTGAAGAAGTTGTTGCCGAGAACCCGGGTAAGAAACTGGTTCCTTATTACACGGTGAAAGAGTTCGTCGAGTCTCTTGAAACCCCACGTCGTATCCTGTTAATGGTGAAAGCGGGTGCTGGCACCGATGCTGCTATTGATTCCCTGAAGCCGTATCTGGATAAAGGCGACATCATCATTGATGGTGGTAACACCTTCTTCCAGGACACCATTCGTCGTAACCGTGAACTGTCTGCTGAAGGCTTCAACTTTATCGGTACCGGTGTTTCCGGCGGTGAAGAGGGCGCCCTGAAAGGCCCATCTATCATGCCTGGCGGGCAGAAAGAGGCCTACGAACTGGTTGCGCCGATCCTGACTAAGATTGCTGCGGTTGCTGAAGATGGCGAACCGTGCGTGACCTATATCGGTGCCGATGGCGCAGGTCACTATGTGAAGATGGTGCACAACGGGATCGAATATGGCGATATGCAGCTGATTGCGGAAGCCTATTCTCTGCTGAAAGGCGGTTTGAACCTGTCTAACGAAGAGCTGGCAACTACTTTCACCGAGTGGAATGAAGGCGAGCTGAGCAGCTATCTGATCGACATCACCAAAGATATCTTCACCAAGAAAGACGAAGAGGGTAAATACCTTGTTGATGTGATCCTGGACGAAGCGGCGAACAAAGGCACCGGTAAATGGACCAGCCAGAGCTCTCTGGATCTGGGCGAACCGCTGTCGCTGATCACCGAATCCGTATTCGCTCGCTACATCTCTTCTCTGAAAGACCAGCGCGTTGCGGCATCTAAAGTGCTGTCTGGGCCACAGGCTAAACTGGCTGGTGATAAAGCAGAGTTTGTTGAGAAGGTCCGTCGCGCGCTGTATTTGGGCAAAATCGTCTCTTATGCCCAGGGCTTCTCTCAGCTGCGTGCCGCATCTGACGAATACAACTGGGATCTGAACTACGGCGAAATCGCGAAGATCTTCCGCGCGGGCTGCATCATTCGTGCGCAGTTCCTGCAGAAAATCACCGACGCCTATGCTGAAAACAAAGGCATCGCGAACCTTCTGCTGGCCCCGTACTTCAAAAATATCGCTGACGAATATCAGCAAGCGCTGCGTGATGTAGTGGCTTATGCTGTGCAGAACGGTATTCCGGTACCGACCTTCTCTGCAGCGGTAGCCTACTACGACAGCTACCGTTCTGCGGTACTGCCGGCTAACCTGATCCAGGCCCAGCGCGACTACTTCGGTGCACATACGTATAAACGCACCGATAAAGAAGGTGTGTTCCACACCGAATGGCTGGATTAATCTGATTTAGTCTAACTGTGAATCCAGGCCCGGAGCGCTCCTCCGGGCTTTTTTATTGCCAAAAAATGGGATTCAGCCAGGTCTGATATCCGGTGTTGTAGCAAATCACGATATACTGGCGCAATGCAGAGCCGATGCGCCACGTTGTTGGCAGCGTGTTCACCCTCAAATGTTCAACCGGAAGAAGTTACAGAGCGAATGAAGATAACTATCTCAGGAACAGGTTATGTAGGTTTGTCGAACGGTATTCTGATTGCCCAGCACCACGAAGTGGTCGCTCTGGATATCGTTCCGACGAAGGTCGAGATGCTGAATCAGAAAAAATCGCCGATCGTTGATAAGGAGATCGAAGAATATCTGGCGACAAAACAGCTGAATTTCCGTGCAACGACCGATAAGTATGATGCTTACCGCGACGCGGACTACGTTATCATCGCGACACCGACTGATTACGATCCGACAACTAACTACTTTAACACTTCGAGCGTCGAGTCAGTGATCCGCGATGTGGTCGAAATCAACCCAAATGCGGTGATGGTAATTAAATCAACGATTCCGGTTGGCTTTACGAACTCTATTAAAGAACAGTTGGGTATCGACAATATTTTCTTTTCGCCAGAATTCCTGCGTGAAGGTCGTGCGCTATACGACAACTTGCATCCGTCCCGTATCGTTATTGGTGAACGTTCCGAACGAGCCGAGCGTTTTGCCGCGTTGCTGCAGGAAGGTGCGGTTAAAAAAGACATTCCGACGCTGTTTACCGACTCTACTGAAGCCGAAGCCATCAAGTTGTTCGCTAACACCTATCTGGCGTTACGTGTGGCCTACTTTAACGAGCTGGATAGCTATGCAGAAAGTCTTGGCTTGAACTCACGGCAGATTATTGAAGGTGTGTGCCTGGATCCGCGTATCGGTAATCACTACAACAATCCGTCATTCGGCTATGGCGGCTACTGTCTGCCGAAAGATACTAAGCAGTTGCTGGCTAACTACGCGTCTGTACCGAATAACATTATTGGCGCGATTGTTGATGCGAACCGTACGCGTAAGGACTTCATTGCAGATTCTATTCTTGCGCGTAAACCTAAGGTGGTCGGCGTGTACCGTTTGATCATGAAAAGTGGTTCCGATAATTTCCGGGCATCATCTATTCAGGGCATCATGAAGCGCATTAAAGCCAAGGGTGTGCCCGTTATTATTTATGAACCCGTGATGGAGGAAGATGAATTTTTCCACTCTCGGGTAGTGCGTGATCTTAATGCGTTCAAAAATGAAGCGGATATTATTATTTCTAACCGCATGACGTCAGAATTAGCTGATGTTGCCGATAAAGTTTATACCCGCGATTTGTTTGGTAGTGATTAATCTCGTCTCCATAAAAAAGGCCTTATAAAAGGCCTTTTTATTTTAATCAGGTCAGTAATTAAACTTTGTAGAAATTACGATACCAGTCAACAAAGTTCTTCACCCCATCTTTTACCGTGGTTTCAGGTTTAAAACCAATTACCTCATACAGTGCTTTAGTGTCTGCGCTGGTTTCCAGTACATCACCTGGCTGTAGTGGTAGCATGTTTTTCTTCGCTTCAATACCCAGAGCATCTTCCAAAGCCTGGATATAGTCCATTAGCTCAACCGGTGAACTATTGCCGATATTGTAGACGCGATAGGGCGCAATGCTGGCTGCTGGCGTGCCTGTTTCAACGGTCCATTGTGTGTCTGCGTGTGGAATGACATCCTGCAGGCGAATGATCGCTTCTGCGATATCATCGATATAGGTAAAGTCACGCTTCATTTTGCCGTAGTTATAGACGTCAATACTTTTCCCTTCCAGCATCGCTTTGGTGAACTTGAACAGCGCCATATCCGGTCGACCCCATGGGCCGTACACGGTGAAAAAACGCAACCCGGTGGTGGGCAATCCGTACAGGTGGGAATAAGTATGAGCCATCAGCTCGTTGGCTTTTTTGGTTGCTGCATACAGCGACACGGGATGATCGACGGAATCATCCGTAGAGAAAGGCATTTTGCGATTCAGGCCGTAAACTGAACTGGATGAGGCATAGAGTAAATGCTGAATTTTATTATGGCGACACCCTTCCAGTATGTTCAGAAAGCCTGTGAGATTTGAGTCTGCATAGGCATGCGGGTTTTCGAGTGAATAACGTACGCCAGCCTGGGCGGCGAGATGAATTACGCGTTCAAAATGCCCGGATGCGAAGAGTTCAGTCATGCCTTCGCGGTCGGCTAAATCAATTTTATGAAACTGGAAACCGGGCTGTGCCAGTAATTCCAGACGAGCTTGTTTAAGACTGACGTCGTAGTAATCGTTCAGATTATCAATACCGACTACTTGATGGCCAGCCTCAAGGAGGCGTTTGCTAACGTGGAAGCCGATGAAACCAGCGGCACCCGTAACCAGGTATTTCATGTTTATTCCTCTTTTTGGCTAAATAATAGCCAGGCACCAGCAGGCGCTACTAAAAAGTGGAATGATACCGTTAGATGGTAAAAAAGCTAATTGTTATATTTTTTACGCTTACCATCTTTACTGGTTAGACGGTAAATATTCATGACATGAATTCATTAAAATGAATTGTAAAGGGCAACGATTGGCGGGCATGAAATCTGATTATTGCTGTTTTTTTGCTCATGAAAGTGTTCTTTGAGTATTTACACTTTTGTTTAATCGTATTGATTTTCAGTAGTGATTGAAATACCAATCAAAATCCCTCAAACAATTTGATTTTTTTATCATTAATCCTATGGCATTGCCTCAATTTATAGCTAAACTAATCCCAGTTTAAGTCTTTCCTTATCTAGGGTTTCTATGTCTGTAAGTGATAACAACATGTCCGGGCGCAGTCACGATCCGGAACAGATTGATCTGATTGATTTACTGGTACAGTTGTGGCGCGGGAAAGTAACAATCGTTATTGCGATTGTTATTGCCATAGTGCTTGCTGTGGGCTATCTGGCAGTTGCTAAGGAGAAATGGACTTCAACAGCCATTATCACTCAACCGGATGTCGGACAGATTGCCACGTATAACAACGCACTTAACGTGTTGTATGGTGTCAGCGCCCCTAAGGTTACTGAGTTACAGGCAAACGTGATTGGCCGTTTTAGCACGTCATTTTCTGCATTGGCGGAAACGCTGGATAATCAGGAAAAGCCTGAAAAACTATCGATTGAGCAGTCTGTAAAAGGGCAACCATTGCCGTTGGCGGTTTCTTATGTGGGTGGCTCACCTGAAGACGCTCAGCGTCAGCTCGCCGAATACATTCAACAAACAGATGAAAAGGTTGCCAAAGAGCTGGAACTTGACCTGGTTGATAACATCAAATTGCAAACAACTACGTTGCAAGATTCTCTGAAAACTCAGGAAGTGGTCGCTCAGGAGCAAAAAGATCTGCGAATCAAGCAAATCCAGGAAGCGCTGCGTTATGCAGAACAGGCTGGGGTGATTAAGCCGCAAATCCAGCAGACGCAGGATGTGACGCAGGACAGTATGTTTCTGTTGGGTAGTGATGCCCTGAAGTCCATGATTGAACACGAATCTACACGCCCTTTGATATTATCTGACAACTACTTTCAGACTAAGCAAAAGCTGTTGGATATCGAAAATCTTAAGCTTGAGGGGGCCGAGTTACACGCTTATCGCTATGTGATGAAACCAACGTTGCCGATTCGTCGTGACAGTCCGAAAAAAGCGATTACCCTGGTGCTGGCGGTTCTGCTCGGTGGGATGATTGGGGCTGGTGTGGTGCTGGGGCGAAATGCGTTGCGTGGTTACAACGCAAAAGCAGAGTAAGCCTGAACCTGACAACAAAAAACCGGGCAGTGCCCGGTTTTTTCATATCTGCAACTTACTGATGACGCTTACGTAAATTCTCTATCACTGTCGTCAGGTCGAGGTCCTGATCCTGCAGCAGCACCAGCAGGTGATACATCAGATCAGAGGCTTCATTTGTCAGCTCAAAGCGGTCGTTCACCGTCGCAGCCAGCGCGGTTTCTACGCCTTCTTCACCCACTTTCTGTGCGATGCGTTTGGTGCCGCTGGCATACAGTTTCGCAGTGTAGGAACTGGCTGGGTCAGCGGTTTTACGTTCGGCCAGCAGTTGCTCAAGCTGATACAGGAACAGCCACTGGTGGCTGGCGTCGCCAAAGCAGCTTGAAGTCCCTTTATGGCAGGTCGGGCCAATCGGGTTAACCAGCACTAGCAGAGTGTCGTTGTCGCAGTCAGGCGCAATGCTCACCACATTCAGGAAGTGACCTGAGGTCTCTCCTTTGGTCCACAGGCGCTGCTTGGTCCGCGAGAAAAAGGTCACTTTGCCGCTTTCGAGCGTTTTATCCAGCGCTTCCGGGTTCATATAACCCAGCATCAGCACCTCACCGGAAACCGCATGCTGCACGACGACTGGCATCAGCCCGTCGGTTTTTTCCCAGTCCAGCTCGCGGCATTGTTGCTTCGTTAACATATCCTGATCTCCACGCCCTGTGTTGCCAGGTACGCTTTTAATTCGCCAATATTGATAATTTGTTTGTGGAAGACGGAGGCGGCAAGCGCGCCGTCAACGTCGGCGTCCCGGAAAGCTTCCAGGAAATGTTCCATAGTGCCCGCGCCGCCGGAGGCAATCAGCGGTACATGGCAGACGTCGCGCACTTTTTTCAACTGTTCCAGGTCATAACCGTTACGTACGCCGTCCTGATTCATCATGTTCAGGACGATTTCGCCCGCGCCGCGTTTTTGGACTTCCTGCACCCAGTCCAGTGTTTCCCACTGCGTGACGCGGGTACGGCTTTCATCCCCGGTATACTGATTAACGTGATATTTGCCGCTGTCGGCGTCATACCAGGTATCAATGCCCACCACGATGCACTGCACGCCAAAGCGATCTGCCAGACGGGTGATAAGTTCCGGTTCGGCCAGCGCCGGGGAGTTGATGGAGATTTTGTCCGCCCCGAAAGAGAGGATACGTGCCGCATCGTCGATGGATTTAATGCCACCGGCAACACAGAACGGAATATCGATCACTTCCGCCACGCGTGATACCCAGCTTTTATCCACTACGCGGCCATCGCTGGAAGCGGTGATATCGTAGAACACCAGTTCATCTGCGCCTTCATCGGCATAGCGTTTTGCCAGTGGGACAATGTCGCCAATAATCTCGTGATTGCGGAACTGAACGCCTTTTACTACCTGCCCATCGCGGACGTCCAGACAAGGAATTATGCGTTTTGCCAGCATTGTATGGCCTCCTCAACGGTGAACTTTCCTTCCAGCAAGGCTCGTCCGACGATAACACCACGAACACCGGTCCCGCGCAGGGCCGCTACGTCCTCGATTCCACCAATACCACCAGATGACTGAAACGCCACCTGCGGATATTTGGCGCACACTTCTTCATAAAGCGCGACGTTTGAGCCTGCCAGCGTGCCGTCGCGGGAGATATCGGTGCACAGCACGTGCTTCAGGCCGACGGGTAAATAGGTCTCAACCAGTTCTTCCAGTGAAACCCCGGAATCTTCCTGCCAGCCGCTAACCGCTACCTGTTTGTTCCCTCGCTCGTCAATACGAACGTCCAGTGCCAGCACCAGCGCGTCGGCACCAAAACGAGCAAACCAGCTCTTGACTTCCTCGGGGGATTTTACCGCCGTCGACCCCACCACTACACGCGCAACACCAGCGTTAAGCAGCGCTTCAACATCCGCTTCGGTACGCACGCCGCCGCCAACCTGTACCGGAACATTGACGCCAGCGACCAGCGTTTTAATCAGCGGGATCTGGCGCTGCGCCGGGTCTTTCGCGCCGGTTAAATCAACCAGGTGCAGTACTTCGGCCCCCTGGGCGGCGTAATCCTGCAAACGGGGGAGCGGATCGTTGCCGTAATCACGTTGCGTTGCGTAATCGCCCTGATGAAGACGCACCACCGTGCCGTCGATTAAATCTAATGCCGGAATAATCATTACATCTCCAGAAAGTTTTTCAGCAACTGCGCCCCAGCCGCGCCCGAACGTTCCGGGTGAAACTGTACGCCAAAGAAATTGTCTTTTTGTACTGCCGCGGTAAACGGTTCGCCGTAATTGCACTGGGCGATGGTCCACGGGTTTACCGGCATAGCGTAGCTGTGTACAAAGTAGAAATATGCGCCATCTTCAATGCCCTGGAACAGACGATTTCCCGCTTGTGGATAGACGCGATTCCAGCCCATGTGCGGCAGCGGCAGACCGAAATCGGTCATCTTCGGGACATCCTGCTCAATAATGCCCAGCAGGGATACGCCGTTACTCTCTTCACTGCGACGACCAAGCAGTTGCATGCCTAAGCAGATCCCCAGCACTGGTTGCGTACAGGCTTTGATCAGCTCAATCAGTTCACGCTCGTGCAACTGGTCCATCGCCGCCTGGGCGGTACCGACGCCCGGCAGAAACAGTTTATCGGCGCGCAGCACCACGTCCGGGTCACGGCTGACAACCGGGTCGTATCCGTGGCGTGCGACGGCGGATTTTACCGAATGCAGGTTGGCGCAACCGGTGTCCAGAATCACCACATTCATTACAGCACTCCTTTTGAGGAGGGCAGCGTGTCGCCTTCGACGCGAATCGCCTGGCGCAGCGTACGGCCAAAGGCTTTAAACAGGCTCTCCACACGGTGGTGGTCATTTTTGCCTTTGGTTTTCAGGTGCAGGGTGACGCCCATGGTGTAAGAGAGTGAGCGGAAGAAGTGTTCAATCATCTCTGTGCTCAGATCGCCAACGCGCTGGTAGGTAAACTCCGCGCGGTACTCCAGGTGCGGGCGGCCGGAAATATCCAGTGCGCAACGCGCCAGGCACTCGTCCATCGGCAGCACAAAACCAAAACGATTGATGCCGCGTTTATCGCCTAATGCCAGCTTTAAGGCTTCACCCAACGCCAGACCGGTATCTTCAACGGTGTGGTGATCGTCTATATATAGATCGCCCTTGACGGCTATCTCCATGCGAAAACCGCCATGGGTGGCGATTTGGTCCAGCATGTGGTCAAAGAAGCCAACGCCGGTATTGATTTTGCTACGGCCTTCGCGGTCCAGCCAGACTTTGACGTCAATCTGCGTTTCTTTAGTATTACGCTCAACGTGTGCGTAGCGGTCACGTTTGGTCAACTGCTCGCCGATCATTGCCCAGTTCAGGGTGTCGCGATGGTAACGCAATCCGCTAATGCCCATGTTTTCAGCGAGCTGAATATCGGTTGCCCGATCGCCAATGACGTAGCTGTTCGCCATATCCATGGCCTGTTCAACCAGATACTGTTCAACCAGCTTCACTTTTGGCTTACGGCAATCGCACTCGTCCGCTGGCAGGTGCGGGCAAATCAGTACCTCATCAAATGTCACACCCTGAGAGGTGAAAATTTGCATCATCAGGTTATGCGGACCGTCAAAATCAGCCTGGGGGAAACTCTGCGTTCCGAGCCCATCCTGGTTAGTGATCATAACCAGCTTAAAACCTGCTTTTTGCAGTTTCAGCAAAACGGGAACAACTTCCGGCTCGAAGGCGAGTTTGTCAAAGCGATCGACCTGAAAGTCACTTGGCGGTTCGGAAATCAGGGTTCCATCACGGTCAATAAAAAGATACTTCTGGCTCATACTTGCTCCGCACGTAAGGCGTCAATGACGCGCTGGCTCTCTTCACGGGTTCCGACAGTAATTCGCAGGCAGCCGCTTAACGAAGGTTGTTTATTCTGATCTCGTAAGATAATGCCCTGATCCCACAAAGATTTAAATACGCTACTTGATGCGGTGAAGCGCGCCAGAACATAGTTGGTTTCAGACTCGAAAACCTGCTCTACACAGCGAATTGTTTTCAGGTTTTCCACCAGGTACTGACGTTCTTCCAGGATCTGTTCTACGCGTTGGCGCATGGCGGAAATCCCTTGCGGCGTCAGGGCCTGGGCGGCGATATCCGCTACTGGCGTAGAGAGCGGGTAGGGGGCAATCACCTTTAACAACAGATTGATAACCTCTGCATTCGCCAGCGTAAACCCGCAGCGTAAACCGGCGAGAGCAAACGCTTTTGACAACGTGCGTAATATCACCAGATGCGGATACTCAGACAGCCATCCTGCCAGCGTGGCCTGCGGGCAAAACTCAATATAGGCCTCATCAGCGACCACAATAGCTTTACCCTGCGTCATTTCGAGCAGTGAACGCAGATCCTGCGGGTTAATCAACTGGCCGGTTGGGTTATTAGGGCTGCAAACGTAGACCACCTTCACGCCATCAATCTTGTCCGCGATGCCTTGCAAATCCAGCTGCCAGTTATCAAGGGTCGGAACGGTGCGGCATTCGACGCCAATCGTTTCGGCGCTGACGCTGTACATGCCGTAAGTCGGCGGGCAGTAGAGAATGGCATCTTTACCGGGTTCGCAAAACGCGCGCACCAGCAGCTCGATTCCTTCATCTGCGCCGCGGCTAACCAGCACCTGCTCCGGTTTGACGCCAGCATACTGCGCGTAATTCTCAATCACCGCTTTCGGCTGACACTCCGGGTAGCGGTTCAGCGTTTGTTGACTGAGCTGGAACTCCACGGCGGTGGGATATTCATTCGCGTTGAGCCAGACATCGCCGTTACCGCCGAGACGACGGGCAGACTGATAGGGCGTTAATTCGCGAACATTCTTACGGGCTAAATCAGTGACGCTGAGAAAGTTGTCAGTGCTCATGCTTGCTCCTTCAGGGCGTTAACGCGCAGGGTAACGGCATTTTGGTGTGCAGTCAGTCGTTCAGCAGCGGCCAGTATTTCAATGGTTGAGGCCAGGCCAGAGAAACCTTGTGGGGTTAATTCCTGTACGGTCATGCGTTTCTGGAAATCAGCGAGCCCCAGACTGGAACAGGTTGCGGTATAGCCGTAGGTCGGAAGAACGTGGTTGGTGCCAGAAGCATAGTCGCCTGCGGATTCCGGCGACCAGTCGCCGAGGAACACCGAACCGGCGCTGGTGATCTCATCAACCAGTTCACGTGCGTTGCGGGTCTGAATAATCAGGTGTTCCGGACCGTAGGCGTTAGAAATGGCCACGCACTGCGCCAGATCTTTGGCGATAATCAGCCGACTGGCACTGAGCGCCAGGCGGGCGGTCTCAGCGCGGGAAAGCTCAGCGAGCTGGCGCTCTACGGCTTTGGCAACGCCTTCGGCAAGCGTAGCGTCTGGCGTCAGTAGGATTACCTGCGAGTCGGGGCCGTGTTCTGCCTGAGAAAGCAGGTCAGAGGCAACAAAGTCCGGCGTCGCGCCGCTGTCGGCGATAACCAGCACTTCGGACGGACCAGCAGGCATGTCGATGGCCGCGCCGTCAAGACGCTGGCTGACCTGACGTTTGGCTTCGGTCACATACGCATTGCCCGGCCCGAAGATTTTATCGACCTTAGGAATAGATTCGGTGCCCAGCGCCAGCGCGGCAATAGCCTGAGCGCCGCCCACATTAAACACTTCTTTTACACCACACAGTTGCGCGGCGTAGAGAATTTCATCGGCAATCGGCGGCGGTGAGCACAGCACCACTTTTTTGCAGCCGGCGATACGCGCCGGGGTCGCCAGCATTAATACGGTAGAGAACAGCGGCGCTGAACCTCCTGGAATATACAGGCCCACGGAAGCGATAGGGCGGGTAACCTGCTGGCAGCGCACACCTGGCTGAGTTTCAATATCCACCGGTGGCAGGATCTGCGCGGTGTGGAAAGTATCAATATTACGCACCGCCGCCTGCATAGCTTGTTTCAGTTCGTCGCTCAGGCGACTACTGGCTTGCTGGATTTCCTCCTCGGTGACGCGCAGCGCGCCGACCTCGGTTTTATCAAACTTCGCGCTGTATTCACGCAGCGCCCGGTCGCCGTTATTTTTGACGTTCTCAAGGATCTCGGCCACCGTACGGCTGATGCTTTCCGAGGCGGAAATAGCCGGGCGCATCAGCAGTTCGCGTTGCTGCTCGGGGCTACAGCTATTCCAGTCAATCAGGGTATTGAAGCTCATGGCTATCACTCCATCATCTTCTCAATTGGCAGCACCAGAATTGAGCTGGCACCGAGCGCTTTCAGTTTTTCCATTGTTTCCCAGAACAGGGTTTCGCTGCTGACCATGTGCATGGCAACACGCTGCTGGTCGCCGGCCAGCGGCAGAATGGTCGGACGCTCAGCGCCAGGCAGCAGGGCGATAACTTCGTCCAGACGCTCGCTCGGCGCGTGCATCATGATGTATTTGGATTCACGAGCCTGAATAACGCCCTGAATACGGGTCAGCAATTTGTCGATCAGTTGTTGCTTGGCGTCGGCCATTTCGCCGTCGCGCTGAATCAGGCAGGCTTTAGAGCGGTAAATGACTTCCACTTCACGCAGACCGTTGGCTTCAAGCGTTGCGCCGGTGGACACCAGATCACAAATCGCGTCGGCCAGACCCGCACGGGGAGCGACTTCTACAGAGCCGTTTAACAGACAGGATTTAAACGACACCCCTTTTTGATCGAGATAACGTTTGAGCAGGTGTGGGTAAGAGGTAGCGATACGCTTACCGTTCAGCGCTGCCGGGCCATCCCAGGCTTCATCAACCGGGGTTGCCAGCGAGAGACGGCAGCCGCCGAAGTCCAGACGACGCAGGGTAAAATAGCGAGGATCTTCACCCTGTGCCCGGCGGTTGAGCAGTTCCTCTTCCAGAACATTTTCCCCGATGATGCCGAGGTCAACAACGCCATCCATCACCAGACCCGGGATATCGTCATCACGTACGCGCAGAATATCGATAGGCATATTCTCTGCCATTGCAATCAGGCGCTGGGTGTGAAGATTAATTTTAATGCCACAACGGGCCAGCAATTCGCGTGAATCATCGCTTAAACGGCCAGATTTCTGCATAGCTATGCGTAAACGGGTGTTGTCTAACATTCTTTATTCCTCGTTATCCTGTCTGAATCAGTTTGGGTCACGCACAAAAAAAAAGCCCCCGGAAGAAATCTTCCGGGGGCTTTCTCATACGCTCATGCACCGCTGGAAGATTTAAATGTCTCCCAGCACACATCGCCTGAAAGACTAGTCAGGATGATGGTGATGATGGTGTTTGAATTGAGCGCGTGTCATAAATTTTCTCGATGAATGTTTATTCATTTGATGTCTTTTAACCTAAACCACTTTAGCTACGGAAAGCAAGGGCTTTTTTTGATCATTAATTCATTTCATATTGATACTATGAATTGTCAGCCACCGTGGGCTGGCGTAGCCTTGCGTTATAGGCCAAAAGTCAGGAGAGAAGGCATGAAAAAGGTCGCAATTGTCGGATTAGGTTGGTTAGGCATGCCGTTAGCCATGTCGCTGGCGGCGAGAGGCTGGCAGGTTACCGGCAGCAAAACCACATTGGATGGGGTGGAAGCGGCCCGCATGAGCGGTATCGAGAGTTACTCGCTGCGCCTGGAACCTGAACTGGTCTGTGAGGCTGACGATCTCGACGCACTGATGGACGCCGATGCGTTGGTTATTACGCTGCCTGCACGCCGTAGCGGTCCTGGGGAAGCATTTTACCTGCAGGCAATGCAGGAACTGGTCGACAGCGCGCTGGCGTATCGGATCCCGCGAATTATTTTTACCAGTTCGACGTCAGTCTATGGTGACGTTCAAGGAACAGTGAAAGAGGGGACGCCGCGTAATCCGGTCACGGCAAGTGGTCGTGTTCTGAAAGAACTTGAAGACTGGTTGCACAATTTACCTGGCACGTCGGTGGATATTTTGCGTCTGGCCGGGTTAGTTGGTCCGGGAAGACATCCTGGTCGCTTCTTTGCCGGCAAGACGGCGCCAGACGGACATCATGGCGTCAATCTGGTGCATCTGGACGATGTGGTTTCTGCCATCACGTTACTGCTGCAAGCGCCTAAAGGGGGACACATCTATAATATATGTGCGCCTATGCATCCGGCGCGTAACGTGTTCTATCCGCAGATGGCCCGCCAGTTGGGGATGGAGCCGCCGGAATTTCGCGACGGTACGGATAACGGTAAAGGTAAAGTCATTGATGGCAACCGTATTTGTAATGAGCTTGGGTTTGAGTACCAGTATCCTGATCCGCTGGTGATGCCGATGGAGTGACAAGCCAGCAGAGTGCCGCTGTATACCGCCAGGGGGCGAGTATGAAACCACTGCTGGACGTTCTTATCATCCTCGATGCCTTAGAAAAAGAGGGCAGTTTCGCGGCGGCGTCGGCAAAATTATTTAAGACGCCGTCTGCGCTTAGCTACACCGTCCATAAGCTGGAAAGCGATCTTAATATTCAGATACTCGATCGCAGCGGGCACCGGGCTAAGTTCACCCGCACCGGACAGATGCTGCTGGAAAAGGGGCGGGAGGTGCTGCATACCGTCCGTGAACTCGAAAAGCAGGCCATTAAACTACACGAAGGCTGGGAGAATGAACTGGTTATTGGCGTAGATGATACCTTTCCCTTTTCATTGCTGGCCCCACTCATCGAGTCTTTCTATCAACATCACAGCGTGACGCGTCTGAAATTTATCAATGGCGTGCTGGGCGGCTCATGGGATGCCCTCATTCAGGGCCGGGCGGATATTATTGTCGGTGCCATGCATGAACCCCCTGCAGCGAGCGAATTTGGCTTTGCACGGCTGGGGGTTCTGGAACAGGTGTTTGTGGTTGCGCCGCATCACCCGCTGGCGCAGGAACAGGAACCGTTAAATCGTCGCACTATTCGCCGTTTTCGCGCCATTGTAGTGGGCGACAATGCGCAGCATGCCAATGTCTCAGGTTCTCAGGTGCTTGACGATCAGGAAGCCATTACCGTTTTTGACTTCAAAACCAAGCTGGAACTACAAATCAGCGGCCTGGGATGTGGCTATATTCCGCGCTATCTGGCGCAGCGATTTCTGGAGAGCGGCGCACTGATTGAGAAAAAAGTGGTCGCGCAAATTGTCCTTGAACCCGTGTGGATAGGCTGGAATGAACAGACCGCTGGGTTGGCCAGTGCCTGGTGGCGAGATGAAATTTTAGCAAATAGTGCTATTGCAGGGGTGTATGTTAAAACGGCTGCTGACAAATCAATCAGTTAAGAAAAAATATTCTTTTGTGGCCACTTCAATCTCTTGTTATTTCTCCCCAATTTAGTGCAAAATACGCCGCTTGCAAAAAATGACATTAACCGACGTTTTAATACGCGTCGGTTATTTTTTTGCATCAAACCAATCATTCATAAAAGAGGCCGGGCTTCGTACCGGATAGATACTTACTTAAAAATCGACAGTTGTTGTCGCTGAGGATTAACAAAAAATGGGGCAATTTTTTGCTTACGCGACGGTTTTCGCCGTAATGGGGGATAACCATGTCGCATAACGCTACTCCAAACACCTCTCGCGTGGAATTACGTAAAACGCTTACGCTGGTTCCGGTTGTCATGATGGGCCTTGCCTATATGCAGCCGATGACGCTGTTCGATACATTCGGTATCGTATCAGGAATGACCGATGGTCACGTCCCGACAGCTTACGCCTTTGCACTGATCGCCATCCTTTTTACCGCACTGAGCTACGGTAAACTGGTACGCCGCTATCCGTCTGCAGGCTCTGCCTACACTTACGCCCAGAAATCCATTAGCCCGACAGTTGGCTTTATGGTGGGTTGGTCATCACTGCTGGATTACCTGTTCGCCCCGATGATCAACATTCTGTTAGCGAAAATTTATTTTGAAGCGCTGGTGCCCTCGATTCCATCCTGGATGTTCGTGGTGGCGCTGGTGGCCTTTATGACCGCCTTCAACCTTCGCAGCCTCAAATCCGTTGCGAATTTCAACACCGTGATCGTGTTGTTGCAGGTGGTGCTGATTGCGGTGATCCTCGGCATGGTCGTTTATGGCGTGTTCGAAGGGGAAGGTGCCGGTACGCTGGCGAGCAGTCGCCCATTCTGGTCCGGTGATGCGCACGTGATCCCGATGATCACCGGCGCGACCATCCTGTGCTTCTCGTTCACCGGTTTTGACGGTATCAGCAACCTGTCAGAAGAAACCAAAGACGCTGAGCGCGTGATCCCGCGTGCGATTTTCCTGACTGCGCTGATTGGTGGCCTGATCTTTATCGTCTCCACCTATCTGTTGCAGTTGTACTTCCCGGATATTTCGCGCTTTAAGGATCCAGATGCTTCGCAGCCGGAAATCATGCTGTATGTTGCCGGTAAGTTCTTCCAGGTCGGCGCGCTGATTTTCTCTACCATTACCGTACTGGCGTCCGGTATGGCGGCGCATGCAGGCGTTGCGCGTCTGATGTACGTGATGGGTCGTGACGGCGTATTCCCGAAAAGCTTCTTCGGTTATGTACACCCGAAATGGCGTACTCCGTCCATGAACATCATTCTGGTTGGGGCGATTGCTCTGTTGGCAATCAACTTCGACCTGGTGATGGCGACGGCGCTGATTAACTTTGGTGCGCTGGTGGCATTTACCTTCGTTAACCTGTCGGTAATCTCCCAGTTCTGGATCCGTGAGAAGCGTAACAAGACGCTGAAAGATCACTTCCAGTACCTGTTCCTGCCAATGTGCGGTGCGCTGACCGTTGGCGCGCTGTGGGTGAACCTGGAAGAAAGCTCAATGGTTCTGGGCCTGATCTGGGCGGGTATCGGTCTGATCTACCTGGCTTGCGTGACCAAACGCTTCCGCAGCCCGGTCCCGCAGTACGACGAAGATATCGCGTAATAACTGCATTTAGCTGAAAAAAAACGGAGACATGTTCTCCGTTTTTTTATACGTGGGATTTATACAATCTCTTCGGCATACTGCCAGAGTGATTTCAGCAGCATCAACTTTTCTTTGTTATCCGCATATTGCTGGCTCAATAGCTGCAATTCATTGGCATAATTTTGCAAAAACTCCGGTGTGAATACCTGGCGACGATGGTCCAGCCAGCGCTGCTGTTCAGCTTCGTCGAGCGTTCCCGGGAAGTTACGTGCACGGTAATTAAACAACAGTTTTTCAATGCGCTTATCGACAAAGGAGATATCCAGCGCCGGTAAATTGCGTGGTTCGGTTTCCAGAACGATTTTCATCGCCGCACGGTCAGCATCGCTGAAAAAGCCGTTGTACAGTTGGGCATCCACGTTATCTGATGGAGTAAAGGGTTCCGCATCGGCAAAGATCGCGACCACTTTGTCGCGTATCTGCGGGTTTTCGCGCAGAACTTTAAGATTATCCAAACAATGCTGGCGGTTAATGCCAAGACGGTCGGCGTCTTCCGGACGCAGGGTTTTCGCCTGTGCCAGTACCGGGCATTTGTTGATGTGCACCAATTTAACCGGTACGGCCGGGTTATCAACCAGATCCGCTTTAGACGTGTAGAGCCGCTCGCGCAGGGCGTCGCTGTCGAGTTCGAGCAGCGGCGAAATATCACCAGCTAAGTCGACCATAATAACCGCGTTACGATTCTCCGGATGCCACGCCAATGGCGCCACCCAACTGGTGTTACCGCGCCATGCGCCGAACATACCAGAGACATGGACCAGCGGTTTCATTTGCGGGACATCAACCAGTGCGGCCAGCTTGTGCTTATTACGATGGCTGTAGAGATAATCAAACAGACGCGGCTGACGTGACTTCACTAATTGCGCCATTGCGATCGTGGCGTATACGTCCGCCATCGCATCGTGAGCATTGGCATGCTCAATACCGTTGGCTTTAGTCAAATGCTCCAGGCGGAAGCTGGGTAAGCCGTCGTCGTTTTCCGGCCAGTTAATGCCTTCAGGGCGCAGGGCATAGCAGGCACGCATCACATCCAGCAGATCCCAGCGCGAATTATCGTTCTGCCAACTCCAGGCATAGGGATCGTAGAAATTGCGATACAGGATGTTGCGCGTCACCTCATCATCGAAGCGCACGTTGTTATAGCCCAGGATACAGGTTTTCGGCACGGTGAACAGGGCGTGGATGCGCGCAGCAAAAGCGGCTTCATTCTCTCCCTTTTCACGTGCTTCCTGCGGTGTGATACCCGTAATCAACACCGCCTCAGGCTGCGGCAGATAATCGTCCGCGGGTTTGCAATAAAAGACTTCTGGTTCACCGATGATGTTGAAATCATTATCTGTGCGGATAGCCGCAAATTGCGCGGGTCTGTCCAGCGCCGGATGGGTGCCAAAGGTCTCGTAATCGTGGAAGAGAAAACCAGGTTGCTGCTTGCCGTCATTCATTGTTCAGTTATGTCCGGGATCAATTTAGCGCTCGTCCAAGAATACCAAAAAATAGTGAGATAATCAGCTATGGTATTATCGAAGCTGGATTGTGTACGCAATAAAGTTGAGATAAACAGGACTTTTATAGAATTAATAAATAAATTCCGCACTGTTAAAATAAATTACGGAAATAAAATATCTTGGAGTTGCGGATTTGTAAACAATCTAATTGATAACCATTATTGTTATTTTCTTCTTCTTTTATTGTGTTCTGGAAATTTTAAAAGTCTTTTATAAACAAAGAGTTTTTATTTGTGTCAATTCGCTGTCATGCATTGTAATGAAATGTGATTGATGTAAAAAATAAATATTCTAAACGCCATATAATCATTGGATATATCTAATAACAGGAGGTTATATGAGCATTAGTCGGCGTAATTTTTTGCGAGGAGTGGGTATAGGCTGTTCAGCCTGTGCGATAGGCAGTTTTCCGCCAGGCGCACTGGCACGAAATTCTCCTGAGAGTATCAAAGGGAAAACATCCCTGACGCCAAGTTTGTGTGAAATGTGTTCTTATCGTTGCCCGATACAGGCGCAGGTAATTAATAACAAAACGGTTTTTATTCAAGGGAACCCTAATGCTCCTCAACAAGGCACGCGTGTCTGCGCTCGTGGCGGCAGCGGCGTTAGCCTGGTCAACGACCCTCATCGCATTGTTAAACCCATGAAACGCACAGGACCTCGCGGGAGCGGAGAATGGCAGGTTATTAGCTGGGAACAAGCGTATAAAGAAATTGCCGAAAAAATGACGGCAATTAAAACGCAGCATGGTCCTCAGGGCGTCGTCTTTTCTTCTAAATCCGGTTCGCTTTCAGGGCATTTATTTCAACTGGCGACGGCTTTCGGATCGCCAAACACCTTTACGCACGCGTCGACATGCCCGGCCGGAAAATCGATTGCCGCCAAAGTGATGATGGGCGGCGATTTGGCCATGGATATCGCCAATACCCGTTATATGGTCTCTTTTGGTCACAACCTTTATGAAGGAATTGAGGTTGCCGAAACGCATGAACTGATGATGGCGCAGGAAAAGGGCGCAAAAATGGTCAGCTTCGACCCTCGTCTGTCCGTCTTCTCCAGCAAGGCGGATGAATGGCATGCGCTCAAACCGGGCGGCGACTTGCCGGTGTTGATGGCCATGTGCCACGTCATGATCAATGAAAAATTGTATGACGCGGACTTCGTTGCGCGCTACACCACAGGGTTTGACCAACTGGCAGAAGCAGTACAAGAGACCACGCCGGAATGGGCGCAAAAGCAAGCTGATGTGCCTGCTGATGTCATTGTTCGGGTCACCCGAGAAATGGCCGCCTGCGCGCCTCATGCTATCGTCAGCCCGGGCCATCGTGCGACGTTCTCGCAAGAAGAAATTGATATGCGGCGCATGATTTTTACCCTCAATGTGCTGCTTGGCAATATTGAGCGTGAAGGCGGTTTATACCAGAAAAAAGCGGCGGCAACTTATAATAAGCTGGCCGGAGAGAAGGTCGCTCCGGTGCTGGCAAAACCCGATGTCAAATTACCCAAGCCAACGGCGCAGCGTATCGATCTGGTAGCCCCGCAGTTTAAGTACATCGCGGCGGGCGGTGGTGTGGTGCAAAGCATCATTGATGCTGTGTTAAACCAGACGCCTTATCCGGTGAAGGGATGGATTATGTCCCGACACAACCCTTTCCAAACCGTTACCTGCCGACCGGATCTGGTCAAAACCGTTGAACAGCTCGACCTTGTGGTCAGTTGTGATGTTTATCTAAGCGAAAGCGCAGCGTATGCCGACTACCTTTTGCCTGAATGTACTTACCTTGAGCGCGATGAAGAAGTTTCAGACATGTCGGGTCTGAATCCAGCCTATGCCCTGCGCCAGCAGGTAGTAGAACCTATTGGTGATGCGCGTCCAAGCTGGCAAATCTGGAAAGAGCTGGCCGTGCAGTTAGGCCTTGGGCAATTCTACCCATGGCAGGATATGCAAACGCGTCAGTTATACCAGCTTAATGGCGATCATGCGCTGTCTGCTGAACTGCGTGAGAAAGGGTATCGGGAGTGGGGTGTTCCGTTACTGCTGCGTGAACCTGAAGCGGTGCGTCAGTTTGTGGAACGCTATCCGGGCGCGGTGGCGGTTGACAGCGACGGTACCTATGGCGAGCAACTGCGCTTTAAATCCCCTTCAGGAAAAATAGAGCTTTATTCTGAAGAGCTGGAGACGCTCCTGCCTGGCTACGGTATTCCGCGCGCGCGCAATTTTGCGCTCAAAGGCGATAGTGAGCTCTATTTTATCCAGGGAAAAGTGGCGGTTCATACCAACGGTGCGACGCAATACGTGCCACTGCTTAGCGAGTTGATGTGGGACAACGCGGTGTGGATCCACCCGCAAACGGCCCGTGAAAAAGGCATCAAAAGCGGCGATGACATCTGGCTGGAAAACGCGACCGGCAAGGAAAAAGGCAAAGCGCTGGTCACCGCCGGAATTCGGCCCGATACGCTGTTTGTTTATATGGGATTTGGCGCCAAGGCGGGAGCCAAAACCGCGGCGACAACGCACGGTATCCATTGCGGTAATTTGCTTCCGCATGTCACCAGTCCGGTTTCCGGTACAGTGGTGCACACCGCTGGCGTTACGCTTCGTCGGGCATGAGAAAGGAGAACATCATGAATCAAGCAACAAACCCTTATGTCATGCTGCATGACGAGAAACGCTGTATCGGCTGTCAGGCATGTACGGTTGCCTGCAAAGTTTTGAATGACGTGCCAGAGGGATTTAGCCGTCTACAGGTGCAGATCCGTTCACCCGAACATGAATCCGAGGTGCTATCCCACTTCCAGTTTGTTCGCGTTTCCTGTCAGCATTGTGAAGATGCGCCGTGTGTCAGCGTTTGTCCGACCGGTGCGTCATTTCGCGACGAAAATGGCATTGTGCAAGTGGATAAGTCTCGCTGTATTGGCTGTGACTATTGCGTTGCCGCTTGTCCGTTCCACGTCCGTTATCTCAATCCGCAAACGGGAATTGCCGACAAATGTAACTTCTGTGCAGATACCCGACTGGAGACTGGACAATCGCCCGCCTGCGTTTCCGTTTGCCCGACGGATGCGCTGAAATTTGGTCGTCGTGACGACCCGGAAATTCAGCACTGGATAAATCAAAAAGAGGTTTATCGCCAGCAGGATATGCGTAGCGGCCCGGTGAGTGTTTATCGGCGTAAAGAGATCCATCAGGAGGGTAAAGCATGAATTCTATCTGGGGAGCAGAGCTTAACTATGCGCCGGACTACTGGCCGCTGTGGCTCATTTATGCAGGCGTTGTTATTGTGCTGATGATTGCGGGCCTGGTTATACACGCGCTGTTACGTCGGATGTTGTCACCCAAAACAGCTACTGGAGAAGAACATCGGGATTACCTCTATTCGCTGGCAGTTCGCCGCTGGCACTGGGGTAATGCGCTGCTTTTTATCCTGCTTCTGCTGAGTGGCCTGTTTGGGCACTTCTCTGTCGGACCGGTGGCATTAATGGTGCAGGTACATACCTGGTGCGGTTTCGCCCTGTTGGCCTTCTGGGTTTGTTTTGTGCTAATCAACGCAACCAGCGGCAACGGTTGTCATTATCGGGTGAAGTTTAACGGGTTGATATCACGCTGCTTGTTGCAAACGCGCTTTTATCTGTATGGCATCATGAAAGGTGAGCCGCACCCGTTTGCAGCAACGGCAGAGAGTAAATTTAACCCGCTACAACAGTTGGCTTATCTGGCCATCATGTATGCGCTGGTTCCGCTGTTGATCATTACCGGGTTGTTATGTCTCTACCCGCAGGTAATAGGGGCAGGGCCTGTGATGCTGGTGCTGCATATGGTGTTGGCGATTGTCGGCTTACTGTTCATCTGTGCACATATTTACCTGTGCACGCTGGGTGACACACCGGGGCAAATTTTCCGCAGCATGATAGATGGCTATCATCGTCATCGCAGCCATCACGCAGAGACAGCACCGCGTAAAGGCTAATGCCCGCCGCGGTTGATATCTGAAAACCTTTCCTTACAGCAAGAAAATGTGCCTTATGTCACATTTTCTTGCAATTTATCCATGTTTGTTCGCCAGAACTTCCGTAAAAAGAACGGCTATTTTTCCATTTCCTGAGGACATGCTGTTGAAACGCCGTTTGTTTATTGCCGCTTCACTCTTTGCGATGAGTTTTTCGCCCGCGTACGCGACCGAGGTCGTAAGCTTTTCCCCACAGCCACCTGCGATTAATGCCGGAGCGTGGGTATTAATGGATTACACCACGGGCCAAATCCTGACAGCCGGAAATGAACACCAGCAGCGCAACCCTGCCAGCCTGACCAAGCTGATGACTGGTTATGTTGTCGATCGCGCAATCGACAGCAAGCGTATTAGTCCGACAGATATTGTCACCGTTGGGCGCGACGCCTGGGCGAAAGATAATCCGGTATTCGTCGGTTCATCCTTAATGTTCCTGAAAGAAGGGGATCGCGTTTCTGTGCGCGACCTGAGTCGCGGGTTAATTGTTGATTCCGGTAATGATGCCTGTGTGGCGCTGGCGGATTACATCGCCGGAGGGCAGCCACAGTTTGTCGCGATGATGAACAACTATGTGCAAAAGCTGAACCTGCGTGACACGCATTTTGAAACGGTACATGGTCTGGATGCGCCAGGTCAGCATAGCTCAGCTTACGATCTGGCCGTGCTGTCGCGAGCTATCATCCATGGAGAGCCGGATTTCTACCATATGTACAGTGAAAAAAGCCTTACCTGGAACGGAATCACGCAGCAAAACCGTAACGGTTTGTTGTGGGATAAAACCATGAACGTCGACGGTCTGAAGACTGGGCATACCTCCGGCGCTGGATTCAACCTGATTGCTTCTGCTGTTGATGGGCAGCGCCGCCTGATTGCGGTTGTGATGGGGGCGGAGAGTGCGAAAGGACGTGAAGACCAGGCGAGAAAATTGCTGCAATGGGGACAAAAGAACTTCGATACCGTGCAGGTTTTACGTAGCGGTAAGCAGGTTGGTATTGAACGGATCTGGTATGGCGATAAAGAAAAAATTAGCCTTGGCACAGAGCAGGATTTCTGGATGGCCCTGCCTAAAGCCGAAGTCGCGAATATCAAGGCAAAATATGTACTTGATAAGAAAGAACTGGTCGCCCCCATCGCTGCCCATCAACGTGTGGGGGAAATTGAACTCTACGATCGGGATAAACTGGTGGCGCACTGGCCTCTGGTTACGCTGGAGTCTGTCAACGAAGGTGGCGTCTTCTCGCGTCTGAGCGATTACTTCCGCCATAAGGCGTAGTTTTTCCTGATGTGCCTGACTGGCAAGAGTGCGAATCTGCTCACATAATAATCACTGATTCCTTGTGGCCGTCATACCTAAAAATTACACTGTATATAAATACAGTGTAATAACGGAGGTTATATGGAGTACGAGATAAAGCAGGTCGAGAAACGCATAATTGCCGGTTTCCATATGGTTGGACCGTGGGAACAAACGGTAAAGCAAGGTTTCGAACAGTTAATGATGTGGGTCGACGGTAAGCAGATCGTACCGCTGGAATGGATAGCCGTTTATTACGACAATCCTGACGTTGTTCCGGCGGAAAAACTGCGTTGTGATACCGTGGTGTCTGTGCCTGAAGGTTTTGAGATCCCGGAAAACAGTGAAGGGGTGATCCAGACCGAGCTGGCAGGTGGCGACTATGCTATAGCCGTTGCGCGCGTTGAAAATCATGACTTCGCGACGCCGTGGTATCAGTTTTTTGAGCGCCTGATGCAGGATTCGACGTATGCGATAGCCGCTAAACCCTGTTTTGAAGTTTATCTGAACAACGGCATGGAGGACGGTTACTGGGACATTGAAATGTACGTGCCGGTACAGTTGAAGTAACTGTTTTTGGTGTAAATCAGGATGAATGTCCTGGTCATCAGGATGATGTTTTCACCGTAAAAACAGGTACAATTCGCTTCTTTGCTATTCCCTGACGGAGTGCATGAGTGCGTGCAGATAAGTCGCTGAGTCCTTTTGAAATTCGTTTGTATCGTCATTATCGTGTGGTGCATGGCATTCGCATTGCGCTGGCGTTTCTTCTTACTTTTCTGTTGGTACGCCTGTTAAACATTCCCGAAGGTACATGGCCTCTGATCACGCTGGTGGTGATTATGGGGCCAATTTCTTTTTGGGGTAACGTTGTTCCCAGAGCGTTTGAGCGTATAGGCGGAACGATCCTGGGCTCGGTGCTTGGATTGATTGCCCTGCGTCTGGAACTCTTTTCGCTTCCGCTAATGCTGATCTGGTGCGCGGTGGCGATGTTTCTCTGTGGCTGGTTGGCATTGGGTAAAAGGCCGTATCAGGCGCTGCTGATTGGCATTACGCTTGCCGTGGTCGTGGGGGCGCCTGCCGGAGATATGAATACCGCGTTATGGCGCGGTGGCGATGTTATTTTGGGTTCGTTACTGGCGATGTTGTTTACCGGCATCTGGCCGCAGCGGGCATTTATACACTGGCGTATCCAATTGGCACATTGTGTGACGGGATACAATCGGGTGTATCAGGCCGCGCTATCCCCTAATTTGCTTGAGCAACCGCGGCTTGAGAAGCATTTACAGCAGCTCTTAAGCGACGTTGTCAAAATGCGCGGACTCATCGTTCCCGCCAGTAAAGAAACCCGTATTCAAAAATCCATTTTTGAGGCTATTCAAACGGTTAACCGCAATCTGGTCTGCATGCTTGAGCTGCAAATTAATGCGCTTTGGGCCAGCCGCACCAGCCACTTTGTCATGCTGAATGCACAAACTTTGCGTGAAACTCAGCTCAGGACGCAGCAGGCGCTACTGACCATAACCCACGCCTTGTATGAAGGAAATCCGCAGCCGGTGCTTGCCAATACGGAAAAGCTCAATGACACCGTGGCGGAGTTGCGTCAGCTCATTGCTGAGCATAAAGGCGATAATGTCGCAGAAACGCCCATTCACGGCTACGTTTGGTTGAACATGGAAATGGCGCGACAGCTGGAGTTGCTCTCACATTTAATCTGTCGCGCGCTGCGCAAATAAAGAGCAGATGAGGCGATAGGTTCTACTGCTGCTTCGATTCAGCAAAGATTAGAGGTATGATACTGAAAAAGGCTAAAACCATTGGTAACTGCAATGGCTTTACCCTCGATAATTCAGGTTTCAACCATGCATTGTCGATGCAGATGCAACTTGAAGTATGGCGGGCATGAAAGTAATGTTGACCCACTTTAGCCGTTGTTTTAACGAATCCGAATCTCACATTATCAGGGGTGTAAAAATGGAAACTACCAAGCCTTCTTTCCAGGACGTGCTGGAATTTGTTCGTCTGTTCCGTCGTAAAAACAAACTGCAACGTGAAATTCAGGACGTTGAGAAAAAGATCCGTGACAACCAGAAACGCGTTCTGCTGTTGGACAACCTGAGCGACTACATCAAGCCTGGAATGAGCGTGGAAGCGATTCAGGGCATTATCGCCAGCATGAAAAGCGATTATGAAGATCGTGTTGATGATTACATCATCAAAAACGCTGAGATCTCTAAAGAGCGCCGCGACATCTCTAAAAAGCTGAAAGCGATGGGCGAAGTGAAAAACGCCGATGCGAAAGCTGAGTAACGATTTTATGCTCGTTTGGGTCGCTGCTTAGCGGCGGCCCTTATTGCAGTTCGACCCCGCCAGTTACCATCCGCAACAAATGTTGTTCCGGCCAGTGCACTGTCAATTTTTTCTGCGTCAGCATCCATTTAATGTAGTCCACATCATGACGCCTTCTGTCGAGCATCAGACCGACGACGCTGCCGCTGTGCGCGACGTTGACGCCGTATAAATCACATTCTTCTACCAGTGCTAATAGTGAATCAAAATCTGGTTTAGGTAACAGCAACTGGCTGGCGATCGCGCTCAGCGTGGCGGCTTCGCCCATCCGATAAGGGTTTTGACTGATACAGGCTTCCTGTACCTTTTCCCATGCGCGTTTCAGAGCTGGGGCGCCCGCCAGTAGCCCTGACTGACGTGGAGTACGGTGATAATCAGCAGTAAGCAAGGTTTCCGGACTTTCGAGAACCAGCAGATCGAGTTGTGGCTGGGATTCACAGGCAATTTGCGTGGAGGCGTCGTTATGATCGAACAGCGTAAGCTGGCGGAAAACGGTGCTGTCGGTAGGTTCCAGCGAAACGCAAAGCTGCGCCAGAGTGGATTCGTCTAGCTGATGCCCCAGATACTGTGCCGTGGCGATTGCCGTGGCGGCGATATCCGCTGTGCTGCTGGCCATCCCTTTAGCGACAGGAATGGTTGACTGGACATCTATTCGGATATCCTGACTCATGTGTGCCGGGTATTGCCAGTGCAGCAATAACCTCTCAACCATTGCTCGCGAAAGTGGACGTTCATCTGTCAGCGGTGAACCTGAAGTGACCTCAACGGTGCTATACCATTCAACCGGGCAGGAGACCAATTTCTCACTGCCCAGAATCCAGCCCTGGATAAGTTCTCCGCACGATGCGGGACATTGCGCAACAGCCACGTCTTCACCTATGTGATCAGCAATCCTCGGCGCATAGTGTCATGGCGATCGCGCTATTACCATGATTTGCCGCAATTTGCGGTGCGGCAGTATTATGCAGGAATGCCCAATGTCACAGTTTCAGATATCGCTAAACGCATAACGTCTTGCGCAATCATTAGCTCTTCATTGGTATTAATCACTGCTACTTTGACCATCGCATTTTCCGTTTGAATGAAGGTGGCATTACGCTGATTTTTTTCCTCATCAACGGCCAGACCCAGGAAATTCAGGTTACGGCAAATCGCAGCGCGCGCCCGTGCGGAGTTTTCGCCAATACCACCGGTAAACACCAGGGCATCCAGACCGCCCATCTGCATAATATAGCTACCAATGGTGGCACGAATGCGCTCAGCAAAAAGCGTCAACGCCAGCGCAGCCTGGTGATTGCCTGTATCTGCGGCATGTTCAACGTCGCGGTAGTCAGGTGAGATGCCAGAAACACCGAGCAATCCGGACTCATTGTTGAGCAATTGATTGAGCTGCTGCGGTGTTTTGCCTTCTCGCAGGGCTATCCAGGGCAAAATGGATGGATCAATATCGCCACTTCGCGTGCCCATCATCACGCCAGACTGTGGTGTAAAGCCCATTGACGTATTCACCGATTGTCCGCCTTTGATGGCGCAGATGCTGCTGCCGTTGCCCAGATGACAACAAACAACGCGCAGGGCGCTGAGTGGCACACCCAGTTTTTCAGCAAGCTGTGAGCTAACGTATTTGTGGCTGGTACCATGAAAACCGTAACGACGAATACCCAACTCGACATAGTAACGCCAGGGCAGGGGATAGATGAAAGAAGGCTCATCAAGCGTTTGATGAAACGCGGTGTCGAACACCGCAACGGCTGGCGTTTTGGGCAATAGCTGGCGGAATACCGCGATCCCCAACGCATTTACCGGGTTATGCAGAGGGGCCAGTTCCGCGAGGCGCTCGATTTCTGCCAGCGTTTCATCAGTTACCAGCGCGGAGTCTTTAAAGGATTCCCCGCCGTGTGCGACGCGGTGGCCCACGCCGTCGATCTCTTCCAGACTGCTGATAATGTGGTGGTTGAGCAGTTTTTCCAGAAGCAACGTTACGGCTTCACGGTGATCGGCTACGGGCAAAGTCTCCTGCCATTTCTGCGCTGGCGTTTTTAGGGTGACCAGTGTATCAGACAAACCGATACGTTCTATCAACCCCTGGCAGATCATTTCACCCTGCGGCATCGCCAGTAGTTGAAACTTAAGCGAGGAACTACCTGCGTTAATGGCCATTATTTTGTGAGACATGAAGGTTCCTTTGCATTCAGAAAAATGAACATCTCATCGACCCCGGTATTCTCCAGCGCGCTGGTGACAAATACTTTTTGCGCACCAGCCTGAGCTAACCAACTCTCCACAAGAGAAATACGCTGCGGGTTGGCTAAATCGGCTTTGGTAACGAGGCCAATAACGGGTCGGTTCATTGGTCCGGTAAAACCGGGAGAAAATGGTGACCACGGCGCGTCAGCATTGAGTACCAGCGCAATAATGTCCGCTTCACAGGCGCTGGCCAGTAGCGCACTGTACAGGCAGCGGTTCTCAAGATATTCACCCGGTGTGTCTATTGTCGTAGGAGACCAGACTATGGCCTGGGTCTTCTGATAGTGAAGCACCTCTCCGCGCATGCACTGCGTGAGCGACGTTTTACCGCACTGGCTGGGGCCAATTAGCATGATACGTTTCATGAGATTACGTCCGGGTGATGGGACACGCGGTAAAACGCATCATTTCGCCCAGCGTTCGGGTTACCTGTTTCAGCGCGTACTCAACGGCTGAAACATCGCCCGTCAGTACCACCGCGCCGGTAAACCGGTCGAGAAAACCAATCTCTACCGCCCCTGATTTCGTGGCGATATCACAGGCGATGATTGAGGCTTCGCTAGGGGTAATGGTCAGAATACCGATCGCAGAAACCGAATCAGGTAATCCCAGTTTCTTGAACAAATCCTTACCGGGATTGGCGATAAGGTGCGCCAACGTGACCTGTTTGCCAGGAACATATTCCTGAATCATACGATCCGTGGTGGGTTGTCTTTCCATTATCCTTCCACCATTTGTCGCCACATGCTTTCGTGTGGACGGGGGATGACCGAGCGGTAAACCAGCAGGCCTTTTTCACCCGCACTTTCACTGGCAACCGTCACCGCGTTATTCACATCGGATACATCGCCGGCAACGACCATGTAACACTTGCCGCCAATACCAAATGCCATATGGACGCGTACCAGCGTGACGTTGGAGGCTTTAACCGCCCGGTCGGCGGCGCAGATGCAGGCAGCAACGCTCCATGTTTCGACAATACCAACTGCCTGACGCTTATCTACGCTGTTTAGTCCGCTGATTGCGGGTAGTACGCTGGCATGAATGTTGGGGAGTACCAGACTATCAACGAGCATATCGCCAGCAAGAGATGTTCCAGTGGCAATCGCCTGTTGTACGGCACCTACGTCACCACCGAGCATGAGTAGAAATTTTCCCGGGCAGATGGTCTTGCTGACCAGTAAATTCACATTCGCGCTTTTTAACATGGCATCGCCAGCTTCCATTCCTTTGGCAATGCTGGTGAGTTCTAAAATCCCTATAGCCTGAGACATGATTAACCTCTTATTACCGTGATGGATTGCTCAGTGATTTCGCTGACAATACCGTCAATACTGGCGTGAACAGGCGCGCCTAATGCACCGGACGGCACATCGGCAACGCATTGACCGCGAACAACGCGTTCGCCTTGTTCTACACATGGGATAGCGCTGGCACCTATATGCTGGCGTAACAACAGCGTCGTTTTGTCTGTGGAGTAGTCAGTCTCAGCCAGTGGCGCATCGTGATACCAGTCGCTAAGGCCCAGTTTGGTAATAAGGCGCTTAACCGGGATCAGCCGGTACTTCGCCATTTCATCCTCAGGATTTAGCGGCCCTTCATAACGATGGTTGAGCGCCCGCAGCTCGCGTTTAAGCATGCGGTTGATTCGCATCGGCGAAATCCCAACTGGACAGGCAACGCTTTCACACACATTGCATTCTGAGCAGGTCAGGGCCGTGAGCAGCAATTGCGGCGTGGCCGCCTGCTGATAATTAACCGCACGAACCAGCAGATGCGGGGATAATTCATGACCGATCAAATGCCTTGGGCACAAATCCGTACACAAACGGCACTGCTCGCAAACGGTTTTTGCAACAGAAAGCACAGTGCGTTCATCCTGCATCCGCCGCTGAATCAACGCATGAGACTTAGGCAAAACCAGCAGGCCCCCGGTGGTCTTGCTGACTGGGGTATCCAGTGAAGTAATCAGGCCGCCCATCATCGGACCACCGTTAATAAAGCCGGGATCGTCAACGGTTGCACCCCCGGCCAGCGCCAGAACGTCACGTAAAGACATGCCGACAGGGACTGTGAGTGTGATTGGTCTGGCGACAGCGCCGTTAACGGTCAAGGTACGACGCGTAACGGGGTACTGCTGCTCAACTGCTCTCGCGATATTGAGCACGGTCTGGACGTTATTGACCACTACCCCGACGCTGACCGGCAGCGCGGCAGGCGGAACTCTCCGGCCTGTTGCCATCCAGATGGTCAGAACCTCGTCACCTGCCGGGTAGACATCGGGCAAAATATGTAAGCGGATCCCGGCAGGCAGAAGGGGTGTTAATGCATTGATAGCCTCTTGGTATTTCTCTTTGAGCGCAATAATTCCGGAACTGGCTCCGGTAGCCGTCATGGCATATTGAACGCCGTGGATAAGTCGCTCAGCCTGGACGGCCATCAACTGCTGGTCAACTTTCAGCATTGGCTCACATTCAGCCGCATTGACCAGAAAAGTATCGACCTGCGCCTGTAATTTTACGTGAGCAGGAAAGCCTGCGCCTCCGGCTCCGACAACACCCGCTGCGCGAACGCGTTCGCGAATTGTCTGCGCATCATAGAGCGTGGACTCTGCCGTCATGGCTGTCTTCATAATAATTCCTCAAGCAGTTCCTGCATGGCACTGGCGTCGGCAACACGAGGATTGGTTTGCAGCGTGACATCAGCCAGCGCGGCCTGAACCATCGACGGGATACGTTGCGACCAGGCTTGCTTTCCGTCTTTAAGCGCGTCAACTAAAGAAGGCAACGCACACTGTTTTTTGAGTAGCTCGATATGATGAATGAGCGCATTCAATGCCGCTGTATCGTTCGCGTTATCCGGGCATAAATGGCAGGCTTTAGCGAAACGGGCATAGCGCTTCGCAGCCCGCGGATCGCGAGCATTAAAATGAATGACATGGGTCAGCAGCAGCGCATTGGCAAGTCCGTGTGGCAGATGAAACTGACCGCCCAACTGATGGGCAATCGCATGATTGATCCCCAGTCCAGCCTGACTAAATGCCATTCCCGCGAGCGTTGACGCATTGTGCATTTTCCCTCTGGTTGCCAGACATTCGCCTTTGCTGACGGCGACAGGCAGGTACTGGAAGACGATTTGAGCCGCTTTTTCAGCTAGTGCATCGGTGAAGTCGCTGGCCTTCGTGGATACGTATGCCTCCAGTGCATGCGTTAACACGTCCATGCCGGTATTCGCGGTTATGGCTGGCGGTACGCTGACGACCAGCGTTGGATCAAGGATGGCCATGTCTGGATAAAGCGCATTATTAAACAATGGATATTTAATGCCTTTATCCGGATCGCTAATCACGCAGGCGCTGGTTACCTCGGAGCCCGTACCGCTGGTAGTGGGAATTGCGACACAGGTTTCAATTTCAATACCGAACTGGCGGCTGAACCAGACGATGGCTTTTGCGGCGTCCAGTGCTGAGCCGCCACCAAAACCCATCACGATGTCCGGCCGCAGGGACTGCATTTGTGCAATCCCTTGAACTACAGTGCTGATGGTGGGATCGGGGGTGATATCGCTGAAAACGCTGATGCGGTTATCCGCTGGCAGAGCGTTGCGCAGCTTTTCAATCAGGGGAGAACGCGCGAGAAAACCATCGCAAATAATCCAGATATGCTTATTCGTGAAGCGCTTGAGCACATCCAGACTTCCCTGGCCGCTGTACAATCGAGTTTGCAGTGAAAAGCTATTCATAACGGCCCCATTAACGAATAGAAAAACCGTTTGTCAGCACGCAACGACGAGAGCGTGCGAAAGTGCGCGCAGATGTTGTTCCTTCACCGGTTGGCGTCGCAATAGTGAAGGTTGTAAAGCCTTCACCACCAACGCCGATCCCGGCGTAAGAGGGGCCATTTTTCACAAAGATGGAGGTCTGAAGCGTGCGCGCGGCAAGGTTCAAACGTGACACATTTTGCGAATGCATAATGGCCGTGTGATGCAATCCCTCTTCAACCTTCAGGGCCAACGTTAATGCACTATCAAAATCGCTCACCGTTACGACGGGGAGCATTGGCATCAGTTGCTCGCTGGTAACCCACGGGTCGTCCGCCTGGACGATGCCTATCAGTAATCGAGGTGCTTTTGCCGGAACTGGTATTCCTGCTGCTTCCAGTAAGGTTGCCGGGCTTTTACCCACCAGTTTTTTATTGGCTATGCCTTCTGGTAGGCAGATGGCTCGCAGTTTGTCTACCTCTTCTCTATTGAGAAGCATCGCACCAAAAGACTGCATCTGTTGAACCAGTCGTTCGGCAACGGCATCAACAACAATCAGGCTCTTCTCAGCAATGCAGGGGAGGTTGTAATCAAAGGATGCGCCATTGATGATATCTTCCGCCGCCTTAACCAGGTCGGCCGTTTCATCAACAATGCAGGGTGGATTTCCTGCACCTGCGCCGATGACTTTTTTCCCGCTTTTCATGCCCATAGCAACAATGCCTGGGCCACCGGTAATCGCCAGAACTGCGATTTTAGGGTGCGCCATCATCTGCTGGGTAGCCTCAAAAGTGGGTTCTGTGACCGTGACGACAAGATTACGAATTCCGCAGCAACGGAAAGCAATATCTTCAATCATGGCAATCAACTTGAGTGAAACCTTTTTAGCACCCGGATGCGGACTGAAGTAAACGCTATTCCCTGCCGCCAGCATGCTGATGCTGTTGTTAATAATGGTCTCTGTCGGATTAGTACTGGGGGCGACAGAACCAATCACGCCAAACGGTGAATACTCGAATAACACCATGCCGCCATCGCCGGTTAGCGCCGTGGTGGTGAGATCTTCGATACCTGGAGTGTTGTCCAGCGCGGCTTTATTTTTAAGGAACTTATCCTCTTTGTTGCCCATACCCGTTTCGGCAGCGCTCTCAGCGGCCAGTGAAGCAAGATGAGGCGTCAGTTCTTCGCGTAGGGCGTTTATGATGGCGCTGCGGGTTTTCAATGGACATTGCTGGTAACGCAGAAAAGCCTGATGAGCGGCATCGATCGCTTCGCCAACGGACGGAAAAATACCGTTACCCTTAACTTCTGCTTTTGCCGGGGCGAGTTGCTCACTCAAAATGTTACGAATAAGGGTTTCAAGTTCTGAAGTATTCATTGATGTGTTCTCACGTTAATCGCCGCAATGGCCGTTTCTGCAATGTCCATATCCTGTTCAACGCTTCCTCCGCTGATGCCAAGACCCCCGAGGAGTAAACCCTCACGCCATAATGCGTACCCGCCACCGAAGGTGACGACTTTTCCCTGCATATGGCTTTCCAGACCGTAAAGCGCGGCGCCTGGTTGTACTGCCGATGTCAGCTCATGCGTGGCGGCTTTCATCGCCACGGCAGTCCAGGCTTTTTTCGGTGCCAGTTCGCTACTCACCAGTAATGCGTCAGGCATGCGCCAGGCCACCGTTTGGGTCCCATTCGCATCAACAATACTAATGACGACCGGAACCTGAAGTTCTTCTGCTCTCGTCACCGCAGCACGAGTGAGTTGGTGGAGCTCCTGAAAAGACAGAGACATAGTCGGCTCCTTTGTGGCTGGTGGTTGAACGGCAGCGAGATAGCGCTCAGCCACTTTCTGAATGATTTCGTTTTGATGGGCGTCATGATCTTCTGCTCGTGCAAGCGCATATAAGCAGTCGGACAGGCGGTTGATATAACGCATCAGCACGTGTCTGACGGAGATCTCGGTGGACAGCTCGACCAGTCGTCTCTCTGCGCGGCGTGCCAGAGTTCGGGCAAAGTGCAGTCGGCTGGCGGCTTCGCTGCGGCCTGGTAAAATAAAGCTGCGCAGGGGCGGTACTCTTCCCATTGCGATATCGATGGCAGCTTCCAGTGCCGCAATTTCTTCTGAGCTGATGTAGCGCTGCTCTGGCGTCGGTTCTTCGCTTTCGCTTGCCAGTTCGGCGCTGAACCAAAAAAGCTGCAGCTGGATATTTTCAAGTAACTGCCGGTGCTGAGGGTTTTTCGCCACGCAAACGCACAGGCTAAGCGCCGCATTCAGTTCGTCCAGCGTACCGTAGGCTTCCACGCGCGGATGCGTTTTGCTCACGCGCTGTCCGGTAAATAGGGCTGTTGTTCCGGCATCACCTGTGCGGGTATAAATCGCCATAGTTCCTCCTAACGAGAAAGCGTGTCGACAATGCCGACGATAGCCAGATCAATGGCCTCATTCGGGCCGGAAAAAACGTGTCTGGCGCTGGACCCGCTGCTGAGTAATACCAGTTCGCCGGTCCCCGCGCCGACAGAATCAACAGCGACTTCATCTCCACTCACTGGAGACGCAGGAAGCTCTCCGTCAGCACTTACCCGACGTACCAGCAACAGTTTTTTTCCCACCAGTGATGGAGATTTTTGCGTGGAAACCACAACGCCTGTAACCCGTGCCAGATGCATAGCTCACTCCTGCTTAATTAGTTGGACATTTCGCAGACTGACAGCTTCCTGAGCCAGAGCCGTCACGACACATCGACGGCGTAGCACCAGTACGCCATCCCTCAATTGGGCGACGTCGGCATAGCTGAGAAGCTTCTCAGGATGCAAAAAGATGATTCGCCCCAGTTCGTCACTGAACTCCAGCGGCAGACGCGCGAGTTTTTTCACGGGGATTGCGGGTAACAATCGGTGTTGTAGTGAAATCTTCACGCGGACTCCGCATGCCAGCGCGTCGTGAATCATTACCACCGACATGTTGACTGGGCAGCCTTCGGCAATTTGCTCCAGAAATGGCAGGTCCACTTGCTGGAGATGGAGCGACGAGTACTGGCAGCATACTGTCCGTGAATCGATTTCCCGTAACTGCGCGACGCTAAGAGTGAGCGTGCTTTCCGCGCGTTTTTTTAATCGGGAAACAACCTCCTCGATAATGCGTTGCAGCAGTTCGTTGTTCATCGTGAGGTCACCAGTGTGGCAAATGCCTGGGGATTATCAGCGCCTGCAGCATTGGCTTCGTCTGTATCGATATGCATTTCGAGGCGCATATCCGGCGAAACGCGTACGGCGACGTTATCGAAAATCAGTCGACGTTCATCGCCATTAATGGCGACCGAGACTTTATCACCATGGGAAACTCGCAGAATCAGAGCATCGAGCGGCGACATATGGATATGCCGTTGGGCAACGATCACCCCGGATGCTAAGTCCAGTTCAGCAAATGGGCTGACAAGACGAACACCGGGTGTGCCCTGAATATTGCCCGACATCCGCAGCGGAGCAGCAATTCCCAACGTGCGGGCGTCAGTACGGGAAATTTCGACCTGGCTGGTATTGCGCAGCGGACCGAGTAAACGCACATTTTTTAACTGACCTTTTGGCCCCACCAGCGTGACAGTCTGCTCTGCTGCATATTGCCCTGGCTGCAGCAGCTCTTTTTTCTCACTAATTGGGTGATTGGGAAACAAGCGACCGTAATCTTCAGCGCACAGATGAATATGCCGATTAGAGATCCCCAGCGGAATCGGGCGCTCGCGCATTTCATCGAGAACCTTAGCGACAGTGGTTTCCAGTTGCTGTTTATCCATCACGCTTCACCTCGTTTGCCGGAGTGAAGACAAAGAGTGCGCGGCTCACCTTTTTGGCGAGGGCAGGCAGGATCAAGACACAAATTGCAGCTAATCAACTCTGCATCTTGCGGCGCTTCGGGTGCCGCATGGTCTACAAATATCTCTTCATGCGGTATGGCTGGTATGGGGTCGGGCGTTGGTTCAGGCTCCAGGACAACGCTATGCGACAGGATCCCGTCCCCGGGTCTGGAAATGACTTTGTGAGCCACCAGTCCATCTCGCTGGTCAGCGAAACTGACACCAGTGGAAATGGCCGCCTGGACGGAGGCCACATCCCCGATTATCTTGATCACCGTCCAGCCTGAGCCGTTGGTTTTTTCTAGGCCCACCAGCGTGATGGAGGCGGCTTTCGCCATGACGTCCGCGCAACTGATGGCTAATGCCAGACCACTAACTTCAAGTAATCCCAGTGATTGCTTCACGCTGTGCTCCTTGGTTGCAACGACTTATGCGGATTTAGGTAAAATGGCTTCAACGTCGCTGTGCGGACGCGGGATAACGTGGCAGGATTTCACCTCACCAACGGCGCTTGCGGCTGCGCTTCCAGCATCTACGGCTGCTTTCACCGCGCCGACATCACCGCGAACCATAACGGTGATCAGGCCAGAGCCGATTTTTTCGTAACCAACCAACTGCACGTTTGCGGATTTCACCATGGCATCAGCGGCTTCAATAGCGCCGACAAGCCCTTTTGTTTCAACCAGTCCCAGTGCGTTATTCATACTGCTTTTCTCCTGTGGGTTATGAGTGGCATTCCCGGAACGGAATGCCTTTAACCAGCCGCGCAGCGTTGTTACCAATGCTGCGGCGATCGTGGCTATTTTGTTGATACGTCAGCGTAAAAAGCGGTGCTGATGAGGGTAAGTTTTTGTAGTGCACGACCAGTTTTTCACGGCTACAGCCAATACCAACCAGCAATGGTGATTGGCAGGCGGCCAACCATGCGTTGTGGATAACGTCAGTTGAGTCATTCTCCTGAATCACAAAGGGGATCCCTTCTTCTTCAATACCCAGCAGTACGTCATTCCAGACGTCAGCGCAGTCAGCACTGGTGAAGATAACGATGGCTGGCGTGGTGAGATTACTTTCCATGAGCGAATGCCTTATGCCAGGAGAGAATCAGCCCTGTCGCAACCGCATTGCGCGGACCTTCGGTACCACGAATATTGCCGCGCCCGGCAACCAGTCGATAATGCGCCAGAGCATCGGTGACCAGCTGCGGAACTTCAAAATCCAGGGATGAGCCGCCAACCAGTACCACAAAGGGAATATCCCGAATGTTCCCGGTCGGACTCACCTGACGTAGCGCTCTGAGTGCGTTAGTAACGAAAACGCGTTCCTTAGCACTTCGACGAATGGCTCGTACTTTCTCCAGCGCCAGTTCACCCGGCAGTGGCACCAGTTCATCGGGCTTAACTACGCACACGCGCGCAAAAACCGTTGGCGGGAGAGGCGTAGGGAAGAACTGAACGCTGCCGTCTTCGTGGCGAAGATGGAACAAGCTCTCAACTTTCGCCAACGGATACTTTTTAATCTCTTCCGCGAGGTAACGGTCATCCAGACCCAGTTCACGGGCAATGATCATCGTGACCATATCGCCTGCACCCGCCAGGTGCGTGGCAATAATTTCGCCCTTAGGATTGATGATAGAAGCGTCGGTTGAACCCGCGCCGAGGTCCAGAATAGCCAGTGGTCGCGTGGTGCCCGGAGTAGTTAAGGCCCCCAGAATGGCAGCTTCGGCTTCGGCCCCGCCAACCTGGACGTCAATGTTGAGCTTTTGCGTGATCTCCTGGGCAATCATCGCCATTTGCAGGCGGTCTGATTTCACCATGGAGGCTATGCCGACAGCTTGTTCCAGCGAGAACTCACCGGCAAGTCCACCCGTCACGCTGACAGGAACCGAGGTATCGACCGCCAGCAGATCCTGAATAAAAATTTCATGACTGGGTTTATTGGTTAATTCAGCCATCGTCTGGCGCACATGCTCCAGCATGCCGCCAATATTGGTGCCAGCTTCTCCGGTAACGTTATCCAGTTTTGGGCATTCACCAACCGCTTTCATAATCGCTTCGGCGCCCGCTGCAACGTCGACCCGTACTGTACGACCCTGAGACTGTAGCTCCAGATTTCCGGCAGGAATCGCTCGCGCTTTCACATCCCCTGACGGCGTTTTCACCACCACGGCTGAACGGTTGCCGATCAGCGCCCGTGCCATCGGAACAATGTTTTTAGTCTCATCGGCATTGAGGCCAAAGACAGTTGCAATGCCGTAGGGGTTAGAAAGCGTTTCAATGACCTTTCCTGGTACGGCGACCTCAATGGCAGCCAGCATCCCCAACGGGATACGGTCAATATGAAGGACTTCATCGACGATGGGCAGGGGATGAGTCAGACGATTACTGACCAACACACCATCGTCCTGCTGCAAAATAACGCCAGTCAACTGGTATCCGGCACGGACGGAGGCATTAATCATCGTAGCAACATCGGCGAAATCAAATGCCGATGACACCACCAGAATATAGGGCGTATCCGCCGGGCGACTGAGAAGGTCTTCCGGCGTAATAGTGACGCCCACGCCTAACCCGACGCCGCCCGGTGTTTTAGGGTTATGGCCGATCATGGTGGATTCAGTGATGATGGTTTCGGTTATTGTTTCCATCGCCACGTCGCCAATGACCGGGGTGGCTTCGTTAATACGGATGAGCGAAATATCGCTGACATTGATACCGGCGTTTTTTGCCGCCAGCGTAAGGGCCTCCTGAATGCCAAACACATTACGTAATGTGCCCTTAATTCCGGTGGTTTCTGCCAGCGCGCTGCCGGTGATGCTCAGCACGCCAGACTCATCCAGAGTAGCCAGAGCGACTTCCGTTGATGAGTTGCCTATGTCAATGCCAGCTATATATCGCATGATCCTGTCCCTGAGTTAGTCGTCGCCTTTGAGTTTTTTACGCTCAACGTACAGCGCTGCCGCTTCACGAACGAAAGCTGCACAGATTTTTGCCTGATAACGATTTTCGAGATCGTCGGCGATAGCCATCAGCTCATCTTTTGTTGAGCGGTACGGGCGCAGCGCGTTGTAGATCTCAAGAATGCGATCGTCAGGAACAGCGGTTAGCTCAGCAGCGCGCTCAAAGTTCATCGCCAGCCTGTCACGTCCGGCATCTTTGGCGATTTCCGCCTGGAGGCGCAGTGTTTCAGGGGTGATGCGCATGTCCTGCGCGGTCACTTTGTTGCTCAGAACATTTTCAAGCGTGAAGTCGTCCAGCGTTTTGTTGGTCGCAGTTTTTACCCACTCAGGATGTTTATTCGCGAGAGGGTAATCCGTGACTTTCGCGGTATGTGCTGATGAACTCGCCGCGGGCGGAGTCGCGGACTCGCCTTGCAGGCTGTTCATCCGGCTCAACACATCCCGAACCATCGATTCAATTGCGTCGGTATTCATGGAGGTATCCTTTATCAAAGCGCCACGCGCAGTTCCTGCGGGTTTTTGCCTGTCACAACGTATTTGGTCTCTTTAATGTGCAGAATGGCTGATTTCGCCTGGTACTTAGGACGAGCCATCTGGTCATTCAGCGTAGGGACCGGTTGCGGGGATTCACGCTTGGCATAACGCGCGGCGTTTTTACCGATCTGACGATAGGTTTCCAGCGTCAGAAGCGGTGCCTGAGGGAACAGCTCCAGGTTTGAAAGCGGCGGTAACCCCTGCTGGTGGATAACCGTCGTGCCTTTTGACTGGATACCAATAGAGATCCCGGAACCGCTCAGACGGTTACCCTCAACGGCAACAAACGCCACATCGGAGGATTTAAAGCAGCGGATAACGCGCGCTTTAATGCCTTCTTCTTCAATACCGGCAATCACTTCGCGCAAGATATTCTTATGCGGGATCCCAACAATATTGACGGTTTGTGACAGGCCAAACGCCGGCCCTACTGCAATAATCACTTCGTCCTGTTGCTGGCCTTGTTTGGCTTCACCAATCTCGGTCAGAAAGCTGTCGCCCTGTGCCGCAGCAGCCTGAGGTGCGCTTGCCGCTGTAGATGCGCGGAAAGAGACGGGTTTGTCGCTGGTCTGCATTTCAGACAACACATCTTCAATTATCTGGCGCAGCAGTTTTTCATTAATTTCCATTTTTCACCCCTTAGCCAAGCTCGTTGGGATCAAGTGCGCCAGGGATGTTTTTGATCTCTTCCCAGCGTTCGCCTTGCAGGCGATAACCTGTTGCCGGACCGGCATAGTCGTTAACATCATTGACAGCGGATAGCACCTGTCCGTCGCCAACGATAATGGCGGAGGTATGCAGGTAATCCCCGGTTAACTTGGCTTTCTGGATGTTGAGCATGTCCTGAGCGACATCGGTAAATCCGCCCTGAGCAAGGGCTTTCACCACTTCCAGACCGTTACGGTTTTTGTTGATGATCTCTTGTGCAAACTTGATATCTTCAACGATGTTACGTTCCGGCATATCTTTCGAACCGTGGGCGTAGGTCGCCGCTTCCACTTCTTCATCAGTGATTGGCGGTAATCCCATCCCGGCAAAGACGGCCTGCAGCGCACGCGCCGCTTTGTTACGAATGGCGATAACGTCTTCTTCACGAACCGGGCGCAGACCACCGTCTACTTTCAGGTCACGCTGGAGAACGTTGTAGTCGTCAAAATCTTCAGCATCCTCGTTCGAACCCGCAAACATGTTGTCGTAGTTCGGCACTGCGGAATAACCAGAGGAAATGAAGTCAGTACCCGGCAGGAACTGCATCAGCAGACGCGCAGTACGACGCATATCCGAATGGGTAAAGGTTTGGTCGTTGCTGGAGGCGCATTCCAGATCCAGAGAGGAGCAGATCAGGTTTTCAGCCAGCACTGCACGAATTCCTGACGGCACGGCGGAAGGGACTCCGATGCAGCTTACGGAACCGTTTTGCAGACCCTGTACGCCAGCAGCTTTGGTGATGTAAATACAGCGGGCTTCCAGATAAAGCATCGATTTGCCTTCGGCGTAACCCATCTGAACTTCTGAGCCAGAGCCGGAGGTAAAGCGCATTTTCAGACCACGGGATGCGTAGGATGAGGCGAGGAAGCCTTTAGACCATGGCGTGTCATCGCCGTCGGTAAAGACGGGTTCAGTACCATAGACGGAGATGGTTTCAGCGTAGCAGGTGTGGCCTAGCATCCCGAGTTTGAGTTCGGTTGCTTCTTCCAGAGAACACTGAGTTAACACGCCCGGGCGTCCAACCTGTGAGCCGACTAACAGCGCAATGGCGTTAAATGGCGCATAACGCGCAACGGCAACGGTCGTTTCCTGTTCGTCAAATCCACGCCATGCGCCTTCAGCGGCATCAGCGGCAATTTGCACGGGGTTATCTTTGACATTAGTGACGTGCGCTTGTTGAGATGGTGTACGACGAGCACGCATTTTCTGCATGGCCATCATCATCTCAACGACGTTCATATGGGACACGACTTCGACAATTTTTGCCGGCGTCATTGCGGTGGTCAGCGGCACAATGTCTTTGCGCTTCACGTTAGGATCGCAAAGCATATTGGCCAGTTTGACCGAATCCATCGCCATGACTTCTTCAGCGCGCGCCAGGTTAATGCCATAGCGGGCAATAAAATGGTCGATTAAGTCAAATTCACTAGCGGATTTACCGTCCAGTTCAGTGACTGTACCGTTGACGATTTTAATCGACGGTTTGGGGTCGTTCGGGCTTTCCATCGCAATGAAGCCTTCTTCGATCCACTCCTTAACGAAGCCATCCTGATTCACAGGGCGCTTCGCCAGTGCTTCAAATCTTTTCGATCTCATGAATCAGCCTCACTGATATCAGATGTAGGACGGACGATCGTTTTTCGGCTCTGAGCCGAGGGTCCCGAGTACGGTTTTACCGATTTCACGGGCGGAGATAACAGCCTGACGAACAGCGCCAGAGTCACCCGAAATAACCAGAATGGCTTCGTTACTGAAGCTGGTGCCATGAGCAGGGGAGCTGTAAGCCACAACTTCCACGTTGGCGGATTTCAGGGCAGTATCAGCCATCAGGACACCAACGGATGCTGGTGCGCCGACGATGACGCCACAGGCACGACCAATCGGTGCGCCAAAGGCTTTTTCCAGCGCGTAGCTGGCGCGTGCGGTGTACTGCATTTCGATGTGACCGGCTTCGTTGGCATAAACGTCGCCAAAGGTGCGATCCAGTTCTTTCAGTGCGACTTCAATGCCGCGTTTCACGTCGGAAACATCGTTGCCGCCAAGAATAATCAGCGAGCCATGACCTGCGCCGCCTTTGGTATCACGTGGTAACTCAATACTGACGACTTCAGTATTGGTGGCTTTCACCGCTTCATCGGCGGCCATGATGTGCGGGCCTGCGCCAGTACGGGCGCCAAGGATGCCAATGGAGCGATAGCGTTTTTCAAGTTTCATTGCGTCCAGTAGGGCACTGTCTACGTTGGCGATTACCAGACCGACGGTGTCGCCAATCGCGGTACCGACAAACTCCGTTAAACTGCAGCTTTTCTCTGCCATAGCCGTTTCTCGTGTTGGGTGATTATTTTCTGGGATAGCCTGCTGTTCTGGCGTTGCCACACGAGCAATCACCTGCGCCATGATCTGTTCAACCAGTTCATTGCTGCTCATTAGCTAATTCCCTTCGGTAAGATTTTTTCTACATCGGTATGCGGGCGTGGGATAACGTGTACGGCTTTCACTTCTCCCACATTACGGGCTGCGGCGGCACCGGCATCTGTTGCTGCTTTGACTGCGCCGACATCGCCGCGGACAATAACTGTTACCAGCCCCGAACCAATTTTTTCGTAGCCGACCAGCATTACATTGGCTGACTTCACCATTGCATCTGCGGCCTCTATGGCTGCAGTTAAGCCTTTGGTTTCTACCATTCCTAACGCTTCTTGTTGCATAAAGACCTCGCCTGGGTTGTCCCGATTTTCATGACTATAAAAAGAAGCGAGGAAAAAGAATGGCTGAGTTGAAAGTAAGAGTGAAAAAATAGTGGGGTAACGGTGAGATAAAATTGCTGTGAGTTATTGTAATGCTATGTTTTTATTTGTTATTTTAATTTTCATCGATATGACTATTTGGTTATGTTAATTCCATATTTACACTTTTCTGAGTGACAGTTTAAATATCATTTGCTATGCGAGAAAAATGAAATTGTGATGATCGTTTGAAAATGGAATTCTGCTGTTCGCAATATTTTATTATTTTGAAAATGTACTTTTAATTGGGTGAATCCACGTTTTGTCGCCTGTTTTAATAAAGGTGATAGCAAAAATTTGCTATCACAACACGATTTTTAAGGGTATGTCGCTTGCAGATTGCCAACAATTTGCCGATACAGATTTTTATAGTAAGTCTTGAAGTAACCTTCCTGCCAGCAAGGAGTCCGCTGGTAAAGACACGAACTCTGCTTAGAAGGTGTCACAATGAACGATTCACTAAGAGCGCAATGTATTGCTGAGTTTTTGGGTACCGGGCTATTTTTGTTTTTTGGTATTGGGTGCCTGAGCGCCCTGAAGGTCGCGGGTGCCAGTTTGGGATTGTGGGAGATCTGTATCATATGGGGCTTGGGGATCTCGCTTGCAGTTTACCTGACAGCCGGGATTTCTGGGGCCCATCTCAATCCCGCTATTACCATCGCACTTTGGTTGTTTGCCTGTTTTCCTGGCCGTAAAGTACTGCCTTATTCTGTCGCTCAGATAGCGGGTGCCTTTGGTGGCGCTATGCTGGCCTATTTGTTGTACGGCAGTTTATTTATTGAGTATGAATCAGCCCACCAAATGGTACGCGGCAGTCTGGAAAGCCTGCAACTTGCCAGTATTTTTAGCACGTATCCTGCCGCCGCACTGAGTGTCTGGCAGGCCGCACTGGTCGAAGTGGTGATTACCTCCATTCTGATGGGGATGATTATGGCGCTAACGGACGACGGTAACGGTGTTCCCAAAGGCCCTCTGGCACCACTGTTGATTGGTATTCTGGTTGCTGTTATCGGCGCATCAACCGGTCCACTTACCGGTTTTGCGATGAACCCGGCACGTGATTTTGGTCCTAAATTGTTTGCCTGGATGGCCGGGTGGGGTGATGTTGCGATGACCGGTGGGCGCGATATCCCTTATTTCATCGTGCCGATTGTGGCTCCCATCATCGGCGCCTGTGCGGGCGCAGCAATTTATCGTTATTTTATTGGCAAAAATTTACCGTGTAATTCGTGTAAGTTGGAGGAAAACGAGAGCTAGCTTCATGAAAGATGTTTATTATTGAAAGGTAAAAACTGTTTTCGTGATCCGGTTTCCTGAACGGCTTAAAAAGTCTCCCAAGAATGGGAGACTTTTGTTATGTTCAATGCTGACTTTCATCAGAGCGCTGGATCGCGAGATGAAAATGAATGTGTGAATAATATGTTTTATTTATAACAATAAATTAACTGAGAGGTTTTATCATGATTTCTGCGAGTGCCCTGAACTCAGAACTCATTAATAAAATCGCACAGGATTTTGCACAGGCCACCAGTCTGGCTGTTGTGGTTGTCAATATTCACGGTGATGAAATTTCTGAGCTTTTTAATTTCACTCCTTTTTGCCAGTTGATGCGCCAGCATCCTCAGCATAGTACGCGTTGTCGTATGAGCGACCGCTGTGGCGGGTTGGAAGCCTCTAAGTCCGATCAACCTTGCATTTATCGCTGCCATGCCGGGCTTACCGATTTCTCAATTCCGCTGGTCATCGCGGGACACCTGGTAGGGTTTGTGCTTTGTGGACAAGTACGCTTAAGTAACGATGTAGGCCTCGTTGATATTCTGAACGTCGATGACCGCTGGCAAGCCGATCCAGAGCTGGTCAACGAGTTCCGTAATGTACCTGAGATGGACTATTCTCGAGTCATTGCCTCAGCGGATTTACTCAAGCTCATCGTCGAAAATTGCCTTAAGAAACAACTCAATTTTGTTGTTATCAAAGATAACCCGCAGCAGTCAGAACCTGTACGCGCTAACCGCAGTACCAATCCGCATGACAGTAAAATGAAAAAAGCCCTGCGCTATATTGATGCGCATTTATCAGACGAGCTACGTCTGGAAGATGTTGCCTCTCATGTTTTCCTTAGCCCGTACTATTTCAGCAAATTGTTCAAAAAATATCAGGGTATCGGTTTTAACGCATGGGTAAACCAACAGAGAATGGCAAGTGCCAAAGAGTTGCTTTGCCACAGTGACTGGAGCATAGCCAGCATTGCGCGTAATTTAGGCTTTTCGCAAACCAGCTATTTTTGCAAAGTGTTCCGTCAAACGTATCAGGTTACGCCGCAGGCATTTCGCCAGCAAATTAATGTCATTTCACGCGGAGAGTCCGCTTAAATAGCAATATTTTGCTATTGCCGATTTTTGATATGTGGTGCTATGCCCGTCATTATAAAATGAAAAATAATGACAGCTGCCAATAAATTGTCATAGCGCAACAAAATAATGGTATTAGAGGGATAAACTGCACCAGTTTTTATTTTTGTGATGAGATACAGTGTCTGTGTGAATGACTTTCTTTATTCTTAGCTGATACTTTCATTCAAAAAGTGAACGTATGAATATGTGGGAAAAGGCCAGGAAATTGGCTGAATGAATTTGGAAAGATATTAAACTGAATTATTGTCATGAGGTCGTGAATTTACCTCATAACAGAGAGCTTAATTAACCAGGCTCTTGAACTGACAGGTTTGCCACATATGTGGTAGGGAAGGGGGTGAGAATCCCCCGCAGCCCCCGCTGCTGTGATGCTGACGACCCCGTATGGACCACTGATCGCAAGATTGGGAAGGACGGGTGAGGATGACGCTAAGCCAGAAGACCTGCCTGTCAGTGACTACCAACAACTTCGGTGGGAAGTGGGTGGTTCAGATGCATACAGTCGAGAGACTGGGTATCTCTACACCCCTACCACCCTGAACAGGATCAGGGTATGGCGGCCAATTTTCACGCATTTGTTCTTGCAGGTACCGGAAGCGGCTGTGGTAAAACCACGGTGACGCTGGGCTTGTTGAGCTTGTTGAAAAAACGCGGTTTGCGCGTCCAGCCTTGCAAAGTGGGTCCTGATTACCTTGATACCGGCTGGCATACAGCGGTATGCGGTACTGCTTCCCGCAATCTTGATAGCTTTATGCTTCCCGTCCCCACGCTGAACGCTCTATTCAATGAGCAGATGCAACATGCGGATATCGCCGTTATTGAAGGTGTGATGGGGCTGTATGACGGCTATGGTACCGACCCAAACTACTGCAGCACCGCCGCGATGGCTAAACAGTTAGGCTGTCCGGTCATCTTACTGGTTGATGGCAAAGCCGTTTCCACCTCAATCGCCGCAACGGTAATGGGTTTTCAGCATTTTGATCCCACCCTGAACATCGCCGGCGTTATTGTTAATCGGGTTAACAGCGAAACGCATTACCAGTTACTGAAAGTCGCAATCGAACGTTACTGCGATGTACCCGTCTTAGGTTACGTATCCCGTATGGATGGTGTTGCCCTTCCCGAACGACATTTGGGTTTAGTCACCGCACGTGAGTCGGTTATCAATCAGCAACCGTGGCAGGAGTTTGCTGCCACGCTGGAGCAAACCCTTGATATTGACGCACTGCTGACATTAAGCCAGTCAACCAATCTTCCTGCTGGCGAATGGCCCGCGCTGCCTGCCCCAGATGCTGGAGCAGGGCTAACGCTTGCAATTGCCGATGACGAAGCCTTCAACTTCTACTACCCGGACAACATTACGCTGCTGGAACGCACGGGGCTTAATATTGTTCGTTTTAGCCCGTTGCACGACACCTGCTTACCCGACTGTCAGATGATCTGGTTAGGCGGTGGATATCCTGAGCTACACGCTGCGGCGCTGGCTCGCAATGTCTCGATGCTGAAGCAATTGCGAGCGGCACATCAACGTGGCGTCGCGATTTACGCAGAGTGTGGGGGGCTGATGTATCTCGGCAGTTCGCTTGAGGACAGTAACGGCGATACCTGGCTGATGGCGGATATCATTCCCGGCCACAGCAAAATGGGAAAACGTCTGACCCGATTTGGCTACTGCGAAGCGCAGGCCGCGCAGCAAACATTGTTAGCAGCAGAAGGGGAAGTGCTGCGCGGGCATGAATTCCACTATTCCGATTTTACCCCTGAAACGCCAGCGGTGATGAACTGTCGCAAAGTGCGCGATGGTAAAACGCTGCAAGCCTGGTCTGGCGGCTGGCAGGTCGGAAACACCTTCGCCAGCTATCTACACGTTCATTTTGCTCAACGTCCGCAGATGCTTAACCACTGGCTGACAGCCGCGAGGAGCGCGCTATGACGATCCTTGCGTGGTGTGTTGCCTGGCTGCTTGATTTTATCATCGGCGATCCGCAGAACTGGCCGCATCCGGTGCGCTGGATTGGCAATCTGATTTCTGCCGTGCAGCGAATTATTCGGCGTTATTGTCATAGCGACCGTGCGCTACGCATTGGTGGCGCGGTGATGTGGATTGTGGTGGTTGGTCTGACCTGGGCTGCGTCCTGGGGGGTGCTGGTACTGGCAAAATCTGTTCATCCCTGGTTGGGTTGGGTGGTAGAGGTATGGATGATCTTTACCGTGCTGGCCGGGCGATGCCTGGCGAATGCCGCACAGGATGTCGAACGTCCTCTACGGGCCGGTGACCTTGCCGCGAGTCGGGAAAAACTGTCGTGGATAGTGGGGCGTGATACCTCGCAACTGCAACCGCAACAGATCAATCGCGCGGTGGTGGAAACCGTGGCTGAAAACACCGTCGACGGCATTATCGCGCCGCTGTTCTTTCTCCTTCTCGGCGGTGCGCCCCTGGCGATGGCCTACAAAGCGGTAAACACCCTTGACTCCATGGTGGGCTACAAACATGAAAAATACCGCGCTATCGGTATGGTCAGCGCGCGTCTGGACGATGTCGCGAACTTTATTCCTGCAAGACTGAGCTGGCTGCTGCTGGGCGTGGCGGCATTTTTATGCCGTAAAGACGGCTCGCGAGCTTTACAGATTGGCTGGCGCGATCGCTACAACCACAGCAGCCCAAACTGCGCGTGGTCAGAGGCATCCGTAGCCGGGGCATTAGGCATTCGTCTGGGTGGTCCTAATGACTACTTTGGCGAGCGCGTTGAGAAACCGTGGATCGGTGATGCACAACGCGACATTTCGGTAGACGACATTTCCCATACGATTCGACTGATGTGGGTGGCATCGACGCTGGCACTGGCGCTGTTTATTGCGCTGCGGTGGCTGTGGGCCGGTGTAGCCTGAGGACAACATAATGCAATATATCCAGCAACCCCAGGCGATTGAAGCCAAAAGTTTCGACATTATTGGCGAGATCATCCGTGAAACCCGTCCGGACTATCAGTTTGCCAGTCCGTTACATGAAGCCATTATCAAGCGGGTCATTCACACGACGGCAGATTTCGACTGGCTGGACATTCTGTGGTTTTCCAGTGATGTGCTGGAGCAGTTTTGTGCGGCGCTTAGCCGTTCGAGCGTGATTTATACCGACACCACGATGGCGCTTTCCGGGATCAATAAAACGCTGCTGGCAAAATTCGGCGGTGAATGCCGCTGTTACATCAGTGACCCGCGGGTTGTGCGCACGGCAAAAGAGCAGGGTATTACCCGGTCCATGGCTGCTGTCGACATTGCGGTGAAGGAAGATGGGGAAAAGCTGTTTGTCTTTGGCAACGCGCCAACAGCGCTGTTTCGCCTGCTTGAGCATGATGTCGCTGTCAGCGGTGTGGTTGGCGTACCGGTCGGGTTCGTTGGTGCAGAAGAGTCGAAAGATGCATTGACCCAAAGCAAGTTGCCCGCCATTGCCGCGTTAGGCCGTAAAGGGGGGAGTAATGTCGCTGCCGCTATCGTCAACGCCATGCTTTATCACATGCAGGGGGCGCGATGAGCGAGGCCTTCGATACGCCGGTGTGGCACAACGGTAAAGCGCTGCGTAAAGGATATACCACGGGATCGTGCGCCACGGCGGCGGCAAAAGTGGCAGCGTTGATGGTATTGCGCCAACACCTCATCCATCAGGTTTCCATCGTCACGCCTTCCGGGGTGACGTTGTGCCTGAACGTTGAGTCGCCACATATCGAAGGGCAGCAGGCGATAGCCGCCATCCGCAAAGACGGTGGTGATGATGTGGACGCCACACATGGGATGCTGATTTTTGCGCGCGTGACGTTAGACGATAGTGGCGTGATTGCCTTACAGGGCGGTGAAGGGGTTGGTACGGTAACCCGCAAAGGGATTGGCCTACCGGTCGGTAGTTCGGCGATTAACCGTACACCTCGCCAGACCATTGAATCTGCCGTCCGCGAAGCGATTGGCCCAAATCGTGGGGCGCAGATTGAAATCTTCGCGCCAGAAGGCGAAGAACGGGCGCAAAAAACCTACAACTCCCGCCTTGGCATTCTGGGCGGTATTTCGATTATCGGCACCACGGGTATTGTCACGCCGATGTCGGAAGAGAGCTGGAAACGTTCGCTGTCGCTGGAGCTGGAAATTAAGCGGGCGGCTGGGCTGGAGCGTGTCGTACTGGTGCCGGGAAACCACGGCGAGCGTTTTGTGCGCGAGCAGATGGGTATCGACACCCAGGTTGTGGTCACCATGAGCAACTTTGTCGGCTACATGATTGAAGAAGCCGTACGTCTTGGATTCCGGCAAATTGTGCTGGTGGGACATCCCGGTAAGCTCGTCAAAATCGCGGCGGGGATCTTCCACACCCATAGCCATATTGCCGATGCCCGTATGGAAACGCTGGTGGCTCACCTCGCGCTACTTGGCGCACCGCTGGAGCTGCTGACGCTGGTCAGCGAGTGCGATACCACCGAAGCGGCGATGGAGCATATCGACGCATACGGTTTCCAGCACATTTATGACCATCTGGCTCAGCGCATTTGTATGCGTGTTCTGCAAACATTGCGCTTTACCAAAAATCCACCGACCTGCGATGCCATCATGTTTTCCTTTGATAATCAGGTTCTTGGCAGTAATCGTCCGGTCGCAGAAATTGCTGAGGAGATGCAATGTTAACCGTTGTAGGGATGGGCCCCGCCGGTTTGCATTTGATGACGCCTGCGGCACGTGAAGCGGTCGCGGTGGCGGATGTTCTGGTCGGTGGAAAGCGGCATTTGCAGCAATTCCCGGATTTTGCCGGTGAACAGTTTGCTCTTGGCGCCAATATCCCGGAACTCCTGAGCTGGATTAGCGCGCACCAGGAGAAGCATGTTGTGGTACTGGCATCTGGCGATCCGCTGTTTTACGGCATCGGGACGCGCATGGTGGCGCATTTTGGTATTGAGAATGTGCGGATTATTCCCGGCATTAGTGCGGTGCAGTACCTGTGCGCGCAGTCCGGTATTGATATGAACGATATGTGGCTGACCAGTAGCCATGGCCGCAGCGTCTGTTTTGATGAGCTGGCGCGACATAACAAGGTAGCGATGGTGACTGATGCGCTGTGTGGCCCGCGTGAAATCGCGCAGCAGCTCATTGCCCGAGGCAAGGGGCATCGCTGGATGGTGATTGGCGAAAACCTGGCGATGGAAAACGAAAAGATCCATTTCCTGCCTGTGCGTGAAGTTAACGCCGACTATGACATGAATGCAGTGGTGATCCTCGATGAAAGATGAGCTGTTTCTGCGTGGAGAGAAAGTGCCGATGACCAAAGAAGCGGTACGCGCACTTGCCCTCTCAAAACTTGAATTACACCGCGCCAGTCACCTGATTGATATAGGCGCCGGAACCGGCAGCGTGTCGATAGAGGCGGCGTTGCAATATCCCGGATTACGTGTCACGGCCATCGAACGTAACCCGGCGGCGCTCAGGTTGTTGGATGAAAACCGCCAGCATTTTGCCTGCGCAAATATCGATATTTTTCCCGGCGTTGCTCCCATGACCATCGCGGAAAAAGCCGATGCCATTTTTATGGGCGGCAGCGGTGGTCATCTGACCGACCTGATTGACTGGTCGATGCGCCAATTGCATCCCGCAGGGCGTTTGGTGATGACATTTATCCTCCAGGAAAACCTCAACACCGCACTAACACATCTGGACCATCTTGGCGTACAGGGAGTGGATTGCCTGCAGCTACAGGTTTCCTCGCTTACCGCGCTTGGCAGTGGTCACTATTTTAAACCGAATAACCCCGTATTTGTTATCGCCTGTCAGAAGGAAGGAAACCATGTCTGAGATTTTTGATCCCCGTAGCGTGTGGTTTGTTGGCGCAGGTCCTGGCGATCGCGAGCTGATTACCCTCAAAGGTTACCGGTTGCTGCAGCAGGCGCAGGTTGTTATCTACGCCGGATCGCTGATTAACACCGAACTGCTGGAGTATTGCCCTGCTGGTGCTGAATGTCACGACAGTGCCGAACTGCATCTGGAGCAGATCCTTGATCTGATGGAAGCCGGAGTGAAAGCGGGTAAGACCGTCGTGCGTCTGCAAACCGGCGATGTCTCGTTGTATGGTTCCGTGCGCGAGCAGGGCGAGGAGCTGACCAAACGCGGGATTGACTGGCAGGTGGTGCCCGGCGTCAGCGCGTTCCTCGGCGCGGCGGCGGAGCTGGGCGTTGAGTATACCGTGCCCGAAGTTTCACAGAGCCTGATCATTACGCGCCTGGAAGGCCGCACCCCGGTACCAGAGCGTGAACAGCTGGAGTCTTTTGCCAGCCACCAGACATCAATGGCGATATATCTTTCCGTCCAGCGTATTCATCGGGTGGCTGAGCGTCTGATTGAAGGTGGCTATCCGGCGACCACGCCCGTGGCGGTGATCTATAAAGCAACCTGGCCGGAAAGCCAGACCGTACGCGGGACCCTGGCGGATATTGGCGACAAGGTTCGCGATGCTGGCATCCGTAAAACGGCCCTTATTCTGGTCGGTAATTTCCTGGGCTCGGAGTATCACTACTCCAAACTCTATGCGGCGGACTTTAGCCATGAATACCGTAAAGCCTGAGTCAATTGCGCTTTTTTGCCTGACTCCTGGCGGCGTTGTGCTGGCGAAACGTCTGGCAGCTATGCTGCCGGTTACCTGTTTTACCAGTGAAAAGCTGCTGGAGGAGGGGTTTATTCCCTTCGAAAACGGCTTTGCGAATACCGCTCGCGAAGCGTTTACGAATTATTCGGCGCTGATTTTTATCGGGGCGACTGGCATTGCGGTGCGCGTACTGGCCCCGCTGGTCGACGACAAGTTTTGCGATCCGGCGGTGGTGGTCATTGATGAACGTGCCCAGCATGTCATCAGCCTGCTCTCCGGTCATGCGGGCGGTGCTAATGCGTTGGCACGTTATCTGGCGGGCATGTTGGGTGCCGACCCGGTTATCACCACCGCGACGGATGTGAACGATATGGCGGCACTGGATACGCTGGCATTTCAACTGAATGCCCGAATGAGTGATTTCCGTTCGGCGGTGAAGATCGTCAATCAGATGTTGGTCAGCAATAAGCGGGTTGGGTTGTGGTGGAATGACGAACTGACGCAGGATGTCAGCCATTGCGACCGGCGCGGATTTATTACGGTCACCGATCTCAACCAGCTCCCTGAACTGGATGCGTTGGTATGCATCACCTTACGCACCAATTTACCTGAGCTGCCTGTTCCGCACTGGAAGCTGGTGCCGCAGCGGGTTGTGGCCGGAATTGGTTGTCGGCGTGATACGCCGTTCCCGCTGCTGGCTGCGCTGCTTGCCCGCCAACTCGAAGCCCAACAGCTCGATCCGCTGGCGCTAAAAGCGATTGGCAGCATCACGCTGAAAAAAGATGAACAGGGACTTATCCAACTGGCTTCATGCTGCCGCGTTCCTTTCGAAACCTTTACTGCTGACGCGCTGCGTGAGCATGAGCACCGTTTTCCGGCCTCATCGTTTGTTCGCAAAACGGTGGGTACAGGAAGCGTTTCTGGTCCTGCAGCCTGGCTGTTGAGCCACGGACAACTGTTAGGCGAGACCCTGCGAGAACAGGGCGTCACTATCACTTTGGGAGTTTCACACTGATGTTAAGCGTAATTGGAATTGGCCCTGGCTCGCAGGCAATGATGACCATGGAAGCCGTTGAAGCACTGCAGGCAGCGGAAATCATCGTGGGCTATAAAACCTACACCCATCTGGTAAAAGCGTTCACTGGCGACAAGCAGGTGATCAAAACCGGGATGTGCAAAGAGATTGAACGCTGTCAGGCGGCGATCGAACTGGCGCAGGCGGGGCACAACGTGGCGCTGATCAGCAGCGGTGACGCGGGGATTTACGGTATGGCCGGGCTGGTGCTCGAGCTGGTCAGTAAGCAAAAGCTGGACGTTGAGGTCAGGCTAATACCAGGGATGACCGCCAGCATTGCCGCCGCCTCTTTGCTGGGGGCACCGTTGATGCACGATTTCTGCCACATCAGCTTAAGCGATCTGTTAACGCCGTGGCCGGTTATCGAAAAACGCATCGTTGCCGCCGGTGAAGCCGATTTTGTTATCTGTTTCTACAACCCGCGCAGTCGGGGGCGTGAAGGTCATCTGGCGCGCGCATTTGAGCTGTTATCTGCCAGCAAGAGCGCACAAACGCCGGTCGGTATTGTGAAGTCAGCCGGACGTAAAAAGCAGGAAAAATGGCTGACCACGCTGGGTGAAATGGATTTTGAGCCGGTTGATATGACCAGTCTTGTGATCGTGGGCAATAAAACAACCTATGTTCAGGACGGCCTGATGATCACACCACGAGGTTATGTGCTGTGAATTATGGTGATGTGCTGGTCATGGGCGGCACCAGCGACGCGCGCATGCTGTGCCAGCAACTGGATGCGGCAAACGTGGCCTACACCCTGTCAGTTGCGACCCCAACAGGGAAACAGCTGGCGGGAGACATCAAAGGCCAGGTGCGTTGCGGGCGTCTGGAACGCGAGCAAATGATTGCCTGGCTGCAGGAAAATCAGACGCGCTGGGTGATCGATGCCTCGCATCCGTACGCCGAGGTGGTGAGTCGCAACATCATGAATGCCTGCGCAGCGGCGGGCGTACTGCTGAGCCGCTACCAGCGCCCTGAGCAGTTGAGCGGATTAACTCACCCGCAGCTGTATACCGTACAAAGTATTCCGCAAGCCTGTGAGGTGGCGCGACGCTTCGGCGATCGCGTGCTGTTGACGACTGGCAGTAAAGATCTGGCCATCTGGCGCGAAGGGTTGCCTGAAAAAACGCTGCTGGCGCGCGTTCTGCCTGTACCTGAGGTCATTCAGCAATGCGCGGATCTGGGATTTGGCGTCGGTGAAATCTTCGCACTGTGTGGGCCGTTTAGCGCCGAGTTCAACGCCGCGTTTTATCGCCAGTGTCAGGCTGATGTGGTGATCACTAAGGCTTCAGGCGCTGAAGGTGGTTATCAGGAAAAAGTTCAACCCTGTCTGGATGCCGGTATCCCCTGCATCGTGATTACACGTCCGGCACCGTTGGTGACGGGAGACGAGTTACTGGAAAGTCAGGCCGCCTTTGCGGCGCGTTTAACGCGCTGGCTGGCCGCGGCTTAAGGAGTTAGAGATGAAAAAGGCGCTTCTGGTGGTCAGCTTTGGCACCAGCTATCACGACACCTGTGAAAAAAATATTGTGGCCTGTGAGCGCGATCTCGCAGCCAGTTGCCCTGACCGCGACCTGTTCCGGGCGTTTACCTCCGGGATGATTATCCGCAAGCTCAAGCAGCGTGACGGCATTGAAATCGACACACCGCTGCAGGCGCTGCAAAAACTGGCGGAGCAGGGGTATCAGGATGTGGCTATTCAGTCGCTGCACATTATCAATGGCGACGAATACGAAAAAATTGTCCGCGAAGTGCAAAGTATGCGTCCGCTGTTTTCACGCCTGACGCTGGGTGTACCGCTACTGAGCAGCCATGAAGATTACGCCCAGCTGATGCTGGCGCTGCAACAGCAAATGCCGACGCTTAGAGAAAATGAAAAAGTGGTGTTTATGGGACACGGCGCCAGCCATCATGCCTTTGCCGCCTATGCCTGTCTCGACCATATGATGACGGCGCAGCGCTTTCCGGCGCGGGTTGGGGCGGTGGAAAGCTATCCGGAAGTGGATGTGCTGATTGAAAGTTTATCCCAGGAAGGGGTGACGGCGGTGCATCTGATGCCGCTGATGTTAGTTGCTGGTGACCATGCCATCAATGATATGGCCTCTGACGAAGATGATTCGTGGAAAACATTGTTCAATGCGGCCGGGATAACGGCTACGCCATGGCTCAGTGGACTGGGTGAGAATCCGGCGGTTCGCGCCATGTTCGTGGCACATTTACAGCAGGCGCTTAATGTGGCGCTGGAGGAAGCTGCATGAGCGGGAAACTGTACGCATTAAGCACCGGACCTGGCGCTTCCGATCTGATCACCGTACGTGCTGCACGTACGCTGGGCATGCTGGATATTCTCTATGCGCCTGCCGGGCGTAAAGGCGGCGATAGCCTGGCGCTGTCGATTGTACGGGAGTATATCGGCGAGCAGACCGAGGTCCGCTGCTGCCATTTTCCCATGAGTGCCGACAGCGCGGAAAAAGAGGCCGTCTGGGATGAGGTTGCAACCGCGCTGGTTCAGGAAGTCGAAGCTGGAAAAAAAGTAGGCTTTATTACGCTCGGCGACGCCATGCTGTTCAGTACCTGGGTCTTTTTACTGCAGCGCATTGGTTCGCCTGACTGGTTAGAAATCGTCCCGGGCGTGACTTCTTTCGCTGCGATTGCCGCGCGTTCGAAAACCCCGCTCGCCATGGAGCAACAATCGCTGGCAGTGGTCTCCTGTACCGCGCCGGAAGCTGAAATTCAGCAGGCGTTAAAGCAGCATGACAGTCTGGTGTTGATGAAAGTGTACGGTCGTTTTGCGCGTATCAAAGCGCTGCTGCAACAAGAAGGTTTGTTGGGCTGCGCATTAATGATGTCTGAAGCCACGCTGCCAGGTGAACAGTGCTGGCGTCATCTCGATGAGGTGAGCGACGATCAGCCGCTGCCTTATTTCTCGACCATTCTGGTCAACAAACAGTGGGAGTATGCACAATGAAGCTTGAACAACAGCTAAAACAGCTGTCTTTCAGCGGGTTGGCTGCGGCGCTATTACTGATGATTATTCCTGAGCAAGCGTTCGCCATGCACATTATGGAAGGCTTCTTGCCGCCGATGTGGGCGCTGGCATGGTGGCTGCTGTTTTTACCCTGCCTGTGGTACGGGCTGGTGCGCTTGCGCCAAATCGTGCAGGAAGATAACCACCAGAAAGTCTTACTGGCACTGTGCGGCGCCTTTATCTTTGTGCTGTCGGCGCTGAAAATTCCTTCCGTTACCGGAAGTTGTTCACACCCTACCGGCGTAGGCCTGGCAGTTATCCTGTTTGGACCTGGCGTAGTAGCCATCCTCGGGGCGATCGTTCTGCTGTTCCAGGCACTGCTGCTGGCACACGGTGGTTTAACGACGCTTGGCGCGAACGGCATGTCGATGGCGGTAATTGGCCCGGTAGTGGGTTACATGGTGTGGAAAATGGCCTGCCGTGCAGGGCTGCGTCGTGATGTTTGCGTCTTCTTGTGCGCGATGCTGGCGGATCTCGTCACCTATTTCGTGACGTCGGTACAGCTGGGCGTCGCGTTCCCGGATCCCTCTGCTGGCGCTACCGGTTCAATCATTAAGTTCATGGGGATTTTCTGTCTGACGCAGATCCCAATCGCGATTGCGGAAGGGTTACTCACCGTGCTGATTTACGATCAGCTAACCAAACGCCAGTTAATAACCGCACAAGGACATTAACGATGAAAAAGACGCTGATTATATTGGGCATGGTAGTGGCGCTGGTGATCCTGCCGTTCTTTATCAACCACGGTGGAGAGTACGGCGGTTCAGACGGTGAGGCGGAGAGTCAGATTCAGGCTATTGCCCCGCATTATGAACCCTGGTTCCAGCCGCTGTATGAACCGGCAAGCGGTGAAATTGAAAGTCTGCTGTTTACACTTCAGGGATCGCTGGGCGCAGCCGTGATTTTCTATATTCTGGGTTATACCAAGGGCAGGCAACGCCGTGATGACCGGGCTTGACAGGCTTAGCTATCAAAGCCGTTGGGTTCATGTCTCGCCAGTGCGGAAATTTCTGCTCTGGCTGGTGATGATGATTCTGGCGTTTACTCTGCCCCCGTTGGGGCAGGGTATTGAGCTGTTATTGATTGCCGCGCTGAGCTGCTGGCTGCTGCGTATTTCCTTCTGGCGCTGGTGCCGTTGGATGGCATTACCGTTTGGTTTTCTGGCGGTTGGCGTAGTGACCATCCTGTTTAGCATCAGCCGCGATCCACAGACGCTGTTGGCCAGCATACCTGTGGGAAGTTACTGGTTGGGGATCAGCGCACCAGGTCTGGTGACAGCGAATGAAACATTCTGGCGCAGCCTTGCTGCGCTGGCGGCAACCTTCTGGCTGGTACTGAATCTGCCGTTTCCGCAATTAATTATCCTACTCAAACGCGCGCACGTTCCTCGCCTGCTAACTGAGCAGATCCTGCTGACCTGGCGGTTTATTTTTATTCTGTTAGACGAGGCGCTGGCTATTCACCGCGCACAAACGCTGCGTTTTGGTTATCGTAGCTTGCCGTTGGGCTACCGCTCTCTGGCAATGCTGGTGGGATTGTTGTTCACCCGCGTGTTGATCCGCTACCAGCAAATGACCACCACACTGGATATCAAACTTTATCAGGGTGATTTTCACCTGTAAGGAAAAGTATGCTTGCCACCTCAGCGCTTTGGTTTCGCTATCAGGATGACCCGATCCTCAAAGGGCTAACGCTGGATTTTTCTACGCATGCCGTCACCGGGTTGGTAGGCGCTAATGGTTGCGGGAAATCCACGCTGTTTATGAACCTGAGTGGCTTATTGCGCCCACAGCAAGGCGCGGTGATGTGGCAGGGCAAACCGCTGGATTACAGTAAACGCGGCCTGCTGGCGCTGCGTCAACAGGTGGCAACGGTATTTCAGGACCCCGACCAGCAAATCTTTTATACCGATATCGACAGCGATATCGCCTTTAGCCTGCGCAATCTCGGGGTGGATGAGGCTGAAATCGCCCGACGCGTGGAAGATGCGCTTACGCTGGTCGACGCCCAGCATTTTCGCCATCAGCCCATTCAGTGTTTAAGCCATGGGCAAAAAAAACGCGTAGCGATAGCCGGGGCGTTGGTGTTGCAGGCGCAGTATCTGCTGCTGGATGAACCTACTGCGGGCCTCGACCCGTCAGGCCGCACGCAGATGATTGAGATTATCAAACGCATCGTAGCGCAAGGAAACCATGTCGTAATTTCAAGCCATGATATCGATCTTATCTATGAAGTCAGCGATGCGGTGTACGTTTTACGCCGGGGCGAAGTACTCACGCACGGCACGCCAGGTGACGTTTTCGCCCGTACGGATCTTATTGAACAAGCGGGATTAACTCAGCCCTGGCTGGTGAAGCTGCATACCGAGTTGGGCTTCCCGCTGTGTAAAACAGAGGCTGAATTTTTTAGCTGTATGCGAGAGAACGCACTGAAGGAGGCGTCATGACGCAGGCAATAATGTTGCAGGGAACGGCATCTGATGTGGGTAAAAGCGTATTGGTCGCCGGGCTGTGTCGTATTTTTTATCAGGATGGACTGCATACCGCACCGTTCAAATCGCAGAACATGGCGCTGAACTCTGGTATTACGCCAGAGGGAAAAGAAATGGGCCGCGCGCAAATTTTTCAGGCTGAAGCCGCAGGTATTACGCCAGATGTGCGTATGAACCCGGTTCTGCTTAAACCGACCAGCGATCGCAAAGCGCAGGTAGTGCTGATGGGCAAAGTAGCGACGGATATGGACGCGGTGAGTTACCACGAGTACAAACCACGTCTGCGGGAACAGATCCTGTCAGTTTATAACAGCCTGGCGCAGGAGTTCGATGTGCTGGTGCTGGAAGGTGCGGGGAGCCCGGCAGAGATTAACCTGCGCGATCGCGATATCGTCAATATGGGCATGGCAGAAATGGCGCAGTGCCCTGTCGTTTTAGTGGCGGATATCGATCGTGGTGGGGTATTCGCCTCCATTTACGGCACGCTGGCGCTGTTGCACGATCACGAACGCGCACGCGTAAAAGGGGTGATCATCAATAAGTTTCGCGGCGATGTGACGCTGCTGCACTCCGGTATCGAGCAAATTGAAGCGCTGACCGGTGTTCCGGTGCTGGGCGTGATGCCATGGCTGGATGTTGATCTGGAAGATGAAGATGGCGTTGCGCTGCAAAAGGGCAAGTATTTGCGCACTGATAAACGCGACATCGACATCGCTGTTGTGCAAATACCGCACATTTCTAACTTTACGGATTTCAATGCGCTTGCTGCGCAGCCGGATGTGCGTGTGCGCTATGTTCGCCAGCCTGAAGAGCTGGCGGGGGCCGATCTGGTGATTTTGCCCGGCAGCAAAAATACCCTTGGCGATCTGGTGTGGCTGCGTGAAAGCGGGATGGCGCATGGCGTCGTGCAATTGCATCGTAATAACGTACCGGTGGTGGGGATTTGCGGCGGTTATCAAATGCTTGGCGATACCATCATTGATGAAGTGGAGTCAGGACTCGGTACGCTGCCGGGGCTGGGTTTGCTCAATACCGTAACCCATTTTGCCCAGCACAAAACCACGACCCTGGTTGAGGGGCAAATGTCCTCGTCGCTGCCTGACTGGCTGGCGGGCACGGCGGGGTTATCCGTTCGCGGTTATGAAATTCATATGGGCGAAACAGCATTAACCGATGAATGTCAGTCGGTGATGACGTTGCACAAAGACGGCGGCAACGTTGTTGACGGCGCGGTCACTGCGGATGGTCTGGCGTTCGGCACCTATCTTCACGGTCTTTTCGACAGCGATGATTTCACCCGTGCGTTGGTCAATGGCCTGCGAGAACGTAAAGGGTTAGCTCCGCTGGATTCCACCTTCCATTACGCGCAATATAAATCGCAGCAGTTTGATCTGCTGGCGGATGCGATGCGGCAACACATCGATATTGAGAAAATTTATACCATCATGCAGCAACACCGGGAGCCAGTATGATGATTCTGGTTACTGGCGGCGCGCGAAGCGGTAAGAGTCGGCATGCGGAAGCGCTGATCGCTGATTCCCCAAACGTTTTGTATATTGCGACTTCGCAGATTTTTGATGAGGAGATGGCTGCGCGAATTCAGCATCATCGCGATGGACGTCCTGCGCACTGGCGTACAGCCGAACGTTGGCAACATCTTGATGAACTGATCACGGCAGCGAACGATCCTCAGGAAGCCATTCTGCTTGAATGCATCACTACGATGGTGACCAACCTGCTGTTTGCTCTGGGCGGTGACAGCGATCCGGACAGCTGGGATTACGCGGCGATGGAGCAGTCTATCGAAGGTGAAATCCGTTCGCTGATTGCAGCCTGTCAGCGCTGCCCGGCAAAGATCGTGTTGGTCACTAACGAAGTGGGAATGGGGATTGTGCCGGAGAACCGTCTGGCGCGGCATTTTCGTGATATTGCAGGACGCGTGAACCAGCGACTGGCGGCGGCGGCTGATGAGGTCTGGCTGGTGGTATCAGGAATTGGAGTCAAAATTAAATGAGTAAGTTGTTCTGGGCAATGCTCTCTTTTATCAGTCGCTTGCCCGTTCCTGCTCGCTGGTCGCAAGGACTGGATTTCGAGCACTATTCCCGCGGTATTGTGATGTTCCCCCTGATTGGCGTCGTGTTGGGTGGGTTGACGGGGCTGGTCTTCATGGCGCTCCAGACCTGGTGCGGTATACCGTTGGCCGCCCTTTTTGCGGTGCTGACGCTGGCGTTATTGACCGGGGGATTTCATCTGGATGGTCTGGCGGATACCTGTGACGGCATTTTTTCGGCGCGTCGACGCGAGCGGATGCTGGAAATCATGCGCGACAGTCGTCTGGGAACCCACGGTGGACTGGCGCTAATTTTCGTTTTACTGGCGAAGGTGCTGGTGGTGAGCGAACTGGCTTTGCGTGGCACGCCGATGCTGGCTGCGCTGGCGGCGGCATGTGTCGCCGGGCGAGGAACGGCGGTGTTGCTGATGTATCGGCATCGCTATGCCCGCGAAGAAGGGCTGGGTAACGTTTTTATTGGTAAAGTCACCGGGCGTCAAACCTGCGTTACGTTGGGATTGGCGGCGATCCTTGCTGCCGTGCTGCTTCCCGGCATGCGCGGCGTGGCAGCGCTGGTTGTCACAATGGTGGCGATTTTTATTCTTGGGCAGTTATTAAAACGCACGTTGGGTGGGCAAACCGGCGATACGCTGGGCGCTGCCATTGAACTTGGCGAGTTGATTTTCTTGCTGGCTCTGCTCTGAGCCAGCCCACATACTGGAACCCTTATGCAGACTTTAACCTCTTTACTCCGCGCGATCCCATTACCTGACAGTGCCGCGATGCTGCGCGCGCAGCAGCATATCGACGGCTTGCTTAAGCCGCCGGGAAGCTTGGGGCGACTCGAATCTCTCGCCGTACAATTGGCCGGGATGCCTGGCCTGAAGGGTGTGCCGCATGTGAATGGCAAAGCGATGCTGGTGATGTGCGCCGATCACGGCGTGTGGGATGAAGGGGTTGCCGTTTCACCTAAAGTTGTCACGGCTATACAGGCTGCCAATATGACGCGTGGAACGACCGGCGTCTGCGTCCTCGCCGCTCAGGCGGGGGCGAAGGTCCATGTGATAGATGTGGGGATTGATGCTGAACCTATTCCCGGCGTGGTGAATATGCGCGTGGCACGCGGCTGCGGCAATATAGCCGAAGGCCCGGCAATGAGCCATTCGCAGGCCGAGGAGTTGTTGCTGGAAGTCATTCGCTATACCCATGAACTGGCCAAAGACGGCGTAACGCTGTTTGGTGTCGGTGAGCTTGGTATGGCAAATACTACACCTGCGGCGGCCATTGTTAGCGTGCTTACCGGCAGTGATGCTGAGGAAGTCGTGGGTATTGGCGCTAACCTTCCTCTTTCTCGGGTGGGGAATAAGGTAGACGTTGTGCGTCGGGCAATTGCCGTCAATCAGCCAGATCGCCATGACGGTGTCGATGTGCTGGCTAAAGTTGGTGGGTTCGATCTTGTCGGCATGGCAGGGGTAATGTTGGGGGCGGCCTCCTGCGGCCTGCCGGTCGTGCTGGATGGTTTTCTTTCTTATTCCGCTGCGCTGGCGGCCTGCCAGATTGCACCACAAATTAAACCCTACCTAATCCCGTCACATTTCTCCGCTGAGAAGGGCGCCCGTACCGCGCTGGCGCATCTTGAATTGGATCCATATCTGAATATGGGGATGCGTTTGGGTGAAGGCAGTGGGGCCGCGTTGGCGATGCCTATTGTTGAGGCTGCTTGTGCGATGTACAACAATATGGGGCAGTTAGCCGCCAGTAACATCGAGCTTCCGGATGGTAAGGAAGCGTAGTTACCGCTCAACCTGAACCTCGCCTGTTGGCGAGGTTTTTTTATGCGCAAATATGTCGTAACCCACTAAAACAGATAATAAAAGCTATAATTAACGGATATCTGCTGCGACGAAGGAAAGGAAAAAGATGCGTCGTGTAAAACTGCTTTGTTCACTCATTATGCTGCTTGCGAGTCAGGGCGCGCAGGCGGTGAGTTATCCACTGCCGCCAGAGGGCAGTCGCCTGGTGGGTAGCCCTTTGACTATTACGATTCCACCAGGTAATACCAAGCCGCTGGAGGCATTTGCCGCTCAGTACGGGCAGGGGTTGAGCAATATGCTTGAAGCCAATCCGGGCGTCGATGTTTTTCTGCCTAAATCGGGTTCAACGCTGGTTGTGCCGCAGCAACTGATATTACCGGATACCGTACGCGAGGGGATTGTCATCAACGTCGCCGAGATGCGGCTTTACTATTATCCTGCTGGCAGCAATACGGTTGAGGTTTTACCCATTGGCATTGGTCAGGCGGGTAGAGAAACGCCGCGCAACTGGGTGACGGCGGTAGAGCGTAAGCAGGAAGCACCAAGCTGGACACCGACGCCAAATACCCGACGCGAATACGCCGCTCGCGGGGAAAGCTTGCCAGCATTTGTTCCTGCCGGGCCAGAAAATCCGATGGGCCTGTATGCAATTTATATCGGCAGGCTTTATGCCATTCACGGGACAAATGCCAATTTCGGTATTGGTCTGCGGGTAAGCCAGGGGTGTATCCGTTTGCGGAATGACGACATCAAGTACCTGTTTGATACGGTGCCTGTAGGGACCCGTGTACAATTAATTGACCGACCGGTGAAATACAGCGAAGAGCCGGACGGTAGTCGTTGGGTGGAAGTGCATGAGCCGCTGTCGCGAAATCGTTCGGAATACGAGTCTGACAGAAAGGTACCTTTGCCAGTCACTCCCGCTCTGCGTACCTTTATCAGCGGGAATGACGTGGATGTGAGCCGTGGGAACCAGGCACTGGAAAGACGTTCCGGTATGCCGGTGAACATCAGCCTGGTACAGAAACATTATTAATTTTCAGGGCGACTCTGGTGACCTTCAGGTCGGATGGGTCGCTTTTTTTATTTGATACTGCCCCATTTTTACCACGCCAATATGGTCTGCCATTAGTTGAGCTTCGTGTTCGCTGTGGGTAACCAACAGCGCCGTTTGCCCGGCGGCGCGCAAAATATCCCGTACCTCGTTGCCAAGACGTTCACGCGTGCGCTTATCAAGGCTGGAGAAGGGTTCATCGAGCAACAGGATTTCCGGATGTGGCGCCAACGCGCGCGCAAGGGCGATACGCTGTTGTTGCCCGCCGGAAAGCTCATGCGGATAGCGGTTGGCATGGCTGTGTAACTCCACCATTTTCAGCAGCTCAGTCACTCTGGCCTGTTGTTCCTCACACGGCATGCGACGCAATCCAAAGGCCACATTTTGCTGCGCGGTCAGATGGGGGAATAACGCATATTCCTGGAAGACCATGCCAACATGACGTTTTTCCGGTGGCAGATGAATGCCGGGACCGGCAACACGGCGCTGTGACACATAGATCTCTCCGTTTTGCAGGCGTTCAAATCCGGCAACTGCGCGTAGCACCGTGGTTTTCCCGCAGCCTGAAGCGCCCAGCAGACAGGCGATTTCACCTTTATGTACGGACATTGAAAATCCGCTCAGTACCGATTGCTGGCTGTTGCCATAAGTAACGTGTACATTCTGGAGTCGTAATGCAATTTCTGACATTGTTGCTCTCTTAACCACGGCGAGTCATTTGATGACGCACCAACAAAATAACCGGTAGCGTGCCAGCTAAAACAATCATTAGCGCGGCGATAGCACCTTCTTCATAGGTTCCACGGGCTGCTTCCGCATACAACAATGTTGCCAGCGTTTCGAAATTGACCGGGCGCAAAAGCAACGTTGTTGGCAGTTCTTTCATGGCATCGGCAAAAACCAGCAGGGCACTGCTGACTAACGCTGGGCGCAGCAGGGGAAAATGGACCCGTGCAAACGTCCCCGCGCCATTCTCACCCAACAGACGAGACGCCTGTTCCAGTGAGGGGGGGATACGGCCCAGACCAGAATCCAGTGCGCCAATGGCAATCGCCTGGAATCGCATGGCACAACAAATTACCAGCAGGATCCCGGCGGACATCAGCGGCAGACCACGAACATCCAGTAAATCGGCCAGCCAGCGGTCTACCGCCATGGCGGGGGTCAAAAAACCAATTGCCAGAATTGTGCCGGGAACCGCATAGCCTAAAGAAGCCAGACGCATCACGCCGCGACGAAATCCTGGCATGGCGTTGTCGGCGGCGCTATGACGCGCGCTCCAGGCCACTAACATACTGACGCAAACCACCACCAGCGTGGTTCCCGCCGCCAGCGATAGCGTATTTTGTAATGCTGATAGTAACGAAGAGGAAAGCGGATTCTCATCACCTATGCGTTTGGCGCTTTCCCACATTAAAAACAGAACCGGAGCCAGAAAACCCAGCAGGACAGGCAGTGAAATAACGCCACCAAGCAGCCAGCCACGCCAGCCCTGCACGCGCGTAGGTTGAATTTCCCGTAGGCTGCGACTGCTGAATCCTTGTTTTCTGCGACCATAAAATTCCAGCGTCAGAATAAGGAATATAAACATCAGCATCATGCAGGCAATTTGTGCCGCGGCAGATAAATCAGAACGCGAGATCCATGTGGTGTACACGGTAACGGTTAACGTCTGTACCCCGAGAAACTCCGATGCGCCAATATCGTTGAGCGTTTCCAGCAGTGCAAGGCTGATCCCAACGGCCAGTGCCGGACGGGCCATGGGCAATGCAACACGAAAGAAGGTTCCGGTTGCGCTGCATCCCAGCGTGCGTGCGGCTTCCAGTAAATGGGCCGGTTGGCTAATAAACATGGCACGGGTTGTCAGATACACGTATGGGTAAAGCACCAATCCGAGTAGGATGATTGCGCCGGAAAGTGAGCGTAAATCTGGCAGACGGAACTGTCTTGGGCTGTCAAAACCCAGTAAAAAACGGATAAAGGTTTGCAGGGGGCCAATCGGATGCAGCAGATCAAGCCACGCAAAGGCCACAATGTAGGTCGGCATCGCCAGCGGCAACAGTAACGCCCAGCTAAGTATTTTACGTCCGGGGAAATCCCATGCCGTTACCGCCCATGCGCTGCCTACGCCAATCACGCCGACCATCACCGCGACACCGGCTAATAACAGCACGGTATTTTTTAGTGCGGCAGGTAGTACATACGTCAGGAGATTATCCCAGTGAGATAAATCGGCTTGGGTAGCCTGCCAAATCAGCGCAATGATCGGTGTCAGAACGCCAAGCGCTACGCACAGTGCGCCAAGATGTAGCGGCGTTAATAATGACTGCGGCCCGGAAACCAGGCCGCGTAACGTCGGAAACTGCAGAGGTTTATTGATCGAATCCAACTTTATCTACCAGCAGACTAGCTTGTTTACGATATTTAACGATTTCGGTTAATGGTGTTTTATCGACGTCGATTTCGCCAATAGTTGCGTTGATAACCGGGTCAAGCGTCACGCCTTTCAGTACCGGGTATTCGAAGTTCGCTTTCGCATACTGCTGCTGGGCAGGTGCTGAAACCAGATATTCCATCAGCTTAACGGCATCGGCTTTATTTGGCGCATAGCGGGCTACAGCTGCACCACTGATGTTGACGTGTGTACCGCCATTTTCAAAGGTAGGTTTAACGACTTTAATCGCATCGCCCCATTGACGCGCATCGCTGCCTTCTTTGGCATTTTTCATATGGCCGACGTAATAGGAGTTGGCGAGACCAATATCGCAAATGCCGCCGAGGATATCGCGAGCAACATCGCGATCGCCACCAGTAGCTTTACGCGCCAGGTTAGCTTTCACACCGCGCAGCCATTCTTCGGTCTTTGCTTCGCCGTGATGAGCAATCATTGCGGCGATCAGCGCCGTGTTATACGGGTGCTGTCCGGAACGAATACAGACTTTACCTTTGTACTCAGGGCTGGCGAGTTGTTCGTAATGCCAGTTATCGATTGGCAGTGACTTCTCGGCATACAGCACGCGGGCACGCATCGATAGCGCAAACCACTGATTATCTGCACCGCGCAGATTAGCCGGAATAGCGGTTTTCAGTGCTTCTGACTCTACTGGCTGAGTTACACCCGCTTCCACTAAATCAATGAGATTACCGGCATCGACGGTCATCAGCAGGTCGGCAGGTGAATTTTTACCTTCAGCTTTAACGCGCTCAAGCATACCGTCCTTGATATAGACCGTACTGACTTTGATGCCGCTGGTTTTGGTCCAGCTATCAAGCAAGGGCTGGATTAGACCCGGTTCACGGGTTGTATAGAGCGTTAACGTTTCCTGAGCGAAAGCCGGTAGGCTAACTGAGAAGACCAGGGAAGAGGCAAGAGTGATACGGCGCAGTCCGGCGCGAGGCAGAGAATTCATCGTTTATATCCCAGAGTAATTGGAACGTACAGTGAACCGAGCGAGGGCTCGTTCCTTTGGCTCGCGTACAATAAATGATAATCACTAGCACTTACAATAATTGCAAAGTTTAAACGATTTACATTTACATAACTTTAATCAACGTTGTGATGCGGCATGTAACGGGGTGCGGAGCAGGCAGGGTGCTTATCAGAGGGGATTTTATAGCGACCGAAAAAGCAAAAAGCCTGCTTAGTTTCCTAAGCAGGCTTCTTAAATTTGGCTCCTCTGACTGGACTCGAACCAGTGACATACGGATTAACAGTCCGCCGTTCTACCGACTGAACTACAGAGGAATCGTGTGAACGAGGCGCATATTACTGACCTCACCATGAGGTGTCAACAGTAAAATTAGCGCGTCATTTCAATTGCTTAATTAATCTTCAAATTCAGCGTTAATGCACATTTGGTGAGCGATAATGACCATCTTAGCGGGTATCGCGTAACCGCTCCATGGGGTTCTGGCGGTAAAACTGAATAAAACGCTGCCATAAGGCCGGAAAACGTGGCGCAAATAATTCAGGAGCACTGAAGAAATACTCCGAAAGAACGGCAAAGCATTCGGCCGGGTCGGTTGCTGCGTAAGCATCTATACTGCACGCGGTTTCACCGACCAGATCAATTTCATCCTGAATGTTATTCATTGCGGCATACAGGTCGTGCTCCCAACCGGCAATATCTCGCAGAGGGATCGCCGGAATACCGCTGGCGCGGTCGCCATTACGCATATCAAGCTTATGTGCCACTTCATGGATGATCAGATTAAAGCCGGAGGCATCAAAAGAATCCTGAATGTCGAGCCAGTTAAGGATTATCGGACCTTGCTGCCAGCTCTGCCCGGACTGTACAACCCGTTGATTATGCACCAGCCCAATATCGTCTTCCCATTCATCGTCAACGACAAACGGGGCAGGGTAGATGAGAACTTCATGAAACCCGTCGAGCCACTCGACCCCTAATTCCAGGACAGGCAAACAGAAAAGCAGCGCAATGCGCGCACTTTTCAGTGGGTCAAGTTCAAACCCCTGAAGCGCTACCAATCTTTTTTGCTGTAAAAAGCGCTCGGCCAGGGCGATAAGTCTGGCTTGTTCTTGCTCGGTGAGATTCACCAGAAGAGGAATAGCCAGGGCGTCGTCCCACGGCCAGTCGTCACTCCGGGTTGTTTCTTGCTCTTTCCAGGGCCACTTAATCATCGTTTTGCTCGCAAACTCGTCACTTGAACGAAATTGACGGAACGGGGTCTGTTAAAATGCCAAATTACCTGGCATCATGGCAACCGCCAAAACGGAGAGATGCCAGAGCGGCTGAATGGACCGGTCTCGAAAACCGGAGTAGGGGCAACTCTACCGGGGGTTCAAATCCCCCTCTCTCCGCCACTATTCAAACACTTAGCTCAATTCCTTTCAACGACTCATGTCACACTTGGTATAGTGTCGGTATATTCGCTTAGTATAAAGCTCGCCATCATCATGTTCTGATTTGCCCAATACTGGAAGATCCAGTGTGGGGGAAATTTTCACTTTTCTGTCATAAACCGCAACCTGGCGTTCAGTTTTGTGATCTGAGAATAGTTGTTTGTCCTTTCTCGTTTCTATCAAGTTTTTTTCCTGCGGCTCAAAGTTAAACCAGGGGCAGGGTAGCTAAAGTTATTTTGGCTTTTATGCTAGAAGAAGATAGCCCCAGAAACCAGGCCGTTAGAGAAATTAGCAACAAGCCTCAAGAATAAATCTGAAAGTTATCTTTGAGCGATGAGCGGGCGCACAAGACGGTGACAAGATTGCAATATTTGTTGGGGTTATGCCCACGCCTTGTTTTGGATAAACTCACTTAACCCTTTGTGATATGATAATTATCGTAGATTGTCACATGGGGCCAGATTTTGAATTCATACATTTTCCTTGCCGGGGCCATTGTAGCTGAAGTAATAGGTACAACCCTGATGAAGTTCTCTGATGGGTTTACACGTCTATGGCCATCTGTCGCAACCATTGTGTGCTACTGCACTGCTTTTTATCTTCTCGCTCAGACGCTGTCGACGATTCCAACGGGTATTGCGTACGCAATTTGGTCTGGTGCTGGAATCGTATTAATCAGCCTTTTGGGCTGGTTGGTAAGTGGGCAAAAGCTGGATTTCCCGGCGATCGCAGGCATGTTCCTGATTTGCGCTGGGGTTCTGGTTATCAATATTTTTTCAAAATCTTCCCCGCATTAATTCTAAAAGAATGTCGGATATCTGGCGCTGTTAGCAGAGCTTATCCCTGTGCGGTGAAAAAGCCCGCTTGGTATGAAGCGGGCTTGCGTATTTTTGTCGTAATTAGAACTGATAGACTAAACCAACGGCAACGATGTCGTCAGTTGCGATACCATTGCTTTCATAGAAGCTGTCGTCTTCGTCCAGCAGGTTGATTTTATAATCAACGTAGGTGGACATGTTTTTGTTGAAGTAGTAAGTCATACCCACTTCAACATATTTGACCAGATCTTTGTCGACGTAACGCCAGTTACCATGGCTCACTTCCTGACCACCTAAATCCTTGCCTTTAGACTGCAGGTAAGCGATGGATGGACGCAGACCGAAATCGAACTGATACTGAGCCACAACTTCAAAGTTCTGGGTTTGGTTAGCAATGCCACCATTATTCTCGCCGTTGCCGCCGCCGTAATAGGTCATATTGCGGGTTTCTGCATACATGGCTGCCAGGTAAACGTTGTTAGCGTCATACTTCGCGCCAACAGTCCAGGCTTCAGCTGTTTCGCCGCCAGCGTAGTTATTGCGCTTGTTCATACCGTCCTGGTAACCGCGAGCAACTTGAGAGTCGGTACGGTCAGATGCGGAGTATGCCGCACCGAGGCTTAAACCGAAGTCGAAGTCATAGGAAGTAGACATACCGAAACCGTCGCCGTTTTCTTTCGCCAGTTTGCGGCCTTCACTGTTACCGGAACCTTCCTGACCACTCCACCGACTGTCACCATTTTCATTATTACCCTGATACTGCAGGGCAAAGTTCAGGCCATCAACCTGACCAAAGAAGCCTTTATTACGATAGGTAGCAACGCCGTTGGTACGGCCCAGCATGTAAACGTCGGTCTGAGTGTAGGTATCACCACCGAATTCTGGCAGCATATCGGTCCAGGCCTCAACGTCGTACACGACGCCGTAGTTACGACCGTAGTCGAAAGTACCGTTTTGACCAAAACCTAAACCGGCAAAGGCCAGACGAGTCCATGAATCGCCTTTGTCACCTTCGGTACCGTTGGCCTGAATGTTATATTCCCACTGACCATAGCCAGTCAGCATATCGTTGATCTGCGTTTCGCCCTTAAAGCCCAGACGCGCATAGGTCATGTCGCCGTCGCTGCCTACATCATCAGAGAAATAACGCAGACCATCGACTTTTCCGTACAGATCCAGTTTATTGCCGTTTTTATTATAGATTTCAGCCGCATTTGCTGCGCCTGCAGCTAATAAAGCAGGGAGAAGCAGTGCCAATACTTTTCTTTTCATTATGTATTCCCTTTGCATGATAATTAAAATGAATATGTAGTACTATCCAAGCAACTACATTTGGATACTATCTATGAAGTTCATTTAACTTAAAATATAACATGTAACAAATGTATTTAAAATATTTCTAAATGTTTCATCGGTGTGTTTTTATAACTATAAATATATGTTGGTTAAATTGTTATTTGTCACATAAATTATTTTTAATCAATATCTTATGTATATCTGGCTATTTATTTGAAATTTGAATTTTATTTGTGTGGAGTATTTATTTTTGTTATTCATATAATATGGTTGTTGATATTGAAATTATGGTTTTTATAAATTCATGTGGATTTTGTTTTCGGTGTGATAATAAAAGTTAATTATGTAATGGGGCAGGCAGTGGTTTGCAATGAAAATTGTTGCTAAGGTGATTTTCTTTCTACAAAGGGAGATAGCATGAAACTGCACGACTGGCAGTCGCAATTTGAAGCTTGGTTAGCTGATAACCATTCCGGACAAGATGCCGCGCATGACATCTTTCACTTTCGTCGTGTGTGGATGACGGCGCAAAAGCTGAGTACAGATGCTACTGTAGACTGGCTAGTGGTGCTGACCGCGTGCTACTTCCATGATCTCGTCAGCCTGCCAAAGAACCATCCTGAGCGTCATCGTTCGTCGGTACTGGCAGCTCTGGAAACGCGTCGCATTTTGATGCGCGATTTTCCGGATTTTCCACAACAAAGAATACCTGCCGTGTGCCATGCCATTGAGGCGCACAGTTTTAGCGCCAAAATTGCACCAGAAACCCTTGAAGCGAAAATCGTGCAGGATGCGGACCGGCTTGAGGCGCTGGGGGCTATCGGTCTAGCGCGCGTATTTGCTGTGTCTGGTGCGTTAGGCGTGGCGCTATTTGATGCGGAAGATCCGTTTGCCCGCCAGCGTGGCCTTGACGACAAACAGTACGCGCTCGATCACTTCCAGACGAAGTTATTGACGTTGCCGTCGACGATGCACACTGAACAAGGACGACATTTAGCGCAGCATAATGCTGACTTCTTACTGACGTATATGGCGAAGCTGAGTGCGGAGTTAAAAGGAGAGTATGAAATGCTGGATCTTGACGCGATTCAACCCTTTAAAGCACGTTAGTCGCCAGTACAGCCGCAACGTCAACCGCACTATTTTATGTTAATCTGTCGGTTATCCATTTCGGCCGGTTAAATGTATGCAGGATAATTTTTCAGTAGCAGGCTCCATGAACCCGATGACAGATGATAACAAGGCCGCCGCGCAGGTGATTTTGGCTAAGTTGCTTGAAATATATGACGTGAAAACCCTGGTTGCTTATCTGAACGGTGTTGGCGAGAACCGCTGGAGTCCGGCCATCTTTAAGCGAGTGGTGGCGAACGAAACATGGCATCGCCTCAGCGACAATGAGTTTACTTATCTGAATTCCTTGCTGCCGACGCCACCTGCGCATCATCCGCATTATGCCTTTCGATTTATCGATCTGTTTGCCGGCATTGGCGGGATTCGTCGCGGCTTTGAGGCAATTGGTGGGCAGTGCGTGTTTACCAGCGAGTGGAACAAGCATGCGGTGCGTACCTACAAAGCGAACAACTATTGCGATCCCTTCCAGCATCACTTTAATGAAGATATTCGTGATGTCACGCTGAGCCATCAGGATGGGGTGAGCGACCAGCAGGCGGCAGAACATATTCGCCAGCACATTCCAGAACACGATGTACTGCTGGCGGGATTTCCTTGTCAGCCCTTCTCCCTGGCCGGGGTGTCAAAGAAAAATGCGTTAGGGCGGGCCCACGGTTTTGCCTGTGATACACAAGGCACACTCTTTTTTGACGTGGTGCGCATTATCGACGCTCGTCGACCAGCAATATTTGTGCTCGAAAACGTCAAAAACCTGAAGAGTCACGATCAGGGCAAAACGTTTCGCATCATTATGCAGACGCTGGACGAGCTGGGGTATGACGTGGCAGATGCGGCAGATAACGGTCCGGATGATCCGAAAATTATCGATGGGCAACATTTTTTGCCTCAACATCGCGAACGTATCGTGCTTGTCGGCTTCCGACGCGATCTGAATTTGAAATCAGACTTCACGCTGCGGGATATTGTCACGCGTTATCCGCAGCGGCGTACTACCCTGGCGGAACTGCTTGAGCCGAACGTCGATGCGAAATATGTGCTGACGCCGGTGCTGTGGAAATACCTCTACCGCTATGCGAAAAAGCATCAGGCGCGGGGAAATGGATTTGGCTATGGCATGGTGTATCCCGGTAACCCTGATAGCGTAACGCGCACATTATCTGCGCGTTATTATAAGGATGGGGCGGAGATTCTGATTGACCGTGGCTGGGATATGGCGCTGGGTGAAAAAGATTTTGACGATCCGCAGAATCAGCGACACCGCCCACGCAGACTTACGCCCAGAGAGTGCGCGCGCCTGATGGGGTTTGAATCTCCGCAAGGCTATCAGTTCAGGATCCCCGTGTCAGATACTCAGGCTTATCGCCAGTTTGGTAATTCGGTGGTCGTTCCGGCATTTGCGGCGGTGGCCAGGCTGCTGGAGCCAAAAATCAGGCAGGCAGTTGCTATTCGCGAGAAAGAGAACCTGCATGGCAGACGTTCACGATAAAGCAACACGCAGTAAAAATATGCGGGCGATAGCCACCCGCGATACCGCAATTGAAAAACGCCTTGCCAGCGTGCTGACAGAGCAGGGGGTAACGTTTCGCGTGCAGGATGCGACGTTACCCGGTCGCCCCGATTTTGTGGTGGATGATTATCATTGTGTGATTTTTACTCACGGTTGTTTCTGGCACCACCACAATTGCTATTTGTTTAAAGTCCCCGCGACACGAACGGAATTCTGGCTGGAAAAAATAGGCAAAAATGTCCAACGCGATGCGCGGGATTGTGAAAAATTGCAGGCTCTTGGCTGGCGCGTACTGATTGTCTGGGAGTGCGCCCTGCGTGGTCGCGAAAAGCTGGATGATGAAGCGTTATCTGAACGTGTCATCGAGTGGATCTGCGGCGGTGGCGACACCGCGCAGATCGACACTCTCGGTATTCATTTACTGTAATGTCTTTTCCGACGAACTCGCGACGGCATCCGCTTTAACAGGGAACAGGTATTTCCCCAACGTTACCAGCACCACAGCAAACACGATCACGCCGAGCGCCAGCCATTCGATAGGGGCTAGTCTTTCTCCCCCCAGACCGGTACCTAACAGCACCGCAACAACCGGATTGACGTAGGCATAGCTGGTGGCTAGCGCCGGGCTGACATTGCGGATCAAGAACATATACGCATTAATGGCAATAATGGAGCCAAACAGGGCCAGGTAAGCCACCGCCATAAAGCCTGAAAATGTTGGCATGGTGGTCAGTTTTTCCCCGGAGAGTAACGATGCGCACATCAGCACAATACCGGCTGCTAACATTTCAATGGCTCCGGCCATCATGCCAACGGGTAGCGTAATGCGTGAACCGTACACCGAGCCAAACGCCCAGCTTATCGAACCGATCAGGATTAAAATAGCGCCCCACGGATTGCCATTTAAATTGCCTCCGCTGTTCAGCATGATGATCCCTGCGAGCCCAATCGCTATCCCCAACCATTCCAGTTTGCGCGTTTTGATGCCAAAAAAGTGGCTAAAACACAGCGTAAATAGCGGGACGGTGGCGACCACCACGGCGGCAATACCGGAAGGGACATTTTGATGTTCTGCGACGGTGACCAGTCCATTACCCACAGCCAACAGCAGGATACCAATTAACGCGGCGTTTAGGATTAAGCGTAAGGGGGGGAGCTTATGCCCGCGAATAAGTAAAAAACTTGTTAATAAAATTCCCGCAGAGAGAAAACGTACGGCTGCCATCATTAACGGCGGCCAGCTTTCAACACCAATGCGAATAACGAAGTACGTGGAACCCCAAATGATGTACAGCGCGAATAGCGCACTGAAAAGCGGTAACAATTGCCTGAAACGCATAATCCCTCACGGTAGAAATAAAAAGGTGCAACATAGTAAACGTCAAAACTATCTTACTGGCGAGATTTATAATTACGTGTCGATGTTAAAAACTTGTTGACCAGAAAGGTCAGTTTCAGCATGGCGTGTTTTACTTCATACTTATGACTGCAAAAAAATAATATTGAGGGTCAAAATTTTGGCAGGAAGTAGCTTACTAACCTTACTCGATGATATCGCCACGCTGCTGGATGATATATCAGTGATGGGAAAATTGGCCGCGAAAAAAACCGCGGGCGTGCTGGGAGATGATCTGTCGCTTAATGCGCAGCAGGTATCGGGCGTGCGGGCGAACCGTGAACTCCCGGTGGTCTGGAGCGTGGCGAAGGGGTCGTTTGTAAACAAAGTTATCCTTGTACCGTTGGCGCTATTGATAAGCGCATTTATTCCCTGGGCGATCACCCCATTATTAATGGTAGGTGGGGCGTTTCTCTGTTTTGAAGGGGTAGAAAAGGTTCTGCATACCCTGGAGGCGCGTAAGCACAAAGAAAGCCCGGAAGAGCGTCAGCAGCGTCTGGCTGCTCTGGCCGCACAGGATCCACTCACCTTTGAGAAAGATAAAATCAAAGGGGCAATACGTACTGACTTCATTTTGTCTGCCGAGATTGTTGCGATTACGCTGGGTATTGTAGCGGATGCACCTTTGCTGAATCAGGTGTTGGTGTTATCGGGTATCGCGTTAGTGGTGACCGTGGGCGTGTATGGCCTGGTCGGGATTATCGTTAAGCTTGACGACATCGGGTACTGGCTGGCAGAAAAACGTAGCCAACTTGCCCAGTCTCTGGGGAAAGGGTTGCTGGTGGTTGCCCCCTGGCTGATGAAAACACTTTCTGTGGTCGGTACATTGGCGATGTTTTTAGTGGGGGGCGGTATTGTGGTACACGGAATATCACCGCTGCATCATGCGATTGAACATTTTGCTCAACAGCAAAGTACATTGATTTCGCTAATGCTTCCGACCCTGCTTAACCTGGTGCTCGGCTTTATCATCGGTGGGATTGTCGTTCTGCTGGTGAAAGCTGTCGCCAGACTGCGCGGAGTTTCGCACTAATTGTTACAGGACTGATTATGCAAAACGCCTCTTTGTCATCTAAGGTGTAAAGGTTTCTCTTGATACAGGAGGCAGGTATGGTCTTTTCTGTCAGTGAGGAAGTCACCTCCAAAGAGGGTGGCCCACGTATGATCGTTACCGGGTATGCCAGCGGAATGGTGGAGTGTCGCTGGTACGACGGCTTTGGCGTTAAACGGGAAGCATTCCGTGAAGATGAACTGGTGGTGCCGGGCGAGCGAAGACAGCTCTGTCAGGATGCCTGAACATTTGACTCGACCGTAACTTGGTGATCTCTCACCCATTAGTTATATTTATCATTTTGGTGAGAATTATTTACTTGTCAGGCAAAAAAATTGCAGATAAGGTTTGGTTCACATCAGATTTTCTGGTGTAACGAATTTACAAGTGCTTCTTGCATAAGCAAGCTTGATCCCGACCCGATAAGGGCCGGGATTTTTTTCGCCCTCAGTCAGCGATTGATCTCCGATACGCTAAAGTCATGGATATCAAGCTCGAACGCGTCGGCCAGTTCATGCCATGTATGGTAATCTCGGCCGTCGACGCTAACGCGCTCCGGGTCATCCTGGCTGCGATGAATTTCACTCTCGCAGATTTCGTTGATTGCCTTTAGCAGCGCGTCGACATCGACGCTGACTTCACGTTTGGCCGTATCGCTGTACTCTTTCGCGGTTTTCATCCTCATACCTCTCAACCGTTAAGGATACCGGGGGAGCGTACCCAAACATCAGATACGCACAACTTAAGTATAGACCGTCGATAAAACCCGCAATCGCGCGTGCAGAGCGCTGCCAGAAAAAGGAATTTGTTCTACACTGGCACAAAGCCACAGGAGGAAAACTATGAAGGTGAATGATCGGGTCACAGTCAAAACGGACGGCGGTCCTCGTCGACCGGGCGTGGTACTGGCAATCGAAGAGTTTAGTGAAGGCACCATGTACCTGGTTTCGCTGGAAGACTACCCGCTCGGTATCTGGTTCTTTAATGAATCAGGTCATCAGGATGGTATCTTTGTGGAAAAAGTGGAGTGAGATGAGTTCCGCTGTTTGATTCTGACTGGTGGAGTCGCCACCAGTCAGAACGTCTTAGCGCATATTCACAAAGATACCATTGGTGACGTTGTCCGTAAGTCTCACAACGTGATAGATAACTTGCTTATTATGCGTCTTAATCTTTCGTTTTATATTCCCCTTATGGGATGACACCGTCTTGGCTTTGATATTCATTTGATCTGATATCTGTATTGTTCCCTGACCCTCCATCCACATACGCAACATGCTGGATTCGGTTCGACTTAATGATAATGTCGGCAGATTCACATCAATAGCAATATCTACTTCTTTTTTCAGAATATCGCCAAGTAGTTTATCCAATGAGTCAGGTTTAATCGATTTAGAACTAATCAATAAGTTTTTTCTGACGAGTAGATATTCATCAAAATGCACGTTGGCAATTGCCATAAACACAATAAATAATGTGCTGGGATGCTGATTAATGATTTGCTTTATTTGCTGGCTATTAGCAGGATCGTGGATAAAGCAGTCCTCATTAATAAACACCACAGCGGGTTGTTGAGAGACACAGGCGAGACTGAGTTCATCAACGTTGGAAATGTTGTTGATTTCCCTTTTTTTCACTCCCCGACTTACCAGATACCCGGTTAACCCTAGTCGGGTGTAACTGCATAAATCCATAATAATCGTTGACATGGCATACCCTCACTCAATGCGTAACGATAATTCCCCTTACCTGATTATTTCATCACAACTAAACGGAATAATAACGACCCAAGATGACGCTTTCGCTGTTTTTCAGGCGAATTTACTATCCCGTAAAGTTGCGTATAATTTGCCAGGAAACATCTTAAAGTAAAGTGAATGTTGCGTTATGTGAGTGAGGCAAAAACAAATAAGCCGCGACAGAGATATCCTGGTGGATGTTGTCACTTTTTAAAATTAGGACAATCCTTAGTAAAACAGGATAAAAATTAAGGGTTATTATTTTCCAGGCATTTCGCTAACGATATCGGCCAGTAAATTAAAAATCTCACTGAATAATCGTTCGCAGAATGGCGCAATTAATGGCATTAGCGCCGCCATCAGTGAAATACCTACGGTCAGAGTGAGAGGAAAGCCGATGACGAAAACCGACAGCTGTGGCGCCATGCGATTTAACAAACCAAGTGCGAGGTTCAGCGTGAGTAGCAGCGTCATTACCGGCAGGGCCAGCATTAGCCCGTTGAGGAAAATCAGGCTGCCCGCCCGTGCCAGCGCGAGAAACGCATTGCTGTTCACCGGATTGCCACCGATGGGCAGAGTATGAAAAGTATCTACCAGCAGCGAAATCAGCCATAAATGACCGTTAAAGGTCAGGAACAGCAGCATGGCGAGCATGTCGATCAGTCGTGCCAGAACCGGCATATTCAGACGGCTACCGGGATCGAAGAACGTCGCGAAGGAAAGGCCCATTTGCAGGCCAATTAATTCCCCGGCGGTACGTACTGCGGCAAACGCAAACTGCATGGTGAAGCCTAAAGCGATACCGATCAGGATTTGTTGCATTGCCTGCCATAGTGCGCCGATCGAAAAGATGGGGACGTCAACGGCGGGAATTGACGGGGCGATAACGACGGTTATCATCAACCCCAGCCCCAGCTTTACCCGTTTGGGGATGGCTCGTTCACTGAGGATGGGGGCCGTTGAGATGAGCGCCAGTATGCGCAGCAAAGGCCAGAAGTATAAATTCAGCCAGTGGAGCCACTCAACGCTGGTCACCTGCAACATAACGTTGTCTACCCGATGATATAGGGGATATTGCTGAACAGCGTACGCACGTAGTCGAGCAGCAGGTTAAGCATCCACGGGCCAGCAACAATGATGGCAATAAACACCGCGACAATTTTGGGAATGAAGGACAGCGTCATTTCGTTAATCTGGGTCGCCGCCTGCAGAATACTGATGATAAGACCTGTGACGAGAGCGACCAACAGCAAAGGCGCAGCAAGGGCCAGGGCGACTTTCATCGCCTCTGTGCCCATCATCATGACCGATTCAGGAGTCATTTCGCGCCTCTAACTGTAAAAGCTTTGTGCCAGCGAGCCGACAAGTAGCTGCCAACCGTCTACCAACACAAACAGCATCAGCTTAAACGGCAACGCGATTGTGGCTGGCGGTACCATCATCATCCCGAGCGCCATCAGTACGCTGGCGATCACCAGGTCGATAATCAGAAACGGAATAAAAATGGTAAAACCTATCTGGAATGCTGTTTTCAACTCACTGGTGACATAAGCGGGTAGCAAAATTCGCATCGGCACGGCTTCTGGTCCCTGTAATGGACCGCTGTTTGCTAAGCGCGCGAAGAGGGCCAGATCGGCTTCACGGGTCTGGCGCAACATAAACTCACGCAGCGGCTGGGCACCTTTCTCCATAGCTTCCTGCATGGAGATCTTCTCTTCGCTGAACGGTTGATATGCGTCGACGTAGATTTTATCGATCACTGGCGACATGATGAAAAAGGTCAAAAAGAGCGCCAGGCCCAGTAGCACCTGGTTAGGTGGTGCAGAGGGGGTACCCAGTGCATTTCGCAGGAGACCGAAAACAATGATGATGCGGGTGAAGCTGGTCATCATCAGCAAAATTGCAGGCAGGAACGTCAGCGAGGTGATGAACACCAGTGTCTGCACGGGCAAAGACCAGCTTTGTCCGCCGCCCGGCAATGGCTGACTAACCAGACCCGGGAGTTGGGCGAGGGCAACGGGACTGAAAAGCCACAAGCCTGCCAGCGTGAGGGATAACAAACGGCGCATCAGGATCTCCCAGGACGCTTAAGCAAACTCTTCATCATGGCCTGGAAATCCGCAGGGGAGGCCGTTTTTTCTTCTGCATCGGCAGGTGCCGGGGGCAGGGTGTGCAGGACGTTAATCTGCGAGGCTGTGACACCCAGTACCAGACGGGTATCTTCGACCTCGACAATCACCACGCGCTCACGTGGACCCAATGAGGTGCTGGCCGTGACTTTCAACCCGCGTGTACCGGCACTTTTGGGGGCAAACCCCAGACGTTTAATGACCCAGGCCACCGCCAGGATCAAGACGATGATCCCGAGCAGCGCGCCGCTTACCTGCACCAGCGGTGAGCCGGGAACGGCGGCGGGTTGAGAAACGGTAGCCTGGGTATTCATGATTAACGGCTCAGACGGCGCATACGTTCAGACGGGGTGATAATGTCAGTGATACGCACACCGTATTTATCCGCGACCACGACGACTTCGCCCTGGGCAATCAGATAACCGTTGATCAGGATATCCAGCGGTTCGCCTGCCAGACCATCCAGTGCGACAACCGACCCCTGCGTCAGGCGCAGCAGCTCTTTGATGGTCATGCGGGTACGGCCCAGTTCGACGGTCAGTTTGACCGGAATGTCCATGATCAGGTCGATGTCCTGCAAAGCACCGCTGACGTCGCCGCCACCTAACTGCTGGAATACCGCATCGGCCGCACTTTTGGTGGGCGTGGTTTTTTGCTCGTTTAACGCGTCAGCCCACAGATCGTCCAATGCGCCAGTGTTCTCATCGGACGGATTATTCATATCACTCATTTGGGCTGTTCCTCATTCAGCGAATTCAAAATCGGGTTTATCAGATGTTCTACGCGTAACGCATACTGACCGTTTACAGTGCCATACTGGCTGGTCAGCACAGGCACGCCGTCCACATGAGCAATAATGCGGTCGGGTTTTTCAATCGGCAGTACATCGCCGGGTTTCAGTTTTAAAATCTGGGATAGCCGCAGCGGAATGTCGGCAAAGTTTGCCACCAGCTCCAGCTCAGAATGCTGAACCTGACGCACCAGATTATTGCGCCAGTTCTGATCTTCATTACGCGAGTTTTCCAGCGGCGGATTCACCAGCAGCTCACGCAACGGCTCAATCATGCTGAATGGCAGACAGATGTTAAATTCACCGGTCAGGTTGCCAATTTCAACGTGGAACGGGGTGTTCACCACAATGTCGTTCGGGGAGGTGGTGATATTGGTAAATTTCACCTGCATCTCAGAACGGACGTATTCCACTTCCAGTGGGTTGATGGCCTTCCACGCGTCGCTGTAGCTTTCCAGCGCCAGCTTCAGCATGCGGTTGATAACGCGCTGTTCTGTGTGCGTAAATTCGCGGCCTTCCACTTTCGTCGGGAAACGACCGTCACCACCGAACAGGTTGTCTACGGCGATAAATACCAGACTTGGTGAGAACACCACCAGACCCGTACCGCGCAGCGGCTTCAGGTGGATTAAGTTCAGGTTGGTCGGAACCGGCAAGTTGCGCGCAAATTCGTGGTAAGGCTGGATACGGATCGCACCCACGGTAATATCCGGGCTACGGCGCAACAGGTTAAATAACCCCATACGGAACTGGCGCGCGAAGCGTTCGTTAATGATCTCCAACGCCTGTAAACGCTCACGTACCACGCGACGCTGAGTGTTGGGATCATAAGGACGAATATCGCTTTCTTTTGCGATACCTGAAATGGGTTCGTCTTTGGTTTCGCTATCGCCGTTCAGCAATGCGTCGATTTCTGCCTGAGAAAGAATACTGTCGCCCATGTCTTTACCGCAGAATAAAAGCTGTATAAAGAACGTCGGTGACAACCTGTTTCGGTTGTCCAACAACAAGCGGAGTCGCCAGCGTCTCTTTGATGGCGGTAATCAGCTGTTGCTTACCTTCCTCGGTGGCGAGTGTGGCCGCATTTTGACGAGAAAATAGCAGCAGCAAGCGGCTGCGCACTTCCGGCAGATATTCGTTAAGACGTGAACGTGTCGCCTCATCTTTCATGCGCAGTGTGATACCGATATACAGCACACGGTCTGCATCACCCAGATTGACGGTAAAGGTATCCAGCGCAAAGAACACCGGGGCTGGCGGTGGAGCCGGTTCCGCTTTGACGCTGGCGGAAGGCTGCTGCTGCATGCGCCAGTAGCTATAACCTGCAGTTGCGCAGGCGGCGAGGGTAATTAATACCAGCAGAGGGATCCAAATAGCGCGTTTACTTTTTTTGTTAATCGCGGAGTCAGTCATCAGATACGGGCTTCCTGTTTCGGTACAGCTTATGGGCTGATTATCCCGTGTCCTGTCCACGACAAAGCGTGGAAAAGACGCGGATAATCATGCTACCTCTGGCGTTAGGCGAAGATGTCTACTGCGCCATCGCCGCGGGCAGCGGCTTGCAGCGAGGCTGGGGTTGCCAGTATTGCGTCATCTTCAGCGGCAAAAATGTCTTGTCCTTGAGCGCGACCAGACTGCTGTTGCTGTCCGGAAGACTGCTGATGGCCAGCGAAGCTTTCACTGCTGATGTTGCTTTGCCCCAGTTGGATCCCGCTTTCAGCCAACTGTGTACGCAGCATCGGTAATGCGGCTTCCAGTGCAGCGCGCACGTGACTGTGCGGTGAAACCATTTGTAACTGCGCGAGGTTATCGTCCAGCTTGAGCGAAATATGTACCTGACCCAGGTCCTGCGGATGCAGACGCAGCTCTGCGCTTTGCTGGCCCTGGCGCGTGAACAAGGTGACGTGCTGGCTCAGCGATTGCTGCCATTCATGGCTACCTAACGGAGCGCTTAACACCGGCGCGGCCGTCGGTAACGGTTGTGCGTGTGTTTGTGGACCACTTAGCGGGGCCGCAGTCATGCCAATGCTGGTCGGTGACGGGGTGCTGTCGATTTCAGCTCTGGCGTTCACTGCTGCCGTCAGCGGGGTTAATGTTGGATTGTTTGCCTGATTAGCACCACCGCCAGCAATCGTGACATCCGCTTTGCCTTTTTTGGCATCGCCCGGCAGTAATTCGTCTGCATTATCAGTCGCCGCGCCGTGTACCGCGCCTCGTGACAATGCGGAAAGCGCCGCATCAACAGGGGCTGGTGCGCTGTCGACGGCAGGCGTAGCCAGTGGTTGTCCTGGCAGCATGGCGAACAACGCGCTCAGGTTGGCGAGATCGTCATCACTCAGCGTAGTGTTTTTTTCGTCCTGCTGCGCGACTTTGCCCAGTGTCGTCAGGGCATTCGCTTTCAGTGAAGGCGTGAGAGCGGACAACAGTTGCTGAGCGTCAGTCATGTCGGCAAGAGAAGTCTCGGTTTGCAGCTCCTGTTGCGCCAGCAGATCGGTTAATTTGACCGACGGTGTGGCATCGCCATTTTTTTGCAGCAACCCTTTTTGCAGCTTGCTGCCAGCCGCTTTTAAATCGGCAAGCGACAGCGGGGCATCTTTACCTTGTGCGTCGCCCGCACCTAATGCGCCAGCCAGCAGCGCTAAAAAATCCTCGGGTGAATCTACCGCTTTGCCTGACTGAAGACCTGCGGCTACATCGGTGTCGGTGGTAATCAGTTGGGGTAAAGTAATCATTCGGGTTTCCTCATAGCTGCGCGCTGAGCAAATTCATCCATTTTTTTCTGATCCAGACGGTTTTCGGCCAGTAACGCCGCCGAGGTTTGTCTGTCCTGCAACGTCTGCCACGCCTGTAATCGTTGTTTTTTGTCGCGCCAACTGTTCAATGCCTGGTCTACTTTCTGTGTCCATTGATTGAGCTGTTGGCGATGTTGCTCAATCGCTTTTTCCAGCGTCTGAATAAATTGTTGGTAATTGATCCAGCGATTGCTGGTAATACCTTGGCCCATATCGGTATTCAGATTGTTGCGATACTCATGCTGATAATCGATCAGCATTTTTAACTGTTCTTCCGCCTGCTGACAGCCACGACGCATCTCTCCCAATAAGACAGCAGCGTCATCTACTTCTTTTTCAGCCAGGTCTTTCAATGTTGCTAATGCACCATGTTGTGCCATGACCTATGCTCTCCTGCTTAATCACACACCAGGGAAAATTAGTTCCAAAGCTTGTAGAGAATCTTCCCAGTCAGCCCGTTCAAAAATACCTTGCTGTAAGAATGCTTCCAGCTGCGGCCATAAGGCTATGGCTTTATCCAGCATCGGATCGCTGCCTTTGGCATATGCTCCCACGCTGACCAGATCGCGGTTACGCTGGAAACTGGACAGCAACTGTTTAAAGTTACGCACCCGTGCATAGTGTTTTTCACTAATGAGCGCGGTCATGGCACGGCTGATCGAGGCTTCAATATCGATGGCCGGATAGTGACCCGCCTCGGCCAGATGACGAGACAGCACAATGTGACCGTCCAGAATCGCGCGCGCGGAATCGGCAATCGGGTCCTGTTGGTCGTCACCCTCGGTCAGTACCGTATAAAATGCGGTGACTGAACCGCCTCCGTGGATACCGTTTCCGGCCCGTTCGACCAGCGCCGGTAACTTAGCGAATACTGAGGGTGGATAACCTTTGGTTGCCGGTGGCTCGCCGATCGCCAGGGCTATCTCACGTTGTGCCATCGCGTAGCGGGTGAGGGAGTCCATAATCAGCAATACATGCTGTCCGCGATCGCGAAAATCTTCGGCGATGCGCGTGGCGTAGGCCGCGCCTTGCATACGTAACAGCGGCGAGACGTCCGCCGGAGCGGCAATCACTACCGAGCGTGCGCGACCGTCAGCGCCGAGAATATTTTCAATAAAATCTTTAACTTCGCGACCACGCTCGCCAATCAGACCCACGACGATAACATCGGCCTGGGTATAGCGCGCCATCATGCCGAGCAGGACGCTTTTACCGACGCCGGAACCGGCGAAAAGCCCCATACGCTGGCCGCGTCCAACGGTTAACAACGCGTTGATGGGGCGTACGCCAGTATCCAGGACGTGTTCAATTGCGGTGCGTTGCAGGGGGTTAAACGGCGGTGTAATCAGCGCGCCGGTTTCGGTGGTATCCGGGGCGGGCAGGCCGTCGAGCGGTTTGCCGCTACCGTCCAGCACACGACCCAGCAGAGCAGGGCCAAGCGGTAATTGCTTCCCGCTTTGCAGGCCTTCTCCGGCAATGTTCTTCGCGTATACGCGCGCGCCGGGCAGAACGCCTTCGACTTCTTCGAGCGGCATCAGAAACAGACGTTGACCGTTAAAGCCCACGACTTCGCTTTCGACCTCCTGGGTTTCGTTGCCGTCCTGACGTTCAATGACGCAGGTGGCACCGAGCGGCAGCTGTAACCCCGTGGCTTCCAGCACCAGCCCGGTTGCGCGGGTCAGGCGACCATAACGACGCACCGCAGGCAGCAGTGACATTTTCTCTTCGAAGTTGTCCAGCGTATTGAGCCAGCGAGTCAGGCGAGTGGTCATTACACGACTCCCGGCGCTGCCAGACGGCAGAGTTCTTGCCAGCGCGTGGCGACGCTGGCATCCAGATCGCCTTCATCAGCTGAGACTTTACAACCGCCGTGATGCAGCGTGGGATCGCCGCGTAGCCGCCAGCCGTGCAGGCTGAGAGTGGCGCCGAGCATCTCCTCCACACGCTGGAGATCGTCCGGATGTACGCGCAGCTGCGGTTTACCGCTAAACAGCGGTTCCTGTTGCAATAACTGTTGGATTTGCTTAATCAGCGCCGCGTTATCCACGATTGGCGTCTGACCAATCACCTGACGCGCAGCTTCCAGCGCCATTTGCATCAGTCGCGAGGCAATGACGCTATCCAGCGCGTCCAGCGTATTCTGAAACTCACTCACCAGCTGCTGCATGCGGGCATGGATCGGCGCATGCTGTGCTCGCGCCTGGTTCTGGCCTTGCTCCAGCCCCTGGCTCAGACCTTCCTGATAGCCTTGTTCGTGACCTTTTTGTCGACCTTCCGCCAGCCCCGCGTTATACCCTTGCTCATGGGCCTGCATTTGCAGCTGTGCGAGCTGCTGTTCAAGCTGTTGCTCTGCGGAAAGCTGTGGCTCTTCAGCTTCTTCTGACAGCGGCGTTTCGCTGTGGTCGGCCAGTACGAACTCCGCCATCGGTGGGGCGAGGTCGTCCGGAGTCCAGACTTTCCACGGCAGTTCGTTAGACATAGGTATCCTCGCCGCTGCCTATCACCATCTCGCCGGTTTCCGCCAGACGACGCACAATAAGCAGAATGGCTTTCTGTTCGTTTTCCACCTGCGACAAACGCACCGGGCCGCGGTTGGCAAGGTCGTCGCGCAGAATATCGGCAGCACGTTGCGACATGTTGCGCAGGAACTTCTCGCGTAGCGGCTGTTCGGCACCTTTCAGGGCAATCAGCAGTGATTCGGAATCCACTTCCTGCAACAGGCGCTGGATACTGCGATCGTCGACGTCCACCAGGTTTTCGAACAGGAACATCTCGTCGATAATTTTCTGTGCCAGCTCGCCGTCGAATTCGCGTACGGCGGTAATAACCGCTTCTTCCTGCTGAGTTTTCATCAGGTTGATAATTTCTGCTGCCGTTCTCACGCCGCCCATTTTGCTGCGCTTGAGGTTCTGACCATCGAGCAGACCGTTCAGTACCTCGGTCAGTTCTGCCAGCGCGGCAGGCTGCACGCCGCCGAAGGTGGCGATACGCAGCATCACGTCGTGACGTAAACGCTCGTCGAACAGCGCCAGAATATCGGCGGCCTGGCCCCGTTTGAGGTGCACCAGAATGGTGGCGATAATCTGTGGATGCTCGTCGCGGATAAGGTCGGCGGCGCTTTGTGGCTCCATAAAGTTGAGCGTTTCAATGCCGCTGGTGGTATCGCGGGTTTCCAGAATATCTTCCAGCAGGCTGGAGGCGCGTTCCTCGCCCAGCGCTTTCACCAGCACGGAGCGCAGATATTCGTTGGCGTTGATATTCAGCGCGGCAAATTGTTCTGCTTCTTGCTCAAACTCGGCCAGCACTTCCGTCAACTGTTTGTTGGAGATCTGGCGTACGTTCGCCATCGCTGTACTGAGCGCCTGAACTTCGCGCGTGGAAAGGTGTTTAAATACCTCAGCCGCGCGATCTTCGCCAATGGTCATCAGCAGGATGACGCTTTTATCGGTACCGGTAAGGGCATTACTCATGATCGTTACTCATCCACTGGCGAATGACCAGCGCCACGACGCGCGGATCGTTATCTGACATTTCACGAATACGCTGGCTCATCACTTCTGCACCCAGACGTTGATTCGTACGACGCTGCTGGGTTTGTTCGTCTTTGCTGAGGCGAACTTCTACCGCTTCTTCGGTTTCCTGACGGATACGCGTTTGTTCTTGTACCGCTTTTGCTTCTTCGCTGCGGCGAACCAACTGCGGGCGAACAGCCTTACGCCACAGGATCCAGGCAACAAGCAGCACCAGCAACCAACGGCCAGCGGTCATCAACTGTTCAATAAAGACCTGTTGTTTCCAGAAGGGCAGCTCGCCAATGGAATCGTCGGTCGCCGTGAAGGGTGAATTCACCACGTTCAGGGTATCGCCACGCTTGTCGGAGAAGCCCATCGCTTCGCGGGTCAGGTCCTCAATCTGTTTCATCTGATCGGCGGTTAACGGCAGCGGTTTACCGTCCGGCAACGTTTTATAGTTGACCACCACTGCAACCGAGAGACGCTGCACATCGCCGACGTTCATTTTGGTGTGGCGAATGGTACGGTCGACTTCATAGTTGCTGGTTTCATTACGCTGCGTACTGCGTGGACCAGAATTATTGTTGTTATTTGCCGTTTGCGCGGTTTGCGCATTTTGCTGATTAGCCGGAGGGGTGGCGATTGGCGCGGTATTAGCCGGTGCTGGTTGATTAGACAATGCGCCCGGTACGCCGCCTGGCGCTCCGCTACCGATCTGCTCGCTGACGTTTAACTGGCGTGAACGCAGCACGGCCTGGGAATCATCACCGTTTGGACGGTACTGTTCTTCGGTTTGCTCTTTATTAGCAAAATCCAGTTGCGCGGTGACCTGCGCATGTACGTTACCGTTGCCGACAATCGGCGACAGGATCGATTCGATACGACGTTGAACGCGCCCTTCGACATCGCTGGCGTATTTCAACTGCGCATCGTTAAGATCGCGGCTGCTGGTGTTCGACTGAGTTAACAGATGACCCGCCTGGTCGACCAGCGTAACGTTACCCGGCGGCAAGCCTGCAACAGCGCTGGAAACCAGATGCGTGACCGCACTGATTTGACCTTCATCCAGTGCGCGGCCAGGTTCAAGGTTAACGGTCACGGAGGCTGAAGGCGCTTTTTGCTCACGCACAAACAGCGACGGTTTTGGCATTGCCAGATGCACGCGGGCGCGTTTTACCGGTCCCAGCGTTTCAATAGTACGGGCTAATTCACCTTCCAGCGCACGCTGGTAGTTGACCTGCTCGCTAAACTGGCTAATACCAAACTTTTCCTGATCCAGCAGCTCAAAGCCAACGGCGCCGCCCTTCGGCAGACCTTGTTGTGCCAGACGTAACCGCAATTCGTGAACTTTATCGGCAGGAACTTCTATAGCACCGCTTCCCTCAGTAAAACGATAGGGAACGTTCATCTGCGTCAGTTGGGTGACAATCGCGCCACCATCCTGATCGGATAGGTTGCTGAACAGTGTGCGGTAGTCAGGTGTTTTGGCCCACAGGACCATCGCCACGATGATAGCGACGGCAGCTGCTCCCGCCACAATCAGAGGAATTCTGGGATTCGCGCGCAGGCGGTTTAACCACTCGAGAGGTTTAAGCTGGGTTGCAGTCGATGCTGTCGCACTCATCTCGCACCTCGTGGCTTATCGTGGACGGCGTTTTTTGCAAAGTGGAACAAGACTCACTCCCGGGTCAGCAAACTCGAAAAATTGACGGTCTCATTATTTGCGGTTTCGAATTTTTCTATGCGTTAAAAACCGTGGTTTTTTATCGTTATTTAACGCCTTTATCTTATTGACTAACTGGTAATCTCAGCTAAGTAAAAAATCATCCAGGGGATCAGAATGTCGGCAATACAGGGGATTGAAGGGGTCATCAGCCAGTTACAAGCCACGGCGATGTCAGCAAAAATGCAGGATATGCAGCCACAACCGACCGTGAGTTTTGCCGGTCAGCTGCATGCGGCGTTAGACCGAATCAGCGATGTGCAAACCGCGTCCCGTACGCAGGCTGAGAAATTTACCCTCGGTGAGCCGGGTATTGCGTTAAATGATGTGATGACCGATATGCAAAAAGCGTCGGTCTCGATGCAGATGGGTATTCAGGTACGTAACAAACTGGTGTCGGCCTACCAGGAAGTGATGTCGATGCAGGTGTAGGTTTAACGTGCAGAGATTGTTTGCCGGATAAGCGCAGCGACCATCCGGCAACCAGTTACTTCTGAATCAAATAGCGGATCGTTGGGCCATCCTGCTGAATATCCAGCACCGTATAGCCGTGATTACGCGCATCCAGTGGAATATTGTTGATTGACTGCGGGCAATCGCTCACCACTTCCAGAATTTCACCTTTCTTCAATTGCGGCATCGCTTCCAGCGTGGCGACAGCCGGGTATGGGCACGGTTCGCCGACCATATCGAGGCGATAATCAGGCACGATATTTTTCATACAGACTCCTTGGCAGGCGTTAGCCCTGCGCGACGGAAGAAGCGTTTTTCCCAGCCGATAATGAGCATCAGCGCGGCAAACAACAGCAGATAGGTTACCAGCAGACCGCCGAGTGGACCGAAGGTGTTGAGCAGATTCACTTTGTCCCAGTTGGTGGCAAGCGCGGGAGCAAAATCATCCCAGTAGTAGGCCAGAATAGTTGAGCCAATAACGTTGCCCAGACCAACCCACCAGTAATGTACCTGACCTTCAACGGCGCGGTACATCCAGCCGGTTTCACATCCGCCCGCTAAAACGATGCCAAAGCCGAACAGCAAGCCGCCGATCACCGCATTTGGACCCGCCCACATGATTTTAGGCTCGACGCCCAGTTGCACGTAGCTAAAGATACCGATGGCGCTGACCGCCATCCCGAAGATGATCGCTTTTGCCATATGGGTGCGACCAGAAATCCACAGGTCGCGGAAGGCGGAGGTGAAGCAGATTTGCGCCCGTTCAATCAGCAGACCGAACCCAACGCCAAACAGCATCGCCAGACCGAGCTTGGGTTTATCCATCGCCGTGAGCAGCGCCCAGCCGATCATGCCGATAAACACCAGCATGCCAAGGCGGAAACGGCGACGGGCCTGATCCGGCTTTTGCGTCAACGGCGAAGCGGCGGAGACTTTCTGCATTTTGACCGGAATACGAAACATCGGCAGCAGGGTAAAGCGTGCGCCAAACCATGAGCCGATTGCCGTTGCCAGCGCGAAAAACCAGGCATGTAGCGAGAACTGTGGAATGCCGGTGAAGAATGCGGCCAGGTTGCAGCCCATCGCGAGCCGGGCGCCGAATCCGGCGATCATCCCGCCGACTATCGCCTGCATAATGCGCACCCGACTGCGCGGCATGCGTAACTTGACGTTGTTAGCCCACAGTGCGGCAGCAAAACAGCCACCGAACATACCGAGGATCATCATGCCGTCAATGCGGGTCAGGGGCGAGCCTTCGAGATGAATCAGCTTGTAGTATCCCCACTCTTCGGCGTGCACGCCAAACAGTTGCAGGAATTGCCCACCCCAACGGGTGAATTCACCGGTAACGGCCCAGAAGGTTCCCGTAATGCCGAAATAATAAGTGGAGAGAATACCCGCTGCGATGACCGCAGGGGCGGGGGCCCAAAATTTAATTAACCAGGCCTGTTTGAAGTGTTGCCATGACATGCGTTGCGCCTCTGAACTCAGAAGGTATGTAACAAGAAGTGTGGATACTACACCGTTCATAATTTTTGACTATGAGTAATAAGAGGTAATACCGTCTGGATCAATCTTTCTCAACGCTGCCGAAAGGCTGGCGACATCAGGCCTTTAATGCCACAATCCCATTTTCTTCGCATGCAGGATGAATGATGAAAAAATTAGCAATCGTTGGTGTATTTCTGGCGCTTACCGGATGCGCCGAAGTAGAAAATTATAACGACGTGGTGAAAACGCCAGCGCCAGCTGGTCTGGAAGGATACTGGCAGTCAAAAGGTCCGCAACGCAGTTTGGTAAGCCCGGAAGCGATTGCCAGCCTGGTGATAACGAAAGAGGGCGATACGCTGGATTGTCGCCAGTGGCAGCGGGTGATCGCGCTGCCGGGGAAACTGACGATGCTCTCTGGCGATCTCACCAACGTGACGGTGAAACGCGAGCTGTATGAGATCGAACGCGAAGGCAATACGCTGGAATATGACGGTATGACGCTGCAACGGGTCGATCGCCCAACGCAGGAGTGCGCTGACGCGTTAAAGAAAACGCCGCTGGCCACACCGCTGCCATAAACCGTACGCCCCGGTAGCCCATGGCCACCGGGGTTGAATTTTATATCACTTCTTCAATGACCCACACGCTGACGCTCCCGCCGTTACAGTAAAACGTTGCTTCACCGTTTTCATCGGTGACCACGCTTTCCTCGCGATTTCCCAGATAGTCACGCCAGGTTTTATTGCCGTAATTGGCGCCGAGATTGATGGTCTTTTCCCCGTCATCGCCGTTTGACAGTACCACCACACAGCCGGGATCGTCGTCCGTTCCGCTGCGGCTAAAAGCGATACAGTTAGGATGATCGAAAAAGAGCGTCTGTACCCCGTGTGCGAAGCGCTGGCGCGCGAGGATCAGTTCATCAAGCTGTTCGATGATCGGCATGTCGATAGGATAGGTTTCGCCATCGCCGCCGGTGTCTTCGTAATGCGCTCCGTAGAGGTCAGGGTAAAACACCGACGGTACGCCATTTTCACGCAGCAAGATCAGCGCATAGGCCAGCGGCTTAAACCACGGCTCGACAGGGGCTTCGAGTGCCTGTAAAGGTTGGGTGTCGTGATTGGCCACCAGCGTGACGGCATGAAACGGATCGGCTTCTACCAGGGTGTCGGTGAAAATCTGGCTCATGTCGTAATCGCGGCCCTGACGGGACGCTTCGTGGAATTTCATCTGCAAAGGGGCGTCGAACAGCATGGTTTTCCCCTCCACCTGATTAATATAGGTTTGCAGCTTGTCGACTTCGTGGGACCAGTATTCCGCGACGATAAACAGCGGTTTTGGCGCGACTTCCTGCACGTGCTCAATCCACTCTTTATAAAACCAGGCCGGAATGTGCTTGACGGCATCCAGGCGAAAGCCGTCGCAATGGGTTTGATCCATCACCCAGCGCGCCCAGTATTTGATTTCCTCGGTGACGGCGTGATTACGAAAATCGATATTTTCTCCCATCAGGTAGTCAAAGTTGCCGAGTTCGTCATCGACCTGATCGTTCCAGCCTTCGCCGGTGTAATCATTGACGATTTTGAAAATGCCGTCTTCGGTGGGATTTTCGATATGGTCAATGCCGCTGAAGCATTTGAAGTCCCAAATGAATTGCGAGTACTGGCCTGCGCGGGCAGGGAAGGTGTAGCGCGTCCAGCCTTCGCATTCGATAATCTCATCGTCTATTTGCGTGCGATCCTCGGCGTTAACCCGCTGGACGCGGATTTTTTCTTTCTCATCCGCGCCCATTTTGTGATTCACCACCACGTCCAGCAGGACGGCAATATCATTGTGTTTCAGCGCGTCTATCGCCGCCAGCAGCTGGTTTTTATCGCCGTATTTGGTGGCGACGGTTCCCTTTTGGTCGAATTCGCCCAAATCAAACAGATCGTAGGAATCGTAGCCAACGGAATAGCCGCCGGACGCGCCTTTATAGGCGGGGGGCAGCCATACCATATTGATGCCGATATCATTGAGTCCGCCTGCGCGTTCGGCAAGTTCGGGCCAGAGTTGGCCGCCATCAGGGTAATACCAGTGGAAGTACTGCAATAGTGTGGGATTTTTCATCTTCCGTGCTCCAGAAGTCGTTTGGCCGACCTCTGGAGTATGGAAGATAATTCAGACGAGACGGGAAATTATTGTGGGGCAGTGGGGGCGTCGGGGACTAACAGCATGCCGGAAAGACGGCCATAGGCGTTATTCAACGTTTTCTGGCGCGTTGACTGACCGATGAGATTGCTGAGCTCATCCAGGCGCTGCTGCAACAACGTTTTGAGTAACTGTTCGTTATCCAGCGTCTGTTTAATGTACCCGGCGACTAAGTCCTGAATACTTCGCGTAATGCCTGGTGGAGTTTGCTCTTCCATGACCACTTCAATACTTTGCAGATAGGTAACTTCCTGTTCCAGTAAAAGGTCCCATTCACCGCGCTGCGCCAGTTCCAGCAGTGAGTGACTGAGCAGCGCAATGCGCTGCCAACGGTTGATAAACTCCACGGCTGAGGTCATTAACGAGACTCCTGGGACGACGCTTTCGGTGAGATCTGTTTCCAGGCTTCTGCAATGTTGCCGAGCAACCCTTCGACTTCTTCAATAGCCTGACAATCATTACGCAAGTTAGCTTGCAGTAAACGGCGAATCATATAGTCATACAGCGAGGACAGGTTAGCGGCGATTTCACCGCCATTCTCCTGATCCAGGCCTGCTTTCAGACCATTGTCGATAATGTTAATGGCTTTACTGATGGCCTCGCCTTTGGCGACGATATCACCCTGTTGCATAAACAGGCGAGCGCGCACGAGGGCGCTGTTAGCGCCATCAAACAACATTTCAATCAGCTGATGTGGGCTGGCGCTCATTACGCCACTCTCTATGCTGACCTGTGCATAGGCTTTGGTACCGCTCGCGGTATACATGCTTACCTCGTGTTATCAGGAATTACTCATCGCAGTAAATTGCTGGCCCAGATAGGTACTGGTGCTGTTCAGCTTGCTCATCATGCTATCAAGCTGGGTAAACTGTGCTTTATAGCGCGCGACGGTATCATCGATGCTATTGCTGACGGCCAGATACTGTTTAGTCAGCTTTTTCAGCGTCGCGTTAATATTGTCCTGGGCTACGTCAATGATGCCGTCATCGGCCAGATAACCTTTTACTTCGGTGGCAATTTTGGTGGTAATCCCGGTTTCTTTGCCATCACCAACCAGCAACTGACGGGTAGCCGCGGTATTATCTTCCAGTGCTTTTTTCAGCTTGGTGTCGTCAATTTTCAGTTTGCCGGACGTTCCGTCAGTGGTAATCCCGATTTCGCCTAACGTTTTAAATGCACCGTCGCCTGCACCGTTGGAAAATTGGGCGCGGATCCCTGTCTGGATAGTACGTACTGCACTGTCACCGAGCAGAGCACCGTTATTGGTGTCCTGAGTTTCGGCCCCTGGATCTACTTCGGTGTATTTGGTCAGCGTTGAGAATGTATCCAGCAGCGAGTTGTAGGCATCAACCCACCCTTTGATCGCTTCCGTTGCTTTATCATTGCTCTTGGTGACGGTGATGCGCGCGTCGGTCACTTCTTTAGTCAGATTCAGCGTCACACCCTGCGGGGCATCGGTAATGGTGTTGCTCGGACGTTCAATATCAATGCCGTTAACTTTCAACAGTGCATTTTTGGCTTCCACCAGCTGTTTCATATTCCCGCTGCCGGCGGTGCTGTCGTAGGCCAGTAAATCATTGAGCTTACTGTCGCCGCTGACGGAAATAGTCATTTTATTGTCGACACCGCTTTCGGCCGTTAATACCAACTGATAATCATTTTCCTTAACTTTCACGATACTGGCGGAAATACCGCTGTCAGCGTCGTTAATGGCATCTCGAATTCCTTCCAGCGACGTCTGGTCTTTGCCTAACTTAATTTCCAGTGGCTCTTTACGACCTTTTTGCTCAATTGTGATCGTGCGACTCTCGGAAGATGTGTCCCCTAATGCGTCTTTCGTCGAGCTGATACCGCTTTTGGTACTTAATGATTGCGCCTGTGCCAGTTGTGTAACGCTAACGGTATAGGTCCCTGGTGCTGCACCGGCAGAGGTTGATACCTTAAGGTCCTCAGTACTACTGGTGACGGTGGTGCTTTTAAACAGATCGGCGCTATTAAGCGTGGTATTCGCCGTCTGGAATTTTTCTAATGCACTTTTCAGCGTGCCGTATGCCGTCAATCTCGCGGTATTCGAGCTCTGCTGCTGGGTAATTGGAGTTAAACGTTTTTTTTCAGCAGTAGTCAGGTTTGTCAGCAACGTATCCAGCGGTAAGTTTGAGCCGACGCCCAATGAAGTAAATGAAGGCATGCCTAATTCCTTGTGATTGCAAACAGTAGTTAAGCGGGTTATCGGCAATCTATGCGCAAAGTTTAATGATAGTTTTGCAAAAATAATGCGCAGAATAGTGGGACATATTACGGGTATTTCAGCGGCTAAGAAAAAAGAGAGCAGAAAGTAAAAATTTTCTAAAGTTCGAAAATAAGGTGCCGATACATGGGTTACGGTGAGAAACCGTGGGCAACAGCCCAATAACATCAAGTTGTAATTGATAAGGAAAAGATCATGGCACAAGTCATCAATACAAACAGCCTGTCGCTGTTGACCCAGAATAACCTGAACAAATCTCAGTCTACTCTGAGCTCCGCTATCGAGCGTCTGTCCTCAGGTCTGCGTATCAATAGCGCGAAAGACGATGCTGCTGGCCAGGCGATTGCTAACCGCTTCACCTCAAACATTAAAGGTCTGACTCAGGCTTCCCGTAACGCTAACGACGGTATCTCCATTGCGCAGACTACCGAAGGCGCGCTTAACGAAATCAACAACAACCTGCAGCGTGTGCGTGAACTGTCTGTTCAGGCAGCTAATGGTTCAAACTCTGGTTCTGACCTGGATTCTATTCAGGCTGAAATTACTCAGCGTCTGAGTGAAATTGACCGCGTATCTGGTCAGACTCAGTTTAACGGCGTGAAAGTTCTGGCTCAGGATAACACCCTGAAAATTCAAGTTGGTGCAAATGATAATGAAAGCATTTCCATCAATCTGAAAGAAATCACCAGTGGTACTTTAGGGCTTAATGGTTTCCGTGTTACAGGTGATAAAGCAGCAACTTCCGACCAGTTAGTAAAAGATTTTGGCGCTACAGGTACCAAAGATTATAAATTAGGGACAACTGATTATAAGGTTAATGTCGTAACTGGTGGGGTTAAAGCTGGAGCTGATGATGTATATGTTGGTGCTTCATCAGGTGCACTGATTACTGATGCCACGAATACAGCAATAAGTGGTGGCACAACTACCGGTGGCGCAGTTGCAGTATTAGCTAAAGATGTTACTCAAGGTAATACTTTCACATGGAAAGGAACGACCTGGAAAGCAAATAGTGATACTGATGCAAACGGAAATGGTAGCTTTACAGCTAACATTGATGGTAAGGACATCACTTTATCTATTAGTGGTTCAACGGCTACTGATGGCACTGGTGCGAACATGACCATCTCCGGTGGTGCGCTCTATGAACAAGGAACCACTGCTTCTAATAAACTAACTACACACGGAACTAACGCCGCAGCGAAAGAGTCAGATCTGGTTCAGCAGAAAGCTAGCCTTACTGGCGGAGATTTAAAAGTCGGTGCAGTAGATTATAAAGTCGATTCAGCAGGCAATGTATTCAATGCCGGTGCAACGCAACAGATTTTTGTTCAGAATGCAGGCACTGCGAACGCTAAACTTGTTGAGCAGGATAAAGCCAGCGAAGCTACTCGTAACCAGTTAGATGTATTAGATAAAGCGATCTCTCAGGTCGATACCTTACGTGGTGACCTCGGTGCGGTACAGAACCGTTTCGATTCTACCATCACCAACCTGGGCAACACCGTTAACAACCTGACTTCTGCCCGTAGCCGCATCGAAGATGCTGACTACGCGACCGAAGTGTCCAACATGTCCAAAGCACAGATCCTGCAACAAGCAGGTACTTCTGTACTGGCACAGGCCAACCAGGTTCCGCAGAACGTTCTGTCTCTGCTGCGTTAATTTATGCTTATCACGCAAACCCCGCTTCGGCGGGGTTTTTTACATTCGGCTTTACCCGTAACCCCCAAATAACCCCTCATTTCACCCACTATTCACCCAATTAAAACCCCTGCAGAAACGGATAATCATGCCGATAACTCATTTAACGCAGGGCTGTTTATCGTGAATTCACTGTATACCGCTGAAGGTGTAATGGATAAACACTCGCTGTGGCAGCGTTATGTACCGTTGGTGCGTCACGAAGCATTGCGCCTTCAGGTGCGTTTGCCGGCGAGCGTAGAACTGGATGACCTGCTACAAGCGGGCGGCATCGGGTTATTGAATGCCGTTGACCGATATGACGCTTTGCAAGGAACGGCATTTACCACTTACGCAGTGCAGCGTATTCGTGGAGCAATGCTGGACGAACTACGTAGCCGGGATTGGGTGCCGCGTAGCGTTCGGCGCAATGCTCGCGAAGTGGCACAGGCGATGGGACAACTGGAGCAGGAATTAGGGCGCAACGCGACGGAAACCGAAGTGGCGGCGCGTCTGGCTATTCCTGTGCAAGAGTATCGTCAGATGTTGCTCGATACCAATAACAGCCAACTCTTCTCTTATGACGAGTGGCGGGAAGAGCATGGCGATAGTATTGAGCTGGTGACGGAAGAACATCAGCAGGAAAACCCGTTACAACAGCTACTTGAGGGTAACCTCCGCCAGCGCGTGATGGACGCGATCGAGGCGTTGCCGGAGCGCGAAAAGCTGGTGTTAACGCTGTACTACCAGGAAGAGCTCAATCTGAAAGAGATTGGCGCGGTACTGGAAGTCGGGGAGTCACGGGTTAGCCAGTTGCACAGTCAGGCCATCAAACGTCTACGCACCAAGCTGGGTAAGCTATAGGGGTACATCATTACCCCTGAACAATGCCGCATTACGAATTGACTACCAGGAGTTCTCATGACGGTGCAGCAATCAAAAAGACGGCCTCTAAGCCGCTACCTCAAAGATTTCAAACACAGCCAGACGCATTGCGCCCATTGCTTTAAGTTGCTCGACAGGATCACGCTGGTTCGTCGCGGGCAAATTGTGAATAAAATCGCCATCGCCCGGCTGGACACTTTGTTGGATGAAGCCGAGTGGGAGCAGGAGAAAAAAGAGTGGGTGGCACTGTGTCGTTTTTGCGGTGATTTGCATTGCAAAGAGCAGAGCGACTTTTTCGATATTATCGGTTTTAAACAGTTTTTATTTGAGCAGACCGAAATGAGTCACGGCACGGTACGTGAATACGTTGTCCGTCTGCGTCGCCTCGGGAATCACCTGACCGAACAAAAAATCTCTCACGATCTGCTGCAGGAAGGGTTCCTCGACGAAAACCTTGCCCCGTGGCTGCCGGAAACCAGCACCAACAATTACCGCATCGCCTTACGTAAGTATGAGCAGTTTAAAGCCCATACCCACATGGGGCATATGCAGAAATCCTCCTGGACAGCCAGTTCTGATATATATTAAAAACGAATAAGGTGTAACAGAGTTGTGTTTGTGGAACACAGCAAACGCTTTACACTGTAGTCATAAATGATAGTCACTAATGACAATATTCGGGGTAACTATGAAATTAGCACTTCTGGGACGTCAGGCTCTGATGGGTGTAATGGCTGTTGCACTTGTCGCCGGAATGAGCGTAAAGACTTATGCAGATGAAGGTCTGTTAAATAAAGTTAAAGAGCGCGGCACGCTGCTGGTGGGCCTGGAAGGGACCTATCCCCCGTTTAGTTTTCAGGGCGATGACGGCAAGCTGACCGGTTTCGAAGTGGAATTCGCTGAGGAACTGGCCAAGCACCTTGGGGTGAAAGCTAACCTGAAGCCGACCAAGTGGGACGGTATGCTGGCCTCTCTTGATTCCAAGCGCATTGATGTGGTCATCAACCAGGTGACCATCTCTGACGAACGTAAGAAAAAATACGATTTCTCTACCCCGTATACGGTTTCTGGTATTCAGGCGCTGGTGAAAAAAGGCAATGAAGGCGTTATTAAGACCGCTGCCGATCTGAAAGGTAAAAAAGTCGGCGTTGGTTTGGGCACCAACTATGAAGAGTGGCTGCGCCAGAACGTGCAGGGCGTGGATATTCGTACCTATGATGACGACCCGACCAAATACCAGGATCTGCGTGTAGGCCGTATCGACGCCATTCTGGTTGACCGTCTGGCTGCGCTGGATCTGGTCAAGAAAACCAAGGATACGCTGGCTGTGACCGGTGAAGCGTTCTCCCGTCAGGAGTCCGGCGTGGCGCTGCGCAAAGGCAATGAAGATCTGCTGAAAGCGGTTGATGCGGCCATTGCTGAAATGCAGAAAGACGGTACGCTGAAAGCCCTGTCTGAAAAATGGTTTGGAGCGGATGTGACGAAATAATCGTCATCCGCTGAAAAAAAGGCGCCTTTAACAGCGCCTTTTTTTATTTCATTGCTCCTGAGCGTGCATAATAAAAAGAACATCACAACAACGAATACCGGAGGCTGTATGCCGCTGCATAACTTAACGCGCTTTCCACGTCTGGAATTTATTGGCGCGCCAACGCCGCTCGAATATCTTCCACGTTTCTCCGACTACCTTGGGCGCGATATTTTCATCAAACGCGATGACGTCACGCCGATGGCCATGGGCGGCAATAAGCTGCGTAAGCTGGAGTTCCTGGCCGCAGACGCACTGCGTGAAGGCGCTGATACGCTGATAACCGCGGGTGCCATCCAGTCTAACCATGTTCGCCAGACGGCGGCGGTAGCGGCTAAGCTTGGCCTGCACTGCGTGGCGCTGTTGGAAAATCCGATTGGCACCACGGCGGAAAACTATCTCACCAATGGCAACCGTCTGCTGTTGGATCTGTTTAATACGCAGATCGAAATGTGTGACGCGCTGACCGATCCGAATGCGCAGTTGCAGGAACTGGCGACGCGCATTGAAGCGCAAGGGTTCCGCCCGTATGTGATCCCGGTTGGGGGCTCTAATGCTCTGGGGGCGATGGGTTATGTGGAAAGCGCGCTGGAAATTGCCCAGCAGTGTGAAGGGGCCGTTTCGCTCTCTTCCGTGGTGGTCGCATCGGGCAGTGCGGGAACGCATGCCGGACTGGCCGTGGGCCTGGAACAACTGATGCCAGACGTCGAGCTTATCGGCGTGACCGTTTCGCGCAGCGTCGTCGATCAAAAACCAAAAGTTGTCACGTTGCAGCAGGATATTGCCCGTGAACTGGAGCTGACGGCCTCAGCGGATATCCTGTTATGGGATGATTATTATGCGCCGGGCTACGGTACGCCAAACGAAGAGGGCATGGAGGCGGTAAAACTGCTGGCGCGCCTCGAAGGCATTTTGTTGGATCCGGTGTATACCGGTAAGGCGATGGCGGGTTTGATTGACGGCATCAGCCAGAAGCGCTTCAAAGATGAAGGGCCAATCCTCTTTATCCATACCGGTGGGGCGCCTGCACTGTTTGCCTACCATCCTCACGTGTAACAACCAGGTCGAAAAACGCTAATGCATGAAAGTATCCAACTGGTAATTGATTCCCTGCCGTATCTGCTTAAAGGCGCGGTTTTTACGCTGCAACTGAGTATCGGCGGGATGTTTTTTGGCCTCGTGCTGGGGTTTATCCTGGCGTTGATGCGTCTGTCGCCGCTGCTGCCTGTGCGCTGGCTGGCGCGTTTTTATATCTCTATCTTTCGCGGAACGCCGTTGATTGCCCAGCTGTTTATGATTTATTACGGTCTGCCGCAGTTTGGAATTGAGCTTGATCCCATCCCGGCGGCGATGATTGGCTTGTCGCTTAATACAGCCGCCTACGCTGCGGAAACCCTGCGTGCGGCAATCTCTTCCATCGACAAAGGACAGTGGGAGGCGGGTGCCAGTATTGGTATGACGCGCTGGCAGACCATGCGCCGGGCAATCCTGCCACAGGCTGCGCGCGTTGCGCTGCCGCCGCTGAGCAACAGCTTTATCAGTCTGGTGAAAGATACCTCTTTGGCCGCCACTATTCAGGTACCGGAACTGTTCCGTCAGGCGCAGCTGATTACCTCGCGTACGCTGGAAGTCTTTACGATGTATCTGGCGGCCTCGTTGATTTACTGGGTGATGGCGACGGTGCTTTCTGCGCTGCAAAACTATTTTGAAGAACAACTGAACCGCCAGGAGAGAGAGCCGAAATGAGTGCTATCGAAGTCAGAAACCTGGTCAAAAAATTTCATGGGCAAACGGTGCTGCATGGGATCGATCTTGACGTCAAACCTGGTGAAGTAGTAGCGATTATCGGGCCGAGCGGATCGGGCAAAACCACGCTGCTGCGTAGCATTAATTTGCTGGAGCAACCGGAGGCGGGCACCATTAAAGTGGGTGAGATTACCATTGATACCGCGCGTTCGTTGACCCAGCAGAAAGGGCTGATTCGTCAGTTACGCCAGCACGTCGGTTTTGTGTTCCAGAACTTTAATTTGTTTCCCCATCGGACAGTGCTGGAAAACATTATTGAAGGGCCGGTGATAGTCAAAGGTGAACCAAAAGCTGAAGCGACAGCTCGTGCGCGTGAATTGCTGGCGAAAGTCGGGCTGGCAGGTAAAGAAACCAGCTATCCACGGCGTTTATCGGGTGGACAGCAGCAGCGCGTAGCGATTGCCCGAGCGCTGGCGATGCGACCTGAGGTTATTCTTTTTGATGAACCGACCTCCGCGCTTGATCCTGAATTGGTTGGCGAGGTACTTAATACCATCCGCCAACTGGCGCAGGAAAAACGCACCATGGTAATTGTGACGCATGAAATGAGCTTTGCTCGCGATGTCGCCGATAGAGCGATATTTATGGATCAAGGACGGATAGTCGAGCAGGGACCAGCAAAGTCCTTATTCACGCACCCGCAGCAGCCACGTACCCGTCAGTTTCTTGAAAAGTTTTTGATGCAATAAATAGTGTATATGGCACTCGCCGGGATTGTTTCTGGCGAGTGCTCTTCGCATAACTATTTATAATTATTGCTTTATTATTAACATTTGATTCTGTTACTTACTTCCGCTGTTGAGTAATACTCAAGTAATTGTTCATTTGTCCGATAATTTGCATATATAAAATACATTTATGTGTTAGCTTGTTTCATATGTTTGGATGATTATCAATCTCAGGGGCATTACCACTTAGTATGCAGGATCTTGATTTCTTCACCTGGCGACGGAGCATGCTGTTACGCTTTCAGGAAATGGCGACGGCAGAGGATGTCTATACGGAATTACAACAACAGACGCAGCACTTAGAGTTTGATTTTTACGCGCTCTGTGTTCGTCATCCGGTACCTTTTACCCGACCTAAAACGTCACTTCATACGACCTATCCCAAAGCATGGGTGGCGCATTATCAGTCCGAAAATTATTTCGCCATTGATCCGGTGCTGAAACCTGAAAACTTCAGTCAGGGGCATTTACCCTGGAACGATACTCTGTTTCGCGATGCGCAACCTTTGTGGGACGCTGCGCGCAATCACGGTTTACGCAAAGGGATGACGCAATGCTTAATGTTGCCTAACCGGGCGTTGGGTTTTTTATCTGTATCGCGTGCAAGTATCCGTAACAGTCGCCTTGCGAGCGATGAAGTGGAGCTCAGGATGCAGCTTCTGGTACGGGAAAGTCTGTCTGTACTGACGCGACTGGAAGATGACATGGTTATGGCGCCAGAGATGCGTTTTAGCAAGCGGGAAAAGGAAATATTGAAATGGACGGCTGAGGGGAAAACCTCTTCAGAGATAGCCATCATTCTGTCGATTTCTGAAAATACCGTGAACTTCCACCAGAAGAATATGCAAAAGAAATTCAATGCGCCAAACAAAACGCAGATAGCCTGTTATGCCGCGGCAACCGGGCTTATCTGAGTAAATTATCGTTCTGAGTGTCAGACGCAAAACCGGCTGAGAGCATTGCTATCAGCCGGTTTCTTATTACTGGCGGTAAGCTTGTTTAATTTGCTTAACCGTGTTGGAAAATACCGCAGCCTGTGATTGATCTTCAATCAGCGCGAGCTGTTTTTCCATTTTAAGAATCACGCGGCCTGCATCGGCTTGACCCATTGCCTGCAGCATCAGCGTTAACATGGCTTTCAGGCAGGTGACTTCATTGGCCAGTTCCTGGTTATTCTCAGCAGTGGAAAAGTCAGGCGTACTCATTTATTTTCCTCGTTATGTTTCAATGAAAAAGTGCGATGTCAAATCTTAAGGCGGCGGAGTATACCATAAGCGAGGCTAAAAATATCTGTGGTTGTTTTTTGCGCGGACCAATGTTGTGGACATTAAAATAAACAACATGTTGCAGTGCATATATTTTCTCCACATGTTGTTTATTTCGAGTATTTTCCTCGTTAATTATTGTTACAACTTTGACTGCCTGGTTTGCATTCAGCGAAGGAATATGATCTTTTTGTCACCATTATGAAACAGCTACACAGATATAACCGTGGCAAAAGGTTACCAGTACTGAAAGTTTCCACTCGTCGTACAATCTAATTTCCAAAAACGAGAGCAAAATCGAAAGTCGGGCGTTTTTTACATTTCAAAGTTGAGATAAAACCCGTTAACATAGGACCGATTAACTATCGGTAGCGTTATCCCTATTCTGGAGATATTCCTTTGATCAACGTTTTTCTTGTTGATGACCACGAACTGGTGCGCGCAGGGATACGACGCATTCTGGAAGATATAAAAGGCATAAAAGTTGTCGGCGAAGCGTGCTGCGGTGAAGATGCGGTAAAATGGTGCCGCTCAAATTCCGTTGACGTTGTGCTGATGGATATGAATATGCCCGGTATTGGCGGTCTGGAAGCAACCCGCAAAATTGCGCGTTCCACGGCAGACATTAAAGTGATCATGTTGACGGTACACACCGAAAACCCATTACCTGCAAAAGTTATGCAGGCAGGGGCCGCAGGGTATCTCAGCAAAGGCGCTGCCCCCCAGGAAGTAGTGAGTGCGATTCGTTCGGTTTTTTCCGGGCAACGGTATATTGCCTCCGATATCGCTCAGCAAATGGCGCTCAGCCAGATTGAGCCTGAGAAAACGGAAACCCCGTTTGCCAGTTTGTCTGAACGCGAGTTGCAGATTATGCTGATGATCACCAAAGGTCAGAAGGTTAATGAGATCTCAGAGCAACTGAATCTTAGTCCTAAAACGGTGAACAGCTATCGCTATCGAATGTTCAGTAAATTAAACATTCATGGCGATGTAGAGCTGACTCACCTGGCAATTCGCCATGGCCTGTGTAATGCGGAGACATTAGCAAGCCAGTGACAGATCAGTTTGATGCCAAAGCGTTCCTGAAAACCGTGACCAGCCAGCCCGGCGTCTATCGTATGTATGATACCGCCGGAACGGTTATCTATGTCGGGAAAGCGAAAGACCTGAAAAAAAGGCTTTCCAGCTACTTCCGTAGTAATCTTGCGTCACGCAAGACCGAAGCGCTGGTCGCGCAAATCCAGCAGATTGATGTCACGGTAACGCATACTGAAACCGAAGCGTTATTGCTTGAGCACAACTACATCAAGCTATATCAGCCGCGTTATAACGTATTGCTGCGTGATGATAAATCCTACCCCTTTATATTCCTTAGCGGCGATACCCACCCGCGTCTGGCGATGCATCGTGGGGCAAAGCATGCCAAAGGCGAGTACTTTGGACCGTTCCCTAACGGTTATGCGGTGCGTGAAACGCTGGCGCTGTTGCAGAAAATATTCCCTATCCGCCAGTGCGAAAACAGCGTTTATCGCAACCGTTCTCGACCTTGTCTGCAATATCAGATTGGCCGCTGTCTCGGCCCGTGTGTCGCGGGTCTGGTGAGCGAGGAAGAGTATGCTCAGCAGGTCGAGTATGTTCGTCTGTTCCTGTCCGGAAAAGACGATCAGGTGTTAACACAGCTGATTACCCGCATGGAAAAGGCCAGCCAAAATCTCGAATTTGAAGAGGCTGCGCGAATTCGTGACCAAATCCAGGCCGTACGCCGCGTGACCGAAAAACAGTTTGTCTCTAACACCGGAGACGATCTGGACGTCATTGGCGTGGCGTTTGACGCCGGCATGGCCTGTGTGCACGTTCTGTTTATTCGCCAGGGTAAAGTGCTGGGCAGCCGCAGCTATTTCCCTAAAGTACCTGGTGGTACGGAACTGGGCGAGGTCGTCGAAACCTTTGTCGGGCAGTTTTATCTGCAGGGGAGCCAGATGCGTACCTTACCCGGGGAGATCCTGCTCGATTTCAATCTTAGCGATAAAACCCTGCTGGCAGACTCTCTGTCTGAACTGGCCGGACGGAAGATTAACGTGCAGACGAAACCGCGAGGGGATCGCGCGCGTTATCTGAAGCTGGCGCGGACCAACGCGGCAGTGGCGCTCACCACGAAACTTTCTCAGCAGTCGACGATTACGCAACGTCTGACGGCGCTGGCCTCCGTATTGAAGTTACCTGCGGTGAAGCGTATGGAGTGCTTCGACATTAGCCATACGATGGGGGAACAGACGGTAGCCTCCTGCGTGGTTTTTGATGCCAATGGCCCGCTGCGTGCAGAATATCGGCGTTACAATATTACCGGCATTACGCCGGGTGATGATTATGCAGCGATGAATCAGGTCTTACGTCGGCGTTATGGTAAGGCGATTGAAGAAAGTAAGATTCCGGACGTCATATTGATCGATGGCGGTAAAGGTCAGTTAGGGCAGGCGAAAGCCGTTTTTGCTGAACTGGACGTTCCCTGGGACAAACAGCACCCACTCTTGCTGGGGGTGGCAAAAGGGGCAGATCGTAAAGCTGGTCTGGAAACACTGTTCTTTGAGCCGGAAGGTGAGGGCTTTAGTCTGCCGCCGGATTCGCCTGCATTGCACGTTATCCAGCATATCCGCGATGAATCTCACGATCATGCGATTAGCGGGCATCGTAAAAAGCGGGCAAAAGTGAAAAGTACCAGCACGCTTGAGACCATCGAAGGTGTCGGGCCAAAGCGTCGCCAGATGTTGTTGAAATATATGGGAGGTTTGCAAGGTCTTCGTAATGCAAGTATCGAAGAAATTGCAAAAGTGCCGGGTATTTCGCAAGCTCTGGCAGAAAAGATCTTCTACTCGTTGAAACATTAGGCCCTCTGTAGCAACATAGGGGTAATTTCACTGACAACAGATAGTTATCCGTCATATGCAATTTAATATCCCTACGTTGCTCACGCTGTTTCGCGTCATCCTGATCCCATTCTTTGTATTGGCTTTTTACCTGCCATTCACCTGGGCTCCCTTTGTTTGTGCGCTGATCTTCTGTATCGCAGCGGTCACTGACTGGTTTGACGGTTTTCTGGCACGCCGCTGGAACCAAAGCACGCGTTTTGGCGCCTTCCTCGATCCGGTCGCTGATAAGGTGCTGGTGGCTATCGCGATGGTCCTGGTGACCGAGCATTACCACAGCTGGTGGGTGACGCTTCCTGCCGCAACAATGATTGCGCGTGAAATTATCATCTCTGCACTACGTGAATGGATGGCCGAACTGGGTAAACGCAGCAGCGTAGCCGTATCCTGGATTGGTAAAGTGAAAACCACTTCGCAAATGGCTGCACTGGCCTGGCTGCTGTGGCGTCCAAATATCTGGGTTGAGTATGCTGGGATCGCACTTTTCTTCGTCGCCGCGATACTGACTTTGTGGTCAATGTTCCAGTATTTGAGCGCTGCACGTGGAGATTTGCTTGATCAGTGATCGTTTCGACGCAAATTTCAGCAAACGATCGTTAGTGGTGAAAAATATCGTTGACTCATTGCGTCAGGTAAGTAGAATGCAACGCATCGAACGGCAGCACTGATTGCCAGACGATAACAAAATCAAGTGATTAACAAAGTTACTTGGTGATGCGGGAATAGCTCAGTTGGTAGAGCACGACCTTGCCAAGGTCGGGGTCGCGAGTTCGAGTCTCGTTTCCCGCTCCAAATTAGAGACATCGGCAATAGCGGATGTCGGCTGAAAAGCCAGAAGATTTCGGCGCGTTAGCAAAGCGGTTATGTAGCGGATTGCAAATCCGTCTAGTCCGGTTCGACTCCGGAACGCGCCTCCAATTTCTTCCCGAGCCCGGATGGTGGAATCGGTAGACACAAGGGATTTAAAATCCCTCGGCGTTCGCGCTGTGTGGGTTCAAGTCCCACTCCGGGTACCATGGGAAAGAACAGAATAATCAAAGCAATAAGCAGTGTCGTGAAACCACCTACGGGTGGTTTTTTTGTGCCTGTTTTTTACAAGCATAGAACTCACTATTGCACATCAATCTATCGCCGAATCGGCGCGTTAAACAAAAAGCCCCCTCGGGCAGGGTTGTTGATAAAACCATCGCGGGCGGGATTATAGTTGTGGTCCTGGAAACCATTCATCAGGATGGGATCGCCAAAGCCATCCTGTATCGCCAGGTGTCTGTGGATTCGGTTTCGTGCCCTGAACGTGAAAACGAAATCATCCGTCCCGCCAATGATGATCACGCCATTACCGGCTCGAAGTGCCGCGCTTAACTCTTGCTCTCTGACGGCCTGGTTTTGTAACGTGCTGGATGTGGCAGAAGATGACGACAGCAGCAGTAATATGAGAACGGCGCATGAAAATACCGATGGCAGTTTCATGATTAATACCTATTAAAAGTATAGCTATTAAAGTATAGCTTTATGTTGTCATCTCAACTGAAAAGAAAACCAATAATTTAAACCTGCTGCCCATACTGAGTCTGAGGGGCCGGAAGAGTGTGCCGCGCAGTTAAGAACTATAATAAAAACAGTCGGCAGGTGATAACTCCTGTTTGCCAATCGCGCTGGTTCAGGGGGCAGCTATGAACATTTCATCTTCTCCGATAGTCATGTTCGCAGCATTGCTCACCTTTAGTTGTGCAGCATATTCGGTGGAAAAAGGTAATATTTTTTCGCAGAATGCCAGGGCTATGGATCCCATCGCATTTTCTCAACAGTCATTTAATAACCTGACCTCTTATCAGGTCATGATGCGCTCTTCGTCGCCATCCGATGAAAGCAAAATTATTCGCTATAGCTTTCAAAAGCCTGGGTATGTGCGGATGGATTTTACCCAACCGCATTCAGGAGCGGTGCTTATCTTTAATCCTGTCGGCGGTAAAGTGACGTTATGGCCATTTGGTGTGGGTTCTTTGCCTATTTTGCGCCTGTCGCCTACTAATTCATTGATCCAGGATGAGCGTGGTCATCGGGTGGATCGCTCTGATATCGGCGTGTTGTTGGGCAATATTCGTCATCTGCAACGCGAAGGGACAATGACCACTGTTGGTAAGGAAAACCTTGCAGGACGGGCGACGACGCACGTATCTGTGGTTGGGCCTGGAACAATGGTGGTTGATGGTGTTCACCGCTATGACGTCTGGCTGGATAATTATCACGGACTCCCTGCCAAAGTGATCAGCTATGCGCCAGATGGGCAGCGATTAGAAACTGTGCTTCTGGATGCTTTTGTCATTAATATCCGTTTTCCTGCCAATTTCTTCTCACCCTGAAGGAGGCTGTATTATGGCTGACTATCAGTTTTCCACCGTCTGGCGGGTTGAGGCTTCTATTCAGGAGGTATGGGATGTTTTTTCTCATCCCGATCAGTGGCCTGAATGGTGGGAAAGTCTGGAACGCATTGTTGAAATTAAAAAAGGTGATGTACAGGGCATTGGGGCGCTGCATCGTTATACCTGGAAAGGAGCGCTTCCCTATCGCTTAACCTTTGACATCAACGTGTTAAATATTCTGCCTTGCTCGCTGCTTGAGGGACAAGCCAGTGGGGCGGTAGAAGGGCGAGGTGTGTGGTATTTTTCTGCCAGTGGCGCTGAGACCATCGTCAGATATGACTGGAATGTTCGCACCACAATTCGTTGGATGAATTACCTGGCCCCGCTGGCGGCACCCGTTTTTCGCTGGAATCACGATACGGTCATGCGCGAAGGGGCCAGAGGGTTAGCCCGTAAGCTGGCAACGAATGTCTATATTTTCTGAACTCGCCCTCACGGCTGTACTTTTTGCCTGCCTATGGCTTACTATCTGTCGCGCAGTTTCTTATTTCATTCACAGTTAACAGGTCTGTTATTGATGAATAACCTCCATCGGCTCACCTTTTTATGTCAGCGTCTGTCTGCTGTGATGATCGTATACGGTTTTTACCTGCTTAGCCGTAGTTCAACTCTTACAACATGGACAGACAGCAATGCAACGTCGACAATTTCTCAAAAATAGCGTTCTCCTTTCGGCCGCCGGTTTAGTCGGTCCTGCGGTTATTAGTCAGACGGTTCACGCCGCTGAGCCATCCGTTGCACCAGTCGCGCGTCGGCGCTTTGTGTTATCCCAGACCTATAAACTTAACCCTCCTAAGGGCTCGAGCGGTGTAGTAAAACTGTGGATCCCGCTTCCTGTAGATACCGCGTTTCAACAAATGACGGCGCTTGCCTTTAGCGGAAACTATAAGCAAGCGTATGTCACCACTAATAATACTTATGGCGCGAAAACGCTGTTTGCCACCTGGCCTGACTCGCAGGGCGAACTGTTGATTAACGTTGATATCGACATTGAAACCGCCGACTGGGAACCGCTGAAGCAGGACGCGTTGAAAACCTGGCAAGCGCCGGAGCAGATTATTTACCCGCTGGATGTAAAACCGTACCTTTTGCCGACAGCACATACCCCAGTTGATGGGCTGGTTCTGGAAACCGCACGTAAAATCACCGGTAATGAGCAGGATCCGCTGAAAAAAGCACGCCTGATTTACGAGTGGGTGAGTAGCCATATGGAGCGCGATAACGACGTTATCGGCTGCGGCACGGGGGATGTAGCGGAGATCTTAAAAAGCGGTAAGCTCAAAGGAAAATGCACCGACATGAGCTCCGTTTTTGTGGCTCTGGCGCGGGCCAGCGGCATTCCGGCGCGCGAACTGTTTGGTATCCGTCTGGGCAAAGCCAATAAGCTCGAACGTTACTCGAAAAGTGCTTTTGGCAAAGCAGACAGCGCAGGCGTTGCTGATGTGAGCGGTGGGCAACATTGTCGTGCCGAGTTCTATCTGGCCGGTTACGGTTGGCTACCTTGCGATCCTGCTGATGTGACCAAAATGCGTCTGGCAGAGAAAAAATCGCATCAGGACGCCGATGTCCAGGCGGTAAACACTTACCTGTTTGGTAACTGGGAAATGAACTGGGTTGGATTCAACTACGGGCGTGATTTCGAGCTGTATCCGGCAACGGAGCAGGGAGCCATGAACAACTTTGGCTATCCTTATGCTGAAGTTGATGGCGACCCGATCAATTTCTATGATCCTAAAGCGTTCTCCTACAGTTATGTCGCCACAGAACAACGCTAAAGGGGCGGGACTCACCCTGTTGACGGCCGCGATAGCTGCCGTCACCGCGGGCTTATGCTGCGTTGGACCGCTGCTCTACCTGCTGTTTGGTATTTCGGCGGCGAGCTTTGCTGTTTTCACCCAGTTTGAGTTTTTGCGAATTCCCTTGATGCTGGTGTCATTGGGCTTATTACTGCGCGTTTTCTGGCGGCTCTATTTCTCCAGGCGGCTGTGGTGCTCCGGCTGGCTAACTCTGAAGCAAGCGCGCGTTCTCTACTGGTGCGCGCTGGCGTTGATTTTGCCGGTGCTATTTTACCCAACGCTTGTTGCCTGGTTTTATGAGGTATTTGAATGAAGATCTTCACGTTATTTGCATGCTTGCTATTACCGCTGTGGGCTCAGGCGGCCAATCAAAAAGTGGTGCTGGATATACAAAATATGACCTGCTCGCTATGCGTTATTTCGGTCAATCAGGCGCTACGTGAAACTGACGGCGTGATTAAAGCAAAGTCCTCCCTAAAAACCCGACAAGCAGAAGCGATAGTGCCAGAAGGTTTCCCAACCGATACTTTACTTAACGCGGTAGCGAAAACGGGCTATACCGCAACGCTCAACCGTATTGAACAACAGTAAATCACCTGCGGGTGGTTTTATTGTATTTTCCCGGTATGATGCCCGGCGGCTTAGTGTTCTCTTTTGTGCGTTAACTTCCGGAATTCCCCTCGTTTCCTGTTAACCTGAACAGGCGGCAACTGTATGCCGCATATGCCCATTTGTATCTGTTATCCCTCCAGCCATGTAGGATGATCACAGGCAAGATTTTTTGACTAAGGAAAAGCGTTATGAAAACGGGACCATTAAACGAGAGCGAACTGGAATGGCTGGATGATGTACTGACTAAGTACAATACAGACAAGGCTATTCTGGATGTGTCAGAACTGGATGGTTTGCTGACGGCGGTGCTGAGTTCACCGTATGAAATTGAACCAGAGCAGTGGCTGGTCGCTATTTGGGGGGGCGCGCAGTATGTCCCTCGCTGGTCCTCCGAAAAAGAAATGACGCGTTTCATGAACCTGGCGTTTCAACATATGGCGGATACGGCCGATCGTCTGGATGAATATCCTGAGCAGTTTGAGCCGTTGTTTGGTTTGCGTGAAATTGACGAGCATGAACTGACCATCGTTGAAGAGTGGTGCTTTGGTTATATGCGCGGCGTTGCACTGTCAGACTGGTCCGCGTTACCGGACACGTTAAAACCAGCACTTGAGGCTATTGCGCTGCACGGTACGGAAGAGAACTTTGCGGTGGTTGAGAAATTGACACCTGAAGCGTTTGAAGAGAGCGTCGATGCCATCCGCCTGGCTGCGCTGGACCTGCATGCTTACTGGATGGCGCATCCTCAGGAAACGCCGGTCAAAGTACCGGTGAAAGTGGATGCCAAAGTAGGGCGCAATGACCCTTGCCCCTGTGGCAGCGGCAAGAAATATAAGCAGTGCTGTTTGCATTAACAGAAAGGGGCGAAAGCCCCTTTGTTTTAACCCACTTCTGGTAGTAATCCTGCTGCAATAGAAAACTGTACTGCGATCACCACAATGCCGCACAAGAATACCAGCGCCAGCGCCGGAGCACCGCCGGCTACGCGGTAGTTGGCCTGCGGATTATGTTTTCTGCTTTGCCATGCCAGCATCGAGGGAATGAGCAGCGCCAGCACCGCCAGGGCAACGCCCGCATACCCTAATGCCATGACAAAACCACGCGGATAGAACAGCGCGAATGCCAGCGGCGGCAGGAAGGTCACCACGCCGGTTTGCATTCTTCCCGCTACGGTATTGCGGCGCTGGAAGAGGTCGGCCAGGAAGTCAAATAATCCCAATGCAACGCCGAGGAAAGAGGTTGCCAGCGCGAGGTCGGCAAACAGATGTACCGCCAGTTCGACGTGCGGCGAAGCCACGACTTCACGCAATGCCTGCAATAAGCCGTTTAAGCCTGCGTGGTTGGCTAAAAGCCCCATGAACGTTGTCGAGTTAATGCTGCCAAGCGTCGCCAGTTGCCAGAAGATATAGGCGACCAGTGGAATAGCGCTACCCGTAATAAACACCCAACGCAGTTTACGGATGTTACCGTTCATATAGCTGACGATACTGGGAACACTGCCGTGAAAACCGAACGAGGTGAAGATGACCGGGATTGCGGAGAGCGCCAGCCCCTGTTGCAGCGGCAGCGTAAGCAGGTTCACTTTATGGATATGCGGCATTAACAGAGCCAGCATCGCCACCAGGAAGATTATCTTGGCACTGAATAGCAGACGGTTGAACAGATCAACCAGTGAGGTCCCAACACAAACCACGCCACCGGCAACAAAGGTGAACAGCATTACGCCTGTTGTCGGGGATATATTTGTTCCGGTCCAGTCGCTGATGCTGGAGGCCAGCAGTTCACCTGCACCACTGATGTACGCCGCCGTCAGGGCATACATTAAAAACATCATGCTAAAGCCCGTTACCCATTGTCCGTAACGACCAAGATACCGTTTTGCCAGCGTACCCAGCCCGGTGTCTGCCGGGACATGTTGATATACTTCAAGCAGCAACAGCGCAGTGTAGCACATCAACGCCCAAAGACTGACTAACAATACCAACGTGACGCTAAACCCCACGCCTGCCGCAGCCAACGGCATTGCCAACATACCGGCACCAATCGTGGTTCCCGCCACGATAAAAATACTACCCAGGGTTCTGTTTTTCACGCTTTCCTCTGTCCCAGAGATAATCAACGGTTATATCTGCGGCGCAGGTTAAGGCAAAACGCTATGTTCGTCAAATCGCCGTTACAATGGTTGTACATTAATGTTTACGATGTTTTTGACCATTAAGATGTATAACAAATGACATTTATCTGCGGATAAACCTGCGTTAGCGCAAAGCAGCGCTGTGCGGTTCACATTAGGCTACGGTCTTTATTGAGGAGGTAGTATGGAATCTATTCACGGTCACGAAGTGCTCAACATGATGATTGAATCTGGCGAGCAGTATTCAAATGCCAGCCTTGAAGCGGCGATTACGGCACGTTTCGGCGAGCAGGCGCGTTTCCACACTTGTTCTGCGGCAGATATGACGGCAGGCGAGCTGGTGGCGTTTTTAGCGGCGAAGGGAAAGTTTATTGCAAAAGAAGACGGCTTCTCTACGCACGAAAGCAAGATCTGCCGTCACTGATTTTAATGGGTAATGATGGCGGGTTGCCTTCATTACCCCAAATTATTAATTCTGCGTATCAAGCGTAGCCAGTTCTTTATCGATGAAATAAAGACCTTCGCCGCTTTTCCCTGCCAGCGACAGCTTATCAATAACAGATTTAAATAATTTCTCTTCTTCATGTTGCTCGGCAACATACCACTGCAGGAAATTAAAGGTTGGATAATCCTGGTGGGTCATTGCCGCGTGTGCCAGCTCATTAATTTTCTGGGTGATCAACTGCTCGTGTTCGTAAGTGACACGGAACAGTTCATCCAGAGACGCATATTCAGCAAAAGGTGAAGAAACGGTATTAATACGCGGCAAGCTGCCGGTATCGGTCAGGTAATCGAACAGACGCTGCATGTGCGTCATCTCTTCCTGGGCGTGACGGCGCAAAAACGCGGCGGCACCTTCGAAGCTGTGATAGCTGCACCACGCGCTCATCTGTTGGTAGAGCAGAGATGAATATAATTCAAGATTCATTTGCTCATTCAGTTGGTCGATCATTTCTGTTTTCAGCATGGTTCTGCTCCACAAACATTATTAATTGTTGACGTGGCGTCACTATAATTTGTTATTTAATTATTTGCAAAAGGTAAAATAATAAATTTATTTATTAAAAATGCGAATGGGAATAAAACGCATTAACGATATTAAGCGGGGGATATAAATAATAAAGTGGTAAAAGACCAGCAAAAATGTGCTGGTCGGAAATATTAATAATTGAATGAGGGGGATTGCGATACCGCGACACCATGACACTGCCAGGCGAGTGTAATTTTGGTATTTAAGCACAGAGAGCCTGCATATACGCTGCAGGTTGACACCGGCTGACCAAACGCTTCAGCGCTGGCATAGCCCAGGCGCTGACACTCTTTGGTGGCTGTCCCTTGGGTAACGTAGTCATCGGTACGTGCTGTTTGTAACATGGCCTGATTATAAGTCAGGCGAACCACACCAGTGATGGCGCTGGCTTCGCTGACCTGTGCCTGTTTTGTAATTGTGCATCCTGTCAGCACGAGCGGCAAAAGCGCTAGGATAAAGGTCTTCATGAGATCGCTCTGAAAGTTCGAAGATACACTATCATGGCATACAGAGGCCCTCATCAATGGCTTGAATAGCCCGAAGATCACCTGTGATTAATCACAACGAGGTCATTCGTTTGAGGCAATTCTGAACTGTTCAGACAAGAATGTGAGCGCAACTTTGTTTTTTAAAACTAAATTTCATTAAATTTGAAAGTGTGATTGCAAAATAGTAATGTGGCTGAATGTTATGACTTTCAGCGGGCTACCGCAGCGTATTCAGGAGAGTACAGAATGAAAATTGCATTGATGATGGAAAACAGCCAGGCAAGCAAAAACGCCATCATCCATAACGAGCTTAAAGCCGTTGCGGATGAGAAAGGTTTTCCGGTCTATAACGTTGGGATGAGCGATGAAAATGATCATCATCTGACCTACATCCATTTAGGAATTATGGCCAGCATCCTGCTTAATTCCAAAGCGGTTGATTTCGTGGTCACCGGTTGCGGCACGGGCCAGGGGGCAATGATGTCACTGAATATCCATCCGGGTGTGGTGTGTGGTTATTGCCTCGATCCTGCAGATGCGTTCTTGTTCTCTCAGATCAACAACGGCAACGCGCTTTCTCTGGCATTCGCCAAAGGTTTTGGCTGGGGTGCTGAGCTGAATGTGCGCTATATGTTTGAAAAAGCGTTCACCGGGCGTAACGGGGAAGGCTACCCACCGGAGCGTAAAGAGCCGCAGGTACGTAACGCCGGTATTCTGAATCAGGTGAAAGCGGCTGTGGTAAAAGAAAATTATCTGGACACGCTGCGCGCTATCGATCCTGAACTGGTGAAAACCGCTGTATCAGGCCCGCGCTTCCAGCAGTGCTTCTTTGAAAACTGCCAGGACAAAGCAATCGAAGCGTTTGTACGCGAGGTAATTGGCTAAATCCTGTTGGCCCGGCAGCGTTCACCCTCCGGGCTACCTGTTCTTGTTCGATACTGCACTTCCTGCATCACGGGTGAGCCGCAGCGAATCCACCATACCTACCAGACAAATAATGGCAATAGCGACAAAGGCCAGCCGGAAACTGATCCCTGGAATATTGCCCAATGCCAGCCTTTCACTGACCACATCGCCAATGCGGATCCCAATAGCGGCTAAAGAAATGCCCAATCCTACCGCTAATTGTGTCGCTGTACTGAACAGCGTATTAGCGTAGCTCATTTGTGCCGCGGGGACGTCCGCGAAGGCAAGCGTGCTGACGCCGGTAAACTGAATTGAGCGGAACACACCGCCCAGATACAACACCAGCAAAATAACCCACACGGGGGTCTGCGGCGTAATTAAAGCACAGGCCAGCAGCGCCAGAACGTTAAGCGCACCGTTAATCAACAGCAGTTTCTTAAAGCCCAGCCAACGTATCAACGGTGTGGTGGCCGGTTTAATCGTCAGATTGCCCACAAATACCGCCAGCACCAGCGAACCCGCGTGAAAAGCGTTCATGCCAAAACCTACCTGAAACATTAACGGCAGCAGAAACGGCACGGCGCTGATAGAGGCACGAAACAGCGATCCGCCATACATGGTGACGCGAAAAGTAGGGACGTTCATGGCATCAAGGCGAATCATTGGCCATGCGGCGCGACGAAAATGATGCAGGGCAAACAGAAATGTCACTGTTCCTAGCGCCAAAAGTCCGGCGGTCAGCCAGCCCTGAGGCTGTTGGGTTCCCAGTAACTCCATGGCATACACCAGGCTTACCATCGCAACAGAGGTTGCGATAAATCCCGTTATATCAAATGGGCGGCGCTCGTCGTCATGAATATCCGGGATAAAACGTAGCGCCAGCGCAATCGCCAGTATCCCGAGCGGTACATTGATGAAGAAGATCCAACGCCAGTTGGCATAGCTGGTAATGAATCCGCCAAGGGGGGGGCCAATGATGGGGGCGACTAACGCGGGCCAGGTCAGGGTCGCAATAGCGGTGATCAACTGATGTTTAGGCGTGGTACGCAATACCGCAAGTCGGCCAACCGGAACCATTAGCGCGCCACCTACACCCTGTAAGATTCGCATGGCGACAAAGCTCTCAAGGCTTTCGGACAAACCGCATAAAACCGAGGCGAGAGTAAATATCGCCAGCGCCAGGGTAAACACCTTTCGGGCGCCGAAGCGATCCGCAATCCAGCCGCTGGCGGGAATCAGCACCGCGAGGGTGATCAGATAGGCGCTGATACCTATGTTCAGGTCTACAGCTTGCACGGCAAAACTCTTCGCCATGTCGGGTAGTGCGGTGGCAATCACTGTGCCGTCAATAAACTCCATAAAGAAAGCCCCGGCAACAAGTAATGCAGCCGGGGATAGACCGCGTTTGTTCTCAACCGCTAAATGTTCACTCATGTTGTGCTTGCCATCTCAAAAGAAACTGACTGGATCTATTTTTATTTTCCAGCGCATTCGTAATGCATGCGCGGCTATCGTTTCGTTCGTTGAATAGGTACTATGACGACCTTTCTATAAGGAGCTCACTATGTCCCAAACACTGAATGCCGATCAGGAACTGCTCTCGGACGTTGTTGCCTGTCAGCTGGTTATCAAGCAGATTCTGGATGTACTTGATGTTATTGCCCCAGTAGAAGTGCGGGAGAAAATGTCCAGCCAACTGAAAAGCATCGATTTCTCCAGCCATCCTGCGGGCGCCGATCCGGTTACTATGCGCGCAATACAAAAAGCAGTTGCCTTGATCGAGTTGAAATTCACGCCGCAGAATGAATCTCACTAAAATAAACCGTTGTTTCAGGTTTTAGAAAGGTTTTTTTGCGCCTCGCAGAATGAGAGGCGTGAGCGTAGAGAAAATTAAGCACCAGCCGGATAAGGTGCGTCGCATCGTTATCCGGCATTAACATGATGAAAATTGAAGATTAGTGATGTTGATAGTTCACGACGTTCAGCAGATGCTTATCGGTTTGCGCCATGCACAGTCCCGCACGTTTAGCGCTGCGGACTTCATCAAGAATCGTCTGTAACAGCACGCCATCCTGCTGCTGCTCTTTTTCCAGATCGTGAAGAAAATCAATGGTTGTTGCATCATTCAAGGCTTCTGCTTCATTGGTCAAGCGTGATAGCTTGCTGTAACGCTGTTGGTATTCATCCAGCGTTTTCTGAAACAGTTCTTCAAGAGAAGTTAGTTCATCACCCGGAACATCAATTGCCTTGACGATGGGGTTAGCTCCGGCACTTTTCATAAAATTGAACATACGCATCATTTGAGTCACGTTACATTGTGCCTGAGTGCGTAGAAAGGTTGCGGTGCCAGTCAGGCTGTGTTCGTAACACCATTCACTGAGATGCAGGTAAAGATTCGATGCGTAGAACTCGAGGTTCATTTGTGTGTTGAGTTTATGAACAATTCCAACTGCAGCCATATCAATATCCTTATTTCCAGAAAGGGGGATGTACGTTACTTACGTCAGTGCAACGGGCTGCCGCTACACATCACCTCTACGTACAATTAAAACTGTTAGCAGAATAAATCCGTTCCGCCGGTCCTTTAGTGATCACGAATTATATTCGCTCCCGATCGAGATTCAGCATAACTCCTGTTCCGACTTAAGAAAATCCTTAAATCTGCGTATTTATGATTTTTTACATATTGTCATAGCAATATTAGTTATTTTTCTGCTTGTGTATATAAGTGGTGTGAATATAACAGATTGATATTTATGGTATTAAAGTCAAGTGTTGATATTGAAATGATGTTTCATATCACGAAATGGAATTTCACAATCAGGTATTGTCTGTCACCGGATGATTATCCGGCATTGGGATGAAGAAATTTCATCATCGCGACGTGTCGGTGAACGAAATCTGCGGCTAATTATTTGCGCCAGATCAGTTTTGTGGAAATTAATAAAGTTAAGCGCCTGAATGATTCGGCATTTATTGTTTGGTGTATTTGGAAAAATCGAGGAGTGTGTATGAAAAAGGTTGCCGTGCTACTGGCACCTGGTTTTGAAGAGGCGGAAGCCATTGTTACCATTGATATTCTGCGCCGCCTGCAGATCGAAGTTGAAACACTGGCCTGCGCCGAGTCCCGTGCGGTGGTGAGCTATCATGACGTGCCGATGGTGACGGACAGCACGCTGGCTGCGCGTCAGACGGATCTTTACGATGCCGTTGTGTTACCGGGCGGGCCGCAGGGCAGCGTTAATCTTGCCGCCAGTAAGGCTGTCATCCAGTTTATCGCTCGCCATGACGAGGCAGGAAAACTCATTTGCCCGGTGTGTTCCGCGGCTGCGCGCGTGCTGGGTGGCAACGGCCTGCTGAAGGGGCGTCGCTACGTGTGTTCGGGGGATCTGTGGCAAAACGTAACGGATGGGGAATATATCGATGCGCCGATTGTGGAAGATGGCAACCTGATTAGCGGTAAAGGGTTAGGGCATATTTTCGATTTTGCATTGACGCTTGCGGCGCGTCTATTGGGAGATGATATTCCGGTTCGCGATCACGCTGATCACATTTATTACCGATGGTAATCATTTTCCCGAATACTCCGGTATTCGGGAACAAGGATTCGTTGGCTGATGTTATGGACTAATCTGCTATTCCTCTTTTTTCCCGTCGACAAAACCGCGTTTTTTTATGTCATTTCCCGCTGAATTTATGTACGCAATTACTGTAATTCTGTGGTGTGATGCCGCTCTCTTATGGAGAATCAATTTCCCGCTACAAATACTCTCAGCACTGGCATTGATCTTATCAATAAAAGGTAATGCCTTGTTTTACGTCCGAATTACAAAAAATCGTCTGATTTTACCCTACATAAAAGAACGTTAAAGCTGGAGTTAACCATGCACAAATTCACTAAAGCGCTGGCTGCCATCGGTCTGGCGGCCATTATGTCACAATCCGCTATCGCTGAATCCATGAAGCTCGGTTTCCTGGTCAAACAGCCGGAAGAACCGTGGTTCCAGACTGAATGGAAATTTGCCGATAAAGCCGGTAAAGACCTTGGTTTTGAGGTGATTAAAATTGCCGTCCCGGATGGTGAGAAAACCCTTAACGCCATCGACAGCCTGGCTGCAAGTGGAGCAAAAGGGTTTGTTATTTGTACGCCAGACCCAAAACTGGGGCCAGCTATTATGGCTAAGGCGCGTGGCTACGATATGAAAGTCATTGCCGTCGATGACCAGTTTGCCAATGCCAAAGGTAAGCCGATGGATACCGTACCGCTGGTGATGATGGCGGCAACCAAAATTGGTGAGCGCCAGGGCCAGGAGCTGTACAAGGAGATGCAAAAACGCGGTTGGGATGTGAAATCCACCGCCGTAATGGCCATTACCGCCAACGAACTGGATACCGCACGTCGTCGTACTTCTGGTTCAATGGAAGCGCTTAAAGCCGCAGGCTTCCCGGAAAAACAGATCTACCAGGTCCCAACAAAATCGAATGACATCCCCGGCGCATTCGACGCCGCTAACTCCATGCTGGTTCAGCATCCTGAAGTCAAAAACTGGCTGATTGTCGGCATGAACGACAACACTGTGCTGGGCGGCGTACGTGCGACCGAAGGGCAGGGCTTCAAGGCACCAAACGTAATTGGTATTGGTATCAACGGCGTTGACGCAGTAAGCGAACTGTCTAAAGGCGAAGCGACCGGGTTCTACGGTTCACTGCTGCCAAGCCCGGACGTTCACGGCTACAAGTCCAGTGAAATGCTCTACAACTGGGTAACGAAAGGTGCAGAGCCACCGGCATTCACTGAAGTGACGGATGTGGTGCTGATTACCCGCGATAACTTCAAAGAAGAGCTGGCGAAGAAAGGCTTAGGCGGTAAGTAACACAAATGCCGGATGTGACGTCAACGCGTCTTATCCGGCTTACGAATTGCGTCCTCAGAAGGCCGGATGAGGCAAAGCCCCCTCCGGCATAAAGATCTGACTCACGGAGACGTTATGCAACAGTCTACCCCGTATCTCTCATTTCGCGGCATTGGCAAAACGTTCCCCGGCGTTAAGGCGCTGACGGATATCAGTTTCGACTGCTATGCCGGACAGGTGCATGCGCTGATGGGCGAAAATGGCGCCGGGAAATCAACACTCTTAAAAATTCTCAGCGGTAACTATGCGCCAACGACGGGATCATTGACGATCCGCGGACAAGAAGTTTCCTTCGCGGATACCACTGCCGCGCTCAGCGCCGGCGTCGCCATTATTTATCAGGAACTGCATCTCGTCCCGGAAATGACCGTTGCCGAGAATATTTATTTAGGGCAGTTACCGCACAAAGGCGGGATTGTGAACCGCTCGCTGCTGAACTATGAAGCAGGAATCCAGCTGAAGCATCTGGGAATGGATATCGATCCCGATACCCCATTGAAATACCTCTCCATTGGTCAGTGGCAGATGGTGGAGATTGCAAAAGCGCTGGCGCGAAACGCCAAAATTATTGCGTTTGATGAACCGACCAGCTCCCTGTCGGCTCGCGAGATTGAGAATCTGTTTCGTGTCATCCGTGAGCTGCGCAACGAAGGACGCATCATTCTGTACGTTTCGCACCGTATGGAGGAGATTTTTGCCCTCAGCGATGCCATCACTGTGTTTAAAGATGGTCATTACGTCAAAACGTTCACGGATATGCAGCAGGTCGATCACGACGCGCTGGTGCAGGCGATGGTCGGGCGCGACCTCGGGGATATCTATGGCTGGAAATCCAGACCGTATGGCACAGAGCGTCTGCGGTTGCATGAAGTAAAAGCCCCGGGCGTGCGTACGCCAATCAGTTTATCCGTGCGAAGCGGTGAAATTGTCGGGCTGTTTGGCCTGGTGGGGGCCGGACGTAGCGAATTAATGAAAGGACTGTTCGGTGGTACGCGTATCACGGCGGGCCAGGTATTTATTGATGAACAGCCTATCGATATCCGTAAACCAAGCCATGCCATTGAAGCAGGGATGATGCTGTGCCCGGAGGATCGCAAAGCCGAAGGGATCATTCCGGTCCATTCAGTGCGCAACAACATCAACATTAGTGCACGACGTAAGCATGTTCTGGGGGGATGCGTGATCAACAACGGCTGGGAAGAGACCAATGCCGATCACCATATTCGTTCACTCAACATCAAAACACCGGGTGCAGAGCAACTGATCATGAATCTCTCCGGCGGTAATCAACAGAAGGCTATCCTCGGTCGTTGGTTATCGGAAGAGATGAAGGTGATTTTGTTGGATGAGCCTACACGCGGCATTGATGTAGGCGCCAAGCATGAAATTTACAACGTGATTTATGCCCTCGCAGCGCGCGGTGTGGCCGTATTGTTTGCTTCCAGTGACCTGCCAGAAGTGCTCGGTGTCGCCGACCGTATTGTGGTGATGAGAGAAGGCGAAATTGCCGGTGAGTTACTTCATGAACAGGCGGATGAGCGCCAGGCGTTGAGCCTTGCTATGCCTAAAGTCAGCCAGGCTGTAGCCTGAATAAGGAGAGTATGATGTCTTCCGTTTCTACATCGGGTTCTGGCGCAGCGAAGTCGGCGCTAAATCTGGGCCGCATTTGGGATCAATACGGTATGCTGGTGGTGTTCGCCGTGCTGTTCCTCGTTTGTTCCCTGTTTGTGCCAAACTTTGCCACCTTCATCAATATGAAGGGACTGGGACTGGCAGTATCGATGTCGGGCATGGTCGCGTGTGGGATGCTGTTTTGTCTGGCATCCGGTGATTTCGACCTGTCTGTCGCATCTGTGATTGCTTGTGCTGGTGTTACCACTGCCGTAGTCATTAACATGACTGAAAGTTTGTGGATTGGCGTGGCTGCCGGACTGCTGCTCGGTATTCTGTGTGGCCTGGTGAATGGGTTCGTGATTGCGCGGTTAAAAATTAACGCCCTGATCACTACTCTTGCGACAATGCAGATTGTACGTGGTCTGGCTTATATTATCTCCGACGGTAAGGCTGTCGGAATTGAAGACGAGCGTTTCTTTACACTCGGTTATGCTAACTGGTTTGGTCTGCCTGCGCCTATCTGGATCACTGTCGTTTGTTTCATTGTCTTTGGTTTACTGCTGAACAAAACCACGTTTGGTCGTAATACGCTGGCCATTGGGGGCAATGAAGAGGCGGCGCGCCTGGCAGGGGTTCCGGTTGTTCGTACCAAGATTATTATCTTTATTCTTTCCGGTCTGGTATCCGCCATCGCCGGGATTATCCTCGCATCGCGTATGACCAGCGGCCAGCCAATGACCTCAATCGGTTATGAGTTGATCGTGATTTCAGCCTGCGTGTTAGGGGGCGTTTCGCTTAAAGGTGGCATCGGAAAAATCTCATATGTGGTGGCCGGGGTGTTGATCCTGGGTACGGTTGAGAATGCGATGAACCTGCTGAATATCTCTCCGTTCGCGCAGTATGTGGTACGTGGCCTCATCCTGCTGGCGGCGGTGATCTTCGACCGTTACAAGCAAAAAGCGAAGCGTACCGTTTGATGATTTAAACCTTAACTTTTTAGTCTAGCTTCTGCCCGTCGCCAGCCGCTACCCGGCTGGCGATTGTTTTTCCAAATGGCGAGCATGGTCACACTGTCTATACTTATATCCGTCATACATCATCTATACGCCGCGATCCGCGTGGCGTTCTGACCATGATGAGGAGGATAACCGGGTGACAGCATCACTGATCTTACCCCCTGAACAATCTGTAAACTGTGCTTACTTTTTTGATCTCGATGGGACACTTGCTGAGATTAAACCCTTTCCCGACCAGGTCGTTGTCCCTAAGGCAATCCTGCAATGTTTACAACAGTTAGCGACGCATAATGCGGATGCGCTGGCATTGATTTCAGGGCGCTCAATGGTTGAGCTTGACGCACTCACTACTCCGTTTCGTTTTCCGCTTGCCGGAGTGCATGGGGCAGAACGCCGTGACATCAATGGTCAAACGCACATAGTACACCTGCCTGAAGGTATCGAGCGTGAAGCTGGGGCTTTATTACACGCAGCGTTAGTGACGTTACCGGGGACAACGCTGGAAACCAAAGGCATGGCTTTCGCGTTGCACTATCGCCAGGCACCCGAACACGAAGCTGCGCTGATTACCCTGGCTGAACGCATCACGCGCAGATGGCCGCAGCTTGCTCTGCAGCACGGAAAATGTGTCGTGGAAATAAAGCCTAAGGGCAGCAATAAAGGCGACGCGATAGCTGCATTTATGCAGGAAGCGCCTTTTGCTGGCCGGATCCCTGTGTTTTTCGGTGATGATCTGACAGATGAAACAGGATTTGCTGTGGTTAACCGCGCTGGCGGTATTTCCGTGAAGGTGGGGATCGGGCCGACGCAGGCGACATGGCGTCTGGATGGCGTCAGGGATGTCTGGCGCTGGTTGGAGCAAATTAACTCTTCGCAGCAAGAATCGAAAGCAACGAATAACAGAAGAGGTGGCTATGAGTCGTTTAGTCGTAGTATCTAATCGTATCGCCTCACCAGATGACAAAGGGAGCGCGGGTGGGCTCGCGGTCGGTGTACTGGGCGCGTTAAAAGCTGCTGGTGGTCTGTGGTTTGGCTGGAGTGGTGATACAGATAATGAGGATAAACCGTTAAAAAAAGTCACGCGTGGCAATATCACCTGGGCCTCGTTTAATTTGAGTGAGCAAGATTACGAAGAGTATTACTGCCAGTTTTCAAATGCGGTTTTATGGCCCGCATTTCACTATCGACTGGATTTAGTTCAGTTTCAGCGCTCTGCCTGGGAAGGCTACCAACGGGTTAATGCCTTACTGGTAGATAAACTTCTGCCGCTGCTTGGCGATGACGACATCATCTGGATTCATGATTACCATCTATTGCCGTTTGCCTGCGAGTTACGTAAGCGCGGTGTGAATAACCGCATCGGTTTTTTCCTGCATATTCCTTTTCCGACGCCGGAAATTTTTAATGCGCTCCCTCCACATCTGGCGCTACTTGAGCAAATGTGTGATTTTGATTTGCTTGGTTTCCAGACTGAAAACGATCGCCAGGCTTTTCTGGACTGTCTCGCAGCCCAGACTCGGGTGTCCACGCATAAAGATAAGCAGCATCTGGCATGGGGAAAAGCGTTTCGCACTCAGGTCTATCCCATCGGTATCGAACCTGATGAGATTGCACGACAGGCGTCCGGACCGCTGCCGCCAAAACTGGCGCAGCTAAAAGCGGAGCTTAAAAATGTGCAGAATATTTTCTCCGTGGAGCGTCTGGATTACTCCAAAGGCTTGCCGGAGCGCTTTCAGGCCTACGAGGCCTTACTGGAACATTATCCGCAGCACCACGGTAAAATTCGCTATACGCAGATAGCGCCGACCTCGCGTGAAGAGGTGCAGGCCTATCAGGATATTCGCCACCAACTGGAAACAGAAGCAGGGCGAATCAACGGCAAATATGGGCAACTGGGCTGGACGCCGCTTTACTATCTGAACCAGTATTTTGATCGTAAATTGCTGATGAAGATCTTCCGCTACTCTGACGTAGGATTGGTGACCCCGTTGCGCGATGGTATGAACCTGGTGGCGAAAGAGTTTGTGGCCGCACAGGATCCTGCTAACCCTGGCGTGCTGGTTTTATCGCAATTTGCCGGGGCGGCGAATGAGCTAACCTCTGCGCTTATTGTTAATCCTTATGACCGGGATGAAGTGGCAAGCGCATTAAACCAGGCGCTGACGATGCCACTTACTGAACGCATCTCGCGCCACGCTGAAATGCTTGAGACTATCGTTAAAAACGATATCGACAACTGGCAGGCGACGTTCATTAGTGATCTTAAAGCAGTCACGCCGCGTCGGAGTCAATGCCAACTGCCAGACAATATTTCATCCTGTTCTAAACTCGCATGAAGTCCTGGCGCTGTGTATTAATCTCCGGCTAGCGGAACCAGAAGAACGTCCACCTGGCTGGTATGAATCACGCTTTTCGCGGAACAGGAAGCGCGTGAAAAAAAACTGTGGTTATGGTTGCCGTAAATGACCAGATCAATGGCGTATTTGCGGCATACATCCAGGATATGTTCATTCAGAGCCCCATAGGTAATAAAGGTATGCTCAATGGGGTATTCTGCTTCTTTGCTAAGTTTGTCGATAAAATCCTGAGTTTCTTCCTGCATGACTTCACGCAGGTCTTCCAGCATGGGGGCAGCAAACTGGTTATAAAGTTCGGGGTCTGAGACCAGTGTAATCAGGCTAATTCGGGCGTTGACAGGGCGAGCGATAGAAACCGCCTTGTCTAACAACTGCTGACTTTCAGGGGTGGCGGCAACAGCAACAAGAATGTGCGAATAGCTCATAACTCGCTCCTTTTTTTCAAGAATTATGAGAGGGCTTTTCAGCTTTACTCAGCTTACTCCATACTGCAACGTTTCCTTCCTTCATAGTGTGAATGTCATCATGATTATTCATTAATTATTCTTATAAATAGAATAATCGATTCATATTGGTTGCAGATATGTTCAGGTAACTTAAGTAAAACCCACGGCTAATGAAAACAATGTGTTAATAAAAAATAAACATACATTAACATTTGCAAGGTCGTCACATCGCGGTATTAATTAATCGCTCTAAATATTTAAGTCATTGTTTATAAAGTATTTAATTAAAAAAGTTATTTGAGTTAAATATGTGATCCAGCTCGCTATTTCATGGCGTGATATTAACGGTCGTGAACATAATACTATTCGCTTTTATTGCAAGAATATTCGTACATCAGGAATCGAAATGGATAATGGGAGGTTAAGAAATAAACAAAGTAAAAGCCACGCTGATGGATTTATGTTAAGTGTTTGGCTGGTTTATGTGATCTTGATCACATATTCTTTAAATTCGCAGCATAGCTCCGTTGTATGTGTAACTGACGGCGGGTAGAGTTGCGTCGAATTAGGAAAAATCTTAGACATTTGTAAGAATTGATGTGAGCTTGTAAGGGACGCTGCCTTCTTAAAAGGGAATGTTTAGACGACGCGTAAGTGTCGTTACGTTGCTATGTATTTGACCTTTTGCTTTTTTTTACCGGGCCTTCCCGGCGACATCACGGGGTGCGGTTTTACCGCATGAAAACAATGTTGGTTATTATGGATGCAAATAATGCATACATCCGAGTTGCTGAAACACATTTATGACATCAATTTGTCATATTTATTGCTTGCACAGCGTTTGATCGTTCAGGACAAAGCATCTGCGATGTTTCGCCTTGGTATCAGCGAGGAAATGGCGGACACGTTGGCAACATTAACACTTCCTCAAATGGTCAAACTGGCCGAAACAAACCAACTGGTATGTCATTTCCGTTTCGACGATCACCAGACTGTTACTCGCCTGACGCAAGACTCCCGCGTTGACGATCTTCAGCAAATCCATACTGGTATTATGCTTTCCACACGCCTGTTAAGCGACATCGATGATGCAGCACGTAAGAAAAGGGCTTGATGATGAGCGAAAAAAGCATTGTTCAGGAAGCGCGTGATATCCAGTTGGCAATGGAATTAATCACATTGGGCGCCCGTTTGCAAATGCTGGAAAGCGAAACGCAATTAAGCCGTGGTCGATTAATCAAGCTGTACAAAGAATTACGCGGTAGTCCTCCGCCAAAAGGGATGCTCCCGTTTTCCACCGACTGGTTTATGACGTGGGAACAAAATATTCATGCGTCGATGTTTTGCAATGCATGGCAATTCCTGCTCAAAACGGGTCTCTGTAGCGGCGTGGATGCCGTAATTAAGGCGTATCGGTTATATCTTGAGCAGTGTCCGCAGCCTGAAGAAGGGCCATTGCTGGCGTTAACTCGCGCGTGGACGCTGGTGCGATTTGTCGACAGCGGATTGCTGGAGTTGTCCCAATGCAATTGTTGCGGTGGGAATTTTATCACCCATGCACACCAACCCGCAGGCAGCTTTGCCTGTAGTTTATGCCAGCCGCCATCAAGGGCCGTAAAAAGACGTAAACTTTCCCAGAATGCTGCCGATATTATTCCACAACTGCTGGATGAACAGATCGAACAGGCTGTTTAACTGATACGGTGTGGATGAACACTCCAGCAGCGGTAAGCGATTACCGCTGCTTTTTTTTGTCCTGACCTTACGTTAATTGCCCGACTGCGCATCCTGTCATAGTCAATTGCGAAAGGATGATGTCGTGCTTATCTTATTAGGTTACCTGGTTGTTATTGGTACAGTTTTCGGCGGTTACATGATGACCGGCGGACACCTTGGGGCACTCTATCAACCGGCTGAGCTGGTGATTATCGGTGGCGCGGGTATTGGGGCATTCATCGTCGGCAATAATGGGAAAGCCATCAAAGGGACGATGAAAGCGATCCCGCTGCTTTTCCGTCGTTCGAAATACACCAAAGCGATGTATATGGATCTGCTGGCGCTCCTGTATCGCCTGATGGCCAAGTCACGTCAACAGGGCATGTTCTCGCTTGAGCGCGACATCGAAAACCCCAAAGAAAGTGAAATCTTCGCCAGCTATCCGCGCATTCTTGCCGATGCCGTAATGCTTGATTTTATTGTCGATTATCTGCGCCTGATTATCAGCGGCAATATGAATACGTTCGAAATTGAAGCGCTGATGGACGAAGAAATTGAGACTCATGAGAGTGAGGCCGAAGTTCCGGCGAATAGTCTGGCGATGGTCGGCGACTCACTGCCGGCATTCGGGATCGTCGCGGCCGTTATGGGGGTTGTGCATGCACTGGCTTCTGCCGATCGCCCGGCAGCAGAGCTGGGGGCGTTGATTGCGCATGCGATGGTGGGAACATTCCTCGGTATTTTGCTGGCCTATGGATTTATTTCTCCGCTTGCCAGCGTTCTGCGCCAGAAAAGCGCTGAAACAACCAAAATGATGCAGTGCGTGAAGATAACGCTGCTCTCCAATCTGAATGGCTACGCGCCGCCGATTGCCGTTGAATTTGGTCGTAAGACTCTGTACTCCAGCGAACGTCCTTCGTTTATCGAACTGGAAGAACATGTTCGTGCGGTGAGAAATCCAACTGCGCAACAGACGACCGAGGACGCATGAAAAATCAGGCCCATCCCATTATCGTTGTAAAGCGACGCAAACATAAGAATCACGGTGGTGGGGCGCATGGCTCGTGGAAAATCGCCTACGCCGATTTTATGACCGCGATGATGGCTTTCTTTCTGGTGATGTGGCTCATTTCTATTTCCAGCCCTAAAGAATTGATCCAGATTGCCGAATATTTCCGTACACCGCTGGCCACCGCGGTGACCGGGGGAAATCGTATTTCGAATAGCCAAAGCCCGATTCCAGGCGGCGGGGATGATTACACCCAGCAGCAGGGTGAGGTGAACAAGCAGCCGAATATCGATGACCTGAGAAAACGTATGGAACAGAGCCGCTTGAGCAAACTTCGTGGCGATCTCGATCAACTGATTGAATCCGATCCCAAACTGCGAGCGCTGCGTCCGCATTTAAAGATTGATTTAGTTCAGGAAGGGCTGCGGATACAGATTATCGACAGTCAGAATCGCCCAATGTTTAAGACCGGTAGTGCTGAAGTTGAGCCGTACATGCGCGATATCCTGCGCGCGATTGCACCAGTGCTCAACGGGATCCCTAACCGGATCAGCCTTTCCGGTCACACGGATGATTACCCTTACGCGAATGGTGAGAAAGGGTACAGCAACTGGGAATTGTCTGCCGATCGCGCAAATGCATCGCGTCGCGAGCTGGTTAGCGGCGGTCTGGATGATGGAAAAGTATTACGTGTGGTAGGTATGGCCGCCACGATGCGTCTGAGCGATCGCGGTCCTGAAGACGCTATCAACCGCCGTATTAGCCTGCTGGTTCTCAATAAGCAGGCAGAAGAGGCCATTTTGCATGAAAACGCTGAAAGCCAGAATGAGCCGGTAAGTGTCTTACAACGGCCAGCGGAACTCCCGCCGGTAAGCGTTCCCACATCGCCACCAGCCAATCCGAGGTGATAGCGTGAGCATGGATATTAGCGATTTTTATCAGACATTTTTTGATGAAGCTGACGAACTGTTGGCTGATATGGAGCAACACCTTCTTGATTTGGTTCCTGAAGCCCCGGACTCCGAACAGCTGAATGCCATTTTTCGTGCAGCGCACTCGATTAAAGGCGGGGCGGGCACCTTCGGCTTTACCATTTTGCAGGAAACGACCCATCTGATGGAAAACCTGCTGGATGAAGCGCGGCGTGGCGAGATGCAGCTCAATGCCGACATTATCAACCTGTTTTTGGAAACGAAAGATATTATGCAGGAACAGCTCGACGCCTATAAAAGCTCAGTGGAGCCTGATGCCGACAGTTTTGAGTACATTTGCCAGGCGTTACGGCAGTTAGCGCTCGAAGCGAAAGGTGAAACTGCACCGTCAGTTGTCAACTCAGCAAAACTGAGCGTTGTTGATAGCACCGCGATGCAGGAAGAGGCGGTTGCAAAGCCTGAACTCGCCAGTGAAGAGAGCAAAAAACGCATTACTCTCTCGCGTCTGAAAGCCAGCGAAGTGGATTTGCTGGAAGAGGAACTGGGGAATCTGGCGACCTTAACCGATGTGGTAAAAGGAAGCGACACGCTGTCAGCTACGCTTGATGGCAACCTCGCAGAAGATGACATCATTGCAGTACTCTGCTTTGTCATTGAAGCTGACCAAATTGAATTCGAAACCGTCAGCGCAGCGCCCGCGACTGTTGAAACTGAAGAGGTAGCCGTTGTCGCGAAGCCGCAGCCGGTTGCCGTTGCGCCAGCGGTGAAAGCCGCCGCCAGTGAAGCGCCACATGGGCGCGCGGAGCGTGAAAAACCAGCCCGCGCCAGCGAGTCGACCAGCATCCGCGTAGCGGTTGAGAAGGTCGATCAGCTCATTAACCTGGTCGGTGAGTTGGTGATCACCCAGTCGATGCTGGCCCAGCGATCTAACGAACTGGATCCCGTCAATCATGGCGATCTCATCACCAGCATGGGTCAGTTACAACGTAACGCCCGCGATTTGCAAGAGTCGGTGATGTCGATTCGTATGATGCCAATGGAGTATGTGTTCAGTCGTTTCCCTCGTTTGGTGCGCGATCTGGCCGGTAAGCTGGGTAAACAGGTCGAGCTGACGCAGGTAGGTAGCTCAACCGAACTCGATAAGAGCCTGATTGAACGCATCATCGATCCGTTGACGCACCTGGTGCGTAACAGCCTCGACCATGGTATCGAACTGCCGGAAAAACGCCTTGAATCCGGCAAAAGCCCAATCGGCAATCTGACGCTTTCCGCGGAGCACCAGGGTGGGAATATTTGTATTGAAGTGACCGATGATGGCGCTGGCCTGAACCGCGAACGTATTCTGGCCAAAGCTATCTCCCAGGGCATGCCGATCCACGAAAACATGAGCGATGACGAAGTGGGTATGTTGATCTTCGCTCCAGGCTTTTCGACCGCCGAACAGGTGACGGATGTCTCTGGACGCGGCGTGGGTATGGATGTGGTGAAGCGAAATATCCAGGAGATGGGCGGCCATGTTGAGATCCAGTCCAAACAGGGACAGGGGACCACTATTCGCATTCTGCTGCCGCTGACGCTGGCGATCCTCGACGGGATGTCCGTGCGTGTGGCGGATGAGGTCTTCATTCTGCCACTAAATGCCGTTATGGAATCGCTTCAACCGCGCGAAGAAGATCTCCATCCGTTGGCCGGAGGCGAACGCGTTCTGGAAGTGCGTGGCGAATATTTACCGCTGGTTGAGTTGTGGAAGGTCTTTGAGGTTGAAGGCGCTAAAACTGAAGCGACTCAGGGCATTGTGGTTATTTTACAAAGTGCAGGGCGTCGCTATGCGCTGCTGGTCGATCAGTTAATTGGCCAACACCAGGTAGTGGTCAAAAACCTGGAAAGCAACTACCGCAAAGTGCCAGGTATTTCTGCAGCAACGATCCTCGGCGACGGAAGCGTCGCGCTGATTGTCGATGTCTCTGCATTGCAGGGATTAAACCGCGAACAACGTGTGGCGATCACAGCCGCCTGATTGAGTGAGAAGGGAAGAATATGACCGGTATGAGTAATGTAACTAAACTGGCCGGCGAACCGTCAGGTCAGGAATTCCTCGTGTTTACGCTGGGGGATGAAGAGTACGGTATCGATATCCTGAAAGTGCAGGAAATCCGTGGTTATGATCAGGTGACGCGCATCGCTAACACGCCTGCATTTATCAAAGGCGTCACGAACCTGCGTGGTGTGATTGTGCCTATCGTCGACCTGCGCGTGAAATTTAGCCAGAGTGATGTGGATTACAACGAAAACACCGTGGTGATTGTGCTGAACCTGGGTCAGCGGGTGGTTGGGATTGTGGTGGATGGCGTTTCGGATGTGCTGTCGCTGACAACGGATCAAATCCGTCCGGCACCGGAGTTTGCGGTCACGCTGTCGACGGAATATTTGACGGGATTGGGTGCGCTGGGTGACCGGATGCTGATCCTGGTCAACATTGAGAAGCTGCTGAACAGCGAAGAAATGGCGCTGCTGGATATTGCCGCATCGCATATGGCATAAAGGTAGTCAATATTATCATTCTCTGTAATATTTAGCTGGCAGTTATTAAACGCCCTCCACAATATGGAGGGCGTTTTGCTTTTAATTTTGTGTGTAGGGAAGCCAAGTAATAATGGTTGTTTTATTTTAGTTTTGAATGTTTATTGTTATTTCATTTGCTTGGTTTATTTGTATTTTTTTCTTTAATTAAAACTGGCAAGTCCTTATAGTATCTATTGTTTGCTGGCGCATATAATATAATCTACAAGTGCAATATATAAATTATTAATTGGTTGAAATAATTTATATTGTTCATGAATATATAATGAATTTGTGCCTCCTGATTTTTCTATTGGCGTAGAGGGAACTAAATATGAATGCTATATATAATGTAGTCTGGAGTACGGCGCGTAATATGTTTGTGGTTGCTGGTGAGTTTTCCCGCGGTAATAATGGACTGCGTAATAGCATCAAAATAACAGGCCTGGCAACATTAATAAGTACTGCTGCTGTTAATGCTGCAGAGTTAGGCCCACAAAACGGTGCATCAATTATTTTGAGTGATAATGAAGTCGTTACGGCTAGTGGACAAACAAATACCACGGGTGTTGAGAGCATCACGACCGGCGGTGATGGCTTACAGATTGAAGGAAAAGCAACTATCAACGTATCTGGTGAAACTCTGTCTACCGGGGTTTCACTGGATAATGGCACCAAAAATGATTTAGGCACGAATACCGAAGTTCATGTCGCCGATACGGATGGCACACAAAATTCAAGTAAAAATACTACCGGAATTTTGATTTCAGCTAATAACCCGGGTACAGAGGTAACAGCATCTGGTATTAATATCGACGTTTCGGGTAAAAATAATGTTTATGGATTTAAAAATATAGGAAAAGACAGTAACGTCGATCTTGGTAGTGGAAGTTCTATTACAGCCATAACCGAAACTGATTATAGTATTGGTGGGATAGGTGATGCCCGCGGTGTTTATTTATTAGGCGGGAGTGGTACTTTCACCATGGATAATGGTTTTATCCATGCTACGAGTAAAGACAACACCGCGTGGGGGATTCAAAGCACGGGTAATGCTAAAATTGATTTAGGTAAAAATAGCCAGGTGGTTGTAGAGGGCAATAATATTGTAACCGGTATTGAGATAGGTACTGATGGTGTATTAGATGCCGATCAACTCACTATCACTGCAACAGGACTGGCAACAGATTATGGTTCTGTGACAGGTTTAAAGTTGGGTAAAAATAATCATGTTGATTTGGGAAATAACAGCAGAGTAACTATCAATGGCACCTCCGATCTTGCTGAAGGTATCTCGGTTATGGGTCCTGATGCTACGTTAATCGCCAATAATATGGATATTAATATCAGTACGACTCTGGACTGCCGCACAGGAGGGTGTACCACGCGTGGTATCGCTATTAATGAGGCCGGATCACGCATTGATTTGGGCAGCGGATCGACCATCTCAATCACCGGGTTCTATGATGGGGCTGGAGTAATGATAAACCCCGCGGCAAAAGGTTCTGAATTTATTGCTGATAATCTAACGATTGATGTAACAGGGTCTCAGGTAAATGCAATATCAATGAACACAGGTTTTATGGATTTAGGCCAAAACAGCATCATAAGCGCAGCCGGAGAGGCGACGACTCTCTGGGTGACGGGGGGCGAATTCCACGCGGATGCACTTATCGTCAATACCGCCCAGTCTGTGGGCATCATTGCGCAGGGGGGCGATGTGATGATTGGTGCAGGCAGCGTTGTTGACGGCAGAAGTTCAGCCAGGTCGGGCTCTGCGACCAGCGGTATCGCTGCGGCCTCCGGGAGTACTCTTGATTTTAAAGGGGATGCCGACAATCGAAATGTTATTTACGCGATCGATGGTTACGGCGTGTCATCCCAGTTCTACGGCGCAACGGTTAATATCGCGAATACCGATATTATCATGAGTGGGCAAAATAACCCTTACGGGCTTTGGGCGATAGGAAGTAATAATTTAAACCGTCCGGGAATAATTAATGGTGAAAACCTGACCATTGATGTGACAGCGAGTGGGGAAAATGGTTATGGCGCGGTGGTTCAGCAGGGCGGGGCAATATCGCTGATCGGTAACACCACCATTAAAACCCAGGATGGTGTCGCTATTTTTGTTCCGGTTGTTACCGACAGTGCGGGAAATCTCTTACCCGGCGGGACCGTGACTGGTTCAGGTGTAATGGATATTACGGGCAATATCATTAGCGCGGGTGAAGGCAGCATTTCACTGGATATGGCGTCTGGTTCGCGGTTTGTGGGGGAGACGTTTGTTAACACCGAGCCAACGGTAGACTCTTCGCTGAATCTCTCACTGGCTGAAAAGACGCAATGGACAATTACCGGTGATTCTTCTTTAACTCAATTAAATAATGCCGGAGATATTGTATTTGATACTCCTTCACATAACGGACAGTTCAAGACGCTGACGATTAATGGAAATTATCATGGTGATAACAGTAATCTTTATCTGAACACGCAGTTAGGGGATGACAATTCACCGACGGATAAAGTGATTATCACAGGTGATACTTCCGGTAGCACGACGCTCTATGTCAATAATATCGGGGGAGAAGGGGCGTTAACAACGAAAGGTATTGAAGTGATTGATGTCGGCGGTCAGTCTGATGGCGTTTTTACTCAGGGTAATCAGGTGCAGACAGGTTTGTATGAATACCGATTGTATGAAGATGGCGGTGACTGGTATTTGCGTTCGCAGGCTGTCCCGCCGATAGACCCGGATGATGGCGACGATGTTACACCGGTAGACCCGGATGATGGCGATGATGTTACGCCGGTAGACCCGGATGATGGCGATGATGTTACGCCGGTAGACCCGGATGATGGCGATGATGTTACGCCGGTATACCCGGACGATGGCGGTGATGTCACGCCGGTATACCCGGACGATGGTGGTGATATTAAACCGGTAGAACCGCAATATCGGGCTGATATTGGCGCTTATCTGGGCAACCAGTGGATGGCGCGTAATCTGCAAATGCAGACCCTTTATGATCGCGAAGGGAGTCAATTACGTACCGGTGACGGCGGTATGTGGCTGCGCTTTAAAGCGGGTGAAGCGTCGTCAACAGCTGCAGACGGTCATGTGGATATTGACAACACTTATTCGCAACTGCAAATCGGTGGTGATGTGCTTAGCTGGGATAATGGCGAGCAGAGCCTGAAGGCGGGGCTGATGGTGAGTTATATTCACGCCGACACGGACAGTACGGGTAACCGTGGTGCAGATGGGAGCCGGTTCTCTGCCAGTGGTAACGTAGCCGGTTATAATCTTGGCGCTTATGCCACCTGGTTTGCGGATGCGAAAAATCACAGCGGCCTGTACGTGGACAGTTGGTACCAGTACGGGCTCTACGATAACAGCGTCGAAAACGGCGATGTCGGGTCAGCAGATTATGATTCGGCGGCGAGCGCGGTCTCTCTGGAAACGGGCTATCGGTACGACATCATACTTGCCAACTATAATGTCGTCAGCCTGACGCCGCAGGCTCAGGCGACATGGCAGCAATTTAAAGCGGACGCTGTCGCACAGAATGGAACGCGTATTGATGGACAAAACGGGGACAGCTGGACCACGCGCCTCGGACTGCGGGTAGATGGCAAGCTGCACAAGAATACGACGTCGGTGATCCAGCCGTTTGCAGAGGTGAACTGGTTACACACCAGTGATGATGTTGGCGTAGCATTTGATGGTGCTGAGGTGAAGCAGGATCTTCCGGCAGATCGCGCCGAGGTGAAAGTGGGTATCCAGGCGAATTTGAATAGCCAGTGGAGTATCACTGGACAAGTGGCGGGTCAAAAAGGACGTAATGACTATGGCGATCTCAACGGTAGTTTGCTCGTACGTTACAGCTGGTAATTGATGTAAATTATCATCCAGGTGTTGTTGAAATACCCCAGTCTATGGCTGGGGTAATCTTTGTTGATTTGCTGCTCTTGTTTACTTAGCTTGCTCTTGTCTTAAAAAAGCTAAGCCTTAATTTGTTCTGTGATGTTTTCTGAAGACTCGCTTTCTTCCAGTAAACCTTCATCCTGCGCCAGCATCGCCGTTGCAATCCCATTACCTAATACGTTGATTGCTGAACGTCCCATATCCAGGAAGTGGTCAATTCCCATCAGTAACAGGATCCCGGCAACCGGAATATTAAAGCTCGGGATGGTTGCAGCCAGTACCACCAGCGCTGAACGCGGCACACCGGCAATTCCTTTGGACGCCAGCATCAGCGTCAGCATCAGGACGGTGATTTCTGCGAAAGAGAGGTGAATATTATAGGCCTGCGCGATAAACATGGAGGCAAATGAACAATAGACCATGGAACCGACCAGGTTAAACGAATAACCGATAGGCAGCACGAATGACACGATGTTGGGTGAGCAGCCAAATTTAGTTAATTGCTCCAGCGTTTTCGGATAAGCGGCCTCAGAGCTGCTGGTGGTGAATGCGACCAGAACCGGGTCTTTCAGCATGCTCACCAGGCGAAAGACCTCTTTTTTCAGCATGACATAACCCACCGCCAACAGAACCAGGCAGGTCAGCAAAATCGCCACATAGTAGCCGCCGATAAACGATGCATAGTTAAGCAGGATCCCCAGACCCTGGGTAGAGATTACGGAAGAGATGGCGGCAAAAATTGCCAGCGGCGCGACGTACATCACGTAGCCGGTCACTTTCAGCATAATGTGGGAAACCACATCCAGCGCGGCAACCAGCGGAGCGTTAAATTTCTCTCCGAGCGATGCTCCACCAATACCGAAAAACATTGAGAACACCACGATTTGCAGGATCTCATTGTTAGCCATTGCCTCGGCTATGCTGGTTGGAATGGTATGTGTCAGAAAACCTTTCAGGCTCATGCCGCCTACGGCCAGACCGGTGTCGGTGGCTTCCAGCGGGATCGCAAGGTTTAACCCGCTCCCGGGTTGCTCAAGGGAAACCACAAACAGACCGACCAGAATAGACAATACAGAAGAGCTGATAAACCAGATCATCGCTTTGCCGCCCACGCGACCGATGGTGGACGTTTCCCCCAGGCGCATAATACCAACGGTCAGGGTGCTGAATACTAAAGGCGCAATCACCATCTTAATCAGACGTAAAAAGATGTCGGTGAGAAGCGTAATATTATCGGCCCAGGCGGTCACAACGCCGGGGGAGGCATAAGAGTGGATCACCGCACCCGACAGGATCCCCGCCAGCATGAAGATCACGATAAACAACGTGAGTTTGTTTGCATTTGCCACTAAAAAGCCCTCAGTAAGGATTTAACATTTATTGATCGGTTACTCATTTTTTATACTTATTAAGTGGTAACGAAGTATTCATCACATAAATTGGATTAAAGCGTAAACGGATACAACTTTTTTTAATTTTTTATCCATTTTGTTGTGGTATTTACGATGCGTATGTGTGATCTCAATCACACAAAAAAGTGTATTTCAGCCAATCTGGCCGTGCTCACCGATGAGTATGAATGTTATTTGCATGATAATTATGGTGTTTTTATGTGAATAATTTGTAGTTGCTGCACACCAGTTTTACCTTCCCCTCGCCAGGCTTCACATCCCTTCAGGATTTCCTTTTTGCAAACGTAAAGTTATCTCAGCCACTGCCGATAACGTTGATAACTCGTTTTCAGGAAGGTGCCTTATGTTTAACCGTATCCGCGTTGTCACAATGCTGATGATGGTGCTGGGGGTTTTCGCACTGCTACAGCTTGTTTCCGGTGGTCTGTTGTTTTCTTCATTGCAGCAGAATCAGCAAAGTTTTGTTATTTCTAACGATCTTCGACAGCAGCAAAGTGAACTCACCTCAACATGGGATCTGATGCTGCAAACACGAATCAATTTAAGCCGTTCTTCTGCGCGCATGATGATGGATGCGTCTAACCAGCAAAGCAGCGCCAAAAACGATCTGCTGAAGAATGCGAAAGCATCGCTGGCGCAGGCTGAAACGCATTACGCAAAATTTAAAAACATCACACCGTTGCCGGAAATGGCAGAAGCCAGCGGCAACATTGAGGAAAAATATCAGCAGTACCATGCGGCCTTGGCAGAACTGGTTCAGTTTCTGGAAAGCGGCAATATGGACGCCTACTTTGCGCAGCCTACGCAGGGAATGCAAAACGCGCTCGGCGAGGCGCTGGGCAAGTACGCCAGCGTTAGCGAAAAGCTTTACGTTCAGGCATTTGATCAAAGCGCGCGGGATTACCATTTCGCCCAATGGCAGCTTGGCGTGCTGGCCGTAGTGCTGGTGCTGATTCTGGTGGTGGTCTGGTACGGCATCCGTCATACCCTGCTTAATCCTCTGTCCCGTGTTATTGCCCATATTCGGGAAATCGCCAGCGGTAACCTGACCGCAACTCTCGCCGTTAGTGGTCGTAACGAAATCGGCGAGCTGGCCAGTACGGTTGATCATATGCAGCGCTCGCTGACGGAAACCGTCACTCTGGTGCGTGAAGGCTCTGATGCGATTTATTCTGGTACCAGCGAAATTGCCAGCGGAAACACGGATCTCTCATCTCGTACGGAACAGCAGGCGTCAGCGCTGGAGGAAACCGCAGCCAGCATGGAACAGCTGACCGCAACCGTGAAGCAAAACGCGGACAACGCGCGTCAGGCCTCGCAACTGGCGAAAAGCGCCTCGGATACCGCGCAGCATGGCGGCAAAGTGGTTGATAGCGTGGTGAACACCATGCACGAAATTGCCGATAGCTCGAAGAAAATTGCCGACATTATTAGCGTCATCGATGGCATTGCCTTTCAGACCAACATTCTCGCACTGAACGCGGCGGTTGAAGCTGCCCGCGCCGGTGAGCAAGGCCGCGGCTTTGCCGTGGTGGCGGGCGAAGTGCGTAATCTGGCAAGCCGCAGTGCGCAGGCGGCGAAAGAGATTAAAGCGTTGATTGAAGATTCCGTTTCCCGGGTTGATACCGGTTCTGTACTGGTAGAAAGCGCTGGGGAAACGATGAACGACATCGTCAATGCCGTGACGCGGGTGACCGATATCATGGGTGAGATTGCCTCGGCCTCCGACGAGCAAAGCCGGGGGATTGATCAGGTTGCGCTCGCGGTCTCTGAAATGGATCGCGTTACGCAGCAGAACGCCTCTTTGGTACAGGAGTCGGCTGCCGCAGCGGCCGCTCTTGAAGAACAGGCCAGTCGCCTGACGCAGTCGGTATCGACTTTCCGTCTTGCATCACGTCCGGCCTCGACAAAACCACGCGATACACGATTACCTGCAGCGCCGAGCGCATCCTATCCGCGCCAGAGCATTGAACAAGATACGAATTGGGAAACATTTTGACTGACAGTTAAACCGCGGCCAGTGCCGCCTGATGGGAGCGTTGATGTTTAATCGTATTCGAATTTCGACCACGCTGTTTTTGATTTTAATCCTCTGCGGTGTTTTGCAGATTGGCAGTAATGGCTTGTCCTTCTGGGCATTTCGGGACGGTTTTCAGAACCTGAATCAGGTCGAACGGAGTAATCAGCAACGCGCTGCGCTGGCCCAAACCCGCGCTGTGTTATTACAGGCCAGTACGGCCCTTAATAAGGCAGGGACGCTGACCGCCCTGAGCTATCCGCCAGAGGACATCAAAACCCTGATGACCCTTGCGCGCGACAGCCTGGCGCAGTCTGAATTGATGTTTAAACACTTTATGGCGACGTCGGATTCGACGGAACAAGGCAAGGCGCTGTTTAGCGCGACGGAGAAAAGTTTCAACCAGTGGCAAAGCGATCTCGCGCATCAGGCCACCTGGCTTGAAAACAATCAGTTGTCAGATTTTCTGACCGCGCCGGTGCAGGCGGCTCAAGATGCTTTTGATGCGAATGTGAATGCGTGGCAGAGCAACATCGACCGCGTGTTGCAAACGGCAGGAGAGCAGAGTCAGCGCAATTACCATATGTCGGGGGTGATTTTCGCCACCATGGTGGTCCTGGCAGCACTGCTCACCAGCGGTGCGCTGTTCTGGTCACGCAAGATGATTGTTCAGCCGCTGGCGATTATTGGCAGCCATTTCGACAGTATTGCCGCCGGGAATCTGGCACGGCCAGTAGCGGTTTATGGGCGCAATGAGATCTCGGCCATTTTTGCCAGCCTGCAGAAGATGCAAAAGGCATTACGCGAAACAGTAAATGACGTTCGTCAGGGCAGCTCAGCCATGCATAGCGGTATTTCAGAAATCGCGATGGGCAATAACGATTTATCTTCGCGAACCGAACAGCAGGCGGCCGCGCTGGCACAAACGGCAGCCAGCATGGAACAACTTACCGCCACTGTCGGCCAGAACGCTGATAACGCGCGCCAGGCGTCAGGGATCGCCAAAAGTGCGGCAGACACAGCGCATAAAGGTGGCGAGCAGACGTCCCGGGTTGCCAGCACCATGCATGAGATTTCTGCCAGCTCGCAGAAAATCGGCGACATCATCGGCGTGATTGACAGCATTGCCTTCCAGACCAATATCCTGGCGTTGAATGCCGCGGTCGAGGCCGCCAGGGCAGGGGAGCAAGGGCGTGGTTTTGCCGTCGTCGCTGGTGAAGTGCGTAATCTGGCAAGCCGTAGCGCGCAGGCGGCGAAAGAAATTAAGGGGCTCATTGAGGAGTCAGTCACCCGGGTGCATCAGGGCTCGCAACTGGTGGATATGGCGTCGCGCACGATGACGGAAATTGTCAGTTCGGTGACCCGGGTTAACGACATCATGGGCGAGATTGCTTCGGCATCCGATGAACAGCGCAGAGGCATTGAGCAGGTGGCGCAGGCCGTCAGCCAGATGGACTCAGTGACGCAGCAAAACGCCGGGCTGGTGGAAGAAGCCGCATCCGCCACCGGACAACTCGCCACGCAGGCCGATAATCTTTCCGCCTGTGTCGCATTTTTCAAGCTTGAAGAGCAAACCGTAGCAAAACAAGAGTTGGCGCAGTCGCAGGTTGCGCCCGTTGTATCCTGAATGTGATTGAGAAGGCGCTATGACATCATCTCTGCCCACCGGGCAAACGTCATTATTGTTACAGATGACACAGCGCCTCGCGCTGTCTGACGCGCATTTTCGTCGGATATGTCAATTAATCTACCAGCGTGCGGGGATCGTACTGGCCGACCATAAGCGGGACATGGTTTATAACCGCCTGGTCCGCCGTTTGCGTACTCTGGGGCTGGATGACTTTGGTCGCTATCTCAGCATGCTGGAAGCTAACCAGAACAGTGCTGAGTGGCAGGCTTTTATTAACTCCCTGACTACCAACCTGACCGCGTTTTTTCGCGAAGGGCATCATTTTCCGGTGCTGTCAGATCATGCTCGTCGGCGCAGCGGTGAATACCGCGTCTGGAGCGCGGCAGCGTCAACCGGAGAAGAACCCTACAGCATTGCGATTACGCTTGCCGATACCTTAGGTATGGCACCGGGCCGCTGGCGTGTTTTTGCCAGCGACATTGATACCGAAGTGCTGGAAAAGGCCAGAAACGGCATTTACCGCCTCGATGAGCTAAAGACGCTGTCACCACAGCAGTTGCAGCGTTATTTCATGCGCGGCACCGGGCCGCATGAAGGGTTGGTACGCGTTCGGCAGGAACTGGCAGGTCATGTTGAATTTTCCAGCGTCAATTTACTGGATAAGCAGTACAACGTGCCAGGCCCTTTTGATGCCATATTTTGCCGTAACGTGATGATCTATTTCGATAAAACGACGCAGCAGGACATTTTGAACCGTTTTGTTCCACTTCTTAAACCTGACGGACTGCTGTTTGCAGGTCATTCAGAAAACTTTAGCAACCTTGTGCGCGAGTTTAGCCTGCGTGGACAGACCGTGTATGCGCATGCGCCAGGTAAGGATAAAGCATGAGTAAAATCAGGGTGTTGTCGGTAGATGATTCTGCATTGATGCGTCAAATCATGACCGAAATTATTAACAGCCACAGTGATATGGAAATGGTGGCGACGGCGCCGGATCCGTTGGTCGCCCGGGATTTAATCAAAAAATACAATCCCGACGTCCTGACGCTGGACGTGGAAATGCCGCGCATGGACGGCCTCGATTTCCTTGAGAAGTTGATGCGCCTGCGTCCGATGCCGGTGGTTATGGTTTCTTCACTGACCGGTAAAGGCTCTGAGGTCACGCTGCGGGCCCTGGAACTGGGGGCGATTGACTTTGTCACCAAGCCTCAGTTGGGGATCCGCGAAGGCATGCTGGCGTATAGCGAGATGATTGCGGAGAAAATCCGCACCGCATCGCGGGCAAAACTGGCCGCCCACAAACCCTTGGCGGCACCGACGACCTTGAAATCGGGGCCATTACTCAGTTCAGAAAAACTGCTGGTCATCGGCGCCTCAACCGGAGGAACAGAGGCAATTCGCCATGTACTCCAGCCATTGCCGCTTTCAAGTCCCGGTATTCTTATTACCCAGCATATGCCGCCAGGATTTACCCGATCGTTCGCCGAACGTCTGAACAAACTGTGTCAGATTACCGTGAAAGAGGCAGAGGACGGAGAGCGCGTTCTCCCTGGGCATGCGTATATCGCGCCTGGCGACAAGCATATGGAGCTGGCGCGCAGCGGCGCGAACTATCAAATCAAAATTCATGACGGTCCGCCGGTTAACCGGCACCGGCCCTCAGTGGATGTGCTGTTTCATTCGGTGGCGAAACATGCGGGGCGTAATGCCGTTGGGGTGATCCTGACCGGTATGGGCAACGATGGCGCAGCCGGAATGCTAGCGATGAACCAGGCGGGTGCCTGGACCATTGCGCAAAACGAAGCAAGTTGTGTGGTGTTCGGCATGCCGCGCGAGGCCATCAATATGGGTGGCGTAAGCGAAGTGGTCGATCTTAGCCAGGTGAGCCAGCAAATGCTGGTGAAAATTAGTGCCGGACAGGCAATACGTATTTGAATCAGGAGTTTATTTTTATGGCGGATAAAGAGCTTAAGTTTTTGGTTGTGGATGACTTTTCCACCATGCGTCGCATCGTGCGTAACCTGCTTAAAGAGCTGGGATTCAACAATGTTGAAGAGGCTGAAGATGGCGTGGATGCGCTGAACAAGCTACAGGCAGGGGGATTCGGTTTTGTTATTTCTGACTGGAACATGCCGAACATGGATGGACTGGAACTGCTGAAAACCATCCGTGCAGATGGTGGGATGGCTTCTCTGCCGGTGCTGATGGTCACGGCAGAAGCGAAAAAAGAGAACATCATTGCGGCGGCACAGGCAGGCGCCAGTGGCTATGTCGTGAAACCGTTCACGGCGGCGACGCTGGAAGAAAAACTGAATAAAATCTTTGAGAAACTGGGCATGTGAGGGTGTGATGATGATGCAACCACAAATTAAACCTGCTGACGAACACTCTGCAGGGGACATCATCGCGCGCATCGGCAGTTTGACCCGAATGCTGCGCGACAGCCTGCGTGAACTGGGGCTGGATCAGGCTATTGCCGAAGCGGCAGAAGCAATTCCCGATGCCCGCGATCGTCTCGATTACGTTGTACAGATGACCGCTCAGGCGGCAGAGCGCGCGCTGAACAGCGTCGAAGCTTCGCAGCCGCACCAGGACGCGATGGAAAAAGGGGCCAAAGACCTGACCAAACGCTGGGATGAATGGTTCGAAAATCCGATCGAACTGTCAGACGCTCGTGAACTGGTCACCGATACCCGTCAGTTTCTTGGTGATGTGCCCGGACATACCAGCTTTACCAATGCCCAGTTGCTGGACATCATGATGGCGCAGGATTTCCAGGATCTCACCGGACAGGTCATCAAGCGCATGATGGATGTTATCCAGGAAATTGAACGTCAGCTGTTGATGGTTCTGTTGGAAAACATACCGGAACAGGGCGCTCGTCCAAAACGTGAAAACGAAAGCTTGCTGAACGGCCCGCAGGTTGACGCCTCGAAAGCTGGCGTAGTGGCAAGCCAGGATCAGGTTGACGACCTGCTGGATAGCCTCGGGTTCTGATGAGTATTTGCCGGATGTGAGGCGTGGGCCTCTCATCCGGCTTACGCGCAATTCTGCTTAAAGCCATAAATCCCGTCTTTTTTACCGCTTACTCTTCCCATTGCTGGATAGCTGTTCTGGCATCATTCTCGCCTATATCTCTATCCAGGGTCTGATGCGTGGCAGAAGAAAGCGACGACGACAAAACAGAAGCCCCCACACCCCACCGACTTGAAAAAGCGCGGGAAGAAGGGCAGATCCCCCGATCCAAAGAGCTAACCTCACTACTTATTTTGCTGGTGGGCGTGTGTATTATCTGGATTGGCGGGGAGTCGCTTGCCCGCAGACTGGCCGGTATGCTGTCGGCCGGATTACGTTTTGACCACAGTATGGTCAACGATCCAAACCTGATCCTCAGCCAAATCATCCTGCTGATTAAAGACGCGATGATTGCGCTGTTGCCGTTGATTACCGGCGTCGTTCTGGTGGCATTAATCTCCCCGGTGATGCTTGGCGGCTTGATTTTCAGCGGTAAATCCCTGCAACCCAAATTCTCTAAGCTGAATCCGTTGCCGGGCATTAAGCGCATGTTTTCCGCGCAAACCGGCGCAGAACTGCTCAAAGCGATACTGAAGTCGACGTTAGTGGGCAGCGTGGCCGGGTTTTATCTCTGGCACAAGTGGCCAGAGATGATGCGGCTGATGGCGGAATCTCCGATTACGGCGATGGGCAACGCCCTGGATTTAGTCGGCATGTGCGCGTTGTTGGTGGTGCTTGGCGTCATTCCGATGGTGGGATTCGACGTTTTTTTCCAGATCTACAGCCATCTGAAAAAGCTGCGCATGTCGCGCCAGGATATCCGTGACGAATTTAAGCAAAGCGAAGGTGACCCGCACGTTAAGGGCAAAATTCGCCAAATGCAGCGCGCGGCCGCTCAGCGTCGCATGATGGCGGATGTACCAAAAGCAGACGTTATTGTCACTAACCCTACGCACTACTCAGTGGCGTTGAAGTATGACGAGAACAAAATGAGTGCGCCGAAAGTTGTCGCTAAGGGGGCCGGGCTGGTTGCGCTGCGCATTCGTGAAATTGGCGCAGAGCACCGTGTCCCTACATTAGAAGCGCCACCACTGGCGCGTGCGCTCTATCGCCATGCTGAAATTGGTCAGCAAATACCGGGTCAATTATATGCCGCCGTTGCCGAAGTGCTGGCATGGGTATGGCAGCTAAAACGCTGGCGTCTGGCTGGCGGCAAACGTCCACCACAACCTGAAAACCTTCCGGTGCCTGAAGCACTGGATTTCATGAACGAGAAGAATACTGATGGCTAATCTGGTCGCGATGCTGCGTCTGCCCAGCAACCTGAAATCCACGCAATGGCAAATCCTTGCCGGACCGATCCTCATCCTGCTGATCCTGTCGATGATGGTGCTGCCGCTGCCGGCTTTCGTCCTCGATTTGCTGTTCACATTTAACATTGCGCTGTCGATCATGGTGCTGCTGGTGGCGATGTTCACCCAGCGTACGCTGGAATTTGCCGCATTCCCGACGATTTTGCTGTTTACCACATTATTACGCCTGGCGCTGAACGTTGCGTCGACCCGTATCATTTTGATGGAAGGACACACCGGCGCGGCGGCGGCGGGGAAGGTGGTTGAAGCTTTTGGTCACTTCCTGGTGGGCGGTAACTTTGCGATCGGCATCGTGGTCTTCGTGATTCTCGTCATCATTAACTTTATGGTAATCACCAAAGGTGCAGGGCGTATCGCCGAGGTTGGCGCGCGCTTCGTGCTGGATGGTATGCCCGGCAAGCAGATGGCGATTGATGCGGATTTGAATGCCGGTCTGATTGGCGAAGATGAAGCTAAAAAACGACGCTCGGAAGTGACCCAGGAAGCGGATTTTTACGGCTCAATGGACGGTGCGAGTAAATTCGTCCGTGGAGACGCCATTGCCGGTATTTTGATCATGGTGATCAACGTAGTCGGCGGTCTGTTAGTTGGGGTGTTGCAGCATGGTATGAGCATGGGCAGCGCTGCGGAAAGTTATACCCTGCTGACCATCGGTGACGGGCTGGTGGCACAAATTCCTGCGCTGGTTATCTCTACCGCGGCGGGCGTTATCGTGACCCGCGTGAGTACCGACCAGGACGTAGGCGAACAGATGGTGACCCAACTGTTCAGCAATCCTAGTGTCATGTTGCTCAGTGCGGCGGTACTTGGACTTTTGGGCCTGGTTCCGGGCATGCCGAACCTGGTGTTTCTGATGTTTACTGCCGCATTGCTGGGCCTGGCCTGGTGGATGCGCGGTCGTGAGCAAAAAGCGCCAGATGAACCGCAGCCGGTGAAAATGCCGGAAAACAACTCCGTGGTGGAAGCCACGTGGAACGACGTGCAGTTGGAAGATTCGCTGGGAATGGAGGTAGGTTATCGCCTGATCCCAATGGTGGACTTTCAGCAGGATGGCGAGTTACTGGGGCGAATTCGCAGTATTCGTAAGAAATTTGCTCAGGATATGGGCTTCCTGCCGCCGGTGGTACACATCCGTGACAATATGGATCTGCAGCCGGCCCGCTATCGAATTTTGATGAAAGGGGTAGAAATTGGCAGCGGTGACGCCTATCCGGGACGCTGGCTAGCCATTAACCCGGGTACTGCTGCCGGGTCGCTGCCGGGTGAGAAAACGGTCGATCCGGCTTTCGGACTGGACGCTATCTGGATTGAAAGCGCATTGAAGGAACAGGCGCAGATTCAGGGCTTTACGGTGGTTGAAGCCAGTACTGTTGTTGCTACGCATCTAAATCACCTGATTGGCCAGTTCGCCGCTGAGCTGTTTGGCCGTCAGGAAGCGCAGCAGTTACTGGATCGAGTGTCGCAGGAAATGCCAAAGCTGACGGAAGATCTGGTGCCGGGAGTTGTGACGCTCACCACGCTGCATAAAGTGCTGCAGAACTTACTGGACGAGAAAGTACCGATTCGTGATATGCGCACCATTCTTGAAACGCTGGCGGAACATGCGCCGCTGCAAAACGATCCGCATGAGCTTACCGCGGTCGTCCGTGTTGCGTTGGGACGCGCCATCACTCAGCAGTGGTTCCCGGGTAATGAAGAGGTTCAGGTTATCGGTCTTGATACTCCGCTCGAGCGTTTGCTGCTGCAAGCGCTGCAGGGGGGGGGAGGCCTGGAGCCTGGGCTTGCAGACCGCCTGCTGGCCCAAACACAGGAAGCGCTGTCCCGGCAGGAAATGTTGGGCGCGCCGCCTGTCTTGCTGGTTAATCACGCGTTGCGTCCGCTGCTGGCGCGGTTTTTACGTCGCAGCATCCCGCAGTTGGTGGTGTTATCGAACATGGAGCTTTCCGATAACCGCCATATCCGCATGACGGCGACCATTGGAGGTAAATAATGCGCAAGTTACTGTGGTTGTTGTTTTTTCCTCTGGTGGCGCAGGCCGCCGGAGAAGGGGCCTGGCAGGCAAGCGGTATGGGGATCACCTTAAATCACCGTGGCCAGTCAGCCTCGTCTGCGCCTTTGGTTCCTGGCCAGCCGGTCTCTGGCTTAATGACGCTGGTAGCCTGGCGCTATGAGCTGAATGGCCCCACGCCCGCAGGTCTGCGGGTGCGTTTATGTTCTCAGTCCCGTTGTGTCGAGCTGGATGGGCAAAGTGGGACCACCAACGGGTTCAATAATGTTCCGGCCATTGAACCGATGCATTTTGTCTGGGAAGTCCCCGGCGGTGGTCGCCTGATCCCCGCGTTACGCATTCAGAGCAATCAGGTGATTGTGAACTACCGTTAACACCCTCCGTCATTCAGACCAGCAGTTGAAACTGCTGGTTGTTTCAACATTCCAGTCTCTCATTCAATTAAATAGAAACGCAGTTTTATAAAATAAGTGACGTACGTTGCCGGACTCTTTGTATTGTTGCCATTCCACGAACCCTTCTGGCAGAAATAGAAAGGTTTCACTTCCTGTTTGCTTTTACTGTGCCCTTATAAGGATGCCCATTGTCAAAGCGAGGATTGCGGGGCCTCCCAAATACAGCTGCTGCGCCGCAACAGGGGCAGGTCACAGCATTGAATCCGACATTGACAGAGGTTAAGTAAATGATTGTTTACCCGGTTAAACATAGCCCGTTGTTGCGCCAGCCAGAACATTTTATTGCCAGGGATGAATTAAAAGCGCTGATCAAAAAGGTGACGCATAACCTGGTCAATATTCATGACGAAACAGGTGAGTTCTTGCTGCGTCTGGACGATGGACGCGTAATTGATACCAAAGGCTGGGCGGGATGGGAGTGGACGCACGGCGTCGGCTTGTACGGGATGTATCAGTACTATCTGCAAACCGGCGATGAAACGATACGCGATATCATCGATAGCTGGTTTGCCGATCGCTTTGCTGAAGGTGCAACCACCAAAAACGTTAACACCATGGCGCCATTTTTAACGTTGGCGTATCGCTATGAAGAGACGCGTAATCCAGCGTATCTACCGTGGCTCGACTGCTGGGCTGAGTGGGCAATGCATGAGATGCCGCGTACCGAGTTCGGCGGTATGCAACACATTACGCTGGCGGAAGAAAACCACCAGCAGATGTGGGATGACACGCTGATGATGACGGTTTTACCGCTGGCGAAGATTGGCAAGTTACTCAATCGCCCTGACTACATCGAAGAGGCAACGTATCAGTTCCTGCTGCACGTGCAAAACCTGATGGATAAAGACACGGGGCTGTGGTTCCACGGCTGGAGCTATGAAGGAAATCATAACTTTGCCAATGCCCACTGGGCGCGTGGCAACAGTTGGTTAACTATTGTGATCCCGGACTTCCTCGAATTACTTGATTTACCAGAAAACAATGCCGTTCACCGCTATCTGGTACAGGTCCTGAACGCACAAATCGCGGCGCTGGCGAAATGCCAGGATGAAAGTGGGTTGTGGCATACCTTGCTGGACGACCCGCAGTCGTATCTGGAAGCATCGGCAACTGCCGGATTTGCTTATGGGATCCTCAAAGCTGTACGTAAACGCTATGTTGGGCAAGAGTATACGCTGGTGGCCGAAAAAGCCATTCGTGGCATTGTGCAGCATATTTCACCGGAAGGTGAACTGCTGCACACCTCGTTTGGCACCGGGATGGGACACAATCTCGATTTCTACCGCAACATCCCTCGGACTTCTATGCCTTACGGACAAGCGATGGCGATGCTGTGTCTTACCGAATACTTGCGTAAGTATTTTTGATATCGGTATTCGATGGCGCTAACGCTATCGGACCTGATGGTTGAGTCGTCACTGTGTGTACCGTGTTGTCCTGCGGGGCAAAGAGATGATCCATGATTTGACGCATAACCGGCGCGGCGGTGACACCATCGCTGCCGCCGTTTTCCAGAATTAACGCCACCGCGACCTTCGGGTTCTTATAGGGCGCAAATGCGGTATAGAACACGTGGTCGCGCAAGCGGACAGGGATCATCTTCGCATTGTAGGTCTGATTTTCTTTCAGGCTAAAGACCTGCGAGGTGCCGCTTTTCGCCGCAATGCCGTAAGGTGCGGTGTGAAAGAACTTATAACCTGTACCATTTGGTTCATTCGCCATGCCGAACATCGCCTGACGCACCAGTCCCCAGTAGGGTGACGAGGCTGAGGCGATTTGTGACGGTGCTTCTGGAGCCTGATACGGCGTGAGGGTTTTGCCATTTTCTTCATCGAGTAGCAGGTGAGGGACGATAACCTTGCCGTTGTTAATCAGTGCGACCATGGCTTTGACCATCTGGATAGGAGTGGCAATCCAGTAGCCCTGGCCGATACCAACTGAGATAGTATCCCCCTGATACCAGGATTTTTTATGCACTTTTTGCTTCCATTCACGGCTCGGGAGCAGGCCGTTATACTCCTCATCAAGATCGATGCCGGTCGGTTTACCGTAACCAAACTGGCTGAGCATGCTGTTAATCCGGTCGATCCCCATCATATACGCCACCTGATAGAAGAACGTATCGGCAGACTCTTCTATCGCTTTGGTGACATCCAGCATACCGTGGCCCGTTTTTTTCCAGTCACGGTAATGTCGCTCGGTGCCGGGTAGCGTCCAGGTAGGAGCACCGAAGAAACTGGTCTGCGGCGTGATCACACCGTTTAGTAATGCTGAAATCGCCATATACGGTTTGACCGTTGAAGCGGGGGGGTACAATCCCTGTGTGACGCGGTTGATTAATGGCAGGTCTTTATCCTGGAGTAGCTTGTTATAGTCCTGATAGCTAATGCCTTTGACAAACGGATTAGGGTCATAGCTGGGGTTTGAGACCATCGCCAGTACAGAACCGTCGTGTGGATCTTCAACCAAAACGGCGGCACGCTGGCCAGCCAACAAGCTCTCAATATATTGCTGTAAATGTAAATCCAGCGTCAAATGGATATTTTTTCCGGCAACGGGCGGCACATCTTTGAGCAGGCGTACGATGCGTCCGTGGTTATCTACTTCCACCTCCTGATAACCGGTCTTTCCATGCAGTTCATTTTCGTAATAGCGCTCAATACCTTGCTTACCGATATTGTGATCGGCGGCGTAGTTCTCTGCCTGACCCTTTTGATCCAGTGCTTTCAGGTCGTTGTCATTGATTTTTGAAACATAGCCAAGCACATGTGCCAGCGCCGCGCCATAGGGATACTGGCGGTCTTCGTAGCTATTAATGTTTACGCCGCTAAAATGAAACTGGTTTACCGAGAAACGGGCGATTTCCACATCGGTAAGCGCATTTTTTAGCACGACCGGACGATAGCGGCTGCTGGCTTTTAGCTCATGGCGAAACTGATCAATATCATCAGGAGTGAGGTCAACGATGGGCGTGAGCTGCTGGATCAACGCATTCATATCGCTGATTTTATAAGGCGTAACGGAAATATCGTACCAGGTGACGTTGCGCACCAGCGGGATGCCGTTGCGATCGTAAATCATGCCACGTGTGGGGGCGACGGGTAGCATTTTGATGTCGTTTGCATTCGACCGGGTGGTGTAATACTGGTGCTGACAGATTTGTAAGTTATACAGATTGTAAATCAGGATGCCAAAACAGATGACCACCAGGCCAAAGGCCACCAACACACGCCGCTGAAAGAGTTTTTCTTCCGCCTCAAAATCTCTGAATGTCATTGACCCGTACCCGATTAATTCGCCGCCTAATGATACGGAGGCTTAAACGGGATGACAGGCAAAAAATGTTCCATATCTCTAGGGAAATGTGTCATTCCTTGTGGGCTGTTACAAATTACAGTGAACGTCGCCGCTTCTCGTAGGCCTGATTGCGCTGCCATGAGAACGGGTCAGGGAAAATAAAAAAGCCCGCGACATAGCGCGGGCTTCCACATTACTTGAGGTAATTACATACGTTCTACGGTTTCGATACCCAGTGTATCCAGACCCAGCTTCAGGGTTTTCGCCGTCAGCTGTGCCAGTTTCAGCCGGCTGTTACGAATCTCTTCGTTTTCAGCGCTGAGGATAGGGCAGTGCTCGTAGAAGCCAGAGAACAGACCGGCAACGTCGTACAGGTAAGCACACATCACGTGCGGTGTACCTTCACGCGCAACGACGGTCAGCGTTTCTTCAAACTGCAGCAGACGCGCAGCCAGCTGAGCCTCGCGATCTTCGTTGATAATCACCTGCGCATTTGCCAGCGCGCTTTCGTCGATATCCGCTTTACGGAATACGGACAGTACGCGGGTGTAAGCATACTGCATGTACGGCGCGGTATTGCCTTCGAACGCCAGCATGTTGTCCCAGTCGAAGATATAGTCCGTGGTACGGTTTTTGGACAGATCCGCGTATTTCACCGCGCCGATACCGACCGCATTTGCCAGCTTTTCCAGCTCATCGGCAGGCATGTCCGGGTTCTTCTCCGCGACCAGACGACGTGCGCGCTCCAGCGCTTCATCCAGCAGATCGGCCAGTTTAACCGTGCCGCCAGCGCGGGTTTTGAACGGTTTACCGTCTTTGCCCAGCATCATACCGAACATGTGGTGTTCCAGCGGCACCGAATCCGGCACATAACCAGCTTTACGTACGATGGTCCAGGCCTGCATTAAGTGCTGATGCTGACGAGAGTCGATGTAATACAGTACGCGATCGGCATGCAGGGTTTCGTAACGATACTTGGCACAGGCGATGTCGGTTGTGGTGTAGAGATAGCCGCCATCTTTCTTCTGAATGATAACGCCCATCGGTTCGCCTTCCTTGTTTTTATACTCATCAAGGAATACGACGGTAGCGCCTTCGCTTTCAACAGCCAGGCCTTTGGCTTTGAGATCGGCCACGATGCCAGGCAGCATCGGGTTGTACAGGCTCTCGCCCATGACGTCGTCACGGGTCAGGGTAACGTTGAGGCGATCGTAGGTTAACTGGTTCTGCGACATGGTAATGTCGACCAGTTTACGCCACATCTCGCGGAAGTATTCGTCGCCGCCTTGCAGCTTCACGACATAACTACGGGCGCGTTCCGCGAAGGCTTCATCTTCGTCGTAATGTTTTTTCGCGTCACGGTAGAAACCTTCCAGGTCAGCCAGCGCCATCTCTCCGGCATTTTCCTGCTGCTGTTTTTCCAGCCATGCGATGAGCATACCGAACTGAGTACCCCAGTCGCCGACGTGGTTGGCGCGGATAACCTTGTGACCAAGGAATTCCAGCGTACGCACCGCCGCGTCACCGATGATGGTGGAACGCAGGTGACCAACGTGCATCTCTTTCGCTACGTTAGGCGCGGAGTAGTCAACCACAACGGTTTGTTTAGCCGGTTGGGTGACGCCCAGACGATCGGAAGCCAGCGCCTGCTGAACGTGCTGCGCCAGAAATGCCGGGTCGAGAAAAATGTTGATAAAGCCCGGGCCTGCAATTTCAACTTTGCTGGCAATCCCGTTGAGATCCAGATGAGTCAGCACCTGCTCAGCCAGTTGTCGCGGCGCCATACCCAGTTTTTTAGCGACAGCCATCATGCCGTTAGCTTGATAGTCGCCGAACTGTACTTTTGCTGACTGACGAACCTGTGGTTCGCAATCTGCAGGCGCGCCTGCAGCAATCATGGCCTGACTGACTTTTTCTGAGAGAAGAGCCTGAATATTCACCGGAATACCTTACATTTATGAAGCGGCCTAAAATTCACCGCACCAGTTTAAGAATTAAGGGCGGGAGTATACTGCAAATGCCCGTTGCCGTCAGCATTGTGTGTACCGCCAGTAGCCTGAAATGTAAACCATGCAATGGCGTAAATTTATCCATGATGTGTTCGGAGAAAACAGCGGTTGGATGGCGCAGCGCAACAGAGTAAATTAGCGACTTTGAACATGGATATGAGCTTTTAATATGGCGAACTGGCAAACCGTTGCAGAACTACAGGATATTTCTGCAGATTTACCGCATTTCACGCAAGCATTAACGGAACTTTCTACCCGTCTTGGGCTGGATATCACAGGCCTGGAAGCCGATCACATTTCCTTGCGTTGCCATCAAAATACCACTGCAGAACGCTGGCGTCGTGGGTTTGAACAGTGCGGTGAATTGTTGTCAGAAAACATCATTAACGGCAGACCTATTTGTCTTTTTAAACTGCATGAGCCGGTTTGTGTGCAACATTGGCAATTTTCCATCGTCGAACTGCCGTGGCCGGGCGAAAAACGTTACCCACATGAAGGCTGGGAACATATTGAAATTGTTCTGCCGGGTGAGGCACAAACGCTGAATGCGCGAGCGCTGGCGCTGCTTTCCGATCACGGTCTGAGTCAACCAGGTATATTTGTGAAAACCAGCTCGCCAAAAGGAGAACGTGAACGTTTACCGAATCCGACGCTGGCGGTTAGCGATGGTAGCGTGACGATAAAATTCCACCCGTGGTCGATTGAAACCATTGTGGCAAGCGAACGTCAGGAGTGAGCATGACTATACTGGAAATCTGCTGTTACAGCATGGAGTGCGCGCGCACGGCGCAGCAAAACGGCGCGGATCGTATTGAGCTTTGCTCGGCACCCAAAGAAGGGGGCTTAACGCCTTCGCTGGGTGTCTTGCGTTCTGTTCGCCAGCACATTTCGATTCCCGTCAATCCCATTATTCGTCCACGTGGAGGCGACTTTTGTTACACCGAAGGTGAATTCGCTGCAATGCTGGATGATATAGCGATGGTCAGAGAACTAGGGTTCTCAGGGCTGGTGACCGGCATTTTAGATGCGGATGGCGATGTCGATATGCCGCGCATGGAGAAAATAATGATCGCCGCCGGTTCACTGCAAGTCACTTTTCATCGTGCCTTTGATATGTGTGCTAACCCACTCAATACGCTTAAAAAATTAGCTGATTTGGGCATCGCCAGAGTACTCACCTCCGGGCAAAAATCAGATGCGGCGCAAGGTTTAACAAAAATAATGGAACTTATTACGCAGCCTGGTGCTCCAATCATTATGGCCGGAGCGGGGGTTCGCGCCTCGAATTTGTCCCTGTTCCTTGATGCTGGGGTGCAGGAAGTCCACAGTTCTGCCGGAGTATGGCTGGCTTCACCAATGCGTTATCGCAATTCGGGGTTGTCGATGTCTTCGGATGCGCAGGCGGATGAGTATTCTCGCTATGCGGTAAACGGGGCGGCGGTTGCTGAAATGAAAGCAATCATTGCACACCATCAGGCCAGCTGATTTTACCGTTGCATCATGTCGCCCAATATGATGCTTGCTCGTACCAGGCCCCTGCAATTTCAACAGGGGCCTTTTTTTCTCCTTCTCCTGCATATTTCGGTCTGCAACTGTGTTGGCTTTCCTCGCTCACCCCGGTCACGTAGTTATCTACGCTCCCAGGGATTTGCTGCGTCGCCGCCTTGTTGCAAACCGAACTATTTTGGAGAAATGGTGTTATACGTAATAGTCATTTGGCAAAAATGACTACGGTTTACGCGCAATCAATACCGCACGCAGTGGGGCAGGGTAGCCTTCCACCGTCTTGCTGTGGTCGTTCGGGTCAAGGAAGTCGGCCAGCGATTCGGTAATCATCCATTCGGTGCGGCGCTGTTCTTCGGTAGTGGTCACACATACGTCGGCAATGCGCACATCAACAAACCCGCATTTTTCCAGCCAGTTTTTTAGCGCCAGTGCAGACGGGATAAAGTAAACGTTACGCATCTGGGCGTAGCGATCGCCCGGCACCAGCACGGTATTTTCATCGCCTTCGACGACCAGCGTTTCCAGTACCAGTTCGCCGTCTTTAACCAACTGATCCTTTAACTGCCACAGGTGTTCCAGCGGCGAGCGGCGGTGATAAAGCACGCCCATGGAGAATACGGTATCAAAGGCGTTGAGCGCCGGAAGCTGTTCAATACCCAGCGGCAGCAGATGCGCGCGCTGGTCATTGCCCAGCAGTTTACGCACCGCCTCAAACTGGCACAGGAACAGTTGGGTCGGATCGATACCGACCGCCAGATGTGCGCCCGCGCCAATCATGCGCCACATGTGATAGCCACTGCCGCAACCGACATCAAGAATGGTACGTCCGGTGAGATCAGACAAGTGCGGCAGGACACGATCCCACTTCCAGTCGGAACGCCATTCGGTATCGATATTGATGCCGTACAGCGAGTAAGGTCCTTTACGCCATGGCATCAGGTTACGCATCAGGGTGTCGATACGTTTAAGCTGACCTTCGCTTAGCGGCTCTTTGCTTTCTGCGGTAACGCTGTGCAGTAAGTCCAGACGATGCGGCGTTAGCTCGGGCAGAAACTCGACGGCGTTTGACCATTGTTTAAAAAGACCGTGCTGATCGCGCTGCCAGGCAGCGATTTGCGCCGGAAGTGTTTCCAGCCAATGGGACAGATGATTTTTGGCAATCAACTGATAAAAGTTACCAAAATCGATCATGCGCTAACCTCTGCCTTCAACGCCACCAGAGAGCCAAAGTTGAAGCACTGGAACCACAACTCACTGTGCTCAAAGCCGGCCTGATGCAGTCGCGCTTTGTGCGTTTCGACCGAGTCGGTCAGCATCACGTTTTCCAGCATGCTGCGCTTCTGGCTGATTTCCAGTTCGCTGTAGCCATTGGCCCGTTTGAAATCGTGGTGCATGTTGAACAGCAGCTCGCCAACGTTAGCATCTTCAAAACTGAATTTTTCAGACAGCACCAGCGCGCCACCGGGATTCAGCCCCTGATAAATCTTATCCAACAATGCCTGGCGCTCGGGTGGCTCAAGGAATTGCAGGGTAAAATTCAGCACCACCATCGAAGCATTTTCGATAGTAATGTTGCGAATATCGCCTTCGACAACCTCAACCGGGGTCGGTGCCTTATAGGCGTCAATATGACGACGGCAGCGCTCAACCATCGCCGGGGAGTTATCGACAGCAATAATCTTGCAATTCTCGTGATGAATATTGCGACGCACCGAGAGCGTCGCCGCGCCCAGAGAACAGCCCAGATCGTAGACCTGCGTGTTGGGTTGTACGAAACGTTCGGCCAGCATGCCAATCATAGAAATAATATTGGAATAGCCAGGAACGGAACGCTGGATCATATCCGGGAAGACTTCAGCTACCCGTTCATCAAAGGTCCAGTCACCCAGACTGGCGATAGGCGCAGAAAAAAGCGTGTCGCGGTGAGACATAACGTAAAAATCCGGGAAAAATAAAGTGGCGTATTGTGCGCTAATGCAGGGAGAAAACCAACTCCCAGGGCATATACCAAAGATTCGCCAGCACCATTAGCAACAGCGAACACCAGGTTGCGCTCATGCCTGAACGGCGCCAGCGGAAAAGCCGGTGGTGGAATCCGTAATAATGCATCAGACGTCCGGCAATCAACATCAGCCCGCAAAGATGCACCATCCACGTCTCTGCGCCGTTCATTTCCATAAATAACAGCAGCACTAACGCGACGGGAATATATTCCACCGCGTTACCGTGAATGCGGATAGCGCTTTGCAGTTCGCTAAAACCTCCATCGCCATAGGCAACGCGATATTGCATGCGCAGGCGAACAACGTCAAAGGAGAACTTTATTAACAATAACGCACCCAATACGGCATAAAGCGCGCTTACCATACAAACTCCCTTTTAAAATGGCTGCTGGCATTGACTATGATAGGTGGCATTTTCAGAAAAGAGAAGATTGCTGTGGAATAGACGGTGCTGATCCGATCTCTGGCAGAGCATTGCGTAAATCCGCCCATAGCGTATCAACAAGCTCCGGGGCCTGCGCGATGTCAGGCGTATGCAAAAACAGATACGGTGTCGTGGTGTGTTGCCATAGCGACAGCTTGGTTAGCCAGACGGCAAAAAGCGCGCTGTTTTGTGCCATATCATCGCTACCGATAAAGCGTACCATCGGATGGTTTGCCGTCACCACCGCATGCACCGGAACCTTTGGTTTCTTACGCTGGGCGTCACGTATCGCTTCGGTATGTGGGATTGCGGCATGTACCGGGCGGCTGTCCAGAATCACCCGGTTTACTCCACGCTCGTGTAACCCGCGATTAAATAGCTGTTCGGCTTCGCCTTTGGCAAAGAAGTCTGGATGGCGAACTTCCACACCGTAGGTAAAGCATTCGGGGAGCGCATCGAGAAACTGCCACAGGGCAGGCAGGTCGCGTGGGCTAAAAGTCGCGGGTAATTGCAGCCAGTATTGTCCAATGCGCGATCCCAGCGGCGACATGCGCGTAAAAAATTCCTGCACCAGGTCATCACAATTACGCAGCGCGGCCTTATGCGAAATGGTCGCCGGAAACTTAAAACAAAATCGAAACGTATCGGTGGTCTGTGCTTGCCAGCGGGCAACAATATCGGCTTTAGGCAGCGCATACAGCGTGGTATTGCCCTCCACGCAGTTAAAGTGGCGGGCATACTCTTCAAGACTTGTGATCCCCAAACGCACCCATTTTGGATGCGACCACTGGGGTAAACCGATATAGATCATAGCGCTTGCAAAATCTCTTCCACGCTGCGAACGCGCGCAATGCGGGGGAAAATGTGAGTCATGCTGCCCAGGTGTTGCTCAGCACTGGCGGCACTACAGGCATCCTCTGCAATGATAAGACTGAAACCCAGCTCCCACGCATTTCGCGCCGTCGACTCAACGCCAATGTTCGTAGAGATGCCGCACAGGACGATGGTATCGATACCCCGGCGACGCAGCTGTAATTCCAGATCGGTGCCGTAGAATGCGCCCCACTGGCGTTTGGTTACTTCGAGGTCGCTGGTGCATTTACCCAGAGCAGCCGGGTAATCCCACCAGTTTTCGGGCAACGCTTTTGCTGGAGTCTGAGCATCTACTGGTTGTTTTAGCGCTTCGGCGTAATCGTCAGACCACCCGACGCGCACCATTACCACCGGGGAACCGTGGGTACGGAATTTTTCCGCCAACTGCGCGGCGCGGGCAACCACAGCGTGTGCCGTATGAGGTCCGCCAGCGAAAGGCAGGATCCCTTCCTGTAAGTCAATCACGACAAGGGCGGTTGTTTTTGCGTTCAGTTCCAGCATGGTCACTCCAGTAAAAAAATAGAATTCCGTTACACCTTAAGCGCGAATCAGTGTGAAAGGGGCGACAATTTTTGTTATTTTTTGTGAGATTACGCAATGCCCGTCCAGGAAACAGGCGTACAGTCAGTACCGGACGTAGAGTCTATCCCAGTAAGCGTAATTGTTGCCGCCAGTTTGTCCGCGGACAGCGCGGAACAACCGCAGCGTACATGAAGTACGTGAGGATTGTGAGCACTGCCCAAGGGTAAAATGGCAAATAAGATAGCCTACTGGGATAGGCTCTTATCGTGCGGCAGAATTTCCAGTATAATAGCCGCCTTTTTTCATTCAGTTGTGACATTCAGCTAAAGCTGCGACTTCGTCATCTGCGAGACAGGTGACAATCCGCCTGCGGCAAAGTTAAGGGATATCTCATGCGTACAGAATATTGCGGACAGCTACGTCTGTCCCACGAGGGGCAGCAGGTGACTCTGTGTGGTTGGGTCAACCGTCGTCGTGATCTTGGTAGCCTGATCTTTATCGATATGCGCGACCGCGAAGGTATCGTGCAGGTATTTTTCGATCCGGACCGTGCGGACGCGTTAAAGCTGGCCTCCGAACTGCGTAATGAGTTCTGCATCCAGGTTACGGGCACCGTGCGTGCGCGTGACGCGAAAAACGTCAACGCCGAGATGGCGACGGGCGAAATTGAAGTGCTGGCCTCCGATCTGACCATCATCAACCGTTCAGACTCGCTGCCGTTGGACTCTAACCACGTCAACACCGAAGAAGCGCGACTGAAGTATCGCTATTTAGATCTGCGTCGCCCTGAAATGGCGCAGCGCCTGAAAACGCGTGCCAAAATTACCAGTCTGGTGCGTCGTTTTATGGACGACCACGGCTTCCTCGACATCGAAACACCGATGCTGACCAAAGCGACGCCGGAAGGCGCGCGCGATTACCTGGTACCTTCTCGCGTACATAAAGGTAAATTCTACGCGCTGCCTCAATCACCTCAGTTGTTTAAACAGCTGCTGATGATGTCTGGCTTTGACCGCTACTATCAGATCGTAAAATGCTTCCGTGATGAAGACTTACGTGCTGACCGTCAGCCTGAATTTACCCAGATCGACGTTGAGACTTCCTTCATGACCGCACCGCAGGTGCGTGAAGTGATGGAAGCGCTGGTGCGTAATCTGTGGCTGGAAGTTAAAGGGGTGGATCTGGGTGATTTCCCGATCATGACCTTTGCCGAAGCTGAGCGTCGTTACGGTTCCGATAAACCAGACCTGCGTAACCCGATGGAGCTGGTTGACGTTGCCGATCTGGTGAAAGACGTTGAGTTCGCAGTGTTCTCTGGTCCGGCAAACGATGCGAAAGGCCGCGTAGCTGCTCTGCGTGTACCGGGCGGTGCCGCACTGAGCCGTAAGCAAATTGACGATTACGGCAACTTTATTAAGATTTACGGCGCGAAAGGTCTGGCTTACGTCAAAGTCACCGAGCGTGCGAAAGGTCTGGAAGGTATCACCAGCCCGGTTGCTAAGTTCCTGAACGCAGAAATCGTGGAAGCGATTCTGGCGCGTACCGGTGCGCAAGACGGCGACATGATTTTCTTCGGTGCCGACAACAAGAAAGTGGTTGCCGACGCGATGGGCGCGCTGCGTCTGAAACTGGGTAAAGACCTGAACATTACCGACGAAGCCAAATGGGCGCCGCTGTGGGTTATCGACTTCCCAATGTTTGAAGACGATGGTGAAGGCGGACTGACCGCAATGCACCACCCGTTCACCGCGCCGAAAGATATGACAGCTGCTGAGCTGAAAGCTGCGCCAGAAGACGCGGTTGCTAACGCATACGATATGGTTATCAACGGCTACGAAGTGGGCGGCGGTTCCGTGCGTATTCACAACGGCGACATGCAGCAGACCGTATTCGGTATTCTGGGCATTAACGAGCAAGAGCAGCGTGAGAAATTCGGCTTCCTGCTGGATGCGCTAAAATATGGTACACCACCGCATGCGGGCCTGGCGTTTGGTCTGGACCGTCTGACTATGCTGCTGACCGGTACTGACAACATTCGTGACGTTATTGCTTTCCCGAAAACCACTGCTGCAGCGTGTCTGATGACTGAAGCGCCGAGCTTTGCCAACGAAGCTGCGCTGGCGGAACTGAGCATTCAGGTTGTTAAGAAGGCCGAGAATAACTGATATGAGATACAAACAGCCTGTCTCGGTGTTGGTCGTGATTTATGCAAAGGACACCGGGAGAGTGCTGATGTTACAGCGACGCGACGATCCTGATTTCTGGCAGTCGGTCACCGGCAGCCTTGAAGAGGGTGAAACCGCGTCGCAAGCCGCTATGCGCGAAGTAAAGGAAGAGGTCGCCATTGATGTTGCATCTGAGCAACTGACCTTAATTGACTGTCAGCGCACGGTGGAGTTTGAGATTTTTAGCCATTTACGTCATCGCTATGCACCGGGAATTGAACGAAATACTGAATCCTGGTTTTGCCTGGCACTTCCCTCAGAACGAGAGATCGTGTTCACCGAACATCTGACCTATCGTTGGGTTAATGCGGTTGAAGCCGCCCAATTAACCAAGTCGTGGAGTAACCGGCAGGCGATTGAAGAGTTTGTAATTAACGTCGCCTGAAAAGGCGCGCTTTTTGGAGATATTATTTATGGCAGGTCATAGTAAATGGGCCAACACCAGACACCGTAAAGCAGCGCAGGATGCTAAACGCGGTAAAATTTTCACCAAAATAATTCGTGAACTGGTGACGGCGGCAAAACTCGGCGGCGGCGATCCGGACGCTAACCCGCGTCTGCGTGCAGCTGTTGATAAAGCGCTGGCTAACAACATGACCCGTGACACCCTGAACCGTGCAATCGCTCGCGGTGTGGGTGGTGATGAAGATTCCAACATGGAAACCATCATCTATGAAGGTTATGGTCCTGGCGGTACAGCCGTTATGATTGAATGTCTGTCTGACAACCGTAACCGTACTGTTGCGGAAGTGCGTCACGCGTTCACGAAAACGGGCGGCAACCTTGGTACCGACGGTTCCGTGGCTTACCTGTTCAGTAAAAAAGGCGTGATCTCCTTTGAACAAGGCGACGAAGACGCCATCATGGAAGCGGCGCTGGAAGCAGGTGCTGAAGACGTGGTGACCTTCGACGACGGCGCAATTGACGTTTACACCGCGTGGGAAGAGATGGGTAAAGTGCGTGACGCGCTGGAAGCGGCGGGTCTGAAAGCGGACGCGGCTGAAGTGTCTATGATTCCATCCACCAAAGCAGATATGGATGCAGAAACAGCGCCGAAGTTGTTGCGTCTGATCGATATGCTGGAAGACTGCGACGACGTGCAGGAAGTTTACCATAACGGCGAGATCTCTGATGAGGTTGCAGCTACCTTAGAATGAGGTGGCTGTACCGCAACCTGACAGGAGGTGCGTGATGTCTATCATTCTCGGCATTGACCCGGGGTCGCGCATCACCGGTTATGGCGTTATTCGTCAGGTCGGAAGACAGCTGACCTACCTCGGCAGCGGTTGTATCCGCACCAAAGTCGACGATCTCCCGTCACGCCTGAAGTTAATTTACGCGGGCGTGACGGAAATCATCACCCAGTTCCAGCCGGACTATTTTGCCATTGAGCAGGTCTTTATGGCGAAGAACGCTGACTCGGCGCTAAAGCTTGGACAGGCACGTGGCGTGGCAATCGTTGCGGCGACCAATCAGGATCTACCGGTCTTTGAATACGCGGCCCGCCAGGTAAAACAGACTGTGGTGGGGATCGGTAGTGCGGAAAAAAGCCAGGTCCAGCATATGGTACGCACGCTGCTAAAACTCCCGGCGAATCCGCAAGCGGATGCCGCGGATGCGCTGGCGATTGCTATTACCCACTGCCATGTCAGTCAGAATGCCATGCAAATGAGCGAGTCGAGGCTGAATTTGGCGCGAGGTCGATTACGTTAGTGACAAATGAGGCTGGATATCTATCCAGCCTTTTTTTATGATAGCGCATTACCTTTTAGCCCTTAACGCAGGAGCGTCACGTGATAGGCAGACTCAGAGGCATCATTATTGAAAAACAACCCCCGCTGGTCCTTCTGGAAACGGGTGGGGTAGGCTATGAAGTGCATATGCCGATGACCTGTTTCTACGAGTTGCCGGAAGCCGGGCAGGAAGCGATTATCTTCACCCATTTTGTGGTGCGTGAAGACGCTCAACTGCTGTATGGCTTTAACAACAAGCAAGAGCGCACGCTGTTTAAAGAGTTAATCAAAACCAATGGCGTGGGGCCGAAGCTGGCGCTGGCGATCCTCTCCGGAATGTCTGCGCAGCAGTTTGTTAATGCCGTTGAGCGCGAAGAGCTTGGCGCGTTAGTGAAATTACCGGGCATTGGTAAGAAAACCGCAGAGCGTTTGATTGTTGAAATGAAAGACCGCTTTAAAGGCCTGCATGGTGACCTCTTTACCCCGGCGGCGGATCTGGTTCTGACCTCTCCGGCCAGTCCGACAACGGACGACGCCGAGCAGGAAGCGGTTGCTGCGCTGGTGGCGTTGGGCTATAAACCACAAGAAGCCAGCCGCATGGTGAGCAAAATTGCCCGCCCTGATGCCAGCAGTGAAACCCTGATTCGTGAAGCGCTTCGCGCGGCATTGTGAGGTAAAGGATGATTGAAGCAGATCGCCTGATTTCGGCTGTCAGCACGACCCCTGAAGACCTGGTGGATCGTGCGATCCGCCCTAAATTTCTGGAAGAGTATATTGGCCAGCCTCAGGTCCGTTCGCAAATGGAGATTTTTATCCAGGCGGCGAAGCTGCGTGGTGACGCTCTCGATCACCTGCTGATTTTCGGTCCTCCAGGTCTTGGTAAAACCACGCTTGCCAATATTGTCGCCAATGAGATGGGCGTTAATCTGCGCACCACGTCCGGTCCGGTACTGGAAAAAGCGGGTGACCTGGCGGCAATGCTTACCAACCTTGAACCCCACGATGTGCTGTTTATCGATGAAATCCATCGTCTTTCACCGGTGGTGGAAGAGGTGCTGTATCCGGCGATGGAAGATTATCAGCTGGATATCATGATTGGTGAAGGGCCGGCTGCACGTTCGATCAAGATCGATCTGCCACCGTTTACGCTAATCGGGGCGACGACGCGCGCCGGGTCGTTAACGTCTCCGTTGCGTGACCGTTTTGGTATTGTACAGCGCCTGGAATTCTATCAGGTGGCTGATCTGCAGCACATTGTAGGACGCAGTGCGCGTTTTATGGGCCTGGAAATGAGCGATGAAGGCGCGCTGGAAGTGGCACGCCGCGCTCGCGGTACGCCGCGTATCGCCAACCGCTTATTACGCCGGGTACGTGATTTCGCCGAAGTGAAGCATGACGGCACGATTTCAGCAGATATCGCCGCTCAGGCGCTGGATATGCTCAATGTGGATGCGGAAGGATTTGATTATATGGACCGTAAGTTGCTGCTGGCGGTTATCGACAAATTCTTTGGCGGACCGGTCGGACTGGATAACCTGGCAGCGGCGATCGGGGAAGAGCGTGAAACCATTGAGGACGTGCTTGAGCCATATCTGATTCAGCAAGGTTTTCTGCAGCGTACGCCGCGTGGACGTATGGCAACCGTGCGCGCCTGGAACCATTTTGGCATTACACCGCCACAGATGCCTTAATGCATGATGTCGCTACGCTTATAAGGCCTGGGCGATTTTGTAGGCCCGGTAAGCGCAGCGCCACCGGGCAACGCATGCTTAGCTCGCTTGCTTTTTCATCATGCTGAAAATAAACAGCAGCGCGGCACACAGCACCACGGAGGGACCTGCCGGGGTGTCATAGAAGGCCGAGAAGGTCAACCCGCCTGTAACCGCTATCATTCCCACACCAACGGCAACTCCTGCCATCTGTTCCGGCGTACGGGCAAAGCGACGGGCGGTCGCCGCAGGGATAATAAGCAGCGAGGTGATAATCAACGCCCCGACAAACTTCATCGCCACGCCAATCGTTAACGCCGTAACCAGCATCAGCAGCAGCTTCACGCGTTGCAGCTTCACGCCATCGACAAATGCCAGATCCGGACTGATGGTCATCGACAGCAGGTTACGCCACTGCCAGAACAGAATCGCCAGAACAATAACCACGCCGATGGCGATGGAGATAAGATCTTCAGGCGTCACGGCGAGCAAATCACCAAACAGGTATGCCATCAGATCCACACGGATGTTGGACATCAGGCTGACGACAACCAGCCCCAGCGACAATGCACTATGCGCCATAATGCCCAGTAAGGTATCGATCGCAAGGTGAGGGCGCTTTTCAAGCCATACCAGACCGCCAGCCAGCAACAAAGTGACGGCGATAACCGCATAGAAAGGGTTTACATCCAGCAGCAGGCCAAAGGCGACTCCCAGCAGCGAAGCGTGGGCCAGCGTATCACCGAAATAAGACATTCGACGCCAGACCACAAACGAGCCGAGTGGGCCAGCAGCACAGGCCAGCATGATCCCGGCTAACCAACCGGGTAATAACAATTCAATCATGAGTGACCATTTCCCCGGCGTAAGACGATACGACCCTGTAAATCGTGGCGGTGGTTGTGATTATGACGGTAAATTCCGAGTTGTTCGGCGCCGCGTTGCCCGAACATTGAGATGAATTCCGGGTGCATGGAAACCACTTCCGGTGCACCGGAACAGCAAATATGATGGTTCAGGCACAGTACTTCATCGGTTTTGGCCATCACCAAATGCAGGTCATGGGAAACCATCAGTACGGCGCAATCCAGTTCACGTCGCAACTGGTCGATAAGGTCGTACAGTGCGACCTGCCCATTGACATCCACGCCCTGGGTCGGCTCATCGAGCACCAGTAGCTGAGGTTTATTCAATAAAGCACGGGCTAACAGGACGCGTTGCGTTTCCCCGCCAGAGAGCTTTTGCATCGGCGCATTCATCAGATGTCCGGCCTGAACGCGCTTCAGTGCCGGAAGGATATCCTCTTTTTTGGTGCCGGGACGTAAGCGCATAAACCGACTTACCGTCAGCGGAAGCGTAGTATCGAGGTACAGTTTTTGCGGTACATAGCCAATCCGCAATTGGCCATTACGCTTGATAACTCCCTCATCAGCCGCTACCAGTCCTAATACAACGCGCACCAGCGTAGACTTCCCGGCACCATTCGGGCCGAGAAGCGTTAAAATTTTACCGGGTCGAAGTTCAAGCGATACGTCAGACAGGACGCGGCGTTGACCATAAGAGACCGAGACATTTTCCAGTGAAACCAAAGTCGTCATATCAATTTTAGTCTTGCAGAAGTTATAGAATGTTATAATATCACATTTCTTACATTCATTACGATGATTGGTCGCATTATGTTACATAAAAATACGCTTCTTTTCGCAGCATTATCCGCTGCTCTTTGGGGTAGTGCAACACAGGCAGCAAATGCTGCTGTGGTGGCCTCGCTCAAGCCGCTGGGATTTATTGCTTCGGCCATTGCGGACGGGGTAACAGACACTGAGGTTTTGCTGCCAGACGGGGCTTCCGAACATGACTATTCACTGCGTCCATCAGACGTAAAACGCTTACAGGGCGCGGACTTAGTCGTTTGGATTGGACCTGAGATGGAAGCGTTTATGGAAAAGTCAGTCAAGAATATTCCTAACGCGAAACAGGTAACGATTGCGCAGCTCAATGACGTGAAACCGTTACTCATGAAAGGTGCTGACGACGACGATGACGATCATGGACACAATGATGCTGGCAGTGAAAAAAGTGACGAGCATCACCATCACGGCGATTACAACATGCATCTTTGGCTTTCTCCAGAGATAGCGCGGGCCTCAGCGGTTGCAATCCATGAAAAATTAGTGGAACTTATGCCGCAAAGTCGAGCCAAACTTGACGCCAACCTGAAGGATTTTGAGGCACAATTAGCCGCAACCGATAAGCAGGTAGGTAACGAGCTCGCACCGCTCAAGGGAAAAGGTTATTTCGTTTTTCATGACGCCTATGGCTACTACGAAAAACACTACGGACTAACACCGCTTGGTCACTTTACCGTGAACCCTGAGATTCAACCTGGTGCGCAGCGTTTACATGAAATAAGAACACAGTTGGTTGAGCAAAAAGCAACCTGCGTTTTTGCTGAGCCACAGTTCAGGCCAGCGGTCGTTGAAGCCGTCGCGAGAGGGACATCCGTTCGAATGGGAACGTTGGATCCGCTCGGTACGAATATCAAACTGGGTAAAACAAGCTATTCAGCGTTTTTGAACCAATTAGCCAACCAGTATGCGAGCTGCCTGAAAGGAGATTAATGAGGAAGTGAATACGTGCAACAGATAGCCCGCTCTGTCGCTCTGGCATTTAATAATCTGCCGCGACCCCATCGCGTTATGCTGGGGTCGCTTACCGTACTGACATTGGCCGTCGCCGTCTGGCGGCCTTATGTTTACCATCCCGATTCTGCACCCATCGTTAAAACTATCGAGCTGGAAAAAAGCGAGATTCGTTCACTGTTGCCTGAGGCAAGCGAACCTATTGATCAGGCTGCACAGGAAGACGAAGCCATTCCGCAGGATGAACTGGATGACAAAACGTCTGGTGAAGCTGGTGTGCATGAGTATGTCGTCTCCACTGGCGATACGCTGAGCAGTATTCTGAATCAGTACGGCATCGATATGGGCGATATCAGTCAACTCGCTGCTTCCGATAAAGAGCTGCGTAATCTGAAAATTGGTCAGCAACTTTCCTGGACCTTAAGCGCGGAAGGTGACCTGCAGCGTCTGACCTGGGAAGTATCCCGCCGTGAAACCCGTACTTACGATCGCACTGCGACGGGTTTCAAAATGAGCAGCGAAATGCAACAGGGCGATTGGGTTAACAGTCGTATCAAAGGCACGGTGGGCGGAAGCTTCGTCGCCAGCGCCAAAGATGCCGGGCTGACCAGCTCTGAAATCAGCGCAGTGATTAAGGCCATGCAGTGGCAGATGGATTTCCGCAAACTGAAAAAAGGTGATGAGTTCTCGGTGCTGATGTCTCGCGAAATGCTGGACGGCAAGCGCGAGCAAAGCCAACTGCTGGGCGTGCGTTTACGTTCTGAAGGCAAAGACTATTATGCCATCCGTGCAGCAGACGGTAAGTTCTATGACCGTAACGGTACCGGGCTGGCGAAAGGCTTCATGCGTTTCCCGACGGCGAAACAGTTCCGTATTTCCTCGAACTTTAACCCGCGTCGCCTGAATCCGGTGACTGGACGCGTAGCGCCGCACAAAGGTGTCGACTTTGCGATGCCGCAGGGGACGCCGGTACTGTCGGTGGGCGATGGTGAAGTGGTTGTAGCGAAGCGTAGCGGCGCTGCCGGATACTATGTTGCGGTTCGTCATGGTCGCACCTACACCACGCGTTATATGCACCTGCGTAAGCTGTTGGTGAAACCAGGTCAAAAAGTGAAACGTGGCGATCGTATCGCGCTGTCAGGTAACACCGGGCGTTCAACGGGGCCGCATCTGCACTATGAAGTATGGGTTAACCAGCAGGCCGTGAACCCTTTGACGGCGAAACTGCCGCGTACAGAGGGTCTGACCGGCTCGGATCGCACCGATTACCTGGCGCAGGTGAAAGAGGTTATGCCTCAGCTACGTTTTGATTAATTAGTACACTGATAAAGCCGGTACGCTATGCGTGCCGGCTTTTTTATTTTGTACGGCGCACGGTGCGCCGCTACACTATCAGCAGATTTACTTTTCGCGGCACCAGACACTGGAAGAGCATGGAAACGAAAAAAAAGAATATTGAGTATATCCCTGAGTTTCACAAATCATTTCGCCATCCACGCTACTGGGGCGCCTGGCTGGGTGTCGCGGCGATAGCTGGGATTGCGTTAACGCCGGCAGCATTTCGTGATCCTATTCTGGCAAAACTCGGACGGCTCGCCGGAAGACTGGGAAAAAGCTCCCGTCGCAGAGCATTGATCAATTTATCCCTCTGCTTTCCTGAACGTAGCGAAGCTGAGCGTGAAGCCATTGTTGATGATATGTATGCAACTGCGCCTCAGGCGATGGTCATGATGGCTGAATTAGCAATACGTGGCCCGGAGAAAATTCAGAGTCGGGTTGACTGGCAGGGCCTGGAAATCATCGAAGAGATGCGGTGCAACGATGAAAAAGTTATTTTTCTCGTTCCACATGGCTGGGGGGTAGATATCCCGGCGATGCTGATGGCGTCCCAGGGACAGAAAATGGCTGCGATGTTCCACAATCAGGGGAACCCGGTATTCGATTACGTCTGGAACACGGTACGCCGTCGCTTTGGTGGTCGTTTGCATGCGCGTAATGATGGCATCAAACCGTTTATTCAGTCTGTCCGTCAGGGATATTGGGGATACTACCTGCCGGATCAGGACCATGGGCCTGAACACAGCGAGTTTGTCGATTTTTTTGCTACCTATAAAGCAACGTTACCGGCGATTGGACGTCTGATGAAAGTCTGCCATGCGCGCGTGGTACCGCTGTTCCCCGTATACGATGGGAGAACGCACCGCCTGACGATCCATGTTCGTCCACCGATGGATGACATCCTGACGGCGGATGACCACACCATTGCCAGACGGATGAACGAAGAGGTGGAGATTTTTGTCACGCCTCATGTCGAACAATACACCTGGATTCTGAAACTGCTTAAGACGCGTAAACCCGGCGAGATTGAGCCCTATAAGCGCAAAGATCTCTATCCGAAGAAATAAAAAAAAGCCTCTCAAAACGAGAGGCTTTTTTACATTTAAGCGACTTATTCTACGGTCAGAATACGCGTGGTGTTGGTTGAGCCAATGGTGCTCATCACATCGCCCTGGGTCACGATCACCAGGTCACCAGAAACCAGGTAGCCTTTATCGCGCAGCAGGTTCACCGCTTCATTGGCGGCAACGACGCCGTCAGTTTCGCTGTCGAAGTGAACCGGGGTGACACCGCGGTACAGGGAGGTCAGATTCAGCGTACGCTCATGACGGGACATCGCGAAAATCGGCAGGCCGGAACTGATACGAGAAGTCATCAGCGCAGTGCGACCGGACTCCGTCATTGCGATGATAGCGGTGACCCCTTTCAGGTGGTTAGCAGCGTACATCGCTGACATCGCAATCGCTTCTTCAACGTTATCAAACTGCACGTCAAGGCGGTGTTTAGAGACGTTGATGCTCGGGATCTTTTCAGCGCCGAGACAGACGCGCGCCATTGCCGCGACGGTTTCCGCCGGGTACTGACCTGCTGCTGTTTCTGCAGAGAGCATCACGGCATCGGTGCCGTCGAGGACGGCGTTAGCCACATCCATCACTTCCGCACGAGTCGGCATTGGGTTGGTAATCATCGACTCCATCATCTGCGTAGCGGTGATGACCGCACGGTTCAGCTGGCGCGCGCGACGAATCAACGCTTTCTGAATACCTACCAGCTCAGGGTCACCGATTTCAACACCCAGGTCGCCACGGGCTACCATCACTACGTCAGAAGCCAGGATGATGTCATCCATCGCATTCTGGTCGCAGACGGCTTCTGCACGTTCTACTTTGGCGACAATTTTCGCATCGCAACCGGCATCGCGCGCCAGACGGCGGGCATAATTCAGATCTTCGCCGCAGCGCGGGAAGGAGACAGCCAGATAGTCAACGCTGATTTGTGCTGCGGTAATGATGTCGGCTTTGTCTTTTTCGGTCAGGGCTTCAGCAGAGAGACCGCCGCCCAGTTTGTTGATGCCTTTGTTATTGGATAGCGGGCCACCGACGGTGACTTCGGTGAAGACTTTCATGCCCTGAACTTCCAGCACCTTAAGCTGTACGCGACCATCGTCGAGCAGCAGGATATCGCCAGGCACGACGTCAGCAGGCAGCCCTTTATAATCAATACCGACTTTTTCTTTGTCGCCTTCGCCTTTGCCGAGGTTGGCGTCTAACAGGAACTTGTCGCCAACGTTAAGAAATACTTTACCTTCTTTAAAGGTGGATACGCGGATTTTAGGTCCCTGCAGGTCACCCAAAATAGCTACATGACGTCCCAGTTTTGCGGCAATTTCACGGACTTTATCCGCCCGCAGTTTGTGATCTTCTGGAGAGCCGTGGGAAAAGTTCATACGTACGACGTTCGCACCCGCGGCGATAATCTTCTCAAGGTTGTTATCGCGGTCAGTTGCCGGGCCTAACGTGGTAACGATTTTGGTTCTGCGAAGCCTTCTGGACATGTAATACTCCGTTGACTGAAACAACTTGGTGTTGCGTGAACATTGATCCGGCCGTTCTCAAACATTAACGGTAAATGAACAACCCGGATGATAAAAGGGTAGAACATTGTTATTGCTTTTAGCGGTCATCACTCTTGATGAGTAATTCTTTATCAAAACGCGATTCCTTGAGCGCTTCCTTGACACGCTTCAAGTTATCTCTAAATTTTGCCCCTCGGCGCAAAGTAAATCCTGTAGCCAGCACATCTATCACGGTCAGTTGAGCAAGTCGAGAGACCATGGGCATATAAATGTCAGTATCTTCCGGTACATCGAGGGTAATTGCCAGCGTGGCTTCCCGTGCCAGTGGCGTACCGGGAGAGGTGAGGGCGATAACCATGGCATCGTTTTCCCGCGCTAACTGCGCCAGTTCAACCAGACTTTTGGTTCTTCCGGTATGAGAAATAAGCACAATGACGTCGTCGTCGCTACAATTCATACAACTCATGCGTTGCAGAACAATATCGTCGGAATAAATTACCGGCACGTTAAAGCGGAAAAATTTATTCATCGCGTCATGCGCTACCGCGGCGGAAGAACCTAAACCAAAGAAGGCAATTTTCTTCGCCTGGGTTAATAAATCTACCGCCCGGTTTACCGCCGCGTTATCCAGCGACTGGCGAACGTGGTCGAGGCTTGCCATCGCTGACTCGAAGATTTTCCCCGTGTAAGATTCTACGCTGTCATCCTCATCCACATTGCGATTAACATAAGGGGTGCCATTTGCCAGACTTTGCGCCAGATGCAGTTTAAAATCAGGAAAGCCGCGGGTGTCCATGCTGCGACAAAAACGGTTCACCGTTGGCTCGCTGACATTCGCTTCTACAGCAAGTGCGGCGATGCTTGAATGGATTGCCCGCTCGGGAGAGGCAAGAATAATGTCGGCGACTTTACGCTCTGACTTGCTCAAATGTTCCAGTTTTAACTGGATTTTTTCCAGCATATTCATGATGTAGGTAGACTCATGGGTCATGGGCAAAAACGATTTCAGCGATACGGGGAAACCGATACACAATTTAGTGTATAGATATTACCCCTGCTAATGCAGCAACGGGGCAAAATGGACAGAATAGTTGTTGTTTTTTTTCATTACATGATCGGAGTCGGATTTTCATACTTCGTCATGGGTACGAAAAATACGACTTTTTTATCCATTTTGATGGGTTATACGCCAATAAAGCGGCTGTTCGCGGTAACAGCACGGCTGGATAAGCGTTTACGGTTTCCGGATTCACGTAAAAGCAGTACAGTGCACTGTAATAAAATTACAACCAGTGTCTGGCAAAAGCACCAGGCACTTAATTGAGGAGAATGACATGGCGGTAACGCAAACAGCCCAGGCATGTGACCTGGTCATTTTCGGTGCGAAGGGCGACCTGGCGCGACGGAAATTGCTGCCTTCCCTGTATCAACTGGAAAAGGCCGGCCAGATTAACCCGGAAACCCGTATCATTGGGGTTGGGCGTGCCGACTGGGACAAAGCAGCTTATACCAAGATTGTGCGCGAAGCGCTCGAAACCTTCATGAAAGAAAAAATCGATGAAGGTTTATGGGAGACCCTCAGCGGTCGTCTGGAGTTTTGTAATCTGGACGTCAATGATACCGCCGCATTTAGCCGTCTGGGTGAAATGCTGGATCAGAAATCACGTACCACTATTAACTATTTCGCGATGCCACCAAGCACTTTTGGCGCAATCTGCAAAGGCTTGGGTGAAGCAAAGCTGAATGCTAAGCCTGCCCGCGTGGTGATGGAAAAACCGTTAGGAACGTCACTGGCAACATCGCGCGAAATCAATGATCAGGTAGGCGAGTATTTCGAAGAGTGCCAGGTTTACCGCATCGACCACTATCTCGGCAAAGAGACGGTACTGAACCTGTTGGCACTGCGTTTTGCCAACTCCCTGTTTGTGAACAACTGGGATAACCGCACTATCGATCACGTAGAAATTACCGTGGCGGAAGAAGTGGGCATTGAAGGGCGCTGGGGCTATTTTGACCAGGCCGGTCAGATGCGCGACATGATCCAGAACCACCTGCTGCAAATCCTATGCATGATCGCGATGTCTCCACCGTCCGATCTGAGCGCTGACAGCATCCGTGATGAAAAAGTGAAGGTACTGAAATCACTGCGTCGCATCGATCGTTCGAACGTGCGAGAAAAAACGGTTCGCGGTCAGTACACCGCCGGTTTTGCCCAGGGCAAAAAAGTTCCGGGATACCTGGAAGAAGAAGGTGCCAACAAGAGCAGCAACACGGAAACGTTTGTGGCAATCCGTGTGGATATCGATAACTGGCGCTGGGCGGGTGTTCCATTCTACCTGCGTACCGGTAAACGTTTACCGACCAAGTGCTCTGAAGTCGTGGTTTACTTCAAAACGCCTGAGCTGAACCTGTTCAGAGAATCCTGGCAGGACCTGCCACAGAACAAGCTGACCATCCGTTTGCAGCCTGATGAAGGTGTCGATATCCAGGTACTGAACAAAGTACCGGGTCTGGATCACAAGCATAACCTGCAAATTACCAAACTTGATCTGAGCTACTCCGAAACCTTCAACCAAACACATCTGGCCGACGCTTATGAGCGTCTGCTGCTTGAAACGATGCGCGGCATTCAGGCGCTGTTTGTGCGTCGAGATGAAGTTGAAGAAGCATGGAAGTGGGTCGACTCTATTACCGAAGCCTGGGCAATGGACAACGACGCGCCGAAGCCTTATCAGGCCGGGACTTGGGGACCGGTTGCCTCTGTGGCCATGATTACCCGTGATGGTCGTTCCTGGAACGAATTCGAGTAAAATATCATCTAGCCCATAGGTGTTATTTTACCGGTAACATGATCTAACACAGATTGTAGAATAATTTTTGCACTTTTAAGCCTCGCGTGGATTCACCCGCGGGGCTTTTTTTATTACACTGCCTGAAACGATTTTGCCCCTGAGCTACGGCTAACAAGCGATTCAGCTGTTTTTAACCCAACTGAAACACATTGTTTTTCCAACGCTCTGACAGATAAATTTTAGGAGCCTCTATGAATCCGAATTTGTTACGCGTAACACAACGTATCGTCGAACGTTCTCGCGACACACGTTCCGCCTACCTTGCCCGTATTGAACAAGCGAAATCGACTACCGTTCATCGTTCACAACTGGCGTGCGGTAACCTGGCGCATGGTTTTGCTGCCTGCCAGCCGGATGACAAGGCTTCGCTGAAAAGCATGCTGCGTAACAATATCGCGATCATTACCTCCTATAACGACATGCTTTCCGCACATCAGCCGTACGAGCATTACCCGGACATCATTCGTAAAGCGCTGCATGAAGCCAATGCGGTAGGCCAGGTCGCTGGCGGTGTTCCTGCGATGTGCGACGGTGTGACCCAGGGACAGGATGGGATGGAGCTTTCGCTGTTGAGTCGCGAAGTGATTGCTATGTCGGCTGCTGTGGGCCTCTCACACAATATGTTCGACGGCGCGTTATTCCTTGGCGTGTGCGACAAAATTGTCCCGGGTTTGGTGATGGCGGCACTGTCATTTGGTCATCTGCCTTCGATCTTTATTCCCTCCGGCCCGATGGCGAGTGGTCTGGCGAACAAAGAAAAAGTGCGTATCCGTCAGCTGTATGCTGAAGGTAAAGTCGATCGTATGGCGCTGCTTGAATCCGAAGCTGCGTCTTATCACGCACCGGGTACCTGTACGTTCTATGGCACGGCAAACACCAACCAGATGGTAGTGGAGTTTATGGGGATGCAACTGCCAGGATCCTCATTCGTGCACCCGGATGCGCCGCTGCGCGAAGCGTTGACCGCCGCTGCGGCTCGTCAGGTAACGCGTCTGACCGGCAACGGCAATGAATGGATGCCGATCGGTAAAATGATCGATGAAAAAGTAGTGGTCAACGGTATTGTCGCGCTGCTGGCGACCGGGGGCTCCACTAACCATACAATGCACCTGGTCGCGATGGCGCGCGCAGCCGGTATTCTGATTAACTGGGACGACTTCTCCGATCTGTCCGATATTGTGCCGCTGATGGCGCGTCTGTACCCGAATGGTCCGGCAGACATTAACCACTTCCAGGCGGCGGGTGGCGTGCCGGTGTTAATGCGCGAACTGCTTAACGCGGGTCTGCTGCATGAAGATGTGAACACCGTTGCCGGGTTTGGTTTATCGCGCTACACCATGGAGCCTTGGCTCAACGAGGGTGAGCTGGACTGGCGTGAAGGTGCGGCGAAGTCGCTGGACAGCAACGTGATAGCCACCTTTGACCAGCCTTTCTCCCACCACGGCGGCACCAAAGTGCTGAGTGGAAACCTCGGCCGCGCAGTGATGAAAACGTCGGCGGTACCGGTAGAAAATCAGGTGATTGAAGCGCCCGCGGTTGTTTTCGAAAGTCAGCATGATGTATTGCCTGCCTTCGATGCGGGACTGCTCGATCGTGATTGCGTAGTAGTTGTGCGCCATCAGGGACCAAAAGCAAACGGAATGCCAGAATTACATAAACTCATGCCGCCACTTGGTGTATTATTGGACCGTTGTTTCAAAATTGCGTTAGTTACCGATGGACGACTTTCAGGTGCTTCAGGTAAAGTGCCTTCAGCAATCCATGTAACCCCAGAAGCCTATGATGGCGGGCTGCTGGCAAAAGTACGCGATGGCGACATCATTCGTGTGAATGGACAGACAGGTGAATTGACGCTGCTGGTTGATGAAGAGGAACTTGCTTCTCGTCAGCCTCATATTCCTGACCTCAGCGCATCGCGCGTGGGCACAGGCCGTGAAATGTTCAGCGCGTTGCGTGAAAAGCTGTCCGGTGCGGAACAGGGCGCAACCTGTATCACTTTTTAAGACTTATTTTGTAATCAGGCGAGAGAAAACTCTGATGAAAAACTGGAAGACAAGTGCAGAAGCAATCCTGACCACTGGCCCGGTTGTACCGGTTATCGTGGTTAATAAACTGGAACACGCAGTGCCGATGGCAAAAGCGCTGGTTGCAGGCGGCGTGCGCGTTCTGGAAGTGACCCTACGTACCGCATGTGCGATGGATGCCATTCGCGCGATCGCAAAAGAAGTTCCGGACGCTATCGTTGGTGCAGGTACTGTACTGAATCCACAACAGCTGGCTGAAGTTACCGAAGCCGGTGCACAGTTTGCTATCAGTCCGGGTCTGACCGAGCCGTTGCTGAAAGCCGCAACTGAAGGCACTATTCCGTTGATCCCTGGTATCAGCACCGTATCTGAACTGATGCTGGGTATGGACTACGGTTTGAAAGAGTTCAAATTCTTCCCTGCTGAAGCAAATGGCGGTACTAAAGCGCTGCAGGCGATTGCGGGTCCGTTCTCACAGGTCCGTTTCTGCCCAACCGGTGGGATCTCTCCAGCGAATTACCGCGACTACCTGGCACTGAAAAGCGTGCTGTGCATCGGTGGTTCCTGGCTGGTTCCGGCGGATGCGCTGGAAGCGGGTGATTACGATCGCATTACCAAACTGGCTCGTGAGGCTGTTGAAGGCGCGAAGCAATAATTGCGCAAAATGCCCGGTAATCACTACCGGGCATGGGAATCTGTAACGGGCCATTCGGCCCGTTTTTTTATCCAGTAACTTTCACCTGTGCGGCTGCGTCTTTCGCGCGTATCACCGCATCTTCAATGCTCTGTGCTGTGGCCAGCACAACGCCCAGACGACGGCTCCCGTCGATTTCCGGTTTGCCGAAGAACCTAACTTGCATACCCGCACCTACAGCGGCCTGCACGTTATCAAACGTGATATTCTGACTGGTAAGTTGCGGCAGAATAACAGCGGAAGCAGAAGGCCCATACTGGCGGATTTCGCCAACGGGCAGACCGAGAAATGCACGTACGTGCAGGGCAAACTCAGACAGATCCTGCGAAATTAAGGTCACCATACCCGTGTCGTGAGGGCGAGGGGAGACTTCGCTGAAAATCACCTCATCACCGCAGACAAACAGCTCCACGCCAAACAGTCCGTGACCACCCAGCGCCAGCACCACCTTGCGGGCAATCTCCTGAGCGCGCGCCAGCGCCAGTTCACTCATCTGCTGCGGCTGCCAGGACTCGCGATAATCGCCATCTTCCTGTCGATGTCCAACCGGCGCGCAGAAATGCACGCCATCAACGGCGCTGACGGTTAGCAGGGTGATTTCAAAATCAAAATTCACTACGCCTTCGACGATAACGCGCCCGGCACCTGCCCGGCCTCCCTGTTGAGCATAGTTCCAGGCCTCGGTGAGCTGATCGGCTGAACGGATAAAGCTCTGCCCCTTACCGGAAGAACTCATTACTGGCTTTACGATGCAGGGATAGCCGATTTCGGCGACGGCTTCGCGAAAGCGGACTTCACTGTCAGCAAAGCGGTAAGAAGAGGTCGGTAGAGACAATTCTTCGGCGGCGAGCCGACGGATTCCTTCCCGGTTCATGGTCAGTTGGGTCGCTCGTGCGCAAGGCACAACGTGTTGACCTTCCTGCTCCAGTTTTACCAGCATATCCGTGGCGATCGCCTCGATTTCCGGCACGATATAATGCGGTTTTTCACGCTCGACGAGCTGGCGTAATGCTTCGCCATCCAGCATGTTGATAACGTATGAGCGATGGGCAACGTGCATGGCTGGCGCGTCGGGGTAACGATCCACGGCAATGACTTCCACACCCAGGCGTTGACATTCAATTGCCACTTCTTTACCCAGTTCTCCCGAACCTAATAACATCACTCGCGTTGCTGCTGGACGCAGCGCTGTGCCTAATAACGTCATAAATTAATCCCCTGTTTTATCTGGGCGCAGTATATACGAAAACGTTTGCGTCTGTCTTTATTACCAGGTTGATTTTAGGGCTTAAAAAGAATACACTGTACATAAATACAGGTAATTTAAGAGGCTGCAAAATGGCGGTTGAAGTTAAATACGTAGTCATTCGGGAAGGTGAGGAAAAAATGTCGTTTACCAGCAAAAAGGAAGCCGATGCGTATGACAAAATGCTGGATACAGCAGATCTGCTCGACACATGGCTGGAGCAATCGCCGGTAGCGCTTGAAGACGAGCAGCGCGAAGCGCTTTCCCTGTGGCTGGCTGAGCAAAAAGATGTGCTGAGCGCCATTCTGAAAAATGGCAAGCTTCCTTCGCCGCAGGCTGTCGAAAACGATGCGCAGGCTGTCGAAAACGATGCGCAGGCTGTCGAAAACGATGCGCACGCTGGGGATGATACTCAGGCTGCCTGAAACGACTTGCGCTCCTGACGTTTTGTACCATGCTTTTCCCTGAATCATTGTGCAATCCCTGACGTTACTTCACGTTGCTAGAGGCAATCTGAATGACGAAGGGGAGATTAAGGAGAAAAGAATGTATAAAAAAAGAACGTTATTGAGCCTGCTGCTGCTGTCTGCCAGCGTATCTGTATTTGCGGCAAATATGGAAAGCAAAAACGTCCAGTTCCCCAAGTGTGAGGGACTGGACGCTAACGGTATTGCGGCGAGCGTGAAACGTGATTATCAACAAAATCGCATTGCGCGCTGGGCTGACGATCAAAAGCGCGTCGGGCAAGCCGATCCTGTCGCCTGGGTAAACACGCCCGATATTACGGGCAAAGACGGGAAATGGTCAGTTCCCCTGACGGTTCGCGGTAAAAGTGCGGATATTCACTATCAGGTAAAAGTCGACTGCAAAGCCGGAACAGCGGAGTATCAGCCGCAGTAACGGAGGTATTTGCACATCTTTTGATGACCTGAACACTTCCTGACATCCCCTCGGGTACGCTTTGATGATTATTCGTCTGTACTTGAGGGGCAAAATGGCTAACTGGCTAAATCAACTACAATCTCTTCTTGGGCAAAAAGGTTCCTCCGCGTCATCTTCGGGCGAGCAAGGGCTGAGTAAACTTCTGGTTCCAGGCGCGTTAGGCGGTCTGGCAGGATTACTGGTTGCCAACAAATCTTCTCGTAAATTACTGAGTAAATACGGCACCAGCGCGCTTCTGGTAGGCGGCGGCGCGGTTGCCGGGACTGTGTTATGGAACAAGTACAAGGATAAAGTTCGCGCAGCGCATCAGGATGAACCGCAGTTTGGTGCAGAAAGCTCACCGCTGGATCAGCGAACCGAACGCCTGATTCTGGCGCTGGTTTTTGCGGCGAAAAGCGATGGCCATATTGATGCCAAAGAACGTAGCGCTATTGAGCAGCAGCTCCGTGAAGCGGGCGTGGAAGAGCAGGGCCGCATTCTGATTGAACGCGCCATCGAACAACCGTTAGACCCTCAACGACTGGCGCATGGGATCCGTAACGAAGAAGAAGCGCTAGAAATTTACTTCCTCAGTTGTGCGGCGATTGATATCGACCACTTTATGGAACGTAGTTATCTCAATGCGCTGGGCGATGCGTTGAAGATCCCGCAGGATGTTCGTGAAGGCATTGAACAGGATCTCAAGGAACAAAAACAGGCGTTACCGGGTTAATTACTTACCACTAAGGCGCATGTTTCGCTTGCATCATTGCTGTCTTTTGCCACCCTTATAGGATGTTTAAGCAAAAGAACAATGACATGCTACCAAAAGCTTCTCGTATTCCCCACGCCATGACGCAGCATGGCGATACTCGTGTTGATAATTATTACTGGTTGCGAGATGACACTCGCTCGCAGCCAGAAGTGCTGGATTATCTGCAACAAGAAAATGCGTATGGCCGTCAGATTATGGCCTCGCAGCAGGCTTTGCAGGATCGCGTCCTGAAAGAGATTATCGACCGCATCCCACCTCAGGATGCTTCTGCCCCCTATGTGAAGAATGGTTATCGCTACCGGCATATTTATGAACCGGGGTGCGAATATGCCATTTATCAGCGTCAGTCTGCCTTCAGTGAAGAGTGGGATGATTGGGATACTCTATTGGATGGGAACCATCGCGCGGCACACAGCGAGTTTTATACGCTGGGAGGACTGGCGATATCACCGGATAACACCATCATGGCACTGGCCGAAGATTATCTCTCTCGCCGGCAATATGGCGTGCGTTTTCGCAACCTGCAAAGCGGCAACTGGTATCCGGAAGTGCTGGAAAACGTCGAAGCGGATTTGGTATGGGCGAATGATTCTCAGACTTTCTATTACGTGCGCAAGCACGAAACGACGTTATTGCCGTATCAGGTCTGGCGACATACAGTCGGCTCGCCATCGTCACTGGATGAGCTGGTGTATGAAGAAGCCGATGACATGTTTTATGTCAGTCTGCATAAAACCACATCATTGCATTATGTGGTTATCCACATTGCCAGTGCGACCACCAGTGAAGTTTTGTTGCTTGATGCAGAACTGGCAGATGCCGAACCGTTGGTCTTTTTAGCGCGACGCAAAGACCACGAATACAGTCTCGATCACTATCAGCACAATTTTTATCTGCGCTCCAACCGTCAGGGGAAAAATTTCGGCCTGTACCGTACCCGTTTTCGTGATGAACAAGCCTGGGAGACGCTGATCCCTCCGCGTGACAACGTGATGCTGGAGGGCTTTACGTTATTCACCGACTGGCTGGTGGTAGAAGAGCGTCAGCGGGGCTTAACCAGCCTGCGGCAGATTAATCGTAAAACGCGCGAAGTGGTCGGGATCGCCTTTGACGATCCGGCATATGTGACCTGGCTTGCCTATAACCCTGAGCCGGAGACCTCGCGCCTGCGTTATGGCTATTCCTCCATGACCACTCCGGATACGCTGTTTGAACTGGATATGGACACCGGAGAGCGTCGCGTGCTCAAGCAGACGGAGGTTCCCGGATTTGATGCGGCGAACTACCGCAGCGAACACGTATGGATCACCGCGCGGGATGGTACCGAGGTTCCGGTTTCGCTGGTTTACCATCAAAAGTACTTCCTGAAAGGAAAAAATCCGTTACTGGTTTACGGCTATGGCTCGTATGGCGCCAGCATGGACGCCGATTTCAGCAGCAGCCGTTTAAGCTTACTGGATCGCGGCTTTGTTTATGCCATTGCCCATGTCCGTGGCGGCGGTGAGTTAGGGCAACAGTGGTACGAAGACGGTAAGTTTCTGCATAAGAAAAATACCTTCAATGATTATCTCGACGTCTGCGATGCACTGCTAAAAATGGGCTATGGCGCGCCTTCGCTATGTTATGGCATGGGAGGAAGCGCCGGAGGAATGTTAATGGGTGTTGCCATCAATGAGCGCCCCGAACTGTTTCATGGCGTCATTGCACAGGTGCCATTTGTCGATGTGCTGACCACAATGCTGGATGAGTCAATTCCACTGACGACCGGTGAGTTTGAAGAGTGGGGTAATCCGCAGGAGGAAGAGTATTACACCTACATGAAAAGCTACAGTCCGTATGACAATGTTACCGCGCAGGCTTATCCGCATCTGCTGGTGACAACGGGCTTGCACGACTCCCAGGTGCAATACTGGGAACCGGCAAAGTGGGTGGCAAAACTGCGTGAGCTGAAAACGGACGACCATCTGCTGTTACTCTGCACGGATATGGATTCCGGGCACGGCGGTAAATCCGGACGTTATAAATCTTACGAAGGTGTGGCCCTGGAATACGCGTTTTTGATTGGGCTGGCGCAGGGCACACTGCCTGGACAAGCGTAAACTCAGGCGTTATCCAGATAGTGTTTCAGCGTTAGGCGCAATTCCGGGCTCATATTGTCAAGGTTGTTAAACAGCCAGCGCAAATAGCCCGGATCGCGTTCAGCGACTTCAGATACCGGTTTCCCGCGGTATTTTCCGAAGGTAAATGTGGTTAGCAACGCAGGACGACCGGTGACATCGGCCATTTGCTCCGGGGTCCAGCCGGACGTCTTCATAATGTCGATCAGCAGTGCCGCTGTGATGTAGCAGTCATAAAGCGCGCGGTGGTGGTGCAGACCAGACGGCGTCTGGACGCTCAGCTTGCGGGATTTATAGAGCGCCATATTGCTGTATTTGATCCCCGGCCACAGACGGCGGGAAAGCTTCATGGTGCAAATCCATTCTCCTGGCATTTCGGGCAGCACACGCCGATCAAAACTGGCATTGTGCGCCACGTACCACTCGCTGCCGTAATACTGCGGGATGATGTCTTCAATCCACGGCTTATCGGCCACCATTGCTTCAGTAATGCGATGGATAGCCATCGCCTGTGGGCTGATGGGGCGGTCAGGGCGTACCAGGTGGCTCATTGGGTTGACTATTTTTCCGTCAACCACATCGACAGAAGCAATTTCAACAATGCCTCCCTGTAGACCACAGGTTTCTGTATCTATTATGCGCAACATGCCATGCTCCTGACCCAAAACGACTAGCGTAATGGAATGATATCACCTTGCCAACCCCGTGGCGTGCGTTGACCGGTTAACAGCAAAGAACCGCTGTCTGCGCGAACAATCAATCGGCCTCGCTCATCCCATAACGCGCTGCTGCCACGCGCGTTGGCCATTAATACAGCTATGGCAAACTTATGCGAGAAACTCTGTAGACGAGATGTGGAGGAGAGCAATTCGGGTTCGCTAATGGACTGACTGCTCGTGAACAGGGAGTAAGCCGGGTCGATATCGATTCCTTCCGGTTGGCTATCCACTACGCTAATGGCATTTTGCTGTCTGGCGATACAGGCTCCGTGACTTTGATGAAACGTTAAGGGCGAGGTCATCCAGGGAGAAAAGAGCGCGATGCCTTTTACGAACCGGTTGTTATGTTCCACCGGTAGTCCCGCAATGATTGTCATACGATAAGTCACGGCGGCATGGGCGAGAGGTTCTAACAGCGCTTCATCGGGTGGGGCAGGAAGCGCGTCATGTTCATCAACACAACCTAACAAGGAGAGGGAAGGAAAGACCAGCAATTCACATTGGCATTGGGCGGCTGCCTGAATGAATTGCAGGTGATGTGCGACATGCTCGGTAACTGAGGTGTGAAGAGGTTCGTACTGCGCTGCTGCGATTTTCCAGTGTGACATAATGATTTCCTTTTCATAGTGTCTACAATCATCCTGAAAGTATAGATTAAGAATATACTTATACTGTAGCAGCCATCATGTAAGGAATCGTAACGTAGTATAAGTTTTATTTAACTTTAGGCTCGTAAGGTAAACGTGAAAGGGAAACGGATGCCAGTCGGTGCGCGATGAGTCTTTCGCGAAACCAGTCGCGTAAATGTTCGGGCTGTTCACGCTCAACAACTTCGGCAACAACCGGCATGTTGTATCGCTCCTTAAACGCTACTCCCGCAGCGGCCAGGTCAACATTGACCTTATCCATTTCCGCTTGCTCAAGTTTGGCCAGATTGATGTTCATGGGCTTCTCCTTTTCTCTGTCTTTCGGCGCGCAAAGTTACTAAGAGTGTGCATTAATGGCAAGACCGAAATGATGATTCTCGACTCGATCATTGTAGAAGGTTATTCTCTATAGGTTAGACATAACAAAAAGGAATAGTTGAAATGGCTTCATCTGCATCTATGCTTCGCAGCGCTCTCATCGTACTCGCCAGCGTGCTGGCAACGCCCGCCGCCCTGGCGCATGCCCACCTCACAAAACAAAACCCGGCTGCTAATGCCGAGGTTGCGGCATCCCCTCAGGCGTTGACGCTGAATTTTTCTGAAGGCGTAGAGCCGGGATTCAGCGGCGCAACGCTGACAGGTCCAAACAAAGAACAGATCAAAACGGGCAAGGCGTCACGCAGTGAGCAGGACAAAACGCAGCTGATTGTTCCGCTTGATCAAACACTTGAAGCAGGAAAATATACGGTCGACTGGCACGTTGTTTCCGTGGATGGTCACAAGACGAAGGGGCAATATACCTTTAGCGTGAAATAACCGATGCTGGCATTTACCTGGGTTGCATTACGGTTTATCCATTTTACCACGTTGATGCTGGTGTTTGGCTGTGCGCTTTACGGCGCATGGCTGGCTCCCGTTTCGGTTCGTCGTTTAATGATGCGTCGTTTTTTGCGTCTGCAACGGCATGCCGCAGCGTGGAGCTTTATCAGCGCGACGCTGATGCTGGCGATCCAGGGCGGGTTAATGGGCTCAGGCTGGCGGGATGTTATCTCTACAGATGTATGGGGCGCGGTGTTGCAAACGCAGTTTGGCGGCGTCTGGTTATGGCAGATTATCCTCGCGCTGGTCACTCTGGTGGTGGTTATTATCGTACCGCGTAGCATGCCGCGACGGCTGTTAATGCTGACGATTGCGCAGTTTATTTTGCTGGCTGGCGTCGGGCATGCGACGCTGCATAGTGGTATTACTGGGGCAATCCAGCAGGTTAACCATGCCTTGCATCTGATATGCGCCGCCGCCTGGTTCGGTGGCCTGCTACCCGTACTTTACTGTATGCGAATGGCGCATGGCCGCTGGCGAGAACAGGCCATCAGCACCATGATGCGTTTCTCCCGCTACGGGCATCTTTTTGTTATTGGTGTTTTACTTACCGGTATTATGAATGCGCTGTTTATTGTCGGTTTTTCTGTTCCCTGGCACATGGCTTACGGGCGGCTGCTTTTGTTAAAAGGTGCCCTGGTCATGCTAATGGTGGCGATTGCGCTGGTGAATCGGTATGTTCTGGTACCACGCATGCGGCAGGATAACCGCGGCATGACTCTCTATTTTATTTGGATGACCAAGCTGGAATGGGGTATAGGAGCCGTTGTGCTGGCAATTGTCAGCCTGTTCGCAACCCTTGAACCTTTCTGATTGATGGACTGGCGAAACGCATGAAAAAAATCATTATCTCTTTATTACTCCTGGCAAGCTCCGGAGCCGCGCTGGCTGCGCCGCAGGTCATTACCGTCAGCCGTTTTGAGGTTGGCAAAGATAAGTGGGCGTTTAATCGGGAAGAGGTGATGCTGACCTGCCGCCCGGGTAACGCGCTGTATGTCATCAATCCCAGTACGCTGGTGCAATACCCGTTGAATGATGTTGCCAGACAGCAGATGGAGAGCGGTAAAACCACGGCAAAGCCGATCGAGATTATCCAGATTGATGATCCGGCGAAACCGGGCGAAAAAATGAGCCTGGCACCGTTTGTGGAGCGTGCAGAAAAACTCTGCTAATTGTCAGATGTAGCGCTCTGATTTCCAATAAAAAACCGCAAGGATCTCACACGAGAACTTGCGGTTTTTGCGTTTGGATGCGTAACAAACGTCCTTTTTTTCCGGCCACTTTAGTCGCGGACTGGAAAACCTGGCGCTGTCATCTATTCTTAAATGGCAGGGTAACTTAGCCTGCATTAATGCCAACTTTTAGCGCACGGCTCTCTCCCAAGAGCCATTTCCCTGGACCGAATACAGGAATCGTATTCGGTCTCTTTTTATATGCTTGTTTTCGTTGGGTTTTTTCGGTGCTATCACGAAATCCCACGAAAATTACTCGAAATTTCCATATCCTGTCTAAACCATAACATATTCTGCACCGCGTGCGTCCAGGTATTTTTTGGTCATTGTTAAATTTTTATGCCCCAGCAGTCTCTGTGCGAAATCCTCTCCACGCTCCCTTTCATACAGTCTACTCGCCAAGCTCCTGATCTCATGGAAAGGAGGAGGGTTGGGACCAAACTTTAACGCTGTAGAATCTCTGATATCAGAAAATGCCTGGGTAATTCCGTCCGGAGTTAACGGACCAGGCTTCCTGCCTCCACGTCTCACCGCTGAATACAGCATGAAGTCTGACGGGTTGTTTTTACGACAACGGTCGATAACATCCTGCAATACCAAATCAGCAGAGTCCAGTCGCAAATCAAGTGGCAACGCCAATTTGTGACCTGTCTTTTCCTGCGTGACAAACAACCTTCCATCCCTGATATCGCTGAATCTGAACAACGATACGTCCTCTCTTCTTTGCCCGGTGACAAGTGCCAGGTCACATGCGTTTGCAGCCCATTCGGAATGGGCGGTTGCGGCATTCCTTATTATCTCGAACTGTTCAAGCAAAAGACGCTCACGCTTCACTTTGGGCGTCGGTGCTCTTGTCGGCTCTGCCGGATTCCTTTCAATATGTCCCTCGACGATTGCTTCCCTGAAAATATCCAACAACACCGAACGCAGGCCGGAGGCCATGCTCTTCTTGTCGCAGAGTATGTAACTCTCAAGAAAAGTAGATACATCCTTCGTGCTGACCGCCGATAGCGGCATACGTCCGAATTCATCACTGATAGTGGCGATCTGGTTGCGCCTGACCTTCATCGTGTTGGGCTTCAATTCTCTTCGCTCTAGAATTACTTCGTAGCGCTCAAGCCACGCTTTCACCGTAAATGTTGGTGTTTCCTTTATGCGGTCCAGCAGCGCTGACGGAAGGTAATTCTGTTCGATGTAGTTATTGGCTTCGATGGCCTGAGAAATGGCGTCCTTTCTGTCGATCCGGCCAAGAGATAACTCTTGACCGGTAATCGGGTTTCGCCAGCTATAAAGCCTGTCTCTTTTACGATAGGTCAGGTTACGGGGCAGGTTAGCGTCGTAACGAACTGGCCTTTTCGCCATGAGTCAGTCTCTCCAGTAGAGTGCCGCCAGTTGGCAGCGATATGCGTTTTGCTTTGTGACGAAGGTTCTTTTTGCTCGGATCCACATAGATGGCATCTGGCTGAACCTTATATTCTTTGCCGTGAAGTTCCGGAGCAGGGTAAATACGCCCCTCCCGCGCCCAGCGGCGAAGTGTTGAAAGAGACGGTGGGGTTGAATAAGTTGAATTCGCCCATTCCAGCAGATTAAGAAGCTTGGCCATACTACCTCCGGCTTCCGGCAACTTATTATAGAGCTGCCGGAAAACTGTTAATGAAATATCGTTATCAACTCACCTGACCCGGAAGTGCGCGCAACCGGCGCATACCTGTCATTGCTGTGGCCACGTAGCTCGCCTTACGGTTCACCACCTCAACCCATACCTTCACGCCTTCAACTCTCACCGTGTATGTCTCCTTCATCTTGCTGCGGCCATAGTCGCCGTAACGTTCTGCATGAGTGGCCAGTGCTATGTCGCATGCCTGACGCGCTAACGGGGATTGCTGGTTGCCTCGGTTAATTAATCGCATGGTCACCGCCTTCTGGATTCGATGGTTGACGGAAAACCGCTCGGGACGGCGACCAATCGCAATAGGCATCGGTTTCGGTATGCCCGAAAATTGCCTTACAGCGACGGATATGGGCGCAGTCGCCACAGGTCTTACCCTTCGGGAGTTGCATTTTATCGGGGTCTGCCGGGTTATAATTCAGCTCAGTCATTCCAGGCCTCCAGCTCGTTCTGGATTTCCTCGTCGATCTCGTCATTGGTGGCGTCTTCGTTTAGATAGTCGCGCGCCTCTTTGAGGTACTGTTCTCGGCGTTCGTGGTACCAGGCAGAGAACTCCGGTGACCAGCCGCGACCATTATCTTGAAAATCAACCAGAGCGTTGTCCTCAGCCATACGCTCAACCATGCAGTCGGCAGTTGTCAGGGCGCATTCCCGGATGTAACCGCGAAGGTGGTGTTTGCGCCACCAAGGACTTACTTTCGAATCGCAACGTCCTTTGAACTCAATTTCCCAGCGGCGGATGCAGCGTGCGTTTAAAGATTTACTCATCTTGTTACCGGGAGGGCGGACCCTCCCGCCTCCCTTAGGCCACGTATTCCGGTTTCATATCCGCCAGGGTGATGCTGAACTGATCGTGCAGCTCGTCGCCCAGATGACGTTTCGCAGTTGCAAGAACTCGCTCAACTTCCCCGAAACGCGCCGTTGCATCCGGTTCGCCCGGAGACGGCAGGGAGTTGATCGCGGTCTCAACCTTGTTACGTGAATCAACCAGGTAGTAGCGCTTCACCGCTTTGTTCTTCAGCTCAGTGAACAGGGCTGAACCGAGCGTGGTCTTCGCGCTTTCGATATCAGCGCGCAGTGCTTTGGCGCTATCAACATCCTGTGCGGCATCGATACGCTCGCGGAAATCATCGGCAAGAGAGTCGATATTTACCGATGATTCTTGTGCGCTTTGCGTGGTTGTGACGGTGTCACCAGAAATTTCAGCCAGGCTAACGCGTTGCGGCGCCGGGTTAATCTCTTTCTCAGTGCGTGGCTCAACTTCATCTGGACTGTAGACGCCGAGGATGACTTCTGGGCAGTACAGGCGAGCCCAGTACTTTACTGCCAGATAAGCGATCTGCTGCTTCGGCGCTGTTTTCCACAGTGGCGAGTTACGTGTGGTGATATCTGCCAGGTAAATTGGCTCGCCCCAGGTGATTTCTTCTTCTCCGCGCAGTACGGCGCCAACCCGGATAAACAGACCTAATTCATCACGACCGTCTTTTTTCCCGGCGATCTTCTCCCAGTCACCGCCGTATTCGTAATGGAAGCGACCAACAATGGCGCTGGAGCTGGAGATTACTGCGTTAACCAGCTGCGCTTCGTAACCCAGTACACCGTTGACCAGGTGCGTTTTCTGGGCAACCGCATATGGGTTCATTCCCCACTGCATAGCCTGCATGACGATAGCCATACAATCGGCGGGTTTCCCCGCCAGGTGTTTGGGGACAGTGACGGCAGACTGCGCCATCAATTCAGCGAAAGAGGTAAGCTGGCCGAGAGCCTGCACGTTGAACACAGCGTTGCTGGCGGAAATGGTGTTTGGTGCTTGCTCGGTCGTAATGATGTTAGTATTTTGCATGGTCAAATCCTCCCTTAAGCCAGACGCAGCGCTTCAAGGCGGCGCAGGTCGAAGTCGTTCAGTTCGTCGGTGTAGTCTTCGGTTATCGGTGCAGACCAGCAATCGGTGTCATACGCATTTGCGAGTGCACGCATGGTGCGCTGATACTCCAGCAGTCCTAGGTCGAGCAAATCTTCCGATGCCTCAATTACCGCCACCCAGTGGTAGCCCTCGTCTTTGTTGACGAAGATCCAGAAGAACTGATCAAAGTCGGCAACGGAGCAATACATGCCAGCGCTGAGGTGGTAGTCGCGGTCGATGATTTCCCGGTGCAGTTTGGCGCGCAAACCGTCTTGCTTAACGCGTCCCATGCTGATCGTCTTCAGGTCAACACCGATACGAACGCCGTTGATTTCAACCTCAAGGTCAGGGCGCACACGGACTTCCAGACCGGTTTCGTCGTCCATCCCGAAATAACTGGTTTCCACTGAACGGGAAGGATGGCGCAGCAGTTTCCCGGCTGATTCATGATTCAGTAGGGCTTGCTGAATTGCCGTGGCCAGCATCAGTTGCTCTCTGGACAGGATGGTTTTCCCATCAACGCTATCGCGCCATTGCTGCTCAAATTCATCAGCGAAAATGGCCTCCGGGCTGACCGCGCGTATCGCCGCCTGAAGTTCTTCTTTCTTACCGGTGAGCTTCAGTTGCTCGGCCTTTGGCTTATCCGCGTTAAATTCTCGAATGAACGCCTTCATGGAGTCGGTGGTGGTAAACGCCTCAGCCGGAATGCCAGGGAATACTGCAAACTCTTCGTGGAGCTTTTCTGGCTCCAGGGCCAGGGTGTGCGCCAGGCTACCGAACATCAGCGCCTCGCTGCTTTCTCGACGGATAGTCTTGGTCACGTGACGGCCGTGATAGAACATCAGGCTGACACGTGCATCTTTAACCTGGGTTGAGCTGATACCGTTGGCCGCGTGATAAACCTCGTTCGGCAGACCTTCATAGCGACCTGGCTCGAAGTAAGCGGGGTAAACAACAGCTGGTTCGTCAGATTGCGCTTCGGGTTCGGTTTGTGCCGCAACTGGGTCAGTCTGGTTTACAGAATCGATATTTTGGGCGACAGAATCCGTATTCTGGTTTACATCGGCCTGCTGGCTGGTATGTGACTCTTCACCAGTTTCCAGACTGCTTTCGCCTGACTGCACTTCATCACCAGCCTGTTCTTCATCACTGACAGTTTCTTGAACCTGCACATTGCTGGTGGTCTCCGTTGCCTTTTTCGTGCCATGAGTTGCTGAGTTCTGAATCAAAGCCGTAACGTCGAATATTCCGTTGCCGACATTTTTAACCAGCTCTTGTTCGACTTTCTGCGGTTGAGCTGCAGCTTCCTCTGCGCGGCGGCGTGCTCCTTCTTCACGTACGCGTTGCAGGTTCTCTTCGTGAGTACAGAAGGATTTGCGCGGAGGCTCCTTACTTTCAGGTTGGGGAATTCCCTGTGTTGCGGGTTCGGCTTCATGTAATGGCAATAACTCGACTGCGGAATTGAACGCGGCTGTCATGGTCTGGTTAACAAATTCCAGGTGAGAGACAGGAGTGAGATGAATATTTTCCGGCGCGATACGTACCAGATTAAAAATAGCCGTGCGGTTAACGCCAAGAACGCCAGGCTGATTGCGCAGAATGCTGCTCCATGATTTCCACGGTTCTTCTTTTTTGGTCACGATTTCTTTAGCGCGACGAAGAATGCTGCCCGGGATCTCGAAGTGGTTGAAGTCCATAGGCAGAAGGGCACAGGCAATCTCTAAATCGAGAGTGTCAAGGGTGTGGTGTGCATCAGGTCCACGGTCAGTGACGTAACCGCCGTCGGCATTGGTGCCGGAATCAGTACGCTGCACGCTACTGATGCGATTACCTGCTGCCCATTCGCGAACAAGGATATCGCGGTCGATATGATCTGTAGCGAACCACAATTTCAAAAACTGAATTAAGGTCGCGAGTTCAGGGATTTTTCCATCGACAGGGAATGCTTTTTTAACAGCATTGACTGCTTTATGAATATCGTGCTCGATGGCTTTTTTAAAGTCTTCAACGTTTTCAGCGGCCAGCAGCAGATTCTGGATGTACGATTCATCAGTATCCATTTCGAGGCTAACGATTTCTTTTTTCTGCGCGGCATCGACGTGATAGAGATACTCACCATCACCAATGAACTGAGCCAGAACTCGATGACGGAAAGGCATGGTGGCGATAACAGTGAGAGCAGGCGTCGAAGTATTGCCTGTGCTCTTACTGTCAACAGCACTTGCGCTTTCCTCCAGGATTTCGCCGGTATTGGTATCCACGCCGTTAACGATATGCTGGCGTGCTTCGGCGGCAGCATCAGAAGAGGGCAACGTAACGCCGGGGATTTGTTCCCATGTCATGTTGTCGTCGCTGAGGCGGTAGAAATCACAAAATGTTAAGCTGAGTTCGCCTTCTGGAGGCAACTCGTTAACGACAGGGAAATTAGTGGCAACAGCTTTAAGATAATCTTTCAGCTTTGCGCCGGTTTTAATCAACAAATAATCCAGCGTTGCATTTGCAGCCTCAAAATCATCGCTGCACCAGAGCACCGCATCTTTATTACCTGATTGTTTTTTTGCCCTGCGGACTAAAAATACAGGATTAGTTCCACTCATTACTTTATCCTCGATTCGTGTAGAATGGAGGTGCCTTAACAGCACCCCGATATATCAGGTTGTTAGTCCGGTACGCTTTGGTCGGTTGGACCGGACAGGGTACGCCCGTTTCGGTGGGCGTTTTCTTAATGAACGGTGATGAAAACTCTTTCTGAGTAATCGAGTTTGTAGCTGTGATAGTTACCAAACCCGGCCTTATCGCCATCGTTTACCTGAACCGCAAGCAGTGAAATAGCTGTTACTGCACAGTGAGGGCAATCGAACTGACCGAGCACATAGCCGCCATCGAGAACGACGGTTGTTTCACCGTTTTGGGCTGAGTGAATAACGCCAGACACTTTCTTTTCGCAGTTGAATAATGCGATTTCTTTATTTACTGCTTTCAGATTTAATTCGACTTTTACGATTTGCATAAATTATTCCTGTTGGTTTATTCAGGGTGTAAGAATCCACGCCAAACTAATGGCGAATTTTGGATTTCATATTTCGGGACTGCTATTTAGCCTTCGTGCGCCATCTGGTCGTAAGAAGCGCAGCGCTTGGAACAATACTCTTTCTCTTTGCGCGTCAGCTGTGAGCCGTTGCGATAGAGAAGGGTGCTTTTGATTACTTCTTCCGGTTTAACCGGCTTACCGCAATAACCGCATTTGGTCTGCATCATCATTTCCTCAGAACTTAATGTCTGCCTGAGCAGGTAATTCTTCACTACTGATGATCCTTTCAACTGGGTAGCAGCTACCTGAAACCTGCTGCTCAACAGCGGCCTGCTCGCATTGCTGTTGGTCGCCATAAACACCCAGTACAACATCCTGAAAATCACCGTTGGTCATGCCAATAGTCAGGACTAACGCGAAAAGAGTGCTCATCAGTGCGTACCTGCCGGAACCAGATTCGGTCCAATGGTGCGCGAAGCATACGGGCTGCGAATATGACGCAGATTACCCTGCGGTTCGTGCCAGTAGGTGCCGTTGATATGGTCATAGGAAACCTGCCAGGCTGAGCCGGTACGGCTATTTCGCATTGGGATGGCGCGACCGTTGTTTGGTACCGCGTTACTGGTTTTCATGACAGGGCCTCTTTAAATTTCGCAAAACTGAGTGTTTCCTCGCCATCGGCGAGACCTTCAAAATATTCCTCGTATGCTTTTTCCATCTCACCCTCGATACCTTGTTGCCAGAACTCAGTGAACTTCGCTGGTGGCGCCGCGGTGCTGATCTTCACGGTTGAGCGTTTTAACTCTGCAATTCACCACCGCGAAGCTCACTTCTGTGCTTTGCCCTTGTCGCCAGGCTGGCGGAACGTTTCAAACCTACTGCGCGTTAATCTCGCCACCTCATTCCGGTCTTCGTATGCCCCGGACGGCTACTTCGTGGGCGTCCTGCCTCGGTGGTTGTGTTGATGGAGTAATTAAACACAATGTTTATTTGCGTGTCAACATAATGGGTGTTTTTGTATAAACAAAAAGTTTAGTTGGTGGCGCTGGTTGACACGAGTAGTATGTTTTGTGGTCTATTTTGTGGTTGTAAAAACCTCGATGGGGGTGCGATATGGAAAAGTTTTACGTGGGTTACAACGATGTATGTCAGGCGGTAGGTAGAGCGACGCTGAATCTGATATCACATGGAGACGCACCAACAACTGAGGCGATCATTTCAATGCTGGAGTCGCTGGGGGATATTGAGCAGAACGATTTTTGGCGACAGGTGTTCAGGTTTGCTGCTGAGGAAGTGCGAAAAGGGTAGGCAAAAGAAACCCGGCGCGATGGCCGGGTGTTTTATTTTTCTTTGTCTGATTTTGCTTCTAGTATTGCTTGTATTTTAAACAGACTTGATGAGGTATCTTTGTAATTAGAGTCAATCTTAGTTTCAAGCCTATCAATTCTGCCTGTGATTTCTGTGCGACTAGACTGGATGTTTCCAGTTAGCTCTTGCCTGGAGGCATTAATTTTTTCATTGATATTATTAGAAATCGTCCATGTTGCACCTACAGCAAGGGCAAACATACCAACAATAGTCGCACCAATCCCTAGCCAAAATTCAAGTCTTGACAGTGATTTTCCGTTCATGTGTGACTCTGCCTCTGTTGATTGATTATTTACATTACGAGCAATAAAAATTGGTATATCCCTAGCAATATTCCCCGGCTGATATGACGGAGTAGAACGCCCGTGTTTGTAGACTTCTCGAGCGACCAATTGATCGTAAGTATTATCATACTCCATGGGGCGGAATAAATCAGTTTTCTGATTCGTCATTCTCATCCACCATATCTTCTTCTGCCTTTTTTACGTAATTTCCAGATTCAATGTTTTCTAGGACTTTTCTATAGTTGAAGAATGCCATGTATCCACAGTTTCTGCATTGCATTAACAGGACGTCATGGTTGGAACTTCTGAAAAAAACGTTTGATTTGTCAGGCTTTTCACTGGAAAGTAGTGAGCCAGGGATGGAATTTATGACATATCTATCATCGTCTTCTGTCGGAAGTTTATTCGGAGTGAAAAGTGTCCATGACTCTTCCATGCACATTGGGCAAATCTGCTCGCCGCTTAGTGTGCTCAGATACTGAGCAAACTCATCAAATTTCAGCACCTTAAATTCTTTATCGCTCATGATTTATTTCATCTTAAATAGCTGTTCATGACGTTTAACCGTATCACCCATACGTTTCATCCGGTCACTAATCTTACCCATGCTTCCTGTACGTCTGCTATGTGTTACTCCGCATCACCCTTAATCCGCCGCCCCATATACTTGGCGTACAGTTCGTCGAGTTCTTTCAATCGTAGAGATACGATCCGCAACATGTTCTGTTGTTCTTCTTCGTTTGGTAGTTGATTATAGAGTTCCAACAGTCTCCGTTCGTCGTGTCTCAAACCGTCCTTAGCATCCACGTCCTGACCTAGAACCCACTCAAGACTTACGCCTAGCGCATCGGCAAGTTTTATTGCTGAGCTTTTACCTATCGCTCCTCTGACAAACCAGTTGTTGACTGATTGTGCGCTCACACCACAGATTCTCGCTATATCCGCTTTGGATATGCGCTTTTTCTCGATGATTTCATTTAACCGCCGAACCTGCGGGTTATCTGTTTGGTGTGTGTTTTTTCTCATATATCAAGATTCTAAACTAAAAGTTTATCGCCTCAACATTCATAATGTTGACTTGTGTATAAACATAATGTTTAATTTGGTTTGTTATTACTTGGAGCCAAATATGAAAGCACTTGATAAAGCAATAAGCATCGTAGGGGGCGCAACCCGTTTAGCAGAAAAGCTCGATGTATCTTCAATGACGGTCAGTCACTGGCGTCACCGTGATAATGGAGTCGTACCGGCTAACCGTGTCATTCCTATTTTCAATGCTACAGGCGTAACTCCACATGAGTTACGTCCTGATTTGTACCTCAACCCTACGGATGGATTACCTGCTCAGGAAGCGAGGGCTTAACCATGAAGTCACTGTCACTTCATCAAAATAGCGGATATCAACCGGCTGCGATGATAAATCGCAATCAACCTGTCTCGGTAGATAAACATGACCAGATCCGCGATGCCGTTCGTGCGTGGGCGGGTGTAGATGGTCAGGATGTCGTTTCTGCTCTGATCGTCGAAGAGTACCAGGCGCAAGGGGGAGACGAGATCACTTTCCCTGATGACCTCAGCCGACAGCGTCAGAAGCTTTTCCGCTTCCTAGACAACCATTTCAACAGTGAAAGATACCGCGAGAATGTCCGCCAACTGACTCCGGCAATTCTTGCTGTTCTGCCGCTCAAGTACCGCAACCGTCTGCTACCAGAAGACAACGTTATGGCCCGCCTGGCAAGGCTGGAGAAAGAAACCAGCGAAGCGAAGATTGCTGTCGCAATGGATGCGCCACGTCATCAGAAGCTGAAAGAGTTGAGCGAGGGGATCGTGGAGATGTATCGCGTTGACCCTGGGTTAACCGGTCCGCTGATGGAAATGGTGCAGATGATGCTGGGGGCTATATGACCGGTTCAAAAATGGCGAAAGCCGTGGTGCGCGAACACCAACGGCTTTCAGGTGCAATTCGTTGCGTACTCATTGCGAGGTCATTATGACAAAGAGTTTTTCAAAATACCAGGTAAGGGAGGCATAGCTATGTCGAATGTCGCCTACGCCGATTTTGCGGCGCGTACCGCCGTCAGGAGCAACCGGATGGAGAACCAGAAGACCGGATTCATCCCGTTGTACCGGAGTGTACTGAAGAAGCCCTGGGCTAAAGATGTCTTCCTGCGCACGTTATGGGAGAACCTTCTGTTGGGCGCCGCCCGCCAGCCCTACACGGCAAACTTTAAAGGCCGGCAGTGGCCATTACAAACCGGACAACTGGTGACCACGTCGGCAGATCTCGGGCTGAAATTATGCGACCGAAATGGGGAGCCAACAAGCCGTCATGCAGTGGATCGAATGCTGTCTCTTTTCGTGAAAGAAGGGATGATTTCAACCGCTGGCGAGAAGAGAAAAGGCACTGTAATTACCATCACAAATTTCGCGCATTACGCTCAAAAAATGGACGATTTACCCGCGCATAACGCCGCGCATAACAGCGAGCATAACCCCGCGCATAACGAACCCAGCAACGGCGAGGCTTCGGGAGTGAATGCCGAGCATAGCCCCGAGCATAAGGGCGCGCTTAAGCCCGAGAATCATGAACAAGAAGTAATATTAAATACTAACGTATTTAATGTACGTCAGAGAATTTCAAAAATTATTCCTGATGCAGCTGTCCAGACTCTGAAAGGTGACAAGTGGGGGACATCTGACGATCTCCGTTGTGCAGAGTGGATGCTGGCGCTGCGCGACATCACCAAACCCTCCCTGAAAAAACCGAATATGGCTGGCTGGGCGAATGATATACGCCTGATGCGCCAACTGGACGGACGCACCCACAAAGAGATTTGTGAGCTGTTCCGATGGGCCTGTAAAGACTCGTTCTGGTACAAAAATATTCTCTCCCCCGCAAAGCTTCGCGCCAAGTGGGACACGTTAACCCTTCACAGCGAAGACACTACCCGTAAGCCACGCACAGATGTCAGCGCAAACAAATCCGAAACTGGCCCGCACTGGAACAGTCCTGAAGCATGGGAGAAATTTTTATGACCCCGGATCTTTATCGTGCAATTCAGAATCGCGACAGCGAAATGCTATCACGCATGGCTGGAGATTCTTACGACGGACGCAAGGTTGTTAACGCTGACGCTGAAAAGCTGGTGGATATGCTTTTTGAAAACCTCATGCAGGTATTCCCGGCATCCACTCAGACGAACCTACGTACTGACGCTGATATTCGCGTTGCAAAGCAGCAATGGATCGCGGCTTTTGCTGAGTCAGGCATCACCTCCCGTGAGCAACTTTCCGCCGGGATGCAGAAAGCCCGATCCAGCCAGTCACCGTTCTGGCCGTCTCCGGGTCAGTTTATTTCGTGGTGCCGTGAGGGGAGTGGTGCGCTGGGGGTCAGTGTGGACGACATCATGAGCGAATACTGGCGCTGGCGGAAACTTGTTTTTCGCTATCCGACCAGTGAGCAGTTCCCATGGAAGGATAAAAAACCGCTGTATTACCACGTCTGCCTGGAGCTTCGCCGTCGTGGAACAGAGGGACAGTTCAGTGAGAAGGAACTTATCCGAGCCGCTGGTGACATCCTGCATGACTGGGAAAAGCGAGCACTGTCTGGTAAGCCGGTACCGCCAATCCGTCGCGCACTTGCAGCGCCGAAAGCAGCTACTGGCCCAACACCAGCAGAGATGCTGATGGCTCAGTACAAACAACGCAAAAACGCCGGTCTGGTCTAATGGCGGAAATCACTATGGCAAGCAAGTCACTGTGGGCAATCGTCGATTTCCTTCGGGTTAACCAGACCATAACCCCGCGTCAGGTTCAGAACCTGCTGGGATGCGACAGCAAGAAGGCACACAACCTGCTGCTTCACCTGGTACGCAGAGCGGTAGTTATTCGCGCTGGCGAGCCACATCACCCGGTCTATTCGCTGCAACCAGGCGGGGAACTGAATATCAAGCAGATCAAATCGAGCGTGCGAAAAAACATGGTTACTTCAGTATGCCGCACAAGTCCGGCTATGCTGCGTGTACTGGCGTTTTACGGGAGAACGTCAGTATGACCACCAACAACCACCCGGCGAACGGTCCTGTAACACTCGATCGCCTGAACCAGATAAGCGAAATACTCAACAAAGCCGCGGCACAAAGAGACGGCGGTAATCTCGGCTACGCAATGGCTGATGCAGTGAAGGTGATTGCAGTGGTGATTGCCCGCGAACAGGTACGTCGTGAGCATGCAGCATGGTCACAGGCCACTTTCGGCGATGTCGGTCCAGTTGGTTCGCTGAAGCACCTTTCCAAAGAAGCGCTCGAGGTTGCTGCTGAACCAGGCGACCTTAGCGAATGGGCTGACATGCAATTCCTGTTATGGGATGCACAACGTCGTGCCGGTATCAGTGACGAGCAGATTACCCTGGCGATGGTAGAAAAGCTGGCGGTAAACAAGCAGCGAGAATGGCCTGAGCCGAAAGACGGGGAGCCGCGCCTGCATATCAAAACTGAACACCATCAGAGAGAGAAGTGATGTAACCCAACTGGAATACGCTATAAAACGTATCATCTGACTGAAAAGCCAGCTTTTATTAAGGTTGGTAAGAATAAGATATTTTACATCGTAAAATTCTGGAAAATTTCATCAGAAATTAAAAGTTAATGGTCTTATAGAGTGTGTACATTGAAAATGAGGTATATATGAAAAAGGCCATTGCTTACATGCGTTTCTCGTCAGTAAATCAGGACAAGGGGGATTCATTAAGGAGACAGAAGAAACTAATAGATGATTGGCTTAAAAATAACCCGCAATATACTCTTGACCCAACTACATATGAAGATTTGGGGTTAAGTGCTTATAAGGGAAAACATGCAAGAGAAGGTGCATTTAGTGAGTTTATTGATGCACTGGAGAATGGGCTTATTATTCCTGGTACAGTTTTACTCGTTGAAAGTTTGGACCGACTTTCTCGAGAGAAAGTCGGAGAGGCTACAGAAAGACTAAAATATATCTTAAAATGTGGTATTGATGTCATCACTCTTAGTGATAACACCCAATATTCTGAGGCATCGCTCGATGATCCCTATGCACTCATCAAAGCAATTCTAATTGCTCAGAGAGCTAATGAAGAGAGCGAAATAAAATCAAGTAGGGTGAAACTCTCCTGGAAAAAGAAAAGAGATGAGGCCGAGTTAAACGGTAGGATAATGACAAAAGCATGTCCTCGCTGGTTAAGAGTTAGTCCTGACTACAGTCATTTTGAAGTGATAGAATCAAAGGTGAAGGTGATTAAGAAAATTTTTTCATTACGTAAGGAAAATAAATCTCTGACAGCTATTACTAAATATCTCAATGACAGGTTGATTGAAAATATGACTGGTACACCTGGTGAGTGGAGTCCCTCTGTCATCGAAAAAATCCTTGGTAACAAAGCGCTTATTGGTATTTGCAGACCAACATATAGAGGACGTGCAAAAGGCGTTAATGAAATAATTGATTATTACCCCAAAGTCCTTACTGATGATGAATTTTATGCTGTTCAGGAGGTGCGATTGTCTCCATTCGGTTTCAACTCTCACAGCGGTAACCCATATCTTATAAACCTGCTGCGAACCGTGATGAAGTGTAAATGTTGTGGGAATACCATGATTGTCACTGCAGTGAGTAAGTCTGGAAAAGGTTATTATGTATGCCCTATGAGAAGGCTTCATCGGTGTAAGAGTCCATCGATTAAAAGAGAGCTTGTCGATGTTAATCTGATTGAAGAGATACTTTTCAATTTTGATAAGTTACAGATTGAGTCAAATCAGGTAAGTTTGCAGGAAACATTAGAAAAAAATAGCATTGATTTACAGCTTCAAATAAACAGTCTCGTACAGGCACTTACAATAGCCCCTGAAGTAAATGTTTTGGCTGGTAAAGTTCGTGAACTGGATCGTAAGTTAAAGAAAATTGAAACTACAATTAAGGTTCTGAAAAATAAAGCTAAGAAGGATAAAAGTCGCGGGAGTAAAGAACTAAACTTGTCACTAAAAGAAGATAGGGAGGTATGCAGGCGACTTGCCTTTAAATCATTCAGAGAGGTTTATATAGATACTGAGACGAAAAAGTGTGATATTTATTTTACAAATGGTCTTGTTTTCAAAAATTTCCCACTCAATAAAAGATGTCGTGCGGACAGTATTGTTTCAACATTGAAGTATATGGATGAAAACACTGTTTACTTTTAGCGTTTTAATAAACACATATCTAATAACGTGTGCTCACTTTATCGATAAGCTGCATTCTTACAATTTGCAATGTGGCTGGAGAGATTCACTCACCTGAATGATTCTCCATATGGCATGACTAAACCAAACCCTGTTCAGGCACTGAGGTAGCCATATAAATCAAGGCCTGGACGGGTTTTCGTTCCTTTCTGACCCTGTATAACTGATTTAGTAAACTCCGAATACTCGGAAAAACTTAGCGTATACAACGGCATGGCTTTGGCGAAAAGTGCTATTAACCACTTGAATATGAGGTTCAACAGGTATACTGTATAAATGTACAGTATATTGATGTAGAGGGAATTATGAAGATAGAACTTACCATCAACAAATCAAAAGACCTGCCGCGCGGCGCCATACCCGCACTTGAGAAAGAGTTGCTTAAACGACTTCAGAATCAATATGAAAATTGTTCTCTGGTTATCCGCAGGGCTGGCGGTGATAGCCTGACTGTTTTCGGTGGCGATAAGGGCGATAAAACGAAGGTGGAGGAAATCCTGCAGGAAACATGGGAAAGCGCCGACGACTGGTTTTACTGAACTTGGGTTAGCCGGCGCGCAGATAACAGAATACCAAAAATGTGTATCCCTTTGATGCTGTTGCCGACAATTTTTAACCGCGTCTGTGTCGATTGAAGGGAGAAAAATAAGTGAATAATTCAGCATTGCAGGCATCAGATGATCATTGGTACGACCTTGTCAGACGCTCTGATGGTTGTGTTATGTTTAGCTTTCCTTCATCTGGCAGGCATCTGATTTATCGTGTTAATGGGATGGTATCAATGCGGCCTTTGCTCGATGATGAAGAAGTCTTTACTCCCAATGGTTTTGTGCAATTTATCCGCCGCCTCGGCTACCGGGTAACTCCACCTTCTGATAATATGAAATCAACGGTCTGAACAACCGTAACCTACTGCGCCACGGAGAGAAACCATGGCGCACGAACTACAACTCATCAAGCAGTCCTCAGGAATCCTGATCCCCGCGACGCCGGAGACCAGCGATATTCTGCAATCAAAAATCAAACTCGGCGCCGTGCTGGTGGCAGAGTTCCGGCAGGTACGCAACCCGGCGTTTCACCGTCGCTTTTTCGCGTTACTCAATCTCGGTTTCGAATACTGGGAACCCACCGGCGGGGCGATCTCTTCCAACGAACGCAAGCTGGTAACCGGCTACGCCAAATTCCTTGCCTCGTTCGCGGGAAGCGAAGCAGCTCTCCTGGACGCTGCCGAGCAATATCTCGACCGTATCGCTGATAAGCGCGCAGGTAGCATCAGCATCTGCAAATCCTATGACGCATACCGTGCATGGGTGATCGTCGAGTCTGGCCACTATGACGCTATTCAGCTTCCTGACGGCACCCTCCGTAAACATCCCCGCAGTATTGCCTTCGCCAACATGGACGAAACCGAGTTCCAGCAGTTGTACAAAGCCGCGCTCGATGTTCTGTGGCGCTGGGTATTGTCCAGGGCATTTAAGGATCAGCGTGAAGCGGAAAACGCCGCATCGCAGCTAATGAGTTTTGCGGGGTGATGGCGATGAAAATAAGTTGGTTTCACCATCACGAATGCACAACCGAACAGGCGGACGAGCTGGTGGCCAATTACCGCCGCCGTGGCGCCACGGTAGAACGTAGCCTGAATCGCGACAACATCACCTGGACTGTCAGCGTTCAGTTGCCAGAAAGTGAGAAGGCTCCTCGCCCGAGTAAGGTCTGGCAAAACAGGGCGTGGGGTTGAGTATGGCTAAGCTACCGCGCCGTAAGTGCGCCAACAACGAATGCCGCCAGTGGTTCCATCCTGTGCGAGACACGCAGACCGTATGCGGTTATGAGTGTGCCAGCGCCGTCGGGAAAGAGCAGACCAGAAAAGCGCGGGAAGATGCACAGCGTAAGGAGTCTGCCAAGCAGCGCGCCACTGAAAAGAAAGAACGTGCAGCCTGGCGCCAGCGTAAAGCTGCAGTTAAGCCGCTGAAGCACTGGGAGGATTTAACCCAGCGCGTCGTCAATGACTACATCCGCGAGCGTGATGCCGATCTGCCATGCATCAGCTGTGGGACGTTCGAAACCGTCCAGTGGGAAGCAGGTCACTACCGCTCACGCGGTAAGGCATCACATCTCCGCTATCACGAAGACAATATCAGTAAACAGTGCCACCACTGTAACGTGCAGTTGTCGGGCAATCAGCAGCAGTACCGCCTTGGCCTTATCGAGAGAATTGGGCCTGAGCGCGTCGAGGCACTCGAAAACAATAACGTCCCACACCGATACACCATCGAAGAACTCGAAACCATTAGGAAGCACTACAGCGCGCTTCGCCGTGGATTAATTAAGAGCAGGGAGGCTGCATGACATTTGAATCCTATTTTGCCGATCACCTCCGCGTTCGATGGCAAAGATTGCGCTTATACCACTTTCCTGGCTCTGTACTGACGGACTACCGAATACTGAAGAACTACATCAAAACCATAGGCGGTGCTGTATGAACACTCAATTTCTTGAATACGTGCGCCAGCAACTGATGGTGGCCACCGCCGATTTAAGTGGTGCGACGAAAGGGCAGTTGATGGCGTGGCTTGAGAACGCCCAGTTTGATACGGGAACGTTTAAACGTAAGAAGCTCCGTGTGTATGATGAAGTGACCGGGAAAATGATTACGCTGGATAACCCACCAATACCGGGCAAACAGTCGCATGCCAAGGGTTCACATATTCCCCTGGTGCAGCCGGTAGAATTCTACACCGCATCGTGGCGCCGGGCGCTGATGTCACTTGAAGAACCCCAGAAGGCCTGGCTACTGTGGAACTACAGCGAGAACGTAAGCTGGGAGAGTCAGGTGTTGATTACTCAGTGGGCGTGGGCTGAATTCAAGTCGCAGATGGGGTCTCGAAAGATAGCTGGTAAAACCATCGAACGGTTGAAGGCGTTAATTTGGCTTGCTGCTCAGGATGTGAAAGCAGAACTAGCAGGGCGCAGCACATACGAGTACCAGCAGCTGGCGCAACTGGTAGGGGTATCAAAGCCAACTTGGACTGAAACCTACCTCCCGCACTGGCTGGCGATGAAACAAGAATTCGTGCACCTTGATAATCAGGCGCTCCTTTCTGTTTCGCGATCACGTTCACAACAAAAGGCGACAAATTTGGATGTAAGTCTTGCAAAACCGAACTGAAATGGATATATTTCGTGTAAATCTGATATTGTGCCATTGTTGTATGCACTGGCAGTAAATGAGTTTTCAAGCCTGAGGTTGACGCCTTGGGCTTTTTTATTTGAATGTAGACAAGCGGTAAAGCACTCAAGCCATAATTGAATTCTCGCTGGCTAAATCCCTGCCAGACGCGTCAAGTCTAAGTTCACTTCGAGGTATCAAAGGTAGTTGTCAATTTGATATATTTCGCTTCAAAGAAGTTGAGAAATGGATTAATGATAATGAGGTTGCCAACAAAGGTAGAGCTGATTTCATTCTGCTTCGTAGTCATTTGGGTTATCTGGTGTGCATGGGCAGACAAAACAACTCACGACACATACCTTTTTGATGGGGTGCTTTATAAGTCAGTTATTGTGGGGACTTCCTTCGTGATAGGAGTTTTCATTGCTTGGCGTGTGTACCTAAGTAATAAGTTCTCAACAGGTCTGGTTAAGAGGCTTTTTGGCGTTTGTCTCACCGTTATGATGTACCTGACTTTTACCTTTTGGAACGTTCCAGAGTTAATAATGATCTCATCAGCTAATAAGCATGTGAGTGACAATTACCGATTCAAAATGAGATACCCCACGCAATCTGGAGGAAAAACCAGGTCATGTAAGGCTCATGTTATCTACTATGACACATATCTGAAGCGTGAAATCGCACTCTGTCACTGGGATTATGCTCCATCTTTTTTCTATACGGATTATATTCGAGTAGATAAGCTGATTTCAGGTATGGGCGGGCAGATTATTTATCACGAAGCCGTTCATTGAGAAAATCCTATTTAAACTTTAGAGGTCGCCATATGGCGACCCTTTTCATACACACAGCGCCATCCGAAGAATCGGATGTGAGGCTCTAAGGCCAGGATGTGCACCTTGGACAGCAAACATTGAGTTTGTTGTGGTTTCTTGCAACGCTGCATCATCTGCTCCGTTCTATACTGTTTGCTTAGTATTGCGGAGGAATGTATGAAAGAAGGGTATTACTGGATTCAGCATGTAGGCATTGTACAGGTAGCGTATTACACGAATGACACTGTTGATGATCTGGAAACGGGTAAAACAATCACAGGTGTCTGGCATCTGACCAGAGGCGATGACATTTGCCATAACGGTGAGGCAGAGGTTCTCGCAGGGCCGCTGCAACCGCCGCGATAAAAAACAAAAATCAAATCCCTGGCTATGGCCGGGGATTTTTATTTTCAGGCTCTTAATAGTCATTCAATTGAAGACTGCCTGATACAGGAATATTAGAACTGCAAGGTAACCCCAGTATTGTAAATGGTAAAAGAAAGTATTTGTCATCATTCATCCCTCTGGTTCCATTTGGTTATGTTCATCAAGCAATAAATGAACCAGTTTTTCAGAGAATTAAATCAATTACTTATGGTGACCTTGTTACGGTGTATGCACTCCAGAAGTGCGATTGCACTAAAAAAGGGAATCACCACTCCATTATTACATCACACCTGATAATGCCATCCGAACTATCGGAGGTGAGGCTATGACCAGAATGAGCACCATTTACAGCAGACTTTCATATGGATCAGGAACCACGCTTGCCGGCTGCGGTGTATCAGCGAAGGCATATGCCGAAACAGCGAAAACAGCAAAAGAGGTGTCCTGGATGTTGGCCGACAGAATTGCAGGGTTAAGCCTGAGCGACTGGGCAATCATTGTCGGTATCGCATGCACTGTTATCACCTGTGCAGTGAACTGGTATTTCCGCTGGAAAGAACGGGAGGATCGGCGCAATGGCTATCCCACCAAAGCTGAAGAATAAACTGAGCGCAGCGGTCGTTGGTTTAATTCTTGCCGGGGCTTCCGCGCCCGTGATTCTCGATCAGTTTCTCGATGAGAAAGAGGGTAATAGTCTGACGGCGTATCGTGACGGCGGAGGGCTCTGGACCATTTGCCGTGGCGCCACGCTGGTTGATGGCAAGCCAGTAGTCCAGGGCATGAAACTTTCTGCTGAGAAATGCGCCCAGGTGAACACCATAGAACGCGACAAGGCGCTGGCGTGGGTTGAGCGAAATATCAAGGTACCACTAACCGAACCACAGAAAGCCGGGATCGCATCTTTCTGCCCATATAACATCGGCCCCGGAAAATGTTTCCCGTCTACGTTCTATAAGCGAATAAACGCTGGCGACCGTAAAGGAGCCTGTGAAGCGATCCGCTGGTGGATAAAAGACGGTGGCCGCGACTGTCGTCTGACCAAAGGCCAGAAAAACGGTTGCTATGGGCAGGTAGAAAGGCGAGACCAGGAAAGCGCGCTGGCTTGCTGGGGGATAGACCAGTGAACAGAAGCCTCGTTGTTGTTGGGATGGCAGCTATCATCTTAATCGCGGTGCTCTGTGTACTGCTGACCCGCAGTAATGCCGCGCTGGCCACGTCAGAGAGCGACAACCGAGTACTGCGTAGCGACAACGATCTACAGACGGCGGTGATAACTACTCAGGCCTTCAACTTCAACCGGTTTAACCAGATAGCAGAGAATACCAACCGCCTTAATTCGCTAATAGATGCCGGAACAGAGAAAACCATAATTGAATACCGGGAGATTTTACGACGTGAAAAAACCTGTGATTTGCCTGTTCCTGCTGATGTCGCTGGTGGGCTGCTCGAATACGCGCACCGTTTACGTGCCAGCGCAATGCACGCCGATTCCGGGTACGCTGACGCAGCCGTTGATAGTCCCGCTGCCGCCAGCACGCTGACGTATTGCCAGGCTGTGCTCTGGATTAAGCCGCTGCTGGCCGTGATTGAGAAGGGCAACAATAACTTGGCTGGTATACGGCAGATTGAGCAAGAGCGGCAGTGATCCTTTAGCAAAGCAGGGGAATAAACGACCCTAAGGAGAAAACCTATTTGAAGTAGCAAAGCGGACAGACCGCAGTCGAAAGGCAATGCAGCAGTCATGATGCTGCCCCGAGTCGCGTAATGGCGAGCAGGTATAGCATACCGATGTGAGGGTAAATAAGGGAACATGCTCCGGTAAAGCAGTACGAACGCCATACGCGCACCGGTTATAAGCGGCGATGAAGCGACAGCAACTCAAGGGCATGAGCGCAGCCACTGCGAGAGTGTGGCAGGCATTACAGCAGGCATTCACTGAGTGCCTGTGATAATGCACAATAACTCCTCGTCATATGGAGGGGTTATGGAAGAGAAAGAGCAGTGGTTTTTTTCATGGAATGCTTACGATGCAACCACATGGGAGCACTTACCGGCGTATTCGTATGGTGAAGTCTACAGTTGCGATGGTGGACAATCCTCAGGTGAAATATTCGAGTCCTTAATGGCTGAAAAACAGAGGCTGCGAGAAAACCTCTGGATACAGTGCGTAGCATTCAACAAAGTTTAACCGCCTCAGGGCGGTTTTTTATTGGAGTAAGCAATGGCAAAACCGGACTGGGGCGAGCTTCAGCAACGGTTCCTGTCCGACAATGCCGCTACCGGCGTATCACCGAAGGAATGGTGTGAAGCGCAGGGACTGAACTACGCTACCGCCCGTCGATATATCAAAAAAACTTCTGTGCAAACTGCGCAAAAACCTGCGCAGAAAAAAATGCGCAATGCGCAGAAAGATGAAAGCGCAAATGACCTGGTGGATGACGATGGACTTACTGCTCAGCAACGCTTATTTGTCGCGGAATACCTTAAGGACAACAACGCCACCGCTGCCGCTGCACGCGCTGGATATAGTGACCCAAACTACGGTCGTCAGCTCATAACGAATCCTAACGTTGCTCAGGCCATTGCGCAGCAGCAGAAAGCCTCTATTGCGCGCACGCTTGGCAGTGCCGATGAGGTCCTCGTGCAGATGTGGAAGCTCGCCACCTTCGATGCAAACCAGCTTTCGCAGTATCGCCGCGGTGCGTGTCGTTACTGCTGGGGCTTTGGTCACCAGTATCAATGGCGCGATGCCGTAGAGTACGAAGAGAAACGTCTCGAAGCGCTTGAGCGTAAACGTCGCGAGCCTGTCGATGTTGGCGGTTACGGATACGACCACACCAGCGCACCTAACCCTGAATGCCCACGCTGCAATGGTGACGGCATCGGTCAGCCGTTCTTCGCTGATACGCGCAAACTGGCGCCGGATGCTGCACTTGCCTATTCCGGTGTGAAGCTTGGTAAGAATGGCGTTGAGATAACCGCCATCAGCCGTGAGCGAATGTACGAGGCTGTGATGAAACGCCTCGGCCTGGCTGACAGTGAATTTTCTCAGCGTCTGCAGAAGATTGAAATCGAGCGCCGGCAGCTGGAAATCGACAAACTTCGCAAAGAACTGGCCGCAGATCCGGAGGATGACGAACCAACGCCAGTTGCAATCAATATCAACGTAGTCGACGCGAGGGCGGAAGATGGGGATCAGCCCGACACTTAACATTCCTCAGGCTCGCTTCCTCGCAATGCAGCACAAGTTCAAAGCCTATGTCGCCGGGTTCGGTTCCGGTAAAACGTGGGTGGGCTGTGGCGGCATCTGCAAAGGGATGTGGGAACACCCGAAAATCAACCAGGGTTATTTCGCTCCGACCTACCCGCAGATTCGTGACATCTTCTACCCGACTATCGAAGAGGTGGCCTTTGACTGGGGGCTGAGCGTCAAAATCAATGAGGGGAACAAAGAGGTTCACTTCTACGAGGGGCGACGGTTCCGCGGGACCACAATCTGCCGCTCGATGGAGAAGCCCGGCTCGATAGTTGGTTTCAAAATCGGTAACGCGATGGTGGATGAGCTGGATGTCATGGCGGCTGCCAAAGCGCAGCAAGCATGGCGAAAAATCATCGCCCGTATGCGTTACAAGGTTGATGGGCTGCGTAACGGTATTGACGTCACGACAACGCCGGAGGGGTTCAAATTCGTTTACCAGCAATTCGTGAAGGCAGTACGTGAAAAGCCAGAGCTCTCGGCCCTGTACGGTCTGATTCAGGCCAGCACGTTCGACAACGCGAAGAACCTGCCCGCGGATTACATCCCTTCGCTGATGAATTCCTACCCGCCGGAATTGATTAAGGCGTATCTGAGGGGGCGCTTCACCAACCTGACCAGCGGTACCATCTATCACCAGTTCGATCGACATCTGAATAACTGCACCGATGAAGAACAGGCTGGCGAACCGCTCTATATCGGCATGGACTTTAACGTTGGCAAGATGGCGGCTATCGTCCACGTTCTTCGGGATGGCGAGCCGCGCGCGGTACGAGAATTGATAAAAGTTTATGACACCCCGGCGATGATTAAACGCATTCAGGAAGAGTTCTGGCGCTATGAGGGTGGGCGTTATGTCTCCTCTCGTCAGATTTACATTTACCCGGATGCTTCCGGCGATTCACGCAAGTCCAATAACGCCAGCGCCACCGATATTGCGCAGCTCAAGCAGGCAGGATTCAGCGTGGTGGTGAACGCCGCCAACCCGCCGGTAAAGGATCGCATTAACTCCATGAACGCCATGTTCTGCAACGGCAACGGTGAACGGCGCTACAAAGTTAACGTTGCTCGCTGCCCAGTCTACACCGACAGCCTTGAGCAGCAGGTATGGGCGGCAAGCGGCGAGCCGGATAAATCAGCCGACAACGATCACCCAAATGACGCTGGTGGCTATTTCATCGTGAAGCAATTCCCGATAATCAAGCCGACCGGAAAAGTCACTCAACTACGGATGTAACTCCATGCCTGATATTTCAACACCCAATCTGGACTATGGGAACATGGTGCAGGCGTGGGACATTAATGATGCCCTGATGGGCGGCACGCTGTACATGCGCCAGTTGGGTGAGGAATATCTTCCTCGCTGGCCGAAAGAAGACAAAGAGGACTACAAAAAGCGCTTGGCTGTGGCCACGTTACTCCCTGCGTATGAAGAGACGATCAACCAGAATGTTGGGCGAGTATTTGCTGAGCCCATCCAACTGGGCGAGAACGTCCCAGATCAGCTGCGCGAGTTCGCGAAGAACGTGGATCTTGAAGGTAGTCGCCTCGATGTATGGGCACAGGCATTCTTCAGCCTGGCGATGCAGTACGGTCTTTCGCATGCGCTGGTGGATTATCCCCGAATAGATGCCGAACAGGTGAAGACTAAGGCTGACGAGAAAGCTACTGGCGCGCGGCCATACGTCACGATGCTTAATCCCCGACAGGTAATTGGCTGGAAGTCGACGATGGTCGGCGGCAAGGTGCAACTCACTGCGCTGCGCATCAAAGAGGTCGTGGTTGAAGATGGCGACGACTTCGGGCAAACGAAGGTTGAGCAGATTCGTTTGCTGACACCTGGACAGGTGCAGATTTACCGCAAGGCGACCGGCGAGAATGCCCAAGCGAACTGGGAATTGCATGAAGAATGGCAGACCTCCCGTCAGGACATCACGCTGGTCACTCTCTACACCAAGCGCACTGGGTTTATGTGCGGTTCTCCGCCGCTGCTGAACATGGCGCTGCTGAACGTTAAGCACTGGCAGAGCCAGAGCGAGCAGGACAACATCCTGCACGTCGCGCGGGTGCCGCTGTTGACTGTATTTGGACTTGAAGATGGTCAGGAGTTAGTTATTGGCTCATCGTCTGCGACTCAGTTCTCTGATCGACAGAAGCAGGGGCTTGAATATGTGGAACACACTGGAACGTCAATCAGTGCCGGTAAAGAGTCGCTAACCGACCTGGTGGAGCAGATGCGACAGGCGGGCGCGAAGCTGCTGCGTACCGACAATACCTCGACCAAATCTGTTGACCAGACCTCAGAAGAGAAAATGCAGGAGCAGTCCCCGCTCTACACTATGGCAACCAGCCTGGAAGATGCGATCGACAATATCCTGCAGATTATGGCTGAGTACATCGGTGAATCCGAAGGTGGTAACGTCGATGTCCGCACCGAACTGGATGTCGAATCGAAAGAGTTCAATCCTCCTGCTGCACTGGCCATTCAGTCGCTACGTCAGGGCGGTGACCTTCGCCGCATCGATGCGATTAAATCCCTGCAAAAACTCAACCTGATTGATGCCGATGCAGACCCGGAGAAGGTCCTGGACGAATTGCTGGCTGAGTCATCTTCTCTGGATACCAGAACGTTAGACGAGGTATAGCATGGCCCGCTCCGTCAATGACCTGCTCCAGGACGAGACTATAGCGCATGGCCTTTATGTGACGCGCTACGGCACCGGCGTCGCACGGCGCATGGTCGCGTTACTGAACAGAATGGATGCAGAGCTGGCCGCGAAACTGTTGGTGCTGCTGGACGGCAAGCGTGCTGATACCTACAGCGCCCGCCGACTGGCATCACTGCTGGCTGGCGTGCGTGAGCTGAATCAGCAGGCCTACGAACCGGTGAATGCTGCTCTGACGCGCGAGCTGACGCGCTACGTTGAATATGAGGCTGGGTATCAACTGGACCTGTTCAGCAGCATCATCCCGAAGCAGATCCTGAAGCACGTTCCGCTGCAAAGCATTGCCCCAGAGCAGGTCTACGCCTCTGCGGTGGCGCAACCTTTTCAGGGGAGATTGCTGAAAGAGTGGGGACAAAAGCTTGAAGCCGATCGGCTGGATAAAATCACCAGTGCTGTGCGTACCGGATTTCTTCAGGGTGAAACCGTCGAGCAGATCGTGAAGCGCGTCGCCGGCACGCCGCAACTTAACCGCCTGGACGGGGTTATCAATGCCTCACGTCGTGACCTTGCTGTTGTTGCCCGCACCGCGGTGAATCATATGGCAGCAACGGCGCGCCACGAGTTCGCACAAGCCAACAGCGATATCGTGAAGGCCAAACAGTGGTCTTCGACTCTGGACACCCACACCAGCCAGTGGTGCATCATCCGCGACCGCAAGCTTTATACGCTCGACGGCAAGCCGCTGGGGCATGTGGTTCCGTACCTGCGTGGCCCCGGTAAAATCCACTTCTGCTGTCGCTCCAGCGAAATCCTGATTACCAAATCGTGGGAGGAACTGCAGATAGCCCAAGGCGTTCTGAGCAGCGCGACACGCGCCTCAATGGACGGACAGGTGCCAGCGTATACCAGCTATGCCGAATGGCTTGCGAGGCAGCCTTACGCGCGGCAGGAGCAGGTGCTGGGTGTTACTCGCGCGCAGATGCTGCATGACGGAAAAATCACTGTGCCGGAGATGTTCAACGATGCCGGGGAGTTCCTGACCCTGGACGAACTGCGCCGTGTAGATGCGTCGGCATTTGAGGGATAGGGTATGCGTAATGATGATTTTCACTGCGTGGGCGATGGCCGTGGCAGACGAAGGGTGTTTGTAAATGGTAATGAGGTAAAGAGCTGCGTTTGGGCGGACGTTAAGCGAGGTGTCGCATGCATTTATCCACACCCGCTGCGGATCCATAAACGAAAGCGGAGTGAGGTTTACTCCCGCAAGCTACGTGGCGAAATTACAATCGAATTTATCTAACAGGCTGCCTCTGGGCAGCTTTTTTTATGCCTGCCGCTGAGCGGATGCGACGCGGTGCCCGGGTCGGATGACCCATTACGTATGGCCGGAAGGCTGGAGCAAAAACAATGAAACTGAAACTTGATGCTAACGGAAATGTGGTCGTTGAAAACGGTATGCCTGTGTACATCCATGATGATGGCAAAGAGATCCCGTTCGATGCGGTCGCAGCGATGACCAAAATCACCTCCCTGAATGGCGAGGCGAAAACTCACCGCGAAGCGAAGGAAGCGGCGGAAGCCAATCTCGCGAAATTCTCTGGCATCACCGACCCGGCCAAGGCGCTCGAAGCCCTGGAGATGATGACCAAAATCGACCAGAAGAAGCTGATCGACGCTGGCGCTGTTGACCAGGTGAAGGCCGAGATTACCAAGGTTTACCAGCAGCAACTGGACGAAGCGAACAGTAAAACTCAGGCGCTGGAAACCCAACTCTACGACGAGATGATCGGCGGCCGCTTTGGTGGTTCGAAATTCATCTCCGAGAAGATGGCGATCCCAGCTGAGTTCGTGCGCTCCCATTTCGGTCAGAACTTCAAAATCGAAGACGGCAAGGTTGTGGCGTACGACGGACAGGGCAATAAGGTGTTCTCCCGTACCAAGCCCGGCGAACTGGCCAGCTTCGATGAAGCGCTGGAATCCCTGGTCGAGTTGCACCCGCAGAAAGACTACATCCTCAAATCGTCCGGCAACAGCGGCGGTGGCTCTCACCAGTCGCAGCATCAGGCCGGGCAGAAAACCATGAAACGCGGTGCGTTTGATTCCCTGGATAACGCTGGCAAGCAAGCAGCGCTGAAAGACGGCGTCAGCATCGTCGATTAAATCGAAAGGAGCCATAAATGGCAGGCAATACCCTTACTGGTCTGATCCCGACCATCTATACCGCGCTGGACGTAGTGTCCCGCGAGCAAACTGGTTTTATTCCTGCGGTGGCGCGTGACGCGAAAGCGGATGCTGCTGCAAAAGACCAGACCGTACGTGCGCCAGTCGCACCTGCAGCCACCACTGAAGATATTGTCCCTGGTCCGTCAGCCCCTAATTCTGGCGACCAGACCATCGGTGGTGTGGATGTCAAAATCACCAAATCCAAAATGGCCCCGGTGAAATGGAATGGTGAAGAGCAATTGGCTCTGGGCCCGGCTGGTACCTACAACACCATCCTGGCTGACCAGTTCAAGCAGGCTTTCCGCGCGCTGGCGAACGAAGTGGATGCAGACCTCGCTGCGCTGCACCTCAACTCCTCCCGCGCTGTTGGCGCGCCGAAGAATACTCCGTTTAGCATTAAAGACGATCTGACTGATGCTGCGTTGGCGCGTCAAATCCTGACCGATAACGGTGCGCCGACTACCGATTTGCGTATGGTGCTGGGTGGCGAAGCGATGGCATCCATCCGTGGTAAACAGGCTGTCCTCTTCAAAGCGAACGAAGCGGGAACCGACCAGCTGCTGCGTGAAGGTGTTATCGGTCGCATCATGGGCTTCAACCTCCACGAATCCTTCAGCATCAAGCGTACCGCGAAAAGCGCTGCTGCTGGCTATAAGGTCAATGGCGCGAAGAAAGAGGGCGATATCATCATCGCTATTTCTGCCGGCACCGGCGGTATTGCTGCAGGTACTGCGGTGAAGTTCGCCGGTGATGACAATCAGTATCTGGTCGTTGCGGCTACGTCTTCCACTATCACCATTAGCGCGCCAGGCCTCCGTCAGGATCTGGCAGATCAGGCTGATGTCACCGTGTTGAGCGAATTCGTACCGAACATGGCGTTTGACCGCGGGGCATTCCTGCTGGCCAGCCGTACCCCGGCGATGCCTGAAGGTGGCGATACTGCTGATGACGTCATGAATGTGACCGACCCGGTGTCTGGCATCACCTTCCAGGTGGCGCTGTACCGCCAGTACCGTCAGGTGCGTTATGAAGTGGGTCTGGCATGGGGTGTGGCTGCTGTGGCGCCACGTCATTCCGCCATCATCATGGGTTAACCTAAGGGGCTTCGGCCCCTTTGTTTTTCAGGAGGCCCAATGGCCGGATTAACCAAAGAGCAGCGCGCCCAGCGTGAAGCGGAAAAGCTTGCAGCTCAGCAGGGTATTGAGCTGGTGGTCATGGTACGTGACACCCCAGAATTCCCTGGCGGCCCGCTGCGCGCAGATGTTCATCCTGATGAAGTGGATAACTGGCTGGCGCTGGACTGGCGTCTGGAGGAATAACCATGCTGGTTGCCGATCCCAACTCTCCAGGCTTCAACAGCTACGCCAGCGTGTCAGACCTGCGGGCATTTGCTGCCGGGCGCGGATATAGCATTCCTGCAGATGATGGTGAGTGCGGCCAGATGCTGATGCAGGCGATGGATTATCTGGAAGGTAAGTCATGGCGCGGGCAGCGCAGCGTTGCTTCACAGCCGCTATCTTGGCCTCGCTCTGGCGTTCGCTTCGATGGTGTTGACCTGCCGGATGATGCTATCCCACAGCGGTTGGTTGACGCGCAGTGCCGCCTGGCTATCGAGTCGCAGGAGATTGACTTAATGCCTTCGGTTGCCGGTGGTGGTGCGGTGACGATGGAACGTGTCGAGGGTGCTGTGACTGTTCAGTATGAAGTGGGCACCAACAAGGCGGCGCCGTCATTCCCTTGGTTCTATTCCTCGCTGCGCGGGCTGGTGGTCGGCGGCAATCAGATCCGTATCGAAAGGGGCTGATATGGCAATTAGCTATCTGCGCATGCGCGCGACCGCAACCCGGCTGCTGACCGAGAACGGGAAGGTATACCAACTAACCCGCGGCGGAAGCACCATTCGAGATCAGTTCGGCAAGGAGGTCACAACACCTGCAGTAACAGCTACCGTCACCGGCGTTATCACCGAATACTCCTCTCGTGAAATAGATGGCTCTCTGATTGCTACTGGCGATAAGAAGCTGGCAGCCACAGCCGAAACGGAAGTGCGTATTGACGACCGCATCGAGATCGACGGCAAAGCATGGCGGGTGGTGCAGCCTAATCCGGTTAAGCCTGCCGATGTACTCATCTCCTACAACATCCAACTGAGGGCGTGACTATGGCCAGTTCTGCTAATCAGCCGTTCCTGGCTGCCATTCAGTTATTTGTGGATAGTTCGAAGCAGGAGATGGATCAGGTAGTGCGCCGGACGGGCATTAAAATCCTCGCTCAACTGGTTGAGATGTCCCCTGTGGGCCAGCCGGATATCTGGCAGGTCAACCAGACCGCGACAGCGTATAACACTGCGGTACGGGAGCATAACGCGGCGCTTCGCGATGACCCAGCCAACCTGACCAAGGCAGGGCGACTTAAGCGCGGGTTACGCATCAATGACTCGATGGATATCAAGAAGCCTGAGGGCTATGTCGGCGGACGCTTCAAGAACAATTGGTATGTGGGGTTTGATAGCCAGCCGCCCCAATCCAATGATACACCGGATGCTTCCGGACAGGGTTCCAACTCCCGCGGTCTGGCAGTGCTCGAGGTGTTCAGGGTGGGACAGGTCAGCTCGATTTACTTCACAAATAACCTGCCATATGCGGCAGCGCTGGAAAACGGTCATTCCGGTCAGGCACCCGGTGGCATGGTGGGCATTACTGCGCTGGAAGCTGCGCAACTGTTCCGCGAGGCAATGAGCGAGGTGCGCAATGGTCGGTGACCAGTCAATGCGAATTTCCGAGTTACTGGAGAGCCACGTCGCGGTTATCTGCTCATCACTTGGGCTGCCAGTGGCCTGGCCGAACATCGCGTTCACTCCCCCGGATAATGCGCCATACGGGCGTGTTTATATCTTACCGGCGCAAACCGTGGGGCAGGATCTGGGAGGCCAGCTGCGTACGTACCAGGGCATTCTCCAGATCAACATCATTGCGCCAGCAGGAAGCGGCGTGACGCTGGCCAGGGGACTGGCAACGTCTGTCGCAGATGCCTTCCCCGAAGGACTGCCACTGGTGGATGGGGATTTGACGGTTTACATCAATGGCCCGCCGCAGGTGCGCCAGCCTATACAGGATCGCCCAACCTCAGCACCCAACGGCAGCAGTGGCTCCATCACTTACACCACTCCCGTCAGCATGCAGTACCGCGCTGATTACTGACCCGCTACTCGGCGGGTTTTTTATTCCCTAAATTCAGGAGAATGCAATGGCATTCGCAATCCCTAACGGGTCACGTGTGAACGTGGCCAAGGCCTATCTTGCGCCGATTGTCTTCACAGCAGCATCCAACGCGACGGAATGCGAACTGACCGTTGCCTCCGCCGCAGGGATCCTTGCGGGCGATGTCGTCCAGGTGAGCTCTGGCTGGCTGAAACTCGATAACATGGTGCTGCGCGTGAAGTCTGTAACCAGCACCAAGATCGTGCTGGAAGCATTCGATACCACCGACACCACAAAGTATCCGGCGGGCACCGGCGCGGGCACGCTGCGCAAAATTGATTCGTGGATCACCATGCCCCAGGTCATGACTTTATCCACCGAAGGCGGCGATCAGCAGACCATCAGCGTGCAGTTCTTGGAGGATGATAAAGCTCGTACCATCCCGACGTTCAAAAACGCCGTGGTTCAGGTCTACACCTTCGCTCATGACCCGCAGTTGGCAATCTATAAGCGCCTGATTGACCTGGACGACTCCAGTGACACCACCGCTGTCTGGTTCCACAACCCACGTGGCAAAGCAGATCGTTATTACTCTGCGAAGGTATCCTTCCAGCGTGTACCACGTACCGAAATCAACGCTGTGGAAAGCAACGAAGCGCGCATGAACTTCGAATCGGATATGCAGATTTACCCGATTGCTGATTCATCTGTTCTGCCACTTGCGTTCCTGACCGACCTGCCGACTACCAAAACGGTAGCCACTGGCGCTGCTCTGGATCTGGCTGTTGTGATGCAAGGCGGTTCAGCACCTTACACATACGTGTGGAAGAAGGGCAGTACTGCTCAACCAGGTAAAACAGCCTCGACGTTCAATACCCCCTCTGTTGTATCCGACGATGCTGGTTCCTATACCTGCGAAGTCACCGATGCTGCAGGGAAAACCATCACTTCAGCTGCGTGCGCCGTCACTATCAGCTAACCAATTTAGCCCGGTTCGCTGGGCTAAAAATATGTATCCCATGTGCCAATGTATTGCAGTTGGAATTCGCTGGATGCCTCTGAAATTGCTTTCGAATATACTCACCAAAAAAGAGAGGTTTTATGGATGAGAAAGTGATGGCATTGGCAACGCTCCAAGCAGCTCAGGAAGCTGCGAATTGGGCATTTTGGTCGATGATAGGGACATGGGTTGCGGGTATAGCGACCTTTTTGGCTGTATGTGTTTCCCTTCATCTGGGGCTAAAAAAGCCTAAAGCGCATATTAGTTGCCGAGTTAATGTCGGTATAACGTGGCAAGGACCTTATCAAAAAAAAGGGGTGACAATTGTTATTACAAACCTTGCACTTCATACAGTAAAAGTTACTTCTATAAATTGGACATTCAAAAAAGATATTACGTTTTATCAACCATTCCACTCTCCTTTATCAATGCAATTACCTCAAAAACTAGATTACGGTGAGCAGGCCACTTTTTGGATAGATATTGATGGCAACTCAGAATGGATTGAAAAAATAGCATTAGGTTTGAAAGAGCAAGATGCCAACCCCAAAGATTTTAGATGCGTAATCAGTGTGACTACTGGCGAAAGTTTCACATTTGAAATCGAAAAAGCTTTGATGGATAGAATTACAAGTAGTTACCATCAGATTTCAAAGACTGAAAGCCACCAGACATAAGGTGACTTTTTAAATGTAATGTACAAGCTACATATATCCAATTTAAGACCCGCTCCGGCGGGTTTTTCTTTTTTTAAGGAACTGAGATGACCAAATTCTCCCTGATCCCTAACCCGACATTTTCCGTTACAGCCAGTATCCCACGCGCTGGCGCCGAAGACGGCAAACTGACCTTCACCTTCCGCCATAAGACGCTGGAAGAGCTGCGCGCCCTGGATGAGAAGTTGCAGAAAGCAGCTGAAGGTAAAAAATCCCCCGTCGAGATGCAGACCAACTACTTGATGGAAATCGTCGATAGCTGGGCGCTGCCGGATGAATTCAACCGCGATAACGTGATCATCCTGCTTAAGAACTACCCGCGTGCGTTCGACAGCATTGGCCTGGCTTATACCAAAGAACTTATGGGCATCCGCGAAAAAAACTGAGGCAGGTCGCTGCAGCGATGTATACGCCGGGACCGACACTCGAGGAGCTACAAGCTTTTGGTTTGATGCCTGAAGACGTGGAGGAAGAGGTGGGGATCCTGCCGTCGGTATGGAAAGCCTTCACCATCTTCTCCACGCTGGCGACCCAATGGCGCGTCGGTGCGAGCGGTGCAACCGGTCTTGATTACAACGTTCTCCCCTGGATCTTTGAGTTACACGGGGTTGAAGATGCGGCGGCCTGTATGGCTGACCTTCAAATCATGGAAAGCGAGGCACTTAAGGTAATGCATAAGGAGACGAAATAATGTCAGACCAAATCGCCTCGATTACTTTGCGGGCTGATGTATCCGATCTGAAAGCAGCCAGCAATGAACTGGATAAACTCGGCGAAGCGGCAGCAGGTGCCGTCGGCAAAGCTGATGACCTTAACAGCGTATTTCGCGCGGGTGCTGAGTCTGCGAAGCAGGGCAGCGAAGGTATCAAAGAGCAGCAGGCTGCACTGAAAGGCCTGCTTGAGAATATCGATCCGGTAAACAAAGCACTGAACCGGCTGGACGAACAACAGGCCGCGCTGCGTAACTTCCAGACCAAAGGCTTTCTGGATACCGATGATTTTCAGCACTACAACAAAATCCTGGACGACACCCGGCTTAAGCTGACGGATGCCGGCGAAGCAGCTGCGCGTGCCCAGGCAGAACTCGCGACCACTCAGGCGGCAGAGAAGCAATCAGCCGCGCTGAAAAACCTGCTGGGTTCAATCGACCCGACGATCCGCGCATTCAACTCGCTGGACGAGCAGCATGCGCAGCTGGTGGCACACTTCGAAGCGGGGCGCATTAACGGCACCCAGTTCGAGCACTTCAACACCATCCTCAACCAGACGCGTGAACGGCTCTCTGGCGTGGCTGACGTGCTACCTGAGGCGCTGTCCCAGCAGGAGTTAGCTGCGCGGCGGGCTGGTATCTCTGTGGGCCAGTACAGCGCCGCAATGCGCACGCTTCCGGCACAGTTCACTGATATCGCCACGCAGCTGGCTGGTGGGCAGTCGCCGTTCCTGATCCTGCTACAACAGGGCGGGCAGATTAAAGACCAGTTTGGTGGGGTTAAAGGGGCTCTAACGGGGGTGGGCGACTATTTACGCACTCTGTTAGGTTTCATTAATCCGGTAACGATAGGTATTAGCGGCCTGGTTGTAGGCCTCGGGGCGATGGCTGTAGCTTGGTACAAAGGCAGCCAGGAAGCCAGTGAGTTTAATAAGCAGCTGATACTCACGGGTAATTATTCGGCCAGTTCGGCGAGCCAACTGTCAGACATGGCTCAAAAAATTGGAGGCTCCAGTGGTAAGGTTGCGGCTGCCGCTCGGACGCTCGCGGAGGTGGTTGGGGCAGGGACGTTTAAAACGGAGCAGCTTGAAACAGTTACCAGGGCGGCGCTGGCGATGCAGGAGGCCACTGGCCAGTCTGTTGACGCCACCATTAAGAACTTCCAAAAGCTGTATGCCAGCCCAACCAAGGCGGCGGAGGATCTTAATTCTACGCTCCATTTCCTTACCTCATCGCAATACGACTACATTTCGGCACTGGAGCGTCGGGGTGATAAAGAGGGAGCAGCAGAGGCGGCTGCAAAAGCTTATAGCCTAGCTGAGCAAAAGCGCAGCCAGCAAATCCTCGACAACATGGGATTAATTGAGAGAGCTGCTGGTAGCGTCAGCAAGGCACTTAAGGGGATGTGGGATGAACTTCTGAATATTGGTCGCCCCGAAGCTCCGAACGACATGCTCCGCAAGATGCAGTCCGAACTTGCTGAGCGTGAGAAAGCCCTGCTTCCAGATAGACAGCGTCAGGGATATGGATATAGCTATGATGCGAGCAGTAACGATCAGGAATATGACGCACGTAGGAAAGCTCAGTTATCAGCGATAAGTGTTTTAAAGGCACAAATAGCGCCACTTCAACAAGCTGCTCAGCTTCAGGAAGATATTAATGTTTCTATTCAGCAAGGAACCGAGGCTGATAACAAGCGAACTAATGCCCTGATTTATCGAAACAGCATCCTCGAACAGTCAGCTACATGGCAGGAAAAGCGCAGCAAGGCCCTGTCTGAACTTTGGAAAAATGTCGCGGCCTCGCCCCGCGACTGGAGCTCAGCACAGCGGCAGCAGGCTGTAGATGCCATTAATAGACAGTTTCATCCGGACAAAACTCCCAAGGCTCCAGCCGTTAAGGTTTCAACAGGTGATCGCTCAACCGACACCTACAATGCTGAGACTCTAGCTCTGCAAGCGCAGCTCAAAACGCTGCAGGATCATCGTGACATCAACGATGTAATCAGCCAGCAGCGTAAGCAGCAGTGGGAGTTAATCTCAAAAATCACCATCCTCGAGTCCACAGCTAACGATCCGAAAGGGCGTGCATTAACTTTCGATGAAAAATCGTTGCTGGCGAACAAAGAGAAACTGCTGGCCCAGGCAGATATTAATGCCGGACTGGGTGATCAAATTGCCAAGCAGCAAAAATTGAACTCATTGGCTGACCAGGCAACTAAGTTCGCCCAGCAACAGTCTGCCAAGCAGGCGGAAATTGCGGCAGCAGCTAGAGGCTTGTCCACCAGAGAGGCTGAAAGGGAGGCGACGCGCCAGCGCCTGACTGAATCCTACGCCTTTAACCAAGACGCTCAGAAAAAGGTTCTCGCAGATCAAGAGGAGACCTATCGGAAAGAAGATGAACTTCGCAGCGACTGGCAGGCTGGCGCAAAGCGGGGCTGGGCCGATTATGCCGACTCAGCAACAAACACGTTTGAAGCAATGCGAAATGTGGCTGGTTCTACCTTCAGTGGTCTATCCGACATGTTGACAGATCTGGTTACTACCGGCACAGCAAGCTTCAAAGACTTCACCAAGTCCATGTTGAAGATGATCGTGCAGGTAACGAATCAGTTGCTTGTGGCTTACGCCGTTCAGGCTGCGATGGGGTGGATTAGCGGTGGTGCTGGTGGCAACACGCCAGGCGGAGCATATGCCAGCGCTGCAAACTCTGGAGTTAGCCTGTTTGATTCCGGTGGTTACACAGGTGCGGGCGGTAAATATGAACCCGCAGGCATCGTGCATAAAGATGAGTTCGTTTTCACCAAAGAAGCCACTAGGCGGATCGGCGTAGATAACCTGTATCGCCTAATGAACAACGGTAATTTAGGCCGTTACGCTTCTGGCGGGCTTGTTGGGGGAAATCAGGCTGGAGTGTCAGACTCTGGTGTGCCAATTATCAGCGTCAGTTTTGGTGACATAAACATTGGTTCAGGCGGACAGGTCAATACAGGGGGCTCAGCAAATGCTGCAGCTATTGGCAGGCAACTCAACGATGCGATGATTGACACCATTAATACTCAAGTAAGAAAACCAGGCACTCCGCTGTGGAATGCCGTGAGAGGGAAATACTAATGAAAATTGCAGAAGTAAAGGTCTCTGATGTTGTTTGGTATGCCAACGAAAACGGAAAGGCGATCAGTGCCTTCGTGACATTCTATGGCCCAGACGATTGCACTCGCATTGCAAGTGTCCCTGTTAACCTGCCATATCAGCTAGACCTGACCCTTAAACAAGTTGAAGAGCTTGCTATTGCCACTGCTAAGGGTACGCTAAAGGTGGTCGCTACTAGTTTCTGATCGTTACATCCCTATCTCCCATGGTTATCATGAGAAAAAACATGATAATCATGGGGATGATAATGAGAAAAATGTTTTGCTTAAGTTTGGCCTGTATTGCACTTACTGCGTGTAAACCTTCAGAGGAAAAAGCACTACAACTCGGGCAACAAGAAATTGCAAATGGGTTGATGGATCCCGATAGCGCCAAATTTAAAATGGTTAGGTTCAATTTGGACAAAAACCAGCAGTCCGGGGATGTTGTGAGCGGTTTCGTATGTGGCAGGGTTGCTGGGAAGAATGGGTTTGGTGCGTATGTTGGCTATCATCCTTTCTATGTTCATATCAAGATGACTCCCAAAGGGGCGTTTTCTAAAGGCGTGAATTATGAGATCGGAGAAAAAGCGATATACCCCGATGGAAGAGATGAGTCATGGATAGATCTTGACGGAAACTCTTATGTTAGCCGCTGCGGTGCCACACCATCCGAATGAGTTTATGTAGAGCCGACTAACCACCACCATTCAACCGAACTCAAGCCTCGCTAGCGCGGGGCTTTTTTACATCTATAGCCGAGAGGCAGCCCACTCAGGTGGGCTTATGATGTGTGATTTGTGAAAGTCGTCACATTATCAATCTTTGGTTAAAAAATAACTTCTGGGTGTTTTTCATAACCATATCTATTCACTGCTATTCATATAATAAAAACATAACACTTAACTGTTACACGCTGATTTGACAGAGTTTTTTACTGACGCTTTAATCACGTCTGTAGGTGCTCTTTAACAGTTAGATTGTCTATAGGTAGTATTTACTCTGGGATCTCAATTAGGAAACCAGCGTTGTCAAAAGATTTGTCAGGGACGATGAACCCAAGCTCATTCAAGCTATCGAACGTACGCTTCAAGACGTAATAGAAGTCATCCTCGCTTAGTTCTTCCAGCTCAAGGTCCGTAAGATCTATGTGAAAGCCTTTATGCCCCATCCTGGCCTTCTTATTAATCTCCGCGAAAGTACGTTTGAATATGATGTCGGATAACTCATCTTTGGCGCTGGCGACGATTTTAATTACATCTTGGGCTGAAAGCACCTCATCATCTGCAAGCTCAGAAAGGTATGTTCTCTCAAGTCGTTGCACAATTTCTGCATTCATTGAACGACTATTGGCTTTGGCAGATTCTTCAATTTTCTCTTTTAGTTCAATTGGTAGCCTGATTCGTAACTGCGGATCTTCTCTGCTCATGTTATGTGTTTAACCTACCAAAATTTACAATATGTAAATTATGCCCCACGGTGGGGTTGACAGCAATGACGCACGGTGTGACACTCTAGTTATTGCCTCACGGTGGGGCATTTGGAGGGGTTATGGAAAAAGCAAAAGATATGTATCAGCGCAAGGTGCGCTTCCCAGAGGATGTGCGAAAAGCGATTGAACGTAATGGGGAAGATGAGTGTCGTCAGTTCAATACAGAGTTGATTTATCAGTTGCGGAAGATTTACGGGCTTAGTGGTGAGAAAAGTGTTCAGGCTTGAAAACAACGAAACCCCGACTACTTGCGATAGCCGGGGCTCCTTATCGAACAAATCCCAGACAGGAAATATCGACATGAATATCGTAGCAAAATCAGATTATAACTTCCACGGTATTGATTTGGTGCCGGTTGCCAATCAGCAGGATGTTTGGTTCACATCTGCCGACTTAGCGGCTGCGCTGAAATATAAAAGCGCAAAGTCAATAACTAACCTCTTCAACCAAAATGCAGATGAATTTACGGACGGAATGACTCAGGTCATTGAATCAGTGACCTCAGGGAACTACCGCAAAAAGGTCCGTGTTTTCTCACTTCGTGGGGCTCATCTGATTGCTATGTTTGCCCGTACTGACATTGCCAAAGAATTCCGCCGCTGGGTGCTGGATATTCTTGATCGAGAGGTTGAAGCGACAAGTGTTGAAAATCTTCGTACTGAATTTCATCAACGGGTAATGCTTTACCTTGATAGCAAAGGTGGTGTTATCGGTACGCATCCACTAACAGACGATCAGGTTGTTATGTCTTTTGATGGGTTTGTGAATTTTTTCAGAAGAAAAGGGTGGTTGGTTGCCCCGAAGGAGGACGTTGCAAAAGGATTGATAGGAGCAATACAAAGTTTGCCATAGTACAAAAAGAAAAACCGTCAGTTGGCGCTGACGGTTCACTGAAGTCTAACTACGTATAGGAGCGTATATGACTGGTTTAAATTTAGCAGCAAAAAGATCTAATGTCACCGAGAAAACCATTGACAGTCAGTATTTGCTGGAGATGGTAAATGCCGCACGAAAACAGTGCGGTGAACCGATTGTCCGAAATAATAAGTTTATTGAGAAAGTTGTTGATGAGCTTGATGGGGAGACCTACACAAAAAGTGTAGGTCATAAAAATGGTCAGGACATTGAAGTCATTACAATGTCCATCAAGCAGGCGCTCCGTGTGGCCGCACGCGAGTCCAAAGCTGTTCGCCGCTCCTTGGTTGATAAGCTGGAAGATATGCAAGCGCTTCCGGAAATGCCGAAAAGCCAGTCAGGTATCACCGAATATCGACTGGCAAAAGCTGACCAACTGAAAGCTCAGGCCCTGGAAAAGAATATCGCCAGTGCCCGTGAGATTATGTCTCTGCTGCCGCGCCTCGACCCAATGGCACAGCAGACGCTTACGGCATCGCTAATAAACCCGTTGATCGGCTATGACGCTATACCGTTACCAGTCATTGAAGAGCATTACCGTACAGCTGGCGAGGTTGGCGAAATGCTTGGTGTGTCTGCTCAGAAAATCGGGCGCGTGGCGAATGCTAACAACTTGAAGACGAATGCACACGGCAAATTCTTCTTAGATAAGTCTGCGCACTCCAGCAAGCAGGTCGAGGCATTCCGCTATAACGCTGAAGGTGTCAAGGTACTCCGCCACCTGATTCACGGTGCAGATGTTGCATAGGTTTGAAACATCTTAACTGTAGGCTCCCTTTTTATGAACGGTATTGATAAGTTAATATGTTTAACAGTCAATGAATGGTCTTACAGATGCTCAAATGTAGGGAGTTTAAGGTTTAATGGAAAAATGTGAAAAATGTGGTTGGCAGCTATCATTTAGCGGCGTGGTGAATTGCCTTTGTGACAAAGATAACTGCTTCGGGAAACGCTGTGGCGCTAATGAGTTACATCGTCGTTATAAATGTAGCAACCCAGATTGTGATAATGAAGGTACTCCTAGCGAGACCCTAAGTTATATGAAACGACATTGTGAATAGACAATGTTTATAAACCCAGCTCCGGCTGGGTTTTTTTATGGAGTAAATATGGCCGTTGAGACATACAACTGGCACTCACAACTCGGTGCTGGAGCAGTGGAATACAGCCAGACCATAAGGTCAGCCCAGTTCGGTGATGGTTATGAACAGGTGGCTGATAACGGCATTAACTCGACGGCTATTCAGGTACCGATGAAGCATGTGGGCGCTGATTCTGAAGTGAATACCGTTCGGGACTTTCTCCTGGCGCATACCGTTAAGGCTTTCATCATCACACCGCCGGGCGAAGAGAAGGGGCTGTACCGCGTTGTCGCTGACTCCGTGCGCAAAAACCAGATTAGCAGCAAATTCGCTGAGCTGACATTCACGATTAAGCGCGCCTATGGCGTCAATGCCTGAGGTGGAACATGACAGCATTGATTGATACAGCAGGGATGCTGGCACCAGGTGGCAGAGTACGTCTGGTTGAAGTTGACGCCTCAGAATTTAGCGGCGGTATTCATCGCTTTCATTATTCACCATTTCCTCATTCTCCCGCTGAGATTGATGCTGCGAACGGCGATGAGGCAAAGCTAGGACCAAAACCCATCATCTGGGATGGAAAAATCTTCGATTTCTGGCCCTTCCAGATTTCCGACCTTGCACTGTCAACCGACCAGGCCGCTGAGCCGAAACTTAGCGTGTCGAACCTCGACGGGCATATCACTGCGCTTTGTCTGCAGTTTAAAGATATGGTGAATGCAAAGGTGAGCATCATCGACACCTATGCTGTTTACCTCGATGCCGTGAACTTCCCAGGCGGGGTGAATCCGACAGCAGACCCGACGATGTTCTCCCTGCAGGCCTTCTGGCTGGACACTAAAACCTCTGAAGATGATGAAGTGGTGACGTGGGCGTTGAGTAGTCCTGCAGACCTGCAGAGCCTGGTTATCCCCACCCGTCAAATTACATCGCTGTGCGAGTGGGCGCTGCGCGGCCAGTACCGCAGCGGTGACGGCTGCACCTACAACGGAACAGCATATTTTGATGCAAAGGGTAATGTGGTCGCTGACCCTGCGCTGGACGTGTGCGGTGGTTGCCTGAGCGATTGCCGCAAGCGATTTGGTGCGGGCCTGGCTGAACCCAATACTGCCACCCTCGATTTTGGGGGATTCCCGGCAACTGTTCTCTTCTCCCGATAACCGGACTTCAATATGAACAAAACGATAATGAACGCTATCCGGGTGCATGCTCTGGAGGAATCGCCACGCGAGTGCTGCGGCTTCGTCATCCAGACAGGACGGCGTCAGCGATACATTCCGGTACCGAACAGCCACGAAAACCCTACTGAGCATTTCCGCATTGACGGCGAGCACTGGGCGAACGCTGAGGATGCCGGGACTATTATTCGTGTCATCCATTCCCACCCGGGCGACGGCGCACGGCCTATACCGTCAGACCTCGATCACCAGCAGTGTAATAACTCCGGCGTGGTCTGGGGTATTTACGCGCCGGATAGTGACGAATACGCTGAGATAATGCCGGAGGCGGTACCCCTTATCGGGCGTCCGTTTATCCTGGGCTCAAATGACTGCTGGGGACTGGTAATGGATTGGCATGCCACCCAAGGCGTGATGCTTAACGATTTCCGCGTCGATTACCCATGGTGGGAAAGCCAGTACCCGGACAACCTGTATTTCGACAACTGGGAGCAGGAAGGGTTTATCGAATGCGACCCGTCGCCAGGCTGTATGGTCATCATGCAGGTTGAATCCAGTAAGTGGAACCACGCGGGGATCATTACCGAGGAAGGCGAGCTGCTTCACCATCTGTACGGGCAACCATCCTGCATCACGCCGTATGCGCGAGGTTATTTCAAAGACAGGACGATGATCTGCGTCCGTCATAAATATTTGCCGCAGGAGATTCAGCCATGGCGCGCTTAACCACGATTCGATTGTACGGTGCGCTGGGTGTGCGATTTGGGCGCGTGCATAAACTGGCGGTGCAGACGTCAGCGGAAGCTGTGAAGGCGTTATGCATCAACCTGGACGGTCTGGAAAGTTTCCTGATGAACGCGAAGAAAAACGGAATGACGTTCGCGGTGTTTCGTGGGAAAAGAAACATCGGGGTTGAGGACTATCAGAACCTCTCTGGGAATAGTGACATTCGTATTGCACCGGTTATGGAAGGTGCAAAGAAAGCAGGTCTATTCCAGACCATCCTTGGAGCCGTGATGGTTGTGGCTGGCGTTGTAACCGGCGTTCTTACCGGATGGACAGGTGTGGGGCTCACATTCGCTGCCGGTTTGATAATGTCGGGTAGTTCAATGATGGCCGGCGGTATCTACCAGATGTTATCACCACAACCGAAAGGGCTTCAGAGTCGGAATGATCCGGATAACAAACCAAGCTACGCCTTCGGTGGTTCAGTTAATACCCTAGCTATGGGCAATCCGGTCGCCATCCTTTACGGAGAAAGAGAAATCGGCGGCGCCATCATCAGTGCAGGGATTGTCGCCGAAGATATCTGAAGACTCCTTATCTTTCAATTAGCACCCAATTGGGTGCTTTTTTATGGATGCAATATGGCAACGATTACTGGTGCAAAGGGTGGCAGCCAGAAGCAGCACACGCCTGTAGAACAGCCTGATTCGGCGCAATCAATGGCGCGCTGTCGCATGCTGCTGGCGCTAGGGGAAGGTGAGTTTGCTGGTGGTCTGGATGCGACCCGAATTTTCCTGGACGGTACACCGCTCGGTAACGCCGACGGAACAATGAATTTTGAGAACGTTTCCTGGGAATTTCGACCGGGCACACAGACCCAGACACCGATTCCGGGTTTTCCCGCAGTCGAGAACGAAACTACGGTTGGCGTATCGCTGACGAAAGTCACCCCATGGACTAGAGCTATCAGCAATACCCAGATCGATGCCGTATTAGTACGAATTGGCATTCCTGGCCTTCAGCAGCAGGAAAACGATGGGGATATTGTCGGCACTACTGTAACGTACCACATTGATCTCGCCGTTGATGGTGGGGCTTACACTACGGTATTGACCAAAACGGTTACGGAGAAACTCAGCTCTCTCTATGAATTGACACACCGTATTAACCTGCCGAAAGCGAACGCAGGCTGGCAGATTCGGGTCGTGCGCGATACCGACGACAGTACCAGCCAGATGCTCCAGAACAAAACGCAGGTTCAGGCGATCACCGAGGTGATAGATGCTCGCCTGCGCTATCCGCATACCGCGCTGCTGTATGTGTCATTCAACGCAAAGTCATTCAGCAATATCCCGAAGATTTCTTGTAAACCTAAAGGTCGGGTGATCCGTATCCCTCAAAACTACGATCCGATTGCACGCACTTATAGCGGTACATGGGACGGTACATTCAAATGGGGATGGACGAATAATCCTGCATGGATTTGGTTCGATATTCTTACTGAACCTCGCTTCGGTCTTGGTCGCAGGGTTACGCCAGCGATGCTCGATAAATGGGAGTTGTATCGTATAGCCCAGCGCTGCGACCAGAAGGTGCCGGATGGTAAGGGTGGCAGCGGTACCGAGCCTCGCTTTATGTTTGACGTTTATATCCAGGCTCAGGCTGATGCCTGGCAGGTGATTAAGGATATTGCGGCAGGTTTTAACGGCATGACGTTCTGGGGCAACAACATGTTCAATGTTGTCTCTGATATGCCAGCGGATACGTCAAAACTACAGATACTCACTCGAGCCTCTGTTGTCGGTAAGCCAACGTACTCCAGCGGCAGTGAAAAGAACCGCTATAGCTCAGCGCTGATTAACTTTAGTGACCCAGATAACCACTATCAGGATCGTACAACGGCAGTGATGTTTCCCGAGCTGGTTAAGCAGTTCAAGTTTAAGCAGACGCAATTGACGGCTATTGGCTGTACACGTGAAAGCGAGGCGCAGCGCCGCGGAGGGTGGGCCGTCTACTCCAACTCGCTGGATCGCATTATCACTGTTCAGACGGGACTTGATGGCTTCGCTTATGTGCCGGGGACCGTATTTGCGTTTGCAGATGAGCGGTTATCTGGCCGTGTTTATGGTGGACGTATTACTGATTACAATGCAGGGCTGAAATCTGTAGCTACCGATCGGGGCACAAGTGCCGTACCCGGCGACACTCTGATGATTCGTACTCAGGGTGGTACCGTTGAGAGCCGAACCATCCAGGCAGTTAATGGCCAGCAACTGATACTGGCAACCTCCTTTACCGCCGAGCCATTGCCTAATGCCATTTTTGTTATCGATGCAGGCCAGTTGCGCCTCCAGTATTTCCGCGTAACCAATCTGACATTTAACGATGAAGAGAACACCTACAGTATCACCGGTGCAGAATACAACGGGGCGAAGTACGATGCCGTTGATAACAACGCCCGACTTGATACGCCACCGATTAGTCTGTTACCGACAGGCTTGGTAGGGCAACCGACAAATATCACGATCAGTAGCTACGACTCGGTCCGGCAGGGGCAGCGTATCGCCACTATGGTTGCGAGTTGGGATGCACCAGTAGATAAAAACGGGAAAACTCAGGCAGATATCGTCGCGTATCAGGCACAGTGGAAACGTGGTGATAATGAGTGGATCAATATTCCCGAAACAGGCCTGCGCAATATAGAGGTCTCCGGGATTTATTCCGGTGATTACCTTGTGCGAGTCCGTGCCATTAATTCCGGTGGTGCTTCCAGTCTGTGGGCATCTTCTGTTCTGACTCATCTCACTGGACGTACTGGAGATGTTCCCAAACCGGTTGGTCTGCGCACCACAGCAATCAACTGGGGTATACAGGTTGACTGGTCCTTTCCGGCGGATACAGGTGATACCCTCCAGACCGAACTGCAGTATTCAGCAAACGGTAATGGGGATAATCCTCTGCTGCTTGCCGGAGTTCCGTATCCTCAACACACATATACCCAACTGGGTTTGAAGGCAGGTCAGGAGTTCTGGTACCGGGCTCGTCTGGTCGATCGCATTGGTAATCAGAGTGACTGGACCGACTGGGTTCGTGGCGAATCTAATGCGAATGCTGACGACTACCTGGGCGATATCGCAGATGATTTCCTCACATCTGCCGACGGTGACCGCCTGACAAGCGACATTGATACCAACCTCGAAGCCGCATTGCAGAACGCGCTGGCCAACCATGCAACCGTGGAACACCAGTGGGCGCAGTACGGCGAGGTACGCGCGGATATTCTGGTGGTTAAAACGACCATAGCGCAGGTCGATAAGGCTATGGCTGAAATGTCGACGCAGGTGCAGGCGCAGTTCAATGATGTGACTGCTGCGCTGGAAGATAAGCTCACCGCCGTGGTTGATGCGACCGGGGCATCTGCAATTTACACCCTTAAAACCGGAGTTCGAATTAACGGTGTGATGTATAACGCTGGGATGTCGATTGCGGTGCTGGCGGAAGTGGGTAAGCCGGTAGTCACCCGCGTCGGATTTAACGCTAATCAGTTCGTCCTGATGAGTGGTAGTGGCAATACGCAATATTCACCGTTTGCGGTGGTCAATGGTCAGGTATTTATCAGCGATGCGTTTATTCAGGATGGCAGCATTACCAATGCAAAAATTGGTAATTTTATCCAGTCGAATAACTTCGTTGCTGGTTCAACAGGCTGGCGCATTGATAAAAATGGAAACGCTGAATTGCATGGGAAACTCTATGCCGACAGCGGAAATTTCTCTTTTAACGGGATAAATAACAAAGTCGTAATCGATGGTTATGGACTTCTCGTTAATCTGACAAATGGTGGGAGTGTTCAGATCGGCACATTCAGGGGGTAATAATGTCGGAGGGGATTTTTATTAATTACAACGATGGCCGTCCGGTAATGGCTATTACTGCGGGGCTGCGAGCCCCCAGTTTTTGCACAACGTTCTCGGGCTGGTCATCCCAGTCAATGCAGTACCCGGTCAATACACCGCTAGTTCCCGGATCACAGGCTATCGTGGTGCCAACTAACCCCATTTACATCTATTCCTTTGCTGAATTTGATGTAGCCATTATGACGGGGGTCACCCGAAACGGGGACGCCGGTGTCATCATTGGCGCAGAGACCATCGGGGGGAAGGCCCTCACTCCGGACTGGTCAGGTTATGTCATGGAGCTGCTGCCAGCCGCCACTTATAACGAAGGATTACTGGTTTCAAACTCAACTGACTTCACCGCCATATCAAATCAGGCCGCGCTGATGACGTGCGCTTATTCCGGACGCATTACGGTTAACGGCAGTGCGCCGCTTCCGGTGAGCGGTATTCCTTTTGGCAAATGGGATAACCCGAATGTGTCGGTGGGGTTTGATGGCGGCAATATCATCGTGCGCGATATTTCCTACACAGGGCGGGACGATGTGGCCGGAACGGCGACGATAGACCTGGTGATATTCAATCAGACAGCACCTGTCGGCGGCGACGGCATCACAATGACCAACGCCGCAGGTCAGGTGACGTTCTCCACGCTGAAACGCCCCTTTGTCTATGACCGACAAATCCAGATCACTGATGCCTTTCAGGATATTGGCGGCGGGTTTTGCCAGATAGTCTATACCGGCGTTCAGGTACGAATGAGTGGTGGATGGGGAAATATCAGAACCAAAGGCGTTGTCATGTCAGGCGGTAGCGTCAGGTCGGCCTATAACAAAGTGTTTGCGAACCGTAATTCAGGCGCATGGGATATGACCCGAAACAGAAATATCGCTATGCCCATTCTTATTCTTCCGAACATGTACTGAGGAAAAACTATGTCAGCAGGAACCTTAACTCTGATGAATAACTCTGCCCAGGTATCAGGGGCATGGACTTCATTCACTACCGAACTGACGGCTGGCGATTTTATTGTTGTCACTGTCGGCGGCGTTCCCTATACGCTCCCGGTCAAAACAATCGAGAGCAATACAGGACTGACGCTGGTCAGTAACTTTACCGGGCCAACACAATCTGGTGCGGCCTGGTCAGCTGTTCCTCGTGTGGCGCTGAACATGGTTACTGCCGCGCTAGTGGCTCAGAGCGCAGAAGCGCTTCGAGGCCTGAATTACGACAAGCAGAACTGGCAACAGGTGTATAGTGCCTCTGGAATGATAACGGTCAAACTGCCTGATGGTTCAAGCTTTACTGGGCCGTCATGGAAATATCTGTCCGATAAGCTATCCAGCTTAGGAAACAGCGCGACCAGAGACGTAGGAACAGATTATGGAACTGTTGCTGCTGGTAATGATACGAGATTTGAAACTGTTAACGGCAAAACAGGCGGGGATATTTCATCTCAGATATCTGTTTCTGGAAATATTTATGCAGTCAATAAATCCGTATCAGATCCGGCCAATGGCACTGATGTTTCAGGTGGTTCGCTCTCATCAAATTATATAGTTAACGGCGTTACAAGGGCTCTGGCTGGGTTCTCAGGTAGATACAAATGGGGTGAAGAGAACGGTTATGGCCAGCTGGATGTGGCTCTTTTAGACGGCTCTGGTAACTATGTGAGAGGGGCATCATACATATTCTCCGGTAATGGTAATGCCACTGCCAATGGCAACTGGATTAACGGTGGTTCTTCTGAAAAAATTAAGAGAGATATTGAAGATATTGAAGACCCGTTAGGGAAAATGCGACAGATTCGCGCCTGCACATGGCGGCTGAAGACTAAACAAGGAGATGGTCGCTTTGGTATTGGTGTACTGGCAGAGGGGTTATATGAGGCCTACCCTGAGGCAAAAGTCACCGCCGGTGATATTGAATTAGCTGATGGCGTGGTTGTTGAAAATGTCCTGTCAGTTCAGGCCGGTGACTCAGGAGTAACCGTCGCTATCCATCATGCAGCTATACTGATACTGATGGATATGAACGAATCTCAACAGGAAGAAATCAAACAACTGAAAGCTGACGTGGATGAGCTGAAGAAAATAGTCAGTCAGATCGTAGCCAGATAATTTTACTCTGGAATACAGTACTGGGATAGAGAGTTACCCAGGACATGGGTTCCGCAGCCACATCGTATGCAAAACGGGCTGCGGAAAACCGTCACTTAGTCTGAAACCAGCCACATATCAGCCTCTTCAAACATTTCCTGAACAGTACGGCTTATCTGTTCCTTCTCATGCTTGCTGGCGTCAGTATTGATCGCCGGCAGTGTCATCATCGGTTTAACCCGGACATCAGCGTCGGGGAAAATCCGGTGAACCCTCTTGGTCAATTCGCCCAGAATGATATCTTTCGCACCGGACAGCCCATCAAAATTCCTTTTGTCATAAACGAGTTCCACGAACATGCTTTAACTCCTCTTTACTGTGTTTAATGTCAGTATATACTGTATATATAAACAGTATAAGTGTGAGTGAGTTTATTATGAAGTTTTATTCACCAGTTGAGTTGCGCCAGATCGTTGCGCTTCCCTTGTTTAGTGATCTTGTTCCATGCGGATTTCCATCCACAGCGGAGGATTATGTTGAACAACGTATTGATCTCAATGAACTATTAGTTCAGCACCCATGTGCAACATACTTCGTGAAGTCGTCTGGTGATTCTATGACTGGAGCGGGCATCGGAAATGGCGATTTGCTTGTTGTTGACCGATCCAGAAAGCCTTCACATGGAGATATTGTTATCGCTGCCATCGATGGCGAGTTCACGGTTAAACGTCTGCAGTTACATCCAATACTTATGCTTGTTCCTGAAAACAACGCTTATGCACCCATTACGATAAACAGCGAAGATACGCTGGATATCTTTGGGGTGGTGACGTTTATCGTGAAAGCGGCAAGCTGATATGTTTGCCCTGGTTGATGTGAACTCGTTTTATGCCAGTTGCGAGACTGCATTCCGGCCAGATCTGAAAGGCAGGCCGGTAGTTGTTCTGTCAAATAACGATGGCTGCGTTATCGCCCGTAACGCTGAAGCCAAAAGAGCTGGTGTGAAAATGGGGGATCCGTATTTCAAGCAGAAGGACTTATTTCGTCGATATGGTGTGGTTTGTTTCAGCAGCAATTACGAGCTTTATGCAGATATGTCCAGCAGAGTAATGTCCACGCTGGAGGCAATGTCTCCCCGCTGCGAAATATATTCAATTGATGAAGCCTTCTGTGACCTGACTGGCGTAAGAAACTGCCGGGTTCTGCAGGAGTTTGGACAGGAATTAAAAGATGCCGTTTATCAAAATACGGGGCTGGCGGTTGGCGTTGGTATTGCCCAGACAAAGACGCTGGCGAAACTGGCAAATCATGCCGCCAAAAAATGGCAGAGACAAACGGGTGGGGTGGTGGACTTATCTAACCTGGATCGCCAGCGCAAACTGATGGCTGCACTTCCGGTCGATGAGGTCTGGGGAGTAGGGCGCCGTATCAGCAAAAAGCTGGAGGCAATGGGGATTAAAACGGTTCTGGAGCTGGCTGATACTGATATTCATTTTATCCGGAAGCACTTCAATGTTGTCCTCGAGAGAACGGTGCGCGAACTGCGCGGCGAACCCTGTCTTGAACTGGAGGAATTTGCCCCCGTAAAGCAGGAAATTGTCTGTTCCAGATCATTCGGGGAACGTATTACGGATTATGACGCTATGCGACAGGCCATCTGCAGCTACGCGTCGCGCGCCGCAGAAAAGTTACGTGGAGAGCATCAGTATTGTCGCTTCATATCCACTTTTGTCAAAACGTCACCCTTTGCGTTGAACGAACCGTACTACGGTAACAGCGCGTCGGTGAAGCTGCTTACCCCGACACAGGACAGCCGGGATATCATTGCAGCAGCGACGAGGAGTCTGGATGCAATATGGAAAGACGGACACCGATATCAGAAAGCCGGGGTAATGCTGGGGGACTTCTTCAGCCAGGGCATCGCCCAGTTGAATCTGTTCGATGATAATGCGCCGCGCCGGGGTAGTGAGAAATTGATGGAAGTTCTGGATCATCTGAATGCAAAGGAAGGAAAGGGGGCGCTTTATTTCGCCGGACAGGGGATACAGCAACAATGGGCGATGAAGAGAGAGATGCTGTCACCACGATACACGACCCGCTATGAGGATCTGCTTCAGGTTAAGTAACAGGCTTAATTAAATCTGCACCCTGATTTTTAACATTCCCGACGGCACGTGTTACGGCATGCCATATAAATTTATCAGCCGACACGGAACCGTCGGCCGCAATGTCCGCAGCTTCTTTCCCTCCAATGTCCTGCCTCATCCATTCGCGAGCGGCTTCTGGCGACAGTACCAGAGGCCGCCTGTCGTGAATATCTACCAGTCCTTTGTCGGCCGCAGCTGTCACTATCAGGAATCCTTCTGCTTCATCTCCACGTTCGAATGGTGTGCTGCCGATCGCCGCCATAAAAATTGGCTGACCGTCTGCCCGGTGAATAAAGTAGGGTTGTTTCTTGTCGCCTTCCTTTTTCCACTCAAACCATCCATCAGCAAAGCAAATTGCGCGACCGTGCTGCCAGAGTGGTTTAAACATTCTGCTGGTGGCCGCAGTTTCAGACCGTGCGTTAATGAGCGGCGGTTTATCCCACCAACCGGGGGCGTATCCCCAGATAACTGGATCAAGATGCAACTGTTCATCACGTTCGCTCAGAAGCAGAACTTTTGTTCCTGGTGCTACGTTGAATCTTCCGATGGGTTCTGGATCGTATGGAATGTCGCGTTCTGATTCATCAGCGAGCAAGCCAAGATAATCTTCACGCGTCATTGACTGTGAAAAGCGTCCACACATAGAAACCTCCAGCCATATGTCAGACTGAAAGTATAGGGCAGGAAGAAAAAGTGGTGCGCACCGGTAATGATTTAAAAAGGAGCTAGTAAGGTAAATCGGAATGATGGTTTTGTGAATTGATGAATTCTTAAAAATGGGTAGATGCTGGAACAATGCGATCCCGAATTTTTCCCGACGACGCCACGAAACCAATAGCAACTGATTGATCTTGAATGGGTGCAATAGTAAGTATCAGGAGGTGTTTGTTAGTGGGTTTTTGGTGTTAACTTATTGAAGTTTATAGGTTATTACGTTTTGATTTGTAAACAGGAATCGTATTCGGTCTCTTTTTATGTGGCGAATGCGATGCCATCCAGGGCAAAACACGGCTTATCGCATGCTGCATTCTCCATAAACCATACCATACTCCTGCCCACGATCGTCCAGGCTTTTTTACCATCATTGCTAAAATTATAATCAGGTACCCTTGTACTCTGGAGGCGACATGGGACGACCTGACAATATCTATCAACGAATCGACGGTACACAGTGGCGTCACGTCTGGGTGGTTGGGGATATCCACGGCTGCTTCTCGATACTGATGGCTAAACTGCGCCAGTACCGTTTTGATCCTTGGCAGGATCTGCTGGTTTCAGTGGGGGATGTTATTGACCGTGGACCAGACAGTTTGCGTTGCCTGAAATTATTGCGTAAACGCTGGATTGTCGCGGTCAGGGGGAATCATGAACAGATGGCGCTGGACGCGCTGGCGACGGGGGATAAATTCATGTGGTTAATGAATGGTGGCTCGTGGTATGCGCAGGCGGAGCAACCGGCAGCAAAATTCGCTCTTGAAGAGTGTTGGCAATTACCCTGGATTCTGGAGCTGCACTGTCAAAACGGCATACACGTTATTGCTCATGCCGATTACCCGGATGATGATTATCAGTGGCTAAAAAAGATCGATTTACAGCGTGTGCTGTGGGATCGTTCGAGACTAATGAACAACGGTTGTGGGATTCGCGGTGCGGATCACTTCTGGTTTGGCCACACGCCGTTGCGCCATCGGCTGGATCGCGAGAATCTGCATTATATTGATACCGGTGCTGTATTTGGCGGCGAGTTAACGCTGGTACAACTGCAATAATCAAAAATCGCTGTATTCCTGGGCCGGGTGCCAGAAACTATCGATGTAGTCATCCGCGGGTAAACACCCTCCGTTACGAATACGTTGATCGTCCATCGATATCAGGCACTGCTGCTCAGTTTTGTAGACATCAACCACGATATCTTCACAACCGCCATCCAGGTAGCACACAAAAAGAACCAGCGTGAACATTCCATCCTCAAATGGTAAAGCCATAGCTGTAGTGTAGAAGATGTTGATAGATGAGGGAAATTGACCAAGAAATAACCCGTCTGGCGACGGGTTCTTTTTGAATCAGGCAAGGCGCATGATCCAGGCATCTGACTTACGATCGTAGTGTTCGCGAAATAGTACTGAATGTTCTCCGTTCAACAGGGCCGGGACACTGGTATCGGCATCCCAGGCATCCAGTTGCATACATAAATCCGGGTCGGATTTACACGGAATGGTTAACGTTCGGTCCCCCGGCGATTCGCCATGTAACTCGGCGTCGTCGATTTCAAAAGCGCCAATGCGCACACTGGTTTTCATCATCGTGCTCTCCGTTAATTTGCTAATTGTGGTACGACCAGTTAGGTCGTCCATTTTTCAGCGTAGTCAACGTTAGCAAAAGCGCCAGTAAAAACGTGCGTTATCCCGTAAAGAGTTTGCCATCCCGGACAAGATCGCGTGGGTAGCTATTCTTCAGTCGCGATCCAATACGTTTTGCCAGACCGATAGGCTGATGCTGGAATGTAACCAGTACGTCGTCACTCGTCGGTGTGGCTTGTGGGTAGACATCCCGGCCGCGGTACCACTCTTCAGCTTCGGCAAGCGTCAGTTCAAACGCATGGCTGTGATTTGGGTTGGCGAGCGCGATGACGGCTTCATGCTGCCAGCGGTAGCCTTTATTGTGCGTTTCGGCTAATTTGACGCCGAGTCGGGAAAAGCGGACTTTGCCGATCAGTGACTCAATTTCTGTTGGGAACAGCCAAATCTCTTTATCGCGCTGCCACAGGCGTAAATTATCTTCCCACTGCAGTCCACAAGCGCTCGCGGCTTGCGCGATAAGCGCGGACTCGCGTCCTTTCAGCGGGCTAAACGGAAAGTTACCGACTTTATATGTCGGCGCAGGTAGTGGAGGGATGGCGGCTGTTTTGCGCAAACGCGCAACGAAGAAACCTTCGCAATCGTAAATTTGCGGAAACACATGCAGGAATCCTTCCGGCGTCAGGGCGCGTTCGGCATGTGGAAATAAATCGCCGAGTGGTAAAAACTCGACGGCGTCCGGGTAGGTTTCAATCAACCATTGCATGATATTTTCATTTTCGTCACGATTAAGCGTACAGGTCGAGTAAACCAACGTGCCGCCGGGGCGCAGAGCGTGAAAGGCGCTGTCGAGCAGTTCGCGCTGAGTTGCGGCAATTTCCAGATTACTTTCTGGCGACCAGTTTTTTAGCGCGTCAGGGTCTTTACGCACTACGCCTTCCCCGGAACACGGGGCGTCGAGCAATATGGCATCAAATGATTCCGGCAACGCAGCGCCAAATACTCGTCCGTCAAAATGGGTCAGGGCGACGTTGGCTATCCCGCAACGGCTGATATTAGCATGCAGGACTTTGACGCGACTGGCAGAAAATTCATTCGCCAGAATGGCGCCTCGATTATTCATTTTTGCGGCAATTTGCGTGGTTTTGGAGCCAGGGGCTGCCGCGACATCCATTACGCGTTCCGGGGTATTGCCTTCGGCAAACAGCGCAGCGACTGGCAGCATTGAGCTGGCTTCCTGAATATAAAACAGGCCGCTTAAATGTTCTGCTGTGCTACCGAGCGGCACTGACTCTTCTTCATCGCGTTCGATCCAGAAACCTTCAGCACACCAGGGAACCGGAGTGAGAGACCAGTTGTAAGGTGCTGTCAGTGTGAGGAAATCGGCAACGGAGATTTTCAGCGTATTGACGCGAATGCTGCGGCGCAACGGGCGCTGACAGGCAGCGAGAAAATCATCGAATGAGAGCGTGGAAGGCATTGCTTCACGCATTTTAGTCAGAAAGGCGTCGGGAAAATAAGCCACTTGGTACCACCGGCAAAAAAACAGGTGCGCAGTGTAGCATAAGTGCTCCGGCGCGAGTACGCCGGAGCAAGGGGAGAGATTATCGTGGCAGGGCAGTTCCCCATTCACGCCACTCTTTAGGTTCGCTTTCGAGCAACAGGAAGTGTTTACCTGCCTGCGCTTTAGGAGCCAGCGGTGTGCCTGGTGGAGTCGCGAAGGCGATGCCGCCGCGGATGAACTGATTGAAGGTACCGGTCTTCACGACACCGCCGGTCAGGCCGAAGTCAAGATTGTAGCCGGATGCCAGCCAGAACACGGAGTTGTTGCGCACCAGATGCTGATAGCGCTGGCTAATGCGCATGGCAACCATCACACGATCGGAAAGCGAGCCCAGCGTCAGCCCGGTGACAGTCCCCACTTCAATACCTCTGAACAAAACCGGGGTTCCGATATTCAGCGAACCTGCTTCCGGTGCTTCCACCACAATACTCAGACCATCGAGGTAGCGAGAGTCGGTAATGGTGGCTTCCTGCAACTCAAAATCACGTCGCGGATTACCGCGTCCGGGTTCAACGTTGATGTACGGCTGCAGGATTGTATCCAGATGCTCCACGCCAGCTGCCGAAATTTGCGGGGTGATCACGGAGAAACGGGTACCGCTTCGCGCGAAGGTCTGCACGTATTCCGGGTACAGAACCGCTTTTGCCTGCACTTCGTTACGGGCGGTGATCAGCTCAAGCGTCTGAATCTGGCCGATATCGATTCCCAGGTAGCGAATCGGCATGCCAGCAGCGAGTTTACCTGCATCGAACGCATGCAGCGTTATCTGGCCGCCTACCGCACGCGCGGCGGTTTCCGAAGCATACAGAATGCGCTTGTCGCCTTTGCGTTGGCTGGCGCTGGCACCGCTTAAATTATCGAAGCTAATTGCCCCTTTAAGCGCGCGTGAAAGGGGAGATGCCTGTACGGTTAATCCGCTGCCGTTAAGCTGAACTTTTGCTCCGCCTTCGGCCCAGAACACGCTGTTGCTGGTCAACAGGTTGCGATATTCCGGTTTAATATGCAGATCGATATCAAATGCATCGGCGCGAGGACGAACGCTGATCACTTCACCGACCTCGAATTTGCGGTATAGAACCACCGAGCCGGCCTGCACATCAGGCAGCGTTTCGGCGCTCAGGCTGACCGTGGTGGTTGGCAGATCGCTCAGGCTGTTTTCAATCGCTTTTTCCAGGTTGGCATACAGCGGGTAGCTTTTTTTCATTTCCCCCTTCGTACCGGGCAAAATACGAATGCCGCCGCTGAGCCACTCGCTGGCGCTGGCGCCAAGGAACTCCACGCCATCAAGTCCGACTTTGACGTCCACGCGGCTGTTGACCACGAACTTACTGTCACCTTGCACCAGGTCACGATGCTGCGGTTCGATGGCAACGGTAAATGAAACGCCTTTGCTGGAAAGAGTGCGCTCAATCACCTGACCGACCTGAACGCCGTGGAGAATCAGCGGCTGGCCAGCATCAATACCGTAACTCTCCGGTGCGGTGAGCGTAAATGTCATGACCCCTGGATCGTGTAACAACGACTTCTCTGCGGGGATAACAACAAACTGGCTACGCGGCTCGCCTTCGCCGGGGACCAGTTCAAACGTTTTACCCGTCAGCAGTGAGCTGAGATTGGCATCGTTTAACGATAATTTAGGGCTGTGTAATTCAATCCGCGTGTTGTCGCGCAGCAGCGTTACGACGCTGGGGTCGACCGTCATTTCTCCAGTCACTTTACCGCCTGGATTTAAATCCAGTTTGGTGAGTTGGCCGACTTGTAATCCTTGATACATCAGCGATGTTGAGCCAGCTTTGAGTCCGTCCCCGCTGGGTAAGTCAAGCTTGACGATCACCCCGCGCTGGCTGTGCGCGAGATCCTGATATAAACCAAACGTGTCGTCGGCTGCGGCGGGTTTTGAGTCTTCAGGCGAATCAAAAGCAATGGCGCCATTGACCAGCGCGGCAAGACTTTCCAGTTTGATCTTCGCGCCGCTGAGGCTGACATCCGCATTCACACCGGAGACGTTCCAGAAGCGGCTGCCTTTTTTCACCAGATTGGTAAACCGACGTTCAATCAGCACGTCGATAGTTACGCCCTGATTGTTGGGGTTGATAGTGTAGTCATACACCCGGCCCACCGGAATCTTACGGAAATAAACCAGCGAACCGCTATTGAGCGAACCGAGGTCAGGCGCCCGCAGATGCAGCATCAAATCGCCATTATCCAGACGGTATTTGGGCTGCGTGTCGAGGGCAACGAAATGATCTTCTTCCTCGCCGGTTCCGGGCATCATGCCGATATAGTTACCACCAACCAATGCATCCAGACCCGAAACGCCGGCCAGCGACGCTTTCGGCGTGACCAGCCAGAACTGGGTATCTTTGCGCAGTGCATCTTTCATGCTCGATTTGATGCTGACCCGGACTTCAATTTTTCGCAGATCTTTGCTGAGGTTGATATCCTGCACCGTGCCCACTTCAACGCCCTGATAACGAACGGGCGTGCGTCCTGGTACAATGCCGTCCGCGGACATGAAGTCAATGGTTACGGTATTGCCGCGATCTTCATAGCTTCCCCAGATAAGCCATCCTGCGATCATCAGTGCAATGAACGGCAGCAGCCAGAACGGAGAGATACGGCGTTTTGTTTTAATCTGCGCTTCAGTCTGCGAAGCGGGCGTTTCCTGACTCATGTGCATCCCAAAGTAAGCGGCTGTCCAGCCATTCCACAGCAAGAATAGTCAATATTACCGCCGCGCCGAAATAAAACGCAGCCGGTCCCATAGTAAAAGCAAGTATCTGATCGCGATTAATCAGCGACATGGTTAAAGCGATAACAAAGAGATCCAGCATCGACCAGCGGCCAATCCAGGTCACCATACGCAGCAGTTTTATGCGGGTACGCAATCCTTGCTCGCAGTTAAAATGGATGCTGATGAGCAACGTAAACATCACAATCACTTTGGTGAATGGCACCAGAATACTAGCGATAAAAACGATCGCCGCAACGCCGACGTTGCTGTTTGCCAAAGACATTATGCCTGACAGAATAGTGTCTTCCTGCCTACCACCATTGACATAAATTACCGAGATGGGCAGCAGATTAGCAGGCAAAAGCAGGACAATAGAGGCCAGTAGCGCCGCCCAACACTTTTGGATACTTTGATTCCTGCGCCAGCGCAGCGGGATATGGCAACGAGGGCAGCGACCCCGAGCGTCCGGATAACCTGTAAAGTGACAACCGAGGCAGACGCGGAGCTTTTCATCAGGGCGACGGGCTGGTCTTTGCGGGTAAAATCGGTCCCAAAGCTGCTCTACGTTGAGGTGCGACAGCGTCAAAATACTGAGGATCACCAGCGCAATAAAAGCAAACAGCCCCACACCGGGTTGCAAAAAAGCATAGTCCTGAACTTTGATTGACGCGACGCCAATGCCCACAAGATAGATATCGAGCATCACCCACTCTTTGAGCCTTTCCAGCATCAGCAGCACCGGGCGCAGGTTCATCCCAAGAATATTGCCAAACCACAGATAAGCAATTGAGGTCACGAGAATTAGCGGCGCGCCAGCGACGCAAAAAAGCACGAAAGAAGCAGTGAGGGGGTCACCTTGTCGGGTCATTTGCCAGATGCCTTGCATAACATTGGCATCAATGCGCACGCCTAATAAATAGATGTGCAGGAGTGGCTCTCCCCAGGCAAAGGGCATCAGCAGCAACATGGTGAAAGCCATTGCCGCCAGTCGCGTTAATGACCAGTCGCGTCCGTCGCGAATTTTTGCCTGGCAGCGTGGGCAAAAGGCACTTTGGTGCGAACGCATTTTAGGCAAGCTAAATATCAGGTCACATTCAGGGCAGCGATGATAATGTGCACGAGGTAGTGCCTCACCGATGGACCTGATGACTATTTTTTTAGTTGGCGTGATGCGTGGTGTCGTTAAGGCCATGTATCGCGAATCAAATTGTTGAAGTAATGTTATCTTAACTCATGACGGGAATGATCTTGAGCATTAACGCATTTAATGTTTATTTTAGTAGGCTGCAGTTTTAAGTAAGACAACTAAGTGATTACATAATGAACAAAATAGAGCTATACACGGATCTGAACCGTGATTTTCAGGCATTGATGGCAGGTGAAACCAGTTTTCTGGCAACGCTGGCGAATACCAGCGCATTGTTGTACGAGCGTCTTGCAGAAGTGAACTGGGCCGGTTTTTACCTGCTTGAGGACGATACGCTGGTGCTTGGTCCCTTCCAGGGCAAAATTGCCTGCGTGCGGATCCCGGTAGGGCGTGGTGTGTGCGGTACAGCAGTGGCGCAGAACCAGGTTCAGCGTATTGAGGACGTACATGCTTTTGATGGGCACATTGCTTGTGATGCCGCCAGCAACGCTGAAATCGTCCTGCCAATCACCGTCGAAAATCAGATAATCGGCGTGCTGGATATCGATAGCACGGCGTTTGGCCGCTTTACTGAGGAAGATGAACAAGGTCTGCGTACACTGGTGGCACAGCTTGAAACCGTGCTTGCAACGACGGATTACAAAAAATTCTTTGCGCACGTCGCAGGATAATCAACGGATAACGTAGCAATTACTGATGACGTCATTATAATGTCGCCTGTTCATGCCTGCGCTTGTTGGCTACGTCCGTTGTAATCAGGAAATTTCATGGAAAATCAACCTAAGTTGAATAGTAGTAAAGAAGTCATCGCGTTTCTGGCCGAACGCTTCCCGCAGTGTTTTAGTGCGGAAGGCGAAGCGCGCCCACTGAAAATTGGCATTTTTCAGGATCTGGTAGAGCGTGTTGAGGGCGAAATGAACCTCAGCAAGACTCAGCTCCGTTCTGCCTTACGTCTCTATACTTCAAGCTGGCGCTATCTGTACGGCGTTAAATTGGGCGCAACGCGTGTTGATCTCGACGGCAACCCTTGTGGTGAGCTGGATGAACAACATGTTGAACATGCGCGCAAACAGCTGGAAGAAGCTAAAGCCCGTGTTCAGGCGCAACGCGCAGAGCAACAGGCGAAAAAACGCGAAGCGGCAGCTGCTGCCGGTGAAAAAGAAGGCGCACCGCGTCGCGAGCGTAAGCCGCGTCCTGCACCGCGTCGTAAAGAAGGTGCAGAGCGTAAACCTCGCGCTGAAAAACCAGCAGCAAAAGCACCGCGTGCTCCTCGCGAAGAACAGCATACCCCGGTATCTGATATTTCAGTACTGACGGTAGGGCAGTCTCTGAAGGTGAAAGCAGGAAATAATGCGATGGATGCCACCGTATTAGAAATCACCAAAGATGGCGTCCGTGTACAGCTGAATTCGGGTATGTCTTTGATTGTACGCGCAGAACACCTGGTGTTCTGAAACGGAGGCCAGGCCTGGCATGAACACTTTTTTTAGGCTTACTGCGTTAGCTGGTCTGCTTGCATTAGCAGGCCAGGCACTTGCTGTGGAAGACATCACGCGTGCCGATCAAATCCCCGTTTTAAAGGAAGAAACCCAGCATGCGACGGTAAGCGAACGTGTGACGTCGCGTTTTACGCGATCACACTATCGCCAGTTCGATCTGGATCAGGCGTTTTCGGCAAAAATTTTTGACCGCTATTTGAATTTGCTCGACTACAGCCACAATGTGCTGTTGGCGAGCGATATCGAACAGTATGCAAAAAAGAAAACGGTCCTCGGCGATGAACTACGCACCGGCAAGCTGGATGTCTTTTACGATCTCTATAATCTGGCGCAAAAACGCCGATTTGAACGTTATCAGTACGCATTAAGCGTACTGGCACGTCCGATGGATTTTACCGGTAACGACATGTTTAACCTCGACCGAAGCAAAGCGCCGTGGCCGAAGAGCGAAGCAGAGCTTAATGCGCTGTGGGACGGTAAGGTTAAATTTGACGAACTCAGCCTGAAGCTGACCGGTAAAACCGATGCGGAAATTCGCGAAACGCTGACGCGCCGCTACAAATTTGCGATTCGCCGTCTGGCGCAGACCAACAGCGAAGATGTGTTCTCACTGGCGATGACAGCGTTCGCCCGTGAAATCGATCCGCATACTAACTATCTCTCTCCGCGCAATACCGAGCAGTTCAATACTGAAATGAGCTTGTCTTTAGAAGGTATTGGCGCGGTTCTGCAAATGGATGATGACTACACCGTCATTAACTCCATGGTGGCAGGTGGTCCGGCAGCCAAGAGCAAGGCGATCAGCGTTGGCGATCGTATTGTTGGCGTCGGGCAGACGGGCAAGGGCATGGTCGATGTGATTGGCTGGCGTCTGGATGACGTCGTGGCACTGATCAAAGGACCTAAAGGCAGCAAGGTACGCCTTGAAATTCTGCCTGCCGGTAAAGGTACCAAGACGCGCACCGTGACGCTAACGCGTGAACGTATTCGTCTCGAAGACCGCGCCGTGAAAATGTCCGTGAAAACCGTTGGTAAAGAAAAAGTTGGCGTACTGGATATTCCTGGCTTCTATGTAGGTCTGACTGATGATGTCAAAGTCCAACTGCAGAAACTGGAAAAACAAAATGTCAGCAGTATTATCATCGATCTGCGTACCAACGGTGGTGGTGCACTGACTGAAGCGGTTTCGCTTTCCGGTCTGTTCATTCCTTCCGGCCCGGTGGTTCAGGTTCGTGATAATAACGGTAAAGTGCGTGAAGACAGCGATACCGACGGCGTTGTGTACTACAAAGGCCCGCTGGTGGTATTGGTCGATCGCTTCAGTGCCTCAGCATCAGAGATTTTCGCGGCGGCAATGCAGGATTATGGCCGAGCGTTGATCGTTGGTGAACCGACCTTTGGGAAAGGCACCGTCCAGCAGTATCGCTCCCTGAACCGTATTTACGATCAGATGCTACGACCGGAATGGCCTGCGCTGGGCTCTGTTCAGTATACGATACAGAAATTCTACCGCGTAAACGGTGGCAGCACGCAGCGTAAGGGCGTTACGCCGGATATCATCATGCCGACAGGTAATGAAGAAACTGAAACCGGCGAGAAGTTTGAAGATAACGCACTGCCGTGGGACAGCATTGATGCTGCGACCTACACTAAGTCAGATAATCTGACGCCGTTCGGACCTGAATTGCTGAAAGAGCACAATGCACGTATTGCCAAAGATCCTGAATTCCAGTACATCATGAAGGACATTGCGCGTTTCAATGCGATGAAGGATAAGCGCAACATCGCTTCTCTGAATTACGCTCAGCGTGAAAAAGAGAATAACGAAGATGACGCAATGCGTCTGGCGCGTATCAACGATCGGTTTAAACGTGAAGGCAAACCGCCATTGAAGAAACTGGACGATCTGCCGAAGGATTACCAGGAGCCGGATCCGTACCTGGATGAAACGGTAAAAATCGCGCTCGACCTGGCGCATCTTGAGAAAGAGAAGCCAGCGGAACAGCCCGCAACCAGTCAATAACCTCGAACAGGCACAAGAAATTGTGCCTGTTTTTTTAACAAGTGCATGAAGACGTCAGCCTGATACGATAAAATGTAAAGTTGTGTCTTTCTGGTGACTTAGCACCTATGGATGCTTGAAAATAGTCATAAGACCCATACGATATGGGTAATCGCATAGTGCGTTTTGTTAAATTGAGGTTAAAAGAAAATTATGATGCGAATCGCGCTCTTCCTGCTGACGAACCTGGCTGTGATGGTCGTTTTCGGGCTGGTATTGAGCCTGACAGGGATCCAGTCAAGCAGCGTTCAAGGCTTGTTGATCATGGCACTGCTGTTTGGTTTTGGTGGTTCCTTCATTTCGCTGCTGATGTCCAAATGGATGGCGTTAAAGTCCGTTGGCGGGGAAGTGATCGAACAGCCTCGCAATGAAAGAGAACGCTGGCTGATGAATACAGTTGCGAATCAGGCCCGCCAGGCCGGGATCGCTATGCCACAGGTTGCAATCTACCACGCGCCAGATATTAACGCGTTTGCGACCGGTGCCCGCCGGGATGCCTCGCTGGTGGCTGTAAGTACTGGCCTGTTGCAAAACATGAGCCCGGATGAAGCCGAAGCGGTTATCGCGCATGAGATCAGCCACATTGCCAATGGCGATATGGTGACCATGACGCTCATTCAAGGGGTAGTAAACACCTTCGTTATCTTTATCTCACGTATTCTGGCGCAAATTGCCGCTGGCTTTATGGGCGGAAACCGTGATGAGGGTGAGGGTAGCAACGGTAACCCGTTGATCTACTTCGCGGTGGCGACGGTGCTGGAACTGGTGTTTGGTATTCTGGCGAGCATCATTACCATGTGGTTCTCACGTCATCGTGAATTCCATGCGGATGCCGGTTCTGCAAAACTGGTGGGTCGTGAAAAAATGATCGCCGCGCTGCAGCGCCTGAAAACCAGCTATGAGCCGCAGGAAGCGACCAGTATGATGGCGTTCTGCATCAATGGTAAATCCAAATCGTTGAGTGAGCTGTTTATGACTCACCCCCCGTTGGACAAACGTATTGAAGCGCTACGCAGTGGGGAATATTTGAAGTAGGTTGCCTGGATTTATAAAAGGGCCACATCGTGGCCCTTCATTTGTTAGCCTTAAACCACCGCTGGTAGAGAGCAGCATTGTTATTTTCGAAGAAAATGCTACGCTTCAGGTAAGGTGGTTTTCACATATTCAACAAATTTTTCACATGCGGAATTAAGAGCTTTTCCAACTGAATTATCGCGGCCCTCCCCCTTAAAACTGTCCGTCTCAGTATGACAGGACTTTACAAAATCATTTGTAACTATAATAGCCTGCCCGAAAAAAGTAGAAGTAAAATCCTTGTCAAACAAAATATTCTTATTTAGGTTTGTAGTGAAAGCCTTATATAAGGATAATGTCAACTCGCGGTCATTTACTGGTAACTCCTGAAGCTGTTTATTCATATAGTCATTAAAAGCAGGTTGTTCAAGCCTGGCGATGCTAACATCACTGATATGCACTGATCGAGAGGACGAAAGAAATCTTTTGATAATTTGGCCTGCTGCATTACCTTGCTCACTAATTGCCATATTAATGTCAGATGTTCTATATTCGGTGTTCAATATGTTAGCTAATGAGGTCCTGATAGTATCAACATCAAGATTTGTAGTCTGCCTAACCGGTGACTCCTTCAATTGAGTATATTTATTAAACATTGCATCGAAAATGGGAACTATTGTTTTAGCATCGACCATTTTTGCACAGGTTTCTATACTGTTAATAATCGCTTCACCTTTTTTGAACTGAGCATCAAAATCGTTTTTAAACTCCTGTATTTTGTCTTTTAGAACATTATAAGCCTCTAAATTTTTTCCGCTGAGGGAATCAGTTTTGTATTTATTTTCAAAGGTTGTTATAGCATTACCTATATTTAAAGCTGTGTGTATCTCTAATTTTACACGATTCTCATTTAGAGTCATGACACCTCTATTATTGAACGAGTGTATTGGGATATCTACACGATTAGCATTACTACGCGCCAAATCTGCTGTTGTTTTTTGAAGGGTTTTGCTAATGCTAATATTTTTAGGGACATTAGCGATAGCTGATAAACATGCGGACAGTAAATTATGGTTCTTAACTTCTCTTTGCCTGTGAAAATCACTTTTATAATGGCTATAAACATTGTGTGAGTATGTTTTAACTGCACCAGGCATATACATCTCCTTGTAGTTTTGTTAATCATCAAGTGTCACGTGTAGGATGGCATCACGGTGGGTGGATTTCTTTCAAAAAGTGCTTCGATTTCTCTATGTGTCAACCTAAGTGCATATCTTCTAAATCTTTATTTATTTATTTCAATAATGAATGGAGTGATAATTATAGAATAACAATCATCTATTATTTGTATGGATCTAAATTTATTATGGACAATGGAAATGATGTTTTGATGGAGGATCTTCTCAGCAAAATTGCTGAAGAAAATCGTGAACAGTTTATTGAAGATTTATTTGAGTCTGGAGCTACCCGCAAACAGCTGTATGGTATTCCAGATAGCCTGATGAACGGTTTCTACGCCTGTGCATACGAGTATTACCAAAAAGGAGAAATTGAAAAAGCGGAGCACTTTTTTAAATTTTTAATGATGTATGATTTCTATAATCCTGATTACGCATTTGGCCTGGCCGCCGTTTATCAGTTAAAGCAGGACTACAAGCATGCACTGGATATCTATGCGATTGCCTATGCACTTGATGATGATAATTTGCGCGCCATTTTTGAAGCAGGGCAGTGCTATATGCACTTACATAACTATTCGAAAGCACGCGACTCATTTGGAGAGGTCGTGGCTCACGAAAAGGATCCTGAGCTGGTCAAGCGTGCCGAAGTATATCTTAAGGCGCTAACAAAGATTAACGACAGTGATGAGGATCATTACCATGTACGGAATAGCAAATAAGCCTGTCACGCTGGTTACCCAGCAGGTAACTAGTGAAGGTGATGTCGAAAGAATTACTACCGCGAAAAAGGACATTAGTTCTACAAGCAGCAGTGACGGAAATGCGGCGCAGAAAATTGTCCAGCAAAAATTGGTTACGCGCGCAGAGAAATTAGCCATGACCAGTGAATCATGGAAACCGACTTTACGTTCTCCTGAAAGTGTGACGCTGCGATCATCCCAGCAACCTAAGTCGCAAGCAAGTGAGACGAATAGCACGATGTCGGGAGGTAAGACGCAATCATCAACCTATTCTCTGACACAGGTTCTGGCCACATTAGCGGTGAAACTGGGGGATTCTACTGTGGTCGGGCAAATGTTTCGTGCCACAGCGACACAGTTGATGGGAAGCGCCACATCAGCAGCACTTATTCAGAAGTCGCAAGATGTCGAAAACGCACAGCAGACGTTGACGCAGGCAAATTTAGCTTATAGCGAGGCTGTAAAGACCGTAAACGAGGCTGACGACCATTTGCTACAAGCTGAAACATCTCTAAACAACGCTGAGCAGTCGCTGAACAATGCCCTGAATATTCTTACTTCATCGGAAACAGCATATAACGACGCTCTGAACGCGATTTACAGCAACAATACGGAAAAAACACTAGCGATTAAAACGGCTGCAGATAGGATGACAAGTGCACAGCAGGCAGTGGACGTGGCTTCTGATAAATGCCAGCAGGCGATTGATGTCAAAAGCAAGGCGCAAACAGCGGCAAATGATGCCACTGAGAATGCTCAGGAAAAACAGCAAGCGGTGGTTACGGCAACTCAGATGCTGAAAGTAGCGCAGGACACATTGGGGAATGCGACAGTTAGCACCCGGAATGTAAATAACGATAATACAGGTAGCATTAATCGAGTCGACCTTATGATGGCACAGTTAGTGACTATCTTAGGTAAATGTAACGAAGAAACCTTAAAGACGAATATGGAGCTGGCAAAAAGTCAACAGTCAGCAAAACAGGCTGAACTGGCAAAGGAAACTGAGAAATCAGATAAAATCGCAGAAAAACAAAAAAGGATGCATAAGATTTTTGGTATTCTTGGCAAAGTAATTATGAGTGTGATGATGGTTGCCGGTGCCATTTCTGCACTATTTACCGGTGGCGTGATGGCTATATTGTTTATTGCTAGCACGACCCTCATGATATCGGATCAAATCACAAAAGCTGCAACGGGTGAGTCCTTTATGGCGAAAGCGATGAATGCAGTTGTGAGTGGATTTGCTAAAATGTTTGAAGCTATGGGGGCGAATGAACTCGTTGCCTCTATTCTTGCATCAATAACGATGTTATTAACAACAATTGCCGCTATGGTAGTGTTGGGGGGAGGGGCAAAATTATTGGGTAATAAATTCGCAGGCAATATGACAAACTCGATTTTACGAGGCCTTTCAAATCATGGAGAATCAGGCGTTGGAAGTGCTATAAAAATGGGGTCAAAATATACTTTCAGAACTTCACTTGCAGCCAGTGGAATTAATAATGGCGCTTATTCAATTACTAGCGGTGTTTATGAACAACAACGCGATAATATTTCTGCCAGATTGCTGGAAATTATGAAAGATAACGATTTTGTAAAGAGGTTTATGGATATTATCGTTGAAAACTACAGTAACACAATGAAAACCATGAACGCGATCATTACAAATGAAACGGAAGAAGCGGGAATGTCCATGCAGGTAGGTAAACAAATTCTGGCACATACTCGTGCATAAATTTAATAAAAAGGAGATAAATATCATGGTTGGATCGGTTAATTCAGTGACAACGGGCAATGTATACCTTAATACAAGTGAGAATGTAGATGTTGCCCGTACGGATAGTAGACAGAACATTAAAGATACTCAGGCCTACCAGACGTTAGTGAAATTGGTAGGCGATGGCTACAAAGGTGTGGACGGAACTAAAGAAGACAAAGCCGCAGTGTGGAAAGAGGCTCAGCAACTTCTTACTCAGTTACATAGTGGTTTAGGCAGCAGCGATAACAGCACAGGTAATGTGATAACCGTAGCAATGCCAAAAGCCAGTTCACTGCTGACGCTGTTGATTGCCATGATTGAGTCAGAAAATGAATCTTCAATTGCTGGATATAAGATGTCCGGCAAGCTCGGTGTAATTAGCCAAGATTTCACCAATGCTGCGGCAGATGAATTACGTGAGCAGGGGGTATTGGCTTTGTCATCGGGTATTACTAGTGGTACTACTCAGATGGCTGCTTCGGGAGTGGGGGCGGGGACGGGTTTCTTAAAAAACCAGGCTCACGCTTCCTCTGTTAGCCAAGGGGCTATGGGATTGGGACGAGGTCTTTCTGAGGCAGAACAAGGCGCGTTTGGTATGGGAACGAAAAATTCTGAAGCAGAGCAGACGTCCCTGCAGGCAAGTGGCAAAATGATGGATCAAACCATGGAGATGAGTAGAGAAACGGCCCAAAAAGCTGCACAAATTATGAGTAGCCTTCTTTCTCTGATGGCTGATATAAGACACTCGTCAGCCGATCTGGTTTCTACAGTAAGTAGCAATCTGAAAGCCTGATTACTAACTAATGTATATAAAGGCCCGGTATGTTTCGGGCCTTTTATACGGTCAAAAATAAAAGTTCTAAGTCGATTATTCCAAAACAGATTCTACTGTCTGCTGACGATATACTTCAAGGCATTCAGAAATACTCAGCGTAGCAAAAGACGCGGTAATAGCCAATTTAGCGAGCTGTGATGGTTGGCGCAGAAAATCACAGCACCATATTTCCTGTCCATATTCTACCCGTAACTCTTCAGCATGACATGTTCGAAGTTCTACATCAATTCCGGACTGCTTGAAATTGTCACTGATGGATTTGGCTGAGCGAATGGCATGAGCAGGGAATGAAACGATAGCTTTGGTGTCTGCAATAGCATCACGTGATAGGTAATGAGCTAAAAGTGCGAGTATATTTTCTATACCGGCCTCACTGGCAAATAATTGATGCAACTGTTTCTCCAGTTGCTCTTGTGAATGTTGGAGTAAATGTGATTTTGTAGATTCAATATTATTGACGTAATCGACTACAGTCTGTGATGCTTTCTGTATTCCCTGACAATAACCCTCCGTCCATGCCAGGGAACGTAACTCATCAGCCTTATTTCTTGCATCACGGAGAATATGTTGAGCATGTTTCCTGGCAATCTGTTCAAGCCTGGATGCGCTCGTCGCTGTACTCAGCCATTTGGCTTTGATAAGCGGGGTATCTGGCAAAGGATACTGCTTCGGTAGTGAAATTTGTCTAAGCATATTCTATGGCCCGTAAAAAAAGAAAATACTCCTCAGAATAGATTTGGTCATCTCTGATATCAGGCTCTTGACATTCATCAGAGAAAAATAATGCCAGTAAAGGGATAAGAGGAGTGGGTAATCGATTGTGCATCGCTTTTAGCAACAATGTATATGCATACTGTTCAAGCATAGCGAGATCAGGTTGGCGGTATTCTTGGTTTATGGGTAAAGATGAAAACCAGGGGATATACAGGAAAGCGCGCTGTTTGGCAGTTAAAAGCGTTAAGGCGGCGGGAAACCGTACGAACATAGGAGCAAGTTGTCGTGATGCGACCATAATCGCTGCACTATAGATTTTTTCCCAGCGAGAAATAAAGAACATATTTTGTTCTGAGAGTTGCAATAGGTCAATATCAATAGTGTTATGTGGTAACAGAAGTCTGTTCACAATAGTTCGTGGTAAATTGCACCATTTAGCTACTCTGGTAGTATTCGCCCAGTTAGCCGGCATTAGCACAATATTGCTAAGCATAATTATTTCACTCATAGTGTATCCATTAATTAGCGACGAATAGAAATCGTCGCTAATAAAAATATTGTGATAGGTTACTCTGTCTCTTTCTTAGAAAAAAAACGCTGAGATATACGGGGCCATAACATACCTAGCAAAATCAAAAATAATAGTAGAACTGAGGATATAATGATTATGGTGTAGCCCCATAGCGGATGTGAAGCTTTGATACTCACTAACTTAAGGGGCGCGGTTTGGCGAAACATAACCACCGATATATTTTCATAGTGCATATCCTGCAATCCGTTCTTTATAAATAGGCGTATCTTATCTGTATAAGCTGCTTCATCAATTGTTCCCTGATAGGTTATCAATACTGATGCCACCATTGAAGATGAGTCATTATTTTCAGGGCTAATACCAGGATAACTCAAATGCACTCTGGCGCTGGTGATATGCTCCAGTTCTTGCAGTGACTGACCCAGTCTCTGTTCAATAGCCGAGATCAGTCGCGCTTTTTCACCGAGGGGTGTTGACACCATAGCATCCGCAGGAAATTGTTGCGATATTTCAATATCTTCAGCGGAGGGAAGGTTATAAGCAGTCAGTAATACCGTCGCTGAAGCCAGACTTTCTGAGGAAATTTGAATGGAATATTTCCCTTTACCACTATCAACCTTGAAAGCATCAATATTATTCGACTCAAGAAGTGTAATGATTTCATTAGCTTGCCTTTCAGATAATTGGTCAGCTAATTTTTCATTACATCCACAAAGTAGAAATATAAGTAGCAACAGTGCGGTCTTTATATTAAATGATTTCTTCATGTTTTTATTAATGTTTCGATTGCGGAAACACCCTTACGAGCCAGCGTGCTATATAAACTGGTGTCTATAGTATAAGCGCTCAGTTTGTTTTGCCATATTGCAAGTTGCTCTGGGTCAGAAGTGACAGCTGGGTTATTCAATGCGGCGGTAATTCTGTCTTTCTCAACCTGGGTACCTACTGCCAGTCTGGAGACTTCTTCAGCTAAACGCGTATCTAGATCAATCAAATCCCCCGTAACCAAAGAGGGTTGAGATTCTGAAAAAATTGGTGCCTGTAATGACTGTGGTGATATCTGATTAATAAACATGCCCACGATAGTACTCCCTGTCCGTAGAATAAATCGAAAGCGGCAAAAGCAGCGGACCTACCTTGCCGCACATCATTTATTATTTAAAGTTAGCAATAATACCCTGGTCAATATCACGGAAAGATTTCACAACATTCGACTGCGCATTTTTGTAAAGAGTATACTCAGATAATGCAGACTGATATGCCGCCAGATTTCCAGGGTTACTGGGATCTTTTTGTAAAACCTCTAATGCCTGATCCAGCGATAATCTAAGATCTTGAGTACCTTGCTCAAATCCTAAAGACATGTTGCTAATATATCCCGTGCCAAACTCCGCATTAGCAACAGTGCTTGCATCATGCGATATGTTATCAAATCTAACCATATTAATTTCCTCATATTTCTATAATATCAATAGGGATAAAGCCAGTGGTAATCAGACATGATGGCATAACTGTCATCACCGTTCCGATAGGTCAACGGCCGTAGCCCAGGTTCGTCCAATCCAAAATAAAACTGAACATATTCACCACCAAAATTTTGTCTAAAACTGTCTATCAAATTCTGGATAACAGAATACTGCTCTCTCTCGATAACACCATGAATAATAAAACTCGCTCTTAAAGGTGTAATGTCTGTTGTAAACTGAAATCCTAATTTATTGAGTTTACGTTTAGCAGATACAATAATTTCTTGATCGGCAAATGAACCAATGATTATATTTTTTATCCACGGATAATTCTTACCAATCAGATTGTTAAATGGCTTATTACACGTATCTTCAGTACAACGTTCTGTACTAAATATTATTGCTAAAGTTGAATAATCAGTAAGTTCAATTTTATGGAATGGGATCTTCAGATCGTGGAGCATTGCCGAGAGATCAAGGCGAGCCGATTCAAGCGATACAATATGAATTTTTTCTGTATTAATATTACTTTTATTAAGTTCCTGCCAGCCCCAGCCGGCGTCGGTATCGTTCATCACAATGACATAAATACTGCCATCCTTAAGTTTAACGATATCAGGTTCAACAGGAGACAATAAAGACAGTACTGAAGCACTATTATCCACCTTCGCGTAATAACCGATGAAAGAAGCGGCGGCTACAACAAGGATAACTGTGCTGAGAAAAATCAACCAATAAAGTTGGCAACGAAAATATGATTTATCGGTTGATACTTTAGTAAATGAAGTATCGGCAATGTTTTCATCCTGATGCAGAGCAGAAAACGGCTCTCTGGAATAGTTTACAACGTCCTGATTCCAGGATTCATCATTGATTTTTAGGGCAATAGTTATCGGACCAATCTTAACAGGGCTGTTTAGGCTTAAAGTTCGATCTAAAGTCACTCCGCTATTTTGCGAGGAAAGGGAGTCTTCCCCGTCGAGTGACAGTAACTTGCAAGACACTGCCACTGTATCACTTCCCGAAGAAGTTATGAACGACAACAGAAAGCAGGTACTCTGCTCTTCGGGGGCTGGGACGACAACGGTGTTGAGGCTGCTAAAAATAGACTGCTGTTCACTTTGTTCCGCAGTTAATAACTGTTGCTGTGACATGAAGCGGACATGCACGTTTTCGCTGTGAGGTAATGGAATGTCTACTCCATACATCGAGCCAGAAAGCACCTTCATGACATAGTGGGGCAGGTAATCCATACCTACGTGCTGCGAAATCTCTTCCATAAAAATCCCGTACAAAGACAAGGCTACAATCCTGATAAGTAGTTTAAGGGATATAGAAAATGAAAAGAATAAACATTTATTTATTCAACAAAAAAGAAAAATAAATAAAAATTTATGTGATATTTATATGAAAGACACTATCCTATGCCGAAAGCTAAGGCTCCTGGGATAAAAAAGTTATTCAGAAGCGAAACAAAAGATAAAATTGATCCCAAGGAAGGGAACTAAAATATGAATATTAGTGCATATAATGGAACATTGTCATTTATTGTGATTATTTTATCAACAGTACTGTTCGGTTGCACAGTAAAAAAACCGTTAGTAAGAGACATCGCATTGGTGCCTGACGGACATATTACTAATCATACGCGTTTATTCAGGCAACAGCTTGTGTACTGTGCAACGCAGTATCTTGCAGAGACTCAACATCCAGATGCCGAAATTCATTGGAATCTTCAGTCAAAAATCTTAACGATCAATAGCACTGACCAAAATCTGGAACATTTTTTAAATATCTGTGTAACGGACGCCGTGGCCATGATGGCTGATGTTAACGATAGCGGAAGTATGACTATTTCTGCCAACCTGGGCTCTGAATAAATATGGATATAGGCCATGAAAGTAAAAGGGATTAAGTGGTATCCAGGAAATCAAATTAGTCGCAGACAGTTATCGGAAAAATTTATACTATGCGTCTCACTATGCGCTGAAAATAAAAAGAATCAATGTCTTCAGAATGTGCCGTGTGAAAATCATATCTGGATGATTGGCGAACAGGGAAGATTTTCACAGCAATTAGTCTATGGTCGCCAGATCAGAGATTATTGTCAACAGTCAAGAATTTTAACGGGCACTGTAAATATAGGGTATTTTTCTGAGCTGCTTGCATTTCTTGATGCTGCGTATCAGGGTTATTCTGACGAAAATACGTACAGGAATTCTGGTACTCAAAATAAGCACAATGGCAATGTATGCTTACGGTATTCAGAACTAGAACAATTATTTATTATTAGGTACATCAGAAGAATAGATGATTTTGACTTTGTTTCATTATGCAAATTTATACGACAGCAAGAGTCTTATATGATCGCAAGCTATCTTATAGGAAATTATATCAATAGTGATATTGGCAATGTTACTAACTTAAGTAAACGTTACGGTTTGTCATACTCGAATTTCAGAAAGAAAACACAATTATATTTCGGTGATACAGCAAAAAATAGAATGCAGGCGTGGAGATTGACAAAAACAATGCTGGATATTGTAGAGACAAAAGAAAGCCTTACTCATATAGCAATGAACAATGGATTTAGCTCACAGTCACATTTGAATCAGGTTATCTTATCCTCTTTTGGCATGACACCATCCTCATTGAGGAAGATAAATGAAAAATTATAACGCCTGTCATTCCGAAAAGTATGAGTTGTTCCTGCTAACCGACGAATGTTTTATTGATAAGTATGCGGTTCTCTCAATGTTAGTGATGAAATTGAATCAATTTTTTGCGTGTAGAATAGGTATTAATGACGGCCGAGTTTGTTTGTTTCCACTTGAATGCTCGAATATGGAGTTTCTCACGTCTTTCATGGATGGATATATCAATGTTTTTCAGGACTGAAACCGCAATGAAAAATTTAAGTACACTCATTGTATTGGGTATACTAAGCTATAGTGGAGTGGTTTCTGCTGTTGAGGATACTTCAACAAGTAATGGAATTAGCCAATTGACCCATAGTAACAATGTTACTTTAACGGAACAAATTAACACATTTACTGCCAATAATAAGAGTGTTGATTTTGTTTTTAAAGCGATATCATCACAAACTAATAAACCATTTATTGTAAGTTCCCGTGCAAAAAAATATTCGGTGACAGGTCGTTTTGATCTTAACAAACCAATGGAAATGGTTGAACGCATTACGCATGACTTAGGGTTAATTTGGTACTTTGATGGTTCAATATATTATATATATGAAGCCTCAGAAGCTAAAACTGCAATCATTCATTTTCCAGCCAGAAGCTACAGAGATCTGGAGGATTTCTTGCACAGCAATGGTATGTATGATCCACGATATCCACTTAAAATGAATATGCCATCAAATACACTCTATATCTCCGGGCCACCTAAATATATTGAAATCGTAGTTGGCATAGCCGGCTTTATGGGAGAGGGGTATTCATCATCTAACAGTGAATTAGTTATTGATACTGTAAAACTGCGGCATGTTTTCGTGGATGATCGTACTTATAGCTATCGCGGTCAGACGAAAATAATGCAAGGTATTGCTACCACAATCAACAACTTGTTTTCTAATAATGGAATTCAAGGAAAAAGTAATGTTGCAGTGAAAAAGAAAAATAAACCTGAGTCTACAGTCGAAACAGGGATCCTTGAAGAATCTGACTTTGGCGTGCGTGCAGAATTTAACGATAATGGCATGTTTTCTGAAAGTGAGATTAAAGTATTGCCATTTTCAGGTCGTAATAGTTTGCTTATTAAAGGTACGCAAGATCAAGTTAACATGATAAAAGATATTATTGCACGCCTTGATGTTCCTCGTAAGCAAGTCGAGTTTTCACTTTGGATTATAGATATTAATAAGGATGACTTAGAACAAATAGGTGTAAATTGGCAAGGGCAATATAAAGTCGGTTCTAACATCCAGACATTTTTCAATGCCACAAGTATCTTAACAAGCTCGCAAAGTGATATGTTTTTGGCAACCGTTAACGCACTAAGTCAGAGGAATAAGGCGAATATTGTATCACGCCCCATTATCCTGGCTCAGGATAATATTCCGGCTATCTTTGACAATTCGCGTAGTTTTTATGTCAAATTGATGGGGGAAAGAGAAGTTTCGCTCCAGACGGTTACCTACGGTACCTCCATCAATGTTGTTCCAATGATTTCAGATGATAACAATCTCGTTGAAATGAACATTGACATTACAGATGGAAATACTGTTTCAGACGATCAAGGTGATACTGCAACGGTAGATCAGTTACCGGTTGTGGGGAATACTGCTATCAGTACCATGGCTCGGGTGACTGCAGGGCAGAATCTTCTAATTGGTGGCTATACACGCGATCAGTTGTCTGATGGCGTTACTAAAATCCCATTGCTTGGCGATATTCCATTTATCGGTAGTTTATTTAAAACAAAGACAAACAATTCTTCAAAGGCAGTAAGACTCTTTTTGATTCAGCCCCGGATACTAGAAGATGATTTTATCAACAAAGATGCGCTTGATGGTTACATTAACGATGGCTGGGATGCCATTAACAATTATCAGAATATGACGAAAAAAATTAATCAAGATGTTTTTATAACACCAACTCATCAGGGGTAGAACATGGCATTAGAATCTTTGCCAATGGCCCGCGTTCGAAGTGCGGGAGGGATTGGCGATTTAAGCACCGCCCTTGTAAAGATGCAAGATGATGCTGAGATGAAAGTGGAGAAAGGTTCTTTTTCAATTGCGATGACTATGGCCGATGATATGTCAGCGTTATTGAGTTCTTTTCTGCAGAATAACCGTGCGGCGAAGGCAAAACCTTCATCACCAGAAAGTATTGCTGAAGACTGCGAAGCCTCAATAAAGGAGAAAACACCAAACTGTGTAGTAAAAATCAATGATTTTGCCAAAGCTGGAGCAACGACGGCAAAACAATTATTAAATTATCTACATCAGCTATTCGCCGATCCGACAGAAATTGCTTTACTTCTTCATGCGTTTATTTTAATGAAAAAGAAGAAAAAAGAAGATGATGAGTTGCCTGATATTTCTTCGGATATTCTGGAATCAGCACTTGAAAATCTGATGAAGGGACCTGACAGGAAAAAGATAAAAGCAGGTATTAACAGTGCAAATACAACCAAAAAATTTAGTTTGCAACTAAAACAAAATGAAAAGTCATTGCGTAAAGCTTATGAAGGTTTTATTACACAGAACCTTGAACCACTAGAAATATACCAGATGTCGATTGAAAAATTTGGCATTGAAAATCGCTATGCTGTACTGGATTACTATTCTCAGGCACTGCATTGTGATATTAATAGTTACGACCCCTCATGCAGTTCACTTGAATTTGGAACTTTACTTGAAGCAAATTTCAGAATGAATATACTTCGTTCTGCAGATCAGATGTTTATGTCGAAAATGAATGAAGGTGAGTATCTTCCATCAACCAATGAAAAAGATTTCAGATTGCTTGATTTCTTCTTTCATATTATTTTGCAACCTGATGAAGCTAAGAATTTAACGATTGAACTGATTAACAACTGTATGAGATATTATGCAGGTAGTGATAGAATCAACTTTGCTCAACAAATTTACTCTGCTATTAAGCCACTTCCTTTTGCGATCTTCGCAGATGATTTGGCCGATGCTGAAAAAATAAAAATGAATGTTGAGAATACTCTTGCAATGATTATCGACGGGTTTGCTCGTTTTACTCATATCGGAAGGACATATGGTTAATAACGGACTGGAAGATGATGTAAGCAATTTGCTGGCTGGAGAAGAAATTTCTGTAACATTCAAGGGGAATATATTCCGCTGTTGCCGATATGGAGTATGGTACTTTGTAATGGTGGAAATGCCTATAGGTATGATCGATCTTTCTGCATGGATATATAATAACAGTGAGATGCTTAGCCACAATGAACAAGTTCTATCGCATCATGATAAAGTCTATTATTGTGTATTGCAGAAAAAAATAGACATAACACTTATATACGACAGATTTATAAAGTATACAGAGTGTAATTAACATTCATAGCGTAGTCTGAGAAGCATATGTGGCAAAAAATAGCAAAGAAACCAGAATTATTTTTGGTTGTATTGATGATATTAATATTAGCAATGTTGATTATACCATTACCAACATGGCTTATTGACGTACTATTAGCTTTTAATATTACATTTTCTATTTTAATTTTCATTGGCACGTTTTATATACAGAAAGTGTTGGAATTTTCTGCATTGCCTTCCCTTTTGCTCATTACAACGCTCTTTCGTCTTGCGTTATCTATCAGTACCAGCCGTATGATACTGGTGCAGGCTGATGCAGGACATATTATTACAACATTTGGCAATTTTGTTATTGCAGGGGATATTGTTGTTGGCTTTATCATTTTTTCAATTGTTACACTTTTTCAATTTATTGTTATAACAAAAGGTTCAGAGCGTGTTGCAGAAGTTAGTGCGCGCTTTTCTCTGGACGCCATGCCCGGTAAACAGATGAGTATTGATGCAGACTTGCGAGCGGGAAATATTGATGCTGATGATGCCCAGCGGCGACGCTCCATGCTGGAAAAGGAGAGCCAACTGTATGGTGCATTAGATGGTACAATGAAATTTATCAAAGGTGATGCAATTGCCAGCATTGTGATTATCTTTGTCAATTTCATTGGTGGCGTTTCTATTGGTATGGGTCGTCATGGTATGTCCTTTAGTGGGGCTACCGATGTCTATACGATTTTAACAATTGGCGATGCTTTGGTCGCTCAGATTCCCGCTTTACTTATTTCTATCGGTACCGGCTTTGTGGTAACAAGGGTTAGTGAGGATGGGAAAAATCTGGGTAACAATATCATTGATCAGATTTTCCAACGTGATTTTGTTTTGATTGTAACGGCAATTGTAGCCATTTTAATTGGTTGTCTTCCGGGATTTCCATTGATAGTTTTTATGCTTATAGCCAGCATCATTCTTGCTGTTTTTTTTAACCGTACTGTGAAAGCTAAAAAGAAGGCAACGTCTTTCGGGAGTATAAAAACGGAGCCAGGAGGGAGTTCTGGTAGTGAAGGATATACACTTTTGCCCACAGCAAATATTATACCTGAAACTGTACCGTTGATGGTAATGCTCCCAGAGCAGGATTTTAGCAATCTGGATATTGAACATTTTGGCATGCGCTTTTCACAGGACTTTTATCTTAACTATGGCATTGAACTCCCGAAAGTCAGTGTAATAATGAGCCCAAACGTACAGTTAAACCATGTTGTTGTCCTGATCAATGAAGTTACTGCAGGTGTATTTCCAATTAAATTTGGATATTTCAAACTTTTGAATCTTGATGGCATTATTGATTTTCCAGGCATTGATATAATCATCACTGAATATGGAAATGAAAAAGAATACTGGGTCGCTGAACAGAACCAAGAGTTATGTTCATCTTTGGGATTTACGTTGCGTTCGGCAGAAGATGAAATGATGCTCTCTTTTCAGCTGCTGGTGACCGCACAGATCCCTGAGTTGTTTGGCATTCAGGAAACCAAAAACATCATGGATAAATTTGAACGCCAGTATCCTGAGTTATTAAAGGAAACGTACAGGCACTGTACTGTCCAGCGAGTATCTGAAGTCTTACAACGTTTGTTAAGTGAACGTATTTCAGTAAGAAATATGAAAGCAGTGCTTGAAGCGTTGGCGATGTGGGGCGGGAAAGAGAGAGATACGATCCAGTTGGTAGAGCATGTGCGCAGTGCGCTAGCGCGCTATATTTCGGATAAGTTTTCCACTGAAAATGTATTATCAGTTATGGTGTTATCACCTGAGATTGAAAATAAAATCCGAAAGGGAATTAAAACATCTGCTTCTGGATCATTTATCAATATGGAACCGGCAGATAATGAGTTTGTTATTGATAGGTTCGAGCATCATTTATTGAATCTTTCACGAAAGGATGTTGTATTTTTAACTGCAGTTGATATCAGACGCTATACTAAACGTTTGATAATGTCGCAATTTACTGATCTGGATGTCATTTCATTTGGCGAAATATCAGAAAGTGTTAAAGTTAACGTAATCAAAATGGTGGATTAATTAAATGGATGTTTCAAAAATTTCAGATACTCTAAAACAGGCGCTTGAGATAATGGGGTGTGATCCATCGTTGGTCGCTGATATAGACCATCATTCCACAATAGAACTCAGTTTTGGTGAAAAACCATCAATTATGTTTAGTACTGTTAACGGTGTTGTGGTTCTTTGGAGTGCTGTTGCAAAATATGATCATCATGCGTTATTAAATGCTGCCTCTCAACTTATCGAATCATTAGTAGCAACTTGTGACTGGAGTATGACAGGCCAGTTACAACTGGTTGAAGATGATGGAAGTTTCGTTCTAAGAGTATTTTTAAGTGAAAATACAATTGAACAAGGTGAGTTACTGGCGGATGTTTTGAACCAGTTTTATGATAGTGTAGAAGCATTTAGCCAGGCGCTAAAATAATGCAGGAAATCTTGCTGAGTAATATTTTTGATTGTAATGCCAGGATCACATCGATTCAAGGGACGATCATTACTGCCCCTTTGCGCCATACTTTTATTGGGGAAAGATGTTGTATTTATCGCTCTCTGAACGATTCACGGATTATTGGGCAAGCAGAGACAATCGGTTTTAGTCAGGGCAATGCTGTGCTGTGTCTGCTGGGCGGTTCAGATGGTATTTCATGCTCCAATATTATTGTTCCAGATGGTACTGCTTTTTCACTTTCAGTATCGATGGATACTCTGGGTACAGTTATTAATGCACAAGGCAAGATTTGTGAACGTTTTGCGTCGCCAGTTCCTGACAATGCTCCTTTATCAATGCTTCGACCCATTATGCAATCTCCACCAGATTATAGTGAGCGCCGACCAATCGATAGCTTATTTGCGACAGGTGTCAGAGCTATCGACGGGTTATTGACTTGCGGCATAGGTCAACGTGTAGGGATCTTTGCTGGTGCAGGAGCCGGAAAAACGTCCTTAATGACGATGATCATCAGCCATTCATCTGCAGATGTTTACGTTATTGGGCTTGTTGGTGAACGAGGCAGGGAGGTTACCGAGTTTTTAGCTGAAGGGATCCCGGAGGATAAGCGTGATAAAACCATAGTCGTCTATTCTACTTCTGATAGGCCCGCTGTTGAAAGACGGAATGCAGCGCTTATTGCAACCACTATTGCAGAATATTTTCGCGATGCCGGCAAAAATGTTGTTCTGATGATTGATTCAATGACACGCTATGCCCGTGCGCTTCGTGACGTTGCGCTTTCAGCTGGAGAAATGCCCGCAAGACGAGGTTACCCATCATCTGTTTTTGATAACTTGCCGCGGATCCTGGAAAGAAGTGGTAAAACTCAATTCGGCAGCATTACAGCGTTCTATACGGTATTGCTTGAAGAAGAAGAGGAAGTAGACCCCATCGGGGATGAAGTGCGCTCGATTCTAGATGGGCATATTTATCTTTCCAGAAAACTGGCTGGTACAGGACATTATCCGGCAATTGATGTATTACGTAGCGTCAGTCGTGTAACGCGTGCAGTATCATCTGATGAACAACGTGAAGCTGCATCTTTATTTCGAAATAATTTGTCAAAACTGGACGAATTGAAGCTGATGATTGAATTAGGTGAATACCAACCGGGTGAAAACCCAGCCACAGATTTAATTGTTGGGAAAACTGACATTATAAAGAATTTTCTCCAGCAAAAAATGGAAGATAAAACATCATTTACAGAAATGTTGGAGTTACTGTATGCCTTATAAAAGTATGGAAAATCTGTATTCAACGTACTGCGATAGTCTTATTCTGAAAGTGACACGTATTGAACGCGAAATTGAACGATTAAAAAACTTGCTGATTGTTAATGCTGAGCGTCATAAGGAGACTGATGGATGTATCATCAACTTATGGCATGGAGTTACAGAGAGTGAAATAACTAAAGACAATATATATGCTATTAAAAGAAAAGAATCATTACTGCTATCAGTTTTATATAGCCTGGATGCCGAAAAAAGTGAGTTAGTTGCAAGTCAACATGAACAAGAAGATAAAAAATCACATCTGTTGCAATTACGCGCCAACTATGAACGTAAAAAACGAAAGTGGTCTTTATGCCAACAAAAATTTAAACGTCTGCGTAGTGTCAAAAGAATTTCTCAGGAAGAATATTCTATAGAGGAATGTATTTCATGGAAAATATAAAAGCATCATCAGTGAAAACACATTTATCAGAAAACATGTGCTCTTGTGACGGCGTGCAATCTATTGATGGAATTATTCAGAAATTATTGAATGATACTGGTATCAAGTTGAAAAAGAGTACTAAGATTGAGACCTTTGACGGTAACAAAGATGAGATAAAAGGAGACAAGGACACCGAGCAAACTGTCCAGATTGCGACATCGGTAATATTAGCTGGGGAACCACTATTATCGCCTCTGTTGGCCAAATCCGTACCGCAGATACAAACGGCTCGTACGGGCAATAATTCAGTATCTAATGTGTCAACACGTATTTCCACAGTGATTATTAGCCAGCATGCCAGTGCTGATGTAGGACGATTAAAGGAAGAAACCCTAATCCACAGTGGGCCGGCAACAATTTTTACCGCAGCGGACCCGCAACATCAAGAGAATACTCAGAGATCTGATAAGAAAAAAAATGAATCTTCAGAGGTGACAGTGCTATCTGCTATGCCAGTGCCTGACAAGGTTATCGATGAATCCGGATGGGTAACGGAAAAGCTGTTATCTGGAGAACGTGGAAAAGAGGCAGTTAACCAGCAGCAATTAAAGTCCGCCAAAAATGTAACGCTTGCGGTAAACACGAAATCGAATGTGACCGAAGTTAGTTGGACCTTTCCTACTCAACAAAAAGCCCAGGTACGCATAGAACACGCTCAGAATAAATCTGATACGCAAATACAAATTATGCCATCGGACATTGAAACTGAACAACAACTGGTAAATTTCCAACAGCAACATCCGTTGCACGGATTGCGTGTAGATGGTGCCGTGTCGACGTCAAATGACTATCTTCAGAATCAGCAGAATTCGCAGCAGCAGAATGAAGCAAACCAGAATGTTCTAAATGACGAGGAGGAGGAGACGTGAATACCATTCTTTCGTGTTTACGGCACCTGGATGTCACAGAAAACCTGATCATGCAGTACTGCGTACGCAATGCTATCCCTTTGCTAACAAATCAGAAACGAATGCAGGGAGCGTTCATCCGCTGTAGTGGTCTTCACGCCGGAACGGAGGTATTTTTTTTTGTCTCTGCAGAAAAGCTTTTACAGAAATATGGCATGGAGGATGCTCGATTTTCAGTTCAGCAGATGGGAAAAAAATTTATTTCTTCGCTGTATAGTGAGTTGTTATCGAATCTCTCCTTAGGGACTGAGTGGTTTTCTGCACCTATTGCTGAAGTTGTTATTGAGGACCCAGAATGTCAGATTCCTCTGCATGAAAAATTCTACAGTGCAGGTGACAATGCCGGTTTAGTTTGGTTTCCAAAAACATCCCTAACCTCATTAGATGTGCAGGTTACGGAAATAGTAAACAATTGCCAGCATTTGCTTTGTCCCATCAAAATATCTCTCGGATTCACAGCGTTACCTGTGAGGGATATCGAAAATTTGGCCATTGGTGATGCCTTGTGGATTACAAATGTTCAGATTTACCTTTATGTCGGAAACATAGATTATTGTGCAGTCCAATATGAACAACACCATTTTACTGTAAGTGAGGATATTATGGATATTCAAACAAATAATGCTCTTGTTGATAAATTATGGTCCACAGATGGACTCAAACTAAACATTGAGTTTGTACTCAGTGAAACAACCATGACATTAGCAGAAATTAGTAAAATACAAATCGGCGATGTATTAGATTCCCAGATTGGTCTGGGAGGCAACAAAGTTGATGTTGAACTCCGGGTTCAGGGTAGAACGTTGGCAAAGGGAGAACTTGTTTTGCTGAATGATCGTTTGGCGGTGGAAATAGAGGAAGTTTACAACACATTGTGAGATGAAATTATGACGGATTATAATAGCATTGGTTTGGTAGGGATTCTGAGTCTTGCGACACTATTGCCATTTTTCATTGCGGGCGGAACGTGCTTTATTAAATTCTCTATTGTTTTTTCATTGATACGCAACGCCATTGGCTTACAGCAGGCGCCATCCAATATGACCTTGAATGGCATATCACTACTCTTAACTGCTTTTGTCATGTCGCCTGTTGCCCTGCAGAGTTATGATTATTATTGCCAGGAAGGTATCTCTTTCGATAATGTTGAGTCAGTGCAAAGTTTCATCGATAACGGCCTTTCTGGATATAAAAATTATTTATACCGGTTTTCTGATAAAGAACTCCTTACATTTTTTAGCAATATCTATCAGCAGCAATATCCCGTAACGGATGATCATCAAGTTGTTGGGATTAAACCAACAGTTGATAATAGCTCGTTATTTACGCTGTTAGCGGCTTATTCATTGAGTGAAATAAAAAGCGCCTTTGTTTTAGGTTTTTATGTTTATCTTCCTTTCATTGTAGTGGATCTGTTAGTTTCCAACGTATTGTTGGCTCTCGGCATGATGATGATGAGTCCTGTAACAATATCATTACCAATAAAATTGGTACTTTTTGTTGCCATTGATGGCTGGTCTAAGATTGCGACCGGAATGGTCATGCAGTACGCAGCGTTATGGAAAACGGCGGCATAAACAATGGACAATATCTTTTATATAGGCAATAAAGCACTATATATGGTGTTAATATTATCTTCAGTTCCGGTTATTGTTGCAACAGTGGTGGGGATAGTTGTGGCCCTTCTTCAGGCAATTACTCATATCCAGGAACAGACCTTGCCATTTGGTATAAAATTGCTGGCGGTATGTGCCGCGCTTTTTATGACTGCACCCTGGTTTGTTTCCAGCCTGAAAAGTTTCGCTGCCGAAGTATTGGTTATGGCATTTCAGATACCCTAATGAGTCGCCTATGAATGTTTATGTGCTCTACCATGAATATATCCTGTTGATTGTTATTGGGATGGCCAGACTTCTGCCAATAACATTTTTCTTGCCCTGGTTTAACAGCCAGGTGCTAGGGGGCATGTTAGCCAAAAATGTAATTACGTGTTTTATGCTTCTCGGTTTTTTGCCCTTGCTGAGTGTACAGTTTCCACTGGCGCCAGCGGCACCACCAATGGTGATTATCGTTCGGGAAGCGATTATTGGTTTACTATGTGGTATTTGCCTGTCAGTGCCATTCTGGATTGCTTTGGTGGTAGGTGAGGTCATTGACAACCAACGCGGAGCAACTATTAGTAGTACTATGAATCCAGGGATAGGGGTAGAAACATCTGTTTTCGCCAGTTTTATGAACTATTTCTACGGCGCGACTTTTATGCTAAGTGGCGGAATGGTTACGCTTTGTGAGGCGATAAAAAAAAGTTATCAAATATTTCCGGTGGCACAATCCTTTCACTTTGACAAAGCATTAGCACTGCAAGTTGTTCATCTTGTTAATGAGTTAATGCTGAAGGCTTTAATTTTGGTAGGGCCTATCGTCGTCGCTTTATTTGTCACAGAATGTGCGCTTGGTTTACTTTCACGCTTCGCATCACAATTGAATGCTTTTTCTGTCGCATTAACATTAAAGAGCGTTATCGCCATTTTCGTACTGCTGATTTATTTAACACCATTACTTATCTCCCAGTTGACAGGATTACGACTAAGTGATTTTTTACCGAAGAATTAAGCATAATGAGTGAAGAAAAAACTGAACAACCAACGCATAAAAAGAAAGAAGATTCTGCTAAGAAAGGACAGATGTTTCTTAGCCGAGATTTTGTAGGGCTACTTACGTTAATTGCAGTCTCCTCTTTTGTATGGATGAGCATCGATGCGAGGGAGTTAACATTTTATTTCGATTTATTCGTCAGTAGTGGTTTCATGCTATCAACGGGAGAATATGCGCGACTGGTATTTACAACAGCGTTTAAAATTATCTCTGGTATTGCCCTGATTTCTGTCTTTACTTCGGCACTGGTGACATTGATACAAACGCGTTTTAAAATGGCGTCGGAGGCGATTCGATTGGATCTGAATGCCATTAATCCAATAAAAGGATTTAAAGAAATATTCAGTGTTAGAGGTTTGAAAGACAGTATAAAAGCTATTTTGTATCTTGGGATGGCACTCACTGGTTTTAGTATTTTTATTATAAAGTATCATGGTCGTTTATTCACTGTACCGACTGGGGACATCCAGCATTTTATTAATGTGTGGCGTGGGTTGATGCCATTGCTTTTTTGTTATACCTTGTTGCCGTTTTTAATTGTTATGGCATTTGATGCTTTGGTTGATTTTTATTTATATATTAAAGACTTGATGATGACCAAGCAGGAAATAAAGCAAGAGTATAAGAATAATGAGGGTGATCAGCACATTAAAAGCGCGCGTAAGCAGTTGCATCGTGAATTGCTTTCTGAACAGACTAAAGCAAATATATTAACTTCAAAAATGGTGTTGGCTAATCCGACACATATCGCATTGGGCATTTATTTTAATCCTACGGTAATTGGCTTGCCTTTTATTTCAGTCGTCGAGAAAAACTCTCGCGCTGTTGCTGTTATTGCTTTCGCGGAAAAAAACAATATCCCTGTTATTCGCAATATCTCTCTGGCACGGCGAATTTTTAAGACGGCAAAAATTTATACTTTTATTGATAGCAGCAGTATTGATGAAATTATGCGCTTACTGACCTGGCTCGAGCAGATGGAACAAGCATGGAAGGATGATATTCCTCAGAATGACGAGTCAGAAAAGATGGAGGGCGATGTTAACTGCGATAAAGAAAATACGGAAACAAACATGAAAGGGGGGGGAAATGCGTCATAGTATATTTCTTTTACTGTGTTGGTACATGCCTGCTGCGATGGCAGCTCAGTGGTGTTATGAAGATGCTCAGGGAATCATGTATGTCGAACAGCAACGGACGTCAAGCAAGGGGCGTCGCTGCGCTATCGCTAACGATGATGCCGTGCAACGCTGGCAGGCCACGAAATCCAATTCCGCCATTCGCATGTCGCGTTCCTCACCGCGGCGTCAGTTTTCGACTCAGATGGCCAAGGGTCGTTACGATAATGTTATCGGCCACTATGCCAGACAGTATGGTGTCGATCCGTATCTCGTTAAGGCGGTTATGGCCGTTGAGTCCGGATTTAATCCGGACATTATCTCAGCAAAAGGCGCTGTGGGTTTAATGCAGTTGATGCCTGATACTGCGAACCGCCTGTCTTCAGCATTGGGGTATTCTCTTGAAAAGCATCGATTATCTGATCCTGAGATTAATATTCATCTTGGCACTTATTTTCTTTCAGAATTGGTGAAGCGCTATAGAAGTAATCTTGAACTGGTTCTGGCCGCATATAACGCCGGAGAGGGAAACGTTGCGAAGTATAGCAATCAAATCCCCCCGTTTAATGAGACACATAAATATATTAGAAATGTAATCAATGAATACAATGCCATTCATTGATTAAATGATTTAATGTATTTTTAATTCTAAAGTTAGAATAAATAATTTGAGTTACCTTGTCCTGCATGAAATTATCTTAAATAATTTATTTTTAGCTAATTAAGGATTGATTAGCATTTGCATAAGAAGGAACCGAATATGTCCCATAAATTCCTACATTCCCGACTCTCCGTTGCAGTTGCCAGTGATGAACCGATTGTCATTACAGGATTACGCAGCCTGCTTGCCGGGTATGCGGATATTGCATTTGTAACTCATTCGCGAAATGAATTGATTCATGCGTTATCAGGTAAACGCGATGATAAAAAATTAGTTCTGATTGTTGATGTATCTTTTGACTGTGAAAATAATAATGATGCTACTCACTATATCTCGAGAATTCAAAAGGTAGCACCGGAAATCAAGCTGATTGCGCTTGTAAGTGAAAACTACACATTTACTCCCACGCTCCGACGTCTCCGGGCGTCAGGCGTACACGCGTTAATAAGCAAGAAAGATGATTTAGAACGCTGTCTGCCAAAAGCGTTATCTTATTTGGCGACAAAGCGCTTTTATTCTTCTCCGCGGATCCAACAGAAGGATATAACTACTGATTATGCTCAACAGCAGTCCCAGTTAACCTCGCGAGAACTCGAAATTATTCGTCTGTATGCACGAGGCATGCGGGTAAAAGAGATTGCAAACCTTCTTAAGCGTTCAGTCTGTACGGTTGCGGTACATAAGCACAACGCGATGCAGAAACTTGCAATAACCAGCAACATACAATTGCTTCAATATATGCAATCTCAGGATACGCTTGCCGAGATGCCTGGTAACTAAAACGTTGCACACCTTTCAGGGAAAGATACGATGTCTACAAGTGTCACAACAGCAGGACAAATTTCATTTTCAACACTATGTACAACCACCAATGCAGTTTCTTCATCGCCTAAGGTGCTACAAGCTGCTACAACTGCCGATACTGCAGAAACGGGTACGCGCCGCCAACAGGTGATTGATATGTTGACAGAAAAACTGGCAGTCTATTCTGAACAGTATCATCAGCTTCTCAACAAAGGGATCCTTATCGACACGACTCCTGCACAGGGCGTATTGAAATCGTCTCTCTCTCGGTTCATGAACACCGGTGTTTCAAGTAAAAAAAGCGTGGGAGAACCTTTAGAGGATTCCGCTGTTGGTGGCTCACTCTGGGACATCACTTTCGACAAAAACATGGATAAGGACGGTGATGGCAAGATTGATGATCATATCGATTTCAGCACCTATATCTGGTCAAATGATAACGATCATGGCAATGGGGTGAAATATCCCGAGAGTGACTGGGAAATCTATGCGGATGTTAGTACTGAGCTTGTTGGGCTGCAAACAGATTATATGGATGTATATACGGATCTTGCTAATCAAAGCGTTGAATTTCTCAATGATGTTAACAGCTTTAAATCACAGATGGTGACATTTGTCTCCACTGATGATGATGACATGAAAATTGATGTCGGTGGTGTGATGGACGAACTAGATGCCATCATTTATGGGTGGGGGATATATGATGCTAACGGTAATATCAACCTGACACCCATTAACCCTGAAACGACTTCCGGCCTCTATCCTGAACGCGGACCTGTAGCTATCCGCGGATTAGATGCCCAGGGAGTCTATTATTGGGCTACACAACTGGAGTTATCCGATCAGCTGGCTATCGAAACACATATTGAGGCTGGGGCTGATGGGAAAATGTATACGGGTAATCCTGGAGATGATATAGATAATATTACGGTGGCTGATTCGGTTGCTAATCTTAATGAACCTCCAGAATCGGATTGTCGGCTGTATATGGTAGCTGAGGCTGATGGCACTTATACTCTCTATGTTTACCCAGATCTTCAGCCCGTACGGGATGCCAAAGACGCAACGTTTAGCTTAATTGGGAATGACTCAGATGCAGGAACAACGCCAGCAGGTCAGACGGCCACAAATGCGGATGTACCCTGGTATGATGCTAATTATTTCGGAAACCAGCCTTTCACACGAGATTATGGCAAAGGTTCAGCTGCTCAGGATGACAAAGGTAATTCGGAAATTGACGCTAACTCCTATTTTGTCATTCCCTCTTCTCGCCAGATGATGGTTGTGCCAGAGGATAAAATTAAGACGAAAGGATTTGTGTATCCGGATGGGTATACGTTGATAACATCAACGGATACTAAAGATTATCACGAATATGATTGCTTTTTGGTACCATCAACAATGGTGATTGCCGATGGGGGAGGTAAGTGCCATCTCACGGAAGATATTGTTCTTGAGACTGAATCCTATAACATTAGGGATAAAGGCCCAAATGTTAAAGGGCAGGAGGGTGCAAATATCTATGTTAGTGATGTTGCTGATTGGGATTTTGATGCCCATGGCGTTCAGGCATCGCCACCATATACCTATCGAGAAAATGCAGGAAGTGCCTATCCATCAGAGAAGGTTGAGCCACCTTATTTAAATAAGAATTATAAAGATTTAAGATATTCAGGGGATGATTTGAATGAGAAGACATATAGTGTTGTATCAACTAACGCCGAAATGTTTATTGTGCCTATTAATGAGGTGAATAATAGGGACTTTTATATACCGGATGGGTATACGTTGATATCATCAAAGAAGGATGGGGCAGAGCATGAATATTATTGCGTCTTAATCCCAACGACAATGTTAGAACCGGCAGAAACCAATTTTGAAGCTGGTGATAGTAATGCTAGTGTACATGTTACAGAAAGTGTTATTGTTATGGACAAAGCATATGACATGAATGGGACGGGAGGAGATAAAGCGAATATTTATGTTTCTCCCGCATCGACCTGGGATTTTGAGGCACACAACTCGGGTGAATTTGCTACTATCAGCAGCGGTATGTTTAACGAGTGGGAAAACTCGATGAACACGATGTCCAGTACAGTAGAAAGCCAGTCGCAAGTTATGTCTGAAAAATTAAGCCAGGCAAATACCATCTTCAATAACCTGACCAAGGTATTGTCGTCGACGATAGAAGCTCTACTGGAAACCCAAAAAGAGTTCCTGAAATAGGTATTTATCATGAGCGATATGACCATCAGCACAACGCCAGTTTCTGCAGATGATGCTGTTTCAGCAGAAGAACTCGACCCAACAGCGAATTTAACGGATGAGCAGCGTAAATTGATGCAGTTAGCCACTGCAGGATTTAGTCTGGAGTTTTTTTCTGATTGTATAATGGGAGATACCGACGATCCGTCTAATCCTATGTACCAACCGGAGTGGTGACATCGGAACCGTTACGCGAATAATAGTGACGTCAAGCCCGGCGAAGTACTGCCGGGTATGGCGTTTATACGCGCGCCTGCGTAATACGCAAGCCGCTCACGATGGCTGCCAGCGAAGCCAGAATGCCAGCGGTTATTAGCGAGATGTGCGTTCCACTCTCACCAAACTGATTTAGCATCAGCGCAACCAGTGCTGCCCCGGTACTTTGACCCAGTAAGCGCGCCGTTCCGAGCATACCGCTCGCGCCCCCGCTACGATCGCGCGGCGCGGAGGTGATGATGGTGTGATTATTCGGTGACTGGAACAAGCCAAAACCCGCACCACACAAAATCATTGGCCAGATGATATTAAAATCGGAAGGTGATGCGGGCAGCAACACCAGCGAAAACAGCCCACACGCCATTACTGCCATGCCCAGCGCGCCAAGCAGACCTGCATGAACACGTTCAATCAAATATCCCGCCAGTGGGGCCATCACCATGGTTGCCAGCGGCCACGGCGTCAGCAGCAGGCCCGTTTCAACTTCGCTGCGTCCGAGAACCGTTTGCATAAAAAAGGGCAGGGAAACCATCGCCAGCATTTGTGCGCTGAATGAACAGATTGAGGTGCAAATAGAGAGTGAAAACAGCGGAATGCGTAGTAGATCAACCGGTAATAACGGTACTGGCAATGCGAGCTGGCGGCGGATAAAGAAAAAACCTACCACGAGAAGCCCCACAAGTTCAGCACCAATCAGTTTTAGTGACTGTCCCTGTGCAAATCCGCTGAGTGCCGTGATCAAAAAACCGAATGTTAAGGCGTTCATTATTGCGCTGGGCAGATCAAAGCGCGGTTTATTGCTACGTGATGAATTGGGTGGCAAAAAACGCATAGCCAGCAGCAGGGCGATGATCCCCAATGGAACGTTAATCAGAAATAGCCATTTCCACGAGGCAATAGAAAGAATTGCCGCCGCAATAGTCGGACCCGCTGCCGAGGATACAGCCACGATAAAGGAGTTAATACCCATCCCGCGGCCAAGCTGGCGCTGAGGATAAATGAGTCGGATCAATGCCGTATTAACGCTCATCAGCGCCGCGCCGCCAAAACCCTGAGCCACGCGCGCTAACGTCAGCATATGCAGCGAGTCTGACAAGGCACAAAACAGCGATGCCAACAGAAACACGACCAGACCACACTTATAAATGCGTCGGTAGCCAAACATATCACCTAAAAAAGAGAACGATAACAGCGAAACAACGATCGCAATTTGGTAGGCGTTCACAATCCAGATTGAGCTGGCGGGTGAGGCCTGAAGATCGGTGGCGATAGTGGGGAGGGCAACGTTTGCTATTGCGCCGTCGAGTACTGCCATAGAGATGCCAATAACAATGGTTAAAATTGCGCCATATCGCTGGGGCAATGGCAGACCATCGGTCTGAGTTTTTTCCATAGGAAGTCAATACTGTTGGAATTTATGATGAGAATAATAATTTTAGCATTGATATTCAGGCGTTAGGTCGCAGATTTGTAACTAAGTAAGCAAAGAGCGATTGCGAGGGCTGATACGTGAAATTATAATAAAAACCGGTTCTGATTTTTATAAAACACTCGAAAGGGGTGATAAATGGCAATCGCAGATCTGGATAAACAACCCGATTCTGTATCTTCCGTGCTGAAGGTTTTTGGCATTCTGCAGGCGCTGGGTGAAGAGCGCGAAATTGGTATTACCGAGTTGTCGCAACGCGTCATGATGTCAAAAAGCACCGTTTATCGCTTTTTGCAGACCATGAAAACGCTGGGTTATGTGGCACAAGAAGGGGAGTCGGAGAAATACTCACTGACCCTGAAACTATTCGAGCTGGGTGCTCGCGCGTTACAAAACGTCGATCTTATCCGTAGCGCTGATATTCAGATGCGCGAACTTTCGCGCCTGACCAAAGAGACAGTGCACCTTGGTGCACTGGATGAAGACAGCATCGTCTACATCCATAAAATCGACTCTATGTACAATCTGCGCATGTATTCTCGCGTAGGTCGCCGTAATCCGCTGTACAGCACGGCTATCGGTAAAGTTCTGCTGGCATGGCGTGACCGCGATGAAGTGAAGCAGATTCTGGATGGTATTGAGTACAAGCGCAGCACCGACCGTACTATTACCAATACTGATGAGCTGCTGGTATTGCTGGATAAAGTACGCGAGCAGGGCTACGGTGAAGATAACGAAGAACAGGAAGAAGGTCTGCGCTGCATCGGTGTACCGGTGTTTGACCGTTTCGGTGTAGTGATTGCAGGCTTGAGTATTTCATTCCCGACGCTACGTTTCTCAGAAGAACGTTTGCACGAGTATGTGGCGATGCTGCATACGGCTGCGCGTAAAATTTCAGAACAAATGGGTTATAACGACTATCCGTTCTAATCTGATGAAATAGCGTCAAGGTAAAAACCCCAGGTATTTTTGTATCTGGGGTTTTTTATGAACAGTCATAACGTTAGTTGGTGCAAATAACGTAGCGGATGTATTGCTGCTATATTAACCGTTATCAATAATAACTGTGCTTTTTCTTAACAAGGGGCAATCCGACAGGCCAATGATACCGCTGTCTGTGTGGACGTATTGCGCAGTGCTGGTTCCGCGGGCGGTCAGATATTGGCATTGCAAGCCCAGGCCTGCTGCATTCTCCTTACTTCCAATCAAAATTCCGTAGCCGCTCAGTAATAAACCGATCCAAACCAGAGCTAACAACACAATAGCGCGGATTATCAGACGCATTACAACCTCTTATCTTTTCTCGTTATTATTAGATTAGCCTGTACATGGGATGAAACAAGTGAATCATTCCTAAAAAGATTGAATGCCGATACAGTTAACGCTGGGTTTAGGTAACGCATGATAATTTATAGGCATAAGATGTTGATTCGAAGAGTGGAGCTGGAGTGAAAAAAATTCGCTGGGTAGTGCTGATAGTTGTCGTGCTGGTATGCATACTGATGTGGGCGCAAGTGTTCAACATCATGTGCGATCAGGATGTACAATTTTTCAGCGGTATTTGTGCCATTAATAAATTTATTCCCTGGTAAGCGCATTTTTGCCACAGTTGATTACCTTCTTGTGCGGCAGTGGTAAACTACGCTGTCTACATTGAGGTGGTGAAATGAACGAAGTTTTGAATTCTGGCGCGTTGAGTTTGGCGTCTTTGGCTGTATCGGTGGTGATTCTGGTTGTCGGGCTTGTACTGTGGTTTTTCGTCAATAGGGCAAGTTCGCGTACTAATGAGCAGATTGAGCTGCTTGAAGCATTGTTAGATCAGCAAAAAAGACAGAACGCATTGCTCCGTCGCCTTTGCGAAGCTAACGAACCTGAAAAAGCGGCAGAGCCTGCTGTGGTCACAGCGAAAGACGAAGATGATGACATCATCCGCCTGGTAGCTGAGCGGTAAAAACGGTATGACAGGGTGAGGATCTGTTGCTTATGTTCTCAGATGTTTCATCCTGTCGCCAACATGCCAGATTATTTTCTTCTGCACATGTCGTGTAATTAGCACTCTGATTCTCGTGTTAACTCAGTATTTTCAGATGCTCCAGCCAATTAATATCTTATCCCCGGTCTGATATAAATATAATTTCCCATACGATAAAAATATGATTATGTCATTTTTGTGATAGCGATCGTCTTATTAACAGCGAAACGTTTCTCTTACTTTTTTTGTGCATTGTCATCATTCTTTCATTATTTTGGTGCAAAAGCAGAAGGCAGATCTCATTTTTACGCTTGTGACATTTTATGCATTACTAAGCATAAAAAATGATATTCGGCACACCCTGTAACAGCTAATCTGGAACAACCGAAGCTATTGAGCTATGGTAGAAATGTCCCGGCTATGGTGCAAGCCTGGCGGGGGGATGGGGCGAGCGGCGGGAATATAACACTACTCAGTGTGGCGCATAACTGTGCAGTTGCTGTTTGATGAACGACAGGATTTGTGCGACCGATCGAGACACGTTTAAAAATGGCTTGCCATTATTAACGTTGTATGTGATAACACGTTTTGGGTTAAACGAGGTACAGTTCTGTTTATGTGTGGCATTTTCAGTAAAGAAGTCCTGAGTAAACACGTTGACGTTGAATACCGCTTCTCTGCCGAACCTTATATTAGTGCCTCAAGCAGTAATGTCTCAGTTTTATCTATGTTATGCCTGCGGGCGAAGAAAATACTCTAAGGAATTTTGCAAATGGCAAAGATTAAAGGTCAAGTTAAGTGGTTCAACGAGTCTAAAGGTTTTGGTTTCATTACTCCGGCTGATGGCAGCAAAGACGTGTTCGTACACTTCTCCGCTATCCAGGGTAACGGCTTCAAAACTCTGGCTGAAGGCCAGAACGTTGAGTTCGAAATTCAGGACGGCCAGAAAGGTCCGGCTGCTGTTAACGTAACAGCTATCTGATCGACACCACTGATTTGAAGCGCATATGCGCAACCATCTCAGATATAAAGCCTCGCCTATGCGGGGCTTTTTAATTCAAAATACGTCTAAATATTTCTAAATGCCCTCCCATTAGCGCTTTGTTGCAAAGGCGTGATGTTCGTAGCATAGTTTTCCCCGCTTTCTTACGACATTTCTCGTTAAATCAGACACCTGAAAAACTATCTTGCTGGAGTTCAGGTGAAAAAGAAAAACGACGGCGACGCGCGCAATTTTACTCCCGTACGTTTTGCCCTGCTTTGTGTGGCAATATTATTGAGTCTGGGATTGCTGCTGGGTCGGGTTGCATGGCTGCAAATTGTTACGCCGACAAGTCTGGTGAAACAGGAAGACATGCGTTCATTACGTGAGGTAACTATTGCCTCGCCGCGCGGGATGATTACCGACAGAGAAGGGCGCCCGCTGGCGGTAAGTGTTCCGGTTAACGCCGTATGGGCCGATCCTAAGACCATCATCAGCAAGGGAGGCGTGGGTTATAACGAACGGTGGCAGGCTCTGGCAAGGGCTCTGCATCTGTCACTGAGTACGCTGGCGGAACGCGTTAACAGTAATCCTGGCGGACGTTTTATTTACCTGGCACGACAAATTTCCCCTCAGCAGGCTGAGTGGGTCGATGATCTTAATCTCCCGGGCATTAACCTGCGTGAGGAATCCCGCCGGTTCTATCCTGCAGGCCACGTAGCGGCGAATCTCATAGGTTTTACCAACATTGATGGACAAGGCATTGAAGGGCTGGAAAAAAGCTTTAATAACCAGTTGATGGGTAAACCTGGCTCCCGTCTGGTACGTAAAGACAAATTTGGCCATGTAATCGAAAATATCACCGAAGTTACGCCTGTTCCTGCACACCAATTACAGCTCAGCATCGATGAGCGCCTGCAGACGGTCACTGAAGATGCGTTGGACAATGCCGTTACGTGGAATAAAGCGGAATCAGGAGCCGCAGTGCTGGTCAACATTGCTACCGGTGAAATACTGTCCATGGCGAGCTTTCCTGACTTCAACCCCAATAACCGTGACGGCGCGGTACTGGATGATTTTCGTAACCGTGCAATAAGCGATACGTTTGAACCCGGTTCAACCGTTAAACCGCTGGTGATCATGACTGCGCTCCAGCAGGGGATAGTACAACCGGACAGCGTGATTGATACCCATCCTTTTTACCTTGATGGACATCGCATTCGCGACGTCGGATTTTACCCGGAGCTGTCGTTGACCGGAATTTTGCAGAAATCGAGCGATACCGGCGTGTCGCACCTTTCACTGGCTATGCCTGTTCAAAAGTTGCTGGATACCTATAAGAGCTTTGGTTTTGGCGATCCAACCGGACTGGGATTAACCGGTGAAAGTAGCGGTTTAATGCCTCAACGCCGCTACTGGAGCGATTTGGATCGCGCGACCTTTGCATTCGGCTATGGATTAATGGTAACGCCGCTGCAGTTGGCGCACGTATATGCAACCATTGGTAGTTTTGGTATCTATCGACCCCTTTCGATTACCCGTATTGACCCGCCGGTAATCGGTACCAGAGTGATGCCGGAGGCGCTGGTTCACCAGGTTGAACATATGATGGAAAGCGTCGCGTTACCCGGTGGTGGGGGAACTAAAGCCGCGGTCAGAGATTATCGCGTGGCGGTTAAAACAGGAACGGCAAAGAAAATTGGTGATGACGGTAAGTATGTCGATAAATACGTGGCCTACACGGCAGGCGTTGCGCCAGCGAGCGACCCGAAATTTGCACTGGTGGTCGTCATCAATAATCCGCAAAACGGTGCTTATTATGGTGGGGCTGTCTCTGCGCCTGTCTTCAGCCAGATAATGGGTGATGTCCTGCGTCTGGAGAACGTTAAACCGGATGGTATGCCTGCCGACTCTGATCATCTGCTGGTGATGCACGGCAGCAACGTATCCTCGCCGTCGCTGTAAGTTATTTTCCCAGGGCGCAATTCGCGTTACACTTGCGCCCTTAAGTCACCTGCCGGAGTTGTCATGTCGTTTTCCTGTCCTCTTTGCCACCAGCCTCTTACTCAAGCGAATAACAGTTTTGTCTGCCCCGGGCGGCACCAGTTTGACGTGGCGAAAGAAGGGTATGTCAACTTACTGCCGGTTCAGCATAAGCGGTCGCGCGATCCGGGTGATAGCGCTGACATGATGCAAGCCAGACGGGCATTTCTTGATGCTGGGCACTATCAACCGTTGCGTGATGCGATTGTGAATGTGCTTAAAGAAAAGTCGAATTCAGAAGATGCAGCGATCCTGGATATTGGCTGTGGGGAAGGGTATTACACCCATGCGTTTGCCGACGCGCTGGCGGGCTGTACAACCTTTGGTCTTGACGTCTCCAAAGTGGCAATTAAAGCCGCAGCCAGACGCTATCCGCAGGTGATCTTTTGCGTTGCCTCCAGCCATCGTCTGCCGTTCGCAGACGAGTCAATGGATGCTATCATCCGGATCTATGCGCCCTGTAAAGCGCAAGAGCTGGCTCGCGTGGTTAAACCGGGTGGATGGGTGATCACCGCCACGCCGGGACCACGCCATTTAATGGAACTGAAAGGGCTGATTTATGATGAGGTGCGTTTGCATGCGCCCCATACTGAGCAACTGGACGGTTTTGTTCTGCAACAGAGCATTGCGCTGGGATATCAGATGCAGCTTCAGGGCAGCGAGGCCGTTGCGTTACTGCAAATGACGCCGTTCGCCTGGCGGGCAAAGCCGGAAGTGTGGGAAACGTTAGCGGGGAAAACGACGTTTGACTGCCAGACCGACTTTAGTATTCATGTCTGGCAGCGTCTGAATTAACCGTGGAAGTGTGCCCAGAGGATCTGGGCACCGATACCAATCAGCACCACCCCACCCAAAATTTCAGCTCGTTTGCCCAGCATTGGGCCAATGAAACGACCAATCATCATGCCGAGCGTGGACATAATCAATGTGGCGCAGCCGATGGCCAGCGCTGTGGCAATAATGTTGACCTGCAGGAAAGCCAGACCCACCCCGACGGCCATTGCGTCGAGACTGGTGGCAATGGCGGTGGTAACCAGCAGCCAGAAACCGTGGCGGCGCTGCGGTTCTTCCTCTTCATCGCCGTTGTCGCGAAAACCTTCGATTATCATTCGCCCGCCTAAAAAGATCAGCAGAATGAAGGCGATCCAATGGTTCCACTCCAGCACGAATTTGCTGGCCAGCATCCCCATGCCCCAGCCAATCAGTGGCGTAAGCGTTTCAACTGCGCCGAATATCAGTCCGGTGCGCAATGCTTCAGAAAATTTGGGTTTATGCAGGGTGGCGCCTTTGCCAATTGATGCGGCGAAAGCATCCATCGACATGCCGAAAGCGAGAAGAACGGTAGCGGTGAGATTCATAACAGCGTCCTGACCGGGGTATCCATAAAACACATCACTGCCCCCAGTAACCATGCATACAGGCTGGAATCACTGTAAATACAGCGCCATTCAAATATGCATTGCAGTTGATGTGCCTATGGTCTCGCCTGACTGAACCTGTAAGTTCAGTCCGTACGCGCCACGTTTTTCAACGAGTATGTTGACACGTACATTTCCGGAGTCTGGAAATCGGCTACTCCCCAACGACGGGCGCAACCTTAACATATTTTGAGAATATAAAACAAGAAACGCAGAAATAATATTTGACTTCTAGTTGAAAACGATTTTCATTTAGATTTATTTATAAATAAAACGTTAAAATAAATAACATTGAGGACAATAAAATATAGCCTTGGCTATGTTTACTTTTACACTGATATATAAAAACATAGTTCAGGCTATATTTATAAGCTATTGATTTGAAATTAATAGTTTATATATTCTCTCAAGATTGTCTATATTTCGTACGCGAATCAACAATCTTCGATGTTCTAATTGCATCACCAATACACCGTCTTCAGATAAATTCATCTCTTTAATGCGGTTATATTCAATCCAGACGTTGGCGAAGAAAAAGCCTTTCTGCTTGAAGATGATTTTTGGCGTACGGATCCAGAACAGATACAAACCCATCAATACCAGTGCACATAATAACCATGTGGTAAATTGCGCGCCGTGGCTGGTGATGTTGTTGTAGATAAGAATAGCTACCAGGCCAAGGAAGATAACACTGTCGACTCTGCTGCGGGGAAGCAGGGCGACAGTAAGCAGAGTAGGGCCATTACGGCGGGGCATGATGAACTGATCGTAAATGGCATACGCCAGCAGCGAAAAGATAAATAGAACCAGCACCAGGTCCGTGATAGTCATGAATCCTCAACCCTCTAAATAGAAAAACCGGGGGCAAGCCCCCGGTGATGTACAACAGTTTTACAGGCCGAGCAGTCCGACAGCGTAGCCCGCGATACCGATGACGAAGAAGCCAACGATGATCCACAGCGGGTTCACTTTCTTGCGCAACAGCCACATACAGGCGAATGTCAGCAGCAGAGGAACCAGACCCGGCATCAGCTGGTCAAGGATAGTCTGCACAGTGGTAACACGAGTCTGACCATCCTGACCGGTGATAGTAGAAACCACCAGTGGAATGTTTACGTGCGTCCACTTGTTAACCAATGCCCCCATGACAAACAGACCGAGGATTGACGCCCCCTCAGTCAGTTTCTGCAGGAAGCCGCCGCCCATATCTTTAACGATATCGACACCTTTACGGTAGCCATATGCCACACCGTAATAACGGGTTGCCAGACGAACCAGGTTAAACAGAACGAAGAACAGCAATGGCCCCAGCAGGCTGCCGCTCATCGCGATACCTGCGCCGAGCGCGGCGAATACTGGGCGAACGGTACCCCAGAAAATCGGGTCGCCGACGCCTGCCAGCGGACCCATCAGACCAACTTTGATACCGTTGATGGCACCATCGTCAATCTCTGCGCCGTTTGCACGCTGTTCTTCCATCGCCAGCGTAACGCCCAGTACTGGAGCCGCTACGTACGGATGGGTGTTAAAGAATTCCAGGTGACGCTTAATCGCTTGCTTACGTGCGTCGTTGTTTTCCGGGTACAAGCGACGGATAGCCGGCACCATGGAGAAACAGAAACCCAGCGCCTGCATACGTTCGAAGTTCCATGAACCCTGAAACAGGTTAGAACGAATGAACACGCCACGAATGTCACTCGGAGTGAGTTTTTTCTCGGTGGTAGTTTTAGTCATATCAACCATTTCGCTCACCTGCTAGTCCAGTTCGTTATCGAGATCGTTATTGCCAGCCGCCGCAGCAGGTGCACCGGCTACGCGGTTATATTTCGGGCTCAGCTGAATGTAGAGGATCGCCATTACTGCGCCAATCACACCCAGAGCAACCAGGTTGAAGTTAGTAAATGCCGCGGTGACGAAGCCGAGGTAGAAGAATGGCATCAGGTAGCCTGCGCGCATCATGTTGATGACCATCGCATAACCAACCACCACGATCATACCGCCTGCGATGTTCAGACCGCCGGTCACGACTTCCGGAATGGCGTTAAGCATGCTCTGAACTTCACTGGTACCAACAGAAATCGCTACGATTACCGCTGGGATAGCGATACGCATAGCCTGCAGGAACAGAGAGGATACATGCAGCCAGGAGAGCGCCGTCAGGTTACCGTTTTCGGCCGCCTTATCCGCTGCGTGCTGGAATGCTACGGTGATAGTACGAACGATAATGGTCAGTACCTGGCCTGCAGCTGCCAGTGGGATAGCCAGCGCGATACCGGCACCAATGCTTTGGTGACCTGCGATAACCAGAACGGTAGAGATAATTGAGGCCAGTGCCGCATCTGGTGCAACCGCAGCACCGATGTTCATCCAGCCCAGGGCGATCATTTCCAGGGTACCACCGATGATAATACCGGTTTTCATGTCCCCGAGAACGGCACCAATCAGCGTACAGGCCACCAACGGACGGTGGAACTGAAATTCATCGAGTACCGACTCCATACCCGCGATACATGCGACGATGAACACCAGCACAATCTGAAGAGTGGTAATCTCCATTGTACTTCTCCTATTGCTATACAGACTTAAGTGTGAAAACTAAGTAAATGCCAGGAAATTATTTCACCTTGGCAATCAAATCCATCATTTTCAGTTTCTGATCGGTAGAAACCTTACGTGCCTCAAGCTCAATACCGCGTTCGTTGAGTTTCTTGAAGGCTTCGATGTCTTTGTCATCGACAGAAATTGCGTTGTTTACCTGCGTTTTACCCTGACGGAAAGCCATACCGCCAATGTTTACGGAGGTAATTTTCACACCACCTTCAACGATACGTTCTACGTCGGTTGGGTTGGTGAACAACAGCATCACACGCTCACCTGCATATTTAGGGTTGTTGTAGACGCGGATCATTTTCGCGACATCAACCACATGCGCCGTCACACCCGGAGGTGCTACCTGAGTCAGCAGCGTTTTACGCACGGTATCGGCGGCAACTTCATCACTGACGACGATAATGCGTGTTACGTTGGTTTCTTTGGTCCAGCGAGTTGCCACCTGACCATGGATTAAACGGTCATCAATACGCGCCAGGCCGATCTGCATATAATCGTTCGGCCCCATCGGTTTGGCGGGAGCTGCTGCTTTGGGTGCTGCTACTGGGGCAGGAGCGGCTTTCTCAACCGGTTTGGCTTTCAGCGCTTTCACGCCTTCGCTACCGGTTTCAACGGCCAGTGCCACTAATTCATCAAAGCTCGGGTTGTCATCACGCGCCATGAAGGTTTCAACCAGCATGGGAATGTTCACACCGGCGATAACTTCGTAATGCTCTTTATCGACGACAATGCGGCTTGCAGCGTTAAACGGGCTGCCTCCCCATGTGTCAACGAGAAACAGCACGCCTTTACTGGTATCGAGTTTTGCCAACTGAGCGTTGTACTTTTCGATCAGCGTTTCGGCATTTTCGCCTGGAACGAAATCGATCCAGCCGACGTTTTCCTGCTCGCCTAACAGCATTTCTGCCGTCTTAAGTAACTGCTCTGCAGCCCAACCATGTGTGCCTATTACAATAGCAATGGTCACTTGCTACCTCCTTTATTATCGTTAACACATCAACGTGAAGATGTATTTGAATCGTCGTCCGCAATCGAATCGATTCAGATAAGGGTTACAAAGAAAAACCTATGATTTTCGTGAATTATTTTAGATATCGAAAAAAATATTTTATGTGATGAAGATCCGTAATTTAACTTCCGATTTAAAGAAATTTCGAAGGGTAAAATATCTCCGAAACAACTTATTGCAAAGGAAGGTAAATCTTTGCTAAAAACCGCTTCTCTCTGTTATGTTTAGCATCTGTTTAATTACTCAGGAGTATAGGGCAGTAGCCCACCATATGGATCGTCACCGACGTCATTTCACCTTCAGGCCGTATCAAGCCTGTCAGATTGGCACTTTTTGCCACAAATTTTCTCTGCATATCGCTTTAACGCCTGAGATCCTCAGCGCGCAGTTTGGTCATTCCTTAAGCAGGAGCTTGTCATGGAATTATTAATGGACCCGCAGATTTGGGTGGGTTTGCTCACGCTTGTCGTTCTTGAAATTGTTCTGGGTATTGATAACCTGGTCTTCATTGCGATCCTGGCTGATAAGCTGCCGCCGAAACAGCGAGATAAAGCGCGTTTAATCGGTTTGTCACTGGCACTGATTATGCGTCTGGGCCTGTTGTCCGTGATTTCGTGGATGGTGACGCTGACAAAGCCGCTGTTCACGGTAATGGACTATGCGTTCTCGGGGCGCGATCTGATTATGCTGCTGGGGGGTATCTTCCTCTTGTTCAAGGCTACGACAGAGCTGCATGAGCGGCTGGAAAACCGTGAACATGATACCGGGCAGACGAAAGGGTATGCGAGCTTTTGGGTTGTCGTAACGCAGATTGTCATCCTCGATGCGGTGTTCTCGCTGGATGCCGTGATTACGGCGGTCGGTATGGTCAACCATCTGCCCGTGATGATGGCGGCAGTAGTGATTGCCATGGCCGTGATGCTGTTGGCTTCTAAGCCGCTGACACGTTTTGTGAACCAACACCCGACGGTGGTGGTGCTGTGTTTGAGCTTCCTGTTGATGATTGGTCTGAGCCTGGTCGCCGAAGGGTTTGGCTTCCACATTCCGAAAGGCTATCTGTATGCGGCGATTGGTTTCTCAATCATCATTGAGCTGTTTAACCAGATTGCCCGTCGTAACTTTATTCGCCACCAGTCGACGCTGCCATTGCGTGCGCGTACTGCCGATGCGATTCTCCGTCTGATGGGCGGTAAACGTCAGGCCAGCGCACAGATGGAATCCGACAATCCGGTACCGGTTCCCGTCCCGGAAGGCGCATTTGTAGAAGAAGAACGCTATATGATCAACGGCGTCCTCTCTTTGGCGTCGCGTTCATTACGCGGCATTATGACGCCTCGTGGGGAGATCAGTTGGGTTGATGCAGACCTGAGCGTGGAGGAAATTCGCGAGCAGTTGCTTTCGTCACCTCATAGCCTGTTCCCGGTATGTCGTGGTGAACTGGATGAAATCATCGGTATCGTGCGTGCTAAAGAGCTGCTGGTGGCGCTGGAAGACGGTGTGGATGTGGCGGCGATTGCCTCTGCTTCTCCGGCTATTGTTGTTCCGGAAACGCTGGACCCGATCAATCTGTTAGGCGTTCTGCGTCGTGCCCGCGGTAGCTTCGTTATCGTCACTAACGAGTTTGGCGTAGTACAGGGTCTGGTCACGCCGCTGGATGTATTAGAAGCCATCGCCGGTGAATTCCCTGATGCCGATGAAACGCCTGAAATTATAGCTGATGCAGGCGGTTGGTTGGTCAAAGGCGGTACCGATCTGCATGCGTTGCAACAGGCGCTGGACGTGGATACGTTAGTGAATGAAGACGAAGACATCGCTACGGTGGCAGGTTTAGTCATTGCGGCTAACGGCCATATTCCTCGTGTAGGTGATGTTATCGAGGTCGCACCGCTGAGCATTACGATTGTCGAAGCGAATGACTATCGTGTGGATTTAGTTCGCATTGTTAAAGAACAACCCGCTCACGACGAAGACGAGTAACCGGGTTTAGCGAAACGGCATGACGGGCATACTGTGTCTCCCGTTATGCCGGGTGGGCGGCGGCGTGCTGCCCGCCAGCCATTTTGGAAAATCGCGCAGCGGCATTGGCTTGGCATACAGAAAACCTTGCAATAAATGTACGCCGTGTCGGCGCAAATGCTGAGCTTGCGCCTGTGTTTCAACGCCTTCCGCCACCAGTTCTATATTCAATTTTTTCCCCAAAGCGATAATGATGTCTGTGACGGTTGAGTTCACGGCGTCTGTTCCTATTGCCGAAGTAAATGATTTATCGATCTTCAGCACATCCGGGCGGAGCTTTTCCAGCCAGGAGAGCGAGCTATTGCCGGTACCGAAATCATCAATCGCCAGTTTTACGCCAAGCCGATTTAATTCGCGTACGACCCGATAATCTACATCCAGTAACGCATCGCGTTCGGTCAGTTCGATAACCAATTGCTGGATTGGGTGCTGGCTGAACCAGTACTGATTAAGATCTTTTAGCAACGTGCCATTACGAAAATGGCTGGCGGCGACATTAATCCCAATATGAAACTGGCTGCTCATCGGGAAAACGTGTCGTTGCTGAATGGTTTCTGCGATGACATGGCGGGTAAGCGGTACAATCAGGTTGTGCTCCTCAGCGATGGGAATAAACACTTCCGGAGAGATCCAACCCTGGCGTGGGTTATTCCAGCGTAAAAGGATTTCCACGCCCATGCATTGCTGGGTTTGCGCATTAAGCAGCGGCTGGCAAAATAGTTCGAATTCCCGAGCAGCAAGGGCCAGATTAATCTCCCATGAGAAACTCATTCTGCTGGCGGTAGCCAGCCATGCCAGATAACCCACTAATAAACTTAGGATCACCGCCAGCGGCAGCTGTGTTGGCAGGTGTTTTACCGCCAACTCACTGGGACCAGGGCCGGTGACGCTAATGGTAAACGGAAAATGTTGAGATGAAAGCTGGTAGCGTTTTTCATCATTTAGCTTAGGCAGAGTATCGACAACACCTTGATCATACAGTAGATGCCGATTACCAACGGTTAAGCTGGCATCGGTGATCTGCGGCGGCTGGGGTTCAAGCAACATAGACGACAATAAGTCAATATTGACGATTTCCAGTACGCCATCTTCACCATCGGCAGAAGACGGATACCACTGAGTCAGAATCGGACTGCCTTTAATCAACGAATGGTCGGTAGACAGCAGCAGTTGCGGTTCCCTGCTGGGTAATTCGGGCTGCAGTTGACTAATGGGAACATTACGATAACCAAAAATGCTGGAGCAATAGAGGATCCCGCTTTGAATCAGACTAATAGAACGCACCGTTTGCAACCTTGCGGCATGTTTGCTTAAGGGTAAACGCGCCACTGAGCAGGGGAGGCCAATCAACGGCAGCAATACGTCCCGTCCGGTCTGCAAGGGTAAAAGCACGTCATCCAGTTCTTCTACAGCATGGTTGGCAAAGGTGACGATATTTCGGTGATTTAAATTACGCTCCGAAATAAATCGGACAGTTAATGTGAGGATGAGCGTCAGTAGTGCACATACTGTGCAGACGATTAAGCGATTCCGGCGATAATTTTTAATGATCCGTTGTGCTGTTTGCATGCGGGCCGCCCGATAAGCCGTTGGTCACAGAAGCCAACAGCAACAGAGCAAGTGTAGTGGGGAAAATTACAGTAGACGAGGGAGAGGGGGCAAATTCGCCCATCCGTTGCAGATGGGCGAAAATTAAGTATTAGTCACATTGAACTTTGATCGCCAGGCCACCGCGTGACGTTTCGCGGTATTTGGCGTTCATGTCTTTACCCGTTTCGTACATAGTCTCAATGACTTTATCCAGCGAGACGCGCGGCGCGCTGGTACGGCGCATTGCCATACGCGCAGCGTTGATCGCCTTCACTGAAGCAATTGCGTTACGCTCAATGCACGGAACCTGTACCTGACCGGCAACCGGATCGCAGGTTAAACCGAGGTTATGTTCCATGCCGATTTCAGCAGCAACACACACCTGCTCCGGGCTTGCGCCTAACAGTTCAGCCAGACCCGCGGCAGCCATGGAGCAGGCTACGCCCACTTCACCCTGACAACCTACTTCTGCACCAGAGATAGAGGCGTTCATTTTGTACAACGCGCCAATCGCACCGGCCGCCAGGAAATAGCGGGTATAGATATCCGGGCTAACGGACTCAATGAAATGATCGTAATAGGCCAGTACCGCAGGTACGATACCGCAGGCACCGTTGGTTGGCGCTGTCACTACGCGACCGCCCGCGGCGTTTTCTTCGTTAACGGCCAACGCAAACATGTTCACCCAGTCGATCACGTTCATTGGATCGTTGGACAGCTTATCGCTGGAAACCAGCATACGACGCAGGGCTGAAGCACGGCGAGGAACGCGCAGCGGACCCGGCAGCACACCTTCGGTGTTCATGCCACGATCGATACATGCCTGCATGGTTTGCCAGACGTGGCCAAAGTACTCTTCAATCTCTTTCTTACTGTGCAGCGCAAGTTCGTTCTGCATTGCCATGCCAGAGAGAGACAGGCCGGTGCTGTTGCAATATTCCAGCATTTCAGTGGCGGATTTGAACGGATAAGGCACGCTGACCTCGCCCGAGGCATCCTGACCAAAATGTTCTTCATCAACGATGAATCCACCGCCGATTGAGTAGTAGGTTTTGCTATAAATGACGGTTTCGCCATTGTACGCATGGATCTGCATTCCGTTTTCATGCAGCGGCAGGTTGCCGTTGTGAAAACGCATCCCGTCATTCTGCGGGAAATCCACTTCGTGCTGACCCTGCGCAAGCAGCAGGCGTCCACGCGTTTCTACGTCGCGGATAAATCCAGGGATGCTATCAATATCCACGGTAGCAGGCTCATTGCCCGCCAGACCCATAATAATGGCGATATCGGTGTGGTGACCTTTACCCGTGAGCGACAGTGAACCATACACGTCGACGGCGACACGAGTAACGCTGTCCAGTAATCCTTTTTCGACCAGGTCATCGACGAACTGTTTACCCGCCTTCATAGGCCCTACGGTATGGGAAGATGAGGGACCAATCCCCACCTTAAACATGTCGAATAGACTAATCACGATAATACTCCTACAGGGCGACTGGGCTTTCCAGTAACGATGTTATAACTGCGCATAGTGTAAGAGGGAACGCGGCGATCGGCTTAACTATTCACATGAATTAAACTAATAGATAACCGCGGTTTTACTAATGTTGTGACCTGAGTTTCAAGTTGTCTATTGTGTGCGTAAAGATAAGTATAGTCAGGGCTTGACGCCAATTTGCAGCGCCAGCTCACGAATTATTCCGGCAGTCATTCCCCAGACGAAATATTGCTCATACCAGGAAAGCCATACGCGATGTGAATCGCCACGACGGTAAATATCCAACGGGTGGTAACGACCTAAATGCAGGGCCTGGGCCAGCGGCATTTCGAACACTGCGGAAACTTCATCTTCACTGGCGCGATACGGCAGATTAGGCGGGATAATGCCTACCACAGGGGTGACCTGGAAACCGGTCACGCTGTCGACTGGCGGCAGAACGCCAATCACTTCTACGCATGAAGGTGGGATCGCCACCTCCTCCTGCGCTTCGCGAAGGGCGGCGGCAATTAACGAGGCATCACTGCTATCCACTGCCCCACCGGGGAATGCGACCTGTCCGGCGTGCTTGCGCAGGTGAACGGAACGCTGGGTTAACAGCAACCCCGGCTGTGGGCGACGCACGACGGGGATCAGTACGGCGGCCTGGCGCTGGTTTAACGCGGCATGGTTGACCTGCGGGCGCAGGAGTTGAAAGCGCGATAAAAAATCATCAAGCGTCAGGCTGCTGTATTCCACGTGTCAATTCTCCAGTTGGTGCAAAATGCGATTCACTTTATCAAATGTTTCCTGATATTCAGCGTCTTCCTGACTGTCTGCAACAATACCACCGCCTGCGGAGCAATAAATTTGTCCGTTTGTGGCTGTCAGCGTGCGAATGGTAATGCTGGTATCCATATTGCCGCAAAAGCTCAGATAACCAATGCTGCCGCACCAGGCGTTGCGTCTTTGCGGCTCAAGTTCGTCGATAATTTCCATCGCCCGCACTTTCGGCGCGCCGGTAATAGATCCGCCGGGGAAGGCGGCGCGTAACAGATCGGTGGCGTATAATGACTCTGGCAGACGTGCGGTAATGGTGCTGACCAAATGATGAACGGCAGGGAACGGTTCGACGATAAACAGCTCCGGAACCTGTACCGAACCCGGTACGGCAACGCGGCCAATATCATTACGCATCAAATCGACGATCATCAGGTTTTCCGCACGATCCTTCGGCGAATTCGCCAGTCGCCGGGCCTGCTCACGATCGGCATCGGTATCTCCAAGCCTCGGTAGCGTGCCTTTAATCGGACGCGTCTGTATGTGCTGGTTTTCCAGCAGAATAAATCGTTCCGGCGAAAGGCTGAGGATTGCACCTTCCTCAAGACGAATAAATGCACTAAACGGGGCGCGGTTGGCGTGATTGAGAGTGACAAATGCCTGCCACTCATCGCCCTGGTAATGCGCCTGAAAACGCTGGGCAAGATTGACCTGGTAACAGTCTCCGCTGTGCAGATAATCCTGCACCTGGCGGAATTTTTCGCCGTACTGAGCACGGCTCATATTAGACTGCCACGCCGAAGTTAATGTAAACGGCTCACGCGTTGGCGGTTGTTGCGCGTCGAGCCATTTCAGGCGAGCCTCGACATCGGTATGGCTGAGCAGCGATACGGTCTGCAACTGGTGATCGACAATCAGTGCCCAGTCGTAAATGCCAACGGCCATATCCGGCAGCGTAATATCGCGCTCTGCAATAGTGGGCAGAGATTCGAAGCGTCGGCCAAGATCGTAGCCAAACAGACCTAACGCACCGCCCTGAAACGGCAGGTCGGGGTGATATTCGGGGTGAATCTTGTGTGCGATTAGTGCGGAATGTAATACCGTCATGGGAGCATCAAGCGAGCGCGAGGTTGCGTGCCCGTCCTGCACTACGGTCTCTGTAGCTCGCGTAACAAGCGTGGTGACGGGATCCGCCACCAGAATATCAAAGCGGTTATGCGGATGGTCGGCTTGACCCGAATGCAGCAGCATCGCCCAGGGCAGATGGCTTAATGTCGAAAAATAGCGTTCAGCGGCGTCCTGACGCCAGGGTAATGTGATTACTGCGGGAGATAACGTCTTCATCAGTCCTGACTCGTTGCTACTCTACTGGCTAACTGCCCGGTAGCATGAAATAATTAGCGCAGACAATTTAGCAGGAGTTAACAATGTTTGCAGGTTTACCTTCACTCAGTCATGAGCAGCAGCAAAAAGCGGTAGAGCGTATTCAGGAACTGATGTCGCAGGGGATGAGCAGCGGACAAGCCATTGCTCTTGTTGCTGAAGAGTTACGCGCCAGTCATACCGGCGAGCGGATCGTGGCGCGTTTTGAAGATGAAGACGAATAACTCCGCTTAAACTGCAGCGATAATCTTAATCTCAACTTTGTATTTCGGGTTCATCAACCCGGCTTGAACGGTACAACGTACCGGCGCGTGACCCGCAACAACCCACGCGTCCCAGGCTTTGTTCATGGCGGCAAAATCGTTTTTGTCTGCCAAAAACAGGGTGGCATCAAGAATACGTGACTTGTTGCTGCCTTGTTTTTCCAGCACCGCATCAATTTGCGCCAGCGTATTTGCCGTTTGCTCAAAAGCGTCTGCATCCAGATTTTCCGGCACGCCAGTGTAATACAGCGTGTTGTTGTGGATAACCACGTCGGACCAACGCGCTTCGGCATCAATGCGCACAATCGTCATAAATCATTCCTCATTTACGTGTTTTCAAATGGCTTTGGGTTGCGCCAAGACTGCCATAATGTTGTGCCCACGTCACCTCTTCAACTGGCGAAAGAGCTGCTGGCCTGACATAATCCCTGTTCAAATGAACAGGGGGTAGTGTGACGGACGATTTTGCAGCAGACGGTCAGTTGGCTAAAGCAATACCGGGTTTTAAACCGCGAGAACCACAGCGGCAGATGGCCATCGCCGTCAGTCATGCCATCGAAAAATCACAACCGTTGGTGGTAGAAGCCGGAACCGGGACGGGTAAAACCTATGCTTATCTTGCCCCAGCGCTGCGTGCCGGAAAGAAGGTCATTGTCTCCACGGGCTCGAAGGCGTTGCAGGATCAGCTATACAGCCGCGATCTCCCGACCGTCGCTAAGGCACTAAAGTTCACCGGTAAACTGGCGCTGCTGAAAGGGCGTTCAAACTATCTGTGCCTTGAACGTCTCGAACAGCAGGCGCTGGCGGGTGGTGACTTGCCGGTACAAACGTTAAGCGACGTCATCCTGCTGCGCTCCTGGTCAAATCAAACCCTTGATGGGGACATCAGCACCTGCGTCAGCGTGGCGGAGGACTCTCAGGCCTGGCCGTTGGTCACCAGCACTAATGACAACTGTCTGGGCAGCGACTGCCCGCTATATAAAGAGTGTTTTGTCGTGAAAGCGCGTAAAAAAGCGATGGATGCGGATGTCGTCGTGGTTAACCACCATCTGTTTCTCGCTGATATGGTGGTAAAAGAAAGCGGGTTTGGCGAATTGATCCCGGAAGCTGATGTAATGATCTTCGATGAAGCGCATCAGCTACCGGATATCGCCAGCCAGTACTTTGGTCAATCGCTCTCCAGTCGCCAGCTGTTAGACCTGGCGAAAGACATCACCATTGCCTATCGCACCGAGCTGAAAGACACTCAGCAGTTGCAAAAGTGCGCCGATCGCCTTGCACAAAGCGCTCAGGACTTTCGCTTGCAACTTGGTGAGCCGGGCTATCGCGGAAACCTGCGGGAACTGCTGGCCGACCAGCGCGTACAGCGCGCGTTTTTGCTGCTCGATGACACGCTGGAGCTATGTTATGACGTGGCGAAGCTGTCTCTTGGGCGTTCGGCATTGCTGGATGCCGCGTTTGAACGCGCCACACTTTACCGTGCGCGCCTGAAGCGTCTGAAAGAGATCAACCAGCCAGGCTTCAGCTACTGGTATGAATGCACCTCTCGCCATTTCACTCTCGCGCTGACGCCGCTCACTGTGGCGGATAAATTCAAAGAAGTGATGGAGCAAAAGCCGGGCTGCTGGATTTTTACTTCCGCGACGCTGTCAGTAAACGATGACCTTCATCATTTCACCGCGAGGTTGGGGATTGAAGATGCCGAGTCGATGTTATTGCCGAGTCCATTTGATTACACGCGCCAGGCGCTGCTATGCGTGCCGCGTAATCTCCCGCAAACCAACCAGCCGGGGGCTGCGCGCCAGTTAGCATCCATGCTGCGACCTATTATTGAAGCGAATAACGGTCGCTGCTTTATGCTGTGCACCTCGCACGCGATGATGCGCGATCTGGCGGAACAATTCCGCGCCACCATGACGCTTCCCGTTCTGCTGCAGGGCGAAACCAGTAAAGGGCAACTGTTACAGCAGTTTGTCAGCGCAGGTAATGCGCTACTGGTTGCCACCAGCAGCTTCTGGGAAGGCGTGGACGTGCGCGGTGATACGCTGTCGCTGGTGATAATCGACAAACTTCCGTTTACCTCGCCGGACGACCCGCTGTTAAAAGCCCGAATGGAGGATTGTCGACTGCGCGGCGGCGATCCGTTTGAAGACGTCCAGTTGCCGGATGCGGTAATCACCCTGAAGCAGGGGGTAGGGCGTCTGATACGTGATGCTGACGATCGCGGCGTGCTGGTGATTTGCGACAATCGTCTGGTTATGCGGCCATACGGCGCCACCTTCCTGGCGAGTCTTCCTCCTGCGCCGCGGACGCGTGACATCGCTCGCGCGGTTCGCTTTCTTGCCATACCAACGACTGAGTAATTTGTTACGGAGTGTGGTAAGATGCGCGCCAAATTTATTGATCTGATCACAAACACCCATGCGAATTCTGGCTATCGATACCGCCACAGAGGCGTGCTCTGTTGCCCTGTGGAATGACGGTACTATCAAGGCTCACTTTGAGCTTTGCCCACGAGAACACACCCAACGAATTTTACCGATGGTTCAGGAAATCCTGGCCGCTGGCGATCTCACGTTAACCGATATCGACGCCCTGGCGTTTGGTCGCGGTCCCGGCAGTTTCACCGGCGTACGTATCGGTATTGGCATTGCTCAGGGGCTGGCGTTAGGCGCAAACTTACCGATGATCGGCGTCTCCACCCTGGCGACCATGGCGCAGGGCGCCTGGCGTAAGTCGGGCGCGACTCGTGTACTGGCGGCGATTGATGCGCGAATGGGCGAAGTCTACTGGGCCGAATACCAGCGTGATGACAACGGCAACTGGCACGGTGAAGAAACCGAAGCGGTGTTAACCCCCGAGCAGGTACATGAGCGTTTACTGCAGCTTTCTGGCGAGTGGGTAACTGTTGGGACGGGATGGCCAGCCTGGCCTGAGCTTGGTAAAGACAGCGGTCTGACGTTCAGCGATGGTGACGTGCTGCTTCCTGCGGCTGAAGATATGCTGCCTGTCGCCACGCAAATGCTGGCTGCGGGTAAGACCGTAGCGGTCGAACACGCGGAACCGGTTTATTTACGTAACACCGTGGCGTGGAAGAAACTTCCCGGTAAAGAATGAATCTTAGTAGTACATCCCCGGTTAATTTTCATAGACGTCGGTGCACAGTATTGTGAACAGGCCGGGGCAGAAGCTAAGAAAAGGGAGTCGCAATATGGCGGTGCAAAAGCAGTTATTGAAAGGTGTGTTGGCGGGGGCCTTGGCGTTAATGCTTAGCGGCTGCGTCACCATCCCGGATGCGATTAAAGGTTCGAGCCCGATGCCGCAGCAGGATCTGGTGCGGGTGATGAATGCGCCGCAGCTGTATGTCGGACAGGAAGCGCGTTTTGGTGGCAAAGTGGTGGATATTCAGAACCAGCAGGGAAAATCCCGTCTGGAAATTGCTACCGTTCCGCTCGATAGTGGTGCGCGTCCAGTGCTGGGTGAAGCCTCTCGCGGGCGGATTTATGCTGACGTAAATGGCTTCCTCGACCCGGTGGACTTTCGCGGGCAACTGGTCACCGTCGTCGGCCCGATTAGCGGTACGGTGGACGGAAAAATAGGTAATACGCCGTATAAATTCATGCTGATGCAGGTAACCGGTTATAAACGCTGGCATATTACTCAGCAGATTGTCATGCCGCCTCAGCCTATCGACCCCTGGTTCTACGGTGCGCGTGGCTGGCCTTACGGTGGCTATGGCGGATGGGGCTGGTACAATCCCGGCCCGGCACAGGTTCAGACCATAGTAACAGAGTAACTCTTTGTTTTATTGGTAAAAGAAACAGCGGCCTGTCCGCTGTTTCTGCATTAACGTGGATATAAGAAAAATAAATAGTGACGTGCTTCGCAACCTTGTCTTTGTGTAATAAACAAACTGGTACGCTGAGTTAATATTATGTTAATAGTTTGTTTATTGTCTGGGGTTGTGATGACGACGAATACGCATTTTAGAGGTGATGTATTGAAAAAGGTTTGGCTTAACCGTTATCCCGCTGGTGTTCCTGCGGAGATCAATCCTGACCGTTATCAATCCCTGGTGGAACTCTTTGAACACTCAGTAAGACGGTATGCCGATCAGCCCGCGTTTGTAAACATGGGGGAGGTGATGACCTTCCGCAAGCTTGAAGAGCGTAGCCGTGCGTTTGCCGCTTATTTGCAACAGGGGCTCGGGCTGAAAAAGGGCGATCGCGTCGCGCTGATGATGCCGAATCTGCTGCAATATCCGGTCGCACTGTTTGGGATTTTACGTGCCGGCATGATCGTCGTGAACGTAAACCCGCTGTACACGCCTCGCGAGCTGGAACATCAGCTCAACGATAGCGGTGCGTCGGCGATTGTCATCGTATCTAACTTTGCCCACACGCTGGAAAAAGTAGTCGATAAAACGTCTGTGCAACACGTGATCCTGACGCGTATGGGCGATCAGCTGTCCACCGCCAAAGGGACGCTGGTTAACTTCGTCGTCAAGTATATCAAGCGTCTGGTGCCGAAATATCACCTGCCGGATGCCATCTCGTTTCGCAGTGCGCTGCAAAACGGTTATCGCATGCAGTATGTGAAGCCCGAAGTCGTGTCGGAAGATTTGGCGTTCCTGCAATATACTGGCGGGACAACCGGCGTGGCGAAAGGCGCGATGCTTACACACCGCAACATGCTGGCTAACCTGGAGCAGGTTAACGCCACCTATGGCCCGTTGCTGCATCCGGGTAAAGAACTGGTGGTAACGGCCCTACCGCTGTATCACATTTTTGCGCTAACGATGAACTGCCTGCTGTTTATTGAGCTAGGTGGTCAAAACCTGCTGATTACTAACCCGCGTGATATTCCGGGGCTGGTAAAAGAGCTGGCGAAGTATCCATTTACCGCGATGACCGGTGTCAATACGTTGTTTAACGCGCTGCTGAATAACAAAGAGTTCCAGCAACTGGATTTCTCTTCACTCCACCTCTCGGCAGGCGGCGGAATGCCGGTTCAACAGGCGGTAGCTGAACGTTGGGTGAAGCTGACAGGTCAGTATCTGCTGGAAGGCTACGGCCTGACGGAGTGCGCGCCGTTGGTAAGCGTCAATCCTCACGATATCGACTACCACAGCGGCAGTATCGGGTTACCGGTGCCTTCCACCGAGGTCAAGCTGGTGGACGACGACGACAACGAAGTGCCGCCGGGAGAACCGGGGGAGCTCTGCGTGAAAGGCCCGCAGGTGATGCTGGGCTACTGGCAGCGACCAGACGCCACTGACGAAATCGTCAAAGACGGCTGGCTGCACACCGGCGATATTGCAGTGATGGATGATGAAGGTTTCCTGCGTATTGTCGATCGTAAGAAGGACATGATCCTCGTGTCCGGCTTTAACGTCTATCCGAACGAAATTGAAGACGTGGTTATGCAACATCCTGGCGTGCACGAAGTGGCTGCGGTTGGTGTTCCGTCCGGCAGCAGCGGTGAAGCGGTGAAAATTTTCGTGGTGAAGAAAGACGCCTCGTTAACCGATGAAGCGCTGGTCACTTTCTGTCGTCGTCACCTGACGGGCTATAAAGTACCGAAGCTGGTGGAGTTTCGCGATGAGTTGCCGAAATCTAACGTCGGTAAAATTTTGCGACGAGAATTACGTGACGAAGCGCGCGCCAAAGTGGACAATAAAGGCTGAGCGTTAAGTCAGCCAGCAGAAAACGCCGGGTAATCCGGCGTTTTTTTTGGCGCAAACCTAAGAGAGCACGATTTGAATTATCAAATGATCACCACGGACGACGCGTTGGCCACGCTGTGCGAAGCCGTCCGTGAATTTCCGGCGATAGCCCTGGATACAGAATTTGTTCGCACGCGTACCTATTATCCGCAGTTGGGGCTGATCCAGCTGTTTGATGGCAAACACGTTGCTCTGATTGATCCGCAGGGGATCACCGACTGGTCGCCGCTGCGCGATATTCTGCGTGATACTGCCATCACCAAATTCCTACATGCATGTAGCGAAGATCTGGAAGTGTTTCTCAACACTTTTGGCGAACTGCCGCAGCCGTTGATTGATACACAAATTCTGGCTGCTTTTTGCGGTCGTCCGCTGTCGTGGGGTTTTGCCGCGATGGTGGAAGAGTTTACGGGCGTGGCGCTCGACAAAAGCGAGTCGCGTACCGACTGGCTGGCCAGACCGCTGACCGAGCGTCAGTGTGAGTACGCGGCGGCTGATGTCTGGTATCTATTACCGATCACCACAAAACTGATGGTCGAAACTGAAGCCAGCGGCTGGCTGCCAGCCGCACTGGACGAATGTCGCTTAATGCAGCAGCGTCGCCAGGAGGTTCTGGCGCCTGAAGACGCATGGCGCGACATCACCAACGCCTGGCAACTGCGTACCCGTCAGTTGGCCTGCCTGCAGCTGCTTGCCGACTGGCGACTGCGTAAAGCTCGTGAGCGCGATCTGGCGGTGAACTTTGTGGTGCGTGAAGAACACCTGTGGTCGGTCGCTCGTTATATGCCGGGCAGTATGGGTGAGCTGGATAGTCTGGGACTTTCCGGCAGTGAAATTCGCTTCCACGGCAAGACGCTGATCTCCCTGGTAGAAAAGGCACAGGCCTTACCGGAAGAGTCGCTGCCGCAGCCGCTGCTGAATTTGATGGATATGCCAGGCTATCGCAAGGCGTTCAAAGCCATTAAGACGCTGGTTGCTGAAGTGAGTGCGGAACATAATCTTAGCGTCGAGCTGCTTGCTTCGCGTCGTCAGATTAACCAGTTGCTCAACTGGCACTGGAAATTAAAGCCGCAGCAGACTCTGCCGGAGCTGATTTCCGGTTGGCGTGGCGAGTTGATGGCAGAACGACTCAACGCGCTGCTGCAAGAATACCCACAGTAGAAAACCTAAAAAAACGGGAGCTGGCGCTCCCGTTTTTAATCGGATTCGCGTTAGCGACACAGTGCCTGACGAATGGCTTCACCTACCTGTTGGGTGGTGGCGAAGCCTTTCATATCTGGCGTTTTCGGGCCGCTGGCAATGACCTGCTCAATTGCCGCCAGAATACCGTCGTGGGCGGCTTTATAGTTGGCATCACCGTTGCCAAGGAAGTCGAGCATCATGGCTCCAGCCCAGATAGTCGCTATAGGGTTGGCGATATTCTGACCGTAGATATCCGGGGCCGAACCGTGTACCGGCTCGAACAGGGACGGGAAGGTGCGTTCCGGATTTAAGTTGGCAGAAGGCGCAATGCCAATCGTTCCGGTACAGGCTGGACCGAGATCGGAGAGGATGTCACCAAACAGGTTGGAAGCAACCACGACGTCAAATCGCTCAGGCTGCATGACAAAGCGGGCGCACAGAATATCAATATGCTGTTTATCCCAGCGGATCTCAGGATAGTGTGACGCCATCGCTTCGACGCGTTCATCCCAGTAGGGCATGCTGATGGCCAGCCCATTGGATTTGGTCGCCGAAGTCAACGTTTTGCGTGGTCGACTTTGTGCCAGTTCAAAGGCATAACGCAAAATTCGGTCGACGCCACGGCGGGTGAAGACCGACTCTTGGATCACCATCTCGTGTTCAGTACCTTCGCTCACGCGTCCGCCGAGGGCAGAGTATTCTCCCTCGGTGTTTTCGCGTACGACGTAGAAATCAATGTCGCCAGGCTGCTTGCCAACCAGTGGGCAAGGAACTCCCGGAAACAGGCGCACCGGGCGCAGGTTGACGTACTGGTCGAATTCGCGGCGAAACTTAAGCAGCGAACCCCATAATGAGATGTGGTCAGGCACGGTGTCCGGCCAGCCAACCGCGCCAAAATAGATAGCATCGAAGGATTGCAACTGCTCATGCCAGTCATCGGGCATCATTTTGCCGTGATGGGCGTAGTATTCGCAGCTGGCCCATTCCATTTGCTCAAAGCTGAGCGACAACCCCCAACGCTCGGCGGCTGCCTGCAAAACATGAATGCCCTCAGGCAGGACTTCTTTACCAATGCCATCTCCGGGGATAGCGGCGATACGCCAGGTTTTCTTCATAGCAGCTCTCACTTGTGCGCCATCAAAATTGACTTTCCCCTTATCCTATAATTGACTGATTAATAGTTAATCCCCCTAACTGGTGAAACATAAAACACAGATCATGAATAATCTGCCGCTGCTAAATGATTTACGCGTCTTTATGCTGGTTGCCCGTCGTGCAGGATTTGCCGCCGTTGCCGAAGAGCTGGGCGTATCACCGGCTTTTATCAGTAAGCGCGTTGCCCTGCTGGAGCAAACGCTGAATGTAGTGCTGCTGCACCGGACAACGCGTCGCGTAACCATCACGGAAGAGGGGGAGCGGATCTACGAATGGGCGCAGCGGATCCTGCAGGATGTCGATCAGATGATGGACGAGCTATCAGATGCCAGGCAGATCCCGCAGGGGATGCTACGTATTATTAGTAGCTTTGGTTTTGGCCGCCGGGTGGTGGCTCCGGCGCTGTCTGCGCTGGCAAAAGAGTATCCGCAATTAGAACTGCGGTTCGATGTTGAAGACCGCCTGGTGGATATGGTGAATGAGGGCGTCGATCTTGATATTCGTATCGGGGATGATATCGCGCCGAACCTGATTGCCCGCAAGCTGGCGACTAACTACCGTATTCTGTGCGCCTCGCCGGAATTTGTGAGGCAGCATGGGACGCCGAAGCAACTCAACGATCTCTCCACTTTTCCTTGTCTGGTCATCAAAGAGCGCGACCATCCGTTTGGTATCTGGCAAATGCGCAATAAAGAGGGCGCGCATTCGATTAAAGTTACGGGGCCTTTGTCGTCTAATCATGGCGAAGTGGTACATCAGTGGTGCCTTGATGGGCAGGGAATAGCTCTGCGGTCATGGTGGGACGTTTGCGACAACATTGCCAGCGGCAACCTGATACACATATTGCCCGAGTATTATCAACCAGCAAATATTTGGGCGGTTTATGTTTCCCGGCTGGCGACGTCGGCAAAAATCCGTATTACGGTTGAGTATTTGCGCCGCTATTTTACCGAAAACTATCCAAAGTTTACTTTGGAATAAAGGTGCAGCAGCCTGGCAAGAAACAGAAAATAAAAAAGGCAGAATAATCTGCCTTTTTTGTAACGATGACTCTCTGAGCAAAGCCGTTATTTAGATTCTTCGGCTTCAGGTAATGTCACGTTAAGTTCGAGGATAGAAATATCGCCGTCTTTTTGCTCAAGCTGTACGGTGACCATTTCAGGATCAATTTGTACATACTTGCAGATAACCTCGAGAATATCTTTCCTCAACTGCGGTAAATAATGTGGCTCGGCGTCACTACGACGGCGTTCCGCAACAATAATCTGCAGTCGCTCTTTAGCGATGTTCGCTGTGCTCTTTTTCCGCGAGAGAAAAAAATCCAGTAATGCCATAACTTATCCTCCGAACAGGCGTTTGAGGAAACCTTTCTTCTCTTCTTCAATGAAGCGGAAAGGACGTTCTTCTCCCAACAGACGGTCTACGGTATCAGCATAGGCTTTACCGGCATCGGCATTGATGTCGAGAATAACCGGCTCACCCTGGTTAGACGCGCGCAGGACTGACTGATCTTCAGGAATCACGCCAACCAGCTTGATTCGCAGAATTTCCAGTACGTCTTCCATGCTCAGCATGTCACCTTTATTTACGCGGCCAGGGTTGTAGCGCGTCAGCAACAAATGCTCTTTAATCGGATCTTCACCGTTTTCCGCACGACGAGATTTCGACGCCAGAATACCCAGAATACGGTCAGAGTCACGTACAGAGGAAACTTCCGGGTTAGTGGTGATTATCGCTTCATCGGCAAAATACAGGGCCATCAGCGCACCGGTTTCAATACCCGCCGGAGAGTCGCAGACAATGAAGTCGAATTCCATCGTTTTCAGATCGTCCAGAACTTTCGCGACGCCTTCACGCGTCAGCGCGTCTTTATCGCGAGTCTGTGAGGCCGGAAGAATAAAGAGATTTTCGGTACGCTTATCTTTGATTAACGCCTGATTTAACGACGCATCTCCCTGAATAACGTTGACGAAGTCATAAACGACGCGGCGTTCACAACCCATAATCAGATCAAGGTTACGCAGGCCGATATCAAAATCAATAACGACAGTTTTCTTTCCCTTCTGGGCCAAACCTGTAGCGATGGCCGCGCTGGAGGTGGTTTTGCCAACGCCCCCTTTACCCGAAGTAACAACAATAATGCGTGCCATAGAAATTCCTTGTTAAAAAGGGATCAATTCAACGGTTGAACTGTCAAAGCGTTCTCTGCTAATTGCAGACGTGCCGCTTTGCCATAAAATTCTGCTGGGATTTTATCACTCAGCCAATAAACACCTGCGATAGACACCAGTTCTGCCGTCAGATGGGTACAAAAAATTTGCGCTTCCCGATCACCGCTAGCGCCTGCCAACGCACGGCCTCTCATCATTCCATAAACATGAATATTGCCATCAGCGATAAGCTCTGCGCCTGCACTGACGTGGCTTGTAACAATCAGATCACATTGTGGTGCATAAATGCGCTGACCGGAACGAACCGGCACATTTATTAATCGTGTTTTTGTGATGGGAGTAACGTTTTGCGGCGGAGCGACGTGAGCCGGGGCCTCAACGGGCGCAGGACGAATAGCTTTTTCTTTACCTTCAGTCAGTAAAGGAAGACCCATTTCGTCGATTTCAGCCTTGAGTCTGGCGTCTTTGCATCCGCTAACGCCGATAATGCGCAATCCAGTAGACGCGACAACTTTCTGCAACGCTGACCAGTTTACCGGGCTTTCAAGACCACTCACGTTAACCACGACGGGAGCATGTTTTAAAAAAGCAGGTGCCTGCGCGATTTTGTCTTCCAACGCCTGACGAATAACCTCGGGTTCTGCTTCATGTAAGTGAACCACTGATAAGGTGAAGCTACTGCCTTTAAGCTCGATTGGCGTGTTTGACATCCTGGCCTTACTCAATTTGCTATTTATCATCCCCAGCGCGGGGTGATATTCCGAAGACTATAAGGCATGTTATAGTCAGTATTATATTGAGGCAAGCCACCATTCCGTGAATTCAGAGTAAAAGATATGTTTTGTGTGATCTACCGAAGCAGTAAACGTGACCAGACCTATTTATATGTCGAAAAAAAAGACGATTTCTCGCGAGTTCCTGAAGAACTGATGAAAGGATTTGGTCAGCCGACGCTGGCAATGATGTTGCCGCTTGATGGCCGTAAAAAGCTCGTTAATGCCGATCTGGAAAAAGTAAAACAGGCACTCACCGAGCAGGGATATTATTTACAAATACCACCACCGCCAGAAGATTTACTTAAACAGCATCTGGCTGCGGCGAAACAAAATACACCAGACGCTAAACGTTAAACTGCATCCGGCAGAAGCACGCCCCATCGATGCAGTACCTGAAATCGATAACTACGTTAGGGGAAAATAATGTATCAACATCATAACTGGCATGGTGCTCTGCTGGATTATCCGGTGAGTAAGGTGGTTTGCGTGGGGAGTAACTATGCCAACCATATTAAAGAGATGGGCGGAACCCCTCCGGAAGAGCCGGTGTTGTTTATCAAACCGGAAACTGCGCTGTGCGATTTGCGCCAGCCGCTGGTGATCCCATCTGATATGGGTTCAGTTCATCATGAAGTTGAGCTGGCGGTACTGATTGGCGCGACCCTACGTCAGGCGACGGAAGAACATGTGCGCAAAGCCATCGCGGGCTATGGCGTCGCGTTGGATCTGACCTTGCGTGATATTCAGGGCAAAATGAAGAAAGCGGGGCAGCCGTGGGAAAAAGCGAAGGGTTTTGATAACTCTTGTCCGCTGTCGGGTTTTATTCCGGTGGCCGAGTTTAACGGCGATCCGCAGGATACGATGCTGGGGTTAACGGTCAACGGTGAAACACGCCAGCACGGCTCCACGGCGGATATGATCCATCACATCGTTCCTTTGATTGCCTATATGAGCCGTTTCTTTACTCTCAAAGCGGGCGATGTTGTGTTGACGGGGACGCCAGCAGGTGTTGGGCCGTTAAACAGCGGTGATGAGCTGGCCATCAGTTTTCATGGTCAAACGCTGACGACACGTGTGCTGTAATCTCTTTTTGCCGCCTTTTCGGGCGGCAAAACTTGCATCAGCGTGCCAGACTGGTTATAAGGTGCAGCTTTATTGCAATAGCGGATACCCTGATGAGCGACATACCTTTCTGGCAAAGTAAAACCCTGGATGAAATGACCGATGCCGAGTGGGAGTCATTATGTGACGGGTGTGGTCAATGCTGCCTGCATAAGCTGATGGATGAAGACACCGACGAAATTTATTTTACCAACGTCGCGTGTAAGCAGCTCAATATCAAAACCTGTCAATGCCGTAATTACGAACGCCGATTCGAGTACGAGCCTGACTGTATCAAACTGACGCGCGATAATCTGCCTACCTTTGAATGGCTGCCGATGACCTGTGCGTATCGTCTGTTAGCGGAAGGTAAAGGGCTGCCGGAGTGGCATCCACTGCTGACGGGGTCCAAAGCGGCAATGCACGGCGAGCGTATTTCAGTACGTCATATTGCGGTGAAAGAATCGGAAGTGCGTGACTGGCAGGACCATATTTTGAACAAACCTTCATGGGCGGACTAAGCCGCCCATCGATTAGCAGGCGTAAGGGCTTAAGACTTTTTCGCCTGATACATCTCATCTCCATGGTTGTCATCTTCAACCCAGAAATTGATGTTGAATTGGGCGTCGTCGCTTAATTCAACGCGATGCCAGTACTGCGGCGGGCTGGTCGCGAACTGACCGGCATTAATCACCACTTTTACTTCAGGCTCTTTTGCGTCTTCATTGGCAAAACCGTAATACGTTACCGTACCTTCCATCACACAAAGCTGGCCAAAAACGCCTGCTGCAGTGTTATGGTGAGAAAGAAGTGCTGCGGGGACATTGTCTTTGGTAAAGAAGGGAGTAGAGCGTTTAACTTTCCAGTTTGCCGGGATGCGTAAATGGGACATAAGACATCTCCTTGGTGTGGCATCTATAAGATGTATTTAATATACATCTTATAGATGCCAGCAGGCAATGAATTTAAGCCAAAAAAAACGCTCCCGAAGGAGCGTCTCTGTTAGCGACCGAAGAGGTCACGTTTTTTCGGTTTGAACGGCTGTGCTATCACCACCAGCACGGCGACTACCATGTAGGCGGCGAAGATCCCCAACAGCCACTGCGGCATTTCCAGGGTTAAAAAAGACCACTGACGCTCAGCACAGTCACCGGACGCTAAAAACACCTGCGGCAGCCATTTGTCCAATGGCAGCCAGCTTGGGAAGCGAGCGGCAAAATCACAGGTCATAAACGGGGATGGGTGCAGCTGAATCATGGTGTGCTCATATGCTAACTGAAGTCCGCGCCAGGCACTGTAAATCCAGATTATCATCGCCACATAACGCAGCGGTGTTTTTGGTGCAATAGCACCCACCAGCCCTGCACCCATCACGCCAAATAATGCGCTACGTTCGTAAATACACAACACGCAAGGTTTTAGCAGCATGACGTGCTGGAACCACAGCGCAACGAGCTCCAGCGCAAAGGCGGTTAACGCCAACAATAACCATGCCCCACGACCTCGGGAGCACTGGTTTAAAAATCGCAACATAATCATTTCCCTGCAACATGCGTAGAGACCGCAGTTTAAACCAATTCACTTTATGCGCCACTAGCGGGAATTGAAAATTTGCGTAATCGGATAATTATCATGCAAAAAGTCAAACCGGGCAGTGATTTGCCCGGTTAATTGTTATGAAAGTGTAGCTAACCAGCCCGTTTGGGTCATCCACTCGGTCACCGGGACAAGCGTGAACTCGACGCAAAGCAGACCGACGAGCGTCAGGACGAGAGTATAAGGCAGAGCCATCCACACCATGCGACCATACGAGAGGCGAATTAACGGCGCCAGTGCAGAGGTCAGCAGGAACAGGAATGCAGCCTGGCCGTTTGGCGTGGCCACCGAAGGCAGGTTGGTCCCGGTATTGATCGCCACCGCTAACAGCTCATACTGATTGAGGCTGATGGTTCCCTGTTCCAGCGCGGCTTTGGCCTCGTTAATGTAAATGGTGCCGACAAATACGTTATCAGAAATAGAAGACAGCAGGCCATTGAAGAGATAGAACAGCGTCAGTTGGGCATGTTCTGAGGATTGCAATACGAACTGAATGATCGGCGAAAAGAGCTGTTGATCGATAATCACCGCAACAACAGAGAAGAACACGGTCAGCAGGGCGGTGAAGGGCAGCGACTCGGTAAAGGCTTTACCTATCGCATGTTCGTCGGTGACTCCCGTCAAGGAGGTTGCCAGAATGATGACTGACAAACCGATCAATCCTACTTCAGCCAGATGCAGGGCCAACGCAACTACCAGCCAGACGCCAATAATCGCCTGGACAATCAGTTTGATTTTGTCCTGGCGGGTACGTTGCTGGCGGCTCTGATCGTCAAACTGTTGCAGGACATCACGGACGGTCTCCGGCAGCGTTTCGCCATAGCCAAACCAGCGCAATTTCTCGACCAGTACACAGGTTAACAGGCCGCAAATTAGTACCGGGACGGTAACCGGCGACATGCGCAGGAAGAAGTCGCCAAAATGCCAGCCAGCCGCTTTGGCGATAATCAGGTTTTGTGGCTCGCCCACCATGGTCATCACGCCGCCTAACGCCGTACCGACACCCGCGTGCATCATCAGGCTACGCAGAAAACCACGGAACTGCTCAAGAACGACCTTATTGTGCTGATCGATATGGCTGTCATCGAGCATGTTGTTGTCTTCCGCGCGGGAAGAGGCAACGCGATGGTAGATGCCATAAAAACCGACCGCAACGCTGATTACCACGGCCACGACGGTCAGCGCATCAAGGAACGCCGAGAGGAAAGCGGCCGCAACACAAAATGCCAGCGACAGCAGCGTTTTGGAGCGAATAGTGAGTAGCAGACGCGTGAAAATAAACAGTAGCAGCTGCTTCATAAAGTAGATGCCTGCCACCATAAACATCAGCAGCAATAACACCTCAAGGTTTGCGGCAACCTCTTCACGAACATGCGTTGCGCTGGTCATACCAATAATGACAGCTTCGATAGCCAACAGCCCGCCAGGCAGCAGTGGGTAGCATTTTAACGCCATCGCCAGCGTGAAAATGAACTCGGCCACCAGCAACCAGCCGGCGATAAAAGGGTTGATGAAAAAAATAATCGGGTTAACGACTAAGAAAACAAGCAGTGCAAGTTTGTACCAGTCTGGTGATTGACCTAAAAAATTGCGCCACATCGCGCGGCCCCATGATAGCTCCATGGTGATTTCCCTACCTTTAAAAATGAAATCATATTTTTATGTTTGACCGCAAAGCTTAGCGGGAGGAGGGAGTACAGGCAAGCTATTCACAAGACTGGCAAGGTTGGCTGTACTGTAGCGTTATTTGGAAAATGAAGCCTTGATCCACTTTTTCTTCATTGCGTCAGCTATCAGCTAAGATACCCATCTGGTATGATGTGTGTAACTATGTTTTGCTGTGTAATGGAATTTTTACTATGGTCATTAAGGCGCAAAGCCCGGCTGGGTTCGCGGAAGAGTACATCATTGAAAGTATCTGGAATAACCGCTTCCCACCTGGCACTATTTTGCCCGCTGAACGTGAACTCTCCGAACTTATTGGGGTGACACGTACCACGCTACGCGAAGTATTGCAGCGTCTGGCGCGAGATGGCTGGTTGACCATTCAACACGGCAAACCGACGAAGGTAAATAACTTCTGGGAAACTTCCGGGCTGAATATTCTTGAAACGCTGGCGCGCCTCGATCACGAGAGTGTTCCGCAGCTGATTGATAATCTGCTGTCTGTGCGTACCAATATTTCGACGATCTTTGTTCGTACTGCGTTTCGCCAGCATCCTGATAAAGCACAGGAGGTTCTGGCGACGGCAAATCAGGTGGCTGACCACGCTGACGCATTTGCCGATCTGGACTATAACATTTTCCGCGGTCTGGCCTTTGCCTCCGGCAATCCGATTTACGGTTTGATCCTCAACGGTATGAAAGGATTATATACCCGCATTGGCCGCCATTATTTTGCCAACCCGGAAGCGCGCGCGCTGGCGCTGAGCTTCTACCACAAGCTGTCAGAACTCTGCGAGCAGGGTGCTCATGAGCAGGTGTATGAAACGGTGCGCCGCTACGGTCACGACAGTGGCGAGATTTGGCATCGTATGCAGAAGAATCTGCCGGGCGATTTGGCGATTCAGGGCCGTTAATCGCTCAAAGCCGGATGGCGACGCCAAAGCGTCTTATCCGGCCTACAAAGCATGCACTTCGTAGGCCGGATAAGGTGTTTACACCGCCTCCGGCAATAAGATTTACAGACCGTTCATCCTTGGCGGACAACGCTCCAACAGCTCCACGCTGCCATCTTCATTCTGCTGCTCCAGCATCACATCAAAACCCCAAAGCCGGTGTACATGCTTGAGCACTTCTTTGCGTCCTTTATCCAACGGTGCGCGGTTATGCGGAATATAGCGCAAGGTGAGCGAACGGTCGCCACGCAAATCGACATTCCAGATTTGAATATTCGGCTCCAGGTTGCTCAGGTTGTATTGCGACGACAACCTGTTGCGGATCTCACGATATCCTTCCTCGTTATGAATCGCAGAAATCTCCAGATAGTTGTGACGATCGTCATCCAGCACGGTGAACAGGCGGAAATCGCGCATTACCTTCGGTGACAGGAACTGGCTGATAAAACTCTCATCTTTGAAATCGCGCATCGCGAAATGCAGGGTTTCCAGCCAGTCGGAACCCGCTATATCCGGGAACCAGTATTTGTCCTCCTCGGTCGGCGACTGACAAATACGTTTGATATCCTGGAACATGGCAAACCCCAGGGCATAAGGGTTTATCCCGCTATACCACGGGCTGTTGTAGGGTGGCTGAAATACCACATTGGTATGGCTATGCAGAAACTCCAGCATAAACCGTTCGGTGACTTTACCTTCATCATAAAGGTGGTTCAGGATGGTGTAATGCCAGAAAGTGGCCCAGCCCTCGTTCATCACCTGCGTCTGTTTCTGCGGATAAAAATACTGGCTGACCTTGCGTACAATGCGTAGCACTTCACGTTGCCAGGACTCCAGCAGCGGGGCGTTCTTCTCCATGAAGTACAGCAGGTTTTCCTGTGGCTCAGAGGGATAACGCCGGGCTTCCGCCACGCTTTTCTCTTCCTCTTTCTTCGGCAGCGTGCGCCACAACATATTGACCTGACTTTGCAGATACTCTTCACGACTTTTCTGCCGGGCTTTCTCTTCCTGTAGGGAGATTTTTTGCGGGCGTTTGTAACGGTCAACGCCGTAGTTCATCAGCGCATGGCAGGAGTCGAGGAGCTTTTCGACTTCATCGACCCCGTAGCGTTCTTCACACTGGGTTATATAGTTTCGTGCGAAGATTAGGTAATCGACGATGGAACTGGCATCCGTCCAGCTACGAAACAGGTAGTTGTTTTTGAAGAAGGAGTTGTGTCCGTAGCAGGCATGCGCCATCACCAGCGCCTGCATGGTGATGGTGTTCTCCTCCATCAGATACGCGATACACGGATTGGAGTTGATAACAATCTCATAGGCCAGTCCCTGCTGACCATGCTTATACAAGCGCTCGGTTTCAATAAACTTTTTACCAAACGACCAGTGAGGATAGTTGATCGGCATCCCGACGCTGGAGTAAGCGTCCATCATCTGTTCGGAGGTGATCACCTCGATTTGGTGCGGGTAGGTATCCAGTCTGTAGAGTTTCGCCACGCGGTCTATCTCTGCCAGATAGACATCCAGCAGATCAAACGTCCAGTCGGGTCCATCGCTTAACCGTGTGCTGTCCTTGTTCATGGAATCAATCGTAGCCATTCGCGCACCCTCATTGTTGGCGGCACTCTCTGTCTGGAGTACCTCATTTCAAGCATAGATCATGGTGTTAAAAAACGTGCTGCGGCAGAAATTTTTTCTTTGCGATTTCTCGTTAGCGAGGCGTTGAAAAACGGCATTGCCGCAAAATTTTATGCTGGATAAAAATAACGCACAGCAGGAGATGCCAAAGCAGAGAGTTCCCCGCCATCACCGCTATATGTGAGATAAGTCACCATAAAAAAGCCATATGTTGAATAATATTTTCAACTGAGTTATCAAGATGTAATTAGAAGATTGTTCTTTTACTGTTAACGGAGTGGCTATGCGAGTTGTCATACTGGGAAGTGGTGTCGTTGGCGTGACCAGCGCCTGGTACTTAAGTCAGGCTGGACACGATGTCACCGTCATTGATCGTGAGCCCGGTCCGGCACTGGAAACCAGTGCGGCGAACGCGGGGCAAATATCTCCAGGTTATGCGGCACCATGGGCGGCACCAGGCGTACCGCTTAAAGCAATCAAATGGATGTTTCAGCGCCACGCTCCGCTGGCCGTTCGTCTTGACGGAACCCAGTTCCAGTTGAAATGGATGTGGCAGATGCTGCGCAACTGCGACACCAGCCACTACATGGAAAATAAAGGACGCATGGTGCGACTGGCGGAATACAGCCGTGATTGTCTGAAAGCGCTGCGCGCCTCTACCGGTATTGAGTATGAAGGACGTCAGGGCGGAACCCTGCAACTGTTCCGTACCGCTCAACAGTATGAGAACGCCACTCGCGACATCGCCGTGCTCGAAGACGCTGGCGTGCCATATCAGCTCCTGGAAGCAAATCGTCTGGCGGAAGTCGAACCGGCACTGGCAGAAGTGGCGCACAAACTGACCGGCGGTCTGCGTTTACCGAATGATGAAACCGGCGACTGCCAGTTGTTTACCCAGCGTCTGGCGCAGATGGCGGAGCAGGCGGGCGTTAAGTTTCGCTTTAACACCCCGGTCGATAAGCTGCTGAGCGATGGTGAGCAGATTTATGGCGTCCAGTGCGGCGAAGAGATTATCAAAGCCGATGCCTATGTGATGGCGTTTGGTTCGTATTCCACGGCGATGCTGAAAGGGATCGTTGATATCCCGGTCTATCCGCTCAAAGGCTATTCGTTGACTATTCCGGTAGCGCAAGACGACGGTGCGCCGGTTTCTACTATCCTTGATGAAACTTACAAAATCGCTATTACCCGCTTTGACAATCGTATTCGGGTTGGCGGCATGGCGGAGATTGTCGGTTTTAATACAGAGCTGCTACAACCTCGTCGTGAAACGCTGGAAATGGTCGTACGCGATCTCTTCCCGCGCGGCGGTCATGTGGAGCAGGCAACCTTCTGGACTGGACTGCGTCCGATGACGCCGGACGGTACGCCGGTGGTGGGGCGCACCCGCTTTAAGAATCTGCTGCTCAATACCGGCCACGGCACGCTGGGCTGGACCATGGCCTGCGGTTCCGGTCAGTTGCTGAGCGATATCCTTTCTGGCCGTACGCCAGCCATACCTTATGACGATCTGAGCGTGGCGCGTTACAGTCCGGGGTTTACCCCCTCTCGTCCACGACATTTACATGGCGCACATAACTGATAAGGACGTGAGATGACCCGCCCGATACTGGCCAGCATTGACCTGCAGGCATTGAAACAAAATCTGACCATTACCCGCCAGGCAGCGCCGGACGCTCGCGTCTGGTCGGTGGTGAAAGCCAATGCATATGGACACGGCATTGAACGCGTCTGGAATGCGCTGGGCACAACCGATGGTTTTGCCATGCTCAATCTTGAAGAGGCGATAACCCTGCGCGAGCGCGGATGGAAAGGCCCGATACTCATGCTGGAGGGTTTTTTCCACGCTGAAGACCTGACGGTATATGACAATTATCGACTGACCACCTGTGTACACAGTAACTGGCAGCTAAAAGCATTGCAGAATGCCCGCCTCAAAGCACCGCTCGATGTTTACCTGAAGGTGAACAGCGGTATGAACCGGCTTGGGTTTTTACCGGAAAGAGTTCCAACGGTCTGGCAACAGCTGCGGGCGATGCCCAACGTCGGCGAAATGACGCTGATGTCGCATTTTGCAGATGCAGAGCACCCGGAAGGTATCCAGGAAGCAATGGCGCGTATTGCGCTGGCAACAGAAGGACTGGAGTGCAGACGGTCACTGTCGAATTCGGCCGCCACGCTGTGGCACCCTGAAGCGCACTATGACTGGGTTCGTCCGGGTATTATTTTGTATGGCGCGTCGCCTTCGGGACAATGGCGGGACATCGCCAACACCGGCCTGAAGCCAGTGATGACTCTGAGCAGCGAGATAATCGGCATACAAACGCTGAAAGCTGGCGATCGGGTGGGTTACGGTGGCCGTTACACCGCCAGCGGCGAGCAGCGCATTGGAATAGTGGCGACCGGCTATGCAGACGGTTATCCGCGCCATGCGCCAAGCGGAACGCCTGTGCTGGTGGACGGTGTACGTACCGGGACGGTGGGGACAGTCTCAATGGATATGCTGGCGGTAGATCTGACACCGTGCCCGCAGGCAGGGATCGGGACACCGGTAGAGCTGTGGGGCAAAGAGATTAAAATTGACGATGTAGCTACCTCAGCAGGAACGGTGGGCTACGAGTTGATGTGTTCTTTGGCGCTGCGCGTACCGGTTGTGACGGTGTAACTTTTGTTTGCCGGGTAAGGCGCTGCCGCCACCCGGCAAACAACATCCTCTTTACTCATCCTCGTCTTCAGCAACGCGAACACCGACCTTCAGCACTGCATTATCTTCCTTCTCGGCCACCGTCCAGATCATGCCAGCGAATTCCACCTGGTCACCGACGACCGGCGCGGCACCAAGCAGATGCTGGACAATTTCACCCAGCGTTTGCTGCTTATCACGATACTCTGTGCCATCATCCAGGCCATAAATCAGCGCCACATCGGCATATTTCGCGCTGGCTTCCAGAATAAAATCACCGAAGAAGCGCTGGTCTAACGACACCGGTGGCGACTGGCTGAATAGCTTGCCGAGAGCGGGGAGATCGCGCTCGCGACCAATAACACACAATACGTCGCCTTCGCGCAGACGCGTGCTGCCGGAGGGGTGAAACAGCACGTTGTCACGAAACAGGGCGGCTATTCGCGTTTCTTCCGGCATATGCAGGTCGCGCAGCGCGGCACCCACACACCACTTATCTGCGCTGAGCTGATAAACAAACTGCTCCCACGGGTTATCTGGGTGAATATCGAGACCAATGCGCGAAACGGGCCAGCCGACAGGAGGGACCACCACCTTGGCTTTTTTCGCGGCCCATGAAAGTGACGTTCCCTGAAACAGCAACGAGATCAGTACCACGAAGAAGGCGACGTTAAAGAACAGGCGCGCGTTCTCCAGGCCCGCCATCATTGGGAAGACGGCGAGGATGATCGGCACCGCGCCGCGCAAACCCACCCAACTGATGAAAATACGCTCGCGCAGATTAAAGCCACGAAACGGCAGCAGTCCGGCGAAGACCGAAAGCGGGCGGGCAATGAATATCATCCACGCAGACAAAATCAGCGCAGGGATTGCGATAGGCAGCAGGTCGGACGGCGTAACCAGCAGTCCAAGCACCAGGAACATGGCGATTTGCGCCAGCCAGGCCAGACCGTCGAAGTTTTGCAGGATACCAAATCGGTTGCGGATGGGGCGATTCCCCAGCAGGAAACCACACAGATAAACCGCCAGAATACCGCTGCCTTCCAGCGCAGTGGTCAGGGCAAAAATCAGGATCCCACCGCTTAACGCCAAGAGTGGATACAGTCCGGCAGGCAGAGAAATGCGGTTAATCATCTGCTGGAGCATATATCCACCGCCAAGACCGATAACGATTCCTAAGCCAAACTGCTGGATAATGTGCACCGCGAACATCCAGCTTAAACCGGTCTCGTGATTTTGGATCATGGCGATGAGTGTGATGGTCAAAAACACGGCCATCGGGTCATTACTACCGGATTCAATTTCCAGCGTAGAGCCAACGCGTTCGTTAAGCCCCTTACCGCCAAGCAGGGAAAAGACCGCCGCGGCGTCAGTTGAACCAACAATCGCGCCAATCAGCAGCCCTTCGATAAGATCCAGATGAAACAGCCACGCGGCCATCATGCCAGTGAGTCCGGAAGTAATCAGCACACCGACCGTCGCCAACGATAGCGCCGGGCCTAACGCAACGCGAAAAGAGCTGGCCTGAGTGCGCATGCCACCGTCGAGTAGGATAACCGCCAGTGCCAGGTTGCTCACCATGTAGGCGAAAGGATAGTTATCGAAAGGTATGCCGCCAATACCATCCACACCCGCTAACATACCGATAGCGAGAAATATCACCAGAATTGGGATACCGAGACGTGATGAGAATGAACTGAGTAAGATACTGCAGGTGACGAGAACGGAACCCAAAATAAAAAGGCTAATAATTGCTGCGGCATCCAACGTTCGGTTACTCCTGAATTACGCTGTTTCGTATTAATAAACCCTACCATAATAACGACAGAAACAGCGTTTTACTTAGCCCCATTAGCTGCTTTTTTTACGATTTTAGTACCGGATGCCCACTTAAGGTGAGCTGAGTGCTGTTTTTATCGTTTTTCAGCGCCGCTCTGGCTCCCAGCGGCAGGGTGACGGTGCGTTGTTCATGGCCAAAATCGAGGCCGCCGATCAACGGAACGGACAGCCTGGTGCGCAGAAAATCACAAACTGAATCAAGATTGTAACCAGCGTCGTAATCATTCGGCGCGCTGCCGCTAAAACTGCCGAGGATAATGGCGTTTTGCTGGGCCAGTATTCCCGCGTGGTACAGTTGCAGCAGCATGCGCTCGACACGGAATGGATGCTCGTTAATGTCTTCCAGCACCAAAATGCCGTTTTTGATGGCCGGCATCCACGGTGTACCCATCAGCGAAATGATCATCGCCAGATTTCCGCCCCACAGTGTACCTTCAGTCGCGCACTGCGGACCGTCACCCTGCCATTCGAGGGTGAATTGGGCATTACGCAATGCTTGCCAGAAATGGTGCTTGGTGAATGTGTTCATCTCCTCGGCACCGAAGTTGGCCGCCAGCATCGGGCCGCTGAAGCTAATCACATTCCCTTGAGCCAGTAGACCACACTGGATCGCCGTAAAATCGCTGTGTCCGCACAGCAGCAGCGGATCTTGTTGCTGGCGGGCTGCCAGCCCTTGCCAGTCAATATCTTCCAGTAAACGGCTCGCGCCATAGCCGCCACGTACCGCCATCACAATGGTATTGGGGGTTTTCAGATTAACGAGCGAGTTCACATCAGCAAGCCTTTCTGCCTCTGTACCCGCAAAACGCTGGCAGCGGCGCGCAATGACCGCTGAATTGTCGACCTGATGACCGGCCTCAGTAAGACGTGCAAGCCCACGTAACGCAGCCTGCTGATTGATACAGTAGCCCGATGGGGCAATTAAGTGAAACCGGGACATGGCATTTCCTTGCTACAACTAAAACCAAATGTATATCATGCCGCGTAGGTATGTCGTTGTCACCTCAGCGACAGGTTCCGGCTATAAGGATAGATGACGTGAAATTGAGATGGTTTGCTTTTTTGGTTGTATTACTTGCGGGCTGTAGTTCAAAACATGATTACAAAAACCCGCCGTGGAATGCTGAAGTTCCGGTTAAACGCGCAATGCAATGGATGCCGATCAGTGAAAAAGCCGGTGCGGCCTGGGGTGTCAGTCCACAATTGATTACCGCTATTATTGCCATTGAATCAGGCGGTAATCCGAATGCGGTCAGTAAGTCTAATGCGATTGGTCTGATGCAGTTAAAAGCCTCGACTTCAGGCCGCGATGTTTATCGTCGCATGGGATGGAGCGGAGAGCCGTCGACCAGCGAGTTGAAAAACCCCGAACGCAATATCTCCATGGGGGCCGCATACCTGAGTATTCTGGAGACCGGGCCGCTGGCAGGGATCGAGGATCCGCAGGTGATGCAGTATGCGCTGGTAGTATCGTACGCTAACGGAGCGGGAGCATTGCTGCGAACGTTCTCTTCCGACAGGAAGAAAGCCATCAATAAGATCAACGATCTCAGCCCGGATGAATTTATTGAACATGTTGCGGACAATCATCCGGCGCCGCAGGCTCCGCGCTATATCTGGAAGCTTCAGCAAGCGCTGGATGTAATGTAATTCAGGTGATGTTAATCGCGTACTTTGTTCGACTTTTCCCGGGCCTCTCGCTCAAGGGAAAAAATAATCCGCTGTAAGTTCCGCTCCACCGCCGGGCCGACGTTGAGAAAACGAAAGCTCAGGCGGGGAGTGGTAATGGTTTCGTTTTTACTGTCGATAACTTTGCGTTCGCTAATGGAAATAAGCTGGGCGTCAACGTGATACACCCCCCATTGTTCCATGTTCAGTTCAACCTGCGCGAAGCGTATACCTTCTACCAGTCCTTCTGGTTTTGCCGTTTCTAACAGCCCGCCCATACCGCCAAGCGACAAATCGAATAAGCGAAAGCACAGCGTGCTGTTGTCCGGCATTTTTGCCGTGCAGCGATAGGGAGGATGCAGCGGAGCGCCGATGCGGAAATATTCCCGACGCTGAACAAACCACAGGGAAGGCGGCAAGGATGAAATAAACGCTGGCAGTTGCTGATACTCACCTTTTTTTAACTGTGGCAGGGTGAATTCTACTTTGGCTCCCTGCGTTTCGGCGATAATCGAGATCTGACTGGCCCGCTGTACGGCCTGGTTTTCATATTCCTGGCTACCAAAATCCATGACCAGCTCGTCCGGGCTGACGGCCAGAACTTTACTGATGAACTGGCCGCCCGACCAGGAGATACGCAGTGGAACCTGCTGCGATTTTAAGTCCCGAAGTACACCTAACACCGCTAACGGATTTTGCTTCAGGAACTGCTCATTGTAGTTACTCACACCTAATGACTCCCGGATGCCTGGTTTGTCGTTGGATTATCGGCATCAATCAACGGAACTTAATACAAATGGATGAAATTTTTTACCAACGCCAATGAATTAAGTCTGCGTGAAAACAGCATATAGCGATGGTTTGCCTATACTTTAAAGGCTGGCGCAAGAATGTCTTGCGCGTGCGTTCACTGGAAAGAGGGCCTGAAAATGGGAATTATTGCCTGGATTATTTTTGGTCTGATTGCGGGGGTTATCGCCAAACTGATTATGCCGGGGCGCGATGGCGGTGGATTTATCCTGACCTGTATTCTCGGTGTTGTCGGTGCTGTGGTCGGTGGATGGCTGGCAACGATGTTTGGTATCGGCGGCGATGTCAGCGGGTTTAATCTCCACAGCTTCCTGGTGGCCGTGGTCGGCGCGATTGTTGTGCTGGGTGTCTTCCGACTGGTGCGGCGAGATTAATCGAACGGCCCCCGCGGGGGCCGTTTCTCTGTATTGCTAAGTCAGAACTGATACTCAATCCCCGCCCAGTAATTACGGCCTTCTTCAATAAATCCTTCACTATAAACGTACTGCGTATCGAACAGGTTATTGACCGACGCGTTAACGCTGAATCCGTGACCGATGGCGTAGTCAGCGCGTAAATGGGTAATGGCGAAACCAGCGGCTTTCTGTGAGCCGTCGCTATTGCTATAGCTCGACGAACGGGCCTCTTCTGACAGCGTAATACTGAGCGGATCCCATGGCTTCAGCGTCATCCAGGCAGTCAGGGTTTGCGTTGGCAGGTCGGTAATCTTGCCGATGTCGCTGCGTTTGACGTCTGCATGAATAAGGCCGTAGCTCAGACCGACATCCAGTATATCAAAGACTTTACCTTTAACGCCTGCATCCAGACCGGTGTAATCCACCCGGCCGCTGTTCTGATTCTGAATGGTGTCGGCATCAATATTGTGTGAAAGGATGGCGTCGCTGATGCGGTTGTAATACACGCTGGCTTCGAATCCCCAGTTCTGACTAAGTGACCCATTCCAGGTCAGATCCACGCTGCGGGCGCGTTCAGGTTTAAGCTGCGGATTGACCAGCGCCACCTGGTTATAGGCCGGTTTTGAGGTCGTGTAGCGTTCTTTCAACGTAGGGAAACGCGTTCTGTCAGAATAGGACAGCGCTAATGTGTCTGCATTTTCGAAGTGATATTTGGTCATCATCTGCCAGTTGAAGGCCGACTGATTGTTGTCATCATAGTGGGTGACGCTACCATTTTTTTCGTGCTTCATGCCTTCCAGACTGTCGCGCCAGTCATAGCTTATTCCCGCCACTACATCGACATTATCCGCCGCCGCCCACTGATATTCACTGGCAACAGACCAGGTGCGGTCTTCGTAACGGTCGTAAGCCGCATTCGGTGCGCCTTTCTCGCGGTGAACATCATCCTTCCAGTTTACGGCGAAAGAGAGCAGGTCGTTTTCACGCATATCCGCAGCGAGCTGCAGGCCAGCTCCATCGCTATAGTCTGAATAATGACTGTAGTTGCCTTTTTTGTTTTTCAGATCGGCAAGCGAGTTGTACATCATCAACGTATTTTCAAAGGTATCGCGATACAGACGGCTTTTCAGAGTGAAACGATCGCCCAGATGGGTGGTGCCCTGATAGTAATAGCTCTCTTTATCGTACTGTGGCCATTGCCAGTAGCGTGATTTCTGACTGCTGGTTCCGGCATATGGTGGGTTATCTTTTTCACCGTCCTGATTAATATAGGTCAGGACATATTCATCATCGCCGCGAGGGGTAAAGCCCAGCTTCACGATGCCGCGTTTATCATCGGCGGACGAGTTGGCAATCTTGCCGTGACTGCCCGCAACCGGATTGTCCACGCCGTGCGGTAAGCCAAGGAAATCCTGCTTCAACTGGCTGCCGCTGAGCTGGATATAACCCAGATCGTTACTGGCACCAAATGAAGCGTGCATATCGTGAGCGTTGTCTTTGCTACGACTCCAGCCCTGGCGATAGCCGATGCTGCCTTCAATTGGTTTGTTGGGCTTTTTGGTGGTGATATTAATGGCACCGCCCATCTGGTTAGGCCCTTGTAGCAGAGATGAGTAGCCTTTGGAAACTTCAACTGAAGCGATATCGGATGTCAGAAAACGGCCTAAATCGAGGTTGCCGTCATAGGGGATGTACACCGGCACACCGTCAAAAAAGACGGGAACCTGACGGCTGTCAAAACCGCGTACTTTCACCTGCTGCTCATTGCGGTTGCCCGACTTTTGCAGCACCACGCCGGGGACGACGCTTAGCGCCTGCGCCACGTTTTGCTTATCCAGTTGCTGCATCGTTTCCTGACCGAGAACCGTAGTTGTTGCCGCGGAGGCCGGGCTTGACCAGACGGTCATGGTTTCGCTTTCTTGCCCAGCAAAAGCACTGTGCGCGAAAGCAAACGACAGGGCTGTGTAAAGACAACTTTTGTTGAAATTCATTATTGTTAGTCCATTTTTTAATGTTATATGCCACGTGCGTCCGGGCTCAGGCTAACTTTGATATCCGCAGGTGGAGCGTAATAAGGTGCGGAAGTGATAAAGAGCCTGATGCCACAGTCGAGATAACTCGCCAGCGAGGCGAGGGTAATGCCGCCAGTCAGCGCCAGCGTGCAATGAGGGGCCAGTGAAGGTGCCAGGCGGGCAATGTCTGTCGCCTGCTCAGGGGTGAATTTGTCGAGTTGCAGAACATCGGGCGCGGCGCGTAGCGCGGCTAATGCTTCATCTGGCGTATCCGCCTCGACGACGATCTTTTTTTCTGGCGCATGGCTGCGTAAGCGCGCAACCGCGTTTGTCCAGTCGTTTGGGTTGGTAAGAAAACGGCGGTGATTAGCGAACAGCAGCACCGTTTCGGCGCATCCTCCGCGATGAATAATGCCCCCGGCAGCGAGTATTGCCTGAGTCGCCAACGAACGCGTGCCGGGAATGGCTTTGCGGGTGCAGGCAATCTGCCCATCAGGATAGCGTTGGCGCAGTTGGCTCAACATGCTCTCAAGATAGCCCGAAACTCCGCAGCTCCACTCCAGAACGTTTTGTACCGCTTTCCAGCCCTGGTGTAGCGCCGCCGCATTTCCGTGCGCACAAATTATTCTCTGTCCCGCGCTCGCTCGTTCGCCATCGGCCATAATATCGCTGACGGTTATGCCCAATGACGTCAGCATTTGTCTGGCAACGGCGGTGCCGCTAACACACCCGCCCTGGCGATGGTAAAACTCCATAACGCCGGGCTGTGCGCCAATTCCCAACGCGCGGGTAGTCAGATCGCCGCCCTGAATATCTTCCAGCAGCAGCGCGTCGGTTTGCGCCTGCGAAAAGTAGATCATCGCAGCGCCTCCCGCGGCACACTGTCCCACCAGATAAGCGCCCAGTCACGGCTGGCGGGGGCAATCGCGCGTGGATCCTGCTGCTGATACCAGGTTTCCAGACGTTCGACCTCGTCGGCGCTTAGTTCGCCCATACTCCAGCGCACGTTTTCCAGAAAGCGCATCCAGGTACTATTGTCCTGCTGACAGTTGGGCCCGCGGATAAAATCAACGTGCGCGTGGATCCCCATCTGATACAGGACATTAAGCGCATAGATATAGTTGGGAAGTTCAATCACCTCGCGGCCCAGCGCACGTTGAATGGTGGGGGAAACGAAAGATGAACTGACGAGATGGGTGGTGTAAACCCGCAGCCGGGCCTGATTATTCAGTTTGGTCATCGCTTGGCGCATATCGGCAACCAGCGTAGAGCGCGAGGCGACGGCGATATCGCACTGGGGTAAATCATCCCAGTGTTCTTCCCAGGCCCGCTGCACCCACTGTACGTGACGGGCGTTCATTTGCACAGCGCGGCGGGCAGCAACGCTCAGCATTCCCTGGCTGTAATCTACGCCGTAAATTATTGGTATCTTTTTAGCCAGCGCCAGCGAGACCGTACCGGGACCGCAGCCCATATCAAACAGCGACTCCGCTCCTTGCAGGTCGATTTTCCCCAATAGCTGTAGCAAATAGCTGTCGGTTAATGAGGCGCAATTCTCTGCCATTTTTTCCGCACGTTTATCCCAGTGCTCCGGCTTTTTCTCGGTTCTGTTCGCCAGTTGTAACTGTTTACGGTAAAGATCGGCAAAATCAATGTCGTCAATGAGCATTCTTATTCCTTAATTGTGAGAGCCAAAGAGGTGGTGGGCAATTTGTGACGGTGTAACGTGATACAGCGCAGCCAGGCGATCGGTGGCGAGCTGGTGTTCAGGAAGCCCCTGCGAAACCTCACCGTTCGGTTCAACGCGTACCACGCTGTCGGCGATTGCCCGGGCGTGCAACGGATGATGCGTCGACATCAGCAGGGCCATACCCGAATTTTTCAGCGTCACCAGCGTGTCGAGCAGACGGATCTGATGCCCAAAATCCAGGCTGGAAGCGGGTTCATCCAGCAACAAAAGGCGCGGACGTTGCGCCAGCGCGCGGGCAATCAATACCAGTTGGCGCTCTCCGCCGCTCAGAGTGTTCCAGCGCCGGGGCGCCAGGTGAGAGATCCCCAGCATCGCCAGTTGTTGATGAGCAATTTCGTGTTCTTTAGCCCCGGGAACCGCAAATGCCGCCAGTTGCGGGGCCAATCCCATCATCACCATGTCCAGTGCGCTAAAGGCAAATGCGCCGTCATGCGCCTGAGGGACCCAGGCAATAGTGGCGGCGCGTTGCCGATCGTTGAGATGATTTATGGCGATGCCATCAAGCAAAATGTCACCGTGAAGCGGCGAAAGAACGCCGAGAATGGTGCGCATCAGGGTGGTTTTTCCGCTACCGTTGGCACCAAGCAGACAACAGACTGAGCCGGGCGAAACCTGAAATGAGACATCGCGTAGCACGGGCTGGTTACTGTGGTATCCCAACGACGCATGGCGGACGGTCAGTAGCGTCATGGGCGATTTCCCCGTAGCAAAAGCAGCAAAAAGAACGGTGCGCCAATAAATGCAGTCAAGATCCCCAGAGGAATTTCCGTGCTGCTAAGCGTACGGGCGAGGGTATCGGTGAGCAGCAGCAAAATGGCGCCGACTCCCATGGAAACCGGCAGCAACTGCTGGTGGTTATTGCCACTGAGGAGTCGGCCGATATGCGGCACAACCAGCCCAATCCAGCCGATGATGCCCGCGATGGCGACGGTACAGGCGGTGATTAACGTTGCGCAGACGATCAGTCCCAGACGCAGTCGGGCGACGTTGATGCCAAGCGATCGTGCTTCATCATCCGACAGGGTGAGCAGGTTCATGCGCCAGCGCAGCAGCAATAGCGGGACCAGTCCAGTGAAGATCAGCGGTGCTGAGAACCACAGATCGTGCAGCGTAATCGTTGATAAACCGCCCAGCATCCAGAAGGTGATAGACGGGAGTTGGGTATACGGGTCGGCCAGCGTTTTGATGAGTGAAATCCCCGCGCCACATACCGTACCCAGCGCAATCCCGACCAGAACCAGCGTTAACACCGGGTCGTGGCGCTTGACTCGCCGGGTAATCAACCAGACACCGGCGACCACGAATAAACCGCCGGTGAACGCATACAGCTGAATGAACAGGATCGGTAATCCAAACAGGATTGCCGTACAGGCACCTAAACCGGCACCCGCCGCCACGCCGAGGATATCCGGCGAGACTAGCGGGTTGCGGAACATGCCCTGATAGGTGGTTCCTGCGCCTGCCAGCGCCGCGCCGAGCAGCAATGCAGCCAGAATGCGCGGCAGGCGGATTTGCCAGAAGACGATTTTGTCCTGCATCGGGACGTCATCAGTACCTGTAATAAGATTCACAACCTGTTGCGCATCCAGGCGGTACGCGCCCGATACCGCAGCGACGCTCGCGCAAAGCACCACCGCAGCAATCATCAGAAAACCGAGGGTAGATGTTTTCATCAGACTGCCACCAGACGTTGATACTGTGCATCGCTTAGCGTGGTATGCCAGAACAGTTCGCTGTAGCGCTGCATATCGGCTTTAAAGCTCTTGTTAACCTGCGGTTCAAGCCAGGCGTGCAGGCGGCGTAACCCCAGTAAACGGTTGATGCCAGGAGGTGCATCCAACCAGCCAAACGGCAGACCGCTGAGAAACAGAATGCGCCGGTCAGCAACCGCTTTGACCCCTTGCCAGATCGGATCTTCTCGTAGGTGCTGCGCTGTCATCGCATCCTGCACCAAAATAATATCGGGCTGCCAGCTGAGCAGATTTTCCATTGAAACCTGTGTGAGCCCCTGTCTTCCGGGGATGTGCGCCACATTCTGTAGCCCCAGCAGTTCTGCCGCTTCGGTATGCAAAGAACCTTGTAAACCTGTCTCCAGTCCTCTGGCACCGCGCGCGGCATAAAAACGCAGATTCGCTGCAGCTGTATGCGAGAAAGCTATTGCATTATCGATAAATCGACGGGCCAGCGCGGCCTGCATTGCAGTACGCGAGACGACGCCCAATGCTTCACCGGCTGCGCGCAACTGTTCTGGGGTATGGCGCAGTTCGCCGTTAATCAGCAGCCAGGGAATGTGAGTTTGTGCGCTCACTTGTCTGGCCTGAGAAAGCCAGGTTTCATCGGCATTGCCGCAGTCAACAACCAGGTCGGGTTTAAGCGCCAGGAGTGCTTCAAGCGAGAGCGTGCTGGCGCGGCCCGCCAGCCTGCCCAGTTTCGGTAAAGTCCGAATATCATCGTGAAACGGGATGGCGGTCTGGCGAGAGAAATCAAAGGAGGAAAAACCCACCACTTTTTCTGGCGCGACAGCCAGCAGTAGCATGTCAGCGGGCGCGCCAGCACTGACCACGCGTAGGGTTATATTCGGCCCTGGCGAGCCTCCAACGGCAACGGTTAGCGGCGTTTGCGCCAATGCGGGAAGATGGCGTAGCAGCAGTGCAGATGCCACGAGTTGGGCAAACATCCGTCTTGTCAGTGCCATTATCAGTATCCTGAAGGTTACAAATTCGCTATATATTTACATATACAGCGAATAAAAACATGTTCAGAATCAAATTCTCACGGATGAAAACACCGGATACCCCATAAGGGCTAGAGGGGATAGAGGCAGCTTAAATAGCGAAAAATATGACAGAAAAATCCGCGACGAAGCGCGGATTCGGGGAGTAAAACGGCTCAGGTAATGACGTTATGGCGTCGGTTGAGTCTGTTTTTTAGGCTCGGCTGGTGGTGTACTTGTCGGTGTTGGCCGCGATGCGGGTACGCTGTCACAGGGCTTCTCTTTGGCGCAGATCAGGTCAAGCATTTTTAGCGTGACGCCGTTGGTCCAGCCAAAACCATCCTGCAATGGATATTCCCCGCCACCACCGCCGGTGCCGGTGGTGCTCACGTCATATTTTTCAACCAGCTTTTTCTCTCGATCGTAGGTGTGCTGCACATTGGTAAGGAATCGCCAGGTCACATCCATCGCAACGTTATCCTGACCGTAATTCTGTAACCCGGATGCTGCGACCCACTGGAGCGGGGCCCAGCCGTTGGGGGCATCCCACTGCTGGCCGCTTTTCACCGACGTGGTAGCAAGGCCGCCCGGTTGCAGCAGATGTGCCTGGGTGGCTGTGGCGACTTTACTGGCGCGATCTTTTGCCGCCGCATTGACATACAGCGGGAACAGGGCGGCGGCCGTGAGCTGATTGCGTACTTTATGGCTTTTCAGATCGTAGTCGGCATACCAGCCTTCTTTGTCGTTCCACAGATACTTTTCGATCCCTTTTTGTCGGGCATTAGCGAAGCCATCGTACTGCGCCGCTTTGGCATCATCACCGGCAGCCTTGCTGGCGAGGGCGATCATTTTTTCCATTTTGTACATCAACGCATTGAGATCGACCGGAACGATGCTGGTGGTGCGCAGAGTGCCCAGCTGATTAGGATTGTCCATCCAGCGGGAGCTAAAATCCCAGCCGGACGCAGCCGCTGAACGCAGGTCGCGGTAGATTTCTGTGGCAGGGCGATTGGGGTTGCTTTTAGCGGTGGCGATATCCTCGACCCAGGACTCTGGCCTCGGCGTATCGCGGTCATCCCAGTAGCGGTTCAAAATGGTACCGTCATCCAGTTTAACCACGCGCTTATTTTGCTGACCGGGCTGGAGTGTTTCGACGCCTTCCATCCAGTAACTGTACTCTTTGAGCATCTGCGGGAGGTATTTTTTCAGCGCGTCATTCCCGTCGTGCTGCGCCAGCAGTTCAACCATAAAGGCAAAGAACGGCGGTTGCGAACGGCTCAGGTAGTAGGTGCGGTTGCCGTTAGGAATGTGTCCCCAGGAATCAATCTCGTAAGCGAAGTTTGCCACCATGTCCGAGACCTTATCCCAGTGATTGCTTTCGGCAAGCCCCAGCATGGTGAAATAGCTGTCCCAATAATATATTTCGCGAAAACGCCCGCCAGGCACCACATACGGCTCTGGAAGTGGCAGTAGCGAGTCCCATTTTTCAGCGTCAGTTGTCGAGCGGGTGAGGACCGGCCACAGTCCGTCAATATGTTCGCGTAATGATTGCCCGGCCGGGGGAACGTATTTCTCGCCTTCTTTCGGTAAGGTGAAATTCACCTCCACAAAATGGCGTAAGTCGAATCCGGACTGATTTTTCTGCATCCGGTAATCGGCAAGGATCATGAGAGGATCGCTGTTAGGCACCGCGTCAGCAAAGGTTTTCTGGTCTGGAAACAGTTTAGCCGTTTGTACATCGTTAAACAGAGGTCCAAGCAGGATATCTGGCGGCTGCGTTGTAGCGGCTGGCGCGTCTTCTGCATTGACGGCAAAAGAGGAAAGGGCAAAAAAGGTACTGGCGAGAGTCAGTTTTATTGCAACAGAAAGCAGGCCTGGATGGCGAGTTGCAGGCGTTATCATCGGTTAATCTCCTTAGCGGTGTGCCGAAGTAGCGGCATTTACCATGAGAAAACCTTAGTTCAGGATCGACCGTTGCGCGTGATCGACACCCCATTTTGCGAACAAACAGACATTTCCCGACGCGAATAGGGAAGAAGCACACCCTTTGTCGAAAAGGGTGTGCTTCGGTATCAGTTTGCGCGGGTTATCCGCTGTGTGACACAGTCAATGGTCAGAGTATCGCCCATCTTTATGCTATCGAGAGCAGCGCCTTGCTGACACATCCAGCACAGACCCATTTCACGAGCGATAATCGCCGGATGAGAGGCTTCGCTGCCGTCCCGCAGGCAGATACCTTTGATGGTCTTCGGATCGAGTTGCAGTACCGTAGACGGATAAATGACATCAGCGACCAGGATAGTGGGGCGCAAGAACGCGGGAATTTGTGCGCTCTCTCCCGTCAAATGTTGCAGTGAACGAGACAGCAAATCTTCAATATCAATGTATCGCGCCTGCAGATAAGGGTCATCGAGCTGTAAATACTGCTGGCTGAGATCGCTCAGCACCTGATGCCAGGCCCAGGCGGCGCTGCATTGTTTTTCACGCATTACATCGCAGGCCATTTCAAACAGTTCAGGATCGTCCAACAGCGTGTGGTGACCGGAGAAGATGGCGGCGATATCTGCGGAATATCGTTCTTCAGCAAGAGCGGTGAGTTCGCTCAGATCGTTCAGCGTACTTTGGATGGCGGTCTGTAATCGCTGCTGCTCAGCCTGCAGTGATGCGGCGGACTGCGGGTTTACCTTTGGCGAGAACGGCGTGTGACAAAATGCCGTCCCCGTGACTTTTGAGGGAGCCAGAGTTGCCTTGTTATCAGTATGCGCGGGCTCGAGCGATTCACCAAAATTCTCTGCCGCCAACTGTTTAAATGCGGCCAGCGCATCCTCTGCCTGTTCGCCCTTAGCAATCAGGCGTAGCGTGTCATTACAGCGTACCTGCAGCAGGGCTATTTGATTCAGGCTATCAGGGACCACACACTTGCCGTTTTTCTCCAGCCACATGTCGGCGTTAAAACCAGACAACGCAGAAACCAGCCGCGAAGCCGGGCGGACGTGGATGCCGTTAGGGTTTTTCACCACAATGGCAACAGAACGGGCATCAGCGTCGGGAGACAGTTCAGCGGATGCGGGTTTCGCTGCGGATGGCGAAGGTAAACCCAGTTGTTCACATTTGGCGTCGAGGGCGTTCATGGCATCACGGATGACCCGATCGATATCAGCACCTGCGGCGGCGCTAACCGTCGCGGCCAGTGTGCCTTCAACCAGTGGTGCTGCGCACAAACGCACTTTGGCGGCAATGTTAGGGTCGAGCAGTTCCAGCGCGGTTTCCGCACTCAGTAATGCACTACCGATATCCATCATCACCAGCACGTGGTCCGTATCGGCCACGGACTCGATGGCTTCCATCACCTTAATCGGATCGGTGCCAATCGGATTCTCAGGATCGTCAATGCCTGCGGCAATGGCGATTTTGCAACCATCACCCATTAACATCTGCCGGGCCAGCACGCCGACGCCTTCGCCCAGTTGGGCGCTGTGAGAAACAATAACCAGGTTTACCATCGCTTTATCCTTACTCTCTGGACGCCTGAGCCAGCATTTGCATCATAAACATGACCGACGTTGCGCCGGGATCCTGATGCCCAATGCTGCGCTCACCTAGATAGCTGGCGCGGCCTTTGCGAGCCTGCATGGTGATGGTGCTTTGCGCTGCGACTTCCGCTTGTTGGCTTGCCGCTTCCAGTGCCGCCTGGACGCTCAGCTTCTGTTCACATGACTGGCGTAAAGACTCCACTACCGGCAGCCAGACGTCGCACATGGTTTTATCGCCAGGTTCAGCCTTACCGCGGCTAATCACACCTTCTGCGCCATCACGAATCATTTGATACAGCTCTTCAAGCGTCAGGCTTTGATGAGCCTGAGTCACCTGGGCGGCGCGGATAAAAAACGTGCCAAACAGCGGTCCACTGGCCCCGCCGACGCTTGAGAGCAGCACCATACCGGTGTTTTTCAAAATAAAGCCGATGTCTTTGTCCGCGATGGAAGGCAGCTTTTCAACGACTTTGCTGAAACCACGATGCATGTTCAGACCGTGGTCGGCATCGCCGATCTCCCGGTCAAGTCCGGTGAGAAAATCACTTTCAGTGGTGAATATTTCACCGCAGCGATAGAGCCAGTTAACAATCTGTGTTCTGTTGAGGGACATCATTAATCTCCTTATTTACCCCAGTTGAGGGCAGGGGTGTGAACCGGTGCATCCCATAAGTTCAGCGTTTCGTCATCCACCTGTAACAGGGTGATGGAGAAGCCGGTCATATCCAGAGAGGTACAGTAAGAACCGATCAGGTTGCGCTCAATGACGATGCCTGCATCCTGGCAACGGCTTTCGAGGCGGTTATACACGCCGAAGAGTTCAGACAACGGCGTCGCACCGAGATTATTGACCAGCGCAATAACCCGATCGCCACTTTGTAACGCACGCTTGCTTTCTTTACCTTCATGCCACGCGCCCTGGACGTTGTCCCAGTGGCGGAGCGTACGGCTGTAGTTACCGTTTTCCAGCAGGGTGTCGAACATTTCATCAACGGTCTGATCGAGAGAGGTGAAGGTGCGGCGGTCAATGCCCGGTTCCCCGTGGATACCTACGCCAAACTCCATCTCGTTATCCTGTAACGTGAACGACGGTTGTCCGGCTGCCGGAACGGTACAGGCGCCAATGGCTATGCCAATGGAGTGGCCCTGGTTATTCAGCTTACGACCCAGCGCCGCACAGGCTTCCAGCGAGTCACCGCGTTCGGCGGCCGCGCCGACCAGTTTTTCGATCAATACGGTATTAGCCACACCACGACGTCCGGCGGTATACAAACTGTCTTTCACCGCCACATCGTCATCCACCACCATGGTGGTGACTTTGACGCCGCTTTCGTGCAGCAGCTCGGTAGCGGTTTCGAAATTAAGAATGTCGCCGGTATAATTTTTGATTATCAGCAGCACGCCTTCGCCGCCATCAATTTGCATGGCGCATTCGAACATTTTATCCGGCGTGGGGGAGGTAAAAATCTCACCCGGGCAGGCGCCGGAGAGCATGCCCTGACCAATGTAGCCGCAATGCATAGGCTCGTGCCCGCTGCCGCCGCCGGAAAGCAGCGCCACTTTGCCCATCACCGGTGCATCTGCGCGGGTGACATACACTGGGTCCTGATGCAGTGCCAGGGAAGGATACGCTTTCGCCAGTCCGGCGAGTTGTTCATTCAGTACGTCTTCAACACGGTTGATCAATTTTTTCATTATTTATGCTCCGCAGACAGTCCTGGATGGCTGCCAAATTCGGGCAGGCATCTGATGTAGGGTATCGGTTTGTACAACGCCACGGCGACCGCTCGCTGCCGATAAGGTAATTTTGCACACGGGTTTGCAAAAGAAAATTGCTGTGAAGAGCGTTTCAATACGAAACATAGCAGCATAATAATGTTCCGTATTGGAACGTCATGGTGCATAAAACAGCGAAAGTGAGAGGTCGGGCGGTATTTGTGCGGAAAGTTTTTGAACGATTTTTTATGGAAAACAAACCACCTGCAGAACAGGTGGTTTGTAGGCATGGTCGATTTCGGCGTTAGCCCGGATAAATTCCGCGATCTTTTCGTGCCAGCAGAATGCGTTCGCAGGCAACGATGTAGGCTGCGGTACGCAGGGAGCAGGATTTCTCAGCTGCTTTTTCCCAAACATGCACCATCGCATCAGTCATGATTTTGTCCATGCGATTGTTGATCTCTTCTTCACTCCAGAAGAAGCTTGCCATATCCTGAACCCATTCGAAGTAGCTGACGGTTACGCCGCCGGCGTTACAGACCACGTCAGGCACAACCACGATACCACGGCTTGCCAGCACATCATCGGCATCCGGATAGGTTGGGCCGTTAGCGCCTTCAAGTACCAGTTTACAGGTCAAGGTTTCCGCACGGTGACGGGTGATCTGACCCTCAAGCGCGGCCGGAATAAGAATATCCATATCCAGGCTCCAGAAGGCCTCGCTGGCGATGGTTTCAGCGCCCGGGAAACCGGCAATCTGTTTGTGCTCTAACTGCCAGGCAGACAACGCGGTCATGTCGATACCTGTGGGGTTAAACAGCGTAGCGGTGTGATCCTGAATCGCGACCACGCGTGCACCAGCTGCCGCGAACAGTCGGGCGGCTTCGCTGCCGACGTTACCAAAACCTTGCACTGCAACGCGAGCACCTTCAACTTCGATGTTGGCACGGCGCGCGACTTCCAGACCGCTGACGAAAACGCCGCGACCGGTGGCTTTATCACGACCTAATGAACCGCCAAGGTGAATAGGTTTACCGGTGACCACGCTGGTCACGGTGGTGCCGTGGTTCATGGAGTAGGTATCCATCATCCAGGCCATGACTTTTCCGTTAGTACCTACATCCGGCGCAGGAATGTCTTTCTGCGGCCCAATGATAATGCCGATTTCGCTGGTATAACGACGAGTTAAACGCTCCAGTTCGCCTTCAGACAGCGAGAACGGATCGACGCGCACTCCACCTTTGGCACCGCCGTACGGCAGGTTCAACGCTGCGCATTTGATGGTCATCCATGCGGACAGGGCCATCACTTCATTAAGATCAACATCAGGATGATAACGCACACCGCCTTTGCCCGGCCCGCGGGAGAGGTTATGTTGCACGCGATACCCTTCAAAATGACGGATAGTGCCGTCATCCATTTGCACCGGGATATCGACAATCAGCGCGCGTTTTGGGTGGCGCAGGGTATCCACCCAATGGGAAAGTTCGCCCAGGTAAGGGGCCACACGCTCGATTTGTTGCAGGTAGGTATTCCAGGCAGATGTGCTGCTATCTGAAGCGTAAGATAACTTATCCATGATAAACCTTAGTTATAAAAGTAATATGTTCTTAATTTGGCCGTGGTATACAGTGAATCTCACCATATAAACCTAAATTTAACATTTTTTTCATAGAAGGGCCTGCCCGACCAGCACGAATTATCGCCATGATTAGTATGGGCTTTAACTTGCGATTGAATAGTTATTCTTTGTCTTTGCTTGTATTTGGGTTGTTTTGCAGGGTGCGTAATTTAATATGCATAATATATAAAAATCGTAATTTGTTAGATTTATGACGCACCTCTAAAAGTAAATAATTTGATAACAAAATGTATTTGCTTTATTGCGGTTAAGATGAGGTCAGTAGGTTACGGCGATGGTAACGGTATCGGCATAGTTGTCTGGCGTGTAGTTCGCGCTGGGGACGGTGGCGTAAACCGGGTAGGTAGTTGTTGTTCCCGTACCGTTGCCCGCGACGGTATTGAGTGATGTATTGCCCCAGACCGTACCGGAAGGACCTGGCGTCGAACTAAGCTGGTAGGGGACTTTATCCGTATTTGACCCCGTGCCCGCCATCACGCCGCTGCCTGCCGTATTACCGTTGGAGGGCTGAAGCCCGATGGTGTAAGGCGTGTTATTGGAACATGCTACGCCCACGGTATTTGAAGCCGTAAGGTTACGCCCGGTCGCCCTGGCTGGCGCAAAGCTAATATCGGTTGCAGAGGTGATATTGCACTGTTTGCTTACGGTCGCCGATACGGTGAAAGGCAGCCTGGCGGCAACCGTATCGCCACAGGTTGTTGGCGGGAAAAGCAATCCGGGATTGAGAGTGACAAGGGCTGTTGCCGTCGTATAGCTATCCTGATAATTTCCGGGGACGGCTGCGGTTTGTGGCGTGACGATCTGCGCCGATACCGTGAGTGAACCCGTCACTGGCGTCAGATTCAGCAGGTTAAGCTGTACCATGGGAAAAGTGGTTCCCGACTGATACTGGCTGCCCCAAACTTTGGTGCGCCCGCTATCCTGGTAAAGCTGGTATGCCAGTGTACTGGCAGGCGTTCCGCTTATTGACATATTTCGCGGTGTCACCTGGCCGCTGACGGCCGAGGCGCCAATATTAAAACAGAGATTGATCCCTGCCAGCGCGTCACCAAGCTCTTTGGCGCAGGTGTAACTGAACGTCATTGATGACGTTGCGCCTGTTGCAGACAGTGGATTGACCGAACCTAAATTTATGGGTTGAACATTGCTCACCGAACAGGTTACCGCATGGCTAATTGCGGGACAAAAAAGTACGGCAGCGATGAGTAGCAGATGTCTTAACCTCATGAACGTACTCCTGTTAGTGTGGGCGACAAACCAGTGGGCCTATTTGCATAATCCCCTTTGCTGACACGGGATAGTCAAATTGTACGCGACAACTACCGGTGTCCGTATCAACGCGCAGCGTGTTGTGCTGCTCCAGGGTGTCGAACCAGGTCATCCCATCAAAGCCAACGACAGACGACTGTCCTTTTCCGTTGATGGCGTAAGCCATGCTGCCTTCAGGAATTGGCTTACCCTGATTGTCGACGAGGATAACCTGCGCAGCACGTACGGTGGTGATGCCAAAACTAACCAAAGTACCGGAACGATCTGCAGGCGTGGCATTCGTCTCAACGCGTGCGATCCGCATATTGGTGGGGAGATCCATCGGGTCAATACTGATCAGGTTTTTTTGATAACTGTTGAGCGGCGTGACCAGCAGTAGTCCCTGGTCATCGCTGCGACCAATCAGGTTATTTTGCAATTTGACTGGAACATCAGGCACGCCGTCAGTTGAGACGACGGCAAAACCATTGTTGATTTCCCTTGCTGCAAACAAGCCGCCTCCCATGGTCACCAGCGATCCGGTTGCGCCTGCGTAGCCGTAATGGTTATCTGGTAAACGGCTGAATCCCGCGTACGCTTTACCATAACGCCCCAGATATCCTACTTCTCCCTGGCCACTTTGTCGGGAAGCCTGCTGACTGGCGGCCAGATTCCAGCCCCAACCGCCGTCGGCAGGCGGCGTCTTGCTGGCGTTGAGCTGATAGCCGGTTTCATCGTTGGTGCGTTGTAGCGTGCTGCTGGCGCTCAGATTGTTATCAGTGGTAATCGTTACCATCAGATAGAGACTGCGATCGCGGTTATCGTCAATGTTCTGGTTGAATCCGGCATTCAGTGAGATGTTGTCTGTAACGGATTTGAACCAGCTGGCGTTAGCGTATCGCACCGCATTTTCGTGTGGATAACGAAACTGCAGGTAACTCAGGCTGACATTTCCGACAGATTCCAGCGAATAACCAATGACCGTGTTGCTGTTAAGCGTTGGGGGCGGCTCACCATAATGGGTGGCGACATCGCGGTAATCGCCAGAAGTTGCCGTGGTACTGGTACTGAAATTAAACCGTTCGCCGGACCAACGATAACCAAAACTGTACAGAAATCCGTTCTGCCCTGAATCGCTACTTGCGGCAAGTGATGTCGAAAATGTGCCGCTGCGGGTTCCCGGGATCCAGTCGTTACTGAAGCCTGCGTTAATCAGTCCATCGCTGGTTTCCGCGTGAGCCCCGGCGGTCAACGTATTGCTAAACCCGCGACGCCATGTAGCGCTCAATACCGGTGCGCTGGCATAGTCAAAAGAGGAATAACCATAATTTTCGCGTACCGTGCCCAATTCTGCCGACCAGGCGGTTAATCCTTCCCGCAGGAGTTGCTGATCGTTGTAGAACGAGAAATTTTGTACGCTCGTTCTGCCCAGCGCGTCTGTCATCATCACCTGACCCGTTCCCGCGCCGCTTATGTTAGGCATGGTGTTGATCTGAAAACTACCTGCGGGGACTTCTCCGTTGTAGTACCTGACACCGTCCACGTACAGCTCAACGTTTGATGGCAACGTCGCGGATCCCAGATATGCAGGGAGTGGGGTGGTTGGCATATAGGGCTGTAAACCAAAATCGGTGCCTATCTGAATGCCGCCAATACGCGTAGGTCGGGACCAGATGAGTGAGCTTGTCAGGGTATCGCCAACGGTTAACGCCAACATCGTATCAGGAAATGAGGTACGCCAGCTGGTATCAAGGCGCTCAAAGCTGTTATCGGCGTATTCCTCAGTGGAGTACTGCGTCAACTGGGTGGTGCTGAGCACGCCGGCAGCATTGAAGGCGCGAAGTTCACTGAAGGTATTTATTGCGCTCTCATCCCCCTGCTGGGTATAGATATCATAATTGAGCAGCGCTCCGCGTGATGTTGTTGCCGTTGGCGCGGTTTCGGTAGGCGAGTTAAGCTGCGTGGTTGCAAGATCGAGTGAACTAAGTGGCGCAGTAAGCGAGAGCGTTTGCAACTGAACGTTGTAGTCAATGGTTAGCTGGGGGATATCGTTCAGGCAGACGGCGTTAGTGGCGTCTGGAGCAAAGCGAAAGCCCATTTTACTCAGGGTATCAGCTCCCGCATAAAGCTTTCCATTATCGTAGCCAAAATGTACCAGCCCAACGGGATTCCCATTCAAGGTGACATCGAGATACAAATCGACTCCCGTAATTTGTGAGGTGCTATTAATAACACCATTCTCACTCTGGTTATTATTCAGCGTTTGTGCGCAAACCATTCCCGATATTAATACTCCATTGAGAAAGCAATATTTCACCAGAAGCCAGAGTCTGTTACAGATCTTGTACTGTTTTTTGGCCATTGATTGTGACTTCAATTTTCCCGCCATAATGGTTATTACTGGCCGACGGGGAGACTATCCAGCGCATTGTTGAGCCTGGTAAAACGTAGCCTAATAGTCCGGGTGTAATGACTTTTTTAGTACCGTCAGGGCTTATAAATGTTGCAGCAGATAACTGTGCATGCCCATTTCCCTGATTACTGACTTCAATAAATTTTTTGCCATCCAGTTGTTGTAATTTCCATTGCAGTTTTGCCTGCGTTTGTGCCGCTGATGTTGGTTGAATGAAAACGGGAACGGAATAATGCAGCACAAACTGAAGCTTATTTTTTTCAACTTTTGCAGGCGGTAACTCATCTATCGACAAACGATAAGCGTCTTCGGCATGTGCCGAGGGAGGGCTTGTGCGAATAACTCGAATCAACTGACGTTCTCCAGGGGCTAATGCCAACATCGGCGGGCTTATCACCAGCCCCTGAGAGGGGGAAAGTTTGTTGTCATAAGCACTTTGACTCCAGCGAAAAACCCGAACCTGGGCATTGAGCACATTTTCACCTGCGTTACTCAGCCAGATACCATCGGCATTTTGCGTCGCTTGCAACGTTAACGTGACCGGGGCTATTTGCAGCCCACTGGCAGTGGCAAGGTTGGCGCTCGCAACCATCCCTAGCAGGCATGCGCAGGCACACTGCTTAACAGGCAGTTTTACTCTCATTTAGCTTCCTGAAGTTAGTAGTTAACGTTAACCGTTACCGTGTCGGCATAGTCGTCAGGAGTGAAGTTGGCGCTCGGTGCGGTGGCATAAACAGTAAAAGTTTGCACCAGACCGGTCCCTGTCGCTGCTACGCCATTCCCAGGTGCGGTGTCGGTGGCGGTATTTCCCCATACCGGACCTGTTGCTGACGTGCGATTTAGCTGATAGGGCACTTTATCGGTATTGGTGGCAGCGTTAGCCACAGAGGACATAGCGCCCGAGCCCGTCGTCGTCCCTCCATTGGCAGCCGACGGCGCCAGGCCGATAAAATAGGGCGTGGTTTTTGAGCAATTAATTGAAATAGTGTTGCTTGCACTGGTGTTTGTCGCCGTGGTATTCACCGGACCAAGTGTGATATTTGAAGCCGAACCCGCAGTCACGGTACAGGCCTTTTGAATCGTCATCAGCACCTGAAATGTTCCGTTAACGGTTGCTGCATTTGCCACAGAGATAATGGAAAAGGCGCAGCAACAAAGAATTAAGCGTTTGTCTAAGACTAGAGCCATATCCTTTACCTTTTTCAAATAACCACATTTATTACTTTAGAAAAACAATAATGTGGCACAAGAAGACATAATTTAACCCTAGAATAAGTATTAGGTGTACGCCAGTTGATCTAATGAATTTTACTTAGGAAAAAGGTGATGTCGTCGACAAAAAAATAATACCAACGGGTGAGTATGTTGTTTTATTTTTATGCTATAGCGGGTGTTAAGTCAGGAGAATAGGGGGCAACATATTCCTTGGATGGTACTCAAAATAACCACCCAAAAAATGAGAGTTGTATGATTTATCTTACACGTATTACGTAATGGCTACGGGCTGTGGAAAATGACCTTATAACCTTGCTCATTCCAGTGTTGTAGCAGTTCATTTTGTCTGCGGGTTGGCGCGATACCGGTCCAGACAAAAAGCGTTTGCCCAGGGAAAAGTTCAGGTCTTGGCGATTCAATGGGTTCAGCCAGAACGGCAATATGCCAACCAGATTGCGATAAACGCCAGGCTTCGAGCCACAGACGGGTTCTGTCTTCAACATCCCAGGCCATCAGGAGAGCATCCTTTCCTGACTTGCGCCGCGTTTCAGACAGCAGTGTTGCAACATATTCAATCAATGCGCCATCAAGCATGCTGTTCATTATGCGGGATGTATTATGGTCAAGTATCAGCCGTTGACGTACGGGAAGATAAACGTGATCAATCAGCGCATCTACGGGGTGAACGCGACCGAGTGCGGTAATTTTGGCTCGCAGCTTCGGTGGATGCGCCATGCGAAGAATGCTCATCATCTCTTCTTGTAATTGATTCCAGTCGTCGTCAGCTTGACGGGTACTGGTTTCCAGCAACGCCTTAACTTTGCCAACAGGTATGCCATTGCTAATCCAACGTTTTATTTCTTCAATACGCTGAATATCTTCTTCATCAAAGAGTCGGTGGCCACCTTCACTGCGTTGAGGTTTGAGTAAACCGTAACGTCGTTGCCATGCCCGAAGGGTGACAGGATTTATCCCGCAACGTTCTGCGACATCCCCAATGCTGTAATAAGCCATAGTTCCCCCGGACACTCCTGATTCTCCGTCACCGATATGCGGTTCCTGCTACTTTGTACAACATTCATCAAATTGTACAAAACATATATAAGATTCTAGCAAAATTAAGATTTACTTTACTATCATGCAAGGAGTAAATGCTGATTTTTTATGTTCAGCATGAGGGCGGTTGTGGTGATTGTTGATTTATAACAATGCATTAGTTATTTTGACGCTGAGAAATCATTTTTCTCTGGCCATGCAACAGATGGAATACCATTCAGGCAGGCTTGTGCAAAAAGGTTACCCTGGAAGATTTCAATGCCCGCGGATTCAAGCCACATCCACTCTTCGGGTTTTTCAACGCCGACTGCGGAAATCATAATTTCCAGTGACGCGCAGCATTTGATAATTGCCTGAATGATAGCCTGCCGCGGTCCACTTTTATGCACATCCGTGATCAGCTCGCGGCTTATCTTAATTCGGTCGGGTTGAAAACGAGACAGAAGCTGAAGCCCGGCAAAACCTGCCCCAAAATGATCTATCGCCACACAGATCCCCGCAGCCTTGAGTGACTTCACGGCCTGAGCGAACGTATCAAAGCGAGAAATAACTTCACTTTCGGTAAACTCTACAATGATTTGTTCAGGTACCAGCCCGTGCGCAGCGATTTCGTTTATAAGAAAGCTGACTGCATTGGGTTTGTTTACCAGGGTCATGGGGAGCAGATTGACTGACAGCATTTTGTCGTTAAGTCCCAGCGCGCTTGCCATTGCAAAAGCAGTCTTTTTGCTCTGCAGATCCGCGGTATACAGTTCCTCAGGATTTAAGTTGTCAAAATAAGTTGCGGGCGTTTCACCGTCTCTACCACGAATAAGTGCTTCCAGAGCAATGACGCGTTGCGACATAGGATCGATAATTGGTTGAAAAGCAAAGCTGAAATCGATATCGGATGGGAGTGTGTTTTCATCCAGGAGAGTACAAGAGTTGTCGGCAATAAAACTCCAGCAATCTGGCGCTGGTATTTCAAAATAGCTCGATTTTTCCGTCGCAAGGACAAATGTGCGGAAAAACTGTAACGCCCTGTCATCATAGGTGAGCTGAAATTTTGATGTTCCCTTATTCAGCACAGCTTGCAGAACGTCATTGCGTTCATGTTTTTGTAGATCAAATAACTCCATTCCCACTTTTCCGAATCTTCTCGCAGGAGCGTAATCACACATCAGCTCAACGATATTGTGGTGCCGTGGATCGTTACAAATACAACAATAAATCTCTTTTACCTGCTCCTCAGGGCCTTCAAGCAGTTGGAAAAAGTGGTGACCGTTAAAGAGTAAGATTCCCGTAACATCAGATCGCCTGTTTTTGATATTTGCGGCTGTCACCATATCCTCAAGCGCTTTGAGGGGGGCGTCATCACGTAGATGGCTGCGGTAAATAATGGTCGTGAGCATGGACAGTCCGGGAATAAGGGAGAGGAAGATATATGACAGTATCAGACAACCCAGGTTATGTCCTGATTTTAATACATTATTCTAACTTTAATTTCACAATTGAACGGTCTGATTAAGATGAAATTTAGCCATGTTACGACGTGGTTTGTACAGTGATCCTAATGTTTATATCAATCGATACAATTATAACTAATTGATTTATATCATTTAGCACATTTTGGTAAAAACAAATTAATCTTGTTGTACACATTTTTGGTACAACTTTGCTACTGTTATAAAACTTAATATTCACCAGCATTTTGATACAGGAGCATGACATGCAGCAGCATAACGTTCGCACTGATACTGCAAGCGCGATTTCTCGTTACTTTGCAAAGGCGCATCTGCCAACTCAACAGGAAACATTGGGAGAAATCGTCACTGAGATACTCAAAGATGGACGTAATCTGAACCGCAAATCACTTTGCACTAAGCTTTTGTGTCGTCTTGAAAAAGCATCAGGGGAGAAAGAACAAAAACATTACAATGCGTTAATTGGTCTGCTCTTTGAATAAAATAAACCCCTTATATGATAGGGGTAAGTAGTGAAGGCGTTATGAAGAAAACTGATAGTGAACGCTTGAAACATGAAATTACAGGTTTGGCTGTGCTAGAAATTCTGCGAATGCATAGAGACGTTTCGTTAGCTGCAGTGATTAAGCAATTGCGACTTATGCAGGCCAGTGAAATAGATGGCACACGCAAGCAATTAATTGACAGCGTTATCAATGATTTTACAAACATTAATCCGGAGAAAATAAGCAGAAAACCGGATAAAACCAGAGATGAGAGTGCATTCAGTGCCAGCAAAAACCCTAAATTACATTAAAGATAATCTTCCAGACTATACAAGCGAGGTTACCATGCTCCATGAAATTAATGTCCACAACGTAATGACGGATAAAGCTTTATCAAGTTACTTCCATAATGCAGGTGAGCTATTAGCAGATGAGTCTGTGGTATTGGGGCAGGCGGTAACAAATGTAATTCTTGCAGGTGATAATGTTAATAATAAAAACATCATTTTAAGCCTGATTGGTTCTCTGGAGTCAACGGTTGACGTTGTTCAGGCAGATGTTATCAGAAAAACCCTGGAAATAGTATTGCGCTACACAGCTGACGATGTTTAATAAGTCTTCATATTAACAAAATATGTACAGTACCCTTGTTATATGCTGAAAGCCCTTATGCTAAGCATTTTTTGGATTAAGACTATACATAGCACCCCTCTAAATCAATTATGATTTTTCATTGAGGCCATAATGATGAACATCGTTCAGGAACATACTCTAAACGCAGAGTTATGGATTGATGATATTTTTATCAGGCAAGGGTTAAAGAATATTCTTGCAGATATCGTTTTTGAAGATGACAAGGCGCGACTTGTATTCTTTACCGCGAATCACTTTGAGGCGGTAAAAAAGCAAAATTACAATCTGAAAACGCATCGTCTGGTATTGCTGATTGATGGTCATTTGTATCAGTATCTTAATGATGTTTCGCTTTACAGACTACCAGTAGATATCGGAGTTGCCTCAATCAAACAATTTATTATTGATATTACTCGTGCTGGTGGTAATCACGAGAATCAATCTGATTCAAATATCTCATTAACCGCGAGAGATAAATATATTTTAACGCAGTTAGGAGAAGGTCGAACTATTTTTGAGATATCCGCATTGTTAAATCTACACTTAAAAACGATTTACCAGGCCCGGCAGAATCTGATCAAGAAGCTTGGTTGTTCTGGGCTGATTGATTTTCAGGGAATACTGCGAGCGCAAATATTCCGCAACTGGCTGGAACATGCCTGAGTAAATCGACAGTTCGAACTTACTGTTGAGGTGGTACGACAGGGCTAATGGCCCTATCGCGATATTAATAAAACTTCGCTACTCAATCACCAGTTCATTGATACCCTTCTGCTGATGATGCTTTTTACTCAGCGAGAAGTAGCCAAATATTAGTGTTATTACCACGATGCTCGCCATAATCAGGAAGATTTCCTGATAGCCCACTTTATCAAACAACTTACCGACAGGCAGTGACAGCACGATGATGCCAATGGAACTGGCGATATTGAAGCCAATAAGATATATCGTTGACGACAGGCGCTTATCAAAATTCGCTACGCTGAATTTAAACACTGAAATAACAAACAGTGGGACCTCCAGCGCATGGAGCATTTTAATCAAGGAGATAATATATATATCGGTGAACAGTGCTGAACCCAGGATTCGACAGGTCATGATTGTTCCACCCAGCAGCAATGCGGATTTAGGCCCGATGCGGTTAATCAGGAACGGAACCAGCGCCATACCGACGGCCTCCATAAAGACTTGTACCGAGTTGAGGTAGCCGTATACGCGTGGTGCCAGTTCGGGATCGTCAAATAAGCTGGCGTAAAACACCGGGAACATCTGCTGATCGTAGATGCTATAGAACGACCAGGTGCCGACGACAAAGATAACGAAAAACCAGAACTGCGAATCTTTAAAGATGGTGAGAAAATCCTTTCGGGTCAGCGCGTCTGGCTCGGGCGAACGTGTATCCGTGGATGCCGGGGCCGGTGCGTCGGTTTTGAACACCACGTTAATCACCAGGAATAACACCCCCATGACCGACACGCACCAGAAGTTAATGTGTGGGTTGATGCTGAAGAAGATACCGCCAACAAAAGTCCCTGCGGCGTAGCCAAGCGATCCCCAGAAACGAGCAGTGCCGAATTCAAAGTTGAATTTACGGCTCACTTTCTCGACGAAGCTTTCCACCAGACCGCAACCGGCGAGATAGCCAAGGCCAAAGAAAATGGCGCCTAGCACCATGCCAAGCTTGAAGTTGGAGACCAGCAGCGGTTCATAAACATAAATCAGGAACGGACCGCTGAGCGTGATGACAGTCCCCATCATCCAGATAAGGGGTTTGCGGGTACCGAGCTTATCCTGCAGAAAACCGTAGCCCAGCATAAACAGCATGCTGAAAAACTGGTTTACGGCATACAGCATTCCCAGCTCCGTTCCGGACAGGCCAAGTTTATTTTTTAGCCATATTGCATAAAAAGACCACCACAACGACCAGGCGGCAAAGAAAAAGAGCAGATACCCGGATGAGTATCGATATTTATCATTACTGAACGGCATATTTATCTTCATGATTTTTCCAATCCAGATCAGGTCATTGTAAGGTCTTTCTGATACGACGTAACGAGTGCGCTTTATTACGAGGTAATCGTTCTCCGTAGCGACGGTTGCGACTGAATAAAGCTGCTCAGGTGTTGGCTGTCGGGAAACGCGCTTAGCGCGCCACGCCGGGTGGTCGCCAGAGCACCACAAGCGCTGGCCTGCTCGATAAGCGGAAGTAGCGTTGACGTCGATGTGGGCCAGCCTTCTCCGGCGAGTGCCGCCAGCAGCCCGGCCATAAAGGCATCACCGGCGCCGGTGGTATCGATGCTGTCGACGTGATAGCCGCTTAAAGTCAGCCTATGGTTTTGCCAGAAAGCGATTGCGCCATCGGCGCCGCGGGTGATGATTTTCAGGCGTGCGGGAAAATCAGCCAGGCGTTCGCAGGCGCTACTAAGACAGTTAGTTTGTGTTAGCCACAGCAGCTCTTCTTCCGACATCTTCAGAATGTCGCTCTGCCGGGCAAACTCGCTGACAAGGTCAAACATCTGCGTCTCGTTGCTCCACATCTGCGGACGCAGATTGATGTCAAAGCTCAGCGTACCGCTGGCCTGTCGCAATGCGGCCATTGCCTGGGTGAGGGTGGCGCGGCACTCAGGGGCAACCAGCGCCAGCGAGCAGAAGTGCAGAATATCGGCACCAAAGTCGGGCAGACTCGCCGGGCTGAGAAATTGATCGGCAGACGGATTAACTAAAAACTCAAACTGCCGCTCACCGTTGGGAGCCAGTGAAACCAGTACGGTACTGGTGTGCTGTTGTGCATCAAACTCCAGACTTCCTGTATCCACCTGCGCTGTTACCAGCGTCTGATGCAGAAAGCGGCCAAAAGTGTCATTGCCCACACGGCCGATAAAGCCGCTGTCATGGCCGAGGCGGGCTACGCCGATGACCACATTGAAGGGCGCGCCTCCCGCACAGGCTTCAAACTGCATATTGTCGCGCGGTAGCAAATCCACCACGGCATCTCCGAGCGTCCAGATTGTCATTATTTTTCCCCAAAGCAGTGAGACGGGTGGTTAATTGGCGGCGAGCGGCCAGGCATGCCCGTTATTAAAAATGGCGTGTCCGTTCTGGCTAAATAAGGTCAGTTGGCGATCGTCCGGTTCAGGATAAATACGACTGCTAAGGGTGTACTCGCCGTGATTAACAAAGACTTCTACCGACGAACTATCGATAAATAGACGTAGGTCCAGCACATCATTGGCGGGCAGCGGTACGCTACGGCAGCCCGACAGGCCGTGTTGCGGATAGCGGCGTTCCAGCACCAGACGCTGTGCCTGGGTATCGACGAAGACGCGTAGCCCGTCACCCAGCGCGATGCCATACTGTTCAGCATGGCTGCGGGCGATATCGAAGCTCAGTTCGACTTCGAGAGCGTGCGCCTGTTCTTCTACCATCAGGGTGCGATTGTTCAGGTCACTGACCGGCCAGACATGAAGCTGACCGCGTAATGCCTCCAGCTCTTTGACCGGGTTCATGCGCAGCCGCAGATCTGCATCGAGCGTCACTTCCCGGGGAAGAGTAAGCATGCCCGCCCAGCCGTCAGCTTGTTCTGGCATTGGCGATTCCCACATCGACAGCCAGCCGATCACCACGCGGCGACCGTCCGGAGTGATAAATGACTGAGGGGCGTAAAAATCATGCCCGTGATCCATCTCCTGGAAGGGTTGGGTAACGTGGAACTGATGGTTATCCTGCCATTCGCCGACCATATAGCCGCTCTGGAACAGGTTACGGTAATCGTATCCGTCCGCGGCGATGCCCTGCGGCGAGAACATGAAGACGAGCTTATCGTTCAGTGGGAAGAGGTCCGGGCACTCCCACATGTAGCCCATGCCGTCATCGGCCCTGCCGAGCGTGCAGGCAAGCTGCCAGTGCTGTAGATCCTGCGAGCGATAGAGCTGCACTTCGCCCACGTCATCGACCCGGGCACCCACCACCATGTACCAGCTGTCTCCCTCTTGCCAGACTTTCGGATCGCGAAAATGGTGTACGCCTCGCGGGGTATCCAGAATCATGCCCTGGCGTTCAAAGTGAATCCCGTCGGTGCTGGTGGCCAGGCACTGTACCTGATACAGGTTTTCCTCTTTCGCCTCGCCGTCAAACTTGTGTCCGGTGTAGATAAGGGCCAGCTTATTGCCTTCAACCACCGCTGAACCGGAAAAACAGCCGTCTTTATCTTCCGGCCCTTCTGGTGCCAGTGCGATGGGTAAGTGCTCCCAGTTCACCATATCGCGGCTGCGCGCATGGCCCCAGTGCATTGGTCCCCAGACCGGCTGCCACGGATAGTGCTGATAGAACGCATGGTAGTAACCATCAAACCAGGACAGGCCGTTAGGGTCATTCATCCAGCCCGCCGGAGGGGCGAGGTGATAGCGTGGATACCAGCGCGGGTTTACAAGGTCTTTCTGCTGGCTTAAGGCTTCGTTGGCTTTGGAAAGTAGTGACGTCATTTGCTGGTCCCTGTAAGTGAATTGAGCAAAAGATAACGTTAACATTCTCGGTTTTCTCGCGAATTTGATGGTAATATCGATGTTAATCACAAAAGTTAACGTTAACATTTTGCGAGTGTTATCAAGATCGCATTTTCAGACCCGGCATGATGAACGCCGTCAAAGGAGAGGGTATGGCATCTTTAAAAGATGTGGCGCAACGGGCTAACGTCTCGTTAATGACCGTATCGCGAGCGATTAACGAGCCCGAACGACTGCGGCCAGAAACCTATAAAAAGGTGATGGAAGCGGTAGATGCACTGGGGTATGTCTCCGATCTCTCCGCGAAAAAAATTCGTGGCGCTAAAACCACGGCTAACACTATTGGAGTGTTAGCGCTGGACACCATGACCACGCCATTTTCTGTGGAGATAACGCTCTCTATCGAAGAGACCGCGCGGGCGCACGGTTGGAATAGCTTTGTGGTGAATATGTTCAGCAATGACCAGCCAGAGAAAATGGTTGATCTGCTGTTGGCGCATCGCCCTGACGGCATTATCTACACCGCGATGGGGCTACGTCAGGTTCCGGTGCCGGAAAAGCTGCATAAGTATCGCTGCGTGCTGGCGAACTGCGAAAGCATCAGTGGCCCTTTTCCCACCTATATTCCTGATGATGAGCAAGGGCAATACCTTGGCGTGAAAGCGCTGTTGGCCGCAGGCTACCGTCGGCTGCTGTGCATCCACCTGCCAAAAGGGATTGTGGCCACCGATCGCCGCCGGGCGGGAATGGAGCGCGCCTGTCGTGAAGCGGGCGTCGACCCTGATGCCATGTTCCACCACTATCTTCCGGCGGGCGAGAGTCACCATATTGATGCGGCGGAGATTGCCGGGCATTACCTGAGTGGCACGCGTCCGATGTTTGATGCGGTGGTATGCGGTAACGACCGCGTGGCTTTTGTTATCTACCAGGTCTTGCTGGGGCGAGGGCTGCGCATTCCGCAGGATGTTGCCGTACTGGGCTATGACAACATGGTAGGCACCGGCGAGCTGTTTTTGCCGCCGCTATCCACAGTACAGCTGCCGCATTATGAAATTGGCCGTCTCAGTGCACTGCATCTTATCCAGGGGCTCGATCACCGCGATACCGTGCGGGTAGACAGCCCCTGGCTTCCGCGCGCCTCAATATGAGTACGTTCACGTGGCAACTGCTGCTTTGCCAAAATAGCTCAGCCTTTTTGGTCATCGTGTTTGGTGCCAACTTTCAGATGCGCAACAGCGGGAACCTCTGAGATGCTATGAAATAAAAAATCCACGCAATTGCGTGGATTTTATGGGGTTTTCCATTTTTCATGCGATTCACTGAGATCGCATGAGACAATAGAAACGGCTTAGACGTTGAACAGGAAGTTCATGATATCGCCATCTTTGACGATATAGTCCTTACCTTCGGCACGCATTTTCCCAGCTTCTTTCGCACCCTGCTCACCTTTATAGGTGATGAAATCTTCAAACGCGATGGTTTGTGCGCGGATAAAGCCTTTCTCGAAGTCGGTATGGATTTTACCGGCTGCCTGCGGAGCCGTGGCACCGACAGGAATGGTCCATGCACGGACTTCTTTCACGCCAGCGGTGAAGTAGGTCTGCAGGTTCAGCAATTCGTAACCAGCACGGATAACGCGGTTCAGGCCCGGCTCTTCCAGACCCATTTCAGCCATGAATTCTTCACGGTCAGCATCATCGAGTTCTGCAATATCAGCTTCAACGGCAGCACAAACGGCAACCACAACAGAACCTTCGGCAGCCGCGATTTCGCGCACTTTGTCGAGGTACGGGTTGTTCTCAAAACCGTCTTCGTTGACGTTAGCGATATACATGGTTGGCTTCAGGGTCAGGAAGCTCAGGTATTTGATGGCCGCTTTGTCTTCGTCAGTCAGCGTTTTCAGCGCGCGCAGCATGCCGGCGTTTTCCAGCTGTGGCAGGCATTTTTCCAGCGCAGCCAGTTCCGCTTTAGCGTCTTTGTCGCCGCCTTTTGCCTTCTTCTGCACACGATGGATAGCGCGCTCACAGGTGTCGAGGTCGGACAACGCCAGCTCGGTATTGATAACCTCGATGTCGTCAGCGGGATCCACTTTGTTATTAACGTGGATGATGTTGTCGTTTTCAAAGCAACGCACCACGTGGCCGATAGCTTCGGTTTCACGGATGTTCGTCAGAAACTGGTTACCCAGACCTTCACCTTTGGACGCACCTTTTACCAGACCGGCAATGTCGACGAATTCCATCGTTGTAGGCAGGATACGCTGTGGTTTGACGATTTCGGCCAGCTGATCCAGACGCGGATCGGGCATCGGGACAACACCCGTGTTCGGCTCGATAGTACAGAACGGGAAGTTTGCCGCTTCAATACCCGCTTTTGTGAGCGCGTTGAACAGGGTGGATTTGCCTACGTTTGGCAAACCGACGATACCGCATTTGAATCCCATGTTTAAATCACCTTAATCTTTTGATATTCAACCTGTTATGGAAAACAGATTGTAGAAATGTAAATAACTTTGCCTATTATACACAGCACGCGAGAAAAATGCCGCACATCACTGCTTATTGCGCTTTAAAGGTGTGTAACCGGCTCGTAGCTTTGGTCAGGCCATCTTTGAACAAAATCTCGGTACAACGTGCCGCTTCGTCAATCGCTTCATCAATTAACTTCTGTTCTGAAACAGGCGGTTTGCCTAAAACAAATCCGACAACTTTGTTTTTATCGCCCGGATGGCCAATTCCAACGCGTAAACGATGAAAGTTGGGGTTATTACCTAACTTGCTAATGATGTCTTTCAGGCCATTATGTCCGCCATGACCGCCGCCAAGCTTAAATTTGGCCACGCCAGGAGGCAGGTCTAATTCATCGTGCGCGACCAAAATTTCATCGGGGTTGATACGATAAAAACTGGCCATCGCACCGACGGCCTTGCCGCTAAGATTCATAAATGTGGTCGGTACCAGCAGACGGACATCTTCACCTTCAAGCGTTACTCGGGAGGTGTAACCGAAGAATTTCGGCTCATCGCGCAGGGGGGCGCGTAATCTCTCTGCCAGTAGATCGACATACCATGCGCCTGCGTTGTGTCGCGTTGCCGCATACTCTGCGCCGGGGTTCGCCAGGCCGACAATCAATTTAATCGCCACTTGTTTTGTCCTGAGTGTTTCGATAAACGACGTGTAGTTTACTGTCTGACGGTGCGCTTGACAAAAAACTGCGTGCTTATCGCCAAAAGCTGAATAATTGCACAAATGGACTATTAGAAAATGAGTATGTTCAGTGGCTTATTTGTAAAGTTTTGTTGCATGAGTGTTTGTAATTGTGATCGCTCCCGCACTTGCGAACGGCAGTGTTGTCTATACTTTACACATAAGGATTAGGGGTATTCCCTGTAACAACCCAAAGTTCCGGAGGTGACACATGAAACGCAAAAACGCTTCGCTACTCGGTAACGTGCTCATGGCTTTAGGGTTGGTGGTAATGGTTGTGGGTGTGGGTTATTCAATTTTAAACCAGTTGCCGCAATTTAATCTGCCGCAGTTTTTCGCACATGGTGCGGTGCTCAGTATTTTTGTTGGCGGTATTCTCTGGTTAGCAGGTGCCAGAGTGGGTGGACACGAACAAATCAGTGACCGTTACTGGTGGGTACGTCATTATGACAAACGCTGTCGTCGTGGTGACACCAATCACCGTCATAACTAAATCCTCCCTCTGTTGAGAGGGCGGTGGTCAGAATGAAGAGCCTTGGTTATAAAACCAGGGCTCTGCTTGTTCATGATCATTGCTTAAACTGGATGCGACAGAATAAGAGAAGAATTATTCGAATAATCGGTAATGTAATGCTCTAACCGCGCTGTCTGCATCGTCAGCCGGTAACAGGATGCACAGGTTGTCGTTCGATGCTCCATGGCAAATCATTCGTACCGTATGCTCTTCAAGCCAGGCAAAAACGTCTTTGCAAACTCCCGCAGCCTGTGTGAGTTGATTCCCCACCAAAGTGACCAACGCCAGCCCGGTTTCCACTTCTACACGACAGTGGGAGGATAATGCGGTAAACAATGCGGTGGTCAGCACATGGTCTTCACCTGAGGTTGCATGAGTGGCGTCCAGCGCCAGCGTAATACTATTTTCTGAGGTTGTAACCAAATCCACCGTGACAGCGTGGCGAGCTAAAATGGCGAAGGACTGCGCCAGAAAAGAGCAGGAAGGTTGCTTCTCCAGACTGTGTAACCGCAACAGCGTCTGTTTACGACGCACGGCGAGCGCACGATAGCGAGGTGGATTATCGGTGGTGTTGTGCACCAACGTACCTCCGGCGGCAGTATCCTTACTTGAGCCAACAAAGACCGGAATGCTTTTACGCATTGCCGGGAGTAGCGTAGCCGGGTGGAGGACCTTCGCACCGTAGGCGGCCATATCGCTGGCCTCGGAAAATGAGATATGGTCGATTCGTTTGGCCCGCGGCGCAATGCGTGGGTCGGTGGTGTAGATCCCTGCGACGTCGGTCCAGATGTCAACGCGTGTGGCGTGAAGTGCCTCACCGAGAAGCGTAGCCGTGTAATCACTACCGCCGCGTCCAAGCGTTGTGGTGTGTCCTGCGGCATCTCGCCCGATAAATCCCTGAGTCACCATAATCGCTTGCTCAAGACGAGGGCGCAGGTGAGTCTCCACCTGGTGGTGCAGTGTGCCAAGCTCGGGTTCGGCGCAGCCGAAGTTCGCGTTAGTACGCATCACGCAGCGGGCGTCAAACCACCCGGCCTCGGCCTGCCGTTCACGTAAGACTTCAGTAAACAGTAGTGACGACATCAGCTCGCCATGGCTGACTAATTCATCGCTTAACGCATCAGACGGTGAAACCATCGCCGTTTGTGCAAGACGCTGTATGTTGTTGAGAAGATTATCGATTTCCGTGCTGATAACGGAAGGCTGCTTCAGGCGGGAAATAATGTTGTATTGGATGGCGCGTAAAGTCTCAAGCTTATCTAATTGTTGATGCGTTTCCAGACCTTCAGAAAGCTCGACCAGTAAGTTTGTCACGCCTGCTGAAGCAGACAAAACGACTAAACGGACATCTTGATCAGCAAGGACAATGCTGGCGCTTCGGTTCATCGCATCAAAATCAGCGACGCTGGTGCCGCCAAATTTGGCAACGACGGATGGTGGATAAATGCGAGTCATAACAATCTCATATCAGGGCGCCATAAAAGTATGGCTAGAAAATTTTCATTCTCGGCATAAGGGAACAAAGTTCGCCTTACGAAATGTCCGCCCGCGAACATTTCTGCTGACAACCCAGGGTATACCTGTTGTCGATAACGAGTGTCGCCTGTACGCGTTACCGGGTGCTGCGCATTAATTTTATTTACAAAGCCTGCAAATAAGCGCGCCATACTAAGTGATTTATATTAAGGGATCGACTTTTTTATTCGATTTATAGGCAAATAAGTGAAAAATCATGTCGTAACAAGAAAGTGCCTACATTATTAATGGTAAAAACGTGTAAAAAAATAATAAAAACATGAAAATCTCATGGTTTTTATTACATTGTCTGCGTTGCAATTGGCTACAGTATTGTTAATTTAATAGCTATATTTGTTTAGGATTTAGTAATGATTGAAGAAGGTTATACGCTGAAATTTAAGGAAAAAATGCTTATTTGAGACGTCTAAAAATAAATGATTGAGTCCCAAGCTAAAACAACATATATTAGCCGCGCTTTTTTACAGGTAATCCTTATAACCATTTATTCAATCAGGCGTTAATCTACACCTGGTTGTAGGAGTGATATGATGACGGATAAAGTCCGTATTGATACTTTAAGTGCTAATTCATTACCACAGAGCAATGATACCTTTTTAGCAAGACAGGCTGAGTTTGAATCTAATGTCCGCAGCTATCCACGTAAACTGCCATTAGCGATCGCTAAAGCGCAGGGCGTCTGGATTACTGATGTAGAAAATAATCAATATCTTGATTGCCTGGCAGGTGCCGGAACTCTGGCGCTTGGTCATAACCATCCTGAAGTGCTGCAGAGCATTCAAAGTGTCATCACAAGCGGCTTACCGTTACATACGCTTGATCTTACTACCCCATTAAAAGATGAATTTTCATCTTATTTACTGTCCTTATTACCGGGCCAGGGCAAAGAATATTGCCTGCAGTTCACCGGTCCGTCCGGCGCAGATGCCGTTGAAGCGGCGCTGAAGCTGGCGAAGAAAGTTACTGGTCGTTCCAGCATCATCAGTTTCTCCGGTGGCTACCACGGGATGACACACGGCGCGCTGTCCGTGACCGGTAACCTGTCGCCGAAAGAAGCGGTCAGCAATATGATGGCGGAAGTGCAGTTTATGCCGTATCCACATCAGTACCGTTGCCCGCTGGGTATCGGCGGCGACGCTGGCGTCAAAGCATTAACCTACTACTTCGAAAACCTGATCAACGACGTTGAAAGCGGCGTGCGTAAACCGGCTGCCGTAATCCTCGAAGCGGTGCAGGGCGAAGGTGGCGTGAATCCGGCTCCGGTCGAATGGCTGCAACGCATTCGTAAAGTGACTCAGGAACACGGCATTCTGCTGATCATCGATGAAGTTCAGGCTGGATTTGCACGTACCGGTAAACTGTTCGCCTTCGAACACGCCGGTATTGAACCTGATATCATCGTGATGTCCAAAGCGGTTGGCGGCGGTCTGCCACTGGCGGTACTGGGCATTAAAAAGCAATTCGATGCGTGGGCTCCGGGCCACCACACTGGCACCTTCCGCGGCAACCAACTGGCGATGGCGACCGGTCTGACAACGCTGAAGATCCTCAAAGACGACAAGATTGCCGATAAAGTTGCCGCCCAGGGCGAATGGCTGAAAGGCAAACTGACTGACCTGCAGAAACGCTACCCGGTTATCGGTCAGGTGCGTGGTCTGGGCCTGATGATCGGCCTGGAAATCGTGAAGCCGAACGAAGCGCAGGATCATATGGGTTGCTACCCGGCTGATGGCGAGCTGTCTGCGTTGCTGCAGAAGAAATGCTTCGAAAACGGGCTGATTCTGGAGCGTGGTGGCCGCAACGGCTGCGTGCTGCGTCTGCTGCCGTCTCTGCTGATCACCAACGCTGAGCTGGAAATTTTCCTCGATAAATTCGAAAACGCCCTGCTGGGCGCTGGCGTGAAGCCGGTTTAAACGGAGTTGGATCGAATGTCAGACGTAAACCCGATTCTGTCCGGCTCGGCGCAAAGCATCGCCGCCTATCAGGACGCTATCGAGCAGAGTACGCAAGCGGTCGTTGAATGGTTGAAGCAGCCTGAGATGTATCAAGGCAAAACCGTTGAGCAACTGCGTGAACGTATCAACCTGAATTTTACGTCTCAGGGCCTGGGCAACCAGGCCGCTATTGAGCGTGCGGTTGAATACTTTCTCAAAGACAGCTTGTTGGTTCACCATGCTCAGTGCGTGGCGCACCTGCACTGCCCAAGTCTGGTGATTAGCCAGGCGGCGGAAGTGCTGATCAACGCCACTAACCAGAGTATGGACTCCTGGGACCAAAGCCCGTCGGCCACGATCATTGAGATCAAACTGATCGAATGGCTTCGTGAGCAGGTGGGTTATGCGGCAGGCGATGCGGGCGTATTCACCAGCGGCGGCACCCAGAGTAACCTGATGGGCCTGATGCTGGCGCGCGATGCCTTCTTCGCTCGCAAGGGACATTCCATTCAGCAAGATGGTCTGACCGGTGATCTGAGCAAAATTAAAGTGTTCTGCTCTGAAAGCGCGCACTTTTCCGTGCAGAAGAACATGGCGTTAATGGGGCTGGGTTACCGCTCCGTCACCCAGGTGAAGACCGATGCGTTTTCACGCATGGATCTGGCTGACCTGAAAGACAAGCTGGCCCAGGCGAAAGCCAACGGCGAGCAGGTGATGGCCATTGTCGCGACGGCTGGCACGACAGATGCGGGCGCCATCGATCCGTTAGCGGATATTGCGACGCTGGCGGCAGAACATCAGATCTGGATGCACGTGGATGCGGCATGGGGCGGGGCGTTACTGCTTTCTGAGCAGTATCGTCACTTCCTCAACGGCCTTGAGCTGGCAGATTCCGTGACGCTGGATTTCCACAAGCAGTTCTTCCAGACCATCAGCTGCGGTGCGTTCCTGTTAAAAGATGCGCGCCACTACGAGCTGATGCGTTACCAGGCGGCGTACCTGAACTCTGATTTCGATGAAGAGGCTGGCGTACCAAACCTGGTATCGAAGTCGCTGCAGACCACGCGTCGTTTCGATGCGCTGAAGCTGTGGATGGGCCTCGAAGCGCTGGGCAAAAAGCAGTATGCCGAAATCATTGATAATGGCGTAACGCTGGCGCGTGATGTTGCTGAGTTTGTCAAAACCCAGTCGCATCTTGAACTGGTGATGGAACCACAGCTGGCAAGCGTGCTGTTCCGCTTCCGTCCTGAAAGCGATGATATGGCGTTCGTTGCGCTGCTGAACCAGCGTATTGGCGACGTGCTGCTGGCTTCCGGTAGCGCCAACGTCGGCGTGACCGAAGCGGATGGCATCACCTGCCTGAAGCTGACGCTGCTGAACCCGACGGTGTGCCTGGAGGATGTGAAAGTCCTGCTGGCCAGCGTTAAGGCAACGGCATTGAGCATTTTAAACGCGTAATTGCCCGGTGGCACTGCGTTTACCGGGCCTATGGGTTCGGTGCAATGTTTGGGTTTTGTGGGCCGGATAAGCGAACCGCATCCGGCAATAAAAAGGCTCCCGTTCACGGGAGCCTTTTTGCTATTTAATATCCGCTAAAGCGGCGTCTTTATTCGGGAAAAATGCCAGACGACCGGGGATCGGCTGAATACCCGCGCGCGCCATGGTGCGCAGCGGCTGAAATTCCAGGTTAGATACCCGCAGCTCGCAGCCTTCAGGCAGTTTTTTCACAAAACGCTGGAAAGCGTCCAGACCACCGGCATCCAGTACCGGGACCGCGTCCCACTTCAAGACTACGATGCGTTTACCTTCAATACGCGACTCGAGATCGGTAAATAATCCTTCCGCCGCGGCAAAGAATAGCGGGCCAATGACGCGCAACACCAGCACATCGTCCGGCACGTCTACGTTGACCGGCGCCAGACGCGTCATGCGCGCAATACGACGCATAAACAGTAGAGATGCAAGAACGATACCGACGCTGATGGCGATAACCATATCGAACAGCACCGTCAGCGACATACACATCAGCATAACGATGATGTCGTCTTTCGGCGCATGACGCAGCAAATCCACCACTTTATGCGCTTCACTCATGTTCCATGCCACCATTAGCAGCAGGGCGGCCATGGCGGAAAGCGGTAACCAGGAAAGCAGCGGTGCAAGCACCAACAGGGCTAGGATCACCAGAATCGCATGGATAACCGCTGAGATTGGCGATGTTGCACCCGCGCGGACGTTTGCCGCAGAACGGGCAATTGCCGCCGTGGCGGTGATACCGCCAAAGAACGGTGCGACGATGTTGCCCAGTCCCTGACCAATCAGCTCACTGTTAGCTTTGTGTTTGGTGCCGGTCATCCCATCGAGTACGACGGCGCACAGCAGAGATTCGATCGCCCCGAGCATTGCCATCGAGAAGGCTGCCGGTAACAGCGCCTGTAACGAGCTCCAGCTCAGAGTAAAGTTTGACTCTGGCATATTCCACGGTAATACCAGTTGCGGCAGCAACTGTGGGATACCATTGCCCTGCGAGCCGTCAGCCAGAATATAGTGGAACTGAGATCCGATGGTGGCGACATGGCCGCCGGTCAGGTTCACGATACCCATTACCGCACAGCCTGCCAGGAGTGCGGGAAGGTGGCCCGGTAATCGGATACCCAGACGCGGCCAGAAAATCAGGATCCCCAGTGTCACCACGCCAATCGCGGCATCACCCACGTTGATGGTTGGCAAAGCCATAAATAGCGCGCCCACCTTCTGCAAATAGTGCTCTGGCACGTGGGTCATTTGCAAGCCGAGAAAATCTTTAATCTGCATGGTACCGATGGTGATACCGATACCTGAGGTAAAACCTAACGTCACGGAGACCGGAATATATTCGATCAAACGACCAAAGCGGGCGAGGCCGAAAAGGATCAGGAATATCCCGGACATGAGCGTGGCAACCAGCAGGCCTGCCAGCCCAAACTGTTGCGACACCGGATACAGAATCACCACGAAGGCGGCGGTTGGGCCAGATACGCTAAAGCGCGAGCCCCCGGTAAGGGCGATAACAATCCCAGCAACGGCTGAGGTATACAGACCGTACTGCGGAGCAACGCCACTGCCTATTGCCAGCGCCATCGCCAGTGGAATGGCAATGATCCCAACCGTTATCCCGGCGATCAGGTCGCGGGTGAAGCGGGAAGCAGTATATTTTTCTTTCCAACAAGCGTCGATGAGGGCGCGGAAAGGCATCACATGTGAGGAAAATAATCTGTTCACAATAATGTTTCATCCATGGGCGCATCATCTGTCAACTGAATGGCAGGTGAAGGAGGCAAAAGTCATACAAATAAATATTACAGATAAAAAAACCCGCCGCAGCGGGTTTTTGAGCCGGGCTCGATTAATGCTCGAACATAGCAGAGATGGATTCTTCGTTGCTGATACGACGAATCGCTTCGGCCAGCATACCCGACAGGGTCAATGTACGCACGTTTGGCAGTGCTTTGATTTCGTCAGTCAGTGGAATAGTGTCACAGACAACGACTTCATCAATAACAGAGTTGCGCAGGTTGTTTGCCGCATTACCTGAGAAGATCGGGTGGGTTGCGTAAGCAAATACGCGTTTTGCGCCACGTTCTTTCAGTGCTTCTGCTGCTTTGCACAGCGTACCACCGGTATCGATCATGTCATCAACCAGCACGCAGTCACGACCTGCAACGTCACCAATAATGTGCATCACCTGAGAAACGTTCGCACGCGGGCGACGTTTGTCGATGATAGCCATATCGGTATCGTTCAGCAGTTTAGCGATAGCGCGGGCACGCACGACGCCACCGATATCTGGAGAAACCACAATTGGGTTGTCCAGGTTCAGCTGCAGCATGTCTTCTAACAGGATCGGGCTACCGAATACGTTATCAACCGGTACATCGAAGAAGCCCTGGATCTGTTCAGCATGCAGGTCAACTGTGAGGACGCGGTCAACGCCAACGCTGGACAGGAAATCAGCGACGACTTTAGCGGTAATCGGTACACGAGCGGAACGTACGCGACGATCCTGACGTGCATAGCCGAAGTAAGGAATAACGGCGGTGATACGGCCTGCGGAAGCACGGCGCAGCGCATCAACCATAACGACCAATTCCATCAGGTTGTCGTTAGTAGGGGCACAAGTGGACTGGATGATGAAAATATCACCACCGCGTACATTTTCATTAATTTGTACGCTGACTTCGCCGTCGCTAAAGCGACCTACAGCGGCGTCGCCGAGTGAAGTGTACAGGCGGTTGGCAATACGTTGTGCTAGTTCCGGGGTGGCGTTACCAGCAAAAAGCTTCATATCAGGCACGAGAAGAACCTCAGGCATGCGTCCATTGGTGGAAAGAATCTGCCGAAAACTGTGCGGGCCAGGCAGTATCCTCTCCATGCGGTGTATTAAAGAGCGCGATGCAACGTCTGGAACAGGGTGACGTTGTCACCGCAACTCAGCTTGCCCGGCTTACTCCTTATCCTTCGTGTTTCATGTTCGCTGGCATCAATTCCTCACACCAGTCACATACTTTTGTATGCTCCTGGCGGTTTGTCATTTCGCCATCTTCCTGAAACCAGAAGGATTTAGAGTAACGCTCTGTGCAATGGGGAGAGGTTGACGCCTTTCGCCACAAAGCCTTTGAGCCATTCCGGGGCTTGCTCAAGCACCTGGCGAGCACGAGACTCAGTGTCAAATTCAGCAAAGACACAAGCCCCTGTACCAGTCAGGCGCGACGGCGCGTATTCTAACAGCCAGGAAAGCGCCGCATCAACCTCGCGAAAACGTTTTCTTGCGATAACCTCGCAATCATTGCCGAATTCACATTTTAGTAACGTTTTTATTGACCTTTTTGGCGTGTTGCGCGGGAGGTCGGGATCGTTAAAAATCACCGGTGTCGGAATGCTGACTCTCGGGTGAGCAACCAGATACCACTTTTCTTCAGGCTCGACCGGCGTCAGAATTTCTCCAACACCTTCGGCAAAGGCCGCATGGCCGCGCACGAACACGGGAACATCCGCCCCCAGGGTTAAACCGAGTGCCGCCAGTTCATCAATCGAAAGTCCACACTGCCAGAGATGGTTCAGCGCCACCAGAACGGTTGCCGCATTTGATGAACCACCGCCAAGACCGCCGCCCATCGGCAGGCGTTTGTCGATACTGATGTCCGCACCGCTCCCGTTGGGAAGTCGATTGCTTTCAGATGCTACCTTCATCAGCAAACGTGCCGCACGGACGATCAGGTTGTCTTCGTGCGCAACGCCTTCCACCGGGGTTAACAGGCGAATTTCGCCGTCGCCACGCAGCGCAATATCTATCGTGTCGCCATAATCAAGAAACTGAAATAGCGTTTGCAGCGAGTGGTAACCGTCCGCACGTTGCCCGGTGATGTATAAAAACAGATTCAGTTTTGCCGGAGAGGGCCAATGAGTCATCATTTCACAATCCAGTTATCCATTTTTAGCTTAATACGCTGGGAGCCGTCCGACAGCTCCATGTTTGCCGGCATCGCTGGCTGCGTTTTGCTGTCGTAGCCGCTATAGACCACTTTCCAGCTTTTACCGTCTTTGCTGTAGTTCACTTCACTTAGACGATATTGATCATCGAGTTTGTAATCGGTGGCATCTCCCGGCAGACCCAGGATCCACTGGCGCAGGCTATTCAATGGGATAGGCATGCCGGTCAGTTTGCCGATCATCTCTTCAGCGTCGTCGGCGGTGTAGTGCTTACCTTTGTTATCGACAAGTTCAACGTTGCCCGGCTGCGCGTTGAGTTCCAGTTCCGTGCTGCCCAGTGGGTTGGTCAGCAGCAGACGATAGCGATCCTGACCGGTTTGCTGCCAGAAAAAGCGGGCATACACTTTCTGTTGATCGGAAATATAGGCAAACGCACCGCGCGTCTGATATTGGTTCAGGGCGCGTACTTCCTGCTGGTGCTGGCGCCACTGCGGGGAATCGGGGCTTTTGCCGGGACCTTTCGGCGCGTTGAGGGTACAGGCACTAAGAACCAGGGCCGCAAGGGGCAGCAGGCGAATCAGGCGAAAATCAGGCAGGGTCATAATGATGACAAATCCTTGAGATACGTTGCAGTTATAACTCTCAATGCTAGCGCCACCATCTGACATCGTCTACGTTCAAGTTATCTTAAATCGCTTAAATTTGTGCACTAAGCTATTACTCCAAAAGGGGTCAGTCTCTTTTATTGACCGCACGCATCCTGTATGATGCACCCAGTCTAACCTTATCAACGCTGGTACTATTCCCGCACACATGACCCTTTTAGCGCTTGGTATTAACCATAAAACGGCACCTGTATCGCTGCGAGAACGCGTAACGTTTTCGCCGGATACGCTCGATCAGGCGCTGGACAGCCTGCAAGCGCTGCCAATGGTGCAGGGCGGGGTAGTGCTGTCGACGTGTAACCGCACAGAGATTTACCTCAGCGTGGAAGAGCAGGATAACCTGCGAGAAGCGCTGATTCGCTGGCTGTGCGAATACCATAACCTCAATGAAGAAGACCTACGTAATAGCCTGTACTGGCACCAGGACAACGACGCCGTCAGTCATTTGATGCGCGTTGCCAGTGGTCTGGATTCACTGGTGCTCGGTGAACCGCAAATTTTGGGGCAGGTGAAAAAAGCATTTGCGGATTCGCAAAAAGGCCACCAGAACGCCAGTGCGCTGGAGCGCATGTTCCAGAAATCATTCTCTGTTGCTAAACGTGTACGTACAGAAACTGACATCGGTGCCAGCGCCGTGTCGGTGGCGTTTGCCGCCTGTACTCTGGCGCGGCAGATATTTGAATCGCTCTCAACGGTAACCGTGCTGTTAGTCGGTGCGGGCGAAACCATCGAACTGGTAGCGCGACACTTGCGCGAGCATAAAGTGAAGAAGATGATCATCGCCAACCGTACGCGCGAGCGTGCGCAGGTGCTGGCGGATGAAGTCGGCGCCGAGGTGATTTCACTGAGTGATATCGACGCGCGTTTGCAGGATGCCGATATCATTATCAGCTCTACTGCCAGTCCGCTGCCGATTATCGGTAAAGGAATGGTGGAACGCGCGCTTAAAAACCGTCGCAATCAGCCTATGCTACTGGTGGATATCGCCGTACCGCGCGATGTCGAGCCGGAAGTGGGTAAATTGTCTAACGCCTATCTGTACAGCGTTGATGACCTGCAAAGCATCATTTCGCATAACCTGGCCCAGCGCAAAGCGGCGGCGGTGGAAGCCGAAACGATTGTGGAGCAGGAAGCCAGCGAGTTTATGGCCTGGCTACGCGCCCAGGGCGCAAGCGACACTATCCGCGAGTATCGCAGTCAGTCAGAACAGATCCGTGATGAACTGACCGCTAAAGCGTTGGCCGCTCTTCAGCAGGGCGGTGATGCGCAAACCATTATGCAGGATTTGGCCTGGAAACTGACCAACCGCCTGATCCATGCACCAACCAAATCACTTCAACAGGCCGCCCGTGACGGGGATAGTGAACGCCTGAATATTCTGCGCGACAGCCTCGGGCTGGAGTAGCAGCACACCAATCTTATTTTTTACAGGGTGCATTTACGCCTATGAAGCCTTCTATCGTTGCCAAACTGGAAGCCCTGCATGAACGCCATGAAGAAGTTCAGGCGCTGCTCGGTGATGCGGGTACTATCGCAGACCAGGATCGCTTTCGTGCGCTGTCGCGCGAATATGCGCAATTAAGCGATGTCTCTCGCTGTTTTACGGACTGGCAACAGGTTCAGGAAGATATCGAGACGGCTCAGATGATGCTCGACGATCCTGAAATGCGTGAAATGGCGCAGGATGAACTGCGCGAAGCAAAAGAGAAATGCGAGCAGCTGGAACAGCATCTGCAGGTCCTGCTGTTACCTAAAGACCCCGATGACGAACGTAACGCTTTCCTCGAAGTGCGTGCGGGAACCGGTGGTGATGAAGCGGCGCTGTTTGCCGGCGATCTGTTCCGCATGTACAGCCGTTACGCTGAATCGCGTCGCTGGCGGGTAGAGATCATGAGCGCCAGCGAAGGCGAACATGGCGGGTTTAAAGAAGTCATTGCCAAGATTAGCGGCGAAGGCGTTTACGGGCGACTGAAGTTTGAGTCCGGCGGCCATCGCGTGCAGCGCGTACCTGCGACGGAATCGCAGGGGCGTATTCATACTTCTGCCTGTACGGTCGCTGTCATGCCGGAACTGCCGGATGCCGAACTGCCGGATATCAACCCGGCCGATCTGCGTATTGATACCTTCCGTTCATCAGGCGCGGGCGGTCAGCACGTTAACACCACCGACTCCGCAATCCGTATTACCCACTTACCGACCGGTATCGTGGTGGAATGCCAGGACGAACGTTCACAGCATAAAAACAAAGCCAAAGCGATGTCGGTGCTGGGGGCGCGAATTCGTGCCGCCGAAGTGGCAAGACGTCAACAGGCAGAAGCCTCTGAACGTCGTAACCTGTTGGGCAGCGGCGATCGCAGCGATCGTAACCGCACCTATAACTTCCCGCAGGGTCGTGTGACCGATCACCGCATTAACCTGACACTCTACCGTCTGGATGAAGCGATGGAAGGCAAACTGGATATGCTGATTGAGCCGATTGTCCAGGAATACCAGGCCGACCAACTGGCGGCGTTGTCCGAGCAGGATTAATGGATTATCAGCACTGGCTGCGTGAAGCGATAAGCCAATTACAGGCAAGCGAAAGCCCGCGACGTGACGCCGAGATTTTACTCGAGTTTGTCACCGGTAAGGGGCGCACCTTTATTCTGGCGTTCGGCGAAACGGTGTTAACCGAGGCGCAGCGTCAACGGCTCGATACATTACTGGAACGCCGTCAGCGGGGTGAGCCGGTGGCACATCTGACCGGCGTGCGCGAGTTCTGGTCGCTGCCGCTGTTTGTCTCTCCGGCTACGCTTATTCCACGTCCGGATACTGAGTGTCTTGTTGAGCAGGCGCTGGCTCGTCTGCCTGCCTCTGCGTGTCGTATTCTCGATTTGGGAACCGGCACGGGCGCCATCGCGCTGGCGCTGGCAACTGAGCGTCCGGATTGCGCGGTGACCGCGGTTGACCGCATGCCCGATGCCGTGGCGCTGGCAACTCGCAACAAACAGCATCTGGCCATCGACAATGTTTGCGTGCTGCAAAGCGACTGGTTCAGCGCTTTGCAGGGGCAGCAGTTTGACATGATTGTCAGCAATCCGCCGTATATCGACGAACAGGACCCGCACCTGGCGCTTGGCGATGTACGTTTTGAGCCGCTATCGGCACTGGTGGCGGGCGAGCAGGGTATGGCGGATATCGTGCATATCATTGACCAGTCTCGACAAATGCTAACGCCCGGCGGCTATCTGTTGCTGGAGCACGGCTGGCAGCAGGGACAGGCAGTCCGCGACGCCTATACTCATGCTGGTTACCAGGCGGTTGAAACCTGCCGCGACTATGGCGGCAACGAGCGAATTACGCTTGGACGCATCCCATCATGAGTACCTTCAGCGTGTTACTCAACGTCCATCTCATCAGCATTGCGCTTTCTGTTGGTCTGTTAACGCTGCGTTTTTGGTGGCGTTACACCGACTCGCGCCTTGCCTGCGCGCGCTGGACGCGCATCTTGCCGCCGGTTGTCGATACCGTTTTATTACTCAGCGGCATAGCGTTAATGGTTAAAGCGCACATCCTGCCATTCACTGAGCACGGGACATGGCTGACTGAAAAGCTGTTTGGGGTTATCATTTACATCGTTTTGGGTTTTATTGCGCTCGATTATCGTCGGGCGCGCAGTCAGCAGGCGCGATTAGTCGCATTTCCGCTGGCGCTGGTGGTGCTGTACATCATCATTAAACTCGCCACCACAAAAATACCGTTACTGGGGTAAGCATGAGGTCGTTAGCTGATTTCGAATTTAATAAAGCGCCATTGTGTGATGGGATGATCCTGGCGTCGGAGTCTATCCGTCTGGATTTTCCAACACAAACTGTGTATGACGAACTGGAACGTCTGGTTAGTCTGGCGCAAGAAGAAATTAGCCAGCTCCTGTCTCAGGATGAGCAACTGGAAAAACTGCTGGCACTTTTTTACGGCGAATGGGGGTTTACGGATACCCACGGCGTCTATCGTCTTTCTGATGCATTATGGCTTGACCAGGTACTGAAAAATCGTCAGGGCAGCGCCGTATCTCTGGGCGCTATCTTGTTGTGGATTGCCAACCGACTGGAGCTACCGCTGGTGCCGGTGATTTTCCCGACACAACTCATCCTGCGTATTGAATCGCTCGATGGCGAAATGTGGCTAATCAATCCGTTCAATGGCGAAACGTTAAATGAGCACACGCTGGAAGTGTGGCTGAAGGGGAATATCAGCCCGGTCGCGGAGCTGTTTAACGAAGACCTGGATGAGGCGGATAATGCAGAAGTAATCCGCAAGCTGCTCGACACGCTGAAATCATCGCTGATGGAAGAGCGGCAAATGGAGCTGGCGCTGCGTGCCAGCGAAGCACTATTACAGTTTAATCCTGAAGATCCGTATGAAATACGCGATCGTGGATTAATCTACGCGCAGCTTGAGTGTGAACATGTTGCGCTGACCGATTTAAGTTATTTCGTTGAGCAGTGTCCGGAAGACCCGATCAGCGAAATGATTCGTGCGCAGATTAATACTATTTCGCACAAGCAAATTGTATTGCATTGATTAATGACACTTTACCTACCGTTTAAGGCGATCCTATGAAACAAAAAGTGGTTAGCATTGGCGACATCAACGTGGCAAATGACCTGCCGTTCGTGCTGTTTGGCGGAATGAACGTGCTGGAATCCCGCGATCTGGCGATGCGCATTTGTGAGCACTACGTAACCGTTACTCAAAAGCTGGGTATCCCTTACGTGTTCAAAGCCTCCTTTGATAAAGCCAACCGTTCTTCCATCCACTCTTACCGTGGACCGGGCCTTGAAGAAGGGATGAAAATCTTCCAGGAACTGAAGCAGACTTTTGGCGTAAAAGTGATCACCGACGTTCACGAAGCCAGCCAGGCGCAGCCTGTTGCTGACGTGGTGGATGTGATTCAACTGCCGGCATTTCTCGCGCGTCAGACCGATCTGGTGGAAGCGATGGCGAAAACCGGTTCCGTTATCAACGTGAAGAAACCGCAGTTCGTAAGCCCTGGCCAGATGGGCAATATCGTGGATAAATTCCATGAAGGTGGTAACGATAAGGTTATTCTGTGCGACCGTGGCGCGAACTTTGGTTATGACAACCTGGTTGTAGACATGCTGGGCTTCAGCGTGATGAAGAAAGTCTCCGGCAACTCACCGGTGATTTTTGACGTTACCCATGCGCTGCAATGCCGTGATCCGTTTGGCGCAGCAAGCGGCGGTCGTCGTGCGCAGGTTACCGAACTGGCTCGCGCCGGTATGGCGGTAGGTCTGGCGGGTCTGTTTATTGAAGCGCATCCGGATCCAGCCAATGCGAAATGCGATGGCCCATCCGCGCTGCCGCTGGCAAAACTGGAACAGTTCCTGACGCAGATTAAAGCGATTGATGACCTGGTGAAAAGCTTCGACGAGCTGGATACTGAGAACTAATTCATTTTGTGTGCCTGATAGAGCTTGCGCTTATCAGGTATACGAAAGGAAATAAGAAGCCGGACCCGACAAGTTATGTCGGTGTCCGGCTTTTTTCATCAGGCAAATATCGTCATCAGATAGGCGATAAACAGCGCCAGATGTGCCGCACCGTTAAGCACATTGGTGCGTCCGGTGGAAAAAGAGATATGGCACAGTACCAGTGAAGAAACCATCACAATCATCTCTGGCGCGCCCAGCGCAAACACCAAATCATTCCCGGTTGCCCATGCGATCAGCGTCACCACTGGTACGGTTAGTGAAATAGTGGCTAATACTGAACCGAAGAACAAATTCATCGCCCGCTGTACCTGATTGCTCAGAACCGCTTTCAGCGCGCCCAGCCCTTCAGGAGAGAGGATGAGTAACGCAACCAGGAAACCGGTAAAGGCCACTGGGGCATTCAGTTCAGTCAGCAAGGTCTCCAGTGGGCTGGCGTTCATCTTGGTTACGGCAATAACGGCGATCAGATGAATGATAAGCCAGGCGGCGTGCCACATATTGCTGTGTGCTGATGGCTTGCCGTGATGCGGGTCGTCATCGTCGCCTTCATCTTCATGCTCGTAAATGAACAGGCTTTGGTGCGTTTTGGTTTGAATCAGTAAAAATACGCCGTACATCGCTGCAGAAATTAATGCTACCAGCAGCGCCTGGGCGGTAGTGAAATTCGCTCCCGGTAACGCCATTGGGAACACCAGTACAATAATGGCCAGTGGGAACAGGGCAATTAAATACTGTTTAATACCAAACAGATTCATATACTGAGTAGCAAATTTACGGCCACCCAATAGTAACGAAAAACCGACCAGACCGCCGGTGACGATCATAATGATTGAGTACAACGTGTCGCGCATGAGCGTAGGTGCAGCATCACCGGTCGCCATTAATGCGGAGATTAAGCTGACTTCGAGAATAACGACGGACAGGCTGAGGATCAGTGACCCGTAGGGTTCGCCAAGTCGATGTGCTAATACATCCGCATGACGGACAACGCTGAATGCGCTGCTTAATATACCAATAAGGGCCAGCGCATTAATACCGATGACCACTGGTAGTGACTGACTGCTCCCCCAGAAGAACAGGACTACCAGCGCCAAAATCGGGAAGACGAGAGAGGTCTCCTTGTGGCGGGTTTTTACCGCCTCATGTACTTGTGTCATTGAACTAATTCTCCATCTCTGCAGGTATTTATAATTATAAAAGTATTAAAGAATGTAAAAAATAACAGATCTTTCGGTATTTCCGATCTAGTTTTACGTAATTTTACGGCATGGACCAATTTTTGCATCCAAGCGGATAAAATTGCATATCTTGTTTATAGAGTATTTAAATAACAAAGCATTAGATTTTAACGTCAACAAAAATTGCTGATACTACTGATACAAATGATAGTGCAGAGCTTAGCAACGCGAGAGGATATAAAGTGCCGTTGACGTTTTGTTGCCTTGCAAGCTAGCGGCGAATTGCCTATTGTCCAGCTATTGGTTTCAAAATGAGCAGTAAAAAAGCCCGGAAGGCGTCAAAAAAGTTGTCGCAGGGAAGCAGCAGTGGCGGAGGTGTAAGGTGTTAACGCGTGATTTTTTATTGAATGCCGACTGTAAGACGGCATTTGGTGCTATTGAAGAATCACTACTCTGGTCAGCGGAACAACGGGCAGCCTCACTGGCGGCTACGCTTGCTTGCCGACCCGATGATGGACCGGTGTGGATCTTCGGTTATGGATCGTTGATGTGGAATCCGGCCTTAGAGTTTGATGAGTCCTGTACCGGGACGTTAGTTGGCTGGCACCGTGCTTTTTGCCTGCGCCTGACGGCGGGGCGAGGAACGGCTGGTCAGCCAGGACGCATGTTGGCCTTGAAAGAGGGCGGACGCACCACCGGTGTAGCCTACCGCTTACCTAACGCATCGCTCGAACAAGAGCTTTCTTTACTGTGGAAGCGTGAAATGATCACCGGATGCTATCTGCCCACCTGGTGCCAGTTGGCGCTGGATGATGGTCGGAAGGTGAACGCGCTGGTCTTTATTATGGATCCTCGCCACCCGCTGTTTGAGTCAGACACGCGCGCGCAGGTGATTGCGCCGCTTATCGCTGCGGCGAGCGGACCTTTAGGCACCAACGCCCAGTATTTGTTCTCGCTGGAACAAGAGCTGGTCAAGTTGGGGATGCAGGATGACTGTCTTAACGATCTGGTGATCACGGTCAAACGATTGTTGGGAGAGAATCTGCCGGAAGGCGTTATGCGGCCAGGGTTTGCCTGAATCCAGCCGGGAACTGAATGCCCGAAAGCCAGGCGCTTTTCGGGCAATTAACGCTTAGGCTGCAATATAACTTATTGAATGCTCTAGCGACTGGCTGTGGCTGTCGATCAGCACATTCCAGATGCCGGTATAGGGCACGGTCAACCATGCGTTGTCACGATCCTGCACGCTTAAGATGTCGGACTGCGTGTCTTTGACGTGATTTTTCTCGCTCATCAGATGGATGTGACAGCGCTCGGAACAGCGCACAACCACCGTATCGCCACCAAATAACTTTAAACTTGCCTTCACTAATGCCATTTTTCACCCCGTTCTTGAAAACAACGTACTTTCTGTCGAAAGTGCTGCGTGATGTTGTTCACATTTCACTCATTGCATAACACCAAAGGGGGAGCAACGGGATGCTGATTTTGATCAAAAAATGGCATAACGATTAAACAAAAGTGACAAAATCCCTCAAAAGGATTGAAAGGGCGTGCTAACGTTCAACGAAACCGCGCCCATCTACGATTAAATCCGGAAATTATCGACACTTTCAGTGTGCTTGCCTGAAAGCGGTGTATCAGAAGGTCAGCACTTTATCTGCAGCCAGCGTCCATTGAGCCAGTTCAACCAGCGTGCCGACGGCTACTCCGTCAATTAACGGCAGCGTGGTGATTCCACGGCCATCGGTGCAGGTTTTGCACAGTTTGACCGGCACATTTTGCGCCGTCAGAATCTCCAGCATTTGCTGAATATTGTATCCTTCCGCGGGTTTTTGACCACGCAATCCTGCGGTTACCGCGTCCGACATTAAAAACAAACGCAGATCGAGATCCCCTTCCTGCTCGCGCAAGGCGATAGCCAGACGTAGGCTGTTAAATAACGATTCGCTTCCATAGGCTGCACCGTTCGCGACGATCACTATCTTTTGCATTTTTACTCCTTTTGCTGCATGTGAGCGTTAAAAACTGACACGTATGTTACACCTATTTCTAGATGCCAGGATAATGCCGAAAAAGGAAGGAAGGGCTGAAAATCAATACTGAAGACGTTATGGTTTAAGATAAGTATGCCGCTGTGGCTAATAGATATAAGAAACCACTAACGATTTGAGCCGTAATATTTATTTATCTCTCGCTGTATTTGCACTCTTGCCGTTGGCAGGCGGTACTGCCAGCGCGCAATCGTCATTTATTCACCAGGCGGAAAACCCTTTCGATAACAATAGTGATGGCTTGCCCGATCTTGGTATGGCGCCGGAGTCGCGGGCAGGCGAAAAGCACTTTGCCGAAATGGTCAAAGCGTTTGGTGAAGCCAGCATGACCGATAACGGGCTTGATACAGGTGAACAGGCGAAGCAGTTTGCGTTTGGCCAGGTGCGCGACAGGGTCAGCGAACAGGTGAATCAGCAACTGGAATCCTGGCTCTCTCCCTGGGGAAACGCCAGCGTCGGGTTGCAGGTGGATAACGAAGGCAGCTTTACCGGGAGTCGGGGAAGTTGGTTTATCCCGTGGCAGGACAATCAACGTTATCTCACATGGAGCCAGTTGGGGCTGACGCAACAGGACGGAGGCCTGGTCAGTAATGCGGGGATTGGGCAGCGCTGGGTTCGTGACGGTTGGTTACTGGGTTACAACACCTTTTATGACAACCTGCTGGATGAGAATCTGCCTCGGGGAGGCGTGGGGGCAGAGGCGTGGGGTGAATACCTCCGTTTATCTGCTAATTACTATCAACCGTTGTCCTCCTGGCAGGATCGTTTTGCAACTCAAGAACAACGGATGGCCCGGGGATACGACCTGACCGCGCAAATGCGCATGCCGTTCTATCAACATCTCAATACCAGCGTCAGCGTGGAGCAGTATTTTGGCGACCAGGTGGATCTGTTTCATTCCGGAACCGGGTACCACAATCCTGTGGCGGTGAATCTGGGATTGAGCTATACGCCGGTGCCGCTGATCACCGTGACAGCACAGCATAAGCAGGGTGAAAATGGCGTCAGTCAGAATAACCTCGGATTAACGTTAAATTACCGTTTTGGCGTGCCGCTAAAAAAACAGCTGATGGTAAGCGAGGTGGCAAACAGCCGATCGCTGCGCGGCAGTCGTTATGACGATCCACAACGTAACAATCTGCCGACGCTGGAGTATCGCCAGCGTAAAACACTGTCGGTATTTTTGGTCACGCCGCCCTGGGATCTCAAGCCTGGTGAGACAGTGGCGTTGAAGCTGCAGGTGCGTAGTTTGCATGGGATCCGTCGTCTGGCATGGCAGGGTGATACTCAGGCATTGAGCTTAACGGCTGGCAGCAATAGCCGAAGCGCGCAGGGTTGGACGATTATTATGCCGAAGTGGGACAATAGAGAAGGTGCGACAAACCGCTGGCGGTTGTCTGTGGTGGTAGAAGATGAGCAGGGCCAGCGTGTCTCTTCCAATGAGATCACGCTATCACTGACCGAACCGTTTATTACCGTTTCGGAAAATGATCCTCGTTAACAATGACGCATGAGCGCGTTATCAGAAAATGCGTTCCTGGTGCACCCATACCGCGGCTTCAACGCGTGATTTGAGCTTCATTTTCTTCAGCATATGCTTCACGTGAACTTTTACTGTGCTTTCGGTGATGTCGAGGCGGCGGGCGATCATCTTATTAGGCAGACCCTGGGCGATGAGTTTAAGAATATCGCGTTCGCGCGGCGTCAGTTGAGTAACATCACGGTCGGACGTTGCGCGATTGGCGCGCAGGCTGGCGGCCAGAACCGGGGTTAAGGCTTCGCTCAGCACCATTTCACCAGCGGCAGCCTGCTGCAATGCTTTCAGTAAATCTTCTGGCTCCATATCTTTCAGCAGGTAACCGTCGGCACCACGCTTCAGTGCGGTAACCACATCTTCTTCATGATTGGATACGCTAAACACAACGATACGGCCCGACAGTGATTTTTCACGCAGCTTATCGAGGGTTTCCAGACCGTTCATGCCGGGCATGTTGAGATCAAGCAGGATCAGATCGGGATCAAGGGATTCAGCCAGCTCGATACCCTGCTCACCATTGCTGGCTTCGCCGACAACGGTAATATCGGGCGCCATGCTGACAAGCTGTTTTACACCGGTTCTCAGCATCGGATGATCGTCGATCAACAGGATAGTTGCCGGTTCCAGATTACTCATGGGTATCTCCTTGGACTTCTGTGAAGTTTGTTTCGGGAATAAAAGTGACAGCAACTTCAGTACCGCCCGTCTCGCGACGGCGTACGCGGCAATCGCCGCGCAAGCTCTGCGCGCGGTCGCGCATTATTATCATGCCGTAGTGGTTACTGCGTTCGGCGTTTTCCGGTACGCCGCAGCCGTTATCTTGCACTGTCAGTTTGACCTGCTTGCCATTTTGCACCACCGTCACGACCACTTCATTGGCCTGAGAGTGTTTAAGTGCGTTGCTCAGGGCTTCGCGCGCAATTTGTAGCAGGTGAATCGCCTGATGCGAAGGGACCAGGCGTGGCGGTAGCTGATAATCCAGCTTAACCGTAAATCCAAAACGGGCGCTGTACTCCTGACAGCTGGCTTCCAGCGCCGGTCGTAATCCAGGTTCCGTGAGCTGTAAACGGAAGGTGGTTAACAGTTCTCGCAGTTGTGCCCATGAAGCATTTAGCTCGTTACGAATCTGGCTGAGCAACTCGCGACAGTTATCTGAAAGCGCATCGCCCTGCATCTGTAAACAGCTAACCTGCATCTTCATACAAGAGAGCGATTGTGCAATAGAATCATGAAGTTCGCGCGCAATGGTGGCACGCTCTTCCATCACAATCAACTGCTGTTGACGCTCCTGATGCCTGTCGAGCGCAAGCGTTGCGGTCAGTTGCTCAACCAGAGTATCAACCAGCTGCTGCTGATCGTGGCTGAGATGGCGTCCGTTCGGCAAGGTGGCGAGTAGAATACCATACTGGGTATGCGCATCGGTCAGCCGCCATTTCAATGTAATCCCGCCGTCAATCGCGGGCAGCGTTCCGCGAGGACACAGATGGCAACCTTTCTCATCACAGCTGGCATTTGACTGACAGGTAAATTCCTGATGATTGTCTTCATCTTCTAGGTCGTAAACCCGGAGCTCAATATCATGCAGCAAGGTCAAATTTTGCAGACCATTCAGTACCGGAGAGAGGCGTTCGCACAACGGCACCTGAGAGTGCAGGCGGCGGTTAGCTTGCCACAGAAAAGAAAGAATCTGATTTTTGTGCTCCAGCCCCGCCGTTTTCTCCTGTACTCGCTGTTCCAGCACAGCGTAACTTTCGGCCAGTTCTTCCGACATATTATTTAGCGCCGAGCCCAGAGCCGCCATCTCATTACGACCGCTGATATGCGCGCGTTGGGTAAAATCACGCTGGCTGACGGCTCGCGCCATCGACAGCAGCTGTTTCCACGGTTCTAACAGGCGCACGCGCAGCCAGATAATGGTGAAAACCAGCAGCAATGCCATAAATACGGCCATCAGGCGATGCAGCAGGACGACGCGTTCAATGCGTAATTCGGTGGTATGGTCAAAGGCGGTGACCAATTTATCCAGTCCGCCCACAAAGCGCGTCACATCCTGCGCTACCGCATCAGGCGTTTGCGCATGCGCAAGTCCCGGCGCAAGTTCAGTGTGCCAGTAATCCTGTAATGCTTTTAACTGCGCCTGTTGTCCATCTCGCTTTGCGGCACGCGTCAACTCCGGGCTAAACGCCGTTTGCTCCATTTCATCCAGCAGCGGTTGATCGCTAGCGTCCAGCGGTACGGCTGCCAGCAGGCGATAACTCTGCATGCGCAGCGATCCCGCTTTGTTGATTGCATGGGCGCTACCCTGAACGCCCTGAACCAGCCAGCCGGAGACAGCCATACCCGCCACGCCGATGGCTGTGGACAATAAAACAATCAGCGCCACCTGGTTGACCAGCGTAAGCGGGGAGAGACAACGTTTAAACATGGTGACTTGTTCCTTCGGGTTTTCGTCGAACAGAAAACCTTATTGAATGACGATTCTGCTGCAGGCAGTGGCGTTATTCTCGGCGATACACTGGAGTATACCCATACCTCAAACGGGCTACCCCTTAATTGCCAGTGGAGGGAGAGATCCTGGGCGAGGGGGAGTAGGGGGCGACAGAAGCGTGAAAAACCACATCTTTTTTACCGAAGTTATGTACTCATTAAGGGTAATAATAAATTTTAGGCATGAATAATGACACCTTTTCCTTTGATTTATATCAACTTACCTCCAGCTGTAAACCCTAATGTTGCAGGCATCGAAACAAGTATCAGAGGTGTCTATGAGTCACTCATCTGCCCCGGAAAGGGCATCTGGAGCTGTAATTACCGAATGGCGACCGGAAGATCCCGCCTTCTGGCAGCAGCGTGGTCAACGAATCGCCAGCCGTAACCTGTGGATTTCCGTCCCTTGCTTGCTGCTGGCGTTTTGCGTGTGGATGTTATTTAGCGCCGTGGCGGTGAACTTACCGAAAGTCGGATTTGATTTCACCACTGAACAACTGTTCATGCTGACGGCATTACCTTCGGTGTCCGGCGCGCTGCTGCGTGTTCCGTACTCCTTTATGGTCCCCCTGTTTGGTGGACGTCGCTGGACGGCATTTAGCACCGGCATCCTGATCATTCCTTGCGTATGGTTAGGTTTTGCGGTGCAGGATACCTCCACGCCGTTTAGTACCTTTATTATTATCTCCCTGCTGTGCGGCTTCGCTGGTGCGAACTTTGCGTCCAGTATGGCAAACATCAGCTTCTTCTTTCCAAAACAGAAACAGGGCGGCGCGCTGGGTCTGAACGGTGGCCTGGGCAACATGGGCGTCAGCGTGATGCAGTTGGTCGCGCCGCTGGTGGTTTCATTGTCAATCTTTGCCGCATTTGGTAGCCACGGGGTTGAACAACCGGATGGCACGCAGCTGTATCTGGCAAACGCTGCATGGATTTGGGTGCCGTTCCTCGCTATTTTCACGCTGGCAGCATGGTTCGGTATGAACGAACTGGCAACCTCCAAAGCCTCGCTGAAAGAGCAATTGCCGGTGCTGAAACGCGGGCATTTGTGGATTATGAGCCTGCTGTATCTGGCGACCTTCGGTTCCTTTATCGGTTTCTCTGCCGGTTTCGCGATGCTGTCAAAAACGCAGTTCCCAGAGGTGCAGATCCTGCATTACGCCTTCTTTGGCCCGTTCATTGGTGCGCTGGCGCGTTCTGCGGGCGGCGCAATCTCTGACCGTCTGGGCGGGACCCGCGTCACGCTGGTGAACTTCATTCTGATGGCTATTTTCAGTGCCTTACTGTTCCTGACGCTGCCATCAAACGGTGTCGGTGGCAACTTCATTGCCTTCTTCGCTGTGTTCCTGGCGTTGTTCCTGACGGCTGGTCTGGGGAGTGGTTCAACCTTCCAGATGATCTCTGTAATCTTTCGCAAACTGACGATGGACAGAGTGAAAGCTGAAGGTGGTTCAGAAGAGAAAGCGATGCGCGAGGCGGCAACCGATACGGCGGCAGCATTGGGCTTTATCTCTGCTATTGGTGCGATCGGCGGCTTCTTTATCCCGAAAGCATTTGGCACGTCCCTGGCATTAACCGGTTCTCCGGTCGGTGCGATGAAAGTATTTCTGATCTTCTATGTCGCTTGTGTGGTTATCACCTGGGCGGTATACGGACGTCATTCTAAAAAGTAAAAAAGTGGTATACACAAAATCATTCTAACTGCATCAAGGCGGCAAGTGAGAAATCCCCAGGAGCTAACAGAAGTAAGTGACTGGGGAGAACGAGCGCAGCCAACGCGAAGCAGTTTGAAGGATGAAGTGTAAGTTGATTATCCATTGCGCGGTGTTAGACCGCGCTTTTTTTTATCTGTAATTAGTTACAACATACTTTTGTATTGTGGCATGACAACAGCCTGTGAGAACGGCGAACGCAACATGCTAAGCAGGGGGGATACCCCTTAATACCCACTTATAAAGAATTTAACATTTGCATGATAATTGAATTATTAAAAATCCTTTAAATTCAATTTATTACATTAATTGTCAATATCCCACTTTGGGGGTATGTAAAAACCAACCCTCATTTTTCATCCCTGCCTGCCTTGATCGTTATCAATTCTCACGCCCTTTCAGAGCGTTACCTTCGCTCTCAATCAAGCAATGTCGATTTATCAGAGAGCCGTCAGGCTCCTACAGGAGAAAACCGATGAGTAAATTCCTGGACCGGTTTCGCTACTTCAAGCAGAAGGGCGAAACCTTTGCCGATGGGCATGGCCAGCTTCTCAATACCAACAGGGACTGGGAGGACGGATACCGCCAGCGTTGGCAGCATGACAAAATCGTGCGTTCAACCCACGGGGTAAACTGCACTGGCTCATGCAGCTGGAAAATCTATGTGAAAAATGGTCTGGTGACCTGGGAAACCCAGCAAACCGATTATCCGCGTACCCGTCCGGACCTGCCAAACCACGAGCCTCGTGGTTGCCCTCGTGGTGCAAGCTATTCCTGGTATCTCTACAGCGCTAACCGTCTGAAATACCCGCTGATGCGCAAACGCCTGATGAAAATGTGGCGTGAAGCGAAAAGACTGCACAGCGATCCGGTAGACGCATGGGCCTCCATCATCGAAGACGCCGATAAAGCAAAAAGCTTCAAACAAGCGCGTGGTCGTGGTGGTTTTGTGCGTTCTTCCTGGCAGGAAGTGAATGAGCTGATTGCCGCTTCTAACGTTTACACCGTTAAAACCTACGGTCCTGACCGCGTGGCGGGCTTCTCGCCGATCCCTGCGATGTCGATGGTTTCCTACGCCTCCGGTGCACGATATCTGTCGCTGATTGGCGGCACCTGCCTGAGCTTCTACGATTGGTACTGTGACTTGCCGCCTGCGTCTCCGCAGACCTGGGGTGAGCAGACTGACGTTCCGGAATCTGCCGACTGGTATAACTCCAGTTACATTATCGCCTGGGGTTCAAACGTTCCGCAGACCCGTACCCCAGATGCGCACTTCTTCACGGAAGTTCGCTACAAAGGGACTAAAACGGTCGCCATCACCCCGGATTACGCCGAAATCGCCAAACTCTGCGATCTGTGGCTGGCTCCGAAGCAGGGCACCGATGCCGCAATGGCGCTGGCAATGGGCCACGTCATGCTGCGCGAGTTCCACCTTGATAACCCGAGCCAATACTTCACCGACTACGTGCGTCGTTACACCGACTTCCCGATGCTGGTGATGCTCGAAGAGCGTGACGGGTATTATGCGGCGGGTCGTATGCTGCGTGCCGCCGATCTGGTTGACTCCCTGGGTCAGGAAAATAATCCAGAGTGGAAAACCGTTGCCATCAATACCGACGGCGAAATGGTTGCGCCAAACGGTTCAATTGGTTTCCGCTGGGGTGAAAAAGGTAAATGGAACCTTGAACAGCGCGACGGCACGTCCGGTAACGAAACCGAACTGCAGCTCAGCCTGTTGGGCAGCCAGGACGACATCGCTGAAGTCGGCTTCCCGTATTTTGGCGGCGAAGGCACCGAGCACTTTAGCAAAGTTGAACTGGAAAATGTTCTGCTGCACAAACTGCCGGTAAAACGCCTGCAACTGGCAGATGGCAGCACCGCGCTGGTGACCACCGTTTACGATCTGACCATGGCCAACTACGGTCTGGAACGCGGTCTGAACGATGAAAACTGCGCCTCCAGCTACGACGATATCAAAGCGTATACCCCGGCATGGGCAGAGAAAATCACTGGCGTATCGCGCGCTCAGATCGTGCGTATTGCCCGTGAATTTGCCGATAACGCAGATAAAACGCACGGCCGCTCAATGATTATTGTCGGCGCGGGTCTGAACCACTGGTACCACCTCGATATGAACTATCGTGGTCTGATTAACATGCTGGTGTTCTGCGGCTGCGTCGGCCAGAGCGGCGGCGGCTGGGCGCACTACGTGGGCCAGGAAAAACTGCGTCCGCAGACCGGCTGGCAGCCGCTGGCGTTTGCCCTTGACTGGCAGCGTCCGGCGCGTCACATGAACAGTACGTCCTACTTCTATAACCACTCCAGCCAATGGCGCTATGAGACGGTTACAGCACAGGAACTGCTGTCCCCGATGGCAGACAAATCCCGCTATAGTGGCCATTTGATTGACTTTAACGTTCGCGCTGAACGTATGGGCTGGTTGCCATCTGCGCCGCAATTGGGTACTAACCCGCTGTACATTGCGCGTGAGGCGGAAAAAGTCGGGATGACACCGGTGGATTACACCGTTAAATCTCTGAAGGAAGGTTCTATTCGCTTTGCGGCTGAACAACCAGAGAACGGTAAAAACCATCCGCGTAATCTGTTTATCTGGCGTTCTAACCTGCTCGGCTCTTCCGGTAAAGGCCACGAATACATGCTGAAGTATCTGCTGGGTACTGAACATGGTATTCAGGGGCTGGATCTGGGTAAACAGGGGGGCGTGAAGCCAGAAGAAGTGGAATGGCAGGATAACGGACTGGACGGCAAGCTGGATCTGGTCGTTACCCTGGACTTCCGTCTGTCGAGCACCTGTCTGTACTCCGACATCGTGCTGCCGACCGCTACCTGGTATGAAAAAGACGATATGAATACCTCGGATATGCATCCGTTTATTCACCCGTTGTCTGCCGCCGTTGATCCAGCCTGGGAATCGAAGAGCGACTGGGAAATCTACAAGGCTATCGCCAAGAAATTCTCTGAAGTTTGCGTGGGCCACCTTGGCAAAGAAACTGACGTAGTGACGCTGCCTATCCAGCACGACTCGGCCGCCGAACTGGCGCAGCCGTTGGATGTTAAAGACTGGAAGAAAGGCGAATGCGATCTGATTCCAGGCGTTACCGCGCCACACATCATGACAGTTGAGCGTGATTACCCGGCAACCTACGAACGCTTCACGTCCATCGGCCCACTGATGGATAAAGTCGGGAACGGCGGGAAAGGGATTGCCTGGAACACCCAGAGCGAAATGGACCTGCTGCGTAAGCTCAACTACACCAAGGCTGAAGGCCCGGCAAAAGGCCAGCCGATGCTGAATACGGCGATTGATGCCGCTGAGATGATCCTCACCCTGGCACCGGAAACCAACGGTCAGGTGGCGGTGAAAGCCTGGGCTGCGCTGAGTGAATTTACCGGCCGTGACCATACGCATCTGGCGCTGAATAAAGAAGACGAGAAAATCCGCTTCCGCGATATTCAGGCGCAGCCGCGCAAAATTATCTCCAGCCCGACCTGGTCAGGACTGGAAGATGAACATGTTTCTTACAACGCCGGTTACACCAACGTTCACGAGCTGATCCCATGGCGTACGCTGACTGGTCGCCAGCAGCTGTATCAGGATCATCAGTGGATGCGAGACTTCGGTGAAAGCCTGCTGGTATACCGCCCACCAATTGATACCCGTTCGGTGAAAGAGGTGATGGGCGAGAAATCAAATGGTAACCCTGAAAAAGCGCTCAACTTCCTGACGCCACACCAGAAGTGGGGTATCCACTCCACCTACAGCGATAACCTGCTGATGCTGACGTTAGGCCGCGGCGGTCCGATCGTGTGGATGAGCGAAGCGGATGCGAAAGATCTGGGTATCGAGGATAACGACTGGATCGAAGTCTTTAACAGTAACGGGGCACTCACCGCCCGTGCGGTTGTGAGTCAACGTGTCCCGGCCGGGATGACCATGATGTACCACGCCCAGGAACGTATTGTGAATATTCCGGGGTCGGAGATTACCGAGCAGCGCGGCGGGATCCATAACTCGGTGACCCGTATCACACCGAAACCGACGCACATGATTGGTGGTTATGCCCACCTGGCCTACGGCTTTAACTACTACGGCACCGTAGGTTCGAACCGTGATGAGTTCGTGGTGGTTCGTAAGATGAAGAACATTGACTGGTTGGATGGCGAAGGCAATGACCAGGTACAGGAGAGCGTAAAATGAAAATTCGTTCACAAGTCGGCATGGTGCTGAATCTCGATAAGTGCATCGGTTGCCACACCTGTTCAGTAACCTGTAAAAACGTCTGGACCAGCCGTGAAGGTGCGGAGTATGCCTGGTTTAACAACGTTGAAACCAAACCGGGTACTGGCTTCCCAACTGATTGGGAAAACCAGGAAAAATGGAAGGGCGGTTGGATCCGTAAGATCAACGGTAAACTGGTGCCGCGCATGGGTAACAAAGCGCTGCTGCTGGGTAAAATTTTTGCTAACCCGCATTTGCCAGGTATTGATGACTACTACGAACCGTTTGACTTCGATTACCAGACTCTGCACAACACCCCGGCAGACAGCAAAGCGCAGCCGATTGCCCGTCCGCGCTCGCTGATCACCGGTCAGCGTATGGATAAAATCACCAAAGGTCCGAACTGGGAAGATGACCTCGGCGGTGAGTTCGAGAAGCTGGCGAAAGACAAAAATTTCGAGAACATGCAGAAGGCGATGTACGGTCAGTTCGAAAATACCTTCATGATGTATTTGCCGCGTCTGTGCGAGCACTGCCTTAACCCGGCGTGCGTGGCAACTTGCCCGAGCGGTGCCATCTACAAGCGTGAAGAAGATGGCATCGTGCTGATCGATCAGGACAAATGCCGCGGCTGGCGTATGTGCATCACCGGTTGCCCGTATAAAAAAATCTACTTCAACTGGAAGAGCGGTAAGTCAGAGAAGTGCATTTTCTGCTATCCACGTATTGAAGCCGGTCAGCCGACCGTGTGCTCCGAAACCTGCGTCGGTCGTATCCGTTACCTCGGCGTACTGCTGTATGACGCGGATGCGATTGAAAGCGCGGCAAGCACCGAGCATGAGAAAGATCTGTACCAGCGTCAACTGGACGTGTTCCTCGATCCGAACGATCCGGCTGTTATTGAACAGGCGCTGAAAGATGGTATTCCGCTGAGCGTTATCGATGCCGCCCAGCAGTCTCCGGTTTATAAAATGGCGATGGACTGGAAGTTGGCGCTGCCGCTGCATCCGGAATACCGCACATTGCCGATGGTTTGGTACGTGCCGCCATTGTCACCGATTCAGTCTGCCGCCGATGCGGGCGAGCTGGGCAGCAACGGTATTCTGCCGGACGTTGACAGTCTGCGTATCCCGGTTCAGTACCTGGCGAATCTGCTGACCGCAGGCGATACTCAGCCGGTGCTGTTGGCGCTGAAACGTATGCTGGCAATGCGTCACTACAAACGTACGGAAACCGTTGACGGTAAAGTCGATACCCGTGCGCTGGAAGAGGTGGGCTTGAGCGAAGCGCAGGCACAGGAAATGTATCGTTATCTGGCGATCGCGAACTACGAAGATCGTTTCGTGGTACCGAGCAGCCATCGTGAACTGGCGCGTGAAGCGTTCCCGGAGAAAAGCGGTTGTGGCTTTACCTTCGGTGACGGTTGCCACGGTTCTGATACTAAATTCAATCTGTTCAACAGCCGCCGCATCGACGCTGTCGATGTGACCAGCAAAACGGAGCCGCACCAATGATTGAACTCGTCATTGTTTCGCGTTTGCTCGAGTACCCGGATGCTGCCCTGTGGCAGCATCAGCAGGAGCTTTTCGATGCACTCGCGTCATCTGAGAACCTGGATAAAGAGGATGCCCAGACTCTGGGCGTTTTCCTGCGCGATCTAATCGCGCAAGACGTGCTGGATGTGCAGGCAAGTTACAGCGAACTGTTTGATCGTGGCCGTGCCACCTCGCTGCTGCTGTTTGAACATGTACACGGTGAATCCCGCGATCGCGGTCAGGCGATGGTTGACCTGATGGCACAGTATGAACAGCACGGTTTGCAGCTCGACAGCCGCGAACTTCCCGATCATCTGCCGTTGTATCTGGAATATCTTGCGCAACTGCCGAAAAGCGAAGCGCTAGGTGGCTTGCAGGATATCGCGCCGATTCTGGCTTTGCTCAGCGCTCGTTTGCAGCAGCGTGGAAGCCGTTATGCAGTACTGTTCGATTTGCTGTTAAAACTGGCGAATACCGTCATCGACAGCGATAAAGTGGCTGAAAAAATTGCGGATGAAGCCCGTGATGATACCCCACAAGCGCTGGATGCGGTCTGGGAAGAAGAGCAGGTAAAATTCTTCGCCGATCAGGGGTGTGGCGAGTCGGAAATCTCCGCTCACCAGCGTCGTTTTGCCGGGGCCGTTGCGCCGCAGTATCTGAATATCACCACCGGAGGACAGCACTAATGCACTTCCTGAATACGTTCTTCTTTGACATCTATCCGTACATCGCGGGTTCTGTCTTTCTGATCGGCAGTTGGCTGCGTTATGACTACGGGCAGTATACGTGGCGTGCGGCCTCCAGTCAGATGTTGGATCGCAAAGGGATGAACCTGGCGTCAAACCTGTTTCACATCGGGATCCTGGGGATTTTTGCCGGGCACTTCTTGGGTATGTTAACGCCGCACTGGATGTATGAAGCGTGGCTGCCGCTTGAAGTGAAACAAAAGATGGCGATGTTCGCAGGTGGCGCCAGCGGCGTAATGTGTCTGATTGGCGGTGTACTGCTGCTGAAACGTCGTTTGTTCAGCCCACGAGTGCGGGCCACCACCACCGGAGCGGATATTCTGATCCTCTCTCTGTTGGTTATCCAGTGTGCGCTGGGTCTGCTGACCATTCCGTTCTCCGCCCAGCATATGGACGGCAGCGAGATGATGAAGCTGGTGAACTGGGCGCAGACAGTGGTGACCTTCCATGGCGGAGCGTCTCAGTATCTGGATGGCGTCGCATTTATTTTCCGTGTGCACCTTGTGCTGGGTATGACGCTGTTCCTGTTGTTCCCATTCTCGCGTCTGGTACACATCTGGAGCGTCCCGGTCGAATATCTGACACGCAAATACCAGATTGTTCGTGCACGTCACTAATCGTATTTCTGTGAAAGATAAACCCTGCTTCGGCGGGGTTTTTTTATGCCTGTTTGCCGGATGGCGGCGCAAGCGCCTTATCCAGCCTACGCAGGTTTAAGCGAGCGCCGTAGGCCTGCGTAGTGCATCAGGCAATTTGTGGGCATGTGTCGAGTTTGTAGGTCTGATAAGCACAGCGCATCAGGCAAATAAAGGGCAATGCAGATTGATTTTGTGTTGGTGCTTTATGAAGTGATGGTGGGGGAAGGATTACTCAGCGCTGCGCGCTTCGCCCTTCGGGTCGTTGCCTGCGGCAACGCTTTCTCGCTAACGCTCGAATCGAACCTTGGTCAAAGCTTCTCATCCTTCCCGAATAGGAAGAATTTGGGGCATTGCAGATTGATTTTGTGTTGGTGCTTTATGAAGTGATGGTGGTGGGGGAAGGATTCGAACCTTCGAAGTCGATGACGGCAGATTTACAGTCTGCTCCCTTTGGCCGCTCGGGAACCCCACCAGGGGTATACTAATTTTGTGAATCTAAAAGAATGGTGGTGGGGGAAGGATTATTCGTCGCTTCGCTCCTCACCCTTCGGGCCGTTGCCGTTGGCAACGTTCTCTCGCTTTCGCTCGAGTCGAACCTTAATCGAAGTTTCTCACCCTTCCCCGACAAGTGCAAACTTCTGTATTGCTCACCGGGATAACTACATCGCTGTAGTAAATAATGGTGGTGGGGGAAGGATTCGAACCTTCGAAGTCGATGACGGCAGATTTACAGTCTGCTCCCTTTGGCCGCTCGGGAACCCCACCACGGGGTAATGCTAATTACTGGCCTGCTTCCGTTGGAAGCGGGGCGCATCATATCAAATGATGCGCCCCTGTAAAGCATTCCGTTGATAAAAAAGAACTGGTTGCCTGATTTTTACACGTAAAGATGTAAAGGTAACCAATTAACTTATCAATCGATTACAGAATAATCGTTCGATTACCGTAAACAAAGACGCGCTGAGCCAGAACCTGATACAGCGCGCGGCTTAAAACATTTTTTTCAACGTCGCGACCCGCGCGCATCATATCTTCGGCAGTGTAGGTGTGATCAACATGGATCACGTCCTGCATAATGATTGGGCCTTCATCGAGGTTATCATTCACGTAGTGGGCCGTCGCGCCGATGATTTTTACGCCGCGCTCATAAGCTTGATGGTACGGGCGAGCACCAATGAATGCTGGCAGGAATGAATGGTGAATATTGATAATTTTATTTGGGAAGCGTGAAACAAATGTCGGGGTCAGAACGCGCATGTATTTAGCCAGCACGACATAGTCCGGCTGATGGGCGTCGATAGCGTCAGCCATTTTCTGATCATGTTCGTCACGTGTTAAACCTTCATGGCTGACCAGCTCAAACGGAATATCAAACCGTTCAACCAGAGGACGCAACGTCTCGTGATTGCCGATCACCGCGGCGATTTCAACATCCAGCCCGCCATAATTGGCCTTCATTAACAGATCGCCCAGGCAATGCGCTTCCTTAGTGACCAAAATGACGATGCGGCGGCGGCCTGCTGGGGTTAATTCACGAATTGAGCCTTCAGGTAAGGCGCTGTCCAGATCGGCAAGCAGCGTGACGTCGTTAAAAATGCCCTCAAGTTCGGTGCGCATAAAAAAGCGTCCGGTGCGGTGGTCCACAAACTCATTGTTTTGCACGATGTTCAGTTCATGCTTGTAACAGATATTCGTAATGCGCGCGATCAGACCTTTTTGGTCCGGGCAAATAGTACGCAGCACTTTTCTTTGTAATGAATGCATTTGCAGCGGTGATCCTGTTGAGAATGTTTGCAAAATTGATACTGTCGGGCGTTGATTAGCCGCAGCACTTTTTAAATTTTTTACCGGAGCCACAAGGGCAGGTATCGTTTCGTCCAATTTGAGGGCGTGTACCGTCTATATAGTACCACTGACCGTTTTCTTTTAAAAAACGAGAGCGCTCGATAATTGCACCTGTTTTACCTTGTTCAGAAAACCGCGCGACAAAACTGACATAGCCGGTATTTTCTGTGTCTGCCGTCTCTTGTTCAAAAACGGTCAGTCCGAGCCATTCTGTATGACTAAATCCTGCGATAATGTCGTCGCGAAACGAGGCCGCATGACAATCTGGATGCCAGGTCCTGATAAGATAATCTGCGTCTTTCATCACAAAAGCACAGTAACGAGAACGCATGAGGTGTGACGGCGTAGGTGCTACTTGCGCGCCGGACACATAACGGTAGCAACATAGGCTATACTCGACAGCGCTACCACAGGGACAAAGCTGAGACACAAAGTACTCCCTGGAATATAAAAACGGCGTAAAAACGCCAGAGTGGCACTATGTTAACTGAGCGGTAGCGATGTTGCTACGTCTGCAAGCCAGGGGAAGTTTGTACGTATAATGAGAAAAATAAAAATTGGGCTGGCGCTAGGTTCCGGCGCGGCGCGAGGTTGGTCGCATATTGGGGTTATTAAAGCCCTTAAGCATATGGGCATCGATGTTGATATCGTGGCAGGGTGCTCCATCGGTTCGCTGGTTGGCGCTGCCTACGCCTGCAATAAGTTGCCTGCTCTTGAAAAGTGGGTATGTTCTTTCAGCTATTGGGATGTTTTACGGCTGATGGATCTCTCGTGGCGCAGGGGAGGTTTACTGCGCGGTGAACGGGTATTCAATCAGTACCGTAATGTTATGCCGGTAGAAGCAATTGAGCAATGCACACGCCGTTTCGCAACTGTTGCCACTAATCTGAGTACGGGACGGGAGCTGTGGTTTACCGAAGGTGATTTGCATCTGGCTGTCCGAGCCTCCTGTAGTATTCCTGGTCTGATGTCTCCCGTGGCGCATAATGGTTACTGGCTGGTCGATGGCGCGGTGGTGAATCCCGTCCCTGTATCCCTGACTCGTGCGTTGGGGGCCGATATTGTTATCGCGGTCGACCTGCAACACGATGCTCATCTCATGCAACAAGATTTACTCTCCTTCAACGTCAATAGCGATGCCGAATCGGGTAATGATGCTGACGAGCTTTCATGGCATGCCCGCCTGAAAGAGCGATTGAGCAACATTACGGCCAGGCGTGCGGTCACGGCACCGACGGCGATGGAGATCATGACGACGTCTATTCAGGTTCTGGAAAATCGTCTGAAACGTAACCGCATGGCCGGTGACCCTCCAGACATACTGATTCAGCCGTTTTGTCCACAAATATCCACGCTGGATTTTCACCGCGCCAGTGCAGCAATTGCTGCCGGGCAGTTGGCGGTCGAGAAGAAAATGGATGAACTTCTACCCCTGGTGAAAACCAACGTCTAACGCATTTTTTATCAACACTTAAGCTAATTCTGACAGGCGTGAGTGGCAATAGCATGCCACTATTTATTAAAGCCAGTCAGGGGGGAGAATATGACGCAGCCATTGGTCGGAAAACAGATTCTTATCGTTGAGGATGAGCCGGTATTTCGCTCACTCATGGACTCATGGTTTTCCTCTTTGGGAGCGACAACGGCGGTGGCTGGCGACGGGCTTGAAGCACTTGAACTACTTGGACACTTCACACCAGACCTGATGATTTGCGATCTGGCTATGCCAAGAATGAACGGCCTCAAACTGGTTGAGTATCTACGCAATCGTGGCGATCAGACCCCGATACTGGTGATTTCTGCGACGGAAAACATGTCCGACATAGCCAAAGCGCTACGACTCGGGGTGGATGATGTCCTATTGAAGCCGGTGAAAGACCTTAATCGCTTGAGAGAAACCGTCTTTGCATGTCTTTATCCCAACATGTTTAATTCACGCGTAGAAGAAGAAGAGCGGCTGTTTCGCGACTGGGATGCGATGGTGGACGATCCTGCCGCCGCCGCGAAGCTGCTAAAAGAATTACAGCCTCCAGTGTCGCAAGTGATTTCGCACTGTCGCATTAACTATCGACAATTGGTAGTAGCCGACCAACCGGGGCTGGTGCTGGATATTGCGCCGCTGTCGGATCATGACCTTGCATTCTATTGCCTTGATGTGACGCGGGCAGGGGATAATGGTGTCTTGGCTGCATTATTATTGCGGGCGCTATTTAATGGTTTACTGCAGGAGCAACTGACACAACAAAATCAGCGGTTGCCGGAGTTAGGTACGTTATTGAAACAGGTAAATCATTTGTTGCGGCAAGCCAATTTACCAGGGCAATTTCCCTTGCTGGTGGGGTATTACCACAGCGGATTAAAAAATCTGATTCTGGTATCTGCAGGGCTGAATGCGACATTAAATACAGGTTCCCACCAAGTGCAAATCAGCAATGGCGTTCCGCTGGGTACCTTAGGTAATACGTATCTTAATCAGTTGAGCCAACATTGTGAGTCATGGCAATGCCAAATATGGGGGGCGGGAGGGCGCCTGCGCTTGATGTTGTCTGCGGAATGAACAATTGAGAGGCGTGTAAATGAAATTGGTTCACCCTCCCCGTGCTGTGAGTGCTACTATCAGCGCCAGATTTATTCGTATTTATCTTAATTATACCGACGCGCGTCCTTTTCAGACCAGAAGTTTGTCGCTGTACTGATATACTCGGATGCGATACAGAATGATGAACACGTTCAATACATGAACAGTCCAGGAGAGTTTTAAATGGCTGCCCTTAATTCAAAAGTCAAAAAAGCCGTTATCCCAGTTGCGGGATTAGGAACCAGGATGTTACCGGCTACGAAAGCAATCCCGAAAGAGATGCTACCGTTGGTTGATAAGCCATTAATTCAGTACGTCGTAAACGAATGTATTGCTGCGGGCATCACTGAAATTGTACTTGTGACTCACTCGTCTAAAAATTCTATTGAAAACCACTTCGATACCAGCTTTGAACTTGAAGCGATGCTGGAAAAACGTGTAAAACGTCAGCTGCTGGAAGAAGTGCAATCTATTTGCCCGCCGCATGTGACTATTATGCAGGTGCGTCAGGGTCTGGCAAAAGGTCTGGGCCACGCAGTATTGTGCGCGCACCCTGTGGTTGGCGATGAACCGGTTGCTGTAATCCTGCCGGACGTAATTCTTGACGAATACGAATCTGATTTATCCCGCGACAACCTTGCCGAAATGATTCATCGCTTTGATGAAACAGGTAGCAGCCAGATTATGGTTGAGCCGGTAGAAGATGTTACGGCTTATGGTGTTGTTGATTGTAAAGGCGTTGAATTATCCCCGGGCGAAAGTGTCCCGATGGTTGGCGTGGTTGAAAAACCAAAAGCTGACGTAGCGCCTTCTAATCTGGCCGTTGTGGGTCGTTACGTTCTTAGTGCCGATATCTGGCCTCTGCTGGCTAAAACGCCTCCGGGAGCGGGTGATGAAATTCAGCTGACAGATGCAATCGATATGCTGATTGAAAAAGAGACGGTTGAAGCTTATCACATGAAGGGCAAAAGCCATGACTGTGGTAATAAACTGGGCTATATGCAGGCGTTCGTCGAATATGGTATCCGCCATAATACTCTCGGCGCTGAATTTAAAGCCTGGCTGGAAGACGAGATGGGTATTAAGAAGTGACCTTCTGGTATTATCTGGTCAGAACGGCGCTGTATTAACAGCGCCGTTTTTTTATACCTAATGCGGGTAGGGCTGAGCGAAGTACCAGTAAAAAAAATCCCGCCAATGGCGGGATTTTAAGCAAAGTATTTCTGAATTATTCCTTGATCAGGAAATCGTCCAGTTGTTTACCTTGCTCTTCCATCGCTTTTTTGATCACTGCCGGTGTACGACCCTGACCAGTCCAGGTTTTAGTTTCACCGTTTTCGTCAACATAGCTATATTTAGCCGGACGTGCAGCGCGTTTAGCTTTGGTGCCAGATTTAACAGCAGCCATGCTATTCAGCAGTTCGTTCGGATCAATGCCGTCAGCGATCAGCATTTCACGATATTGTTGCAGTTTACGAGTGCGTTCTTCAACTTCAGCGGCAGCAGCGCTTTCTTCTTCGCGACGCTCGCTAACTACAACTTCTAATTTTTCCAGCATTTCCTCAAGCGTTTCCAGAGTGCATTCTCTTGCCTGCGCACGAAGAGTACGGATGTTGTTCAGAATTTTAAGTGCTTCGCTCATTGTAGTAATCTCAAACTTATATTGGGGTGGTTTGTTGAGCTAATAATAGAGCGATAAATTCAGTTGTGCAATAGCCAGGAATGTAAGGAATTCAAAATTGCGCTTTATTTAGTAACAGAATTAATTCTCCTGTCTTAAATTCCCCATGATGTTGGGCATAAAAAAGGCTTATTGGCGAGGGGGCTTCTCAGCGGTTGAGAGTAGAAATTCAAGATTCAGGTCACATTTTATGGTGTACAAATAGTATCTCTTTGCAGTGATTTCAACCTTTTGTATTAGTTTTGCTTACGTGAATTCGCTAATACATGGTGAGAGTGGGTAGATTCAATAACAATATGGGAAGGGTTTCTTTATTGCCGTATGATGATAAGTGACATTGATAAATTTCATGAGCACTATTTGTGAAAGAGAGTGTATATACGCGTCCGAGCTCGGGCTGTATGGTCGATGGTTGTATGCTCTCTCACTACCTGTTACTTAAATTCAGGCGGCACTGAGCGGGCTTGCCCGCGCATTTATACGCCTTTGGGCGCAACGCTACACCGACACTTTCGTGAAATATGATACAATCCCGCGCATATTTATTTCCCCATGTGAGGGCCTTTGGTCAATGGCACAGCTATATTTTTACTATTCTGCAATGAATGCCGGTAAGTCGACTGCATTGCTGCAATCTTCGTACAATTATCAGGAACGTGGGATGCGTGCTGTTGTATATACAGCGGAAATTGATGACCGTTTTGGTGCTGGAAAAGTAAGTTCACGTATAGGTCTGTCGTCGCCTGCAAAATTGTTTAACCAAAATTCATCATTGTACGAAGAGATTCGTGCTGAAAATGAGCAGCAAAGAATTCACTGTGTACTGGTTGATGAGTCACAGTTTCTGACTCGACAACAGGTTTATGAATTATCTGAAGTTGTCGATCGGTTGGATATTCCCGTGTTGTGCTATGGCTTACGCACAGATTTCCGTGGTGAATTATTTGGCGGCAGCGAATACCTGCTTGCGTGGTCTGATAAGCTCGTTGAATTAAAAACCATTTGTTTCTGTGGGCGTAAGGCCAGCATGGTTTTACGTCTTGATCAGTCTGGAAGGCCCTATAACGAGGGCGAGCAGGTGGTTATTGGCGGGAATGAACGCTATGTGTCGGTATGTCGTAAACACTACAAACAGGCGCAGTCTGAGGGCTCTCTGACGGCGATACAAGAACGACACAGCCACGATTAACCCTGCAGGCTTCTGAGCGCTTATAAACACAGGGTAGGCCGGGACATTCGTCAATATTCTCTACCCTGTCAGACTCTCTTCTGACGGCTATTCTCACATCTTCCTGAATACATCTCTTACCGTGCCATTCTATTCACATGGTTAAATTGGGGATCACTCAATTTTCATAGCACAAGACGAAAAAAAACGGTCCCAACTGGGACCGTTTATGATGAAACTAAAACTTATCTGAGAAAATTAAGCGGATTTCTTCGCTTTCTTTTCTGCTTTCGGTGCAGCTACTGCTTCAGTCTTAGCGGTGGTCTGGCCTTCGCTGTACTCACGACCGTAGTATGTATCCAGCAGGATCTGTTTCAGTTCAGCAATCAGCGGGTAACGTGGGTTTGCACCAGTACACTGGTCATCAAACGCATCTTCAGACAGTTTGTCCACGTGTGCCAGGAAGTCAGCTTCCTGAACGCCAGCTTCACGGATAGACTTAGGAATACCCAGCTCAGCTTTGATTTCTTCCAGCCAGCCCAGCAGTTTCTGGATTTTCGCGGCAGTACGGTCGCCCGGTGCGCTCAGACCCAGATGGTCTGCGATTTCAGCGTAGCGACGGCGTGCCTGCGGACGGTCGTACTGGCTGAATGCAGTCTGTTTAGTCGGGTTGTCGTTCGCGTTATAGCGAATAACGTTGCTGATCAGCAGGGCGTTCGCCAGACCGTGAGGAATGTGGAACTGAGAACCCAGTTTGTGCGCCATTGAGTGACATACACCCAGGAAGGCGTTAGCAAACGCGATACCGGCGATGGTTGCTGCACTGTGTACACGCTCACGTGCTACCGGGTTCTTAGAACCTTCATGGTAGGACGCCGGCAGGTTTTCTTTCAGCAGTTTCAGCGCTTGCAGAGCCTGACCGTCGGAGAACTCAGAAGCCAGTACGGAAACGTAAGCTTCCAGAGCGTGAGTTACGGCATCGAGACCACCGAACGCACACAGGGACTTCGGCATATCCATCACCAGGTTGGCGTCAACAATCGCCATATCCGGAGTCAGCGCATAGTCTGCCAGCGGGTATTTCTGCCCAGTTGCATCGTCAGTAACAACCGCAAACGGAGTCACTTCAGAGCCGGTACCGGAAGTGGTGGTGACGGCGACCATCTTCGCTTTCACACCCATTTTCGGGAACTTGTAGATACGTTTACGGATGTCCATAAAGCGCAGCGCCAGTTCTTCGAAGTGAGTTTCCGGGTGCTCGTACATAACCCACATGATTTTCGCGGCGTCCATCGGGGAACCGCCGCCCAGCGCGATGATTACGTCTGGTTTGAAGGAGTTAGCCAGCTCAGCACCTTTGCGAACAACGGTCAGAGTCGGGTCAGCTTCAACTTCAAAGAACACTTCGGTTTCAACACCAGCAGCTTTCAGAACGGAGGTGATCTGGTCTGCATAACCGTTGTTGAACAGGAAGCGGTCGGTCACGATCAGCGCACGTTTGTGACCATCGGTAATCACTTCATCCAGTGCGATTGGCAGAGAGCCACGACGGAAGTAGATAGATTTCGGAAGTTTGTGCCACAACATGTTTTCAGCTCGCTTAGCAACGGTTTTCTTGTTGATCAGGTGCTTAGGACCAACGTTTTCAGAGATGGAGTTACCACCCCAGGAACCACAACCCAGAGTCAGGGAAGGTGCGAGTTTGAAGTTGTACAGGTCACCGATACCACCCTGAGAAGCTGGGGTGTTAATCAGGATACGTGCGGTTTTCATCATCTGGCCGAAGTAAGCAACACGTTCTGGCTGGTTGTCCTGGTCAGTGTACAGGCAAGAGGTATGACCGATACCGCCCATCGCAACCAGTTTTTCAGCTTTAATGACTGCGTCTTCGAAGTCCTTCGCACGGTACATTGCCAGCGTCGGAGACAGTTTTTCATGAGCAAACGGTTCGCTTTCATCGACAACCGTCACTTCACCGATCAGAATCTTAGTGGTTTCTGGTACGGAGAAGCCTGCCAGTTCAGCAATCTTGTATGCCGGCTGACCAACGATAGCTGCGTTCAGCGCGCCATTTTTCAGGATAACGTCCTGGACTGCTTTCAACTCTTTGCCCTGCAGCATGTAGCCGCCGTGAGTCGCAAAACGCTCACGTACTGCATCATATACAGAGTCAACCACGACGACAGACTGCTCAGAAGCACAGATTACGCCGTTATCGAAGGTTTTAGACATCAGAACAGATGCAACAGCACGTTTGATATCAGCGGTTTCGTCGATAACAACAGGGGTGTTACCTGCGCCTACGCCGATAGCCGGTTTACCGGAGCTGTATGCCGCTTTAACCATGCCTGGCCCACCGGTCGCAAGGATCAGGTTGATGTCCGGGTGGTGCATCAGCGCATTAGACAGTTCAACGGAAGGTTGATCGATCCAGCCGATCAGATCTTTCGGTGCGCCAGCAGCGATTGCTGCTTGCAGAACGATGTCTGCTGCTTTGTTAGTTGCATCTTTTGCACGCGGATGCGGAGAGAAGATGATGGCGTTACGGGTCTTCAGGCTGATCAGTGATTTGAAGATCGCAGTAGAAGTTGGGTTAGTGGTTGGAACGATACCACAGATGATACCAATTGGTTCCGCAATGGTAATGGTACCGAAAGTGTCGTCTTCAGACAGCACACCACAGGTTTTTTCATCTTTGTAAGCGTTGTAAATGTATTCAGAAGCAAAGTGGTTTTTGATCACTTTATCTTCGACAATACCCATGCCGGATTCGGCAACGGCCATTTTCGCGAGAGGGATTCGAGCGTCTGCGGCAGCCAGAGCGGCGGCACGGAAGATTTTGTCAACCTGTTCTTGAGTGAAACTGGCATATTCACGCTGGGCTTTTTTTACGCGCTCTACAAGTGCGTTAAGTTCAGCGACATTAGTAACAGCCATGATGCTCTCCTGATAATGTTAAACTTTTTTAGTAAATCATCTGCTCGATACGAGAGTATAGACAGACCGACGAAAATTTGTGTAACGGTTTGAAAATCAAACGGTTAATTAACGTCCACTTTACTTTGATTTACTAAAAGAGCTTATACGCTAGTGCCAGTTAACTCTAACGCGTTACCTCCAGGTGGCGTAAGCAAGATTACTCACTTCTGAGTAGTAATTGCGTGATCTGGATCAAAAATTCGCAAAGCTGACACCTTTCAGCAGGCCCTTTTAGCGTTTCTCGTCAAGTGTTAATAAATTGACGTAATGAATGCTAATAACGTTAGCATAATTAATACATATTAATAACACTGAGTATTGGTAGCGTATTTACGTAGATATACGAAGATAGAAGGTGAAGTATGCTGACAAAAGGCGTATCTTCAGCGCGGATTTTATCAATTTTTATGACTCATTTTATCCGGCTAACGCTTCGGAGCTAACCGTGATCCAAACGCTATTTGATTTTCCTGTCTATTTTAAATTTTTCATTGGGTTATTTGCGTTGGTCAACCCGGTAGGGATCATCCCTGTCTTTATCAGTATGACCAGTTATCAAACTGCTGCAGCGCGAAACAAAACCAACCTTACGGCAAACCTGTCAGTCGCTATCATTCTGTGGACTTCGCTGTTTCTTGGTGATGGTATTCTGCAACTTTTCGGTATCTCAATAGATTCGTTCAGGATTGCCGGCGGCATTCTGGTTGTGACTATCGCGATGTCAATGATTAGCGGAAAACTAGGGGAAGATAAACAAAACAAACAGGAAAAATCAGAAACCGCAATCCGTGAGAGTATCGGCGTTGTACCGTTGGCATTGCCGTTGATGGCGGGACCGGGGGCGATAAGCTCAACTATTGTTTGGGGTACGCGATATCACAGTGCGATTAACCTGTTTGGCTTTTTTGTCGCGATTGCGCTGTTTGCCCTGTGCTGCTGGGGGCTGTTTCGCATGGCGCCATGGCTGGTACGACTGTTGGGACAAACTGGCATCAACGTCATTACGCGTATTATGGGGCTACTGTTAATGGCCTTGGGTATCGAATTCATTGTTACAGGTATCAAATCCATTTTCCCAGGTTTGCTGGCCTGATATCTCTCTTCTGTACAAACGGAGTCGGTCCCGGCTCCGTTTCCTTTCATTATCAGTAAAACTTCTCACTAAAGTTGAAAATCAGCATAGTGATAATAAAAAATGCTGATGGTTATTCATTTGTTTATTCATTGATTTTATGAATGTAACACTCATCCATCTGCCAGAGAGAGCCTGATATCGCTGTTATTTAATTAACATCATACTCTGGGGCTTGCTGTAGGATTATCGAAATGTTATTAGTTATTTCAGCGTTTTTTTCAGTTGAATGTGCTAATTAATAACCAATTGTTAAATTTATGTGCATTTTGACGTGGTGTTGACACCTGACAAGGTAGTTAACACCTGTCTTGATGTAATTTATTGTTTTTCATGGGTTTATTATAGAAAACCTTCATTCGTAAGACTTTCTTTGTGAGATTTATTTCCAATAAAAGAGAATTGGTTAACAAATTTGTAAAATGTATTGGCGGTTAAGAAACGCATTTGATACTTTCCGGCCAGGTATTATGCAGAAGAATTCACGTTGATGAGAATCATTTGCAGTTAGTTTCTCTCAACAGGGTAATAGCGTGTTTCCGGCAGGGGAGGCACGTAGATAATCGACGTAAGGCAGTCATACGAACCGCCAGAATAAATAAAGTCGGTGATAGCAAGCAGTAAAACAAAAAACGACCTGACGGCAGAAAATCTCCGGTGCCGTACAGTGATCCTGACAGGATTAACAGTCTGGTTAAAAAACCAGCCATAATAATGAGGGAGTACAACACAATGACTAACATCACTAAAAAAAGTTTAGTAGCTGCGGGGATCTTAACTGCGCTAGTCGCTGGAAATGTTGCCACGGCGGCAGTAGTGCCAGCGGGTGTGCAGCTTGCTGAAAAGCAGACTCTGGTGCGTAATAACGGTTCGGAAGTGCAGTCACTCGATCCCCACAAAATCGAAGGTGTACCTGAATCCAACATTAACCGTGACCTGTTTGAAGGTTTATTAATCAGTGATGTCGATGGCAAACCATCGCCTGGCGTGGCTGAAAAATGGGAAAATAAAGATTTTAAAGTCTGGACATTCCATCTGCGTAAAGATGCTAAGTGGTCTGACGGCACGCCTGTTACCGCGCAAGATTTCGTGTATAGCTGGCAACGTTTGGCTAATCCAAATACTGCATCACCGTACGCCAGTTATTTGCAGTACGGTCATATCGTCAATATTGATGATATTATCGCCGGTAAAAAACCGATCACCGATCTCGGTGTAAAAGCTCTCGACGATCATACTTTTGAAGTCACCCTCAGCGAACCTGTTCCTTATTTCTATAAACTGCTTGTGCACTCTTCCGTTTCACCGGTTCCTAGAGCTGCTGTTGAAAAATTCGGCGAGAAGTGGACCCAGCCCGCTAACATCATTACTAACGGTGCGTATAAACTGAAAGACTGGGTTGTGAACGAGCGCATTGTGCTTGAGCGTAATACCAACTATTGGGACAACGCCAAAACGGTTATTAACCAGGTAACCTACCTGCCTATTTCTTCTGAAGTGACTGACGTTAACCGCTATCGCAGCGGTGAAATCGACATGACCTATAACAACATGCCGATTGAGTTATTCCAGAAGCTGAAAAAAGAGATCCCGAACGAAGTCCACGTTGACCCGTATCTGTGCACCTATTATTACGAAATCAATAACCAGAAAGCACCGTTCAACGATGTTCGTGTTCGTACCGCCCTGAAGCTGGCGTTGGATCGTGACATTATCGTCAATAAAGTGAAAAACCAGGGTGACCTGCCGGCGTATAGCTTTACTCCTCCATACACCGATGGCGCGAAACTGGTTGAGCCAGAGTGGTTCAAGTGGTCTCAGGAAAAACGTAATGAAGAAGCGAAGAAACTGCTGGCTGAGGCCGGATATACAGCTGAGAAACCGCTGACCTTTGACCTGCTGTATAACACTTCAGACCTGCATAAGAAGCTGGCTATTGCCGCGGCATCTATCTGGAAGAAAAATCTGGGTGCTAATGTGAAGCTGGAAAACCAGGAATGGAAAACGTTCCTCGATACGCGCCATCAGGGCAACTATGATGTTTCACGTGCGGGCTGGTGTGCGGACTATAACGAACCGACGTCCTTCCTGAATATGGTGCTGTCCGACAGCTCCAATAATACCGTCCACTATAAGAGCCCGGCATTTGATAAGCTGATTGCGGATACGCTGAAAGTGACTGATGAAGCGCAGCGCAGCGAACTGTATTCGAAAGCGGAACAGCAGCTGGATAAAGATTCTGCGATTGTACCGGTTTATTACTATGTCAATGCCCGCCTGGTGAAACCATGGGTTGGCGGATACTCCGGTAAAGACCCGATGGATAATATCCACGTTAAAGACTTGTATATTATCAAGCATTAATGGCAAGACGTGGGGCAATCATTTTTGCCCCACAGTGTCTTTTTTCTTCGAACTATTAATACCGCTTTACCTGAACGTCGGGGTTAAAGAGGTATAAAGGCACACGCCAGAAGGTACGGGCAATGTTAAAATTCATATTACGTCGCTGTCTGGAAGCGATTCCGACGCTGTTTATTCTTATTACGATTTCATTCTTTATGATGCGCCTTGCGCCCGGAAGCCCATTCACCGGGGAACGCGCGTTACCGCCAGAGGTGCTGGCGAATATTGAAGCGAAATATCATCTTAACGATCCTATCTCGACGCAGTATTTCAGCTATCTGAAACAGCTGGCGCATGGCGATTTTGGACCATCCTTTAAATATAAAGACTACACGGTTAACGACCTCGTTGCTTCGAGTTTTCCGGTTTCTGCGAAGCTGGGTGCGGCAGCCTTTATTCTGGCGGTAATCGTCGGCGTTAGCGCCGGGGTGATAGCCGCGCTGAAGCAAAATACACGTTGGGATTACACGGTGATGGGGGTGGCAATGACTGGGGTAGTTATCCCCAGTTTCGTGGTCGCTCCCTTATTGGTCATGATATTTGCCATAACTTTGAAATGGCTGCCCGGCGGGGGCTGGAACGGTGGGGCGTTGAAATTTATGATCCTGCCAATGGTGGCCTTGTCACTGGCCTACATCGCCAGTATCGCTCGTATTACTCGCGGTTCGATGATTGAAGTGCTGCACTCTAACTTTATTCGTACCGCGCGCGCCAAAGGGCTGCCGATGCGGCGGATTATTTTCCGCCATGCGTTAAAACCTGCGCTGTTGCCAGTGCTGTCCTATATGGGACCGGCATTTGTCGGCATTATCACTGGTTCGATGGTTATTGAAACCATCTATGGTTTGCCTGGCATTGGTCAGTTGTTCGTCAACGGCGCGTTAAACCGCGACTATTCGCTGGTTCTGAGTCTGACCATACTGGTGGGTACGCTGACCATCGTGTTTAACGCGATTGTCGATGTGCTGTATGCCGTTATCGACCCGAAAATTCGTTACTGATACTGGAGCTCGCTATGATGTTAAGTAAGAAAAACAGCGAAGCGCTGGAGAATTTCAGTGAAAAGCTGGAGGTCGAAGGCCGCAGCCTGTGGCAGGACGCGCGTCGACGCTTTATGCATAACCGAGCTGCGGTAGCAAGCCTGGTGGTGCTGGTAATTATTGCGCTGTTCGTGACGCTCGCGCCGATGCTGTCGCAGTTTACCTACTTCGATACTGACTGGGGCATGATGTCCAGCGCGCCGGATACGGAATCAGGCCACTATTTCGGTACTGACTCGTCGGGACGCGACCTGTTGGTGCGCGTGGCGATTGGCGGGCGCATCTCGCTAATGGTCGGCATTGCGGCGGCGTTGGTCGCGGTGGTTGTCGGTACGCTGTACGGTTCTCTGTCGGGCTACCTCGGCGGAAAAATCGACTCGGTGATGATGCGTCTGCTGGAAATTCTCAACTCCTTCCCGTTCATGTTCTTCGTGATCCTGCTGGTCACCTTCTTTGGTCAAAATATCCTGCTGATTTTTGTCGCTATCGGGATGGTCTCCTGGCTGGATATGGCGCGTATCGTGCGTGGACAAACGCTGAGCCTCAAGCGCAAAGAGTTTATTGAAGCGGCGCAAGTGGGTGGGGTGTCTACCGTGCGTATCGTTATCCGCCATATTGTGCCGAACGTGCTGGGTGTGGTGGTGGTATACGCTTCATTGCTGGTGCCGAGCATGATCCTGTTTGAGTCCTTCCTGAGCTTTTTGGGATTAGGTACGCAGGAGCCGTTAAGTAGCTGGGGCGCTCTGCTTAGTGATGGTGCCAACTCAATGGAAGTCTCACCATGGCTGCTGCTGTTTCCGGCAGGTTTCCTGGTGGTCACTTTGTTCTGTTTTAACTTTATTGGCGATGGCTTGCGTGATGCCCTCGACCCGAAAGACCGTTAAGGAGTGCAGCCATGAGCGTAATTGAAACCTCAACCGCGCCGCTCGCGCAACAACAGGCTAACGCACTGCTGAACGTAAAAGATTTGCGTGTGACGTTCGCTACCCCCGACGGCGATGTAACTGCGGTCAACGATTTAAACTTTTCTCTGCGAGCTGGAGAAACGCTGGGTATTGTCGGAGAATCCGGCTCAGGTAAATCGCAAACGGCCTTTGCCCTGATGGGCCTGCTGGCGGCTAATGGTCGTATCGGGGGCTCCGCTACGTTCAACGGACGTGAAATTCTGAACTTACCGGAACGTGAACTGAACAAACTGCGCGCCGAGCAGATCTCGATGATTTTCCAGGACCCGATGACGTCTCTCAATCCGTACATGCGGGTCGGGGAGCAGTTGATGGAAGTTCTGATGCTGCATAAAGGCATGAGCAAAGCGGAAGCTTTTGAAGAGTCGGTCAGAATGCTGGATGCGGTGAAAATGCCGGAAGCGCGTAAGCGCATGAAAATGTATCCGCATGAATTCTCCGGTGGTATGCGTCAGCGCGTTATGATCGCTATGGCGTTGCTGTGCAGGCCCAAATTACTGATAGCCGATGAACCGACCACTGCGCTCGATGTGACGGTACAGGCGCAAATCATGACGCTGCTGAATGAACTGAAAAGCGAATTCAACACCGCGATTATCATGATCACCCACGATCTGGGGGTTGTTGCCGGTATTTGCGATAAAGTTCTGGTGATGTACGCCGGTCGTACGATGGAATACGGCAGTGCGCGGGATGTCTTTTATAAGCCCGTTCATCCGTATTCGATTGGTTTGCTGAATGCCGTACCTCGTCTGGATGCAGAAGGGGAAGAGATGCTCACGATCCCGGGCAACCCACCGAACCTGCTGCGTCTGCCAAAAGGCTGTCCATTCCAGCCGCGTTGCCCGCATGCGATGGAAATCTGTAGCAGTGCTCCACCACTGGAGGAATTTAGTCCAGGCCGTTTGCGCGCCTGCTTTAAGCCGGTGGAGGAACTGGTATGAATGCGGTAACCGAACAACGTAAAGTGCTCCTTGAGATTGCTGACCTTAAAGTCCATTTCGATATTAAAGATGGCAAACAGTGGTTCTGGCAACCATCTAAAACCCTTAAGGCAGTTGATGGCGTAACCCTGCGACTGTATGAGGGCGAAACCCTGGGCGTGGTCGGTGAATCAGGCTGCGGGAAATCGACCTTTGCCCGTGCGATTATCGGCTTGGTGAAGGCCACCGATGGAAAGGTTGCCTGGCTGGGTAAAGATTTACTCGGCATGAAACCCGATGAGTGGCGGGAAGTACGCAGTGATATCCAGATGATTTTCCAGGATCCGCTGGCATCGTTAAACCCGCGCATGACCATTGGTGAAATCATTGCCGAACCGCTGCGTACTTATCATCCGAATCTTCCTGGTCAGGAAGTCCGCGATCGTGTGAAAGCGATGATGATGAAGGTAGGATTACTGCCCAACCTGATTAACCGCTACCCACATGAGTTTTCAGGTGGCCAGTGTCAGCGTATTGGTATTGCCCGCGCGCTGATCCTCGAACCGAAGTTGATTATCTGCGATGAACCCGTTTCGGCGCTGGACGTGTCAATCCAGGCCCAGGTGGTTAACCTGCTGCAACAACTTCAGCGAGAAATGGGATTATCGTTAATCTTCATTGCCCACGACCTCGCGGTGGTTAAACATATCTCCGACCGTGTGCTGGTTATGTATCTCGGACATGCGGTGGAATTAGGGACCTATGACGAGGTGTACCATAACCCGCTGCATCCTTATACCAAAGCGCTGATGTCTGCGGTGCCGATCCCCGATCCGGATCAGGAAAGGAACAAGGTTATCCAGTTGCTGGAAGGCGAGTTACCGTCCCCGATTAACCCTCCTTCCGGTTGCGTGTTCCGTACGCGCTGCCCGATTGCAGGGCCGGAATGCGCAAAAACGCGCCCGGTTCTCGAAGGAAGTTTCCGACACGCAGTTTCCTGCCTGAAAGTAGACCCGCTATAATTCCGAGGGCTGACAAAAGTCAGCCCTTTTTTTGGTGAGGTATCTGTGCCAGGTTTAGTCTCTTCTGTCCGCCGCGCGCTCTTTCGCAAATTATTCGATTTAAACACCCGTTCAGGGCGTCGCTTTGAAGGTATGTGCGCGCTATTCGCCTTGCTCAGCGTTATTGTTATCTTCATTGAGTCCGGAGTAGGGACGCAATACCATTTAACCTTTGAGGAATGGCGCGTTTTTGTCTGGCTGGAGATCTTTATTACTCTGGTCTTTACTCTCGAATATCTTCTGCGCTTATGCTGTTGGGCCAATCCCGCCAAATATGTGTTTAGTTTCTGGGGGATAGTTGACCTTGCCACCATTCTGCCGCTGTATGTGATGTGGCTATGGCCGGAAATCAGTCTGAGTTATGTTTTCGCCTGGCGGGCGATGCGTGTCCTGCGCGTCCTGCGTATTCTCAAGCTGTTGCGCTTTATGCCTTCTCTACGGGTGTTCTGGAATGCGTTAAAAAGTGCCCGACATCAGCTGATGTTGTTCTATTCCTTTATCGCCATTCTGATGGTGGTTTTTGGTGCGATGATGTATCTGATTGAAGGGCCAAAATATGGATTTACTACGCTGAATGCGTCGGTGTATTGGGCGATTGTTACTGTAACCACCGTCGGCTATGGCGATATCACCCCGCACACCCCGTTGGGGCGAATGGTGGCGTCCGTGCTTATCCTGATTGGTTACTCGGTGATTGCGATACCGACGGGATTGATTACCACGCACATGAGCAGTGCGTTCCAGCATCGCGGGCACCAACGAAAATGTCCCCAGTGTCAGCAGGCGCAGCACGAACATAGCGCGCAGTTTTGTAACCGTTGCGGAAGCAAACTACCGGGCTAAAAATGAAAAAAGCTGCGAGAGCAGCTTTTTTGTTTGATTATTCGCGCCAGAGAATATGGCAGAGCTTATGATCTTTTTCGCGACATAATAAAACGCGCGCAAAAATATCGTTAATCTCGCCGTCTTCTGTATCTGCCAGACCAATCACCACTTCGGCAAAGAAATCAGGGTTCAGGTCAAAATCAACATGCTCCTGCCAGTCTTCTGCCGGATCGAATAACTCGGCACCGCCGCGTTCTTCAAACTGCAAATTGAACAGAATGATATCTGCCGGATCGAGGTTATCCGCAGCCAGTTCGAGAAAAATGTCGTAAGCCTGCTCAAGCGTTTCGTCTTCGGTCAGGCGATTGTTCAAATCCATATCCATAATGACTACCTGTTTACTGTCTGATGGGCACGTTTTACAGCAACGGACTAAAGAAGTAAAACAGTCGCTCTGCTATCCGCTGCCAGAGTGGTCGTTTTACCCACAAACGGGCATCAAGTAGGCGGGAACGCGAAATATAATCATCCTGCACGGCGGCGAGATCGCCGCCGAATCCAGCATCGTCAATGACCAGCGTGATTTCAAAATTGAGCCACAGACTGCGCATATCCAGGTTAACGGTACCGACCAGGCTCAGCTCGCCATCGACCAGTACGCTCTTGGTATGCAGCAGGCCGCCTTCGAACTGATAAATTTTAACGCCAGCTGCCAGCAACTCAGTGAAAAAGGCCCGGCTTGCCCAGCCAACCAGCAGGGAATCATTCTTACGCGGAAGAATGATACTGACGTCGACCCCACGCTGTGCTGCCGTACAAATTGCATGCAGCAAATCGTCGCTGGGAACAAAGTAAGGCGTGGTCATAATTAAATATTCGCGCGCTGAATAAGCTGCGGTTAACAGCGCCTGATGAATCAAGTCTTCTGGGAAACCAGGACCCGAGGCAATTGTGTGAATGGTGTGCCCGCTGGCCTGCTCAAACGGCATGATATTGACGTCCGGTGGCGGGGGCAAAATGCGCTTTCCGGTCTCAATTTCCCAGTCGCAAGAATAGACGATGCCCATAGCGGTGGCTACCGGGCCTTCCATTCTTGCCATTAAATCAACCCATTGCCCAACGCCTGCATCTTGTTTGAAGAAGCGCGGATCGACCATGTTCATGCTGCCGGTATACGCAATGTAGTTGTCGATCATGATCATTTTGCGGTGCTGACGCAGGTCCATACGGCGTAAAAATACACGCATCAGGTTCACCTTCAGCGCCTCTACAACTTCGATGCCTGCGTTACGCATCATCGCCGCCCAAGGGCTGCGGAAGAATGCCACGCTGCCGGCGGAGTCCAGCATCAGGCGACAGTGAATGCCACGCCTCGCGGCAGCCATTAACGACTCGGCTACCTGATCGGCCATACCACCCGGCTGCCAGATGTAGAACACCATCTCTATGTTGTGGCGCGCCAGCTGAATATCACGGATTAATGCCTGCATCACGTCATCTGAACTGGTGAGCAGCTGCAGCTGATTTCCCTTAACGCCGGCGATTCCTTGACGACGCTCGCACAGTTTAAATAAGGAGGAGGCGACGCTGCTGTTTTCCTGCGCAAAAATATGCTTACAGGCTTTAAGATCGTTCAGCCACTTGGCCGTTGACGGCCACATTGCCCGGGCGCGTTCGGCGCGGCGTTTACCCAGGTGGAGCTCACCGAAGGACAGATAAGCAATGATCCCTACCAATGGCAGAATATAGATGATCAAAAGCCAGGCCATTGCGGAGGGCACTGCGCGTCGTTTCATTAGAATGCGTAATGTTACGCCAGCAATGAGTACCCAGTAACCCAGAATGACCAGCCAACTCACCACGGTGTAGAAGGTTGTCATAAATTTAAAAATCCTTTTGAAAGCGTATTGTTAAGAGTTTACGCATCAGGATTAATCTGGCAAATAAAAACACGGGAAAACCGCTGGTCTGCATTCGGTGTGGCGTTATAATGGCCACTCAGTGACTGAAAGAGTAGTAAACATGAAGCGTAGTAGAACGGAAGTGGGACGCTGGCGGATGCTGCGTCAGGCTAGCCGCCGTAAAGCACGTTGGCTTGAAGGACAATCGCGTCGTAATATGCGTATCCACACTATCAGAAAGTGCATTCTCAACCATCAACGCAACTCGTTGCTGTTTGCGATCCACAGCATCTGATCCCAAAAGGGCACCGCTGGCGGTGCCCAATGTCTGCTTTTGTTCTGTTTTTAAAATACTTTTTTGTAAGGTTTTACTGAAACCTGAGCATAAACGCCCGCTGCAACATACGGATCGGCTTCCGCCCACGCCTGTGCCGCCTCCAAAGATTCAAATTCGGCAATCACCGTTGAGCCGGTAAAACCCGCTGCACCGGGATCGTTACTATCGACCGCTGGCATGGGGCCCGCCGTGAGCAAACGACCTTCGTCATGAAGGAGTTGCAGGCGAGCCAGATGAGCAGGGCGCACGGAAAGACGTTTTTCGAGAGAGTCTGCGATATCTTGGGCGTAAATAACATACAGCACGGGTAGAACTCCTTGAACGGTAAAAGTCGTTAATAACGTTATTGGAAAGGTCTAACAACTGCAACGGAAAGATAACTGATATGTTAAGGCCATACTCTGAAAGTGGTTTTTTATCATAAAATCGCGTTCTAAATGTCAGTTACCGCCACGGGCTTATTGAATATGATTGCTATTTGCATTTAAAATCGGGGCCTGGTTTTTTTACTGAAACGATTATGACTTCAATGACCCTTGATTTACCTCGTCGCTTTCCCTGGCCAACGTTACTGTCTGTCGGCATTCATGGTGCCGTGGTGGCTGGTTTGCTGTATACCTCGGTACATCAGGTTATTGAACTGCCTGCGCCAGCGCAGCCGATCTCTGTCACGATGGTCGCGCCTGCCGATCTCGAACCACCTCAGGCCGTTCAGCCGCCGCCGGAACCCGTTGTCGAGCCTGAACCGGAACCAGAGCCGATTCCAGAGCCACCAAAAGAGGCGCCGGTGGTGATTGAAAAACCGAAGCCCAAGCCTAAACCGAAGCCAAAACCGGTGAAAAAGGTGGAAGAGCAGCCGAAACGCGATGTTAAACCAGCAGAACCGCGCCCGGCCTCCCCGCTGGAAAATACGGCACCTACGCGCACAATGACCAATACCGCGCCGGCAACTACCAGCAAACCGGTGGTCAGTGCGCCATCGGGTCCACGTGCTTTAAGCCGTAATCAGCCTCAGTATCCGGCGCGAGCACAGGCGCTGCGCATTGAAGGGCGGGTAAAGGTCAAATTTAATGTAACACCGGATGGTCGGGTTGAAAATGTGGAGATCCTGTCTGCGCAGCCTGCCAATATGTTTGAGCGTGAAGTGAAAAACGCGATGCGTAGATGGCGTTATGAAGCAGGTAAACCCGGATCCGGACTCGTGGTGAATATTGTTTTCAAATTAAACGGCACAACGCAGATCGAGTAAGCATCAGGCCGTCCGGCAATGATCACTCTTGATCATTGCCGGATAGCATTACTGGCGTGTGCTATCAGGCCAACGTGGGGATTGGACGCGGTTTCCCGTCTTTATCAACGGCAACGTAGATAAACAGAGCTTCGGTGGCCTTATAACGCTGGCCAATAGGTTCAGAAGCGACTTTCTTCACCCAAACTTCAATATTGATGCTGATTGAGGTTGTCCCGCGTTTCACACAGCGAGCATAGCAACACACTACATCACCTACGGCGACCGGGCGCAAAAAGCTCATTCCTTCAACCCGCACAGTTACCACACGACCATGTGCGATCTCTTTGGCCTGAATCGCGCCACCTATATCCATTTGTGACATCAGCCAGCCGCCAAAAATATCACCGTTCGCGTTGGTATCGGCAGGCATGGCCAGAGTGCGTAAAACCAGTTCACCCTGGGGAGTGTTATTCGTTGTTGTCATTGTAGAACCGACTATAGAGAAAGATTACAGGCGCGATGCTACTAGAATTTGTGCGTCGAGAACAGAGGGGATGCGGCATGCAGAGCAGATGTAAGTCAGGTTGTCAGCTCTATGGAACGCGAGGGGATAAAAATTCGCCAGATCCGCAGATCTGGCGAGCATGTATTACGATTTATCTTCTTGCGGCAGATGACGGTAAATATAGACCCCACTCAGCAGCGTAAAGAATAAAGTCAGGGCGGTCAGGCCGAACACTTTGAAGTTGACCCAAATGTTCTGCGGTAGCCAAAATGCAATATAGATATTCGCCAGACCACACAGGATGAAAAAGACTGCCCAGGCTAAATTTAGTTTCGACCACACTGGTTGCGGCAGGGTCAGTTCTTTACCTAACATGCGCTGGATCAGCGGTTTTTTCATCACCCACTGGCTTACCAGCAATGCTCCAGCAAACAGCCCGTAAATCACCGTTACTTTCCACTTAATGAATTCATCGTTGTGGAAAAAAATAGTCAGGCCACCAAATACGGCCACCAGGACAAAGGTGATTAACGCCATCTTCTCGACCTTGCGATAGCGAACCCAGCTGTAAATCAACACTACAGCCGTTGCGACAATCAGCGCCGAGGTCGCCGCATAGATGTCGTAAAGCTTATAAAAAGCAAAAAAGACAACCAGCGGTAAAAAATCAAGAAACTGCTTCATTCTTCGATTCCGTCATCAAAAGCACCGGGTACAAGCCCGGAATGCGTTCAGGGTTTATTGGCGAATCAGCATGTACAGGCGGAACAAATAGATCAGCAACACCGCGGAGATCATATTGCTCAGCGTATTCGCCAATACCGCGCCTACATTCGGCGTAAGTACTGCAAAACTTGGCGCAAAAAGCAACAGCAGCGTTTTTGCCAGCAACCAACCGATTACTGCCGGCGCAACCAGTCGCATATTCGACCACGCCAGACGCATACTGTTGCGCATCGCGGCAAAGACACCCATTTTGTCCTGTACCAACATCACAGGTGCGAGTGCCAGCAGGATGGCCAGCAGAATACCGGGAACAACAACCAGCATAATACCGATTTGCACCAGCAGAGTAGTCAAAAAAATCAGAATAAACAGCTTTGGCAACACTGGCGCACTGGCGCCGATGGCACGTAATGCGCTGACCCGATGACCTGCTGAAATCAGCTGAATCATCAGGATGACCCCACCGGCAAGGATGGCATTACCAATCAGACCAGAAAACGTAGACGCCGCGGAAGCGCGTAGCAAAATTTGCTGTTGCTCCGGGGTCATGTTTTGCACCAGATCGAACAACCCCACGCTGCTGGTTAACTGATCGCCTTCACTGAGTTGCGCAATTTGTGCGTCAGTGGGGGAAAAGGCATGCCCTAACACCACTGTGATAAACGCGCACAACAACGATACCAGCAAGATGGTAATGAATTGATTACGGAAAAAGTTTCCCGTGTCACGGTAAACGGATTTCGCCGTGATAGACATGCACTCTCCTTGAGTTTTGCAGGTGTTCATTTGCGGGCAATTGTACCCTGGATAACTCTACAGTGGCAGCATCGCGCGATGTATGGAAAAGCATATCTTTGTAAAGCTGCGGTAATTTTTGGCTATGACTTCAGCGTCGTGCATGAACGCTGTTTGTTATGTGCGCATCGCGTGCAGATAACCATCACCCATCAGCAATGAGCTGGAGGTACTTGCACATTGAAAATATATCAAAATTGATCTGAATTAATTTAACCAGGATTTTGAATGCAAGTTCTAACTTAATCTGGATCAATAAATGTTAAATTATCAAAGTCAATGTGATCCATGTTAGATCATTTATTACTCCAAAGTAGGTATATTCATTCCGCTTTTATAACCATAACGATGGAGCGGACATGAAAAAATTAACAGTTGCAGCATTGGCTTTAACAACTCTTCTCTCTGGTAACGCATTTGCGCATGAAGCTGGAGAGTTCTTTATTCGTGCAGGTTCTGCCACCGTCAGACCGACGGAAGGAGCAGGTGGTACGCTGGGCAGCTTGGGTGGCTTTGATGTCAGCAATAACACGCAGTTGGGTCTGACATTTACCTACATGGCAACCGACAATATCGGTGTTGAATTACTGGCGGCGACACCGTTCCGCCATAAAATTGGTACTGCAGCAACGGGTGATATTGCCACCGTACATCATTTGCCGCCGACGTTAATGGCACAGTGGTACTTCGGTGACTCCAGCAGTAAACTGCGTCCGTACGTAGGTGTTGGTGTGAACTACACGACCTTCTTCGATGAAGGCTTTAACGATAACGGTAAAGAAACAGGATTATCGGACCTGAGTCTGAAAGATTCCTGGGGTGCAGCAGGGCAAGTCGGTATGGACTATCTGATTAACCGCGACTGGCTGATTAACATGTCGGTCTGGTACATGGATATCGACACCACCGCAAGCTATAAAATGGGTGGCGTCCAGCAGCGCGACAGTGTACGCCTCGATCCGTGGGTGTTTATGTTCTCTGCGGGTTATCGTTTTTAAGTTCTTCTGCAAAACTCCTCTGCAAAACTGGTCATCAAATGACCAGTTTTTCCATTCTTTTCCACGCGTATCGTTATTTTGACCAGCCGTAGTCAACTGAGTCACGTGTGCTTCTGAACACATCAGTCAGAGATGCTGGTTGTACCGCTCCACCCATTTAGCATTTCCCTTTGTTGGAGTGGTGGAGTAAATATAGGCTAAGTATCTTGTCCCGGTACTAAACGAACACACTATCAAATAAGGCGCAGTGCAAGATGACTTGTAGCGCTCTCTTTAAGCAGTACCGCGGTAACTTTAATAGTCAGTGTGTTTATCTGGAATATCGCTTTTGTTTCTATTCTCTTATGCATTATTACTGCGGCTCATTTATTACGTACAAAAAAGAACCTGCAGATAATCAGGGGATAACTTATCCAAAATGTTAACTATTAATAAAATTAAAGTAACATATCGTAAAATTTGGATATTTTATTTTTCATGGACTAAGGTTTATACATCATGATATAATGTAATGGCAGATTATTTACCATTCAATAATGTAAATGAATTTTCGAGGAGATCATTCCAGTGGGACGTAAGTGGGCAAATATTGTTGCTAAAAAAACAGCTAAAGACGGTGCAACGTCTAATGTATATGCAAAATTCGGTGTAGAAATTTATGCTGCTGCTAAACAAGGCGAACCAGACCCAGAATTAAATACATCTTTAAAATTCGTTATTGAACGTGCGAAACAAGCGCAGGTTCCAAAACACGTTATTGATAAAGCCATTGATAAAGCCAAAGGCGGCAGCGATGAAACGTTCGTGCAAGGGCGTTATGAAGGCTTTGGTCCCAGTGGTTCACTGATTATCGCTGAAACATTGACTTCAAACGTTAACCGTACGATTGCTAATGTCCGCTCAATTTTTAATAAAAAAGGCGGGAATATCGGAGCGGCGGGTTCTGTCAGCTATATGTTTGACAATACCGGAGTAATTGTATTTGAAGGGACAGACCCTGACCATATTTTTGAAATTCTGCTTAATGCTGAAGTAGATGTTCGTGATGTAACCGAGGAAGAAGGAAACATCGTTATTTATACTGAATCTACAGATCTTCATAAAGGCATTGCAGCTCTAAAAGCAGCAGGAATTACTGAGTTCTCAACTACAGAATTAGAGATGATTGCTCAATCAGAAATTGAACTTTCACCAGAAGATTTAGAAGTCTTTGCAGGGCTTGTTGATGCTCTTGAAGATGACGATGATGTTCAAAAAGTATATCATAACGTTGCAAATCTCTAATGATAGATTAAAGAAATCTGTCATCATGGCAGATTTTTTTAACTCATAAAGTTGTTATGAGTGCACTATTTATTACAAACTCGGATATTTTCCATCATCATCAACTAAAAATATCTGAGATAGGTACCAGGTATCATTCTCTTTGGACAATTGATATTCATAAACAGGTGAATAATACTGCCTCGATAATCTGGTCGTCACGGTCGCTACTTTTTCAGTAATCTGAACCGATATGATGTTCTCTTGCTCAGGATCATGACTAGACTCAGAACCAAAAGCTATAGGCTCGCCCTGAAAACCAGGTTTTGTATATTTATTCAAAAGCTCATTCCAACCCTTCTGGGCCAGGAGCATAACTTCTTGCTTTCCGTAGTTCTGATTTCTCTGAAATGACTGGTCATTCCAATATTTATAATCCCTCTGGAAAGCGGTGATTACCTGTTCCGGAGTATTTGCCAGTATGTCCCCAGCGCTTAAAAATCCAACGCTTAACATAACTAATTTAATCAACAGATGTCTCAACAAGTTCACCCATATTTGGCATGCTTTCCTTCAGTGTCTCGCAAGGGACTTTTTGAAGTCAACTTCATTAATGGTTGCACAACCAAAACGACTGAACTGTATAGATTCCGGGCATAGCTGCCCGTGGTTAGCAGCCAGGAAAAATTCCCCTCGTTCTTCATTTAAAAAATTCTGGGTAAAACATCCTGCCTTTCTCCCCTTTGATGTAGTGCTACTCTTTAAGCAAACCAACTTTGAGGGTATTGCTGATGATGTTGACCCGCCATCTGCTACAGCAAAAAATCACACTTCTGGAACCGTTCTACGAGGATCAAACGGCAGCGTTTGCCGTGAGTGTTGCACGTGAATTATTGCTTTACATGGATAAAATTGAGGCGCTGGAGAAACTTATTGCGACTCCGGTTACACTACCTTATTGCAGCGCAAGTCCGGTTTGTGAGATTGAGGCGGGCTATGCCGCAGGCGTAAACGACTGCCGCGAGGCCATCCGGCGGGCAGGGTATCCTATCGAAGGTGATGATTAGTTTGCGTTTATGTTAACAAATATGCGCTTTTATTGTATAAATCTGTAACCTAAGCGCGCGATTGCGGGCTACATCAACGTACCTGCTTCGGAGTGGCAAACATTCTCTATCAACGTACAACGCTGTTATGCAACAACATAAACGGGTAACCGATTTGGCAATACTGTTAACTATCAGGGTGGACTCGTGAAGATTGTGCAGGATAAGCTCAGAAACAGGCAGGCTCTGCTGGTATCCGGGCTCATTACGTTGATTTTTACCTCGTTGTTTCTGTTTATCATTTATGAACAGCGTATGGCGGCCGCCAGTGAAGGCGTTAGCCGCCTGCAAGCTCACATGTTGGACATTTTTAACGATAATGAACTGATTGCCGATGCGATTGGCGAGCGTTATTACCACATCAAAACCGGCGAACAGTGTGGTGTTATGGCGCAGTTTGTTCCGCGAAACAAAGATGAATGGGGAATTAACGCCGACCCAAAGCGGGTTCATTCTGCAACGGGGACGATTATTGCTCAGCAACCCAGCCATAATGCGCTGTGTATGTATACTGCGGCGGAGTTCATTCGCGGAATGGTTAATGAGCTAAATCCAGGCAGCTTCGATGCGCACCGTTACATTATCGCCAGCAATTCAGATTATTTTTATTGGTTTATGGCTTCTGACTCGCGCAATTTCAGTTTTTCTGACTCCGAAATGGCGATGGATATAACGCATTTTTTCTATCCGCCCACCGATTTCTATACCCGGTTGTTGCAAAAAAACGTCAAAAATAAAGCTCTCAGTTCAACAAACTTCTATACCGATAAAATTACCGGTGAAAAAGCCTACAGCGTAGTGAGCTATATCTACGATCTGTCGGGTAAGGAGATATCAGACCAAATCGTTGCCTATCTGGTCTATGATCATTCGAAGCCTGAGCTGCAGGAAGCGTTAGCCGAGGCGTTTGATAATCAAATCCTTCCCGGATTGAACGTGGAGTTAGTGAATCTGACCAACAAAGAGAGCCTCTGCTTATCCGGCAAATGTGCGGGGCAATCCAGCTATTTGGTGCGCAATTTTTCGGAGAAATATGCGCTGCACTATTCGCTTTCATTAGGCCGTTTTATGGCGCGCGATACACATGCCGGGATTGTTATCCTGCTGGCGCCGTTCTTTTTCATCATCATTAGCTTCTCGTTAAAGTCATGGCTAAACGAAAGCGACCTCAAGGTTTATATCGATACTCTGACCGGCTGTTTTAACCGCCGAATACTCGACATTATCAAGCGTCGGGATTTATCACACTGTTCGGTGGTGCTACTGGACTGCAATAAATTTAAGGCCGTCAATGATACCTGGGGCCACGCGGCAGGCGATCGCGCGTTGCAAATTATCGCCAACAGGATGCTGTCAAACACCCGCACCAGCCACGATATTGTGATTCGTACCGGCGGGGATGAATTTATGATCCTGCTGTTTCGATCGCAGGCAACTGACGCCATAGCAATCGCGCAACGTATTAGCGGGCAGGTGACCAGTCATGTGTTTGTGGTGGATGGGCATACCGTGCCATTGTCAGTATCGTGGGGAATTGCAGAGGTGAACGGTGAACTGGATGTGGCCATTCAGAATGCGGATAGCGCTATGTATAGAATGAAGCACACGGAAGAAGGGTGAAACCGCCAGACGTCTCTGGCGGTTGATTTAACTTACTGGTGGGTGGCGGCTTTCATCGTGCTGACAAACGCTTTCAGCTCAGCCAGCATCTGTTCCGGTGCCGCAACATTTTTCTCAATGATTTTCACAATTGCCGAGCCGGAAATTGCACCGGCAGCACCGGCTTCAATAGCTCCGGCTACCTGTTCAGGCGCAGAGATACCGAAGCCCTGTAAAGAAGGCGGAGCATCATATTGTTTCAGCTTTTCAACCAAATGATGCAGCGGTAATGCCGCACGATTTTCGGCACCGGTCACGCCTGCACGTGAAAGCAGATAAGTGTAGCCGCGACCGTAAGAGGCAATCTGGCGTAGCAGTTCTTCATCAGCATTCGGCGGGCAGATGAAAATCGGTGCGATGTTGTGACGCAGTGCAGCAGTTCTGAATGGCGCAGACTCCTCAACAGGGACATCGGCTACCAACACAGAATCCACACCCACTTTTTCGCACTGGGCGTAAAACTCGTCAATGCCCTTGCTGAAGACCAGGTTGGCATACATCAGCAACCCAATGGGAATCGTCGGATGCTTCTGGCGAATCAGCGCCAGCATTTCAAAGCATTGCGATGGTGTGACGCCGGCGGCAAACGCACGCAGGGTGGCTTCCTGAATGGTTGGGCCATCGGCCAGCGGATCGGAGAACGGAATGCCGAGCTCAAGCGCGTCGGCACCGGCTTCAATCAGCGTATCAATGATTTTCAGTGACTGTTCAACAGACGGATCGCCCAGGGTTACGAAGGGGACAAAAGCACCTTCTTTGCGGTCCTTCAGCTGTGCAAACAGGTTTTCGTAACGTTCCATCAGATTTCCCCTCGCGCTTTCAGAATATCGTGTACGGTGAAAATGTCTTTGTCGCCGCGACCGGAGAGATTAACCACCAGTAACTGCTCTTTTTCCGGATTTTCACGCATCATTTTCAACGCGTGCGCCAGGGCATGGGAGGACTCCAGTGCCGGAATAATCCCCTCGTGCAGACACAGCGTTTTGAAGGCTTCCAGTGCTTCATCATCGGTTATTGAAACATAATCGGCGCGACCAATGCTGTTCAGGTACGCATGCTGTGGCCCGACCGACGGGAAATCGAGTCCGGCGGAAATAGAGTAAGACTCTTCAATCTGTCCTTCTTCGGTCTGCATCATCGGGGACTTCATGCCGAAGTAAATCCCGACACGACCATGTTTCAACGGCGCGCCGTGTTCTCCAGACTCAATCCCGTGACCGCCTGGCTCTACGCCAATCAAACCGACGCTGGTTTCATTAATAAAATCGGCGAACATACCGATGGCGTTAGAACCGCCGCCCACGCAGGCGATAACGGCGTCCGGCAGACGACCTTCTTTTTCCAGAATCTGCGCCTTGGTTTCTTCACCGATCATCCGCTGGAACTCACGCACAATAGTCGGGAAGGGGTGCGGACCTGCCGCTGTACCGAGCATATAGTGCGCGGTATCGTAGCTGCCAGACCAGTCGCGCAGCGCTTCGTTACAGGCATCTTTCAGCGTTGCGGAACCGCTGTGAACGGGGATAACTTCTGCACCCATCAAACGCATACGGAAAACGTTCGGCGACTGACGTTCAACATCTTTCGCGCCCATGTAAATACGGCATTTCAACCCCAGCAGTGCGCTGGCGAGAGCAGATGCAACACCGTGCTGCCCCGCGCCTGTTTCGGCGATAATTTCCGTTTTACCCATGCGCTTCGCCAGCAACGCCTGGCCCAGCACCTGGTTGGTTTTGTGCGCGCCGCCGTGCAGTAAATCTTCACGCTTGAGATACAGCGTCGTGTTGGTGCCTTGAGTAATGTTCTGGCACTTGGTCAGTGCGGTTGGGCGACCCGCATAGTTTTTCAGCAGGTCTGTAAACTGCGCCTGAAATTCAGGATCTTTTTGCGCGCTGACAAAAGCTTCTTCCAGCTGGCGCAGGGCAGGCATCAGAATCTGTGGCACATACATACCGCCAAATTCACCAAAATACGGATTGAGTAATGTTGTCATGTCCTTTTCCTTAATATGCGCGCAGCGTCTGAAAGACCGAAGCCAGAAGACGTGCATCTTTGATGCCCGGCTGTGACTCTACGCCAGAATTGAAATCGAGACCGGCACAGCCGGTTTTTGCCGCGTCAACGCAGTTATCTGCGCCAAGTCCGCCAGCCAGTAATACGTTATCCAGCGATTGTCCGCCTAAAAGTGACCAGTCGAAGCGTTGCCCGCTGCCGCCCTGACCGTTGTCGAATACGTATTTATCGACATGCTGATAATCCCGGGCTGGCAACTTATCGCTGACGCTGAGCGCCTTCCAGATTTGTACTTGTGCGGGTAGCGCATTGCGTAGCGCGTCTATGTAGGCTTGATCTTCGCTACCATGCAGTTGCACGGCAGTGAGTCCCAGAGCAGCCGCTGTTTCACGTACGTCGATAATATCTGTGTTGCGAAACACCCCGACATATTGCAGCGGCGCGCCGGTCATGACCTCTCGCGCTTGCTCAACGCTAACCGCGCGTGGCGATGTGGGTACAAAAATCAGTCCGCCATAAATCGCGCCGGATTTATACGCCGCGTTGGCATCCTGAGCCCGGGTTAAACCGCAGACTTTATTCTCGCCGAGCAGTACGCGACGCACGGCAGCGTGCAGATCATCATGCGACATCAGCGCGGAACCAATCAGAAAACCGTTGGCGAAGTGGCTGAGTTCGCGCACCTGTCCATAGGTGTTGATCCCGGACTCGCTGATGACGGTCACACCGTGGCCCAGTCGCGGCGCAAGCTGGCGGGTGCGATTCAAATCAATCGACAAGTCGCGTAAATCGCGGTTGTTGATACCAACGACTTTGGCACCCAGTGCGATAGCACGCTCCAGCTCTTCTTCGTTGCTGACTTCGGTCAGTACGCCCATTTTCAGGCTGTGGGCGACGGCGGCGAGTTGACGATATTGTTCATCATCGAGGACCGACAGCATCAACAAACAGGCGTCCGCCTGGTAGAAACGCGCCAGGTAAATCTGGTAAGGATCGATAATAAAGTCCTTACACAGAACAGGTTGCGGCGCGATGCGGCTGACGATAGGCAGGAAATCAAAACTGCCCTGGAAATATTTCTCATCGGTCAGTACGGAAATCGCGGAAGCATAATGTTTATATACGCCCGCAATCTGTGCCGGATCGAAGTCATCACGGATCACGCCTTTTGACGGAGATGCTTTTTTACATTCCAGAATAAAGGCGGTGCGCGCACCTTGCAGCGCATCGTAGAAATCACGAGAGCTGGGTTGAACATCATTTTGAAAGCTTGCCAGTGGTTGTTGCTGTTTGCGGGCTTCTACCCAAATCGCCTTGTCTGCGACAATTTTCGCTAAAACGGTTTGCATCATTTACCCTCTTGCTGCCAGTGCAGTGACACGGTCATAGGCCGCACCGCTGCGCAGTACATTAATCACGGTTTGCGCATTGGCTTTTAAATCTTCTTCACCGTGCAAGCGCATTAACATGGCGACATTCGCGGCAACAGCGGCTTCATGAGCGGCTTCACCTTTACCTTGTAACAAGCGACTAAGAATGTCACGGTTTTCTTCCGGCGTGCCGCCAGCCAGCTGTTCCTGGTGGTAAGGCGTCAGGCCAAAGTCTTCTGCCGTCAGTTGATAACTCTTGATTTCCCCATCGTGCAGCTCTGCCACAATGGTCGGTGCATGCAGCGAAACTTCGTCCATGCCACCACTGTGCACTACGGCTGCCCGCTGATATCCGAGCACGCGCAGCGTTTCGGCAATCGGCAGCACCAGCTCCGGGCTGTAAACGCCGATCAGCGCCAGCGGCGGATGTGCCGGGTTAATCAACGGGCCGAGCACGTTAAACAGCGTGCGGGTTTTCAACTGCTGGCGTACCGGCATGGCATGGCGAAAACCGGTGTGGTATTTCGGCGCAAACAGAAAACACACGCCGAGATCGTCAAGCGCCTGACGTGATTTGTCGGCGTTCATATCCAGATTGATGCCAAATGCCGCTAACAGATCCGAAGAGCCTGACTTGCTGGAGACGCTGCGGTTGCCGTGTTTGGCAACTTTCAGTCCGCAAGCCGCTGCAACAAAGGCGCTGGCGGTAGAAATATTGATGCTGTTGCTGCCGTCGCCGCCGGTACCGACAATATCGGCAAACAGATAATCAGGACGCGGGAACGGAGCGGCGTTTTCCAGTAGCGCGGTTGCCGCACCGGCAATTTCATTCGGGTGTTCACCACGAATTTTCATGCTCACCAGCGCCGCAGCCAGTTGTTCCGGCTTCAGTTCACCGCGTACCACGGCGGAGAACAGCTGGTGGCTTTCCTGCTGAGACAGCGTCTGCGCCTGGTACAGTTTCTCCAGAATTGGTTGCAGCGTATTGGTTTGTTCAAGCTTCTGTTGCGCCCAGGCCAGCGTTTGTTCCAGCAAACGCGCGCCCTGGGTGGTCAGAATGGACTCCGGATGGAACTGGAAGCCGCAGACGCGATCGGTATCGTGACGCACCGCCATCACCATGCCGTTAAAGTGGGCGTTAATGGTTAATCCTGCCGGAACGTTGCTGCCAACCAGCGAATGATAGCGTGCCACCGGCAGCGGATTAGCCAGACCAGCAAACATTGCCTGACCGTCGTGTTCAATGCTGGACGCTTTGCCGTGCAGGATTTCTCCAGCCTGGCCCACATATCCACCATAGGCCTCAACAATGGCCTGATGTCCCAGACAAATGCCGATGATTGGCAGCTTGCCTCGCAGACGGGTTAACAGCTCCGGCATGCAACCTGCTTCGCTTGGCGCACCTGGGCCTGGAGAGAGCATCAGCACAGGATTTTTCATCGTTGCTAAGCGGTCAATCAACGTCTGGGCCGGAATATGGTTGCGGTAAATCACCACGTTGTGACCATTAGTACGCAGCTGATCCGCCAGGTTATAGGTAAAAGAGTCGATATTATCGAGCAGCAGAATGTCAGCCATTAGAAGGTCTCCTGTGCGTGGTGCGCGGTGGCGATAGCACGCAGAACCGCGCGCGCTTTATTACGGGTTTCATCGGCTTCAGACTGCGGTACAGAATCCAGAACAATTCCGGCACCGGCTTGTACGGTGGCAATACCGTCTTCCACGAGGGCGGAGCGAATGACAATACAAGTATCCAGATCGCCATGAGCCGTGAAGTAACCTACTGCGCCGCCGTAGCTACCACGGCGACGACCTTCTGCCTCGGCGATAAGCTGCATAGCGCGAACTTTTGGCGCTCCGCTTAACGTGCCCATATTCATACAGGCGCGGTAAGCGTGCAGCACATCCAGATCGCTACGCAGCTCGCCGACCACGCGCGAAACCAGGTGCATAACGAAGGAGTAACGATCGACTTTGGTGAGGTCAGCAACATAGCGGCTGCCAGGCGTACAGATGCGCGCCAGGTCGTTACGCGCAAGGTCAACCAGCATCAGGTGCTCAGAAAGCTCTTTATGGTCGGTACGCATTTCCAGCTCGATACGGCTGTCAAGGTCGCGGTCAAGCGAACCGTCCGCACGACGACCGCGCGGACGAGTGCCGGCAATCGGGTAGATCTCAATCTGGCGGCTGGTGGCATCGTATTTCAGCGAGCTTTCCGGGGAGGCGCCAAACAGCGTAAAATCGTTGTCCTGCATGAAAAACATGTATGGGCTGGGGTTACTTTTCTTCAGCACATAGTAGGCTGCCAGCGGTGACGGGCAGGGCAGCGAGAAACGGCGGGACGGAACCACCTGGAAAATTTCGCCCGCGCGAATCGCTTTTTGCATCCCACGCACCACGGCGCCAAACTCTTCATCGCTCTGATTGCATTCGCAGCGCATCTGCGGGACTTCAGTAACGGGCAGCGGCGGCGCAGGCTCGGTAAGCTGTTGGCTCAGCTGCGCCAGACGGGCGTTAAGACGCTGTTTCTCCGCATCATTGGGGGTAAAAACACTGGCCTGAATTCGGGTGCTTTTTTTCTGGTGGTCGATAACCATCAGCGTTTCTGCCAGATAGAAGCAGTAGTCAGGACAACGGTTGCCCGCTTCAAGCTGAGGTAAATCTTCAAAACCGGCAACCAGGTCGTAGGAAAACAGACCGCCGAAGAACATCGCTTCACGTTCTTGCACAGGAACATTCACCAGCCCCTGCAGTAAGCGAAAAGCATCAAATACGGAAAGAGAACATAAACGGGCGTCTTCATCCAACAGCGGGCTGACGGCAGGGAATCGCAGATGACGACCATTCGGCTGTTTTTCATTCTCAACGCCAGCGGGCAGGGCAGCATCCAGCAAGGGCAGCAGCGACGCGCCGTTTGTGGATAACGCCTGAATAGTGACAGTGTCACCGAGAGCGGTAATGCGCAATGCGCTGTCTACTAGCAGCAAGCTCTTCAGATCGTCTTTGCTGTCGATATCTGCAGATTCCAACAGCAGCGTTGCCGGACGTGCGCCACACACCTGATGAAACAGCGATGTCGGATTTTCACGGTAGGCGGCATCGCAGGCAAGCAGTTCGAGTATCGGTTTTTGTGTTTGCATCGTTATTCTCATTAATTTTGTTCAAAAAAAAGCCCGCTCATTAGGCGGGCCGGGTATCTGGTTGCAAATTGCAGACGTAAGACACTGCCCGAAATCAGGAAGTGCGCCACCAACCGTGCAGAAAAAATGTTGCTTTCATTGCAGATACCTTCTTCATGTGAACTTGCGTACTAGTTAACTAGTTCGGTGGGATAAAGTCAACACCTGATTTCAGTATATTTGCCGAAACCGCTATGATGGGCGTGTTACGACATTTATTGAAACGGGAGCCGCCTTGAGCGACACGAATTACGCAGTGATTTATGACCTGCATAGTCATACTACAGCCTCCGATGGGCGATTAACCCCAGAAGCCTTAGTACACCGTGCGGTAGAGATGCGAGTCGGTACACTGGCGATCACCGATCATGACACCACGGCGGGCATTGCAGCGGCAAGAGAAGAAATTTCACGTTCGGGATTAGCGTTAAATTTGATACCTGGTGTCGAGATATCAACTGTCTGGGAAAACCATGAGATCCATATAGTGGGTCTGAACATTGATATCGCCCATCCCATGATGTGCGATTTTCTGGCGCAACAAACGGAACGTCGTCAGCAGCGTGCGCGCCTGATTGCCGAACGACTCGACAAAGCGCATATCCCCGGCGCGTGGGAAGGGGCGTTGCGCCTGGCTGATGGCGGGGCGGTTACGCGGGGCCATTTTGCGCGTTTCCTGGTGGAATGTGGCAAAGCCACAACCATGGCGGATGTCTTTAAAAAATATCTTGCCCGTGGGAAAACCGGTTACGTTCCGCCACAGTGGTGTACAATAGAACAAGCTATTGATGTCATTCATCATTCTGGCGGTAAGGCTGTTCTGGCTCATCCTGGGCGGTACGATCTTAGCGCTAAGTGGCTGAAAAGACTGGTTACACATTTTGCTGAACATCGCGGCGACGCGATGGAAGTAGCGCAGTGTCAGCAGTCTCCCAATGAACGCACCCATCTGGCGACGCTTGCGCGTCAGCATCAATTGTGGGCATCGCAAGGGTCTGATTTTCATCTACCCTGCCCATGGATTGAGTTGGGTCGTAAACTTTGGTTGCCCGCAGGCGTAGAAGGCGTCTGGCAACTTTGGGAGCAGCCCGAGATCACAGAGAGGAAAGTATGAGCCAGTTTTTTTATATTCATCCCGAAAACCCGCAGCAGCGCCTGATCAATCAGGCCGTTGAAATCGTGCGTAAAGGTGGGGTGATCGTCTATCCAACCGACTCCGGCTATGCGTTGGGCTGCAAAATTGAAGATAAAGGCGCAATGGAGCGCATTTGCCGCATCCGTCACCTGCCGGACGGGCACAACTTTACGCTGATGTGTCGTGACCTGTCTGAACTGTCGACCTATTCGTTTGTCGACAACGTGGCCTTCCGTTTAATTAAAAACAACACGCCGGGCAACTACACCTTCATCCTGAAGGGGACGAAAGAGGTTCCGCGCCGCTTGTTGCAAGAAAAACGTAAGACCATCGGCCTGCGTGTACCCTCAAACCCGATAGCACTGGCGCTGCTTGAAGCGCTGGGCGAGCCGATGCTCTCCACGTCACTGATGCTGCCGGGTAGCGAATTTACCGAGTCAGATCCGGAAGAAATTAAAGACCGCCTGGAGAAACAGGTGGATTTAATTATCCACGGCGGATATCTCGGCCAGCAGCCGACCACGGTCATTGATTTAACCGACGATTCTCCGGTGGTGTTGCGTGAAGGCGTCGGTGACGTTAAACCTTTCTTATAAGGGCGCGAACCGCTATACTACGCGGCCTTAAAATGGCGCTGATTGGCGCCGTTGATTCTCCTGTTCGACGCCTGTGAAGGCGACACCTAAAGGAAGCTCTATGAGCGAAAAGTTACAAAAAGTGCTGGCGCGTGCTGGCCACGGTTCTCGCCGTGAAATCGAATCTATTATTGCCGCGGGTCGCGTGAGCGTTGATGGCAAAATTGCCACGCTCGGCGATCGCGTTGAAGTCACTCCGGGTCTGAAAATCCGTATCGACGGTCATCTGATTTCGGTTAAAGAGTCTGCGGAGCAAATCTGCCGTGTTCTGGCCTATTACAAGCCAGAAGGCGAACTGTGTACCCGAAACGACCCAGAAGGTCGTCCGACCGTGTTTGATCGTTTACCAAAACTGCGTGATGCGCGCTGGATTGCCGTAGGGCGTCTGGACGTGAATACCTGCGGTTTACTGCTGTTTACCACCGATGGTGAACTGGCTAACCGTCTGATGCACCCAAGCCGCGAAGTTGAGCGTGAATATGCGGTACGTGTGTTTGGTCAGGTTGATGATGCAAAACTGCGCGATCTGAGTCGTGGCGTGCAGCTGGAAGATGGTCCGGCGGCATTTAAAACGATCAAGTTCAGCGGTGGTGAAGGGATCAACCAGTGGTATAACGTCACGCTGACCGAAGGGCGTAACCGTGAAGTCCGCCGCCTGTGGGAAGCTGTAGGTGTACAGGTAAGCCGTCTGATTCGTGTCCGTTACGGTGATATCCCGCTGCCGAAAGGCCTGCCGCGTGGTGGCTGGACAGAGCTTGATCTTGCTCAGACCAACTATCTGCGTGAACTGGTGGAGCTGAAGCCGGAAACGACCTCTAAAGTGGCCGTCGAGAAAGATCGTCGTCGCATGAAGGCGAATCAGATCCGTCGCGCGGTGAAGCGCCACTCTCAGGTTGGCAGCAGCCGTCGTCCGGGTGGTCGCAGCAACAACGGTTAGTCATAACCAGGCCTGATAAGCAAAGCGCCATCAGGCGTTAGCGTGGAGCCGGATACAGCGCAAACGCCTTATCCGGCCTACACTCAATAATCGATCCCTGGTTGGGCTTTCACGCCCGCTTCAAACGCATGCTTGACCGGGCGCAGCTCGCTGACCGTGTCAGCCAACTCCAGAATATCGCGATGACATCCACGGCCGGTGATAATGACCGTTTGATGGGCTGGGCGCGCGTTCAGTGCATTGATGACCTCTTCAAGCGGCAGATAGTCGTATGCCACCATGTAGGTCAGCTCATCCAGTATCACCATATCCAGTTCATCGTCGGCCAGCATCCGCTTGCCGTGTTCCCACACGGCCATACAGGCTGCGGTGTCAGACTCGCGGTTCTGCGTTTCCCAGGTAAATCCTGTCGCCATAACCTGAAACTCTACGCCGTGGGGTTCAAGTAAGTTACGTTCTCCGTTTGGCCACGTACCTTTAATAAATTGTACGACGCCGACTTTTTTACCATGGCCCACCGCGCGCGTGGCGGTACCGAATGCGGCGGTGGTTTTACCCTTACCATTTCCGGTGAACACGATGATAATTCCGCGCTCATCTTTCGCTGCGGCAACGCGTGCGTCAACCCGATCTTTTACGCGCTGTTGACGTTGCTGATAGCGTTCTTCACTCATTGGGCAATTCCTGGTTTACGGCCCGGCTGGGCATCAAAAGTCATACCGGTTTTACGGCGGCTGTCATCGCCCATCAGCCACAGGTAGAGCGGCATAATATCGGCGGGAGTTTTCAATTTTTGCGGATCTTCCGTTGGGAATGCGCTGGCTCGCATGCCAGTTCGCGTCCCGCCAGGATTGATACAGTTTACGCGCAGATGACGGTTTTGATACTCATCAGCCAGAACCTGCATCATCCCTTCGGTCGCAAATTTTGAGGTGGCATATGCTCCCCAATTGGCGCGTCCCTGGCGACCGACACTGGAAGAGGTAAAGACCAGCGATCCGGCATCGGATTTGAGTAACAACGGCAGCAATGCCTGAGTCAGCATAAAAGTGGCATTTACATTTACCTGCATCACATCCTGCCAGACCTGCGGGTTTTGTTCACTCATTGGACAAATATCGCCGAGTAATCCGGCGTTATGCAGTACGCCATCCAGACGCGGGAAATGTGCAGCAATGCGCTGCGCAAGCTGGTGACATTCTTCAGAGGTACAGGTTAGTAGATCCAGTGTAAACCACTGTGGTTGTGTTCCGTTCTCATCGGCGATAGTGCGGGCAACCTGACGCAGTTTTTCTTCGTTACGCCCAAGCAGGATAACGGTCGCGCCATAGCGTGCATAGGTCTGCGCGGCTTCGCGTCCGATACCATCGCTGGCACCGGTGATAAGAATAATGCGGCCCTGTAGAAGGTCTTGTTTAGGTTGGTAATGCACGGCTACTCCTCGGCGACGTCCTGGATATCTCGTTCGCGATAACTTTTGGGCTTTATGCCTTAAACCCTGTACTTTTTCAATCAGCCAAAGGCAATAACACCGCAAAATGAACGCTTTGTCATGCTTTTTACTGATTCAGCACTGGATGTATGAAGCAAGACGAGGTGACACGCCTGTTGTACACTGAGCGGAAGTCGCGTTGTTTAACCAAGGTGGGTCTCGTGGAATTGTTGTCTGAATATGGGCTGTTTTTGGCAAAAATTGTCACTGTCGTGGTGGCTATTGCAGTGGTGGTGATGCTGATCGTAAACGCGACACAACGCAAACGTCAGCGTGGGGAATTGCGGGTTATTAACCTCAGCGATCAATATAAAGAGATGAAGGAAGACCTGTCGCTAGCCTTATTGGATGGGCATCAGCAAAAATTCTGGCATAAGGCGCAGAAAAAGAAACAAAAGCTGGAGGCGAAAGCGGCTAAGGCAAAAGCGAAACTGGGTGACAGTACGTCATCAGATAAACCTCGTGTATGGGTGCTTGATTTTAAAGGCAGTATGGATGCCCATGAGGTCAGCGCATTACGCGAAGAGGTGACGGCTGTGCTGGCGGTTGTTAAACCTCAGGATCAAGTGGTGGTTCGTCTGGAAAGTCCGGGTGGTGTGGTACATGGTTATGGCCTGGCTGCGTCCCAGTTACAACGTCTGCGCGATAAGCAGATCCCGCTGACCGTTACGGTAGATAAAGTCGCTGCGAGTGGCGGATATATGATGGCCTGCGTGGCGGATAAAATTGTCTCGGCGCCGTTTGCTATCGTCGGCTCAATTGGCGTGGTGGCGCAGATCCCGAACTTTAACCGCTTCCTGAAAGGGAAAGATATTGATATCGAACTGCACACCGCCGGACAGTATAAGCGTACGTTGACCTTACTCGGTGAAAACACGGAAGAAGGGCGGCAGAAATTTCGCGAAGATCTGAACGAAACGCATCATCTGTTTAAAGATTTTGTGCAGCGCATGCGTCCGACTCTGGACATTGAGCAGGTTGCCACCGGTGAACACTGGTTTGGTCAACAGGCGCTGGCAAATGGGCTGGTGGATGAGATCAATACCAGCGATGAGGTGATCCTCGGGCTGATGGAAGGTCGTGAAGTGTTGAACGTTCGCTATCTGCAGCGTAAAAAGCTGATGGATCGTTTTACCGGTAGTGCGGCGGAGAGCGCCGATCGTTTGCTGATGCGCTGGTGGCAGCGGGGGCAGAAGCCACTGATGTAGAATTGTCATTGCCGGATAGCGATGCTCACATATCTCCTATCCGGCCTACAAATATGCATCAATATAGGCTGGATAAGGCGATGCCGCCATCCGGCAAATTATTACTCGTGTTAATCGATCAAGTGATACTTTTCGGAAAGTACGTGCGCCAGGTGTTTAAACATATTAAACACCGCCGTACTTTTGGGCGTTGGTAGCCCTTGCTCGTCTAAAAAGTAATCTCCGCTGAAAACCAGCACGCCGTTTCGCTGCGTAACGCCGGTGGCGACAATCCCCGCCAGCGTGTCCTCATGCTCACGAATGATTTTGTTGGCTTCAATCAGCAGTGTTTCGCGATCGATGGGTTGAGTGTCTTTATGCATGATTTACTCCTTAAACAAGGACATTAGTCTACGCTGAGCCCGCCTTATGGGCAAATATTCCCTGACATAAATGAAGGTTTTACGACAGTGTTACAACTGGCGAGATTTGTTTTTGCATGCTAATAAAGTTGCGTAACGCATTTTATCAGGTACAGTGTGACGCTTTCGTCAATCTGGCAACAGATTTGCTTGACATTCGACCAATACTTCGTCGTGCTAGAGCGTTTGTGAGAAAAAAAGCCTGTTAACTCAGTTACATGAGAGTTACATTACAAGCGCGAATCAGTTTAAAGGGTTGATATCCGCCGACGCAGAGACCATATCGATGTCTCGTCGCCAGTGGAAGGTGAATCAACGTGCGACGCATTCTGGAAGAATCAAATTAGGTAAAGGTGAATATGGGTAAAGCTCTTGTCATCGTTGAGTCCCCGGCAAAAGCCAAAACGATCAACAAGTATCTGGGTAATGACTACGTGGTGAAATCCAGCGTCGGTCATATCCGTGATTTGCCGACCAGTGGCTCAGCAACTAAAAAGAGCGCCGACTCAACCTCCACCAAAACGGCTAAAAAGCCCAAAAAGGATGAACGTGGCGCTCTCGTCAACCGTATGGGTGTTGACCCGTGGCACAACTGGGATGCGCGCTATGAAGTGCTGCCTGGTAAAGAGAAAGTTGTTTCTGAACTGAAGCAACTGGCTGAAAAAGCCGACCACATCTATCTCGCAACTGACCTTGACCGCGAAGGGGAAGCCATTGCATGGCACCTGCGGGAAGTCATCGGTGGCGACGACACCCGCTACAGCCGCGTGGTGTTTAATGAAATTACCAAAAATGCTATTCGCCAGGCGTTTGAAAAACCGGGCGAGTTGAACATCGATCGTGTTAATGCGCAACAGGCGCGCCGCTTTATGGACCGTGTTGTGGGCTATATGGTGTCGCCACTGCTGTGGAAAAAAATTGCACGCGGTCTGTCAGCTGGTCGTGTACAGTCTGTGGCTGTGCGCCTGGTGGTTGAGCGTGAACGCGAAATCAAAGCATTTGTTCCAGAAGAGTTCTGGGAAATTGATGCTAATACGACCACGCCGGGCGGCGACGCGTTGCCGCTTGAGGTGACGCATCAAAATGATAAGCCGTTCCGTCCCGTAAATCGGGAACAAACGCTTGCCGCTGTTAGCCTGTTGGAAAAAGCGCGCTATAGCGTATTGGAACGTGAAGATAAACCGACCAGCAGCAAGCCGGGCGCACCGTTCATTACTTCCACGCTACAGCAGGCTGCGAGCACGCGTCTCGGCTTCGGTGTGAAGAAAACCATGATGATGGCGCAGCGTTTGTATGAAGCGGGTTACATCACTTACATGCGTACTGACTCAACCAACCTGAGCCAGGATGCAGTGACCATGGTTCGCGATTACATCAGCGATAATTTTGGTAAAAAATATTTGCCGGAAAACGCGAACCAGTACGCCAGCAAAGAGAACTCGCAGGAAGCGCACGAAGCTATCCGTCCTTCTGATGTCGCCGTACAGGCGGAATCGCTGAAAGATATGGAAGCTGATGCGCAAAAACTGTATCAGCTGATCTGGCGCCAGTTTGTTGCCTGTCAGATGACCCCAGCTAAATATGATTCCACCACGCTCACCGTGGGTGCGGGTGATTTCCGCCTGAAGGCGCGCGGTCGTATTCTGCGCTTCGATGGCTGGACGAAAGTGATGCCAGCGTTGCGTAAAGGCGATGAAGATCGCATCTTACCGGCGGTGGACAAAGGCGATACGCTGACGCTTATCGAACTGACGCCAGCACAGCACTTTACTAAACCGCCTGCGCGCTTCAGTGAAGCTTCGCTGGTTAAAGAGCTTGAAAAGCGTGGTATTGGTCGCCCATCTACCTATGCGTCGATCATTTCTACGATTCAGGATCGCGGTTATGTTCGCGTTGAAAATCGTCGCTTTTACGCTGAAAAAATGGGTGAAATCGTCACCGATCGTCTGGAAGAAAACTTCCGCGAACTGATGAACTACGATTTTACCGCGCAGATGGAAGATAGCCTCGACCAGGTGGCGAATAAAGAAGCCGAATGGAAGGGCGTACTCGACAACTTCTTCACTGATTTTACTCAGCAACTGGATAAAGCCGAGAAAGATCCTGAAGAAGGCGGTATGCGTCCGAACCAGATGGTGCTGACCAGCATTGATTGCCCGACCTGCGGACGCAAAATGGGTATTCGTACCGCCAGTACCGGCGTTTTCCTTGGTTGCTCCGGCTACGCACTTTCCCCGAAAGAGCGTTGCAAAACCACCATTAACCTGGTGCCGGAAAACGAAGTATTGAACGTGCTGGAAGGCGACGACGCGGAAACGAACGCATTGCGCGCCAAACGCCGCTGCCAGAAGTGCGGTACGGCAATGGACAGTTATCTTATCGATCCTAAGCGTAAATTGCATGTGTGTGGTAATAACCCAACCTGCGACGGCTACGAGATCGAAGAGGGCGAGTTCCGTATCAAGGGATATGACGGTCCTATCGTCGAGTGCGAAAAATGTGGTTCTGAAATGCACCTGAAAATGGGACGTTTCGGCAAGTACATGGCGTGTACTAACGACGAGTGCAAAAACACCCGTAAGATCCTGCGTAACGGTGAGGTCGCTCCGCCGAAAGAAGACCCAGTTCCGTTGCCGGAACTGCCGTGTGAAAAATCTGACGCGTATTTCGTGTTACGTGATGGTGCTGCAGGTATCTTCCTGGCTGCAAATACGTTCCCGAAATCACGTGAGACTCGTGCGCCGTTGGTGGAAGAGTTGTACCGCTTCCGCGATCGCCTGCCGGAAAAACTGCGTTATCTGGCAGATGCGCCGCAAACTGATCCGGATGGTAACAAGTCCATGGTTCGTTTCAGCCGTAAAACCAAGCAGCAATACGTTGCCGCTGAAAAAGACGGTAAGGCGACTGGCTGGTCCGCGTTCTTCGTTGACGGCAAATGGGTAGAAGGGAAGAAATAACAGCGTTTCGGCTGAATTTTTCCTCAAAGGGTCGCGTAAGCGGCCCTTTTTGTTTCTCGCATATTATTTTTTGTCATACCTATACAGCGTACATAGAAATGATATAGTGGTTATAGTTAACAGACTTTTTATTATTAAATCGTATTAGCAGCGCCCGCGAGCCTGCACTGAAACGATGATTTGATGGCGCGAATCGGGATGGCATAACATGAAATTACAGCAGCTTCGCTACATTGTTGAGGTGGTGAACCACAACCTTAATGTCTCCTCAACAGCGGAAGGGCTTTATACCTCGCAGCCCGGTATCAGTAAGCAAGTTCGTATGCTGGAAGATGAACTTGGCATCCAGATTTTCGCCCGTAGCGGTAAGCACCTGACGCAGGTTACGCCAGCAGGGCAGGAAGTTATTCGTATTGCGCGAGAAGTTCTGTCGAAGGTGGATGCCATTAAGTCTGTTGCTGGCGAACATACCTGGCCGGACAAAGGCTCGTTATATATCGCCACTACGCATACTCAGGCGCGTTACGCTTTACCGAACGTGATTAAAGGTTTTATTGAGCGCTATCCTCGCGTTTCATTGCATATGCACCAGGGATCGCCGACGCAAATCGCCGAAGCCGTTTCGAAAGGAAATGCAGATTTTGCTATCGCGACGGAAGCTTTGCACCTGTATGACGACCTGGTGATGTTACCTTGCTACCACTGGAACCGCTCGATCGTCGTCACGCCGGATCATCCGTTGGCGGGAAAATCTTCGGTTTCTATTGAGGAACTGGCACAGTATCCGCTGGTGACCTACACGTTTGGTTTTACCGGACGCTCGGAGCTGGACACCGCGTTTAACCGCGCGGGTCTGGAGCCACGTATTGTCTTTACCGCGACCGATGCTGATGTCATTAAAACCTATGTCCGTCTGGGCCTTGGCGTGGGTGTGATTGCCAGTATGGCGGTTGATCCTGTTTCCGATCCTGACCTGGTACGCGTGGATGCTCACGATATCTTCAGCCATAGCACCACCAAAATTGGTTTTCGTCGCAGCACCTTCTTACGCAGTTACATGTATGATTTCATTCAACGTTTCGCGCCGCATCTGACGCGTGATGTGGTGGATACGGCGGTGGCGCTGCGTTCCAACGATGATATTGAAGCCATGTTTAAAGATATTAAATTGCCTGAGAAATAATAACGACTGTAACCTCGTCGGTATCCATAAGCATAAAGCGATACCGACGGGAAACACTGAATTAATTGATAATTTACCGTGGATAAATTAACCATATATAGCTTGTGGAAAAAGTTCTCTAAAGTAGTTTCAAATTAGTCAGCTTGCCAAAAATTCCTTTCAAATATTTATAACCGATCAAACAATCGATTTATTTATCAGGACGAGTCTGAAAATTAACTGGCTTTTTTTCGCCTTTTTTATTAGGATTCCTCCTATCTGATGATTAATTGTACCGATTGTTTGGTGCCTAAATGATAAGTGATTTCGATAGTATGAGGTTAGCGATGCCTTCAGGAAACCAGCCAGCACGCAGGGATCCGGTGATGAAACGTAAAGCCTGGTTCGCCGTATTTCTTGGTTCTGCGATATTCTGGATTATTGTCGCACTCGTGGTCTGGAATGTGTGGGGGTAAGTATGTCCGCACCAGAGCAGCACTCTACCGAAACGCTATCGCCTCATGACCATGAACAAGAGAGCAAAACCGTCGCAGAGAAGGGGCAGAAGGTACCCGAATCCTGGAACCTTTATCCTGAACAACGGGCGTTTATTGATCTGTTAACTGATGATGATGAACAGAAACAATAATTCGTACGTATTTTATAATAATAACGATTACCTTGTGCCCTTGAATATCGAATCATTTATCCATGTAATCGTCATCAACAACCTAATCAACGTATTATCCATTGCTCTATTGCCTGCTGAATATTCATCCTATTAATCTACACGGCTAGACCTTCCTCCTTACCATCGACCTCAGTTCGCGCTTTTATATCGCCCGCTACTTTTATCATTTTGAGTTGTTATCAAAGCGTTACATTTTGTTTGTGTTATCTTTAATACTAACCCTGAGGAAAATCAGGGGATCCAACCCTGTCATTTAAGGAGGAGCTATGTCGTCGACCCTACGAGAAGCCAGTAAGGACACATTGCAGGTTAAAGATAAAACCTACCGCTACTACAGTTTACCTCTGGCTGCTAAATCACTGGGTGATATCACCCGACTACCCAAATCGCTAAAAGTGTTGCTGGAAAACCTGCTTCGTTGGCAGGATGGTAATTCCGTTACCGAAGATGATATTCATGCTCTCGCACATTGGCTGAAGACCGCCCACGCCGATCGTGAAATTGCCTATCGACCCGCTCGTGTTCTGATGCAGGATTTTACCGGCGTTCCGGCGGTGGTCGATCTTGCCGCCATGCGCGAAGCGGTGAAACGTCTGGGGGGAGATACGGCAAAAGTGAATCCGCTTTCGCCAGTGGACCTTGTCATTGACCACTCGGTAACGGTGGACCGTTTTGGTGATGATGATGCTTTCGAAGAAAACGTTCGCCTGGAAATGGAACGTAACCATGAACGTTATGTGTTCCTGAAATGGGGACAGCAGGCATTTAGTCGCTTCAGCGTTGTACCGCCGGGAACGGGGATTTGCCACCAGGTAAACCTTGAATACCTTGGCAAAGCCGTCTGGAGCGAGTTACAGGACGGTGAGTGGGTGGCTTATCCCGATACGCTGGTCGGTACCGATTCCCATACGACAATGATTAATGGTCTCGGTGTGCTGGGATGGGGCGTTGGAGGCATTGAGGCTGAAGCAGCAATGCTGGGTCAACCGGTCTCTATGCTTATCCCGGATGTCGTAGGCTTTAAACTAGTGGGCAAACTGCGGGAAGGTATCACCGCTACCGACCTGGTTTTAACCGTTACCCAGATGCTGCGTAAGCACGGCGTGGTCGGTAAATTTGTTGAATTCTATGGTGATGGCCTCGACACCTTACCGCTGGCCGATCGGGCAACCATTGCGAACATGTCACCGGAATACGGCGCAACCTGCGGTTTCTTCCCGATCGATGGCATCACTCTTGAATATATGCGTCTGAGTGGACGCAGTGAGGAGCAGGTTGAGTTGGTCAGCGCCTATGCCAAAGCGCAGGGAATGTGGCGTAATCCAGGGGATGAACCCGTATTTACCAGTTCACTGGAGCTGGATATGGGCAGTGTGGAAGCTAGCCTTGCCGGACCGAAGCGCCCGCAGGATCGGGTGGCACTGGCTGATGTTCCGAAAGCGTTTTCGGCGAGCAATGAACTCGAAGTAAATAGCTCGCTGAAAGACCGTCAGCCCGTGGACTACACCATGAGCGGCCAGCAGTATAAGCTGCCGGACGGTGCGGTGGTGATAGCAGCTATAACTTCCTGTACCAACACCTCTAACCCAAGCGTATTAATGGCGGCGGGACTGCTGGCGAAAAAAGCAGTGACACTTGGTCTGAAACGTCAGCCTTGGGTGAAAGCCTCGCTGGCGCCAGGTTCGAAGGTGGTGTCTGATTATCTGGCGCAGGCTGGGTTCACGCCGTACCTTGATGAGCTGGGATTTAACCTTGTAGGTTATGGCTGTACCACCTGTATTGGTAACTCGGGTCCGTTACCCGATCCTATCGAGACAGCCATCAAAAAAGGCGATCTCACCGTTGGCGCCGTACTTTCCGGCAACCGAAACTTTGAGGGGCGTATCCATCCGCTCGTGAAGACCAACTGGTTGGCGTCTCCGCCGCTGGTGGTGGCCTATGCGCTAGCAGGGAATATGAATATCAATCTGACGAAAGATCCGTTAGGCCATGACAGAAAGGGCGATCCCGTTTATCTGAAAGATATCTGGCCGACGGCTCAGGAAATTGCCCGTGCCGTGGAGCAGGTTTCTACCGCCATGTTCCATAAAGAGTACGCTGAAGTCTTTGAAGGTACGCCAGAATGGAAAGCTATCCAGGTTGATCGGGCTGATACCTATGGTTGGCAGTCTGACTCAACTTATATCCGCTTGTCGCCGTTCTTCGATGGAATGCAGGCTACGCCGGATCCGGTCCAGGACATTCATGGTGCGCGTATCCTCGCGATGCTTGGGGATTCCGTCACCACCGACCATATTTCTCCTGCCGGCAGTATTAAGCCGGATAGCCCGGCAGGTCGTTATCTGCAAAGCCACGGCGTTGAGCGTAAAGATTTTAACTCCTATGGTTCACGCCGCGGGAATCATGAAGTGATGATGCGCGGTACCTTTGCCAATATTCGTATTCGTAATGAGATGGTACCCGGCGTGGAAGGTGGGATGACGCGTCATTTGCCGGGAACCGAGGTAGTGGCTATCTATGATGCGGCTATGCAATATCAACAGGAGAATATCCCCCTGGCGGTTATTGCCGGGAAAGAGTATGGCTCTGGCTCCAGTCGCGACTGGGCGGCAAAAGGCCCGCGCTTGCTGGGGATTCGCGTAGTTATCGCTGAGTCCTTTGAGCGAATTCACCGTTCTAACCTGATTGGTATGGGGATTTTGCCGCTGGAATTTCCGCAGGGCGTCACGCGCAAAACGCTGGGGCTAACAGGTGAGGAAGCGATCGATATTACGGACCTGCAAAACATCAAGCCGGGCGCAACAGTGCCGGTGAATATGGTTCGCTCAGATGGACGTAAAGAGGTGATTTTATGCCGCTGCCGTATCGATACCGCGACGGAGCTAACTTACTACCAAAACGATGGTATTCTGCACTACGTGATTCGTAATATGTTGAATTAAAATGCATAAAGCCTGCGAGAGCAGGCTTTTTTATCGGCGGTAACAGCCATTACTTGCCCAGCAAATGCCCCATCTTGGCGGCTTTGGTGTCCAGGTAATGTTCATTGTTCGGGTTACGACCCACAATCAGCGGCACGCGTTCAACAATATTGATTCCCGCTTCGGTCAGAATTTCCACTTTTTTCGGGTTATTGGTCAGCAAACGAACTTCGTCCACGCCCAGCAGCTTGAACATATCCGCACACAGCGTGAAATCACGCTCATCTGCCGCAAAGCCCAACTGATGGTTAGCCTCAACGGTATCATAACCCTGGTCCTGCAACGCGTAGGCGCGGATTTTATTGAGCAGGCCGATATTGCGTCCTTCCTGACGATGATAAAGCAGGATACCGCGCCCTTCTTCAGCAATGTGGGTGAGAGCCGCTTCGAGCTGGAAGCCGCAATCGCAACGCAGGCTAAACAATGCATCGCCAGTCAGACATTCGGAGTGGACACGCGCCAGAACAGGCGTTTGACCAGTGATATCGCCAAAAACCAGTGCGACGTGATCGTGTCCGGTTGCCAGTTCTTCAAATCCCACCATCAGGAAATCACCCCAGGGGGTTGGCAGTTTGGCTTCTGCCACACGTTTAAGCTGCATGTAATTCTCCAGATTATGCTGGCACTGTCGTGCCGTCGCCTGTTGGCTTCTTGTTCTGTATTGCACTATTTTGCCATAAGGCAACGATGTTCACCTAATCGCGACAACGGATTCGCCTTTGGAATGGCACAAAAATGTCAATTTTCCCGGCATGCACTTTTTTCAGTTATGATTGTGAGACTTATCGACGAAAGGAGAGGTAATGCTGTCAATTGCAAAGCGCACTGCGGTCGGGGCCGGGCTGCTACTTATTATGCCGGTTGCTGTATGGGTATCGGGTTGGAGCTGGCAGCCGGGACACAACGTTTGGTGGCTAAAATCTCTGTACTGGGTAACGGAAACGGTGACGCAGCCGTGGGGGATTATCACTCACGTTGTGCTCTGCGCATGGTTTCTGTGGTGTCTGCGTTTTCGTCTGAAAGCTGCGGTAATGCTGTTTGCGATCCTGGCCGTGGCAATTTTAGTCGGTCAGGGTGTGAAGTCCTGGGTTAAAGACAGGGTGCAGGAACCTCGGCCCTTTGTCGTATGGCTGGAAAAAACGCACCATATCCCGGTTGATGAGTTCTACACTTTAAAACGTAAAGATCGTGGCAACTTAGTTAAAGAGCAATTGGCCGAACAACAGGATATTCCGACGTTTCTACGTAAGCACTGGCAAAAAGAAACGGGTTTTGCCTTTCCGTCAGGACATACGATGTTTGCTGCCAGTTGGGCTTTACTGGCAGTAGGGCTGTTATGGCCACGCCGACGTACGCTGACGATTGTGTTTTTGCTTATCTGGGCGACAGGTGTTATGGGTAGCCGCTTGCTGTTGGGCATGCACTGGCCGCGTGATTTGGTCGTTGCAACGCTGATTTCATGGTTGCTGGTAACGCTGGCGACCTGGCTCGCGCAGCGAGTATGCGGACCACTTACGCCGCCTGTGCAGGAGGCAAAAGAAATCGCGCAACGCGAGCAAGAAAGCTAGCTATGATTGATTTTTCAAATTTTGCCCTTAAATCAGAAAGCGGAAAGCGCTTTTCCATTTCGCACTCGTTGTGAAAATGGTAATTTAAAGGGCTCAACGCGGTAAGTTGTACACGATTTATTCGCTTAAACCACATAACGGGAAGTAATGTGAAATATTTACTCATTTTCTTACTGGTGTTGGCGATTTTTGTTATTTCGGTGACATTAGGTGCGCAAAACGATCAACAGGTTACGTTTAATTACCTGCTGGCTCAGGGTGAGTATCGTATCTCTACGCTGCTTGCTGTATTGTTTGCCGCAGGTTTTGCGATTGGTTGGTTAATTTGCGGCCTTTTCTGGCTGAAGGTTCGTGTGTCTCTTGCGCGCGCCGAACGTAAAATCAAACGACTGGAAAACCAGCTTACGCCTGCGACCGACGTTGCGGTTTCTGCCGATTCGTCGGTTGTGAAGGAATAATTATTTATGTTGGAGTTGTTGTTTCTGCTTTTACCTGTAGCCGCTGCCTATGGGTGGTATATGGGTCGCAGAAGTGCGCAACAAACCAAGCAGGATGAAGCTAACCGTCTTTCCCGTGACTATGTCGCCGGGGTTAACTTCCTCCTGAGCAACCAACAAGACAAAGCGGTGGATCTGTTCCTCGATATGCTAAAAGAGGATACGGGCACCGTTGAGGCTCATCTCACTCTCGGAAACCTGTTTCGCTCGCGCGGTGAAGTCGATCGCGCAATCCGCATCCATCAAACGTTAATGGAAAGTGCTTCGCTGACCTACGAGCAGCGTTTGTTGGCCGTACAACAGCTGGGGCGCGATTACATGGCCGCAGGTCTGTACGACCGCGCGGAAGACATGTTCAATCAGCTTACCGATGAAACAGATTTTCGCGTCGGTGCATTACAGCAACTGCTGCAAATTTATCAGGCGACCAGCGATTGGCAGAAAGCCATTGATGTCGCAGAACGTCTGGTGAAGCTAGGCAAAGATAAACAGCGTATTGAGATAGCCCACTTCTACTGCGAACTGGCCTTACAGCAGATGGGCAGCGACGATATGGATCGCGCCATGGCGCTGTTGAAAAAAGGGGCTGCGGCAGACAAAAACAGTGCCCGGGTTTCTATCATGATGGGCCGTGTGTACATGGTGAAAGGCGAGTACGCGAAGGCCGTTGAAAGTCTGCAACGCGTGATTTCTCAGGATAAAGAACTGGTCAGCGAAACGCTGGAAATGCTGCAAAGCTGCTACCAGCATCTGGGGAAAACCGATGAGTGGGCAGAGTTTTTACGTCGGGCCGTTGAAGAGAATACTGGCGCCGCCGCCGAGCTGATGCTGGCCGATATTCTTGAAGCGCGTGAGGGGACTGATACCGCTCAGGTTTATATTACCCGCCAACTACAACGCCATCCTACGATGCGCGTTTTCCACAAATTAATGGATTACCATCTTAACGAAGCAGAAGAAGGGCGCGCGAAAGAGAGCCTGATGGTTCTGCGCGATATGGTCGGGGAGCAGGTGCGCAGCAAGCCGCGCTATCGTTGCCAGAAGTGCGGATTTACCGCATATACACTGTACTGGCACTGCCCATCTTGTCGCTCATGGTCAACCATTAAGCCTATTCGCGGACTTGATGGGTTGTAATTTTTAAAAAAATCTTACTTTAGTTACAACATACTAATGATGAGAACAAAGCCATCCTCAGCCACCGTTGCCAAATTCGCCTGGCAGAAATGGAATCGCGCCTGTTAATTTTCTATTACCGCAGGTAGAATGCACGCCGTTTACCCATTTCGCGCTACTGTCGGCGCCCATCCTCAAGAAGGTCTGGTCATGACGTTTACTGCTTCATCTTCTTCTCGTGCTGTTACTGATTCTCCTGTCGTTGTCGCTCTCGATTATTCCAATCGTGATAAAGCATTAGCTTTTGTCGACAGAATTGATCCTCGTGATTGCCGTTTGAAAGTGGGCAAAGAGATGTTCACGCTTTTTGGACCTCAGTTGGTTCGCGATTTACAACAGCGTGGTTTTGACGTTTTTCTTGATTTGAAATTTCATGATATTCCCAACACTACCGCGCATGCCGTTGCGGCAGCGGCTGAGCTTGGCGTGTGGATGGTTAACGTTCATGCTTCTGGTGGGGCGCGTATGATGACCGCCGCACGTGAAGCCTTATTACCTTTTGGCAAGGACGCACCGCTGCTGATTGCGGTAACGGTTCTGACCAGTATGGAAGACAGCGACCTCGCCGATCTCGGCGTGACGTTGTCACCTGCAGAGCATGCTGAAAGGCTGGCGCGCTTAACTCAACATTGTGGTTTGGATGGCGTTGTATGCTCCGCGCAGGAAGCGGTGCGATTCAAGCAGGCGTTTGGCCAGGCATTTAAATTGGTTACGCCGGGTATTCGTCCTGAAGGCAGCGAGGCGGGCGACCAGCGTCGCATTATGACGCCGGAACAAGCACAGTCAGCTGGTGTGGATTATATGGTTATTGGTCGTCCGGTCACGCAGTCGGCAGATCCGGCTCAGACGCTGAAGATGATTAATGCCTCACTGAAACGAGGTGCGTAAATGAACGACTCAAACTCTCGCCTGGTCTACTCAACCGACTCCGGGCGCATTGATGAACCAAAAGCTGCTCCTGTGCGCTCACAAGGCGATGGCATTGTTCGTATCCAGCGCCAGACCAGTGGCCGCAAAGGTAAGGGCGTGTGTTTGATTACCGGTATTGATCAAGATGATGCCGAACTGACCAAATTAGCTGCGGAACTGAAGAAAAAATGTGGTTGCGGCGGGGCAGTGAAGGATGGCGTGATTGAGATACAGGGTGATAAACGCGACCTGATTAAATCGCTGCTGGAAGCCAAAGGAATGAAAGTTAAACTGGCTGGCGGTTAATAAAAAAAGCCACGGAATTTTTCCGTGGCTTTTTAATAATACAGACCTGAAAAAGTAAACGTATTATTATATCGAGCCGTTCAACCGTAGATTATTTACCCACCTGGTGGCCAATGATACCACCTACTGCAGCACCACCCAGCGTACCCAGCGTGCTGCCGTCAGTCAGGACTGCACCACCTATTGCACCTGCACCAGCACCGATTGCGGTGTTACGATCGCGTTTGGACCAGTTAGAGCAGGCGCTCAGCGACATTGCCAGAGTAATCGCCAGAATGGCAGCGGTCATTTTTTTGCTCGTTACTAACATAATACTTTCTCCTGAATTATTGATTCACGGAATCCAGTGTTCTTTAAGAATAGCGCTAAATTTAGGCTAACGAAGATATTTCCGTGAAACCGTTTAGCGAAGGCATTACAAACACTATCCTGAAGTTGGAGGTTCGTTCCTGTTATATCGCTAACATTAATTTTACGACTTAATCCTGTTAACGACAGGTAAAAAGTCTTAATTGGGCTGTCAGATAACTCTCAGAGAGGAGATGATTTGCCAACTGACAAATCATCTGCTGAAGATGTTACGCGTGGGCATCAATGATATTGACGGTTAATCCGGAGTGCTCAAGCTGCATTTGTACGCTGGCGCTAAGTCTGGAGTCCGTGACTACGCGGCTGAATCGCTCTAATGGACCCAGCGTGTACGGGTGAATGGCTTCGAATTTTGAGCTGTCAGTAAGCACAATAACTTCTGCACCTTTTTCCAGCACCGCGTTAACCACATCAGAACGCATCATGTCGCGTCCGGTGAAGCCGGTGTCAGCCTGCCAGCCATCAATGCCGATAAAGGCCTTGCTGAAGTGTACCTGCTGGATAAACTGGCGAGTTAAGGGCCCAACCATACTTTCGCTTTTTTTCTGATAGATGCCGCCAAGGAGAATCACTTCGCAAGGGGTTTCTTTCAGCAGATGGGCTATATAGCTGCTGACGGTAATGATGGTGACATCTTTTTGCTCCGCGAGCGTTCTGGCTAAGAGCGCATTGCTACTGCCGTTTTCAATGAATACGGACTCGCCTGGGCTTACCAGCGATGCGGCGAATTCAGCCAGCTCACGCTTCAGCGTAAAATTAGTCATCATGCGCGTTTCCACATCATCGCTGTTCAATGAAACAGCAAAACCGTGCGCACGGCGTAAATAACTCTGTTTTTCCAGTGTGTTCAGATCCTGTCGAATCGTCACTTCTGAGACACCGGTGATTTTTGCCAGTTCGGCAACGCTCATCTGACCTTTATCAGTCACCATCTGCAAAATAGATTGTTGTCGGGAATTCATAATATTAATTTTATTGCGATATCGTATCGGAAATTAAACGGAAACTGCCTCACGTGCAGTTTGCTTATAGCAGCGACATTAAAGGGGTAATGTCATCAGATCTCCCAGGGAGCCTTGTGCTTTTTGGGCAAAGATTCGGCATCTTCTTTGGTCATGTTTAGCAGCTCAGCCTTCAGAATTTCGAGATTATGGATAGCTGAGTGGTAATCACCTGCAACGAGGATATCCAGCACAGTATCAATGCGTTCGGCCAGACGCTGAGCGTCGATATCAGACATGGTTATCATCCTAATGGCAATAGAGTTTGAATTTCATGATGCAGAATTTCATGGCAAAAGAGAAGGGAAAAATAGTATTAACTTCAACGATAGAAGAATATTATATATTCTGTGATTACATGCAGATAGGATCGTTACGTAATGTCCATTTATGGCTATTCTCAACGTTTGATCCCACTGCATTAGCGTGTTTTTTTATTCAGGTGCCGTCGATACCAACGTTCAAATGCAACTGCTGGCATTGGCTTGGCAAACAAAAAACCCTGACGCTCGTTGACGCCATTTTTGGTTAAAAACGCATCCTCTTTCGCGCTTTCAACACCTTCGGCGATGACCTGCAGGTTGAGTGCCTGTGCGACCGCAACAATGGCACGTACCAGCGACTGCGAAACAGGTTGTTTGTGTACATCCCTGACAAAGGTTTGATCCAGTTTAATTGCATCAAGTGGGAACCGGGCCAGTTGAGACAGTGACGAATAACCGGTACCAAAATCATCCAAATGGATTTGCGCCCCCATCTGGCTAAACTGCTGAATCACGGACAGTGCCAGTTGCTCATTTTCAATTAAACTGCTTTCCGTTAACTCGACATCGATGGGGCAATATTCAAAGTCGAGTTCATGAAGCACCTGCTTGAGATCGGTAAATAGCGTCTGATCGGCGAGCTGCCGGGCAGAAACGTTTACCGCCACGCGCAGATTGATTCCCTTTGCGCGCCATTTTGCTATCTGACGCACAACGTCCAGAATAACCCAGCGACCCAGAGGAACGATAAGCCCTGATTCTTCGGCGTAGGAGATAAATTCCAGTGGTGGAATGAGGCCTCGTTCCGGAGACTGCCAGCGAACCAGCGCCTCCAGGCTGCGCACTTCGCCTCGCCAGGTTATCTTTGGCTGATAATGGATAACCAGTTGATCGTTTTCCAGCGCCTTGCGCAGATTAGTATCCAGCCACAGATATTCAAATACCCGCTGATTCATTTCCGGAGAGAAAACACAAAACTGTCCACGGCCACCTTCTTTTGCGGTGTACATGGCCGTATCGGCGTTACGAATGACGCTCTCGCAGTCCTGACCATGTTGTGGGGCGAGGGAAATACCAATAGAGCATCCGGTATAGATTTCAATCAGGCCGATGCGAAAAGGTTGACGCAGGCGTGTCAGAATACGCGACGCGGTGGCTTCCAGTGAACCCTGGGATGTTTCGGTGGCAAGGACAATAAACTCATCGCCGCCAAACCGTGCCAGTAACTGGTTTTCGCTAAGGCAACTGAGTATTGCCAGCGATACGCTTTGCAATAGCTGATCGCCAAACATATGCCCGTAGGCATCGTTTACCTTTTTGAAGTTATCCAGATCGAGGTACACAATCCCGACCTGCGTATCGCCCGCGTTCTCAATCGCATTGCTGATCAGATTATGAATAGCGTTGCGATTGGGTAATCCAGTGATCGAGTCAGTATTCGCCAACACCCGCAAACGCTCCTGGGCGCGGCGTTCTTCAGTGATATCGGTCCCGGAACAGATCAGAAATATTTCGTTCTTGCCGCTACCGTTATGCACAAATTTATTACGAAATAAAAACAGACGCTGTCCTTTGCAGGTCTTCACCCAGCGTTCAACTTCATATGAGTTACCTTCGCGAAAAAAGACCTCGATATTGCGTCGTGACGCGGCAGCTTCACGTCGACTCATAAATAATGTGAATACACTTTGGCCAATGACTTCACGTTCTTTGAGTCCGGTATACTCTTCGCACAGTCGATTAAACCGCTGAATGTTGCCCATGCGATCAAGAATGACAATGACTGAATTGGCTTCAGAAACCACCTGTTCGGCAAAAGAGAGGCCATGAGCCAGGTCACGGGCGACGGAAGGGGTGTCATCCCAGGCGGATGCGCTACCGGCCCATTCACGCTTATTGATTTTTCGGCCGACCAGATGCACGGGAATGTTGTCATCTTCAATCGGTAACGTCATTAATAAACTTGACGTAATTACCGTCATCTCGCGAATGCGTTCGGCTTGTTCCGGGGATAATTCGATGGTCTGATCGGCCTCTGACGTTTCTTCGACAGAGAAATGCAGGATGTTGCAATCCTCTGACAAACGCCAGTAAGGGTTATAAGTGCCAACATAGCTATACAACGTAATCAGCTCCCGGACGTCTTTCATGATGTGTACTATCCCGATTAAAGCGCATAGAGCCTCAAAAGTATGGGTAGCCATGATTCATTCAGGCTGATTATGGCTGAACGTATTGTTTTTTTTATATATTTATGTGTAATCCAGAATCCGTAAAAAGCAAAGCCAACGGAGCTGAAAAATAGTAAATAAATTTTTTGACTGGATGAAAGAAGTGTAGTGCGCGGTTGAAATTTGGGAGGTAAAAAGAAAACGACCTTTCAAAAATGAGAAAGGTCGCTTGATTTATGCGTGTTACGCGGCTGGACGCGCGATAACGCTGCGGGTTTCCATCCGTACTTCAGCGATAGTTACGTCAATCACATCTGTGACTTTGTAAACCACTTCACCTTTAATTTGCACGGTGCCGCTTTCCTGGCTGCATACCAGTTCATCACGAACGGCGTGCAGGAAGGGAGCAGGAATAAAGGCAACAGCGCCATTATCAACTAAACGCACGCGCATGCCACCGCGGCTGACGTCAATGATCTCGGCCGCAAAGCGGGTGTCGGTACCGGCTTTATCACTCAGGAAACGGGCGTAAAGCCAGTCACCCACGTCACGCTCAGCCATCCGGTTCAGGCGACGACGTTCTGCCATTTGCACGGTGGTATCATCCTGAGGTCGGGCGATGGTTTCGCCTTTGATGACAGCCTTAAGCAGACGGTGGTTGATCATATCGCCATACTTACGGATTGGGGAAGTCCAGGTGGCATATGCCTCCAGACCCAGCCCAAAGTGTGGACCTGGTTCAATACTTATTTCAGCGTAAGACTGGAAGCGGCGAATTCGGCTGTCGAGGAAGCCTGATGGCTGAGCATCCAGTTCGCGGCGCAGTTTGCAGAAACCTTCCAGAGTCAGGACTTCTTCGGCATCGACGTGCATACCGTGGGTTTTCAGCAGCGCGGCCAGAGCGTCGGCGTTGGCCGGGTCGAATCCCATATGGACGTTATAAATACCGAAGCCCAGCTTGTCGCGAAGCACACGGGCGGCGCAAATATTTGCCGCAATCATGGATTCTTCCACGATACGGTTTGCGATGCGGCGTGGCTCAGCGACGATGTCCAGTACTTCACCTTTTTCACCGAGAACGAAACGGTAATCCGGGCGATCTTTAAAGACCAGCGCGTGGTTATGGCGCCACTCTCCTCGGCTCAGACAAATACGATGCAGCAGACGGATCTGTTCCGCAATCGCGTCGTTTTCTGGTTGCCACTCGCCTGTACCTTCCAGCCAGTCGGAAACATTGTCATAGGCCAGCTTCGCTTTTGACTCAATTGTCGCAGCGAAAAAGGTGATGTTGTCTTCAATCGCGCCATCGGCGGTAATGCTCATACGACAAGCTAAAACCGGGCGCACTTCGTTCGCGCGCAGAGAGCAGAGATCGTCAGACAATTCACGTGGCAACATCGGGATATTGAACCCCGGTAAATAATTGGTGAACGCGCGAATTTTTGCCGTTTTATCCAGCTTACTGCCTTCTGCAATCCAGGCTGTTGGGTCGGCAATGGCGACGGTTAATTGTAGCGTGCCGTCAGCTTGTTCTTCAGCATACAGCGCATCGTCCATATCTTCGGTGCTGGCGCTGTCGATGGTGACGAAATGAAGGGCGGTTAAATCTTCACGAACCAGGCCTTCGTCCAGCATTTCGGTTGCTACGCCGTCCGGTGCTTCTTTTTCCAGATTATGGCGTGCCAGTGTGACCCACCACGGGACAAAGTGGTCATCAGCAAAAGTGATAAATTGGGTTAACTCGGCGTAGAAGGTGCGATCGCCTTTCAGCGGGTGACGGCGCATTTCTGCAACCGCCCAGTCGCCTTCTTTAAATTCATGTTCAACGCCACGGGTGGCACGACAAGGAATAGCATCTTTCAGTAACGGATGATCCGGTACGATGGACAGACGATCATTTTTGCCCTGAACTTTACCCACGAAGCGCGTCAGGAAGGGTTCGATCAGTTCTTCCGGCTCTGCAGACTCACGATCTTTTTCTGTATGGATAACCGCAACAATGCGGTCGCCATGCATCACTTTTTTCATCTGCGGCGGTGGAATGAAATAGCTTTTTTGTGCATCGACTTCCAGGAAGCCAAAGCCTTTTTCCGTGGCTTTTACCACCCCTTCAGCACGTGGCGTCTGGGAATGTAGTTGCTGTTTAAGCTGCGCTAGCAGCGGGTTGTCCTGAAGCATAATTGTCTATTTTCGTGGCTAAAAGAGCGGCTGACAGTTTTACGCGATTCTGCCAGTGGCAGCAAGCGCTCTTTCAGTAAGTGGATCGGTTAATCAGTGTCGCCCAGCGCGATTTTCAAGCGATTCAACCATCCGCACAATCCACTCCAGGCTAGCAGGTTGATGGCCTGCTCTGAAGAGATTCCCTGCTCGAACAAAGACGTTAACAGTGCGGTGCTAAAGCGGTCGGGCGCCCGGGTCAGCCATTGTACCGCCTGTAGGGTAACGCGCTCAACCGGATGTCGTTGTTCCCAACGTTGTAATTCACGTTCATCCAGGCGAAGCAGGGCGATAACGTCGACTAATTCATTTGCTGTATGCGCCTGCTCGTTAAAGCAGGCCACGCTGCCGTTAATTCGTGACGTCACCAGCGCTGCCAGTGAAAATTCCTGTACTGATACAGTGCTGCGCCGGACAGAGGAAATCAGCGTCGTGAGTAAATCTAAAATGACCGGTGAATGTATCAATAATGGCACCAACGCTTGCAGTTCATCGGGATATCCTCTGGCAGAATTCTCAGCATGGGGGGGATATTTTTCGATCGGGAATGGTGCAGCATGCCAGGTTGTCTTTGTGGCGTTAAATAACGAAGCGTGAGCAAATTGCTGAATATCCAGCCCCGGTATTCGGCGTACCGGATGACCAGACCAGGCCTGAAACAGGGCCACGGTTCGGGCCTGAAAACCGATGAAGCCGATGATTTGATTCATCAGAATATTATCGCTGGTGGTCAGTCCGACCGCTTCCAGATGCTGACGGTCGCGTTCGCCTATCACGGCAGGAGAGCTGGCAAGTTGGCGAGCATATTGGGTGATTTGTGCCAGTCGATGGTTACTTTCCCGCGAGGAGTCCGGACCGGGAAGCGGTGTTAAACGCGCGGCATAGTGATTACATAATCGCTGCACACCATACACCTGAGCGACGGTCAGGGCTGTACTCATCCGTTCATAGGCACTGAACGTATGCATCTGATTCAGGTTTACATGAGCCGGGAAGAGCATCTGGGCAAGTTTACGGGCAGGGGTTAACCAGGATTGAAAGGGCGAAAGAGCGTCATCAGGTAATGCCAGATCCAGTAAAAAACTGTCGTCGACATGAGCGGCTTCCGGGACCAGCGGCAGAACATCATGCGGATACGTGCTGGATTGCGTCTCATGATACCAGTGGCTTTTGCCTTCAATTCGGCGTTGTTCCATGGGCGTTCCTTGGTCTAAAAGTGGCGACCCGGACTTGTCGTCATACTACTACGCCGGATCGTTTGCGCTGCAATATCCTGACGTAAGCAAATGAGGGGATGAAAGATTGTTACGTGATAATAAATATCAGAAAGGCATATGTGGTGGCTGAGGGGAGTGTCATGGGCGGTGCAAGACCGCCCATCGAGGTCTTAGGATTATTTAAGTTCCAGCTCGTTCATTGCGGCGATGCTGAAGCCACCGTCAACGTGTACGACTTCACCAGAGATACCGGCAGAGAGATCGGAGCACAGAAATGCTGCGGAGTTACCCACATCTTCAATGGTAACGGTGCGGCGAATCGGTGTAACCGCTTCACAGTGCGCCAGCATTTTACGGAAATCTTTAATGCCAGAAGCGGCGAGTGTACGGATTGGACCTGCGGAAATGGCATTCACACGCACGCCTTCAGGTCCCATCGCATTAGCCATATAACGGACGTTCGCTTCCAGGGAGGCTTTCGCCAGGCCCATGACGTTATAGTTAGGGATTGCACGCTCTGCGCCCAGATAGGACAACGTCAGTAGCGCAGAACCAGGGTTTAGCATGGAACGACATGCTTTTGCCATCGCAACAAAGCTGTAAGCGCTAATGTCATGCGCAATTTTAAATCCTTCGCGGGTAACTGCATTCACATAATCGCCATCCAGTTGGTCAGCAGGTGCGAAGCCGATTGAGTGTACGAAACCGTCGAATTTCGGCCAGGTTTTGCTCAGTTCAGCAAACATGGCGTCAATGCTGGCATCTTCAGCCACATCACACTGCAAAACAATGTTGGAGCCTAATTGCGCTGCAAATTCTTCCACACGACCTTTCAGCTTGTCGTTCTGGTAGGTGAACGCCAGTTCAGCACCTTCGCGATGCATCGCCTGAGCGATTCCCCATGCGATAGACAATTTACTGGCAAGGCCTGTCACCAGAATACGCTTACCTGATAAAAAACCCATGGCTTTAATCCTTTTTGTTAACACTTATCTTTTACCAATCAATGAATTATGATTGACGCGTTAAGCTCACTCGAAATTGGTCTGAAATTATATCCCACGCCTTTTCCCTGAGGAATGGTTATCAACCTCACGTGACCTGTCACTTCATTGCATGTGGGGAGTATATCATTCCCCTCCGGTTATGCTTCGTTCAGGCATTTAACGTCGGTGAATCAGAGAAAATGCAAGGTTTCAAAGGCATTGAAATGGTATTATTTCATTGCTAGCTGATGTTAATAAACATAGCAAGGTAGGAACTTTCTTAAAACAAAAAATATGACAATATTCAGCTTGTTATGATATATTGTTTTTATCGATCAATATCGACGCATTGATCGATATTATTGATTGATTGTGATTAGAAGTGCATTATCATGACGTTATGATCAATTGGAGTGGTCTTATGCACTATCATTTCATCGCGGAAACGATGAGAGACACAACAGATAAATTACTGGGCGTAGAGATCAACACCCGGTTTACTTCAGATACGGTTCAACCGTTGCATCCAGATTTCATCATTTCAGCGTGGGATAGCGAACAAAAGCGTAATTTCATGCTCGAGCAAATTCGATTAATTGCCGAAAAGCGTGACTGGTTTGAGCGCAACAGCCTTATTTGTACCCTGAAACTCATTGACGAAATGGCGCTGCTGGCGATTGGTGATCCAGCCATCAAGTCGGCCTTACAGGCACTACCATTTATTGCACTGGAACTTTCAGAACGTTTTCTGACGAATACCGTGTGCCTGAATAGTCTGTTGATTAATTCACTTCGCGACGGCCCAAACGCATTGTGGTTAGGCGATCTTGGCTCCGGCAGCGTAGGGGCCAGCCCGCTGGTTTGCGGTCATTTTGACGTTGTTAAACTGGATCGCGGTTTTTTCCTGGAACAGGTAGAAAAACCGATGTTCCCGGTGCTGATCAAAAATATCAGGGAATATTGCGACCGTGTTGTAGTGAAGGGAGTCGAAACAGCACAACTTGTCGACGAGGCCAGTGCTGCAGGTGTCTGGGCAATGCAGGGTGCCCTTTATCCGTCAGTCACGTTTACCGAAGTTGATACGCTGCTCTTACCTACGTTGTGTCACTGATGGCAGAATGCCCCCCGGTTGAGGGGGCAGTCGTTTGTTAGCGATCTTTCCGCCAGGCGTCGGCGGTAAGCGCTTCGCCGAAATGACCTGCAATCAGGCGACGGGTAAGTTCATGCAACGGGGAGGCCAGAACGTCCGCTGTACTGCCGCGCTCAACAACTTCGCCCTGATGCATGACTAATACCTGGTCGCTGATGTGCTTCATCATGCCAATATGCTGAGTCACATAGATATATGAAATCCCTTGTTTTTCCTGTAATTCCAGCATCAGATTGATGAGCTGCGAACGCATCGACATGTCCAGAGAAGCCAGGGCTTCGTCGGCGATAATGACTTTGGGTCGTAAAATGAGCGCACGGGCAAGGCCCAGACGCTGTTTTTGCCCCGGCGCTAACATATGCGGGTAATAGCTTACGTGATCGGGCAGCAGTCCGACCATACGCATGGTCTCCACGATCTGTTTACGACGCTGCTCAGGCTCGAGGTCGGTATTCAGACGTAGCGGAAAATCGAGGATCTGCGAGATACGTTGCCGAGGATTAAGCGATGTTGACGGATCCTGGAAAATCATACGGATCCGCTGACTACGAAATGAATAATCACCATATTTTAACGGATGATCGTCAATCAGCAGCTCACCGCTGGTAGGTTCAATCATACCCGCCAACATTTTTGCCAGCGTAGATTTCCCCGAACCGTTTTCACCAATGACGGCGAGCGTCTGACGTTCGCGCAGGGTGAAACTCAGGGGCTTGACGGCCTCCACGGTCTGGCGGCGAAATAAACCTGTCCGGTAGCGAAAGGTTTTGCTCAGATTACGAACTTCGAGCAGGGTTTCTACCATCTCACTCTCTCTCCATGTTCAGCGGGAAATGACAGGCGTAGAGATGATTCTTTGCTCCGGTCAGTCTTGGGGTTTCAATACATTCGCGTTGTGCATAAGGGCAGCGCGGCCCCAGACGACAGCCGATGGGTAATTGTTCCAGCAATGGAATTGCTCCTGGCATGGTATTCAGGCGGCTTTTGTGCGGCATTGCGCTACCAAAATCAGGAATAGCGCGAATCAACGCTTGAGTATAAGGATGATGCGGAATGGTCACCAAATCTTTACTTGGCGCGGTTTCCACCGTTTGTCCGCAGTACATCACGTTGATTTTGTCAGCCCACTGGCTGAGCATTTGCAGGTCATGGCTTATCAACAAAATGGTGGTATTGCTGTTTTGATTCAGACGGGTTAGCAGACGGAAAATTTGCGCCTGGGTGGTTGGCTCCATCGCGTTCGTCGGTTCATCGGCAATCAGCAAACGCGGCTGATTCGCCAATGCGATAGCGATCATGACCTTCTGGCATTCGCCGTCGGTTAGCTCATATGGGAAGCTGCGCATGGCATCTTTATGGTCTTTTATCCCGACGCGGTGTAAGAGTTCAATCGCACGGCGTTTGCGCCAGCCGATGCGCTGCCACCAGCGGCCCTTGTAAGTCCAGGCAGGAATATTTTGCATTAGCTGCCGTCCGATCCGCTCAGACGGATCGAGACATGACTGTGGCTCCTGAAAGATCATGGAGACGTTATGACCGACCAGTTTGCGTCGTTCACGCGCGGAAAGGCGTAGCAGATCGATATCATCAAAACGCATACGGTCTGCGGTTACGCGCCAGTTATCTTTAGCGACGCCGCAAATGGCCTTAGCGATCAGACTTTTGCCGGAACCCGACTCGCCGACCAGCCCGCGGATTTCACCCTCGTTGAGGGTCATGCTGACGCGATCAACTGCCTTAACCCAGTCGTCACCGGTTCTGAATTCAATCGTCAGGTTGCGGATATCCAGTAATGGCATTATTCCACCCCCGCAATAATTGCGCGGCGCACGCCGTCACCCAGTAGGTTAACCAGCAGCACGCTTATCATAATCGCTGCGCCTGGCAGCATGACCGTCCACGGTGCGACATAAATCAGCTCCAGCGCGTCACCGAGCATGGCCCCCCATTCCGGGGATGGCAGCTGTGCGCCAAGGTCGAGAAAACCCAGCGCGGCGATATCCAGAATCGCCATCGACAGTGCGCGGGTGATTTCAGTAATCAGACCGGCGGTAATATTCGGCAGAACGGCAAACCACAGAATATTCAGTGTGGTTGCACCATCCAGGCGAGCGGCAATGACGTATTCTTTCTCCAGCTCGTCATGCACCATGCTGTAAACGGAGCGCACCATGCGCGGCAGCAACGCCAGCCAGACCGCAAACATGGCGTGTGTCAGATGCGGTCCGGCAAAGGCCACCACAATAATCGCCAGCAGCAGAGAAGGGATCGACAGCAGGGTGTCCAGAATGTGGTTCAGCACTGCGGAGCGCAAGCCGTGCGTCGCACCGGCAACTACGCCCAATACAAGGCCACACAGTGTGGCGGCAAGAGTGACGACAAACGCGCCTCCAACGGTCGGGGCCGCGCCGCTGAGCAGACGACTTAAAACGTCTCGTCCCAGATCGTCAGTTCCGAGGAAGAAAGAGACTTCGCCATAGCGTGACCATGACGGCGGTAAAAGCTGATAGCCGAGAAATTGCTGATCGATGCCGTAAGGGGCAAACCAACCACCAAAAATACACAAAACAGCCAATCCCGCGCAGCCGTACAGGCCGATCATCGCAGTTGCATCACCATAGAAATTGCGCCATGCGGTGCGCAACGTACCTGGCGGGCGTTTTTCGCTATAGACGCTATCGTAAGGCATACCATTCCTTATGTTTCAGAGGGTTAGCCATAGCACCCAAAATATCAGAGATAACGTTGACGATGATAACCAGTGAGCCAATCACCATAACGCCCGCTGAAATCGCCGCGTAATCCTGCTGGCGAATCGCGTTAATCAACCAACGGCCAAGACCAGGCCAGCTAAAGACCATCTCGGTGATCATCGCCAGCGTCAGCATGGTGGAAAACTGTAAGCCCAGACGCGGGATCACCGGCGGCAGGGCGTTGTGCAGAACGTGACGGCGCAGAATCGTTAAGCGTGACAAACCGCGTGTGGCCGCCGCTTTGACGTAGTTCTGATCAAAGACCTCAATGGTGCTGATACGCATCAGGCGGATGACTTCGGTGGTGGGCGCAACGGAGAGCGTTAGCACCGGGAGCACCATATGACGGATAGCGCTGACCAGCATTTCATCGCGCCAGGGTGAGTCGGAGATCCACGCATCAATAATGGCAAAACCGGTAACGGGTTTCACCTCGTAGAGAAGATCAAAACGCCCGGAAACGGGTAACCAGCCGAGGGTCAGTGAGAAGAGCAATGTCAGCAGCAGAGCCAGCCAAAAAACGGGGATAGAAAACCCCATCAGAGCCAATGCGCTGATGCAACGATCCTGCCATTTGTTGCGCGTGATGCCTGCCAGCATACCAACGGGGATCCCGACCATTAGTGCAAAACCAAAGGCAAGAATGCACAGTTCCATTGTGGCCGGGAACACCTCTTTCAGCTGTTCTGAGATCAACTGACCATTGATACTGGATACGCCGAAATCCCAGTGAATGAGACCATTGAACCAGAATACCCAAGCGTTCCACAACGATGCGCCCTGTAACGGCGCATGAGGTGTGAAGTAGCTCAGGCTGAATCCAATAAAGGTCAGAAAGAACAGGGTGACCAGCAGCAACAAAAATCGACGCAGGGTGAAGATAATCATGGTTTTTTCACCTCATCTTTCTTTTCCCGGGACACCCCGGCAAAAGAGGAATTGCCGAACGGACTGAGCACCAGCCCTTTGATGTCGTAGCGGTAAGCCTGTAGACGCAGTGAAGAGGCCAGCGGCAGGATCGGTAACTCTTGCGCAAGAATATTTTGCGCTTCGTCATAGGCATCAATTCGCGATGAAAGCTGCTGCGAAGAGAGGGCTTTGCGCAGAATGCTGTCAAACTGCGGATTACACCAGTGGGCAAAGTTGGTCTGTGAATTGATGGCGGCACAGCTGAGCAACGGCCGGAAAAAACTGTCAGGATCGTTACTGTCCGTCGCCCAGCCGGATAACGTCAGATCATGGTTCATATCCATTAATCTTGCCTCCTGAAAACGGCCTTCTACCGGGATGATCTTCACTTTCACACCCACCTGAGCCATATCTGCCTGAATCAGCTCTGCGGTTTTCAGCGGACTGGGGTTCCAGGCCTGAGAGCTGGTAGGAACCCAAAGTTGTAACGTCAGATTCTCCAGCCCCAGCGCTTTTAGCTGCTCGCGCGATTTTGCCGGGTTGTACTCTGTAATTTTAGCTTCGTTATCATAAGCCCACGAGGCGCGAGGCAAAATAGATGCTGCGGTTTCTGCCGTCCCGTAGTAGATAGACTGCATTAACCGTTGGTTGTTGATCGCTAGCGCCAGCGCATGCCGCACGGCAGGGTTATTCAACGGCGGTTTATTGGTGTTGAACGCCAGGTAGGCAATGTTCATCCCCGGGCGCAGCGTCAGACGCAGGCGAGGGTCATCACGCAATATGCTGAGCTGGCTGGCGGCAGGCCAGGCTAAAACGTCACATTCGCCGGTCAGTAACTTTGATAACCGTCCGGTTCCGCCAGAACCGAGGTCCACTACCACCTGCGGCATCAGAGGAGTACCACGCCAGAATTTTTCATGCCGCTGCAACCGAATATATTGGCCGGCACGATTCTCCGAAAGTTGGTACGGTCCTGTGCCGACAGGTTGTCTGTCGAGCAGTTCCTGACGATCCTGTTTTGCCAGGTTAGCCGCATATTCCGCCGACATTACGGAGGCATAGTGTGTGGCAAGATGCCACATAAAGGAGGCATCAGGTTGAGTTAAGCGGAATTCAACGGTGTTGTTGTCCAGTTTGCGCACACTTTGGACGTTATCGGCGAACTGCAGGCTGTCGAAGTAGGGGAAATTGCTGCCGTTCACATTGTGCCATGGATGGTGGCGATCAAAGATGCGCTCGAAGGTAAACACCACATCGTCTGCATTCAGTTTGCGGGTGGGAGTGAACCAGGCGGTCTTTTGAAACTGTACGTCACGACGCAGATGGAAGCGGTAGGTTGCGCCGTTATCCAGCACCTCCCAGCTTTCAGCCAGCTCAGGCACCAGTCGATAGGTGTAGGGATCTACATCAAGCAGTCGGTCATACAATTGGGCCGCTAACGTGTCGACGATGAGACCACTGCTCGTTTTTTGCGGGTTGAACGTATTGACCTGCCCGCTGACGCAATAGACAAACCCACTGTCACGGATATCAGCGTGCGAAGCTTGCTCAGGCGCAGCAGCAGCCTGACCACTCAGAAATCCAGCCATCACGATCAGAGATGATAAAACCAGGCGCATAATTTTAATGGATTATATAAAGAGGCTATCTTACTAATACTTAATGACATTTGCCATTACCGTTTGTTTTTGGGAGCAACAGGTTCGATAAGCGCGAGTTCAACACCGCGTCATGGTCAAAATTCATACCTGCTATCCACTTTGAATCTACTCTGTTAACTATCTTAGCATTTTCATGCCCCATCTGACTTGCTATAAACGCGGTGCAGGATGTGGACAGTTGGCGTAATTTGTTACGGTTTCCTCGCTGTGACAAAATGCGTAAGCGATTACAATGCGTTAGTGTACGAATCAACGGGAATATTTAATAAATGAGCAACTTAGCGGATTATGTCAATGCTATAAAAATAGGCAAAAATGTTATTTGTATTGAGGATGTCAGTAAACGGGATGACATGGCTGAAGTTGAGATTATAAATAAGACATGGCTTCATGATTCGGGAGTGGTTATTCGTTGTTCTCGCGAAAATGAATTGGTTAAATATTCATCAAATGCCTGTCCAGAATGCAGCATTAGATGGCATGTCGTTGATGCGGCAGGTCAGGATATTCGTCCACTGGAGAAAACGTTTCACAATGCTTGCCAGGAGTCGTACTGGTTAAAAGTAAATCGTCAAACGCATCTCCCGGTGTAAACGCTGGGCTAACCAATCACAGCGATACCAAGTAGCTCCATGAGCAACGATGCCTGGTAGTTGTCTAACTTAACGCCTTGTAAATCAACACCCCGAATATCTAAGTCACCTAACTCCGAATTGGTCAGATCGCAATGTGCGAAGTTTGCTGCTTGCCAGTCGAAAGTAGAAAACTTGCCGCCGGAGAGATCTGAGCCACTGAATGTCGCACCCAGTACCTGAGTCCCCATCCAGCGGTTCTCCCGCAGCTCACACTTTTCCAACACGACTTTCGAAAAATTGGCGTAGCTTAGATGAGGTTATGCGTCAAACCCGCCAGTATGACACTTGCAAATGCGTGCTAGATCTGGTGCTTCTTCAGCAAGGCTCGTAGCTGATGATAAGTGAGACCCAGTAATTCAGCGGCTTTTTTCTGGTTAAATTTAGCCAGCAGTAAGCTGGTTTGTAGAAAGTCTTTCTCTTGTTGCTGCTGGAATTCACGAAGATCCAGCGGTAATGCTACAGATGTTGGTTTTGCTTCCTGCACCTGAGATTCCACGACATGACGGCGGAAGGGATCAATGATTATCTCATCCAGCGGGTAATCACTGGTCCCATGTCGATAAACGGATCGCTCCACGACGTTTTTCAGTTCACGAATATTACCCGGCCAACGGTAGTGGAGGAGCGTTTCTCTGGCTTCGGCACTAAACCCTGGAAACAGTGGTAACCCGATCTCGCGGCACATCTGAATGGCAAAATGCTCGGCCATTAACATTATGTCGCTTTGGCGTTCGCGTAACGGTGGGAGTTGCACTACGTCAAAGGCCAGACGATCCAGCAGGTCCGCGCGAAAAGTGCCTTCGTTGACCATGCGAGGTAAGTCGGCATTGGTTGCACAAACAAGTCGTACGTTAACTTGCAACGGCTGGCTGCCGCCAACACGTTCCAGCTCTCCATATTCAATAACGCGCAGCAATTTTTCCTGCACCAACATCGGGGCGGTTGCCAGTTCATCGAGAAACAGCGTACCGCCGTCGGCGCGTTCGAAACGTCCAGGATGGCGTTTTTGAGCGCCGGTAAAGGCACCTGCTTCGTGACCAAACAGTTCGGAATCAAGCAAGTTCTCGTTGAGCGCTGCGCAGTTAAGCGAAATAAACGGGCCTTGCCAACGGGTGGAGAGATAGTGCAGGCGGTTGGCAATAAGCTCTTTCCCAGTACCTCGCTCACCGATAACCAGGACAGGCTTATCCAGCGGCGCCAGATGAGAAACCTGCTCCAGCACTTCAATAAAGCTGTTTGCTTCACCCAGAAGATTATCTTTGTATCCTGCCATGATGAAATTCACCATTTGTTAGTGTTATTCACCAATTTACCCTAATTCTCTCGCCAGGTAAAATTAGATATAATTATTAAAATCAATTAGATAAAAAGTTGGCACGCCAAGTGCATTACGAAATCAGCAGGGCATAGCCCGATATCAGAACAGTAAGTGAGGATTACATTATGGGTATTTTTTCTCGTTTTGCCGACATCGTGAACGCCAACATTAATGCGTTGCTGGAAAAGGCTGAAGATCCGCAGAAGCTGGTGCGGTTAATGATCCAGGAAATGGAAGATACGCTGGTTGAGGTGCGTTCAAACTCCGCACGCGCTCTGGCAGAAAAGAAACAATTATCTCGTCGTATCGAACAGGCCAGCGCGCAACAGGCAGAGTGGCAAGAAAAAGCTGAGCTGGCGCTGCGCAAAGAGAAAGAAGATTTGGCGCGTTCTGCGTTAATCGAAAAACAGAAATTGACTGACCTGATTGCCTCTCTGGAGCATGAAGTCACGCTGGTTGACGATACGCTGGCGCGTATGAAAAAAGAGATTGGTGAGCTGGAAAATAAACTCAGTGAAACCCGTGCTCGTCAGCAGGCGCTGATGCTACGTCATCAGGCAGCGAGTTCTTCACGTGATGTTCGTCGTCAGCTGGACAGCGGTAAACTTGATGAAGCGATGGCGCGCTTTGAATCTTTCGAGCGTCGTATCGATCAGATGGAAGCTGAGGCTGAAAGCCATAATTTCGGTAAACAGAAGTCCCTGGATCAGCAATTTGCTGACCTGAAAGCAGATGATGAAATCAGCGAGCAGCTGGCGCAACTTAAAGCCAAAATGCAGCAAGACAAGCAATAATAACATCTGGCGGCGCCCGAACGCGCCGCCGCTCATCACCTGTAAGGAGTACTCATGAGCGCGCTATTTCTGGCTATCCCGTTAACCATCTTTGTGCTGTTTGTTTTACCGATTTGGCTCTGGCTGCATTACAGCAACCGTTCCAGTCGTGGCGAACTGTCGCAAAGTGAACAGCAACGTCTGGTCGAACTCAAGGATGACGCACAGCGGATGCGTGAGCGCATTCAGGCGCTGGAAGACATCCTTGATGCTGAACATCCAAACTGGAGGGACCGCTAATGGGAGGCGTTAATCTGAACAAAAAACTGTGGCGTATTCCGCAGCAGGGCATGGTTAAGGGGGTTTGTGCGGGTATTGCGCATTATCTCGATGTGCCTGTGAAGCTGGTACGGATCCTGGTGGTGCTGTCAGTCTTTTTTGGTCTGGCCTTTTTCACCTTCGTCGCTTACATCGTGCTGACGTTTGTATTGGATCCGATGCCGGATAATGTGGTTTCCGGCGAGCAGCAGCCATCAAGCGGTGAACTGTTGGATGCTGTCGATCGCGAGCTGGCGGCTAGTGAAAAGCGTTTGCGTGAAATGGAACGTTATGTGACGTCCGATACTTTTTCCTTACGTAGTCGTTTCCGCCAATTGTGAGGTTAGAAATGAACAATCGCTGGCAACGTGCCGGGCAAAGGGTTAAGCCGGGCTTTAAAATAGCAGGTAAGCTGGTGCTTTTAACGGCGCTTCGCTACGGCCCGGCGGGGGTAGCAGGGTGGGCGGTGAAATCCGTCGCCCGACGCCCGCTAAAAATGCTGCTGGCGTTGGTTCTGGAACCGGTGTTGAGTCGGGCAGCGGCAAAATTGTCGAAACGATATTCCGGTAATCGAACCTGATATTTGAATCAGTAAAAGCAAGCAACAATTAATCAACATTCCCTCAGTTAATTTGCGGCAGCTCACAAATACGATTTTTTGGCTGCCAAAATTCTTTTTTTACCCCCCTTCAGACCACCTCAGCTAATTGACAGCTTATTTTACGCAGAGTAGTCTCTTGGCTCATGGGACCGCTACCACGAGAATCGAAGGTGAACCAAAAAATCCAAAAATGCCTGACAGAAGTTTATGGTCATACATTTACTTCATGCCACTATGAAGCGCTGTTTGCACGTTTAGAGAAATCACAGGGATTAATTAAAAAAATCCGTAAAGCGCATTGGGATGAGGGCGATGTGGTGCTTATTACCTACGCCGATCAATTCCACGGGGTTGGTAAAAAACCGTTGCCGACGTTTAATCAGTTTTATAATGAATGGTTTAAGTCGACATTTTCTCATGTGCATCTTCTGCCATTTTATCCGTGGTCATCGGATGATGGTTTTTCCGTGATTAATTACCATCAGGTTGCCGAAGAAACCGGTGACTGGAATGATATTAAGGAATTAGGTGAGTCCAGTCGACTGATGTTTGATTTTGTTTGTAACCATATGTCAGCTAAAAGCGAGTGGTTTAATAATTATTTGCAACAGCTTGACGGTTATGAAAATTTCTTTATTGCAATGGATCCTGATACGGACCTGAGCAACGTCACACGTCCACGCGCATTACCGTTACTGACACCATTTACGCTAAAAGATAACACCGTGCGCCATTTATGGACGACGTTCAGCGATGACCAGATCGATCTCAACTATGCCAACCCGGTGGTGTTACTGGCGATGGTCGATGTGCTGCTGAGCTATCTTGAGCAGGGCGCAGATTATGTTCGCCTGGATGCGGTTGGCTTTATGTGGAAAGAGCCTGGAACGAGCTGTATTCATCTGGAAAAAACGCATCAGCTTATCAAACTATTCCGCGCTATTGCGGACTGCGCGGCGCCTGGTACGGCGATTATTACCGAAACCAACGTCCCGCATAAGGATAACGTGTCCTACTACGGTAATGGCCATGATGAAGCGCATATGGTGTACCAGTTCTCGCTGCCGCCGCTGGTGCTGCATGCGGTACAACGCCAGGACACGTCGATATTGTGCCAGTGGGCGCAATCACTGGAGCTGCCGTCTGGTGAGACAACCTGGTTTAATTTTCTCGCATCACATGATGGCATTGGTCTCAACCCATTACGCGGTTTGTTGCCTGAAGACGAGATCATGCGGCTGGTGACAGAACTACAACAGGAAGGTGCGCTGGTTAACTGGAAAAATAATCCTGATGGCAGTCGCAGCCCGTATGAAATTAACGTGACATATATGGATGCGCTAACCCCTGGTAATTGTAGCGATGCCGAACGGTTTTCTCGCTTTATTCTCGCACATGCCATTTTGCTGAGTTTTCCAGGCGTGCCGGCGGTTTACATTCAAAGCATACTTGGATCACGCAATGATTATAAAGGTGTTGAGACGTTCGGTTATAACCGCGCGATCAACCGCAAAAAATATCAGGTGGGACAAATAGAAGCGGAGCTGGCAGATGAAACCAGTTTGCGTCACGCTATTTATCATGAGTTATCCCGACTAATTGTAATACGTCGTAATAATAAAGCATTTCATCCTGATAGTGATTTTCAAATTAACAGTATTACACCAGCCGTAATGCAAATTAAACGTACTGCGGAAACAGGTGAGGAAATTACCGGGTTATTTAATGTCAGCGGTCATACTCAAACCATTCGTATTGATATAGAAAATGGAGTTGATTTGATTGGCGGTAAAACTATTTCCGGTAAGGAATTAACGTTGTACGCCTGGCAGGTCATGTGGGTTAAGTAATAAAAAGGAACATTTCATGCTTAAAGCTAAAATTGTGCTGATTTCAGCACTGGTTTCCTGCGCCCTGGTTTCCGGGTGTAAGGATGATAAAAAGTCCTCTGTCGCGATTGAATTTATGCACTCTTCTGTTGAGCAGGAGCGGCAGGCGGTCATTGCAAAACTGATTGAGCGTTTTGAAAAAGAAAACCCGGGCATCAGCGTCAAACAGGTTCCTGTGGAAGAAGATGCTTACAACACCAAGGTCATCACCCTGGCGCGCAGCGGTTCACTACCTGAAGTCATTGAAACCAGCCATGACTACGCGAAAGTTATGGATAAAGAATCCCTCATCGACCGTAAAGCGGTAGCGCAGGTCATCAACGGTGTAGGTGAGGGAACTTTTTATGATGGTGTCCTGCGTATTGTACGCACTGAAGACGGTAGTGCATGGACCGGGGTTCCGGTCAGCGCCTGGATTGGCGGGATCTGGTACCGCAAAGATGTGCTGGCAAAAGCCGGACTGGAAGAGCCAAAAGACTGGCAGCAATTGCTAAACGTGGCGCAGAAGCTCAACAATCCTGGCAGTAAGAAATACGGCATTGCGCTGCCGACGGCAGAAAGCGTTTTGACCGAACAGTCATTCTCCCAGTTTGCGCTCTCTAACCAGGCCAACGTTTTTGATGCGCAGGGAAAGATTACGCTCGACACACCTGAAATGGCGCAGGCGTTGCAGTATTACCGCCAACTTGCCATGAACACTATGCCTGGTTCGAACGACATCATGGAAGTCAAAGATGCTTTCATGAACGGCACGGCGCCAATGGCGATTTATTCCACCTATATCCTCCCGGCGGTGATCAAAGAGGGCGATCCTAAAAATGTTGGCTTTATGGTGCCGATGGAAAAAAATTCCGCTGTTTACGGCATGCTGACGTCGCTGACCATTACCGCAGGTCAAAAAACCGAAGAAACAGAAGCGGCAGAGAAATTTGTCACCTTTATGGAGCAGGCCGACAACATTGCGGACTGGGTCATGATGTCGCCAGGGGCGGCGCTGCCGGTCAACAAAGCGGTGGTGAATACTTCGACGTGGAAAGATAACGCTGTTATCAAAGCGCTGGGTGAATTACCCGATCAACTGATTGCCGAACTGCCAAATATTCAGGTCTTTGGTGCCGTCGGTGATAAGAACTTTACCCGCATGGGCGACGTAACCGGCTCCGGCATCGTGAGTACCATGGTGCACAACGTCACGGTAGGAAAAGCTGACCTTTCATCGACCATCAAGGCAAGCCAGACAAAACTGGATGACCTCGTTGAACAGCGCTAATGGGGAAATGGAAAGCCGTGATGAATAAGTTCTTTTCAGGTCGATCTGATATGCCATTTGCCATGCTGCTGCTGGCGCCCAGCTTGCTGTTATTGGGCGGTTTAGTGGCGTGGCCAATGATATCTAACATCGAAATCAGCTTTATGCGTTTGCCGCTTAATCCGCAAATTGAGTCTACGTTTGTCGGGCTGAGCAACTATATCCGTATCTTATCCGATCCCGGATTCTGGCATTCGCTGTGGATGACGGTCTGGTATACCGCGCTGGTTGTGGCAGGGAGCACGGTGCTGGGGCTGGGAGTGGCGATGTTTTTTAACCGTGAGTTTCGTCTGCGGAAAACTGCGCGCTCACTGGTCATCCTCTCTTACGTAACGCCATCAATTTCGCTGGTGTTTGCCTGGAAATACATGTTCAACAACGGCTACGGCATTGTGAACTACCTCGGCGTGGATCTGTTGCATCTCTACGATCAGGCTCCGCTGTGGTTCGACAATCCCGGTAGCAGCTTCGCGCTGGTCGTGTTGTTCGCCATCTGGCGCTACTTCCCGTATGCCTTTATCTCGTTTCTGGCGATTTTACAGACTATTGATAAATCGTTGTATGAGGCGGCAGAAATGGATGGCGCGAACGCCTGGCAACGGTTTCGCATCGTCACGCTGCCAGCGATCATGCCGGTACTGGCGACCGTAGTCACGCTGCGTACGATCTGGATGTTTTATATGTTCGCCGATGTTTATCTGCTGACCACTAAAGTCGATATTCTCGGGGTCTATCTCTATAAAACAGCGTTTGCATTTAATGACTTAGGTAAAGCAGCCGCGATTTCTGTTGTCCTCTTCGTCATCATTTTCGCTGTTATCCTGCTGACCAGAAAACGGGTGAACCTCAATGGCAACAAATAAGCGCACGCTGGGCCGCATTGGCTTTTACTGTGGATTAATTGTCTTCCTGGGCATCACGTTATTTCCATTTTTTGTGATGCTGATGACCTCATTTAAAAGCGCAAAAGAGGCGATTTCGCTGCATCCGACGCTGTTACCGCAGCAATGGACGCTGGAACATTACATCGACATCTTCAACCCGATGATTTTCCCGTTTGTTGACTACTTCCGTAATAGCCTGGTGGTATCGGTGACTTCTTCGGTGGTGGCGGTATTTCTGGGCGTGCTCGGGGCGTATGCGCTTTCCCGCCTGCGTTTTAAGGGACGAATGACCATCAATGCCAGTTTTTACACGGTGTACATGTTTTCGGGGATCCTGCTGGTGGTGCCGTTATTCAAGATCATTACGGCACTCGGCATCTACGACACCGAAATGGCGTTGATTATCACTATGGTCACCCAGACGCTGCCGACCGCAGTGTTCATGTTGAAAAGCTATTTCGACACCATTCCGGATGAGATCGAAGAAGCCGCGATGATGGATGGGTTGAACCGTCTGCAGATCATCTTTCGTATTACCGTGCCGTTGGCAATGTCTGGTCTGGTTTCGGTCTTTGTGTACTGCTTTATGGTGGCGTGGAATGACTATCTGTTTGCTTCGATTTTCCTTTCCAGCGCCAGCAATTTTACCTTACCGGTCGGTCTGAACGCGCTGTTCAGTACACCTGACTATATCTGGGGACGCATGATGGCTGCATCGTTAGTCACTGCATTGCCGGTGGTCATTATGTATGCGCTTTCCGAACGTTTTATTAAAAGTGGTTTGACCGCTGGCGGCGTGAAAGGCTAAGCGGCCAGTTTAATTAAGGAGTTGTAAATGAAGAAGTTAGTTGCCATAGAACCGCGCGTTGCAGCGCTGGTGGAATATGAAGACAAAGCGGTATCCGCCAATGAAGTTAAAGTTCGCGTTAAATTTGGCGCGCCGAAACATGGCACAGAAGTGGTCGATTTTCGTGCTGTCAGCCCGTTTATTGACGAAGATTTTAACGGTGAATGGCAAATGTTTATGCCGCGTCCGGAAGGGGCACCACGCGGGATCGAATTCGGTAAATTCCAGCTTGGCAATATGGTGGTGGGCGATGTTATTGAGTGTGGCAGCGATGTGACCGAATACGCCGTTGGCGATTCAGTTTGCGGCTACGGTCCTCTGGCTGAAACGGTTATTTTTAATGCGGTGAACAACTACAAACTGCGCAAAATGCCTGAAGGCAGTTCGTGGAAAAATGCCGTGTGCTATGACCCGGCACAGTTCGCCATGAGCGGTGTGCGCGACGCCAATGTGCGCGTCGGTGACTTTGTGGTCGTCGTGGGCTTAGGCGCAATTGGCCAGATTGCCGTGCAACTGGCTAAGAAAGCGGGAGCCTCAGTGGTCATCGGCGTGGATCCGATTGCCCATCGCTGCGATATCGCGCGTCGCCATGGCGCGGATTTCTGTCTGAATCCGATTGGCACCGATGTAGGCATGGAAATTAAGAAGCTGACCGGTAAGCAGGGCGCAGATGTGATCATCGAAACCAGTGGCTATGCAGATGCGCTGCAGTCGGCGTTACGCGGTCTGGCCTATGGTGGAACCATTTCCTATGTCGCTTTCGCGAAACCTTTTGCTGAAGGTTTCAACCTGGGGCGTGAAGCGCACTTCAACAACGCCAAAATTGTCTTCTCTCGCGCCTGCAGTGAACCGAATCCAGATTATCCGCGCTGGAGCCGCAAGCGTATTGAGGAGACCTGCTGGGAACTGTTGATGAACGGTTACCTGAACTGTGAAGAACTGATCGACCCGGTAGTGACTTTCGCCAGCAGCCCGGAAAGCTATATGCAGTATGTCGATCGCCATCCGGAAAAGAGCATCAAAATGGGTGTGGCGTTTTAATTAAGGAATGCAGAAGATGAAAATTGGAACACAGAATCAGGCTTTTTTCCCGGAAAATATTCTCGAGAAATTCCGTTACATCAAAGAGATGGGATTCGACGGTTTTGAAATTGACGGTAAGTTGCTGGTCAATAACCTTGATGAAGTAAAAGCGGCGATCAAAGAAACAGGTTTGCCTGTTACCACTGCCTGTGGAGGATATGACGGTTGGATCGGTGATTTTATCGAAGAGCGTCGTTTAAACGGGTTGCGGCAGATTACCCGCATTCTCGAAGCGCTGGCCGAAGTTGGCGGACAAGGCATTATTGTACCTGCTGCATGGGGCATGTTTACCTTCCGCCTACCGCCGATGACCTCTCCGCGTAGCCAGGAAGGCGATCGTAAAGCTATCAGTGATTCATTGATTTATCTTGATAAAGTTGCCCAGCGTACGGGTACGGTGGTGTATCTGGAACCGCTCAACCGCTATCAGGATCATATGATCAACACCCTGGCGGATGCCCGTCGCTATATCGTGGAAAATAATCTAAAGCATGTGCAAATCATTGGTGATTTTTACCATATGAATATCGAAGAAGACGATATGGCACAGGCGCTGCACGACAATCGCGATCTGCTGGGTCACGTCCATATTGCGGATAACCATCGTTATCAGCCGGGAAGCGGTACGCTGGATTTCGCTGCACTGTTTGACCAGTTACGTGAAGATAATTATCAGGGCTACGTTGTGTACGAAGGGCGCGTACGAGCAGAGAATCTGCCGGAAGCGTATCGTCAGTCACTGGCCTGGCTGCGTACTTGCTAAGAGGATTTCCGTGAAAAGTGCACTGACAAGCGCTCCGTTACGTGTCGCCATTATTGGTGCCGGGCAGGTGGCGGATAAAGTTCATGCTTCGTACTACTGCACCCGCAACGATCTGGAACTGGTGGCTGTCTGCGACAGCCGCCTGTCACAGGCGCGGTTGTTTGCAGAAAAATACGGTAATCCGCAGGTTTGGGACGATCCGCAAACGATGTTACGCGAAGCTAAGCCAGATATCGTCAGCATCTGCTCGCCCAATCGCTTTCATTATGAACACACCATGTTGGCATTGAACGCCGGATGCCATGTGATGTGCGAGAAACCTCCGGCAATGACGCCAGACGAGGCGTTGGAAATGTGTAAAACGGCGCGTCGGGTGGGAAAAGTACTGGCTTATGATTTTCATCATCGTTTTGCGCTGGATACGCAACTGCTTCGTGAGCAGGTGATGGCCGGTATTCTGGGTGAAATCTATGTCACCAATGTCCGCGCTTTGCGCCGCTGCGGCGTGCCCGGCTGGGGAGTGTTTACCAACAAAGAACTGCAGGGCGGCGGGCCGCTGATTGATCTCGGTATTCATATGCTTGATGCCGCCATGTATGTGCTGGGGTTCCCGGCGGTAAAGCGTGTTAACGCGCACAGCTATCAACGCATTGGCACGCTTAAAAACAGCGGTCAGTTTGGGAAATGGGATCCCACTACATATACCGTGGAGGATTCTTTGTTCGGCACGATTGAATTTCATAACGGCGGTATCCTGCGCCTGGAAACCTCTTTCGCGCTGAATATTCCTGAACAATCGATTATGAACGTTAATTTCTGCGGCGATTTGGCGGGGGCGACGTTATTCCCGGCCCAGGTTTACACCGACCGTGATGGTACGCTTGACGTGCTGCTTGCGCGCGAGATGGCTGATGACAACCGTCATTATCGCAGCATGGAAGCCTTCGTTAACCATGTCCAGGGCGAGCCTGTCACTATTGCTGACGCAGAGCAGGGCGTCGTTATTCAACAACTGGTTGCCGCACTGTACCAATCGGCTGAAACAGGGACCTACGTAGACTTATGACGAAGCCAGTAATGCTAACTGAACCGGCTTTTTGCCCACACAGCCTGAATAAATATGCGTCACTCATGACGACCGGTAACGGGTATATGGGAATTCGCGCCAGCCACGAGGAAGCTTACACCTTACAGACTCGTGGCATGTATCTGGCTGGGTTGTATCACCGTGCGGGTAAAGGCGAAATTAATGAACTGGTTAATCTACCCGATGTAGTCGGAGTGGAGATCACGCTTAATGGCGAGATTTTCTCGCTAACCAGCGGCGTGATTGAAAGCTGGCATCGCGAACTGGATTTTGCCAGCGGGGAATTGCGCCGTGCGCTTATCTGGCATGCGCCTGGCGGGGCGCGTTTCGCTATTGAGAGTCGGCGGTTTGTCTCAGCACAGAAGCTGCCGCTGTTTGCTATGGAAGTGGTCGTAACGCCACTGGATGCCGATGCCAGCATTGGTATCTCAACCGGTATTGATGCCACGATCACCAATCATGGTCGTCAGCATCTGGATGAAACACAGATTAGAGTATTTGGTCAGCATCTTCTGCAGGGCATTTACACAACCCAGGACAATCGCAACGATATCGCGATCACCTCATATTGTGACGTCGACGGCGCAGCGCTGCGCTGCTTCACCGCGAAAGAACGTCGGTTGTTACAACACAACACCGTGCAGGCGCAAGCCGGGCAGCGCGTCACGCTGACGAAAATGAGTTGGGTTGACTGGACGAGCGAACGCAACCTGTCGCTTGAGACCTGGGGATGCCAGTCGCTGCGTAACATTGAAGCATGCGCGCAACAGGGATATGACGCTCTGTTGGCTGAGTCGAGCGCCAACTGGCATGCCTGGTGGCAAACTCGTCGCGTTCAGGTTACCAGCTCTGATATTAGCGATCAGCGTGCGCTGGACTATGCGCTCTATCATCTGCGTGTGATGACCCCAGACCATGATGAGCACAGCAGTATTGCGGCCAAAGGTCTGACGGGGGAAGGGTATAAAGGCCACATCTTCTGGGATACTGAGGTCTTTTTGTTACCGTTTCACTTGTTTACCGAACCGAAAACCGCGAGAGGTCTATTGCGTTACCGCTGGCATAATTTGCCGGGCGCGCGTGAGAAAGCCCGCCGTAACGGTTGGCAGGGCGCGTTGTTCCCGTGGGAAAGCGCTCGCAGCGGTGATGAGGAAACGCCTGAATTCGCGGCGATCAACATCCGTACCGGGCTGCGGCAAAAAGTGGCCTCCGCACAGGCTGAACATCACCTCGTGGCGGATGTTGCCTGGGCGGTAATCAATTACTGGCATGCCACAGGGGATCTAAACTTCATGACCCGTGAGGGCATGACGCTACTGCTGGAAACGGCGAAGTTCTGGATTAGCAGGGCTGTCATGGTCAACGATCGTTTAGAGATCCACGATGTGATTGGCCCGGATGAATACACTGAGCATGTGAACAACAATGCGTTCACCAACTACATGGCCAGGTACAACGTAGAGCAGGCGCTGGGTTTTGCCCGTCGGTTGGGCTGTGGCGATGACACGTTTATTCATCGCGCAGAGCATTTTTTACAGTATCTCTGGCGACCGGAAGTGCAGCCCGATGGCGTGCTTCCTCAGGATGATACCTTCCTGAACAAACCGGTTATCGATCTGTCGCAGTACAAAGCCAAAGCGGGCAAGCAGACCATTTTGCTCGATTACTCCCGTGCAGAAGTCAATGAGATGCAAATTCTCAAACAGGCTGATGTCGTGATGCTGACCTACATGTTGCCGGAGCAATTTAGCCCGCAAACCTGTCTGGCTAACCTGCGTTATTATGAGCCACGTACGATTCACGACTCCTCTTTGAGTAAGGCGATTCACGGGATTGTGGCTGCGCGTTGTGGTGATTCGGATCAGGGGTATCGGTTTTGGCGCGAAGGTTCGCTAATCGATCTCGGGGATGACCCGCAAAGCTGCGATGATGGTATTCATGCGGCGGCAACGGGCGCAATCTGGTTGGGCGCTATCCAGGGATTTGCCGGAGTGAATGTTCGCCATGGGGAGTTACATCTTGCCCCTGCATTACCGGAACATTGGCAAACACTGTCTTTCCCACTGCGCTGGCAGGGTATCGATTTGCAGGTAACCATCAATGCAACTGAAATCCGCATTAACAGCGCCGAGCAGATTACTCTTTGGGTAAAAGGGGAAAAGATCTCTGTTCAGGGGGAGATAGTTATCTGCAATGACGCCATTATTTCGCCCACTAATGGGACCGCTACCACGGAAGGGGGTGATGAATGATCCTCAAACCACAGGCCATCATTTTTGATTTAGATGGCGTGATTACCGACACTGCACATCTGCATTTTCTCGCCTGGCGGCAGGTAGCCGGTGAAATAGGGATTGCGATTGACGAGGCATTTAATGACAGCCTGAAAGGGATTAGTCGCGGCGAATCGCTACAGCGTATTTTGCAATATGGCGGGAAAGCGGGGGAGTTTACACCTGAGGTTTGCGCACAATTGGCCGAGAGAAAAAACAGACTATATGTCCATTCTTTGCGCCAGTTGACGGTGAACTCGGTATTGCCGGGAATACGTGAGCTGCTGATGACGTTGCGGGAAGAACGGATTCCGGTGGGGCTGGCCTCTGTGTCGCTCAATGCCCCTGCGATTTTACAAGCGCTTGATCTTAAATCTTATTTTGATTTCTGTGCGGATGCCGCGCTAATTTCTCGCTCGAAACCGGATCCGGAGATTTTTCTGGCAGCCTGTGCGGGCCTTGGCGCTGACCCGCAGCAGTGCATTGGCATAGAAGATGCTCAGGCGGGTATTGATGCGATCAACGCCTGCGGCATGCTCTCTGTTGGCATTGGTACGGGGCTGAACGGAGCAAGCTTGCAACTTCCTTCAACCGAATTTCTGACGTGGCCGTGCTTATCGGCTTTCTGGCAACACGACAAGTAAAGGATTCAACATGGCACAGCTTTCGTTGCAACACATTCAAAAAATTTACGACAACCAGGTACACGTCGTTAAAGACTTCAATCTGGAAATTGAAGATAAAGAGTTTATTGTTTTTGTTGGCCCTTCAGGCTGTGGGAAGTCAACGACGTTGCGCATGATCGCCGGTCTGGAGGAGATCAGCGGTGGCGATCTGCTGATTGACGGTAAACGGATGAACGATGTGCCGGCGAAATCGCGCAACATTGCGATGGTCTTTCAGAACTATGCGTTGTACCCGCACATGACAGTCTATGACAACATGGCGTTTGGCCTGAAAATGCAGAAAATTGCCCCTGCAGTGATTGAGGAACGTGTCAACTGGGCGGCGCAAATCCTTGGCCTGCGCGATTATCTGCAACGTAAACCGGGTGCGTTATCCGGTGGTCAGCGTCAACGTGTGGCACTTGGGCGTGCGATTGTTCGTGAGGCAGGGGTCTTCCTGATGGATGAACCCTTATCAAATCTCGATGCCAAACTTCGCGTACAGATGCGGGCAGAAATAAGCAAGCTGCATCAGAAACTCAATACCACCATGATATATGTTACCCACGATCAAACAGAAGCCATGACGATGGCGACGCGTATTGTGATTATGAAGGATGGTATTGTTCAGCAGGTCGGTGCGCCGAAAACAGTTTATAACCACCCAGCAAATATGTTTGTCGCAGGATTTATTGGCTCACCGGCCATGAACTTTATTCGTGGCGCGATTGACGGTGATAAGTTTGTTACTGAAACACTAAAATTAACGATTCCAGAGAATAAATTAGCACAATTAAAAACGCAGGGTTATGAACATCAGTCGGTCACGCTGGGAATTCGCCCTGAAGATATACTTTCGCAGCTTAATAATGAAAATAGTGTACCGGCAAAAATTAGCGTTGCAGAATTAACTGGCGCTGAATTTATGCTTTATACCATTGTTGGGGGGCATGAGTTAGTGGTCCGTGCTGGGGCAGTGAATGATTATCACGCAGGAGAAAACATCACTATTCATTTTGATATGGCGAAATGCCATTTCTTTGATACTGAAACTGAAGTGGCTATTCAATAAAATTCCGGGGGATAATAATCCCCCGCGCCTTGGGGCATTTTTGCGAGTATTTTAACAAGGAATAATAATGAAAACCCTACTGTCCGCGACTGCGCTGATTATGAGCGCGGGAATGGCCTGCGCGCAGGCTGCTGAAAAGAATGACTGGCACTTTAATATCGGTGCTATGTACGAAATAGAAAACGTTGAAGGTCAGGGCGAAGATATGGATGGACTGGCTGAACCGTCCGTCTATTTCAATGCGTCCAATGGGCCGTGGAAAATATCGCTGGCCTATTACCAGGAAGGACCGGTTGATTACAGCGAGGGTAAGCGCGGTACGTGGTTTGACCGCCCTGAACTGGAAGTCCGCTATCAATTCCTTGAAAGCGAAAATGTTAATTTCGGCCTGACCGGTGGCTTCCGTAATTACGGTTATCACTATGTCAATGAACCCGGAAAAGACACAGCTAATATGCAGCGCTGGAAAGTGCAGCCAGATTGGGATGTTAAACTTACCGATGACCTGCGCTTTAGCGGCTGGTTTGCGATGTATCAATTCGTTAATGATTTGAGCACCACCGGCTACTCTGATAGCCGCGTCGAAAGTGAGAGCGGGTTGAATTATACGTTTAACGAAACAGTAGGGTTAACGGTCAACTATTACCTTGAACGCGGTTTCAATCTGGCTGATTCGCGTAATAATGGTGAGTTCTCAACCCAGGAAATTCGGGCTTATCTGCCTCTGTCTTTCGGCAATACAACCCTGACGCCGTATACCCGTATCGGGCTTGATCGCTGGTCAAACTGGGACTGGCAGGATGATCCTGAACGCGAAGGCCATAATTTCAATCGCCTCGGTTTATTGTATGCGTATGATTTCCAGAACGGTTTATCAATGTCTCTGGAGTATGCTTATGAATGGGAAGATCATGACGAAGGTGAAAGCGACAGGTTCCATTATGCTGGCATAGGCGTGAACTACGCATTCTAAAAATGAACAGGGGCATTATTATGCCCCTGTTTTTACACCAGTGAATCGGCCAACGATATTTGCGTGCTCACCGTGATATTCTGTAATCCTTTTTCACCTGCAATCAGATTAAATAATAAATTACAACTTTGTTCACCCAATTGCTGAGTAGGTACATCAATTCCACCAGGAACTGGTGTGAGCATAAAAGAAAGTAGCTCATTACTATAGCCTACGACGGCAAGTTGTTTTGGGATGGAAATGTTTTTCTCGGCCGCTACGCGATATAAACTCATTAACTTTAAGCTGTCTGTCGCAAATACGGCATCGGGTAACGGCTGCTGACTCAGTAATTTTCGAGAAGCAAGTAGGGCGGTTTCATGAGTATACCCCCCGTCAATAACCCACTCATCACGCATTTTAATGTTATGTGCCTGAAGGCTGGCTTTATAACCGTTAACGCGATCGATAGAAACATGAACGTCAAGCGGTGCATGCAAACAGGCTATATTACGGTGGCCGCTCTCAATCAGTGCATTTGTCAGCGTAATACTGTCGCGATAATTATCGGTGTCTACAGAATAGACATTAGTGTAGTCACCTTCAACCTTCCCGATAACCACAACCGGGACGTTGTATTTATCCAACCGAGCAAAAAATGATTCATCGGCAGGAGAGCTCAGCATAATGATCCCTTTGATCAACTTCTGCTTAATTTTGCTCTCACATTTTTGTAAATCATCTTCGGTGCTTCGCGACGTCTGCAATATGACATCAAAACCGACTTCTTCAGCCTTGGCAGTAATTGCATGCAATACTTCAGAGAAAAACGGATTACCGGCAGTTGTTTTTGCAGAACGGGTAGATATCACCATTATTGCATCAAATCCGGAAGAGGTAAGCGCGCGAGCTAGTTTATTAGGCTGATACTGTAACTCATCAATTGCGCGCAGCACCTTTTCAAGCGCCTCCGGCGAGATGTTGGTTTGCTTATTAAGCACGCGCGATACCGTGGATTTTGATACACCAGCGGCTCGTGCAATATCATAAATGGTAGGAGACATAGATCCCAAGCTCCGTCCGAGAGTCAATGGCGGACATATTATGGAGTTAAGTGGCGAATGACAACAATCTCGGAATGCGAGTTGGAAAATCAAAAGGCTAACCGCACTATGTGCGTGCTGAGGAACAATCGTCCACGGGTGCGGACGGTGATAATGCGGTCGCAATATTTTCTTAAGAACTGGCGTATAGTGTAAGGGTTAAATCCAACTATCAGTCAGGAAGATATTATGTTGAAGAAAAGCGTATTAGCGTTGGCACTGGTTATTGGCATGCCGGTTTATGCTGCCGAGCACTGGATTGATGTTCGCGTTCCTGAACAGTACCAACAGCAGCATATTCAGGGGGCTGTCAACATCCCGTTAAAAGAGATCAAGGCGCGTATCGTAACTGAAGTTCCAGATAAGAACGATACCGTGAAGCTCTATTGCAACTCCGGGCGTCAATCAGGGCAGGCGAAAGATATGCTGACTGAAATGGGCTACACGCAGGTGACCAACGAAGGTGGCATCAACCAGATAGCGCTTCCTAAAGTAGAGAATAAATAAACCGCCCACATTCATTCTGCTACAGGCGGTAAGAATAATGCCGCCTGATACAGCTCAGGTAGTTGATAAGTAAGAATTGACCCCTATCTTTACTTCCTGTTTGTTATAATTTCTTCGGTTCCTTCAGCAAAACGGGATGGCGATGAAGCGACTTAAAAATGAATTCAATTCGCTGGTTAATCGCGGCGTAGACCGGCATTTACGCCTGGCTGTCACCGGACTTAGCCGGAGCGGTAAAACGGCGTTTATCACCGCAATGGTAAATCAGTTACTCAATATTCATGCCGGTGCGCGTTTGCCGTTGCTCAGTTGCGTGCGCGAAGAGCGTCTGCTTGGCGTGAAACGAGTTCCACAACGCGACTTTGGTATTCCGCGCTTTACCTATGATGAAGGACTGGCGCAGCTGTATGGCTCTCCGCCGACCTGGCCGACACCAACGCGCGGTGTGAGTGAAATTCGTCTGGCACTGCGTTACAAGTCTAATGACTCATTACTGCGCCACTTTAAAGACACCTCCACGCTGTACCTGGAAATCGTCGATTATCCGGGGGAGTGGCTGCTCGATTTACCGATGCTGGCCCAGGATTATTTGGGCTGGTCGCGGCAAATGACCGGATTATTACAGGGTCAGCGTGGCGAATGGTCGGCAAAATGGCGGCAGTTAAGCCACGGGCTGGATCCACTGGCACCTGCTGACGAAAACCGTCTGGCGGAAATTGCTGCTGCCTGGACGGAGTATCTGCATCAATGCAAGCAGCAGGGACTGCACTTTATTCAGCCGGGCCGTTTTGTTCTGCCAGGAGATATGGCGGGCGCGCCTGCGTTGCAATTCTTCCCGTGGCCGGACGTTGATGCCTGGGGAGAAACGAAGCTGGCGCAGGCAGATAAACACACCAATGCGGGCATGCTGCGCGACAGGTTTAATTACTACTGTGAAAAAGTCGTGAAGGGATTTTATAAGAATCACTTCCTGCGCTTTGATCGTCAGATTGTGCTGGTCGATTGCCTGCAACCGCTCAACAGCGGGCCACAGGCGTTTAACGACATGCGTCTGGCGCTGACCCAACTGATGCAAAGTTTCCATTATGGACAGCGCACGCTGTTTCGTCGGCTGTTTTCTCCGGTGATCGACAAACTGCTGTTTGCCGCCACCAAAGCTGACCATGTCACGGTCGATCAGCACGCCAATATGGTGTCGCTTTTACAGCAGTTGATCCAGGATGCCTGGCAAAACGCTGCGTTCGAAGGTATCAGCATGGATTGTCTGGGCCTGGCATCGGTGCAGGCAACCACCAGCGGCCTTATCGATGTGAAAGGTGAAAAGATCCCCGCGCTGCGTGGTAATCGTCTGAGCGATGGCGAACCGCTAACCGTTTATCCGGGGGAAGTGCCCGCGCGTTTACCTGGACAGGCATTTTGGGACAACCAGGGCTTTCAGTTTGAGGCGTTTCGCCCGCAGGTGATGGATGTCGATAAGCCCTTACCGCATATCCGTCTTGATGCCGCGCTGGAGTTTTTAATAGGAGATAAATTGCGATGAGCGAGCCGTTAAAACCGCGTATCGATTTCTCAGGTCCGCTGGACGTGGAACAAAATGCGGCGTTTAAAGCGCAGCAGATGTTTAACGAAACGGAGGCGCAAACTTTTTCTCCGGCGACAGTGGATGAACCACTGGAAGACGAAGGTCAGGCAGAAGCCGTTATTGATGCGGCCCTTCGCCCTAAACGTAGTCTGTGGCGTAAGATGGTGATGGGTGGCCTGGCGCTGTTTGGCGTGAGCGTTGTCGCTCAGGGTGTGCAGTGGACCATGAATGCCTGGCAGACTCAGGATTGGGTCGCGCTGGGAGGATGTGCCGCAGGCGCATTGATTATCGGTGCAGGGGTTGGATCAGTGGCGACCGAATGGCGTCGGCTATGGCGATTGCGTCAGCGCGCGCACGAGCGCGATGAAGCGCGAGATCTGCTCCACAGCCATGGAACCGGAAAAGGCCGTGCATTTAGTGAAAAGCTGGCGCAGCAGGCGGGCATCGATCAGTCTCATCCGGCATTGCAGCGCTGGTATGCCTCAATTCATGAAACGCAGAACGATCGTGAAGTGGTTAGTCTGTACGCCCATCTGGTGCAGCCGGTGCTGGATGCGCAAGCCCGGCGTGAGATTAGCCGTTCAGCGGCAGAATCCACACTGATGATTGCCGTCAGTCCGCTAGCGCTGGTGGATATGGCGTTTATCGCCTGGCGCAATCTGCGGCTGATTAATCGTATTGCTTCGCTGTATGGCATTGAGCTGGGTTATTACAGCCGCCTGCGTTTGTTCCGTCTGGTGCTGTTGAATATCGCTTTTGCCGGGGCCAGTGAACTGGTGCGGGAAGTAGGAATGGACTGGATGTCGCAGGATTTAGCCGCCCGCTTATCTACGCGTGCAGCTCAGGGCATTGGCGCGGGGTTATTAACGGCGCGTTTGGGCATAAAAGCTATGGAACTTTGCCGACCATTGCCGTGGATCGATGATGATAAGCCACGGCTGGGCGATTTCCGCCGCCAACTGATTGGTCAGGTGAAAGAGACCTTACAAAAGAATAAATCTCCGCGCGAAAGTTAGCTATAAACAGGCGCCGATCGTTTAACTTTACGCCCCGGCGCCCAATTTTCCAGCTCGCTGTCAATATTTGTTGACAGAGTTCTTCCTGCAAACCAAATACTGGCTTATCATTTAACACATAATCCCTTGTCCAGGTGAAGGTTCCTATGCGTTTGGAAGTCTTTTGTGAAGACCGTCTTGGTCTGACCCGCGAACTGCTCGATTTACTGGTGCTGAGAAGCATTGATTTACGCGGTATCGAGATTGACCCCATCGGGCGAATTTACCTTAATTTTGCGGAGCTGGAGTTCACCAACTTCAGCAGTCTGATGGCTGAAATCCGCCGTATTTCAGGGGTTACGGATGTGCGTACCGTACCCTGGATGCCTTCCGAACGTGAACATCTGGCGCTTAGTGCGCTGCTTGAAGCGTTGCCAGAACCGGTCCTTTCTCTGGATATGAAAAGCAAAGTCGAGATGGCGAACCCTGCGAGCTGTCAGCTTTTCGCGCATACGCAGGATCGGATGCGCAATCATACCGCCGCCCAGTTAATCAATGGGTTTAACTTCCAGCGCTGGCTGGAAAGCAATCCGCAGGATTCCCATAGCGAACATGTCGTGATTAACGGACAGAATTTCCTGATGGAAATTACGCCTGTCCATTTGCAGGGCGAAAATCAGGAGCAGATGCTGACCGGTGCGGTGGTGATGTTGCGCTCCACTATCCGAATGGGACGTCAGCTGCAAAATATGACTACGCAGGATCTCAGCGCGTTTAGCCAGATTATTGCCGTCAGCGCCAAAATGAAACATGTGGTGGAACAGGCGCGTAAGCTGGCGACGTTGAGCGCGCCGCTGCTGATTACCGGTAATACCGGCACCGGCAAAGATCTCTTTGCTCATGCCTGCCACCTGGCAAGTCCGCGTGCGTCAAAACCGTATCTGGCGCTGAACTGCGCGTCAATTCCTGAAGATGCGGTTGAAAGCGAGCTGTTTGGCCATGCGCCGGAAGGTAAAAAAGGCTTCTTTGAGCAGGCGAATGGCGGTTCGGTTCTGTTAGATGAAATTGGCGAAATGTCGCCGCGTATGCAGACCAAATTGCTGCGTTTTCTCAATGACGGCACGTTCCGTCGTGTGGGAGAAGATCACGAAGTTCATGTTGATGTTCGCGTGATTTGCGCAACGCAAAAGAACCTTGTGGAACTGGTGCAGAAAGGACTTTTCCGTGAAGACCTCTATTATCGTCTGAATGTACTAACGCTAAACCTGCCGCCGCTGCGCGATTGCCCACAAGATATTATGCCGCTTACCGAACTGTTTGTGGCGCGTTTTGCCGACGAGCAGGGCGTGCCGCGTCCGAAATTGTCCGCAGATCTCAGCACGGTACTAACTCGTTATGGTTGGCCGGGCAACGTGCGTCAGCTTAAAAATGCGATCTACCGGGCTCTGACCCAGCTAGAAGGCTATGAGCTGCGACCACAGGATATTTTGCTGCCGGATTACGATGCGGCAACGGTTGCTGTCGGAGAAGAGGTGATGGAAGGGTCGCTGGATGAAATCACCAGCCGCTTTGAACGCTCCGTGTTGACGCAGCTGTATATGAATTATCCCAGCACGCGCAAGCTGGCCAAGCGCCTAGGTGTTTCGCATACTGCGATTGCTAACAAATTGCGTGAGTATGGACTGAGCCAGCAGAAAAAAAGCGAAGAGTAATGCCGTAAATGAAAATGCCTCCATGTGGAGGCATTTTTGTATGCAGACGCAGCTTACGCTTTCAGTACGTCCAGCGCAGCGGTGTAGTCTGGTTCGTTGGTGATTTCATTGACCAGCTGGCTGAAAACAACGTTATCATTTTCATCAATAACGACCACGGCACGTGCGGCCAGGCCTTTCAGCGGGCCTTCAGCGATTTCAACACCGTAGTTTTTCAGGAATTCAGCGTTGCGCAGGGTGGACAGCGTGATAACGTTGCTCAGACCTTCCGCGCCGCAAAAACGAGAGTGGGCGAATGGCAGGTCGGCTGAGATGCACAGTACGACGGTATTGTCGATTTCTGTCGCCAGTTGGTTAAACTTACGTACCGATGCCGCGCAAACGCCGGTATCGATGCTTGGGAAAATATTCAGCACTTTGCGCTTGCCTGCGAACTGGCCCAGCGTAACGTCAGACAGGTCTTTAGCCACAAGGGTAAAAGCCTGAGCTTTGCTTCCAGCCTGAGGAATAGAGCCGGCAACTGCAACCGGGTTGCCCTGGAAATGAACGGTTTGTGACATGGTTATCTTCCTGTTTACATATAGTTAACGTCGAGGCTAGTTTATGCCATCAGCAGTTAACACGGCAAACGCTATTTGCGGATATCCGCTTCAGGGACTGCATTAAGGAAAACAAATGAGAACAGTTAAGGTATATGAGGAAGCCTGGCCGCTGCACACTCCCTTTGTCATTGCCCGTGGGAGCCGGACCGAAGCGCATGTGGTGGTTGTCGAAGTGGAAGAAAACGGCGTCACAGGTATAGGCGAGTGCACACCGTACCCGCGCTACGGTGAAAGCGATGCCTCAGTGCTGGCGCAAATTATGAGCATTGCGCCACAACTGGAAAACGGAATGACGCGTGAAGAGCTGCAAAAGCAGCTGCCAGCGGGTGCAGCGCGTAATGCCGTGGATTGCGCGTTGTGGGATCTAAGCGCGCGTCAACAGCAGCAGTCGCTGGCGGAATTAGTGGGAAGTGAACTGGCGGAAGTGGTGACTACGGCGCAAACCGTAGTGATTGGCTCGCCGGAACAAATGGCTGCGAGCGCGGCTGCGCTGTGGGAAAATGGCGCGAAATTGCTGAAAGTTAAACTGGATGCTCGCTTGATTAGTGAGCGAATGGTTGCCATTCGTGCGGCTGTTCCTGACGCCACGATTATTGTTGACGCCAACGAATCCTGGCGGGCAGAAGGCCTTGCGGCACGCTGTCAGCTGCTGGCTGATTTAGGGGTTGCGATGCTGGAGCAGCCGCTGCCGGCGCAGGATGATGCCGCGCTTGAGAATTTTGTACATCCGCTGCCCATCTGCGCAGATGAAAGCTGCCACACCCGTAGCAGTCTGAAAGCACTGCACGGACGCTATGAAATGGTTAATATCAAACTGGACAAAACAGGCGGCCTGACGGAAGCGCTCGCGCTGGCAACCGAAGCACGCGAGCAGGGATTTGCGCTGATGCTGGGCTGCATGCTGTGTACCTCCCGGGCGATCGGCGCGGCGTTACCCCTTACGCCACTGGTTAGCTTTGCGGATCTTGATGGCCCAACGTGGCTTGCCACCGATGCGGCGCCAGCCCTGCATTTTACGACCGGGCAGCTCCATCTCTAGGGTGCCAGCGCAGGAGATTGGACATGGCTAGCAGGTATTTTTCGCTCGCTTCATCCGATGAAATGGGCGGAAATTCGGCGGTTATACAGTGTAAGTTTAAGTCTGCGCACCAGCTACCAAAAGAGCCGGGCGTTTCATAACCTACACTGGTGACCAGAGGCAATTCAAACGATTGTGCCAGCCACGCGCCCAGCTCGCTGCTTCTGGGATCTTCAATACAGGCCAGTGGATCGTGAAAAGAGACTACCCAGGCGGGATGAATTCGGTGAATAAGCTGACACAATGCCTGGGTTTCTGGTTCCGAGCCCGGATGATCGCCGGTCAACAACACCACATCACGCTCTTCTGCGCTACTGTTCCAGCGATACACCGTTTCGCCTGCTTTCCAGTTTGCGGCGGGAAAGTTACGGTTAAGATCGACGCCGTTCGCATTTGCGCGCAGCCCAAGCTGGCAACCGTCAGGGTTTACGGCTAGCACCACATGATGGCGACGCAGGGAAGGGTTAAGCGTACGCAATGCGCAGGAAAGGGTTACGACCGAGGAGTTTTCGTCGCCGTGCGTTCCCGCCAGTATCAGGCCGCTTTCACGATCGGCTGCCAGTGCAGGAAACCAGATTAGCGGTGCGCCTAACAATGAACGTCCGTAATGTTCGGTTCCAGGTGGGAATGCGCCGCGCTCGGCACGGGGACGGGTAACGGTCATAGTCATCTCTGAATGCTTGGATTGTTACTCGCAGTGTTGTGCAAAATGTATGGATAATCAAATCGTTTTCACACACTTATCTTTTCAGGTGTAATATCACTTTCTTGTCGGAAGTTAATTGCATTTCCTGCTGGCGATACAAATAATTACACATTCACTTAGTAGCCGGAATCGAGGGTATCTTATGCAGCATTCTGTTTCAGTAACCTGTTGTGCGTTGTTGGTTAGCAGCATTTCTTTATCCTGGGCTGCTGATGTTCCCAGCGGAACGGTTCTGGCAGAGAAACAAGAACTGGTGCGTCATATAAAAGACGAACCGGCGTCGCTTGATCCGGCAAAGGCCGTCGGGCTCCCTGAGATTCAGGTAATTCGTGATTTATTTGAAGGGCTGGTCAACCAGAATGAGAAGGGTGAGATCGTACCTGGCGTCGCTACCCAGTGGAAGAGTAACGATAACCGCATCTGGACGTTTACGCTGCGCGACAATGCACAATGGGCGGATGGTACGCCCGTAACGGCGCAGGATTTTGTCTACAGCTGGCAGCGTCTGGTTGATCCAAAAACGCTGTCGCCGTTTGCCTGGTTTGCTGCGCTGGCGGGTATTAATAATGCTCAGGCTATTATCGATGGCAAAGCCACGCCTGATAAACTTGGCGTTAGTGCTGTCGATGCACGGACATTGAAAGTTCAACTGGATAAACCGCTGCCCTGGTTTGCCAATCTGACGGCGAGTTTTGCATTTTATCCGGTACAAAAAGCCAACGTTGAGAGCGGCAAAGAGTGGACCAAACCGGGCAACCTGATTGGTAACGGCGCCTATGTGCTAAAAAATCGCGTCGTGAACGAAAAGCTGGAAGTTGTCCCGAACACGCATTATTGGGACAACGCCAAAACAGTGCTGCAAAAAGTTACCTTCCTGCCAATTAACCAGGAATCGGCAGCGACCAAGCGCTATCTTGCTGGTGATATTGATATCACGGAATCCTTCCCGAAAAATATGTACCAGAAACTGTTGAAGGATATCCCGGGTCAGGTTTACACCCCGCCGCAGCTTGGTACTTATTATTATGCCTTTAATACCCAGAAGGGACCGACTGCCGATTCACGCGTGCGTCTGGCGCTCAGCATGACTATCGATCGTCGCCTGATGGCGGAGAAGGTGCTGGGTACCGGTGAGAAGCCTGCATGGCATTTTACGCCGGATGTAACGGCAGGATTTGTGCCGGAACCTTCACCGTTTGAGCAAATGAGTCAGGAAGAATTGAATGCGCAGGCGAAAACGCTGCTGCGTGCGGCGGGCTATGGTCCACAGAAACCGCTTAAACTGACGCTGCTGTACAACACCTCAGAAAATCATCAGAAGATTGCTATCGCAGTGGCTTCTATGTGGAAGAAAAACCTTGGTGTTGACGTGAAACTGCAAAACCAGGAGTGGAAAACCTATATTGATAGTCGTAATACCGGCAACTTTGATGTGATCCGTGCCTCCTGGGTGGGTGACTACAATGAACCTTCTACGTTCTTGTCGCTATTAACATCGACCCATACGGGCAATATCTCCCGCTTTAATAATCCGGCATACGATAAAGTGTTGACCCAGGCTACTCTGGAGAATACAGAAAAAGCGCGGAATGCTGATTATAACGCTGCGGAGAAAATTCTGATGGAACAGGCGCCTATTGCGCCGATCTATCAGTACACTAATGGGCGTTTAATTAAACCGTGGCTGAAAGGGTATCCGATTACTAACCCTGAAGATGTGGCCTATAGCCGCACAATGTATATCGTTAAGCACTGACAGAGATAATGGCTGGTGTGATTTTGCATCAGCCATTCTACGTTTCCGGCGGTTGATGCTCACGGCAAATCAGCAACGAGTCTTCTTCACTTAATCTCTCTTTCGTCAGATTACAAAATCCCTGGCCGTCAATTTTTTGGTGGAACCGACAGCTATGGCAAAGACCAAAGCCAGGCACATTGTTGGTCCTCTGGATCCCGCGTAACAGTTCTAACAGCAGCTCTCTGAGTACGCTCGCCCGTTCACCCATTGCCGATTCACCCTCCACTAAAAACGTGGGGGGCAGCAGGGCTTCCAATAAGGTATTGGCCGACTCACTTAAGTGTAGATGGACGCTACGTTTATCACGGTCATCCGGTTTGCGAACAATCAACCCTTTGTTTTCCAACAGCTTCAGCGATTGCGACACGGTACCTTTGGTGAGACCAAGGTAGTCTGTCACGCCAAGCGGCGTATTGGAATAACGGTTACAACGGGCCAGATACATTAACGCACTAAGTTGTACTGGCTGGAGATCCACCAGTAAAGGATGCTGGCGAAACCACATCCGTGTCAGGCTGGAAAGCCGGTCAAGTACGTCGAAAAGTGACATGTCGGTCATAACAAATCCTCCTCGGCATATAGTATCGATTGAAAACTATATTGACAAAGAATAAAAGCAACGTACTATAAATTATAGTATCGAATCGATACTATAATCTAAAGGAGATGTATCATGACTAAAGCTCGTTTCTATCATGCAGGTTGCCCGGTTTGTGTTTCCGCAGAACAAGCTCTTCTGCAGCACTTGTCTGCGGATGTTGAAATCGATGTGGTTCATCTGGGAGAGCATCCTGATCGGGTTGCCGAGGCTGAAGTGGCTGGCGTGAAATCTGTTCCGGCGCTGGTGATTGACGGCAATGTGCTGCATATTAATTTTGGCGCTCCCATTGAAGCGTTGAAATAGCTGGATAGTTCGGGAAGTTGCGTTGGCGATTTCCCGAATATACAAGACGTTGGGGAAGGTAACGCGATGAACACGACCGAAGAGTATCACCCGATAGATTGCGATCTTCATGATTATCTGGAAATCGCCTGCATGTACCACTATTGGTTGCGCATTGAACTAACGGATGGCACATGTTTTGATGCTAAAGCGTTGACGACGTGTACCACCGTGGAAAAAGAAGAATTTCTGGTAGTGGGGCAATCTGAAAATCAGCAAAAAATCCGTCTGGATTGTCTGTCAGCTATCACCGCGCTGACGCCAGGAGCGACGTTTAGCACAGTAAGTTTTCAGAGAGCCTGCCGCGGTTAGACGGTATAAATCCGAATATCGTGCGCCTGGAATGCTGTGGCGTACTCTTTGCTGATGTTGTCCTCTACAACAATCACATCAATATTGCTGCTTTCGGTAACGACATATCGGGCGACGGCTGGGATTTTTTCAGCGGTTAGCGCGACGATAGTTTCATTACATTGTTTGATCACCGCTTTTTTGAACTCACAATCCGCGTAATCAAACCCCGTTAAGCCGGATTCAGGCGACATCGCACAGCCGCCAATAAATCCCTGATCGAATAAAATGTCCTGCACTTGCGCGATGGCGGAAGCTCCCACACACCCGCCAGAAGATCTCTGTACCGCGCCGCCCAGCATAATGACCTCAAACAGCGGTTTTTTTAGCAAAACGGCGGCAATCTCCGGTGAATTTGTCACCACGGTTAACGCCAGTTCGGCGGGCAGAGCTTCTGCCATCGCCAGATTGGTGCTACCCGTGTCGATAAAAATACAGCTTCCGGATTTGACCAGTCTGGCACATCGCTGCGCGATGTTGCTCTTTTTGGCCACATTAATACCCTTGCGCACGGCAATGTCTTCGGATTCAGGGAGTGCAATTACCGCGCCACCATAGACCTTCTTGCACACGCCATCTTTGCTCAATTCATGCAAGTCACGACGAATTGTATGTTCAGAAACACCTAATCGGTTCGCGAGTTCAGAACAAATGACTCTGCCGTTTTCTTGCAGGATCTGATAGATAAGCGCCTGGCGCTGTTCCGGGAATGCGGCGTAATCGAGCATAGATACTCCAGGTAAAATAAACATCGAGCAATAAAGTGCATGATCGTGCATTATGATTAACGATGTCAACATCCCTTACAGGGACCGTACTATTCTGGATACAACGGAAAGAGGTAAGCTATGAAAATTGCGCATATGGCGTTATGGACACAGAATCTCGAGCAGCAAGCTCGCTTCTGGGTCTCATTTTTTGACGGTAAGATCAACGAGAAATACTGCAGTAAAACCAACCCTGGGTTTGAATCTTATTTTGTCAAAATTGGCGAGGATATTGCAATTGAGTTAATGACCAAACCGGGTCTTGTCGGGCAGCAACCTGACAATAATCGTTGCGGATGGGTACACCTCGCCATTTCTGTTGGCGGCAATGAAAATGTTGATGCCGTTGCAATGCAAGCGCAGAAACAGGGGATATTAGTCTCAGGTCCGCGCACTACGGGCGATGGTTATTACGAAGCGGTGATACGAGATCCGGACGGTAACCTGATTGAAATTGTGGCGTAAGCCATCAATCAGTAACCTGCAAATAAAGAGTACCTGCTACTTATTATTGATGAGCTCAGCTCATAAGTTTGTCCTTCTTTTCCTCTCTAATCACCGACACGTCGAGTCTCTATAATTTTACTGTTTTCAGCCCCCGGTGGTGCAATGTTGCCACCGCTCTGGAGAGTCGAATATGCAATACCAACTGGATGCGGGACTCACGCTCAACAAACTTGCAAATGCACTGGGCGCGGAAGTTACGCTGTTTACGCGTTCACCGGGCAAAGAAGCTGATGCCAGACGTTTGGGTGCCAGTCATGTTGTGCTTTCCACTGACAGTGAGCAGATGAAAGCGACAGCGAATCAGTTTGATCTGATTATCGATACTGTGCCCTACGTTCATGACCTGAACCCGTATATCCCAACCCTGGCACTAAGCGGTACGCTGGTGCTGGTTGGTTATCTCGGTGCGTTGGATCCGTTTCTGAATACGGTTCCCCTGATCCTTGGACGTAGGTCTGTGGCGGGTTCAGTTATTGGCGGTATTGCCGAAACGCAAGAGATGCTCGATTTTTGCGGTCAGCATGGTATTACCGCCGATGTCGAAGTGATCAATATTCAGGATATTAATCATGCCTGGCAGCGGATGTTGAAAAGCGATGTGAAATACCGCTTTGTAATTGATATTGCCTCATTGAAATAAGTACAAAAAAGACGCGGACTTCCGCGTCTTTTTTTGTTAGTGTGTCGACGGCGATGCTTCAGGATTATCCATATACAGCGTCTGGCTGGGGAACGCAAAGTCGGCGCCATTTGCCTGGACTATCGTGATAATCTTTAAATAAACGTCTTGCTGTACCGCGAGCCATTCCTTCCAGACGGTGGTTTTCGTGAAGCAATACACCATGATATTCAACGATGAATCGGCAAATTCATTAAAATAGACCAACAGAGTTTGTTTCTGGTCTATTCCTGGATGGTTTTGCAGCATTTCTCTGACCGACTCGACAACAGCACCGACTTTATCGGCATCCTCATATCGTAACCCGATCACCGTTTTAATACGCCGGTTGGTCATGCGCCCTGGATTTTCTACGCTGATGGAGGAGAAAATCGAGTTTGGCACATACAACGGACGATGGTCGAAGGTGTTTATTTTAGTCATTCGCCAGCCAATTTCGGCCACTGTGCCTTCAATATTGCGGTCCGGGGAGCGGATCCAGTCGCCGATGCTAAACGGTCTGTCGAAATAGAGCATAATGCCTGAGAAGAAGTTGCTCAGAATATCTTTCCCCGCCATACCCACAGCGATACCGCCAATGCCGCCAAAGGTTAACAGGCCGGATAAGCTCATACCGAAGTGTTCGCCATACAGTAAAATGATGGCAACCACGATGGTAATCTTGATGATACGCGACAGGATCCTCGCGCTGGTGATATCTCTGCCTTTATTAATCTGCGTCTTTTCAAACTGATTAATCACCAGAAAAAGTTTGATGGTCAGGATTAACGCAATCAATGAGGTGCAGATAAAGTCGACCACGCTGGGGGAGATAAATTTCAGGCTGTAACTTTCGATAACGTTATTAGCAATGCTGCCAAACGTCCCAATGATAATGGCATAGACAAAAAATTGTGCGGCATGAAATATGAATCCTTTGCAGCGACGCTCTCCACGATGATACCAGACACTCATCAGGACCAGCGCGGCACAGCAGCTGAGAATTACCGTCAAATTAAACGCATTATTCATAAACAGTTCAGCGATCATGATTCTTCCTGGCAACTCCATGTTATCTAAATATCATCTGACATCTTAATCCCCGGATATTTTACTCAGTTAGGGCGGTCAGATCATTAATCAAAAGGAGAGATAAATAATGCAATCAGCATTATTTTCAGCGAAATAGTGCTGACGTCAACCCTGTATGCGGTTTATGTAGCAGACAGTCAGTTGATGTCATGGTATTGTTAGCGCAAAGTAACAAGGTTTTCATCTGCAAAAGGACAGTACTATGATCATGGCTAAGCTGAAAACAGCGAAGGGACGGAAATTTTTGTTGTGCCTGCTTGGAGTGTTTATTATCGCAGCGTCGGTCGTGACGCGCGCGACGATCGGCGGCGTTATTGAACAGTATGACATTCCGCTATCCGACTGGACCGCTTCAATGTATGCCATTCAATCTGCAATGATTTGTGTCTACAGCATGGTGTTTACGATTCTGTTGGCTATCCCGCTTGGTATCTATTTCCTCGGCGGCGAGGAGCAACACTAGGCGTTTAAAATGCCGGATGATATCGCCATCCGGCATTTTATTATGTGGTTAATCGTCTTCTTCGTCGTCCAGTTCAACTGGCGTCTGATATTCATCTGGCTTGATGACCAGCAGGTCACAGCGTAGATGATCGATAACCTGTTCCGCGGTATTACCAAGGAACGCGGCAGAAATACCGGTACGTCCGACGGTCCCCAATACCACAATACCTGCCTGTAGGTGCTCGGCTAAATCAGGAATGACCTCTTCAGGTAAGCCTTTTTCAACGTGCGTCACTTTCTCATCAATACTGAATTTCTGGCGTAGCGCCTTCATGGCCAGCAGATGCTGTCCACGGATTGCGTCGTTATAAACGCTGGGATCAAATTCAGGCAGTTCAATCGCGATGTTGATTGGCGTAACAGGGTAGGCGCCTACCAGATGCACTTCGGTATGGTTAACCTGTTCTGCAAGCTGTAGCGTCTCTTTGACCAGTTTTTCATTGAGCGCGTTGTGATAAGCCTCTTCACTGGCGAGGTTTACTGCAACCAGTGCTTTACCCCCTTCAGGCCATGGCTGGTCTTTCACCATCCATACCGGACTTGGACATTTACGCAATAAATGCCAGTCGGTTGGCGTAAATATTACGGCTTCGAGGCGGTCGTGTTGGTGCGCCATCTTGAGGACCAGGTCATGCTTGGCGCTGATGACTTCCTGGATAATGGCTTCAAAGGGTCGGTTATGCCAGACCACTTTAATCTCCAGAGGGATCCCTGCTTCGATATAGTATTTCGCTTGTTCACGTATCCATGCAGTTCGCTGGCTGATAACCCCCTGACGCATTGCCGTACGCTCATCGGGCGACAGCAGGGTAGTCATCTCATAGGAAAAGTCATAGATCGGCAAAAAGGCTTTAATTTTGCCACCAATCCGTTGATGCAAATAAACAGCTCGCCGTAATGCTGGTTGATCGTCCTGGTTCGGGTCGATGACGACCAGCATATTTTTATACATAGCCATACAGGGTCTCCTTACAACTGTCATCGCAGTTTGTAACTAAAAGAGTAACCCAATAATGTGGTTTGAAACAGGGAATAACCTCCTGCCAGATCAATAAATCGGGATAATTTAGCGATTTGACAGAAGGATAACAGAGATGCTTGCGGAAAGATTACGCAACGTTACGCGTATGGCCAGCAAGAACTGCCAGCGCGTCGCTATTCTCAATAGTGATGTATTTGCCTTTCACCGCCAGCATACCGCTTTTCTGGAAACGACCCAGCAGGCGGCTGATGGTTTCAACCGTCAGACCGAGGTAGTTACCGATGTCGCCACGGGTCATGGTCAGGCGGAATTCACGAGGCGAGAATCCACGCTGGGCAAAGCGACGAGACAAATTGTAGATAAAGGCCGCCAGGCGCTCTTCAGCGTTTTTCTTCGACAACAACAGGATCATATCCTGGTCGCCTTTGATTTCGCCACTCATCAGACGCATCATCTGCTGACGCAGATTTGGCATTTTGCCGGACAGGTCATCAAGGGTTTCGAAAGGAATTTCGCATACCATCGAGGTTTCCAGCGCCTGAGCAAAGCTCGGGTGATGTCCGCTGCCAATCGCGTCAAAACCGACCAGATCGCCCGCCAGATGGAAGCCAGTAATCTGCTCATCGCCTTGTTCGGTAATGGTATAGCTTTTAATCGTTCCGGAGCGGATAGCATAGAGTGATTTAAGCTCATCACCTGCTTTAAAGAGCGTCTGCCCCTTTTGGATAGGCTTTTTGCGCTCGATGATGTTATCGAGCTGGTCAAGCTCATGCTCGTTAAGTGTGAACGGGATGCAAAGCTGGCTGATGCTGCAATCCTGGCAATGGATAGCACAACCGCCAGACTGAATGCGCCGTATAATTCGCTTTTCCGGGATCATAGGTCTGCTCAAGCCGTAATTGATATTTGTCAATTTTAACATCTTTTTGGTGAGCACGTAAGCCTGAGCTACTCCCAAGAGAGAATAATTCAAGCATAACTGGAGTGAATATTTGTATATGCTTGATTAATCACAATTAATTTGGGATCGCATTATGCGGAAGTGTGATGGATAAGGCATTAATTGCCTGGAATCTAGAGTAGCAAATAACCTTCGTGACGCAATAACCACTCTTTTCGTTGTACGCCACCGGCATATCCGGTCATGGTGCCGTTACGTCCAATGACGCGATGACAGGGGACCACAATGCTTATTGGATTGGAGCCATTAGCTGCGCCGACGGCTCTTGCAGCACCGGGGCGTCCCAACTGTTCGGCCAGTTGACCATAATGCATGACCTGCCCGCAGGGGATAGTGCGTAACGCTTGCCAGACTTCACGCTGGAAAGGCGTCCCAGCGGTTGCCGTTTCCAGCGTGTCAATGATGCTGAGGTTTCCGGCAAAATACTCAGCGAGTTTGTCGCTTAATCCACCTGGGTTTTTGGCGGTAATGCGCTGATAACCTTCTGTGCGGTAATGAATATCCAGCAATTGTTCCATGCGATCGCTGTGCTGATCCCATTCCACTGCGCGCAGGCGAAATTGCTCATCACAAATGACCCACAGCGGGCCCAGCGGCGTGTCGATGGTGTCTTCCAGTAAGTTAAGCATCCGTTTCTCTCATTACAGCATTCAGGCGAGGCTACACATTATCACGCCAGTGACCGTCGCAGCTATACCTCTAAAAATGGATATCAACTTGTCGTGAGTAGATCGGTTCAGCGCGACGGATCCGGTTAATTATTGGAAATAACCGTAAACCGTTACCGGTATAGTTGTCGGTATAATAGTGCGCGGTTATGATAATGCCCGTCGCAATACGCTGGAGGATGAAACATGAACCTTGATGATGCATCGTTGTTTCTTGACGCTATGGGGGATGTTCAACCGCTGAAAAGCCATACCGATGTACACTGGCAGCCCATGCGTAATCTTCGCACTCCGGCGCGTATCGATACGCTTCAACTGGATAATTTTCTTTCGACGGGATTTCTCGATATTGTCCCGTTAAGTGTGCCGCTCGAGTTTCGTCGCGAAGGTTTACAGAACGGTGTGACTGACAAGCTGCGAAACGGAAAATATCCGCAGCAGGCGAGTCTTAATCTTATTCGCCAACCTGTTGAAACATGTCGTCAGATGCTCTTTAGCTTTATTCTGCAGGCGCAGCAAGAAGGGTTGCGTAATGTGCTGGTGATACACGGCAAGGGACGTGACGATAATTCTCATGCCAATATCATTCGCAGCTACGTAGCGCGCTGGTTGACGGAATTTGACGACGTGCAAGCATATTGCGCCGCACTGCCGCATCACGGCGGCAGCGGGGCATGCTATGTGGCATTGCGTAAAACCGCGCAGGCAAAGCAGGATAACTGGGAGCGTCACGCTAAACGTAGTCGCTGAACGACGTAAACATCAGGCGGCCAGCACTCTGTTCCTGCCTTCGGTCTTGGCTTTGTACAACGCGTCGTCAACACGTTTGAATAACTCATCGATACTTTCATTTGTTTCGTGCCGTGCTACACCAATGCTGACGGTAAAGCGGGGAAGGCCAGGGAGAGTCACCTTTGCCACTGTCGCACGGATCACTTCTGCTAGGTTGAGAGCGACATCCAGCGACGTTCGCGGCAGGAGCAGCACAAATTCTTCACCACCCCAGCGAAAAATAAGATCGTCTTTTCGCGCACAGGATTCCAGGGTGCGTGCCAGAGCACAAAGCACTTCGTCGCCTTTTAAATGGCCAAACAGATCGTTAATGCTTTTAAAGCGATCTGTATCGATCAACAACAGGCTGTAGTCCTGCGTCAATGATATCGCATGCGTCTGTTCCGGCTCGGTTACCTGATAAAAATGTCGGCGGTTAAGTAATCCCGTTAAAACATCTCGCAGGGCCGCACGCTCCAGCTCCTGTTCCAGCCGCTTTTGTTCGGTAATGTCATGAATAATGCACAACATCAGTTTATTACCGTAAATTTCGATCGGTCCGGCGTAGGTTTGCACATGACGGGAAGTCCCATCAGCCAGTTTATGGACAAAATGCAAAGGTTTATGGCCGCCGGGCAGATGGGCGATTTCATGCATCACTGGAAGTATATGGCGGCCCAGCATATTGATTTCCCATGTATGTTTCTGACACATCACATCATGAGTGTATCCATAAAAATTGAGCGCACTGAGGTTTGCATCCACGATCAACCCATCGCGTGACGGATCAATAAGTAACATTGGCGCGGAATTAGTCTGGAAGAAGCGTGCATAAAATCCCTGCTTTTTCCGCTGATAGGTTGCTGAACGGCTCGCTTTCAGACCCTGTGCAGTAGGCGTCTCAATGCCTTCGAAAAGGATGACTTCACCCATGCCTGGTAGGGATTTAATGGAAAGGCGACTTGCCATCGCAATCTCTTCACCGTCGCGGTAAACCGTGAGAATTTCCACTACATGGTGATGATTTCTCAAGTCGCTGAGATACATAGTTAAATCATTTTGAGCATGCGTTGAAAATGTTCCCTTGCGGAGCGGGGAAAAACAGAGACCCTGCATTAGCTCCCGTGCAACGTTATTAGCGAACACCAGCTCTTCGGTATGTGGCAAAACAATCCACACCGGAATGGTTAATAAATCCAGTGAATGCAGCTCGGTTGTGCTCATCGATAATCCCGTTATTTTTATCTGCTGTGTTGCCTGTTAAATGGCGAATATTTTTAGATATTACGTCTCACAATGTTATTGATTGTCGGTGAGACAAGGGGGGTACAACTGGCTTTTGCTTGATGCTGTTTTCTTGTTGTATCAATTCATGAATCTTATGTGCTGGCAGCGGTTTTGCAAACAAGAAACCTTGCAGCATGCTACACCCCATCTGAGTAAGGAGTATTTCCTGTTCCTGGGTTTCTATTCCTTCTGCCACCACACGCATATTCATGGAGTGAGCTATGTCAATAATGGTAGACACAATTTTTGTGTTTTTGCTGTTCTCGCTGATATCTTTGACAAATATCCTGTCAATTTTTAATTCGCGCGCCGGAAGAGACTTCAGCATCAATATATTTGAATAACCTGTACCGAAATCATCAATAGATACGGTGATCCCCAAAGCAGAAAAAGCATTCAGGACTTCCACACTGCGTTTCAAATTTTTAAGGGCGGTGCTTTCAGTGAGTTCCAGCGTGAGGCAGGCAGGTGACAGTTGATACTGCGCCAGGGCATTACAAACAACATCAATAATATCATGCTGTTCAAACTGGGCGGGTGAGAGGTTAACGGCGAGCGTCCATTCTGTATTTCCCTGTAATTTCCATTGATGCAACTGCAGGCATGCCTGCTGGATAACCCATTTCCCAACGGGAATAATCAGGCCCGTATCTTCCAACGCAGAAAGAAATTCGGCTGGCAGCAGCATGCCGCGTTCCGGATGATGCCAGCGTAATAATGCTTCAAAACCGGTCAGGGAATGATCTCCAGCGGTATATTTAGGCTGATACCATAGCTCAAACTGGTTGCGTTCAAGCGCTTGCGACAATTCTTGTAAAAATGTCGGCGGTGTATCCGCGATAGCTTCCATTTCCGGATGATAAATAGCCCAGCCGTTTCTGCCCGCCTGTTTGACATGATACATCGCCATATCGGCCTTCACTTTTAGCTCATGCAGCGTTGAGCCATGCTCAGGGTAAATACTGCTCCCCGCACTTAACGAAACCCGAATGGTATGTTCGAACAAGGTAAAGGGTTCACCGATCACATCGGCAATCCGCGTCAGCAGGGCGGAGATATCCTGCTGGTTGCAGTCTGGAACCAGCAGGATAAATTCATCGCCCCCCAGTCTTGCCAGCGTCATTGAGTCATCAAGGCAAGTGAAGATTCGCTGTGTACTGGCTATCAGTAGCTGATCGCCAATGTGATGTCCCCAGGTATCGTTAACGACTTTAAAACGATCGAGGTCGATAAATACCAACGCGAAATGCTGCTGATGCAGTTTAGAATGCCGCAGGCAGGCCAGTAAGCAGGTGTCTATTTGTGTACGATTAGCGAGACCGGTCAGCGCGTCGAAGTGAACCTGATGCTCAAGCTGGCAGTTCAACTGATGCAGATTGTCAGCCAGTCGGGAGGTACGGAGTTGCGAATCCACCATCGAAACCACCAGCATGATCCCCAAAATAACAAGCGTGACGGCGCAGACCCAGATAGAAAGTTCCAGCGTGCTGAGACCATCGTGCGCAGTGTGTCCAAAATGGGTGAACGTAGCTGCTCCCATACCGGTGTAATGCATAGAGGCTATTGCCAGCGCCATAATAAAGGCAGCAATAAGCCGATTTATTAGCGCTCGACGGCTATTTTGGCGTAAGTGAAAGGCCAGCCACAAACCCACGCCAGACGCAGCGACGGCAATAATCACGGAGAGTAGGATCAGCGAGCGATCCCAGGTTATAGCCACATGTTCGATAACGGCATACATACCAACGTAGTGCATTGTAACAACACCGGCACTTAATATGCTGGTAGCAATGAGCAGGCGTTTTGTTGATAGCGTATTACCAGAAATGGCGATATTGATGGCGACTGTCGCAGAAATGAGCGCAATAAAGAACGAAAACGCGGTGAGGGATAAATGGTAATTTATTGGCATACTCATTTTCATGGCCAGCATACCGATAAAATGCATCGACCAGATCCCCATACCCAGCGTAGCGCCGCCAGAGAGTCGCCAGAAGGTAGATTCACGTCTGCTGGAAATTGCCACTTTGCCCGCGCTGTCGAGGGCAATAAAGGAGGCAATAAACGCGACAATAAAGGAAATCCCAATCAATACAGGGTCCCACGACACGTGCAACATCTTACTACCTATCAAAAAAAAGACGTGATGATAAATTTAGCAGGTTTTGTCCAGTTAACCTGATAAAACCTGGGATGTTCTTGTGTTTTTACAATGACTATTAGAGGGAAGGGGCAAACATCGAAAATGATAGACCTTTACTTATACAAATATTCATAAGATTTATAATTCTGTGCATTTTATGCACACGACGTGCTTGTCATCACAATAATCTAACGACAAGCGCCAGTCTCATCCTTTGCAGGATAAAACACCTGGTTAATGTAAATTAATAGTGTGATTACCTGCCTTAAGTGAAAGGATTGCAGACTCTCATTGAAAGTTCGTCTTTCGTCTCCGCGTTATGGAAATTTGCATTGCAGATGCTATAAAAAATAATATCCACGTTATTTCTTAGCGCACAGGACTAAAATGTTAAATGATATTAGCGTCAGAACCTTTATTATTTTATTTCTGCTCATTACGGCGGTCGCTCTCAATGTTTTTGAAATAATATTTTCCGCTCCCCCGGTAATTATCATTGGAACTAATTTGGTCAGTTTTACTTCTATATTATGTTTGTGGTGGTACATGACGAAATATTTAGTCGTGCCAATTAATACGGTTAAAAGAAGCATTGAGGAGGTAACCTCCGGGAATCTGGCGATTAGTATTCCAGAGTTTGGCAATAACTGTGCGGGAAGATTAATACCGGGCATTAATAGTTTATCAAGTAATATCTCAACACTCGTTAATGAGATCAGAACATCTTCACAAACGGCGATGGCGCTCTCTGAACAGCTCGCGGAACGCAGCGCTGAGTTATCAGTAAAAACAGAGCAGCAATCCGGAGCATTAATGCAAACGGCTGCCAACATGGATGAAATAGCGGTCAGCACGCGCAACAATGCAGAGAATACGCAAATGGCGAGTGCTAAGGCCAATATTGCAACACTATCTGCCCGGCAGGGCGGTGATTTAATGGTGCAGGTCGCAACCAATATGCAGTCGATCACCGAGTGCGCCCAGCAGATGACAGAAATTATTACCCTGATAGATGGTATTGCATTCCAGACAAATATTCTGGCATTGAATGCCGCCGTAGAAGCGGCGAGAGCGGGAGAACATGGCAAAGGTTTTTCCGTGGTGGCCGGAGAGGTACGAATGCTCGCGCACCGTAGCGCAGATGCCGCTAAGAATATTAAACATCTGATTGCCCAAACTCATGAAAACGTTCAGCAAGGTGCGGCTATTGTGCGTGAAGCTGAAAAAAATATGCAGGATATTGTTGGTGGTGCCGGGCAATTAAACCAACTGATGGGCGAGATATTAACCACTACGCAGGAGCAGGAGAAAGGGATCATCAGTATTACTCATGCGCTCGCGGAACTGGAAAACGTTACCCAGAGTAACGCCATTATGGTGGATGAACTGTCTGACTCTTCGGATATTCTGAAAAATCAAGTGACTGACCTCCAGTCGCGAACGCACAAGTTTCGTTTAAGTCACGCTTTTGAATCTGAGAGACGCCAGCGGGCTTAACAGGGTGCCTCGCAACAAGCGCCACATTTGTCGGCGCTTTTTTTGTTATCAGATACTTTTATGAGTCATTTCAGCACAATGGGACAATGAGATATTGCTTAACATATTCTGACGGCTAGACTAACGAAAAAAGCTGAATGTTTGTGGAGGCGCTGTGGAAGCCATTAAGGGAACGGATGTTAATGTGCCGGATGCCGTGTTTGCCTGGCTGTTGGATGGGCGTGGTGGGGTGAAACCACTGGAAGATAACGATGTTATCGACACTCAGCATCCCTGCTGGCTGCATCTTAATTATACTCATCCTGAAAGTGCGCAATGGCTGGCGACAACGCCCTTACTTCCCAATAACGTGCGTGATGCGCTGGCGGGTGAAAGCACGCGCCCGCGTGTCAGCAGGGTAGGAGAAGGTACGTTAATCACGCTGCGCTGTATCAACGGCAGCACCGACGAGCGGCCTGACCAACTGGTAGCGATGCGTTTATATATGGATGAACGTCTGATTGTCTCAACGCGTCAGCGCAAAGTGCTGGCACTGGATGATGTGGTCAGCGACCTCCAGGAAGGTACAGGGCCGGCTGATTGTGGCGGTTGGCTGGTGGATGTTTGTGATGCGCTGACCGATCATGCCAGCGAATTTATCGAACAGTTGCACGACAAAATTATCGATCTGGAAGATAACCTGCTCGATCAGCAGATCCCGCCGCGTGGCTTCCTGGCATTACTGCGTAAGCAGTTAATTGTGATGCGCCGTTATATGGCGCCACAGCGTGATGTCTATGCCCGGCTGGCGAGCGAACGGTTGTCCTGGATGACTGACGACCATCGGCGACGGATGCAGGATATCGCTGACAGGCTGGGGAGAGGGCTGGATGAAATCGATGCCTGTATTGCCAGAACCGGTATCATGGCGGATGAAATTGCGCAGGTGATGCAGGAGTCTCTGGCTCGCCGAACGTATACAATGTCATTGATGGCAATGGTTTTTCTTCCCAGCACATTCTTAACCGGGCTTTTCGGCGTTAACCTCGGCGGTATCCCCGGCGGTGGTTGGCAGTTCGGTTTCTCACTTTTTTGTATTCTGTTAGTGGTCCTGATTGGTGGTGTTACTTTATGGTTGCATCGTAGTAAATGGTTGTAACAACAACGTTTTTTAGTGACTTTTGCGCATGAAAACGTCCTGAATTTTGAGCGAGGTCAATAAACCATCTACCTATTCGGGGCAATATCTCTCTCGCAGGTGAATGCAACGTCAAGCGATGGGCGTTGCGCTCCATATTGTCTTACTTCCTTTTTTGAATTACTGCATAGCACAATTGATTCGTACGACGCCGACTTAGATTAGTCGGCTTTTTTTTGCCTGCAGGAAATCAGCGTCTACCCTAAAAGAGTCAACCTGAATGACTGGAGGAGTATATGACCTGTCTGATTGCAACTGCGCACACGGATTCGCTCCCGACTGACCCGGTTCCCATTCCCGATCCCATTCCTCGTCCGCAGCCAATGCCGGATCCGCCGCCGGATGAAGAACCTATTAAATTGTCGCATCGTGGGCGTAGATCTGCGAGGATACGCGCCTGCTGAATGTGAGTTTTTACCGCGAGATTAAATTGTGACCGCTTTTTCAACCCTGAATGTTTTACCTGCTGCTCAACTCGAGAACCTTAACGAGCTGGGTTATCTTGAAATGACGCCTGTTCAGGCTGCTGCATTACCGGCAATCCTGGCGGGTAAAGATGTTCGCGTGCAGGCTAAAACCGGCAGTGGCAAAACGGCTGCTTTTGGTCTTGGGCTATTACAGCATATTGATGCCGCGCTGTTTCAGACGCAGTCTCTGGTGCTGTGCCCAACCCGAGAGCTTGCCGACCAGGTGGCGGGTGAACTGCGTCGTTTAGCGCGCTTTCTGCCAAACACCAAGATCTTAACGCTGTGCGGTGGGCAGCCCTTTGGTGCACAACGTGACTCTCTGCAGCATGCACCTCATATTATTGTCGCCACGCCGGGGCGTTTACTCGACCACCTGCAAAAAGGCACCGTTTCTCTGGAAGCCCTGAATACGCTGGTTATGGATGAAGCCGACCGGATGCTGGATATGGGCTTTAGCGATGCGATTGATGATGTCATTCGCTTTGCACCAGCTTCTCGCCAGACCTTGCTGTTTTCTGCGACCTGGCCGGAAGCCATTGCCGCCATCAGTGGCCGGGTGCAACAAAATCCATTAACCATTGAAATTGATACGGTCGATGCGTTACCGGCGATTGAACAGCAGTTTTTCGAAACCTCCAGCCACGGAAAAATTCCGCTGCTGCAAAAATTGCTCAGCCAGCACCAGCCTGCTTCATGCGTCGTTTTTTGCAACACCAAAAAAGACTGTCAGGCCGTGTGTGACGCATTGAATGCGGCGGGGCAAAGCGCACTTTCACTGCATGGCGATCTGGAACAGCGCGATCGCGACCAGACGCTGGTGCGTTTTGCCAACGGCAGCGCACGCGTTCTGGTTGCCACCGATGTGGCCGCACGTGGCCTGGATATTAAATCACTCGAACTGGTGGTTAACTTCGAACTGGCGTGGGATCCGGAGGTTCATGTCCATCGTATCGGACGTACCGCGCGAGCCGGTAACAGCGGTCTGGCGATTAGTTTCTGTGCGCCGGAAGAAGCACAGCGTGCCAATATTCTTTCTGAAATGCTGCAATTGAAGCTGAACTGGCTGCCAGCGCCAGCTAACGTGTCAATCCTGCCGCTGGAAGCAGAGATGGCGACGTTATGCATTGATGGTGGCAAAAAGGCTAAAATGCGTGCTGGTGATGTTCTGGGGGCTCTGACCGGTGATATTGGCCTGGATGGCGCCGATATCGGCAAAATTGCCGTTCATCCGGCACACGTCTATGTCGCCGTTCGCCAGAACATAGCGCACAAGGCGTGGAAACAATTGCAAAACGGTAAGATTAAAGGCAAGACTTGCCGAGTTCGTTTATTGAAATAAATACCCATTGGAGTGCCTGATGGTGCTCCGCTTACCAGGCCTACAACGGGTATATGCTCGTTGTAGGCCTGATAAGACGTTTACATAATCGCCTTACTTCACTTCCACCACGTTCAGGCGTAACTCATCCAGTTGAGCATCTTCTTCTTCTGGCTGCCAGCCCGCAGGCTGCAGCGGGATCTCTTCACGATCGAACGCTAAATCACCACCGTCCACAACCTCTGAACCGTGCTTAATGCCTTTAAAATCGAACAGATTGATATCGCTCAGATGTGAAGGCACAACGTTCTGCATCGCACTGAACATGGTTTCAATCCGACCTGGATAGCGTTTGTCCCAGTCACGCAGCATGTCAGCAATGACCTGACGCTGCAGGTTAGGCTGTGAGCCGCACAGATTGCACGGAATAATCGGGAAACCTTTCGCTTCGGAGAAGCGCTCGATATCTTTCTCACGGCAGTAAGCCAGCGGGCGGATCACGATGTGCTTACCGTCATCACTCATCAGCTTCGGCGGCATACCTTTCATTTTTCCGCCGTAGAACATGTTTAAAAACAGCGTTTGCAGGATGTCGTCGCGATGGTGGCCGAGCGCAATCTTGGTGGCACCTAACTCGGTTGCCGTACGGTACAGAATGCCGCGACGCAGGCGAGAGCAGAGCGAGCAGGTCGTTTTGCCTTCAGGGATTTTGTCTTTGACGATCCCGTAAGTGTTTTCTTCAACAATCTTGTACTCAACGCCCAGCTGTTCCAGATACTCCGGCAGAATGTGCTCTGGGAAGCCGGGTTGTTTTTGATCGAGGTTAACCACAACCAAGGAAAAACTGATCGGGGCGCTTTGCTGCAAATTACGCAGGATCTCCAGCATGGTATAGCTGTCTTTCCCGCCGGAAAGACACACCATAATGCGATCGCCGTCTTCGATCATATTGAAGTCGGCAATGGCTTCGCCCACGTTACGACGCAGACGTTTTTGCAATTTGTTCAGGTTGTATTGTTCTTTCTTGCTAATATCTTGATTTTGCGACATTTAATAGAGGCTCAATTCATAGTGTGGCATCAGAAGAGTATGCATCACGCCGGATAGTCCGGCAAAAGAAGTCTGATATAAAAACTGTGGCGTGTATGGTACGGATAAGCGGGAAAAATGTCAGCACATTTAGGACAGGAATCGTGGGGTATAAGTGGTAGAAACAAAAAGCCCGCAGCGATGTGCGGGCCTGAAAGCTTAGCGGACTACCAGTACCGAACACTCCGCATGACGCACTACTGCTGCGGCGTTAGAGCCCAGCAGGTAGGTGGTGATGTCAGGTCGGTGTGAGGCAATAATGACCATATCAGCCGGTAATTTTTTGGCGATCTCCAGAATCTTATCTTTCGGCGCACCTTCTGCGACATGAATGTGCACTCTGTCCGTTGGGATATTGAACTTCTTGATAATCTCTTCCAGTTGAGATTTTGCTTCGGCTTTCAGATCGTCCATGGCCGGTAACTCTGCCGAGTAGGCCAGTCCCAGAGAAGCGTAATAGGGCAGTGACGGAATTACGGTCAGAAAATGGACCTGCGCATCGTCAATTTTGGCCTCTGCTTCAACATGGGCAATAACGCGTTGAGTTAATTCTGAGTCTGAAATATCGATGGGTACAAGAATCGTTCTGTTCATAAAACCTCCTGTTTAAGTATCCACCTAAAGCTTACCGCGTAATGGCACTTTATGTACAATGACAAAGATCACATTTTGGCATCACTTTATTTTGATTTCAGGAAACTTGCCTTTTATTACGCCGTCGTAAAATCGACCTTTCGAGACCACGCTCAGGAAATCACGAAAAATACGGGCAGGGACAGGCTGATATTGCAGGGTAGCCAATTGGTGAAAGCGAATTTCCAGCGTGTGAGAGGATTCGTCATAGCCGACGGATGCAATACGGGATGATTTTACAGGATGATGATTCATTGCAGGTATCCTCTACTACAGGTCTTAATGCAAGATATCATCTATCAGAGAGATGTTTTAACGCAACAGATATAATGTTTTGATCTGGATAAAACAGAATTGTTAGAACATAAAGAGAGCCCGCTGTTGCCAGCGGGCTGACGGATTAGAACTGGTAAACCATACCCAGTGCTACAGTGTCATCAGTAGAGATGTCATTGCGAGTGTAGAAGCTGTCGTCTTCGTCCAGCAGGTTGATTTTGTAATCAACATAGGTGGAGAAGTTTTTGTTGAAGTAGTAAGTAGCGCCTACAGAAGCATATTTGACCAGATCTTTGTCACCGCTTGTTCCTGCTGGGCTTGCAGCAGTACCTGGCATAGTCAGATCCTTACCTTTAGACATCAGGAAAGAAACTTCCGGACGCAGACCGAAGTCGAACTGGTATTGCGCAGTCACTTCAAAGTTCTGAGTTTTGTTGGCGATAGTATTATCACTACCGTCAGAACCACCATACGGAGTCATATTGCGGGTTTCAGAGTACATGGTTGCCAGGTAGATATTGTTCGCGTCGTATTTCAGACCAGCAGTCCATGCGTCAGCTTTATCACCACCTGCAGTTGAATGGTTTACCTGCTCGTTAGTACGGTCAGAAGAAGTGTATGCGGCACCGAAGCTTACGCCCATACCCAGATCGTAGGTAGAGGAGATACCGAAGCCGTCACCGTTAGAGTTCTTCATGTTACGATCGTCGCCACCGTTATTGGTGCCTTCTTGTTCTGGTGACTGATTTTCGTTCGCGCCTTGGTACTGCAGCGCAACGTTCAGACCGTCAACCAGACCAAAGAAGTCGGTGTTACGGTAGGTTGCAACACCGTTTGCACGACCGGTCATGAAGTTGTCTGCTTTGGTGTAAGAGTCGCCACCGAATTCTGGCAGCATATCGGTCCAGCCTTCAACGTCGTACATGACGCCGTAGTTACGGCCGTAGTCGAATGAACCGTAGTCGCCGACTTTAATACCTGCGAATGCCAGACGAGTCCAGGAGTCGCCTTTATCGCCTTCGGTGCCGTTGGCCTGAACCTGATATTCCCATTGGCCATAACCGGTGATCATATCGTTAACCTGAGTTTCGCCTTTGAAGCCCATACGCATATAAGTCTGATCGCCATCGCTGTTAGCGTCGTCAGAGAAATAATGCAGGCCGTCTACTTTACCGTAGAGATCTAATTTGTTGCCGTCTTTATTATAAACTTCAGCCGCGTGAGCAGCGCCTGCAGCCAGCAGGGCAGGAATTACGAGAGCCAGTACTTTTCTGTTCATTGAAATAATCCTTTAGTTTTTTTATTAACCTGTGACTACCCATGTAGGGAGTAAAAGCATGCTAAAGGAGAAGTTCCGTAAAGAGATAAATATGAATTGTTACGCCTTAAGTAAAACCTTAAATAAATAATTCTACGGAAATGATGATAATTTCGATGAATGTGTTGCGTGAAAATATATAAAATAAAAATTATACAATTGAATTTTGTTGGGCTATTCTGCGCGTGTTATATGCCTTTATTGTCACGTTTTATTTTTCGTTGGTATATTGATGGTAATTATTAATTAGCCAGCGAATAAATTGACAAGCCCGAACAACTGTTCGGGCTTTTTTTTTGGTTCCAGGCAAATACTGAGATAAATGTATTACTCGGCACCGCTCTTTTCTGCTTTACCTGCCAGTTGGGCCAGGAAGTCGTAGCGTTTTTGCAGATCGGCGGCGGCGTCTTTCCACAGCTGCTCAGCAACTTCTGGCTGTTGGGCATTCAGGCGGCGGAAGCGCTGCTCGTTAAGCAATGTTTCGGCCAGCGCGTCTGACGGTGGGCGAGAGTCCAGCGCCAGCGGCAATTTACCTTCATCTGCACGACGCGGATCAAAGCGGTACAGCGGCCAGAATCCGGTCGCCGTCAGCTGGCGCATCTGATCGTGGCTTAGCGCGAGATCGTAACCGTGCTCCTCACATGGGCTATAGGCGATAATCAGCGACGGACCCGGATAGGCTTCTGCTTCCTGAATCGCTTTCACCGTCTGGTTCAACTGTGCGCCCAGAGAGATCTGTGCAACATACACGTGCCCGTACATCATCATACTGACGCCAAGATCTTTACGCGCCTTGCGCTTGCCGTGTTCGCCAAATTTGGTGACAGCCCCGAGAGGCGTGGCTTTCGACGCTTGTCCACCCGTGTTGGAGTAACATTGAGTATCCAGCACCAGAATATTGACGTTCTCGGTCAGGCTCAGGACGTGATCCAGACCGCCAAAACCAATATCGTAAGCCCAGCCGTCGCCGCCAATCAGCCAGATGGATTTCTCGACCAGCGCGTCGGCATCGGTTAACAGCTGCTGTGCGCCTTCGACATCTTTCAGGTGCTGGCGCAGCGCGGCAACTTGTTCACGGCGTACTTCTGGCGTCGCTTCAGCGCGCAGGGCGTCATTCAGTTCAGCCGGAATGTTATCGGCAAACTGTTCCAATAAACGCATAACGCGCACACGGTGCTGATCTACCGTCAGACGGAAGCCCAGACCGAACTCGGCGTTATCCTCAAACAGTGAGTTTGCCCACGCGGGCCCACGACCGTTAGCGTCGGTGGTATACGGCGTTGAGGGCAGGTTACCGCCATAAATCGATGAACAGCCGGTCGCATTGGCGATCAGCATGCGGTCGCCGTACAGTTGCGTAAGCAGCTTGATATACGGCGTTTCACCACAGCCCGAGCAGGCGCCGGAATATTCAAACAGCGGCGTTATCAACTGTGAGGTACGAATATCAATGCGTTCCAGTTTAGTGCGGTCTATTTCCGGCAGATTGAGGAAGAAGTCGTAGTTAACTTTTTCTTCTTCAACATGCTCAAGGCGCGACATCATATTGATGGCCTTGATCTCCGGATTCTGCCTGTCTTTCGCCGGGCACACTTCGACGCACAGATTACAACCGGTGCAATCCTCAGGCGCAACCTGCAGGACATATTTCTGACCGCGCATATCGCGTGATTTCACATCCAGAGAATGCAGGCTGGCAGGGGCGTTTTCCATCGCTTCTGGTGAAACCACTTTGGCGCGGATTGCCGAGTGCGGGCAAGCGGCAACGCAGTGGTTACACTGGGTACACAGCTCTTCCTTCCAGATGGGGATCTCTTCGGCGATATTGCGTTTTTCCCAACGCGTGGTGCCCATTGGCCAGGTGCCGTCTGGCGGCAGCGCGGATACGGGAAGAGCATCACCCAGACCGGCGAGCATTGCCGCGGTAACGGTTTTCACGAAATCCGGCGCGGCATCAGAAACCACCGGTGGGCGGTTAGCGCTGTGCGGGTCAACTGGCTGGAGTGCCACTTCGGCGACGGATTCACGCGCCAGAGCCAGCGCCTGCCAGTTACGTTCAACCAGATCCTGACCTTTACTGCTATAGCTTTTCGCAATCGCACCCTGCAATTCAACCAACGCGCTGTCGCCGGGTAAGATTTGCGTCAAATGGAAGAATGCCATTTGCATAACGGTGTTAATACGCGCTGCCAGACCGCATTCGCGAGCGATTTTGGCCGCATTAATCACGTAGAAACGGGCCTTCTTCTGATTCAGTACTGCCTGAACTTCCTGCGGCAAACGCGCCCAGACTTCATCCACGTTGTAAGGAGTATTAAGCAGGAAGATCCCGCCTGGTTTCAGGCGCTCGGCCATCTGATACTTATCGATAAATTGCAGTTGGTGACAGCCAACAAAATCGGCTTGTGAAACCAGATACGCTGATCGAATAGGCTGCTCGCTGACGCGCAGGTGAGAAACCGTCAGACCGCCTGCTTTTTTCGAGTCATACACGAAATAACCCTGCGCATACCACGGCGTCGAGTTACCGATAATCTTGATATTATTTTTGGTGGCCGACACGCTGCCGTCACTGCCCAGACCGTAGAACAGCGCTTCGAGCTTCGCGGTACCGGGCAGGGTGTTTTCCGGTAGCGGTAGTGACAGGTTGGTGACATCATCATAGATACCAACCGTAAAGCGAGGTTTCGGCTTTGCGCTACTCAGCTCAGTAAAGACCGCCATGACGCAGTCCGGGCCAAACTCTTTGGAAGAAAGGCCATAACGCCCGCCAATTACGCGCGGTAGGGTTTCCCGCTCGCCACAGTTAAAGGCTTCCGCCAGCGCGGTCATTACATCCAGATACAGCGGTTCTGCCTGGGCACCCGGCTCTTTAGTGCGATCCAGAACGGCGATGCTGCGTACGGTTTCCGGCAGGGCGCGCAGTAAATGTTTGGCAGAGAATGGGCGGAACAGCCGAACTTTCAGGACGCCAACTTTCTCTCCACGAGCAAGTAACTCTTCGACGACTTCTTCGCAGGTACCAATTGCAGAACCCATCAAGATAATGACACGTTCCGCCTGTGGATGACCGTAATACTCAAAGGGTTGATACTGGCGGCCCGTCGCCGCGGCGAAGTCGTTCATCGCCTGTTCGACGTTTTCGTAAACCGCGTTGTACCAGGGGTTTGTCGCTTCACGCGACTGGAAGTAGGTATCCGGGTTCGCAGATGTCCCGCGAATAACGGGATGTTCAGGGTTCAGCGCGCGGGCACGATGCGCATCAATTTCAGCTTGCGGCATCAGGCTGAGGATCGTGTCATCGGCCAGCGGCACAATTTTATTGATTTCATGCGATGTGCGGAAACCATCAAAGAAATGAATAAACGGAACCCGACTTTTCAGAGTGGCCATTTGTGAAATGAGCGCAAAGTCCTGTGCTTCCTGCACGCTGCTGGCACACAGCATCGCGCACCCTGTCTGGCGCACTGCCATTACGTCGGAATGGTCACCGAAGATAGACAGCGCATGAGTAGCAATGGTACGCGCGGCAACGTGCAGCACAAATGGCGTCAACTGACCGGCCAGTTTGTACAGCGTTGGGATCATCAGCAACAGGCCCTGCGATGAGGTAAACGACGTAGAGAGCGCACCGGTCTGCAATGCACCGTGAACGGTCGCGATTGCGCCGCCTTCTGACTGCATTTCTACGACGCGAGGGGTATCTCCCCAGACGTTTTTAAGCCCGTTTCCGGCCCAGGCATCTGCCTGTTCAGCCATTGTCGAACTGGGCGTAATCGGGTAGATGGCGATAACTTCGCTGGTACGAAATGCGACTGAAGCAACCGCACCATTACCGTCAATTGTGATCATACTGACACCCTTACATTGCGCAAAAAGAGGGACCCGCGTAACCGCGGCGGATCCTGTAGTTATCTTTCTATTTTAGCAAAAGCGCTAAAGACAGATTTTCGCTTTTGTGTCCTGGGAATAATCAGAATGAATGGTTTGATCAAAGGAGTAGCTAAAAAATTGCCAGAAAATGTAAACAGCACGCATAAATGCGCATTTTGCCTCTCGACGGCAATGTTTCCGCTGCCTATTATTTATGGCTGTGTCGTTTGGTTAATTTTCAGAGGGGAGTAAGATGCGCGCAGCGTTTTGGGTAGGGTGTGCCGCGTTATTATTATCGGCGTGCAGCAGTGAACCTGTTCAGCAGGCAACCGCCGCTCATGTCGCACCGGGGATGAAGGCCGCAATGTCCAGTTCTGGAGAGGCAAATTGCGCCATGATTGGAGGTTCGCTCTCCGTGGCACGCCAACTGGATGGTTCTGCCATCGGCATGTGTGCATTACCTAACGGCAAACGCTGTAGTGAGCAGTCGCTTGCCGCCGGAAGCTGTGGGAATTATTGAGCCACTGCTTTTACTACATTAAATCTGCCAGTTTAAACGTCAACGTTTGTTCTGCCGTAGCCAGTGTTAACTGGTCAGCAGTCAGATCAACTTGTGCGCCTTGCTTAAACATCTCGCTGACGATGCCGTCGAGCGCGTTAAGCTGTGGATCGGCGCACATCATGCGCGTCATTGCCATGTCTTTCACTTTTAATTCACCGTCGGACAGCTTGCCCTGACCATGGAACTGATTACACATTTTTCCCGACACCGTCATATTTTCACCGAAACTTAATTCAGGTGGGTTATTGGCGACGGTTACCGGCTTGCCATTGACGCTCTGCAAAACGAAGCGGTGATGCTGCAACTGTTCGCGATTGACGGACACTTTTCCATTGCTCACACAGCCAGCCATCAGCATGCTGAGCGCAATCAACGTGACAACTTTCTTCATTCTATTTCTCTGGGTTTGTGACGGGAATACATTCAATATAATAATGATACTGAGTGTTTTATCATCGGTGATTGTCTGAAAATGCTCCCCTGAATCCAGGGGAGCACGGAAATCAGAAGAGGGCGTTTGGACAGGTTTCGCCTTTGGAGATTTGTGCCAGATTCTGTAGCGTAGTCTCAGAAATGCTGGTTAACGCTTCGGCGGTCAGGAACGCCTGGTGCCCGGTAAACAGCACGTTATGACAGGCCGACAGACGACGGAACACATCATCCTGAATCACGTCATTGGATTTATCTTCAAAGAACAGATCGCGTTCGTTTTCATACACGTCCATACCCAGAGAACCAATTTTCTGGTTTTTCAGCGCATCAATAGCGGCTTGCGAGTCGATCAATGCACCACGACTGGTGTTAATAACCATCACGCCGTTTTTCATTTGCTCAAAGGCTTCATGATTGAGCAGATGATAATTCTCCGGTGTTAACGGGCAGTGCAGAGAGATGACATCGGACTCGGCAAATAGCGTTTTAAGATCGACATATTCAACGCCTAACTCCAGCGCAGCAGCGCTTGGGTAGGGATCAAACGCCAGCAGGCGCATACCAAAACCTTTCAGGATCCGCAGGGCCGCAATACCGATTTTACCGGTACCGATCACCCCAGCCGTTTTGCCATACATGGTAAAGCCGGTCAGCCCTTCAAGAGAGAAGTTGGCATCACGGGTACGCTGATAAGCGCGGTGAATGCGGCGATTCAGCGTCATCATCATGCCAATCGCATGCTCAGCGACGGCTTCCGGTGAATAGGCTGGCACACGTACGACCTGCATACCCAGCTCTTTTGCAGCGTCGAGATCGACGTTGTTGAACCCGGCGCAACGTAGCGCGATATATTTCACGCCATGCTTTTTCAGCTCTTCCAGAACAGGGCGGCTACCATCGTCGTTGACGAAAATGCACACGGCTTCGCAGCCATGGGCGGTTTTGGCTGTTTTTTCCGTCAACAGAAAGTCAAAGAATTCAAGTTCAAAACCAAAAGCCTCGTTAACCTGCTGCAGATACTTCTTGTCGTACTGTTTTGTACTATAGATGGCGAGTTTCATAAGACTTTCTCCAGTGATTTTGACGTCACATTAATCCAATTCAAATTATTTTACAAAATATAAAAAGTTATTGATAGTCATAGACGTAATGAATAATTCCAACGTATATCTGGTTAGTGTGGGCAGATTACGCGTTTTCAACAACTGGAGAATTTTCATCCAGCTCATGCCGGTAAAGACAACGTGGTTAAAAAGCCAGCCGAATCACATCCTGACAGCTACGCTTATACAGGTAGCAAATATCGGGAGGAGTCATGCTAACTCACTCTGAAGCAAAACGATGGGCCACCTTAATGCTGAAGGCGGCATTATGTGATGGTATGAAACCTGATGAGATTTCCCGGCAGGTACATCTGGTCTGCGATCATCATGGTAGGGAGTGCCTCGAAGAACTCATTGAAGAAATTCTGATAGAAGCTGGTCGTATAGGACCTAAACATAGCGATGGACAACTGAGGCCCCATTGAGTCTGAATCTTAATATCCCCGACGGCACGTGTAACAGCGTGCCTATAAAACGGTTATCTATCCTTAATGTGGGCATATCCAGTTAAACATGCCACAATACGGGCCTAAACCGGCTTAAATTTTTGCTAAATCAGGATATTAACTACCCATGAAGGGTAAATATAAAGCCGTTCTGGCACTCCTCTTATTATTGATTCTCGTGCCGCTGACGCTAGTGATGACGCTTGGCCTGTGGGTGCCTACGTTGGTGGGTATCTGGTTACCCGTTGGAACACGCATCGCGCTGGACGAGAGCCCGCGGCTGACACGGCATGGGTTACATATACCTGAACTCCGCTATCTGGTTGAAGATTGTCCGCTAGCGCGCATTACTCAGGCGGATCTGTCTCACCCCAGCCGCTGGTTGCTGAATGTCGGGACCATCGAGCTGGACTCAGCTTGCCTGGCCAAATTGCCACAGACAGAGCCGTCGCCAGTAGCGCCCAAAACGCTGGCTGAATGGCAGTCAATGCTGCCTAATACCTGGATTAACATCGACAAACTTATTCTCTCTCCATGGCAGGAATGGCAGGGAAAACTGTCACTCTCGCTCACTCCCTCCACTCAACAGCTGCGTTACCAGGGGGAAAAAGTTAAATTCCAGGGGCGTTTGCACGGGCAAAACCTCACAGTAACTGAGCTGGATGTTGCGGCATTTGAAGGCCAGCCGCCGGTAAGACTGGTCGGTGAATTTACTATGCCACTGGTGCCCGATGGACTGCCGGTAAGCGGTCATGCGGTTGCGACGTTAAGTTTGCCGCAAGAACCTACGCTTGTGGACGCCGAACTGGAGTGGCAACAAAACAGCGGACAACTGATCGTCATGGCGCGGGATAATGCCGATCCGCTGCTTGACCTTCCGTGGGAAATAACACGCCAGCAACTGACCATCAGCGACGGACGCTGGAACTGGCCTTATCAGGGATTCCCGTTAAGTGGCCGGCTGGGCATGAAAGTTGAAAACTGGCAGGCAGGACTGGAAAACGCGGTGGTGAGTGGGCGTCTGAATGTTCTGACGCATGGCGACGCCGGTAAAGGAAATGCCGTATTAACGCTGGGGCCGGGTAAGCTTGGCATGGATAGTAGCGAGATGCCGCTACAGTTGACCGGTGAAGCGAAACAGGGCGATCTGATCTTCTACGCGAAATTACCCGCGAGACTCACCGGAAGTCTGAACGATCCGCAATTGGCTTTCGAGCCAGGGGCGCTGCTGCGCTCACGTGGGCGGGTGATTGATTCGCTGGATATTGACGAGATTCGCTGGCCGCTGGCAGGGGTAAAAGTCACGCAACGCGGTGTGGATGGGCGTCTGCAGGCTATTTTACGTGCGCATGAAAACCAGATGGGGGGCTTTGAACTGCATCTGGATGGCTTGGCAAATGATTTTCTTCCTGATGCTGGTCGTTGGCAGTGGCGATATTGGGGTGAAGGCAGCTTTACGCCGATGCATGCCCGTTGGGACGTAGCGGGTAAGGGGGAATGGCATGACAACACCCTGAAGCTATTTGATCTTTCCACCGGATTTGATCATTTGCAATACGGTACGATGAAGGTGGAAAACCCACGCCTGGTGATGGACGAACCGATAGTCTGGGTGCGGGATGCAACCAAACCGACATTTAGCGGCGCGCTGTCGCTGGACGCAGGGAACACCACCTTCACCGGGGGAAGCGTGTTACCACCATCGACGCTGAAGTTCAGCGTCGATGGTAGCGATCCGACAATCTTCCAGTTCAAAGGCCAGCTTCACGCTGGGGCGATTGGGCCCGTACAGTTGAATGGTCGTTGGGACGGTATCCGTCTGCGCGGACAGGCCTGGTGGCCAAAACAATCGCTCACCGTATTCCAACCGCTGATCCCACCTGACTGGAAAATGAAGCTACGAGAAGGTGAGCTGTATGCGCAGGTCGCGTTTTCGGCAGCCCCGGAGCAGGGCTTTGAAGCGGGCGGTCATGGAGTGTTAAAAGGCGGTAGCGCCTGGATGCCCGATAACCAAATCAACGGTGTCGATTTTGTATTGCCTTTCCGGTTTAGTGAAGGTGCATGGCAACTGGGTACGCGTGGACCTATTTCATTGCGTATTGCGGAAGTGGTGAATCAGGTGACGGTGAAAAATATCGCCGCCGATCTGCAGGGGGCATACCCCTGGAGTGAAAACAACCCGTTACTGTTGAGCGATGTCAGCGCTGACCTGCTGGGGGGCAAAATCATCATGCAGCAACTGCGGATGCCGCAGCACGATCCGGCCTTATTGCGAGTGCAGAATATCTCTTCCAGCGAGCTTATCAGTGCGGTTAACCCCAAACAGTTCGCCATGTCTGGCCCGGTCAGTGGCGCGTTGCCATTATGGCTGGATAATGAAAAATGGATCATTAAAGACGGCTGGTTGACTAATCCAGGGCCGATGACGTTGCGTATTGATAAGGATACCGCTGATGCGGTCGTCAAAGATAACATGGCGGCGGGGGCGGCCATTAACTGGCTGCGTTATATGGAAATAAGCCATTCGTGGACGAAAATAAATCTGGATAACCTCGGTGTCTTAACCATGCAGTCAACCGTGACTGGCAATAGTCGGGTGGATGGCAAAGTAGGTACAGTTAATTTGAATTATACCCACGAGGAAAACGTCTTTACGCTATGGCGCAGCTTGCGTTTTGGCGACAATTTACAGGCATGGCTTGAACAAAATGCAGCGCTGCCGGAAACCCATTGCCCGGAAGGCAAGGAATGTGAGGAACAACAATGAAAACGATAGCTGCCATGCTGGGTCTGCTGGCTTCATCTCTGCTGGTAGGGTGCACTCCCAGAATCGAAGTGGCTGCGCCAAAAGAGCCCATCACTATTAATATGAACGTCAAAATCGAGCATGAGATCCATATCAAAGTTGATAAAGACGTCGAAAGCTTATTGAAATCGCGCAGCGATTTGTTCTGAGGTCATGATGAGAAAACAGTTTGCAGTGGCGCTGGTCGTTCTGAGTTTACTCAGTAGCAATGCGTGGGCATTGACCCTGAATGAAGCCAGAACTCAGGGTCGAGTAGGAGAAACGCTCAATGGCTATCTGGTTGCATTGCAAACCGATGCTGAAACGCAGGCACTGGTGAGTGAGATTAATAAAGCGCGCAACGCCAGCTATCAGCAAGTGGCAGAGAGCAATAATATTCCGCCAGATGAAGTAGCAAAAATGGCCGGGCAAAAGCTGGTTGCTCGCGCTAAACCGGGTGAATACGTTCAGGGTATAAATGGTAAGTGGTTGCGGAAAGAATAAATCTCTTTGTACACAACCCCTGGTCACGACGCTGACTTACTCATCGACATCGCAATAGTTGCCACACGGCATAAAATGGATGCTGATATAGTCCAACACCGGTCGCGTTGTGGGGTGAAATCATGTGGCTTCTCAAGTGGTATGTCTGGAATCGTTGGGTATTCAAACTGTTAAGCCGGGATGTCGCGGAGCCTGAACAATTTTTGCTTCATTGCTGGGAAGAGAATCTGGCGAAATGCAGGGATTATGCAACCATCTGGCGTGATATTAATCGCATTCACGGCAAACAGATACGGGTACAGGTAAAGAAGTAAGTGCCGGAGAAACCCTCTCACCGGACGGTGAGAGGGGAAATTATCAGGCAGCGACTACGCTGTCGATAGCGGCTTTCGCGTCGGATTGTGCTTTAGACGCCACTTCCGGGCCGTAAGCAATACCTTCAGCAAAGACGACATTCACGTCGGTGATGCCGATAAAGCCCAGGAATACGTTCAGGTACGGCGTGATCAGGTCGGTTGGTGTATCTTTATGGATACCACCACGGCTGGTCAGCACCACAGCGCGTTTACCCGTCACCAGACCTTCCGGGCCTTTCTCGGTATAACGGAAAGTCACACCAGCGCGGGCAATCAAGTCAAAGTAGTTTTTCAACTGAGTTGGGATGTTGAAGTTGTACATCGGCGCGGCGATAACAATCACATCATGCGCTTTCAGCTCAGCAATCAGCTCATCGGACAGCGCCAGCGCTTCCTGCTGACGCGGCGTCAGCGGTGCATCGCTCGGGCGCATCGCACCCACCAGTTCGCCATCCAGTACCGGTACAGGATTTGCTGCCAGGTCACGGACAGTGATTTCATCAGCAGAGTGCTTTTCACGCCACTGTTCAACAAAATAATCAGACAACTGACCAGACTGAGAGTACCCTGCCAGAATACTGGATTTAAGAACTAATACCTTGCTCATGGGTGTTTCCTTTTATGTGTTTGAAGGGGGTGAGCCCCGTTGCTTGTTGACACTTTATTCACAATCCTGTCGCAGTGATAGCGCAATATATCGAATCCTATGTTCGAAATTATTGAACAACACATGAAAAGCGCCGATGTGGTACTCTATACCCATCATCTAAAAGAGATTTAACCCGGCAGAGCACTGCCTTTTAACGCTATGACAGAACAACAAAAATTAACCTTCAACATGTTGCAGCAACAGCTGGATTCATTGATGCTGCGTGACAGACAGCGTTTTGCCCGCCGCCTGCACGGCGTGAAGAAGGTTAAAAATCCTGATGCACAACAGGCCATTTACCAGGAGATGGCGAAAGAGATTGAGCAGGCAGCCGGTAAAGTTGTGCTGCGTGAAGCGGCGCGTCCGGAAATCAGCTATCCGGAAAACCTGCCCGTCAGCCAGAAAAAACAGGATATTCTGGACGCAATTCGCGATCATCAGGTGGTGATTGTTGCTGGCGAGACCGGCTCGGGGAAAACCACCCAGTTACCCAAAATCTGTATGGAACTGGGGCGCGGGGTAAAAGGGCTGATCGGCCATACCCAACCGCGTCGTCTGGCGGCGCGCACCGTGGCGAACCGTATTGCGGAAGAGCTGCAGACCGAGCCGGGCGGCTGTATTGGTTATAAAGTTCGTTTCAGCGATCATGTCAGTGATAACACCATGGTCAAGCTGATGACGGACGGTATCCTGCTGGCGGAAATCCAGCAGGATCGACTGCTGATGCAGTACGACACCATCATCATCGATGAAGCGCATGAACGCAGTCTGAATATCGACTTTCTGCTCGGCTATCTGAAAGAACTTCTGCCGCGTCGCCCGGATCTAAAAATTATCATCACTTCGGCGACCATCGATCCTGAACGCTTTTCAAAGCATTTCAATAACGCGCCGATTATCGAAGTCTCCGGCCGAACGTATCCGGTGGAAGTGCGCTATCGCCCGATTGTTGAAGATGCAGATGACACCGAGCGTGACCAACTGCAGGCGATTTTTGATGCCGTAGATGAGCTAGGCCGTGAAAGTCAGGGCGACATTCTGATCTTCATGAGCGGCGAACGTGAAATCCGTGATACCGCCGATGCCCTGAATAAACTGGATTTACGCCACACCGAAGTGTTGCCGCTGTATGCGCGTCTTTCAAACAGTGAGCAGAACCGTGTATTCCAGTCGCACAGTGGTCGCCGTATCGTGCTGGCGACCAACGTGGCAGAAACGTCGCTGACCGTTCCGGGAATCAAATACGTCATTGATCCAGGCACCGCGCGTATCAGTCGCTACAGTTACCGCACCAAAGTTCAGCGCTTGCCGATTGAACCGGTGTCGCAGGCTTCTGCCAACCAGCGTAAAGGCCGCTGCGGTCGTGTTTCGGAAGGGATCTGTATTCGTCTGTATTCCGAAGACGATTTCCTGTCGCGTCCGGAGTTTACCGACCCGGAGATCCTGCGTACCAACCTGGCATCCGTTATTTTGCAGATGACCGCGTTGGGGCTGGGCGATATCGCGGCGTTCCCGTTTGTTGAAGCGCCGGATAAGCGCAATATTCAGGACGGTGTACGCCTGCTCGAAGAGCTGGGGGCGATAACCACCGACGAACAGGCAACCGCTTACAAGTTAACGCCGTTGGGCCGTCAGCTGTCGCAACTGCCGGTGGATCCGCGTCTGGCGCGCATGGTGCTGGAAGCGCAAAAACATGGCTGCGTACGTGAGGCGATGATCATTACCTCGGCACTGTCCATTCAGGATCCGCGCGAGCGTCCAATGGACAAGCAGCAGGCTTCCGACGAGAAGCACCGCCGTTTCCACGACAAAGAGTCTGATTTCCTCGCGTTTGTGAACCTGTGGAACTATCTCGGCGAGCAGCAAAAAGCGTTGTCGTCAAACCAGTTTCGTCGCCAGTGCAAAGTCGACTTTCTGAACTATCTGCGCGTGCGAGAGTGGCAGGATATCTACACACAACTGCGCCAGGTGGTGAAAGAGTTGGGTATTCCGGTTAACAGCGAACCTGCTGAATATCGGGAGATCCACGTCGCGTTGCTGACCGGTTTACTGTCTCATATCGGGATGAAAGATACCGATAAACAGGAGTTTACCGGGGCGCGTAACGCTCGCTTCTCGATCTTCCCGGGGTCAGGTTTATTCAAAAAACCGCCGAAGTGGACGATGGTAGCGGAGTTGGTGGAAACCAGCCGCTTGTGGGGACGCATTGCCGCGCGTATCGATCCTGAATGGGTGGAGCCGGTAGCCCAGCATCTGATCAAACGTTCATACAGTGAGCCGCACTGGGAACGCGCGCAGGGTGCTGTGATGGCGACAGAAAAAGTCACTGTCTACGGCTTACCGATTGTTGCGGCCCGTAAGGTGAATTACAGTCAGATCGATCCTGCGTTATCGCGTGAACTGTTCATTCGTCATGCGCTGGTGGAAGGTGACTGGCAAACGCGCCATGCGTTTTTCCGCGATAACCTGAAACTACGAGCGGAGGTGGAAGAGTTAGAGCACAAATCACGCCGCCGTGACATTCTCGTCGATGACGAAACGATGTTTGAGTTCTACGACCAACGTATCAGCCATGAGGTGGTTTCTGCCCGCCATTTTGATAACTGGTGGAAAAAGGTCAGCCGCGAGACGCCGGATCTGCTCAACTTTGAAAAGAGCATGCTCATCAAAGAGGGCGCGGAGAAAATCAGTAAGCTGGATTATCCGAACTTCTGGCATCAGGGTAACCTTAAGCTGCGCCTGAGCTACCAGTTCGAACCCGGAGCCGATGCGGACGGTGTGACCGTACATATTCCACTCCCGCTGCTCAACCAGATCGACGAGAGCGGTTTTGAATGGCAAATTCCAGGGCTGCGCCGCGAACTGGTGATCGCCCTGATTAAGTCGTTACCAAAACCGGTACGACGCAACTTTGTACCCGCACCGAACTATGCGGAAGCGTTTTTAGGCCGAGTGACGCCGCTGGAACTGCCGCTGCTGGACTCGCTGGAGCGTGAACTGCGCCGCATGACCGGCGTCACCGTTGACCGTGAAGACTGGCACTGGGATCAGGTGCCCGATCACCTAAAAATCACCTTCCGGGTGGTGGATGATAAGAACAAGAAGCTGCAGGAAGGGCGTTCGCTACAGGATTTGAAAGATGCGCTGAAGGGCAAAGTTCAGGAAACATTGTCTGCGGTGGCCGATGACGGTATCGAACAGAGTGGATTGCACATCTGGAGCTTCGGCCGGCTTCCGGAAAGTTACGAACAAAAACGCGGTAACTATAAGGTGAAAGCGTGGCCGGCGCTGGTCGATGAGCGTGACAGCGTTGCCATCAAACTGTTTGATAATCCGCTGGAACAACAGCAGGCGATGTGGTGCGGTTTACGCCGCCTGTTGCTGCTGAATATTCCTTCGCCAATCAAATATTTGCACGAGAAGCTGCCCAATAAAGCCAAGCTGGGACTGTACTTTAACCCGTACGGTAAAGTTCTGGATTTGATAGACGACTGTATCTCCTGCGGTGTGGATCAGTTAATTGACGCCAACGGTGGTCCGGTGTGGACCGAAGAAGGCTTTGCGGCGTTGCATGAAAAAGTGCGGGCTGAACTGAACGATACGGTGGTGGAGATTGCGAAGCAGGTCGAACAGATCCTGACCGCAGTGTTTAATATCAACAAACGTCTGAAAGGGCGCGTGGATATGACCATGGCGCTGGGGCTTGCGGATATCAAAGCGCAAATGGGCGGACTGGTGTATCGCGGATTTGTTACCGGCAACGGTTTCAAACGTCTGGGCGATACGCTGCGTTATTTGCAGGCGATTGAAAAACGGCTGGAGAAACTGGCCATCGATCCACACCGCGATCGCGCGCAGATGCTGAAAGTGGACAGCGTGCAGCAGGCCTGGCAGCAGTGGTTCAATAAACTGCCGCCCGCGCGCCGCGAAGATGACGATGTCAAAGAGATCCGCTGGATGATAGAAGAGCTACGCGTCAGCTACTTTGCCCAGCAGCTTGGCACGCCGTATCCGATTTCGGATAAGCGTATCCTGCAGGCAATGGATCAGATTACGGGTTAACGCAGTGCTGGACCGTAGGCCGGATAAGGCGTAGTCGTCATCCGGCATCTGTATCCGGTAAAGCATAAATTCCAGGAGTCATGAACATGAGACAGTTTCCGCCACTTTCCGCTAGCACCCTTGCGGCGATTAACACCGTGGGGCAATGGCTGGCGCAAAATGATTTCGCTGAAAATATTACGGTGCAGACAGATTGCGTGATTCTGGCCGGGAACGCAGTGATCCCGACCATCGATGCAGCCTGTCGGATAGCGAAAGAGCAACAGGTTCCCTTGCTGATTAGCGGCGGTATCGGTCACTCAACGACCTTTCTGTATGCCGCCATCGCAGAGCATCCACGCTACCACACGATTCGTACCACTGGTCGCGCGGAAGCGGCGATCCTTGCCGATATCGCGCACCAGTTCTGGCACATTCCTGGTGAGAAGATTTGGGTAGAGGATCAGTCCACCAACTGTGGGGAGAACGCCCGGTTTAGCTGTGCGTTACTGCGTCAGGCGACCCAAACCATGGGGACCGTCATTGTGGTGCAAGACCCTACCATGCAGCGCCGCACCATGGCGACATTTGAACGCGTCACGCGTGACGACCCTCAGGCCCCACGCTGGATCAGTTTCCCCGGTTTTGTCCCCGAGTTGATTGAGCAGGGCGACGGCGTGGATTTTGCCCCGACCGCCGAAGGTCTGTGGTCGGTGGATCGTTACCTGTCTCTCATTACCGGTGAGCTTCCGCGCCTGCGTGATGATGCAACCGGCTACGGGCCTTGCGGCCGCGATTTTATCGCCCATGTTGATATTCCTCAGGACGTTGAGCAAGCCTGGCAGCAGCTAAAAAATGATACCGCGCTGACCGACTTACTTGAGAGCCGTTCTCTGTAATCCTTTCTGCCCGTTTGTCGTCGTTTTACGGCAAACGGGCAGAAAGCCCACCCGTTTTTTCTCTTCATAATCACTTTGCCAGGCGCTTTTATGAAGCAGTTCACAGAACCGCCACTCCAGCGATAATGCGCCATGCATGATTGATATTAATTAACAATAGTTTTACTTGTTGAAAACAAATCAATCACAGGAGAGCCGCATGTCAGTACCCGTACAACATCCTATGTATATCGATGGGCAGTTTGTGACCTGGCACGATGACGCCTGGATTGATGTCGTCAATCCGGCCACGGAAGAGATTATCTCGCGTATTCCCGATGGGCGTGCCGAAGACGCACGTAAAGCGATCGATGCCGCGGATCGCGCTCAGCCGCAATGGGAAGCGTTGCCTGCCATTGAACGGGCAAACTGGTTACGCAAAATTTCTGCGGGTATCCGCCAGCGAGCCGATGAAATCAGCGCGTTGATTGTGGCGGAAGGTGGAAAAATTCGACAACTGGCTGACGTTGAGGTCGCGTTTACCGCCGACTATATCGATTACATGGCGGAGTGGGCGCGTCGCTATGAAGGTGAGATCCTGCAAAGCGATCGCCCGGGTGAGAATATCCTGCTGTTTAAGCGTGCACTGGGCGTGACGACGGGCATTCTGCCGTGGAACTTCCCGTTTTTCCTGATTGCCCGCAAACTGGCTCCCGCCTTGCTGACGGGGAATACCATAGTCATTAAGCCGAGTGAATTCACACCGAATAACGCCATCGCCTTTGCCAAAATTGTTGATGACATTGGTTTACCGCGCGGGGTCTTTAATCTGGTGCTGGGACGCGGTGAAACGGTCGGTCAGGAGCTGGCCGGAAACCCCAAGGTGGCGATGGTGAGTATGACCGGCAGCGTCGGCGCGGGCGAGAAAATTATGGCCGCAGCGGCCAAAAACATCACTAAAGTTTGTCTGGAGTTGGGTGGTAAAGCTCCGGCTATCGTGATGAACGATGCTGATCTTGAGCTGGCGGTGAAGGCCATTGTTGACTCGCGGGTGATCAATACCGGACAGGTATGCAACTGTGCTGAGCGCGTATACGTTCAGAAAGGTATCTATGACCAGTTCGTTAATCGTTTGGGTGAGGCGATGAAAGCCGTGCAGTTTGGCAATCCGGCCGAACGCAATGACATTGCGATGGGGCCGCTGATTAACGCCGCTGCGCTGGATCGTGTGGAGCAGAAAGTCGCACGAGCGGTGCAGGAAGGGGCCAGAGTGGTGCTGGGCGGTAAGGCTGTTATCGGCAAAGGTTATTACTACCCGCCGACGTTACTGTTAGACGTGCGCCAGGAGATGGCGATTATGCACGAGGAGACGTTTGGTCCGGTGCTGCCGGTGGTGGCGTTTGATACGCTGGAACAGGCGTTGACAATGGCCAATGACAGCGACTACGGTCTGACCTCATCGATCTATACGCAGAATCTGAATACGGCAATGAAGGCGATTAAGGGGCTGAAGTTTGGCGAAACCTATATTAATCGTGAAAACTTCGAGGCGATGCAGGGCTTCCACGCTGGCTGGCGTAAGTCCGGGATTGGCGGGGCTGATGGTAAACATGGCCTGAACGAATACCTGCAAACGCAAGTGGTGTATCTGCAGTCCTAAGTTTTTCGCCGGGTGAGTCTTTACGCCACCCGGCGCCATCTTCACACTTTAGTGGCTACCCAGTTCATCATCATTTCCGGCCAGATGGCCAGCGGTAACCCTTGCGCATCGCGAATACCAAATCCGTGCTTACCGCGTTCAAACAGATGCATTTCGACCGGAACGCCCTGCTCACGTAGCGCATTAAAGAAGACCAGGCTGTTTTCTACCTTCACCGCCGGATCGTCAATGGCGTGTAGCAGGAATGTCGGCGGCGTTGTGCTATCCACGCGTTCTTCCAGAGAATAGTGGCGCAGATCTTCCTTTTCGGGCTTAGCGCCAACCAGCTCAAGACGAGATCCCGGGTGACCGATGTCTTCGCGCAGAGTGACAACCGGGTACACCAGTGCCATAAACGCAGGGCGCGCAGGTTGCTCGTCTACGTTATCTATCGGCGTATAAACCGTTTCGGCAAACCGGGTTCCCAGACTGGCGGCCACGTGACCACCGGAAGAGAAGCCCAACACACCGATACGATCAGGGTTAATTTTCCATTCATGGGCGTTGGCGCGAATGTAGCGCATGGCGCGCTGGGCATCGGCCAGCGGCGCGTTTGCGCCTTCCTCATGGCCATCACCCGGCATACGGTAGGTCATCACAAACAGGGTATAACCGCGAGCGTTAAAGAACGGTGCCAGTACGCTGCCTTCTTTATCCATCACCACGCGACGATAAGAGCCGCCTGGCGTGACAAGGATCCCTATGCCGTTAGGTTTTGCGGGGGCATAAACGGTAATTTCCGGGGCGCGAATACCGGTGACCGCACGATCATACTGAGATGTTCCTGTATGTCGGGGTTCAGGCGTAAACACCGCATCGCTGTTTTTTGCTCCGGGGGCTTCACCCTGCGGCCAGAATGAGACGGTGGTGGCCTTAGCAACGGCTTGCTCCATCATGTTTTCTAACGTTTCACGACTCAGTGCTTCCATTACTATGCTCCCTCAGTGGCAAAGGTTAGCTATAGCACAGTCAGTGAATCGAAAACGGGGAGAGACTCACAACGTATTGAATTCGCGGGAAATGAAAGAGGGCGGAGGCGAGCCTCCGCCAGAACATTAGAGCTTGATAAATTTATCCAGCGTACGAATAAGTTGGGTGACAAAACCGTATTCGTTATCGTACCAGGCGACTGTTTTTACCAGTTGCAGATCGCCCACTTCGGTAATTTCGGTTTGTGTCGCATCAAATACCGAACCGAAATGCGAGCCAATGACATCTGACGAGACGATTTCCTCATCGGTATAACCAAATGACTCATTGTCTTGCGTGGCTTTTTTCAGCGCGTTGTTGACCTCTTCAGCAGTGACTTTTTTCCCCAATACCGATACCAGTTCCGTGACGGATCCTGTTTTCACCGGAACACGCTGGGCGTGGCCTTTTAATTTTCCGCTCAATGCCGGAATGACCAGACCAATGGCTTTGGCGGCTCCGGTGGTATGGGGAATGATATTCTCCGCTGCTGCCCGTGAGGCGCGCAGATCTTTCCCGCGAGGTCCATCAACCAGCGACTGCGTTCCCGTGTAGGCGTGGATGGTGGTCATGGTGCCAAGCTGAATACCGAAGCTGTCGTGCAGGGCTTTCGCCATCGGTGCGAGGCAGTTAGTGGTGCACGATGCGACCGAGATAATCCGATCGTTCGCATCCATTGTATCGTCGTTGACGTTAAAGACGATGGTTTTCATATCGCCAGCCGGGGCGGATATCAGCACTTTTTTGGCCCCTGCATCCAGGTGCGCGTTGGCTTTTTCTGTCGAGGTATAAAAACCGGTGCACTCGATGATTATCTCAGCGCCAGTGGTTTTCCATGGGATATTTTTGGCCTCTTTTTCTGCGTAAACCGCGATTTTTTTACCGTCGACAATCAGCGCGTCTTCGGTAAAGTCGATGCTCCAGGGAAACGGGCCGTAGTTTGAATCGTGCTTTAACAGATAGGCGAGAATTTTGGGCGAGGTGAGGTCATTAATGGCCACAACCTCCACGTTGCTTTTGACTTCCAGTAGTCGACGCAATACCAGACGACCGATACGACCAAAACCGTTAATGCCAATTTTACTCATGGTTTTCTCCTGTCAGGATGAGGCGGTACGACATATTTTCCCTACCAGGCTTAGTCCAGACAGGCATCCTCGGCAATAGCGGTTCTTGCGGTTAAGCGTAAGCGACTGAAAATGGGTGAACAAAAGTTAATGAATTTTTAACAAAAGCCCGTTATGTTGACGCATTATTGTTTTTATTCAGGAAGTGTTATGGGGAATAAGTATTCTGGCCTGCAAATCGGTATTCACTGGCTGGTCTTTTTGTTGGTTATTGTGGCGTACAGCGCCATGGAGTTTCGCGGATTTTTCCCGCGCAGCTATCGCCCCTTGTTCAACATGGTGCACGTCTCCTGCGGTATCACTATTTTAACACTGATGGTGGCGCGTCTGCTGGTCAGGCTGAAATACCCGGCTCCGCCGATTGTGCCAAAACCGAAGCCGATGATGACCGGAATGGCGCATCTGGGGCATCTGGTTATCTATCTGTTGTTTATTGTCCTGCCGATTATTGGGCTGGTGATGATGTACAACCGGGGTAACCCGTGGATTGCATTCGGCATCGTTATGCCGCATGCGCCAGAGGCGAACTTTGATTTAGTGGATATGCTGAAGTCCTGGCACGTGACGCTGGCCAACCTGGGTTATTTTGTTATTGCTCTGCATGCTGGTGCTGCCCTGATGCATCACTATTTCTGGAAGGACAATACGTTGTTGCGCATGATGCCGCGAAAACGCTCCTGAGGTAATGCCCCGCAAATGTGGGGCATTTTTTTAGCCGATTATTTTTCCAGACATCATAAAAGCTTATCGACAAGATGGTTAAACAACGCTCAATTCGCCACACTTGTCACTTGATCACTGTCTTCATTAAAACTACTGTATATAAATGCAGTTATATGAGAGGCAGATTATTATGTTGTTTTTCCAGCCAGTTGAACACCGCGAAATCAAACACTTCCCGCTATTTAGCGATCTCGTGCCCTGCGGTTTTCCCTCTCCTGCGCAGGATTACGTTGAGAAACGTATCGATCTCAACGATCTGTTGGTGCAGCATCCCAGCGCAACCTATTTTGTTAAATCGTCTGGCGACTCCATGATGGGGGCAGGGATCGGTGCTGGCGACTTGCTGGTAGTCGACAGTGCCAGAAAAGCGGCCCACGGAGACATTGTGGTTGCTGCTATTGAAGGCGAATTCACCGTTAAGCGCCTGCAATTGCATCCGGTGGTGATGTTGAAGCCAGAGAACAGCGCCTACGCGCCGATCATGATCGGCAGCGAGGACACGCTGGATATATTTGGCGTGGTGACATTCATCATTAAATCTGCGGGCTGATTATGTTTGCGCTGGTGGATGTTAATTCATTTTATGCCAGCTGTGAGTCGGCATTCCGGCCCGATCTTAAGGGCAAACCCGTTGTCGTTCTTTCAAATAACGATGGCTGTGTCATTGCCAGTAGTGCGGAGGCAAAAGCGCTTGGCGTTAATATGGGCGCACCATATTTCAAACAGAAAGATCTGTTCAGGCGCTATGGCGTGTTCTGTTTTAGTTCGAACTACGAATTGTATGCGGATATGAGCAGCAGGGTGATGTCGATTCTGGAGGAGCTGTCGCCGCGCGTGGAGATGTACAGTATTGATGAAGCCTTTTGCGATTTAACGGGCGTGCGAAACTGCCGGGATCTGACGGATTTTGGTCGGGAAATCAGAGCAACCATTTTACAAAAAACACGCCTCAAGGTTGGGGTCGGTATCGCCCAGACCAAAACCCTGGCCAAGCTGGCTAACCATGCTGCCAAAAAGTGGCAGGAACAGACTGGCGGGGTGGTGGATCTCTCGAATATTGAGCGCCAGCGTAAGCTGATGACTGCGCTCCCGGTTGATGAAGTCTGGGGTGTTGGACGCCGTATCAGTAAAAAACTTGACGCTATGGGCATTAAAACGGTCTGCGACCTGGCAGATACCGATATTCGCTTTATCCGCAAACATTTCAACGTTGTGCTTGAGCGCACTGTGCGGGAATTGCGCGGTGAACCTTGCCTGGAGCTGGAGGAGTTTGCACCAGTTAAGCAGGAAATTATCTGCTCAAGATCGTTTGGTGAAAAACTCACGGATTACAACGCGATGCGAGAGGCAATTTGTACCTATGCTTCACGTGCTGCGGAAAAGCTGCGCAGAGAGCACCAGTTCTGCCGGTTTATCTCTACGTTTATCAAAACCAGCCCATTTTCCCTGAATGAACCGTATTACGGTAACAGCGCATCGATAAAACTGCTGACACCAACCCAGGATAGTCGGGAAATTATAAGGGCGGCCACATGTAGCCTGGACGCAATATGGCGAGAGGGGCTACGTTATCAAAAAGCAGGGGTCATGCTGGGCGATTTTTTTAGCTCAGGTGTTGCACAGTTGAATCTTTTTGATGACAACGCTCCACGGCATAACAGCGATAAGCTGATGGCCGTTCTGGATACGCTCAATGCTGAAAAGGGTAAAGGAACGCTCTATTTTGCCGGACAAGGTATACAACAACCGTGGGCGATGAAGCGAGATATGCTCTCACCGCGTTATACCACGAGATACAGTGATTTGCTGCGGGTTGGATAGGGTTTGTTCATTATTGAATGGAGGGCCTTTTATTCGCCTGATAATCAGGTCTTGCAGCGCCGCAGTATATCACTGGGCCATTGAGAGAATAAGACCGCTGAATAACAGCGGCCTTATTGCTTTTATTTAGACTCTAATTCCGGTGCTTTTTCTTCATTAAGTTCAACCTCACGATACCAGCGAGGATGGTGTTTCTTCGCCCAGCGTCGACTCACTTTCCCTTCGATCATCCCTTTAATTGAACCTTTTACCCAAAACGCCATGTACATATGGATCAGAATGGCGTGGATCAGCACAATGGCTGCTGTCGCGTGGATTAACAAACTCCAACGAACAATGTTAATTGAGAAATAATGGGCAAAGTAGGGCCTCCAGATAATAACGCCGGTAATCAGTAATACCAGAATTAGACTCATGATGCTCCAGAACATCATTTTCTGCCCTGCGTTGTATTTCCCCACATCAGCGACTTTATGCTCATTGCCTTTAAGTACCTCAACGATCCCTTTAATCCAGGGAAGGTCCTGTTTATCGGGAATGTTGTGGTGTACAAAACGGACGAACATAAACATCAGCACGATGAAAATCATCACCCCGAAAAACGGATGTAGAATTCGCCCCATTTGCGGTGTACCGAAAGTTTCGGTGAGCCATTGCAACGTCGGGAAGAACAGCGCAATACCGGAAAGCGACACCAGGAAGAAGCTTATTACCACCGTCCAGTGACAAGCACGGTCGATGAATTTGGTGCGCAGAATCATTTTGCTTTTACTCATGACCGTTCTCCTCTTCATCATCATCCGTCTCTTTGTTTGGGCCGACTCCCACGTAGTGGTAAATCAGCCCGGCAAAGGTGACGATAAATCCGGCGGCGGAGAGTGGTTTTAAAATCCCCTTCCAGAGGTTCACTGGTGCGGCGATTTTTGGCTCATCCGGCAGATTGTGGTACAGCGATGGTTGATCCGCGTGATGAAGTACATACATCACGTGGGTGCCGCCGACCCCTTGTGGGTTGTAGATGCCCGCATTGGCATAGCCGCGTTTTTTCAACTGCGCCACGCGAGTTTCCGCTACATTGAGCATCTCTTTTTTGGTGCCAAACTGGATAGCGCCGGTCGGACAAGTTTTCACGCAGGCCGGTTCCTGGCCCACGCTGACCCGGTCAACACACAGCGTACATTTGTAGACCCGGTTATCTTCGGGATTAAGTCGCGGAATATTGAACGGGCAGCCAGCAATGCAGTAGCCACAGCCAATACAGTGCTCGGACTGAAAGTCGACAATCCCGTTGGCATACTGAATGATTGCTCCAGCGGATGGACAGGCTTTCAAACAGCCGGGATCGGCGCAGTGCATGCAGCCGTCTTTGCGGATCAGCCATTCCAGCTTGTCGTTCTGGGTGGTTTCGCTAAAGCGCATCACCGTCCAGGACTTAGCGCTGAGATCGGTCGGGTTGTCGTAGACGCCGTTGCAGTAGCCCACTTCATCGCGAATATCGTTCCACTCTGAGCAGGCGACCTGACAGCCTTTACAGCCAATACAGGTAGTGACATCAATTAATTTTGCCACTTCTGCACGGTAATCCCGCGCCTGGGGCGGCGGCGTGATGCTGTTCGTCGCCGAGCGTTTAATAATATCTTGTGATTGCATAGCCATGAGTTCCCTTCCTTACGCTCGCTCGATGTTGACCAGAAACGCTTTATACTCCGGTGTTTGCGAGTTCGCGTCACCCACCGATGGCGTTAACGTATTGGCGAGGAACCCTTTGCGTGTGGCGCCTTCAAAGCCCCAGTGACAAGGGATACCGATAGTATCGACTTGCTTACCATCGATCGTCAGCGTTTGCAGACGTTTGGTGACCACCGCCTTCGCTTTGATAAAGCCGCGTTTCGACATCACTTTCACCGTATCACCTGCCGCAATGCCTTTTTTGCTCGCCAGCGCCTCACCGATTTCGATGAATTGATCGGGTTGAGCAATGGCGTTGAGCAGCGCATGTTTGGTCCAGTGGCGGAACAGTTCGGTAATGGAGTAAGTTGTGGCGACGTACGGGAAGGCATCCGCTTTACCCATATTGGCGATATCGTCATGGTAGATACGCGCAACCGGGCTGGATACAACATCCGGGTGCAGCGGGTTGGTACCAATAGGCGACTCAATGGGTTCGTAATGTTCCGGGAATGGCCCGTCGTTCATTTTGTCGATGGAGAACAGACGCGCTACGCCTTCCGGATTCATGATAAACGGACCAACGTTGCTGCCCGGTGCGGCCTGGCCGTAGTCGGCTACGTCCATACCGGCCCATTTTTTGCCATTCCAATGCAGCAGGGTTCGTTTGGGATCCCACGGTTTTCCTGATGGATCGGCCGAAGCGCGATTGTAGAGAATACGGCGGTTGGCAGGCCATGACCACGCCCAGCCCGGTGTGCAGCCCAGACCATACGGATCGCTGTTGTCGCGATTGGCCATCTGGTTGCCTTGTTCTGTCCAGCTTCCGCAGTAGACCCAGCAGAAACTGCTGGTCGAGCCGTCATCGCGCAACTGTGCAAAGCTGCTGAGCTGCTGGCCTTTTTTGGCTATAAGCTGGCCTTTGTCATCATAAAGGTCTTCAAGCGCCTGGCCATTTGCTTCACGCGCAATCTCTTCTGGGTGTGGGTCGTATGGATCTTTATAATTCCAGGCAATATTCAACAAGGGTTGCGGATTCGCTCCACCTTCCTGTTGATACAACTCGCGCAGCCGCATAAACAGGCGACCGAGGATCTTCCCGTCATGTAAGGCTTCACCTGGTGGTTCTGCCGCAGCCCAGTGCCACTGCAACCAACGCCCAGAGTTAGCGATTGAACCATTTTCTTCAGCAAAACAGGAAGAGGGCAGACGGAAAACTTCGGTCTGAATATCTGCCGGGTTTACATCGTTCATCTCGCCATGATTTTGCCAAAAATTGGACGACTCAGTGACCAGCGGATCGATAACCACCATATATTTCAGTTTTGAAAGCGCGCGAGTTGATTTGTTTTTATCTGGAAACGCCGCCAGCGGATTGAAGCCCTGAACGATGTAACCATTAATCTTCCCTTCGAGCATCAATTCAGCCTGGGTCATTACGTCATACAGGCGATCCCATTTAGGTAGCCAGTCGTAGCCCCAGTTATTTTCCACTGTTGCATTGTCGCCCCAGAAACTTTTCATCATGCTAACAAAGAACTTCGGCGTATTTTGCCAGTAATTGACCTCATTCACGCCTAGCGCAGGCGGCGTGATTTGCGAAATATAGGTCTGGTAGTCTGGCTGTTTTTCCGACGGCAGCGGCATATAGCCCGGCAGGTTCGTCGACAACAAACCAAGATCGGTATAGCCCTGAATATTGGAGTGGCCACGTAAGGCGTTAACGCCACCGCCCGCCATGCCTATATTGCCCAGTAGCAACTGGAGCATAGCGGCGGCGCGGATAATCTGTGCCCCGGCGGAGTGGTGTGTCCAACCCAACGCATACAGAATAGTAGCGGTGCGGTCAGGCACGCTGGTGCTGGCGAGAATTTCGCAGATACGATTGAAATCTGCCACTGAGGTCCCACACAACCGGTTAACCATTTCTGGCGTATAGCGGTCGACGTGGGCTTTCAGCAAATTCCACACGCAGCGTGGATGAGACAATGTTTCATCACGCAGGGCATTACCCTGTTCGTCAAGCTGATAGAACCAGCTCGATTTATCGTACTGGCGCTTTTTATCGTCATAGCCACTGAACAAGCCGTCGTCGAACTGATAGTCATCACGGATAATCAGGCTGGCGTTGGTGTAATGGCGCACATAGTCGTGCTGCACCTGGTTGTTTTCGAGCAGATAACGGATTACACCGAGCAGGAATGCGGTGTCGGAACCCGCGCGTATTGGCGCATACAGATCGGCGACGGCGGCACTACGGTTAAAACGCGGGTCGACTACCACCACGGTGGCGTCGTTTTTAGTTTGCGCTTCGACTACCCATTTAAAGCCTACCGGATGTGCCTCAGCGGCATTACCGCCCATAATAAGCACTACGTTGGCATTTTTAATATCGACCCAGTTGTTGGTCATCGCACCACGTCCAAACGTTGGTGCAAGAGCAGCAACGGTGGGGCCATGACATAACCGTGCTTGACAGTCGATAGCGACCATACCTAGTCCGCGAGCAAATTTACCGTCGAGGATCCCGGTTTCATTACTTGCCGCTGAGGAGCATAGCATGCCCGTGGTGGACCATCGGTTGACGGTAACGCCCTGGGCATTTTTCTCAATAAAGTTGGCATCGCGGTCATCTTTCATAAGTCGGGCAATACGATTAATCGCATCATCCCAGCTAATACGCTGCCATTTATCCGAACCCGGTGCGCGATATTCGGGATACTGCAGACGGGTTTCACTATGAATATAATCCAGCACGCCAGCGCCTTTAGGGCACAACGATCCACGGCTCACCGGATGATCCGGATCGCCCTCAATATGGTAGATACTTTCTTTGACGTTTTTGGCTGTATCGCCAAGGCTGTACATCAGCATGCCGCAGCCTACTGAGCAGTACGTACAGTTATTACGTGTCTCTTTTGCTTTTAAGAGTTTGTATTGACGGGTTTCCGCGTGAACGGAAAAAGATGATAAGAATCCGAGAGATGCAACAGTTGTTCCTGCCATACCGCCCGCGCAGATTCGAAAGAACTGCCTCCGGCTGAGCTCCATTTTTTTCTCCAGCTTAAACTTAAGACATGAAAAAGTATGGTTATTGTAAGGTTAAATTGTTTTATAAACCATTAACTTTTAGTGGTTATTGACGTGGGAGCATATTAATGCTGTAAGCCTGGGGTATGGATTGGTAAAAATTGATCATGTCAGGTTGGTTGCCGATACGTACGGTGAACTGAATCTTTTTGAGGACAACCTAACGCCGCGGCGTAACAGTGATAAACTGATGGAGGTATCTGGGAAAAGGGTAAAGGAACGCCCTACTTTGCCGGACAAGGAATACAGCAACCGTGGGCGATGAAGAGAGACATGCTTTCACCACGTTATACAATCAGTTGCTGCAAGTAGTTTGATAGCCAAACTGAAAAACAAGGAGTTCATTCCACTCAACCGAACTTACCCATAGTCTATATTTTGACCTATCCAGACGATCAAACAAAAATTATAGATTCCTGAACATATAGGCATATAAATAACAAGGTTATAAAGGTCGTGATTTCTACAACACAGGACCTCTGGATATGATGGATAAACTATACAAATATGTTTCAACGAAAGAAAACGTGGGAATAAATCTTTGTCGCATTTCTATTGCCATTGTATTTATGTGGATAGGATTGTTGAAGTTCATTCCCTATGAAGCAGATAGCATCGTTCCTTTTGTAGCTAATAGCCCATTTATGTCTTTCTTTTATAACGATCCGAGTAATTATACTCAGTTTATGAACAACGAGGGCGAATTAATAGAGGCTAACCGCGCATGGCATCATGCGAATAATACTTATGGGTACTCTACCGGACTTGGTATTGTTGAAGTCATTTTTTCATTATTAATTCTTGCTCATTATGTGTCACCAAAAATCGGCTTTTGGGGGGCAACACTTGCCTTCTTAACTCCTTTTGTCACTCTGACATTCCTGATATTTACACCAGAAACATGGGTAAGTGGCCAGGATTCTCACACCGGGTTTCCCTATCTTTCTGGCGCCGGGCGACTGGTCTTAAAAGACACGATAATGATGGCTGCGGGTCTTATTGCGATGGTGCATTCTGCCAAGTGTATCCTTGCACAGAATCAGCACGAGAGAGATTATATCGGCAAAGTATCCGCTGGTCTTAGATAGTTTTCCAGACTATCGTTAAATTAAGGATGTTGTGATGCTTCGGTCTATAAAAAATATATTTATTACAGCTGCACTGTATCTGCTTATGACGGTAACCAGTCATGCTGCCAACACCGGGAATACTATGATCAAAACGTATAGTACTTATAATTACCAGCAGACCAGAGAGCATCTCATTGCTGCCATTGAGAGTCATAATCTTGTTTTTTTTGGAGAATTTGATCATGCGAAAGAGGCTAAAAATGCTGGACTAACCATGTTACCCACAACCGTCATTATTTTTGGCAATCCTAAAGGTGGCACACCATTAATGCAGGCATATCCTGATATGGCGCTCGACCTTCCCTTTAGAGTATTGATTCGGGAAGAGTCGGATGGACGTGTAGTAGTTGGATATCACCCGGTTGAGATATTACAGACTTATGGACCAGATACTGTGGCAATTCAACCCTTAAAAAATCTGGAAAAATTAGTTCAGAAAGCCATTCAGTGACCTGGCGACCAGGGCTCATCTGACGAGGCCTGGTCGTCACCCCCTCATTAAATAGATGTTAGTTTTTTACAATTACATAAAAATTATGATAGTATACCCCCCTATAGTATATGGAGGGCGTATGCCGCATTCACCCGAAGATAAAAAACGCATTCTCACTCGTGTACGCCGTATTCGCGGTCAGGTTGATGCGCTTGAGCGCGCACTGGAATCTGGCGAACCATGCCTGGCGATCCTGCAACAAATTGCCGCCGTACGCGGCGCATCCAATGGTCTGATGGGCGAAATGGTTGAGATCCACCTGAAAGATGAACTGGTCAGTGGGGAGACAACACCAGACCAGCGAGCTGTGCGCATGGCTGAGATCGGCCATCTTCTGCGTGCTTATCTAAAATAACACCATCACCTTGCAATAATGGGAAGAGACAAATGAAATCACGTGCAGCAGTTGCATTTGGCCCCGGCCAACCGTTAAAAATTGTTGAAATCGACGTCGCACCACCAAAGAAAGGTGAAGTGCTGGTTAAAATTACCCACACCGGCGTGTGCCATACTGATGCTTTTACGCTCTCAGGCGACGATCCGGAAGGCGTGTTCCCGGCGGTACTGGGCCATGAAGGCGGCGGCATTGTAGTTGAAGTGGGGGAAGGCGTCACCAGCCTGAAACCGGGCGATCATGTGATCCCGCTGTACACCGCAGAGTGCGGCGAGTGCAAGTTCTGTAAATCGGGTAAAACTAACTTGTGTCAGGCCGTGCGGGCGACACAGGGCAAAGGTCTGATGCCTGATGGCACAACGCGCTTCTCGTATAACGGCGAGCCGATTTATCACTATATGGGCACCAGTACCTTCAGCGAATATACCGTTTGCGCAGAGATCTCGCTGGCGAAGGTTAACCCGCAGGCTCCGCTGGATAAAGTGTGTCTGCTGGGATGTGGCGTGACCACCGGTATCGGAGCGGTCCATAACACCGCGAAAGTGAAGGAAGGCGATACCGTAGCCGTATTTGGTCTGGGCGGTATTGGCCTGGCGGTGATTCAGGGCGCGGTGCAGGCAAAAGCCGGGCGTATTCTGGCTGTTGATACCAATCCGGAGAAATTCAAATTGGCTGGTGAAATGGGCGCGACCGATTTCATCAACCCGAACGATTACGATAAGCCGGTGCAGGACGTGATTGTTGAGCTCACCGACGGTGGCGTGGACTTTAGCTTTGAGTGTATCGGCAACGTTAACGTGATGCGTGCGGCGCTGGAGTGTTGCCATAAAGGGTGGGGCGAAAGCATCATCATTGGGGTGGCGGGTGCCGGTCAGGAGATCAAAACACGTCCGTTCCAGTTAGTAACCGGTCGCGTGTGGCGCGGTTCCGCGTTTGGCGGCGTAAAAGGGCGCACTCAGTTGCCGGGTATGGTCGAAGAAGCAATGAGCGGAAAAATTCAGTTAGATCCGTTTATTACGCATCGCCTGCCTCTGGAGCAGATTAACGAAGCGTTCGATTTAATGCATCAGGGTAAATCCATCCGTACTGTTATCCATTTTGGTGATAACTGATTCATTGGCCAGCGGATTTCACCGCTGGCACTTTCCTGAATTTTTTAGAATTATGTTGTGAAAGTGTGACGAATCCGGCGCTTTTCACGGTAAGTAAACTTCCCTGATTGCCGATGACTATCTAACGGGCGTGTTTTCACGCATAAACCCTACAAGAGAGTCGACGGTCATGGACAACACTACATCGATGCAAGCCCTGCATAAACTGGGCTTTCTGCATCAAATCCGACTGGTTCCGCTGTTTTCCTCCATTCTCGGTGGCATCCTTCTGCTATTCGCCTTAAGTTCCGGGCTGGCAGGTTATTTTCTTATGCAGGCCGATCGCGATCAGCGCGATGTAACCGATGAGATTCAGGTCCGGATGGGGTTATCTAACAGCTCTAACCACTTACGCACCGCGCGCATCAACATGATCCATGCTGGTGCGGCGAGCCGTATTGCTGAAATGGATGACATGAAGGCCAATATTGCCGAGGCAGAAAAACGTATTAAGCAATCGCAGGACGGTTTCAATACTTATATGGCTCGTGCGGTGAAAACTACTGCCGGAGAGGCGTTAGACGCTGAACTGAGCGCCAATTTCAAAGCCTATATCGATGGCTTACAGCCTATGCTCAAGTACGCTAAAAACGGCATGTTCGAAGCAATCATCAACCATGAAAATGAACAGGCCAGACCGCTGGACTCTGCTTACAACAAGGTATTGTTAAAGGCGATCGATATTCGTACCGCCAGGGCGAATCAGTTAAGCGAACAGGCGCACCAACGTACACAGCTTGGCATGGCCTTTATGCTGGGGGCGTTCGTTCTTGCGCTGGCACTGACCGTGATGACGTTTATTGTTCTGCGCCGTACCGTTATTCATCCTCTGTTACGTGCGGCCCAGCGCATTGAGCAAATTTCAGAAGGGGACCTGACAATGCCAGAGGAACCAACCGGGCGCAGCGAAATTGGGCGCCTGAGCCGTCATCTGCAGACAATGCAACGGTCGCTGGCGAAAACAGTGGGCACGGTACGTCAGGGCGCGGAAGAAATCTACCGCGGTACCAGTGAGATTTCGGCGGGTAATACCGATCTGTCTTCACGTACCGAACAACAGGCCGCGGCGATTGAACAAACGGCGGCCAGCATGGAAGAGCTGACGGCTACGGTGAAGCAAAACGCCGACAACGCGCATCATGCGAGTACGCTGGCGGAAGATGCGTCCGGCAAGGCCAGCCGGGGCGGTCAGATGGTCTCTGGTGTGGTGAAAACCATGGGCAATATCTCAACCAGCTCGAAGAAAATCTCTGAAATTACCGCCGTTATTAACAGCATTGCCTTCCAGACCAATATCCTGGCGCTGAACGCGGCGGTTGAGGCGGCGCGGGCAGGAGAGCAGGGGCGTGGGTTTGCAGTGGTGGCTAGTGAGGTCCGTACGCTGGCAAGCCGCAGCGCTCAGGCGGCAAAAGAGATTGAAGGATTGATCAGCGAATCAGTCCGACTGATTGACCAGGGCTCTGGAGAAGTGGTCGCTGCGGGCAATACGATGACGGATATTGTCGATGCGGTAAAACGCGTGACCGACATTATGCTGGAAATTGCGGCGGCCTCTGATGAACAAAGCCGGGGCATCGTCCAGGTAAGCCAGGCGATTTCAGAGATGGATAAGGTCACGCAGCAAAACGCCTCATTGGTTGAAGAAGCATCGGCTGCTGCGGCCTCTCTTGAAGAGCAGGCCGCACGCTTAACGGAAGCCGTCGGCACATTCCGTTTAACCGGGACAAGCGCAATTAAACGCGTTACACCTGCCGTTCATCCATCGGTTTCACTGCCAAAATCAAACACGGTAAATACGGATAACTGGGAAACATTCTGACAGGCCAGCCATCCGGTAATACGATCCTTTGTATTACCGGATTTACTATCTATTTGTACGTGGCACTAATAGTTCCCGCTGCGGTGAACGCGCCAGGGGTGTAGTCATCGCAGGTACTGTTATTGCTGGCGGAGGTGCAGGTGAGTAACCCGGCCATGGTGATATCTTTCGCCGTTACGATGGAACCAAAGTCGATGGACACTGAAGAATTTGTGTCATTCGCCGACAGATATTGCCGGGACGATCCCTCGTAAGACACCGCTACTCCCCGTCCGCCCGCTGCTGAGGTGCCAGTTGTGGTATTGGCGAGAATAGACAACCCGCTATTATCATAAGCCGCTTTGGTCGACGTCAGTTTAAGGGTAACCCCTGAAGCATTAACGCAGTTGCTATTTTTCAAGGTGAAGGTTTTTCGTGGTTTGTCATTACCCACATCGCCAAAGTCGATGGTGGTGGGGGATACGGATAAATTACAGGTTGGCGTGGCGAATTTTACGGTGAATGAAGATGCGTTTACTGTAGCGATAATCTGTTGACTACTTACATCTTCATCCCCTGCTTTAAACCTGCCTACTTCACCATTTATAACAGGATGCGCTTCACCATTACCTATTGAGGAAACCACCCCACGCTGCCAAACTTCGATGTATAATCCAACAGGAAAATCTCCATCTGCAGCATTATCGATCTCACGTGTCCAACTCGTATTAGACGGAATATAAGCTGTATAAATAGCATTAATAGAATTAGCTATGTAAATGTTATAATATATTCCAGGTATGCTCGTTGGAAAAAAAACTCTGTTGTAGCTATATTTTGTACTGCCGCTGGTACTGGTATAACTATCGGACTGCGTACCGCTTGTTGCTGTGGATCTTCCATAAAAATCAGAACCATCATTACCGGTACCACAGTTTAAGTAACCATACTTGCCCGCGCTGAGCGTCCCCAATAGCACGGGTGTTGTACTGGATGGGTTATAACTATTCACGACTAACGTTCCTGCGCTTATCGTGCTGGTATTAATGTCTTCAAAAATACACTCCTTAGCCTGCACCTGATATGAATAAATTCCGCTCAGCAGCAATGTCATAAAAGAAATTGATCGTGAAATCATCGAACTCATATTAACCTGCCGTTTATCCATTATTTGTAGCTCACGCTGATTTGCACCTGACTTAATACGCCACCTGGAGTGACCGTTTTTGCTGAATCCACTTTTTGATAACGAGCCGAAAGGGTGATATCAGAATAGGTGGTGGTTGAACCTTTATAGTTAACAATATTGACGGCAGAGGTATTGTCTTTATTAAGCACATTAATAGCAACTGGACTTGTTCTCCCCTCAAAGACCACAACGCCCACGTTTCCAGCTGCAGTCATCGGACCGGTATATTCATTCGGGAATATCTGATTGCCGGTGAGTTGCGCTTTTTGCGGCTTAAAGCTCAACACCAGCGTTTTGGCGAGAGAGCCTGAATCACAGCGGAAGCTAATCTTCAGGGGCTGTGTGGGGACGTTACCCTTCGTTGTTGCTGATAAATTCGCCCATGCGCCGCCAGCGGCGAATTCACTCGCCTCCACATCGCCTAAATCAACGTCGGAGGCGGTGATGTCACAGCTACCAGTAACCAACTCCGCCTTAACCGTTAATACATTTGTATTGGTACTGTTCGCGGCCCATAGCGGCGTGGATATCAGCAATAAGGCTATTGGTATAAATTTCATGGTGGCTCCTACTGATAGGTGGTGGTGAACGTCAACGAACCGTTGAAGGTGCCACTTGTCGCGGTGGTTGAGTAAGACGTTGGACGCAGAGATAAAACCAGGTTCAGGGCCTTATTGGTGCGCTCAGTCGAGGTCCAGTCAAACGGCGTACTGCTATTGAGAACTAACAGAGAATTTGGGGAGCCAGAACGATACAAAACCGCTGCGGCCCCGTTATTCCCACCATAGAGTTCGGTTGGATAGCCGTTGTACCACGAAGAGGCTTTAATACCCGTTTTCATCCAGGTAACCGTCTGGTTTGTACTGGATCCGATCGTGCAGTTGCTGTACTGCAACGAAAAATCTTTCAGCGTATTAGCGCCCTGAGCTTCCAGTTCTGCGCGGGTTAATACACCAAAATCAATGGTCTGGTTCACCGCTTTGCTTGAACCAACAACAATATTGACGGTGCAGGTCATCGCAAGCAAATTGGCCTTAAAGTTAACCACGACATCTGCCGCAAAGAGATGTGGGCTGCATAATAGAAAAGAAACAAGCATTACCTGGCGCATAAGCTATTTCCCGGCTCCTGGCATCTGGCAAATTAACGTCTCCAGACGAATTGATTTTCCGATCATCGCGGGCGCGTCAGGGATCTGGTAGGTCACATCGCAGTAGCTTGCGGCGTCGCTCCCCCAAATAACCTTCAGGCTGCCACGTTGTTCGATCCCGCGTAAAAAGGCGCGGCCCGCCTGACCCATTGCGCCAACGGATTCTCCCTGTTCATTGAGAATGTTCGCGCCCAATGGAATGAAACTGTTATCACTACGTCTGAGCGTGACAAACACCGATTGACCTTGCTGGGTGGCGAAAGTGACTTTCACCACGGCGCCATCGCGCGGAACCACGGCGGCGGAGGTGTTTTTCACTTCGACGTCTGCCTTGATGGTGCTGAGATCCAGCCCGACGGTATTCTCGGCATAAGGCGAAAGACTGGTGGCAACTGCATATCCGGCACTGTCAATCTCACCATACCCATTGGTGGTGGTCGCGCCATCTGCACCTTGCGCTTCAATAAGGGCTATGGCGCTTTGTGCGTTGACATTACCCGGTAACAGCGTCAATCCACCGCTGTGTAACAGCACACCGCCGTTATTGTTTAGGGAATACTGCTGGTTATGATTTTTATCGACTGTAGCGGAAACGCTGGTCGCTCCATGCGCGCCGTTATAGGTGGAATATCCGCTGACGGAATAGGTGTCATCTCCCTGGCTGGCCTGGTTAGCGGTAGTACTGAGGCTGTAGTTCCATTTATTGTTGCTACTGTTACCACTGGCCGTACTGGTGAAACCATTGTTGCCGCTAAAGTCGCTATTGGCGCTGAGGTTCAGACTGGAGAATGCTGGTTGATCGTTTTGAGCGTTGCTACCAAAAGGAATACTCAACCCAACGTACAGGCTGTCATCTTCATCACCCCATTCGTTATAACTACGCTGCAGCGAGATATTCCACGAGATGGTGCGGAAAGTATTGCTGTAGCCCAGCGAATACTGAGACGTTTTGTCTGAGCTACCCCAATAACTCGTCCAGGTGCCGCTGAGATAGAATGAGCCGTAATCCTCTCCGTTGAGGACAATAGGTTGATTGACGTTAGCCTGAAGCTCATTTTTGGAATGACTGTAGCTGTTGCGATACGCATCGTTACGGTTAGTATCGTGATCGTCGCTATAACTATCGATGCTATTTTGCAAAGAGATGACGTCATTAAGCGAGAGGTAATCTTTGGTGCTGTATCGATAGGCGCTAAAGCTGAAATTGGTCTGTGTTGCGTCCAGCACATTACTGTAGCTTACACGGTAACTCTGCCCCTGCAGAGCGCCAATATCTTCAAGTGAAGCACGAGAGTGGATAACATCGACTGCGATAGCACCAAGACGCGTATTCATCGCCAGACCCAGCATCCCCGCCAGATAGTCTTCTTCCATTGACTGTATGCCGCCATACAGCGTGAAAATATCGCTCAGTCCATAATTACCGTTCGTGGTGAGCACCCAGGGGGAGTCGCTGTTGTCATTGTTGTCTAATGTCCCAACGGCAAAATCCCAGTCAACTTCACCCTTGGTCATTAACTGAGCAACAGAGGCATACGGTACGGTGAATAACCGTTTTGACCCATCAGCTTCTTCCACGGTAACGTCGAGGTCAGCGCCGTTGATTGCCACATAATAATCCTTCAGAGCAAAAGGACCTGGGGGAACGGTGGTTTCATAGATGATGCGCGACTGCTGTCGTACGGTAATTTTGGCATTACTGTTGGCCACGCCGTTGATGACGGGAACGTAGCGACCATCATGCGGATCCATGCGTTTGTCGTTATACAGATGTATGCCTTTAATGCCGATACTATCCAGTACTTCGCTGCGAGAGGTGACCTGGCCCAGTTCCATTTGTGCCCGCATAGGGGGTAAATCCCGTGCTAAATAGAGATCGTAGTTGTCCCAGGTTGCACTATCGTCTTTTGTCCAGTTCAGCGCGCCGCTGGAGCGTAACCGCCATGCTCCAAGGTTGAGACCATAGCCGAGCCCCAGATAACCACTGTCAGAGGCGCTACCGTCATTTTCACTGTGATAACCGCTGAAGCTCCAGTTCAGTATTGCAGCAGGAATACCGGCATCCCAGCGTGCGGGGTTGACATAACCCGCAGGGTGGCTGACGAGAAACAGTTGCGGAATTGTGAGCATCAGGATCTGTGAATTAGGATCGTAACTCACGCTGGATGAGGGGTAATAATCCGCCAGGATATAGCATTGCGATTCACCTTCGTCCGCATCTGCCGTGGGGAGTTTGCTTACATCAACGTTTGCTTCATCGAGCACCTCACGAGTCAGGCAGGGAGACGCGTTCGAGGTGTGGTTGTCAATAAACTGGATCTTTGCAGTTTGCTGTTGCTCACCGTTAATCCAAACTGAGACGGTATATATACCGGGTTTCACCGGGTTGCCGCGTGCATATTGTGACACGTCGATTGCCGATTTTTTACCTGCATTGCTGAAGATAAAGTCATCGTTGAATTCAATGTAATTATCGTCAGCAAAACCTGTCTGACAAATAGCCAATAATACCCATACTGAGGTCGCTAACCGGTGTTTTGACATTGACATAGAGCAATCCTTGCACGCGTTTTTTTATTTATCCGTTACGTCAACGTTAGCCCCGTAATCATTGACTGCTGTCCATGAAACGGATTCTAGCCGGGGAGTGGTGAGCGTTTTCACTTCATAGCTGGCGCTGGAAAAAGGGGCGACCATGTCGGGCTCAATTTTGTATTTTTTCCCCCCGGAAGTGATGTTAGCGCCAACAAGCGAAACAAAATAAGGAGAGTCATTTTTCGCCGTCGCCCAAATTTGTTTACCTTGGTTTGCAAGGCTCCATTTCAGATGTTGGATTGCGTCATCCGCCGAACCAGGAAGGGATGCGGGGCGATAAAAAACCTTGATGCGGGTTTTCAGCGCGATCTGCAGCTGATTTGATTTAGCGGCATCTTTATTTTTTCCGGGGATTTCAAGTGCATTAAACCAATACACGCTTTCACGATCGGTGGGTAACGGTTGCCCGTCCCAGTTTAAGCGTACGGTCAGTCCCTGTTTAGGATCGACCCGACTGACTGGGGGGGAGGCGATAAAAGGAACGTTTAAGGTTTGCGGATCAACATCTTCATGACCATCGTCTAACCAGGACTGGACTAATAAAGGTTGTTGCCCCTGATTAACCATTTTAATTAGTGCCTCCTTCGCGTCGGAAGGGTAAATAACACGGGTAGCGTTAATCACTATGCTGGCGACTGACGAATAGCTAAAAGAGATAGCGGCAGAAAATATAATTAATCTGAATGTATTTTGTGGAATCATATCATTTGTGTCTTGGTTAAATAGCTGCAACCTTGAATTAAAGTTGCAGCAGAGTTATTAACTAATGTTGATCTTATACAGCTTGTTAGGGGTAGGTTGTTACAAAGGTGGTATTCGCTTTCACTACACCAACAGTCGGCGTACCAGAACCTGAGTAGATATAACCGACGGTATAATTAAATACTGCACCGTTGGTGGTATCGTAAGTGGCTTCAGATTGCGGTGTGGCTGATGTAAAATCGATAATGGTACTGGTTGCGGTATCTTCTACCTGGAAACCCGCATCTTTATCTCCTGCGGCAGCGTTTAACAATGCTTTGCTGGTGCTATTGTAATTACCGGTTGTTGAAAATTGCCCTTTTACTTTACCACCCGCTGGTTCAGTGGCGCAGTTTTTAACGGTGATCTGAAATTTGGTTTTCATCGCAGGACTACTGACAGCCGCTTGCATCGCAGGAACAGTGATATCTGGCAGTTTGACCTCTTTGGAAGCAGAAATACCATCAATACTGACATCACAGGTTGATGATGTAATATTTCCTGAAAAATCAATGTTTGCAGAATCAGAACCAGCCGCTTGGGCCTGAAAAGTAGCACCTGCGACCAGAAGCGCTACTGCGCTTAAACAATTAACAAATTTCACGTTATTTTCCTTAATAACAAATTAAATGGCGAAAACATTATATGTCGTGAGATTCTGACTGAATAGCGGGTGAAGCTGAGGTTAGTGTTTTTTAAGAATTTGTTTAGAGGTAATAGCTAATTATTTAATGTAATATGAAATTAACTTAATTGGATTGATTTTTTATTCTTCATTGAATTCCAAGAAGAAATTTTTAGATGTAAGTTTGTGTCGGGGATTTCGTCCGCCATTATTCGACAGAGATATCATCAATAATAAGTGTTGCTTAAATTGCTTTTAAGAAAAAATACGCTTTTAGCTGTGTTTTATGACGGTTTCACCGTCCATATATTGAACATTTACATGAATTGGGCCTGTAGGTACTAACAGGCCCAATCATCAATACGATTAAACAGGTACGGTTTTGCGTATTGCGGCGATAAGGATCTGCGCGGCCTGAGAGAGTTGCACATCGACACGAGTAAGAATCCCGATGGGTTCACCCGCCCCGTGGGTAGGTATCGGCAACGATACCAGCGTCGCCTGGCGTAAATCCTCTCTAACCGCACCTGAAGGGACAAACCATACATAGTCGTAATCAACCGTCAGTTGGCGGGAGAGCGATGCTGACAGTGTTTCAATGCAGCCAGGCGGCATTTTACAGCCCTGACTTTGCAACAATGCTTCTGCGTGCTGGCGAGGCGCGGTTCCTTTTGGCGAAACCACCACCGGCCACTCCATTACCCGACTTAACGTAATGGTTTCCTGCAACAACGGGTGGTTAGGGCGCACGACCAGTTTAAGTGATTCCAGAAACAACAATTCATAATTCAGACCGACCATCAATTCCGGATCGGCCATACGACCAATGCCAAGGTCGATTTCCCCGGATTTTAAACCTGCCAGAATCATCGGATTGCTCATGGTGGCGACTTGTAGCGTGGTCTCCATTTGCTGCTTGTGGAAAGGACCAATTACCGCAGGCAGAATGCCCAGTGCCGCGGTGGGTAAGGCCCCAATCCGTACGACATCAGTCTGCGATTCTTCGCGCTGATTTAACGCTTGCCCGGCAGTGTTGAGCGCATCCAGCACTCTTACCGCGTGGGTAAGAAACTGCTCTCCTGGCAGCGTTAACTGCGCGCCAAGGCGGCCACGCTCAAAGAGCCGGGTCCCGGTCAGTTGCTCCAGTTCATTTAGCGTTTTGGAGAGTGCCGGTTGACTCAGGTTAAGGGTCTCAGCCGCGCGCCCCAACGTTCCCTGCTGTGCAACGGCGACAAAAGTATGAAGATGGCGCAAGCGAATGCGCTGATTGAACAGAACATTTTTTTCCATAAGCGATGTTAAAAACAGAGCCGTATCGGTGACAAGTAAAGTTGTTTGTTTTTGATAACCTGATAGCAAAATATTATTAACATTTATCATGTTTTACTTACAACTGATTTATTTTGCTTATGTTTTGTACAGCGTTGCTGGGTGGTGGGATCATGGAAGGGAGTATGTTCAGTCGTTATACTTTGGTTATTGTTTACTTTTGAACGATTTCTCTTCACAAGGCACTGATGAATGATACATGTAATAGGGCACCTTAATCCCGATAGCGATGCCATCTGCACCGCCGCAATGACGGCTCGTTGGCTTAGCTTACGTGGCCAGCAGGCGACGGCATGGCGTTTGGGCGAGCCTAACCGCGAAACGCAGTTTATCTTTGAGCATGCGGGGGTGACGATGCCTGAACGGTTGACGTTTGAACTGACCGATCGTGACGTCTGGCTGGTCGATTTCACCGAGCCTGCCCAGGGGCCGGAATCGTTGACAGAAAGTAACGTGGTGGGAATTATCGATCATCACCGACTTGGTGGGTTAGTCACCCGTCTGCCACCGGAAGTGTGGGTGAAGCCCGTCGGCAGTAGCGCAACCCTGCTGTGGCAACTGATGACGGAAGATGAACGCAACCAGTTATCTTCCGCTGAGGCTATTTTACTGCTCGGCGCCGTATTGAGTGACACTGTCACGCTTCGTTCACCAACAACCACCACTGACGATCGCCTGGCGGTTGATGCGCTGGCCCAAAAAACCGGAGTGGATCTTGACGCTTTCAGTCGCGACCTGCTGTCAGCCAAAACAAGCGTGGAAGGGATGAGCGCCCGCGAACTTTTGCAGAAAGACATTAAAACCTTCACCATCCATGGACATTCAGTCTGTGTAGCGCAGCTTGAACTGTATGCGCTGCAACAGGTGGATGCGGTGCTGGACGATCTCCGTCAGGAAATGGCGCGCTATGCAGAGGAAAAGAATGCTGCGTTGGTCGTGCTGATGCTTACCGACATCAATCTGGGTGACACCAGCCTGTGGTTTGCTGGAGCAGAACTTTCAGACATCCCGCAACCCTGCAAGGTAGAAGGTATGCTTAGCCGTAAAAAACAGATGCTCCCCTGGCTGGAAAGCCATTTGAAACCCCGTCAGTAGGTACTGTTCATCGTTTATATGGGTGGGAAGTTTACGCGGGGTCACACTTTGTAAATTCTTCCCACCGGAGTCAGCGGTGTTTTCTACACTCCAGGTAATATTCACTGGAGGCATGACATTATGGCGAACACCATCACGGCAGATGAGATTCGGGAACAATTTTCGCAGGCAATGTCAGCAATGTACCAGCAGGAAGTCCCGCAATACGGCACGTTGCTGGAACTTGTCGCTGATGTGAATCTGGCGGTACTGGAAAATAATCCGACGCTGCATGAAAAACTGGCGAATGCGGATGAACTGGCCCGGCTAAACGTTGAGCGCCATGGCGCTATTCGAGTGGGTACCGCGCAGGAGCTTTCTACGCTGCGCCGAATGTTTGCCGTTATGGGCATGTATCCGGTGAGTTATTACGATCTCTCCCAGGCAGGCGTCCCCGTACATTCCACAGCCTTTCGTCCCATCGACGATGCCTCGCTATCGCGCAACCCGTTTCGGGTATTCACCTCGTTATTACGGCTCGAACTAATCGAAAACGCCGCGCTGCGGCAAAAAGCCGCTGAGATCCTCGCGAAACGCGATATTTTCACTCGCCGTTGTCACGAGCTGCTGGATGAATTTGATGCGCAGGGCAGTTTTACATCTGAACAGGCGCAAGAGTTTGTGCATGAAGCGCTGGAAACATTCCGCTGGCATCAGCACGCCACGGTCGATGAAGAGACCTATCACGCATTGCATAACGAACACCGGCTGATTGCCGATGTAGTGTGTTTCCCCGGTTGCCATATCAACCACCTGACGCCGCGTACGCTGGATATCGACCGGGTGCAGTCGATGATGCCGGAATGCGGCATTGAACCGAAAATACTGATTGAAGGGCCGCCACGCCGCGATGTGCCCATTTTATTACGTCAGACGAGTTTCAAAGCGCTGGAAGAACCGGTGTTGTTTGCCGGTGAAATGCGCGGCACTCACACGGCACGTTTCGGTGAAATCGAACAGCGCGGTGTGGCCCTGACGCCGAAAGGTAGAGCGTTATACGACGAATTGCTGAATAAAGCGGGAACGGGGAAAGACAATCTGACGCACCAGTTACATCTTCAGGAGGTGTTCAAGGCGTTCCCGGACAGTGAGTTTCTGCTGCGCCAGCAGGGACTCGCCTGGTTTCGTTATCGACTGACGCCATCAGGCGAAGCGCATCGCCAGGCAATCCGTCCGGATGACGACCCGCAACCGCTCATTGAGCGAGGGTGGCTGGTTGCGCAACCCATCACCTACGAAGATTTTTTACCGGTGAGCGCCGCAGGGATTTTCCAGTCCAATCTGGGGAATGAAACGCAGGCTCGCAGCCACGGGAATTCCAGCCGCGACGCGTTTGAACAGGCGCTGGGTTGCGCGGTTTATGACGAGCTTGCGCTGTATCAGGAGGCGCAAGAGCGAAGTAAACGTCGGTGTGGTTTACTTTAATGGAATTTACATGGGATTCGGTCTGTTCCCATCGACATAAAATATTTTCGATTTTGTACAGATAATCGGCGACCAACAATTGGATTATTAATGAATTTTGTCTAGAGTGAGCGGTCAGAAATGTGCACTCTCTTGCCGCTGATTTTGACCGGCGCGGGACCATTTACACGACCAGAAGGACTCACTTTCAGGCATGAATCGCAGACGATTTATTAAAGGTTCAATGGCAATGGCCGCCGTGTGCGGAACCAGTGGTATTGCATCACTCTTTTCCCGCGCCGCCTTTGCGGCAGAGTCTGACATTGCAGACGGAAAAACCGTACGTTTTGATTTTTCCGTTCTGCAATCGATGGCCCATGACTTAGCACAGAAACCCTGGGGCGGCGCACCGCGCGCGTTACCGGACACGCTGGCGAAACTGACGCCGCAGGCCTATAACAGCATTCAATATGACGCAGAGCAGTCTCTGTGGAATAACGTTGAAAATCGTCAGCTTGATGCGCAGTTCTTCCACGTGGGAATGGGTTTTCGTCGCCGTGTACGCATGTTCTCGGTTGATGGCAGTACGCATATGGCGCGTGAAATTCACTTCCGTCCGGAACTGTTTAAATATAACGATGCGGGCGTGGATACCAAACAGTTGGAAGGGCAGACTGACCTCGGATTCGCCGGGTTCCGTGTTTTTAAAGCGCCAGAACTGGCCCGCCGCGATGTCGTTTCTTTCCTGGGTGCCAGCTATTTCCGCGCCGTGGATGACACCTATCAGTACGGTTTATCGGCCCGCGGTCTGGCGGTAGATACCTACACCGACAGCAAAGAAGAATTTCCTGATTTCACCTCTTTCTGGTTCGAGACGGTTAAACCGGGCGCAACCTCCTTTACCGTGTATGCACTTCTCGACAGCCCAAGCGTAACCGGTGCATTCAAGTTCGTGATCCACTGCGAGAAAACGCAGGTGATTATGGATGTGCAAAACCACATCTATGCGCGCAAAGACATCAAGCAGCTCGGCATTGCGCCGATGACCAGCATGTTCAGCTGCGGTAACAATGAGCGTCGAATGTGCGACACTATTCACCCGCAAATTCATGACTCCGATCGTCTGGCGATGTGGCGGGGCAATGGCGAGTGGATCTGCCGCCCGCTGAATAATCCGCAAAAGCTGCAGTTCAACGCCTATACCGATAACAACCCGAAAGGGTTTGGCTTGCTGCAACTCGATCGCGACTTCTCCCATTACCAGGACATCATGGGCTGGTATAACAAGCGTCCAAGCCTGTGGGTCGAACCGCGCAACCAGTGGGGCAAGGGGACCATCGGCCTGATGGAGATCCCGACGACCGGCGAAACGCTGGATAACGTTGTCTGCTTCTGGCAGCCTGAGAAGAAGATCAAAGCCGGCGATGAGCTGGAATTCAAATATCGCCTGTACTGGAGCGCTCAGCCACCGGTGCGTTCACCGCTGGCTCGTGTGATGGCGACCCGGACAGGCATGGGCGGTTTTCCGGAAGGATGGGCGCCGGGCGAGCACTACCCGGAAAAATGGGCGCGCCGTTTTGCCGTTGATTTTGTTGGTGGCGATCTAAAAGCTGCTGCGCCGAAAGGCATTGAACCGGTGATTACGCTCTCAAGCGGTGAAGCGAAACAGATTGAGATCCTCTACGTGGAACCAATCGACGGTTATCGCATTCAGTTTGACTGGTATCCGACCTCTGACTCAACCGATCCGGTAGATATGCGTATGTTCCTGCGTTGTCAGGGTGACGCCATCAGCGAAACCTGGCTGTATCAGTACTTCCCACCAGCGCCGGATAAACGTCAGTACGTTGACGACCGCGAGATGCGTTAATCACTCTCTTTACGGCTCTCCTGATGGGGAGCCGTATCTGCATTCATCCTCATAACGACTCTGTACACTATTTACTCGATCCTGTTCGCATTTTTCTGTATGGCAAATGGGTACTCTGTGAGTGTGTATTTCTTATACACGTTCTTGTCCACTAACAGGGAGAAAGTATGTTTCCAGAATACAGAGACCTTATTTCCCGACTGAAATCCGAGAACCCTCGCTTTCTGTCCTTATTCGAAAAACACAACAGCCTTGATCATGAGATCTCCAGACTGGAAGGTTCGGATGGTCGGGGGTATAGCTTGGACATTGTTCGTCTTAAGAAACAGAAACTCCACCTGAAGGAAGATTTGCTCAAAATTTTGCAAAGAGAGAGTGTCAGTGAGAGCTAAGTAGAATGGCGCTTGCTGTGTAAAAGGGCTTCCAGCGAGAAAAGGAAGCCCTTCCTGTTTTAGGTGTTAATCGACCATCACGCGTTTGTTCGTCGCCCCCCAGAGGATCGACATTTCAGTGAACAGCGCGCCGCTAATTTCTTCGACTTCTTCTGCGCTAACCTGCGCATTTCCCTGTTTACCGAACAGTATCACTTCATCGCCAGATGCAACCTGCGGTAAATCGGTCACATCGACGATCACGGTATTCATGGATGTTTTACCCAGGACCGGAACCCGCTGGCCGCGGATCAGCACGTGTCCCGCGTTACTGAATACACGGCGATAACCATCGGCATAACCTGTCGGGATATTGGCCAGAACGGAATCACGTTTAAGGGTATAGGTTCTGTCATATCCGACGGTGTTTCCTTTGGGGTAATGGTTTACCGACGCGATGGCGGATTTAAATGTCATGACGCGTTTGTATTCGGTGCTGGCGATGGTATCGCCATAAAAAATACCGCCAACACGGACCATGTCGAGCCAGGACTCAGGAACGGTCAGGGTGGCGAACGTATTCGCAACATGCAGGGTGACATCTTCGCGTTTAAGCCCGGTAATTTTCAGTACCTGGGCCGATTGCGTATTGAAACGGGCCAGATCGCGTCTAACCACCGCAGCATCTTCTTCCGGGAAATGCGACATGATGCCAACAATTTTCAGGCCGGGTAATGCGGAAATGGCGCGGGCTTCTTCCAGACCTGCAGCGGTACTGACTTCCAGACCGTTACGCGACATACCGCCAGAGTTCAGTGCCAGATGAATACGAATGATTTTACCTTTCTCCTGAGCAATGGCACTCAGACGCTTAGCCATATCCAGATTACCGATCAACTCTTCGGTATCGAAGTCCGCTGCCTGGCGCATCTCTTTTTCCGTCGCGTTGCGAACGCGCATGAGCTGTGATGTATAGCCTGACTGGCGAACGGTTCTAATCTCCTCATTGCTGGCGATGCCAATACATTGCACGCCGTTTTGCATCATCACCGGTGTTACCAGTGAGAGATCGTGGCCATACGCGTCTCCTTTAAGAATGGCGCACATCCGGGTTTTATCTGCCAGCAGTTGCTGAACTTTATGAATGTTATATTCCAGTGCGCTACGGGAAATTTCCAGCGTGGTATTATCCACGACCTGTTGCTGATTGACTGCAAAGGGAACGGGGCCTGCTTGAGTGGAGGAAACGGGTTGGTGACAGGCGGTAATCAGTAAAAGCGGAATAAGTGCTAAACGACCCAAAGGTGCTGCCATGCTTGCTCCTTAGCAATAAAGTGAAAGTGTTATTGTCATCATTACGGTCTATCCATGAGGGGATACCCGGATCACCAGAGTAACGGGTTCCACGCCAGAGATTCTTTCTAAGTGATTGCTGTTACAGCATAAAAATAAGACTTCCCCGACTCTAAACAGAGTAATATCGGCTACTGCCAGTCAGAAATGCCCCGTTTACGATTGCAAAGGAGATAAACATGTCAGAAATAATAATCGTTAGTGACGCGCTGGAACTGCGTGCCGTCGAAGAACAACACGTCCCCCCTCTGCATCAGTTGGTGCTTAAAAATAAAGTCTGGCTCCAGCAGTCGCTGAACTGGCCGCAGTTTGTGACTTCTGTGGAGGACACCCGCAAGAATGTGCAGGGCAATATGATGTTGCACCAGCGCGGCTACGCCAAAATGTTCCTTATTTTCGAACAAGGGGAGGTGGCTGGCGTTATCTCGTTTAACCAGATAGAACCGCTGAACAGAGCCGCTTATATTGGTTATTGGTTGGACGAAGATCACCAGGGCAAAGGTATTCTGTCTCAGGCGCTACAGGCATTGATTCAGCATTATGCGCAGCGCCAGGAGATTCGCCGCTTCGTGATTAAATGTCGTGTAGATAACGTCAAGAGCAACCAGGTGGCGTTGCGTAATGGCTTCCAACTGGAAGGATGCTTACGACAAGCGGAGTTCCTCAATGGCGATTACTATGATGTGAATCTCTATGCCCGCATCATTGATGACTCTTCAGAATAAACCGGCGATAGGGGTGCGCGTAATACGTTGTTCGCCGTTGATCACTTTTGGCCCGCGCAGATGGATCGCATCGCCATCAAAGGCTTCAACTTGGGCCTGACCGGTTATCTCAATATGATGCTCGATCAGCACTTCACCCAGAATACAGGCGTGGCCTTCAATCAGGATGTGCCCATCCAGCAGAATTGGGCCGCCGCGTAATTTTGCATGCCCCCCGACCAGCACATGGTGCTTCAGCACACAGTTACCTTCAACCTCCGCGTGTTCCGCCACCTGCGAGCTATAGCGCAGGGTAGGAATGGCGTCTTCATCAGTTCCGGCGATGACACGCGCATGTCCATAGACTTTAGCGCAATCGCAGATCCAGACATTATTCTCTTCGTTACCTTCTACCCGTGCAAAATCAAAAACTTCAGCCCGATGTTCTATAAAGGCATAGTTGATAATTGCATCACCATAGATCTGCACCTGATGCACCACGCGTGAATTGCTGACTGTCGCCCGATCGTAAATTTGCAGGAGCTGGTCGTTTTCACGAGTAAGTCCTTTGGCGGCGATAATTTCAGAGTCACACACAACGCGCGCATCACCGCAGAGAAGGCACTCACCGCGAACAACAGAATCCCGAATGGTGACGTTGTCACGTATTTGCGCGTTATGGCTGATTTCTGCTCGGTCAATCCAGGCGGCATCACCAATCTGCGCGCCATCTCTGACCACGCTTGCCTGTGTAATACGGGCATTTCCGGATATCGTCGCGCCGGAAAACGCGAGCGCATTCTCATCGTAAATCCAGCAATCGCCACTTTGCGAAAGCACGCTTTCATCATCAATCCAGCCACCGAGCGTACCGGCTTTAACATCATTAAAATCAATGAGCGCAATTATCTGGCGTAGTAATACGCTCTTTTTATTGCCATTATCCTGGTAACTAAAGGCGCGAGGTTCATCGCCCAGACGATATTTGGTCATAGCTCATTTCCATGTTGCGCACCTTAGTTAAACGTAGCAAAGTTTTCCGTACTGGCTAAATTCGTGGAAATTCCATAAAATGCATTTCAAATATACTTTAAAAAATAAACAAAATGAGTAAGAGCAAGCAAAGTGAGCGAGTCCTCAATCTTCCGGCCGGTTATTTTGGCATGGTACTGGGCATCATCGGGATGGGGTTCGCGTGGCGATATGCCAGCCAGGTATGGCCTGTAAGCCACTGGATTGGCGACGGTTTAGTGATCCTTGCGATGGTCATCTGGGGATTGTTGACGCTGGCCTTTATTAGTCGTTTACTGCGTTTTCCTCATAGCGTACTGGCGGAAATTCGTCATCCGGTGATGAGCAGTTTTGTCAGTCTGTTTCCGGCTACAACGATGCTGGTCGCGATTGGTTTTGTCCCGTGGTATCGACCGCTGGCGATTGTGTTGTTCAGCATCGGCGTGGTGATACAACTGGCGTATGCAGCCTGGCAAACGGCTGGATTATGGCGTGGCGAGCACCCGGAAGAGGCCACCACACCGGGTCTGTATCTGCCAACCGTTGCCAATAACTTTATCAGCGCCATGGCCTGTGGTGCGCTTGGCTTCAACGATGCCGGGTTGGTGTTTTTGGGCGCAGGGGTATTTTCCTGGCTCAGCCTCGAGCCGGTTATTCTGCAGCGTTTACGAAGCTGCGGCGAGCTGCCGACGGTTTTACGGACTTCACTTGGTATACAACTGGCGCCTGCGCTGGTCGCCTGTAGCGCGTGGCTTAGTGTGAACGGTGGCGAGGGAGATACGTTAGCCAAAATGCTGTTCGGCTATGGTCTGCTGCAACTTCTGTTTATGCTACGCCTGATGCCGTGGTATTTGTCACAGCCGTTTAATGCGTCTTTCTGGAGCTTCTCGTTCGGCGTGTCGGCACTGGCGACTACGGGGCTGCATTTAGGGCACGGCAGCGAGTCAGGTTTTTTTCATACGCTGGCGATCCCGCTGTTTATTTTTACCAATTTTATCATTGCGCTATTACTGATACGTACGTTTGCATTGCTGATGCAGGGAAAACTGCTTATTCGCACCGAACGTGCTGCATTACTGAAATCTGAGGATAAATAATGATCCGTTGTGACGAAAACTACTTTACTGAGAAATATGATTTGACCCGCACGCATTCCGATGTCGTCGACGCGGCGAAAATTGTTGCCCCGGGCAAAACGTTAGATCTGGGCTGCGGGAATGGCCGTAACAGTCTGTACCTGGCGGCCAACGGTTATGACGTTACCGCATGGGACAAGAATCCGATGAGCATCGCCAATCTGGAACGCATTAAAAACGCGGAAGGGCTGACTAATCTGCACGCTGAGGTGGCGGATCTCAATGCGCTAAACTTTGACGGTGAATATGATTTTATTCTTTCTACCGTGGTGATGATGTTCCTGGACGCGAAAACCATCCCGGGCCTGATTGAAAATATGCAGCGCTGCACCAATCCTGGTGGGTATAACCTGATCGTCGCGGCAATGGATACCGATGATTTTCCGTGCACCGTTGGGTTCCCGTTTGCGTTTAAAACAGGGGAGTTACGCCGTTACTACACAGGTTGGGATCTGCTGAAATATAACGAAGACGTAGGTGAGCTTCATCGTACGGATGAGCACGGCAACCGAATTAAACTACGCTTTGCAACAATGCTGGCGCGTAAAACGGTCTGACCTGCCCATTTGTGATAACTCTTTCTACGTTCAGCATTTTTTTCGTGCTGAATATTAAGAAAACGTTAAGATAAAATTGTGCGGCCTTACCATTTTTAGTTCATCCAAAATGATTTCCTTTTGCTATTATTTCAGATGCATATCTGCAAATACTAAGGGATCGTTCCATGCGTGCTCAAACTTTATTTAAAGTTGCAGTGCTTACGGGTTTACTGGCGTTATCAGGCTGTGCTTCAAAAATAACGCAGCCTGATAAATATTCAGGTTTTTTAAAAGATTACTCCGGCCTGAAGGAAACAAAATCTGCAACCGGACAGCCGGTGCTGCGTTGGGTTGATCCCAACTTTAATGAGTCTAAATACGATAACATCGTTTATAACCCGATCACGTATTATCCGGTTCCTAAACCAACCACCCAGGTCGGTCAGCAGGTTCTTGATAAGCTGTTGAGCTATACCAATACCCAAATGAAAACTGCCCTGGCAAAACGTAAACCGCTGGTTACGACGCCAGGCTCGCGCAGTCTGATTTTCCGCGGGGCAATCACCGGTGTTGCTACCAGCAAAGAAGGGCTGCAGTTCTATGAAGTGGTCCCGGTTGCACTGCTCGTTGCGGGTACGCAAATGGCGACGGGGCACCGTACCATGGACACGCACCTCTTTTTCGAAGGTGAGTTGATTGATGCGGCAACCAATAAACCTGTCATTAAAGTTGTACGTCAGGGTGAAGGTAAAGACCTGAACAACGAAAGTACGCCGATGGCGTTCGAAACGTTGAAGAAAGTTGTTGATGACATGGCGACTGATGCTTCCATGTTTGACGTAAATAAAAAACAATAATAACGAAGAACGCACCATCCCTGGATGGTGCGTTTTTTTATGCCGCCCGGCGACGATATACGAGTTTACCCATCAGCGTTTCTGGTCGGGCAAACATCACCAGATTCCCCAGCAAAATCAATACTAATCCCACAATCGCATTAACCTGCCAGACATACCCTTCATACAACGTAGACAGCGTTAGCGCCACCAGTGGAAAAAGCAGTGTACTGTATGCCGCTTTACTGGGACCAATGCGTCCGACCAGCGTGAAATAGGCGCCGAAGGCGATTACCGAACCAAAAATAGCCAGATACAACAGCGCACTGAGATAACTGAAGGTCCAATGTGGCGTGAAGCTGTCGCCGCGCACCAGCGCAATGGTAGCAATCAACACGGTGCCGTACAGCATCGCCCAACTGTTGGTGGTCATCACCTCGAGACCTTTTTTCTGATGACGCAGACTTATCATATTGCCCAGTGAGAAACCAAAAGTGCCGAGGGCGCTTAAACCAATCCCCAGCAGCAGCGAGTGATTCAACCCGCTGTTGACCAAATCCTGCCAGAACAAGGTGACGATACCTGTCAGCCCCAGCCCGGCGGCAACATAAAAGCGTCCTGGTGGTTTTTGACCAAAAAACAGGTAGCTATTAACCGCATTGAACAGGACCGCCATCGAGAAAATGACGGATTCGAGACCGGTATTGATCCACGCAGCGGCAGTGTAAAAACACCAGAAGTTAAAGCAAAAAACGCATCCACCTTGTAACAGACAAAACAGATGGTCGCGTCCGGAAAGCTTACGCAATTTCCCGCTGATCAGCAGGATGGCTATCATCACGGTGCTGGCGATGGCAAAGCGCCAGAAGATGGAAACTGGCGCCGCAACCGGGCCTTGTTGCAGGTAAATCGCAATCCATGTCGTTCCCCAAATCACCACCACCAGGCAGTACAACAGTCCGTTCATACAACTCTCTCTTTTTGGTCTTCAGGCGCACACTGTGCCACGTCGGGTAGCAGGGGGCTTTCATCGGCTTGCGGTGGACTTGCAAAATCTTGCGCTTTTTTTAGTGTAAAGGTGAAAAGGAAGCTGTTAACGATATGTAGCTGATATAGACTGAAAGCCTGCTAACTTATTTTGAATGTGATGGTATGTCTCAGCCCTACGGTGCCTTTGAAAACTTACGCAAACACAATGCCGTGCTGCACGAGTCGGTTGCGTTACATTCGGGGATCCAACTGGCTGCCTGGTCAAACAAGCGCGACACCATTACCCAGTATTGCGATCACCACACGCTCAGTTTATACATCGCGGATGGCTACGAGAGTTATCACAAAACGGCGGGAGGCTGGAAGAATGGCGGCGGACCGGATCGTTTTTGCCTGATGCCAAAAGAGAGTGAGTCCAGTTGGGATATTCGTGACGATCTTTCCTTTGTTCATCTCTATTGTACCGATGCTCACCTGCGCGAAGTGGGTGAAAAAGTCTGGGACAAAAGCCCCTATAGCTTCACGCTGGACGAGCATACTTTTGGCAGTGACCCGGGGATCACGGCGGTTTACCGTCAGTTTTTGCTTGGTAACGACTGGCTGCAACCCGCTAATCACCTCACGCTTAGCGCGGCATCTTCACTACTGTTAACGCATCTGATCCAGCATTACAGCAACGTTCAATGGCGACTTCCCGTTGTCACCGGAGGGCTTGCACCTGCCACCTTGCGCAACGTGCTGGCCTATATTGAAGCACATCTGGCGTATCCCATAACGTTGAGCGATCTGGCTGGTGAGGCAGCGCTAAGCGAATTCCATTTTGCCAGAATGTTTCGCCAGTCGATGAATATGGCGCCGCATCAGTTCGTCATGCAACGCCGTATGGCACTGGCGCAGCAACTGGTCTGTTATTCATCACGCAGTCTGTCGGATATTGCAATGGCCTGCGGATTTAGCTCGGCGAGTCATTTCAGTAACCGGTTTAAACAAGTGACAGGTAAAACACCAACGCAGCTACGCGCGGCGAAATAACGTCAACACTGCGTAGCAAATACCGCCGACAACCAGCCCCCAGAATGCAGACCCAATGCCAAATACCGTCAGACCACTGGCCGTAACCAGAAAAGTTACGATGGCCGCATCGCGTTCAGCTTCATTATGTAAGGCTTGATATAAACTACCGCTAATCGTGCCGAGTAATGCAAGACCAGCAAGCATCTGGATCCAGCTTACGGGCAGGGCTGCCATCAGTCCTGTAACCGAACCGCCAAACACCCCAGCCAGAAGATAGAAGACGCCTGCTGCCGCTGCGGCGAGCCAGCGCCGATTTGCATCCGGATGCGCTTCAGGACTTTGGCAAATTGCGGCGGTTATGGCGGCGATGCAGATGGAATAGACGCCAAAAGGTGAAAATAGCAGCGCCAGTAGACCCGTAAAAACAATCAGAGGGGAAACGGGTAACGAATATCCTGATGCTTTCATGGTCGCAATACCGGGGGCATTTTGCGAAGCCATAGTGACCAGAAATAATGGTAGTGCAATGCTGATACTGTGGGGTAATGAAAAGTGCGGGGTAATAAACGCTGGGATAACCGGTGACAGATTAACATCATTAGTGACAATGTCACCTTTCATCAAGGCGATGGCAATACCCACTAACATCGCAGCGATAACGGCATATCTTGGGGCAATAACTTTTAGCACCAGCCATGCCACCAGCATACTACCGCACAAAATAAGCTCACTGTTCAGGCTATCAAATGCCTGCAAACCAAAACGCAGTAAGATCCCAGCCAACATGGCTGATGCCAGCGAGTGGGGAATGATTTTCATCAGGCGGGCAAACAGTCCGGTTACGCCGCACAGCACAATCAGCGCGTTAGCCACGATAAAAACGCCGATGGCATCCTGAATAGATACCCCGTGCAGGCCCGTCACCAGCAGCGCGGCACCGGGCGTTGACCATGCGGTAAGTACAGGAGCGCGATACCACAATGTCAGCACCAGCGTACTGACCCCCATTGCTAACCCCAGTGCGGTCATCCAGCCTGCAATTTGCCCGGTAGTCGCACCTGCGGCGAGTGCCGCTTGCCAGATAATGGCCGCCGAACTGGCATAGCCAACCAGGACCGCCACAAAACCCGATAATACAGTGGGCAGGGGGATGGAGAATGCACGCATATTCACTCCGTGTGCGTTATAACGGTCAATCACTGTAGCACTGTGCGTTATAGCGTACAAGTGCTAAACTGTAGCCCCGAGTAAGGAGAGCGACGAAGGAGAAAATGGACAACTTAACCCACTATCTGGCCACAACGCTCAGGACATTACGTCACCAGCGGGAATGGAGTCTTTCGCGTCTGGCGGAGGAAACTGGCGTCTCAAAAGCGATGCTGGGGCAGATTGAACGTAATGAATCCAGTCCAACGGTGGCGACATTGTGGAAAATTGCCACTGGGCTGAACGTCCCGTTTTCAACGTTTATTTCACCACCAGAGTCAGACGGCACGCTAACATTCGATCCCCAGCAGCAGGCAATGGTCGTCACGCCGTTGTTCCCGTGGGATCCTCAACTGTGCTTCGATCATTTTTCGATACTATTGGCGCCCGGCGCGCTCAGTGAATCTACTCCGCATGAGACCGGCGTAATAGAGCACGTGGTGGTGATTAATGGTCTGCTGGATATGTGTATTGAGGGGCAGTGGCGCACCCTTAAATCTGGTGAGGGTGTCCGTTTCGCCGGAGATATGGCACACAGTTACCGTAACAGCAGCGAACAAACGGTGCACTTTCATTCGCTGATCCATTACCCGCGCAGTTAATCGGGAAAACTATTCCGAAAAGCTGCGCTTGTGACTACAATAGCCGCCATTTTTACCGCTTGTGGATGGTAACAACTGTATGCGCCAGCAGCCTCATCACCTTGAATTGTTAAGCCCGGCTCGGGATACCGCCATTGCGCGCGAAGCCATTTTGCACGGCGCAGACGCCGTTTACATTGGTGGACCGGGTTTTGGCGCGCGCCATAACGCCAGTAATAGCCTGAAAGATATCGCCGAACTGGTGCCTTTCGCCCATCGCTATGGGGCGAAAATCTTTGTGACGCTAAATACTATCTTGCACGATGATGAACTGGAACCCGCGCAGCGGTTAATTACCGATTTGTATCAGACCGGTGTTGATGCTCTGATCGTACAGGATATGGGGATTCTGGAACTGGATATTCCCCCGATTGAACTGCATGCCAGCACCCAATGTGATATTCGCAGCGTTGAGAAGGCGAAATTTCTTGCTGATGTCGGATTCACCCAGATTGTCCTTGCGCGCGAACTGAGCCTTGAGCAAATTAACGCCATCCATCAGGCTACCGATGCGACCATTGAGTTTTTCATTCACGGCGCGCTGTGCGTTGCCTATTCAGGTCAGTGTTATATTTCACATGCGCAAACCGGACGCAGTGCTAACCGTGGCGACTGTTCCCAGGCTTGCCGTCTGCCGTATACCCTGAAAGACGATCAGGGACGCGTGGTGTCCTATGAAAAACACCTGCTGTCGATGAAAGACAACGATCAGACCGCCAACCTCGGCGCATTGATTGACGCAGGTGTGCGTTCCTTCAAAATTGAAGGGCGCTATAAGGACATGAGTTATGTAAAGAATATTACCGCGCATTATCGCCAGATGCTCGATGCCATCATTGAAGAGCGCGGCGACCTGGCCCGTTCATCAGCGGGACGTACCGAACATTTCTTTACCCCATCCACGGAGAAAACCTTCCATCGTGGCAGCACCGATTATTTTGTGAATGCCCGTAAAGGGGATATCGGCGCATTCGACTCACCAAAGTTTATCGGTTTGCCGGTCGGCGAAGTCCTGAAGGTGGCGAAAGATCATCTCGATGTTGAGGTGACAGAACCGCTGGCTAACGGGGATGGCCTGAACGTGTTAATCAAACGTGAGGTTGTTGGATTCCGCGCCAACACCGTGGAAAAAACGGGGAACAATCGTTATCGGGTATGGCCGAATGAAATGCCTGCCGATCTGCACAAAGTGCGTCCGCATCATCCGCTGAATCGCAACCTCGATCATAACTGGCAGCAAGCGTTAACCAAAACCTCCAGCGAACGCCGTGTTGCGATCGATATTGAGCTCGGCGGCTGGCAGGAGCAGTTGATTCTGACGCTCACCAGTGAAGAGGGCGTGAGCATTACCCATACGCTGGATGGCCAGTTTGAGGAAGCGAACAATGCGGAAAAAGCATTGAGTAACCTACAGGACGGACTGGCAAAACTTGGGCAGACGATGTACTACGCCCGCAATATTCAGGTGAATCTGCCGGGCGCGCTGTTCGTGCCAAACGGTCAACTAAATCAGTTACGACGTGAAGCCGTTGATATGCTGGATGCAGCGCGCCTGCAAAGCTATAAGCGCGGTAGCCGCAAACCAGTATCCCAGCCTGCGCCGGTTTATCCGCAAACGCACTTGAGTTTCCTGGCTAACGTCTACAACCAAAAAGCGCGTGAGTTTTATCACCGTTATGGCGTTCAGTTGATTGATGCAGCCTATGAAGCGCATGAAGAAAAGGGCGAAGTACCGGTGATGATCACCAAACATTGCCTGCGTTTCGCCTTTAACCTGTGTCCGAAACAGGCGAAAGGGAACATCAAGAGCTGGAAAGCGACACCGATGCAACTGGTTAACGGCGATGAAGTCCTGACGCTGAAATTTGATTGCCGACCGTGCGAAATGCACGTGATCGGCAAGATGAAACATCACATTCTGAAGATGCCGTTGCCGGGTAGCGTCGTGGCTTCGGTCAGTCCGGAAGAACTGATGAAGACACTGCCGAAGCGTAAAGGTTAATCGTTAGCTCAGATGCGTATCGGGTTTGCGTGATTTTTGCCAGTGATGGTGTTCACGAAGATCGGCGGCGGATTCTTCCGCCGTCACTCGCAGCTCATCGCTGTCGGCCGTGTGTCGTAGTAAATGATCGGCATCCTGCACCTGAAGATATTCATGTCCCTGATTAGTAGCGAAAAGTTGACCGGAAAAAAGCGCGCTGGCCAGCAATAACACTGTTAACCCTTTCTTAAACATCATGCACCCTCTGGTACGTTAGCTGCGGAATTGGCGATAATTTCGCCTGGTGACTATTCAATATTTTAATCGGGATAATGACAATCTCTGTTTTGTCATTTTGATGTTTTTTACATTTTTGTTTAGTCGATGTTGGGATTTGTAACACCCGGGCAGTGCAGCGCTGCCCGGGTGTTATCAGGGAGAGATTCAGGACTTAAATCCGGCGGCCGTCATCAGGAGACGAAAGAACATGCCAACAGCGGCGAGGGCCAGCACGCTGCCGCCCCAGAGGATCACCAGCCACATCAGGCGTTTCCAGATTGTTTGTTGCATCAATGATACCCCTCACCATGTTGAACTTTGCCGCGGAAAACGTAGTAGCTCCAGAAGGTGTACACCAGGATTATCGGGATAATCAGCAGTGCGCCAACCAACATAAAGCCCTGACTTTGCGCCGGAGCCGCCGCTTGCCAGAGCGTAATGGACGGCGGAATGATGTGTGGCCAGATACTGATCCCCAGCCCGCTAAACCCGAGGAAAATCAGCCCCAGTGTCAATACAAAAGGCAGCGTATGGCAGTTATGTTGCCCCAGCGAACGCCACAGCCAGATGCTGATAAGCGCAACCAGCAGCGGAACCGGCATCAGGAACCACAGGTTGGGCAGACTAAACCAACGCTCGGCAATCGCGCTATGCGCCAGTGGTGTCCACAGGCTGATAATGGCAATCACAATCAACATTGCCAGCAGCAGTTTTTTGGCCACGCGACGCATTTTATCCTGCAACGGATTTTCACTTTTCATCACCAGCCATGTCGCTCCCAGCAGGGCATAGGCTACAACCAGGCCAACGCCGCAGAACAACGTGAACGGGGTCAACCAGTCGAAAGGACCGCCGCTGTAGCTGCGACCGGTAACGGAAAATCCGTTGAGTACGGCACCCACCACCACGCCCTGGGTGAATGTCGCCAGGATTGAACCGCTGAGAAAGGCTTTATCCCAGAATGGTCGATGCGCCGGCGTGGCCTTGAAGCGAAACTCAAACGCGACGCCGCGAAAAATCAGGCCGATTAGCATCAGGGTCAACGGGATCGTCAGCGCATCGACAATCACCGCATAGGCCAGCGGGAACGCGCCAAATAACCCGGCCCCGCCCAACACCAGCCAGGTTTCATTCCCATCCCATACGGGAGCGACGCTGTTAACCATCACATCGCGGTCATCAGCGTCCTGAATCGCGGGGAATAAAATGCCAATCCCGAGATCAAAACCGTCCATCACGATATACATCAGCGTGGCGAATACGATAATCACAAACCAGATAACTGATAAATCGATACCCATTAGCGATGAGCCTCCGGTTGAGAATCAAGGACGGCAGCCGAAAGCGGCCGGGCAGGCGTGCCGGTTGGCGGAATTGTTGAGTCATCTTCATGTGGCCCCTTGCGGATCAGGCGTATCATGTAGCTGTAACCCACACCAAACACTGAGCTGTACACCACAAAGAAGGACAGCAGGCTGATGCTCATATGTAAATCACCATGTGCGGAAACCGCATCCGCCGTACGTTGCAGACCGTAAACCACCCACGGTTGACGGCCAACTTCAGTGGTCACCCAACCGGCAAGGATGGCAATCAGACCTGAGGGGCCCATCCACAAGGCAAAGCGCAGGAAAGGGCGCGAGGTGTATAAACGCTGCTTATAGCGCAGCCACAGGGCAAAAGCGCCCAGCAGGATCATCAGCATGCCTAGCCCGGCCATTATGCGAAACGACCAGAACACCATAGTTGAGTTAGGCCTGTCTTCTTTAGGAAACTCTTTTAGTGCCGGGACCTGTTTGTCCAGGCTATGGGTCAGGATCAGACTGCCCAGGGCAGGAATTTCCAGCCCATAGCGGGTGCGTTCCTGCTCCATATCCGGCCAGCCGAAGAGTAGTAGCGGGGTTGGTTCGCCGGGCGGATTTTCCCAGTGCCCTTCAATCGCAGCAATTTTTGCCGGCTGATGCTTCAGCGTATTCAAACCGTGCATATCGCCAATCAAAGCCTGCAGCGGGGCGACGATTAACGTCATCCATAGCGCCATTGAGAACATCGCGCGAATAGCCGGGGTGTTATTCCCGCGCAATAAATGCCATGCACCTGACGCTGCGACAAACAACGCGCTGCTGAGGAAAGCGGCAACGGACATATGCAGTAAACGATAAGGGAATGAAGGATTGAAAATAACGGCGAACCAGTCAACGGGAACGACCTGGCCGTTAACTATTTCATAGCCTTGCGGTGTCTGCATCCAGCTGTTAGAGGCGAGGATCCAGAAGGTTGAAATAATGGTACCCAGTGCGACCATGCAAGTGGCAAAGAAGTGAAGCCCTGGGCCAACCCGGTTCCAGCCAAACAGCATTACCCCGAGAAAACCGGCTTCAAGGAAGAAGGCGGTGAGCACTTCATAGGTCAGAAGCGGCCCGGTGATGCTACCGGCGAACTCGGAAAAACCACTCCAGTTGGTACCGAACTGATAAGCCATCACCAGCCCGGAAACTACACCCATACCAAAGTTTACGGCGAATATTTTCGACCAGAAATGGTATAGCGAACGCCAGGTGGGATTTTTCGTCTTTAGCCATAACCCCTCAAGTACTGCCAGATAACTGGCGAGGCCGATGGTAATGGCCGGAAAGATGATGTGAAAGGATACCGTAAACGCGAACTGGATCCTCGCCAGGTGAAACGCGTCAAGACCGAACATGCTTAACTCCGCAGGCAAAATTGATTTGGCGCAATTCTAAGCCTGAGAAGCAATGCGGGGCAGAAACAGAACAGTTCTTTTTAACCATAACAGTTGCAGTGTTGTTATAGGTTGTACACGCTGATATGAAATCTGGAAGCTGGATTCCTGTTATTAAATAGCGTCCTCCCCACGTTAGTAATTCTGCAATATTAATAGCAAGGTAATTAAAAGGTAATCATAAATGTTTACTTTGTGTGTATAAAGGTTCTTCTGCTGAATGCCTTCCTTGAATCAAAAATCACCCAGCAGGAGCTGGCGAACAGGATCGGCAGACCTAAGCAGGAGATCACCCTTGCTGCGCGCGCCTTAGGCAAAGAGCTGGCGTTAACGATGTTGTAAAACTGTTAACTATAACAGTTATAAAAAACACCCTGATTATGTAAACTGATATACACAGTGATTGTCACCGACACCGGTAATCAGGATCAAAAATGAAAAAGTACCAGCGACTGGCAGAGCAAATTCGCGATCAAATTGCGTCTGGTGTATGGCAGCCAGGCGATCGCTTGCCTTCCTTGCGTGAGCAAGTGGTCAGCAGCGGAATGAGTTTTATGACCGTCGGACACGCATACCAGTTGCTGGAAAGCCAGGGGCGGATTATCGCCCGGCCGCAGTCTGGTTATTATGTCGCCGCGCGCCCCGAACGTGAACTGGCAGCGCCGCAGGTGCAGGTCACGCGCGACGAAGCGGTGGATATCAATACCTATATTTTTGATATGTTGCAGGCCAGCCGGGATGCGTCAGTGATGCCCTTTGCCTCCGCATTCCCCGACCCGCGTCTGTTTCCACTTCAACAGTTGAACCGCTCGTTGGCGCAGGTGAGTAAAACCGCCACCGCCATGAGTGTGATTGAAAACCTGCCCCCGGGGAATGCTGAGCTGCGTCATGCCATTGCCCGTCGCTATGCTCAACAGGGGATGACCATTTCACCGGACGAAATCGTCATCACCACCGGGGCGCTGGAAGCCCTCAACCTGAGCCTGCAAGCAGTCACTGAACCGGGTGACTGGGTGATTGTCGAAAACCCCTGTTTTTACGGGGCGTTGCAGGCCCTGGAGCGATTACGTCTGAAGGCGCTGTCGGTAGCCACCGACGTTAACGAGGGGATCGATCTTGCCGCGTTGGAGCAGGCGTTACAGGAGTACCCGGTAAAAGCCTGCTGGCTAATGACCAACAGCCAAAATCCGCTGGGTTTTACGCTCAGCGCAGAGAAAAAGGCGCGTCTGGTTGCCTTGTTGGAAAAATACCACGTAATGCTGATTGAAGATGATGTTTACAGCGAGCTGTACTTTGGCCGCGAAAAACCGCTACCTGCCAAAGCCTGGGATCGCGCCGACAGCGTTCTGCATTGTTCGTCTTTCTCGAAGTGTCTGGTGCCAGGATTTCGTATTGGCTGGGTGGCAGCAGGGAAACATGCCCGGCGTATTCAGCGACTCCAGCTAATGAGTACTTTATCTACCAGTTCGCCCATGCAGCTTGCACTTGTTGATTATCTTTCAACCCGGCGCTATGACGCGCATTTGCGACGCTTGCGTCGGCAGTTGGCGGAACGTAAACAACAGGCCTGGCAAACGCTGCTGCGTCATCTTCCGGCGGAAGTCAGAATTCACCACAACGACAGCGGTTATTTTCTGTGGCTGGAGCTGCCGGAACCGCTTGATGCTGGTGTGCTCAGTACCCATGCGCTGGCACATCACATCAGCATTGCGCCGGGGAAAATGTTCTCGACCTCGGGAAGCTGGACACGTTTTTTTCGTTTTAATACTGCATGGCACTGGGGAGAGCGCGAAGAGCAGGCCGTAAAACAGCTTGGCAAATTAATTCGTGAAATGATGAAATAAACCATAACGCGCTATTCAATATAAATGAATAGCGCATTCTTATTTTCGAAATAGTGAATGCTGAACCACGGTATTATTTATATCGGGTGCGGCCATACAAAATATCAATAGTTAATACTATTGCCACCTCTGCATCTAACTCCTTGTCTATACTCCAGAAGATTACCCCCTAGGTCAGAGTCTGTAGCGTAATGAGCGTTAGCTCACAACCTGATTAAATTTCCTTGCACCAGCAGGAACGCTTACAACACCCCGACTATTTTTAGAAAAGGACATATATTTACGGCAAGGCTGCCGCTCAATATTTTTTCGACAGGAGTAAGACGTTATGAGCAAGCAACTTGCCCTCAGTAGCCTGTGTGCCTTCAGCATGACGCTGATGACTGCGCAGGCAGCCGAACCCCCCACATCATTAGATAAACCGGAAGGCCGCTTGGATATTATTGCCTGGCCGGGTTATATCGAACGTGGGCAAACCGATAAACAATATGACTGGGTCTCGCAGTTTGAGAAAGATACCGGCTGTGCGGTCAATGTAAAAACGGCGGCCACCTCTGATGAGATGGTCAGCCTGATGGCTAAAGGCGGTTACGACTTGGTAACCGCTTCTGGTGATGCCTCACTGCGCCTGATAATGGGAAAACGCGTTCAGCCGATTAATACTGCGCTTATCCCTAACTGGAAAACCCTTGATCCGCGAGTGGTAAAAGGGGAGTGGTTTAACGTTGGCGGTAAAGTTTACGGTACGCCATACCAGTGGGGACCAAACCTGCTGATGTATAACACCAAAACCTTCCCAACGCCGCCGGACAGCTGGAACGTGGTATTCGTTGAACAAAATCTGCCTGACGGGAAAAGCAATAAAGGTCGCGTTCAGGCTTACGATGGCCCGATCTATATTGCCGACGCCGCATTATTCGTTAAAGCCACCCAGCCGCAGTTGGGTATTACCGACCCCTATCAGCTCACTGAAAAACAGTATCAGGCGGTGATCAAAGTCCTGAGCGATCAGCACGCGTTGATCCATCGCTATTGGCACGATACCACCGTGCAAATGAGCGATTTCAAAAACGAAGGCGTAGTGGCGTCAAGCGCCTGGCCTTATCAGGCTAACGCCTTGAAAGGCGAAGGTCAGCCAATTGCCACGGTCTTCCCAAAAGAGGGGGTTACCGGATGGGCTGATACCACCATGCTGCACAGTGAAGCGAAACACCCGGTTTGCGCTTACAAATGGATGAACTGGTCATTAACCCCGAAAGTACAGGGCGACGTAGCGGCCTGGTTTGGTTCTCTGCCAGTGGTGCCTGAAGGTTGTAAAGCCAGCCCGTTACTGGGGGAAAAAGGCTGTGAAACCAACGGCTATAGCTATTTCGACAAAATTGCCTTCTGGAAAACGCCGATTGCCGAAGGTGGAAAATTCGTTCCTTACAGTCGCTGGACGCAGGATTACATCGCCATTATGGGTGGTCGTTAATTCCGCTGGGGGTTTTATGACGTACGCAGTGGAGTTTCATAACGTCTCGCGTTTGTATGGGGATGTTCGTGCAGTAGATGGGGTGAGTATTGCGATTAACGACGGTGAGTTTTTCTCTATGCTGGGGCCATCCGGCTCCGGCAAGACCACCTGTCTGCGCCTGATTGCCGGGTTTGAGCAACTGTCAGGCGGCGCGATCACTATTTTTGGTAAACAGGCCAGCGAATTACCGCCCTGGGAACGGGACGTCAATACGGTATTTCAGGATTACGCGTTATTCCCGCACATGTCGATCCTCGACAACGTCGCCTATGGGCTGATGGTTAAAGGCATTGATAAAAAACAACGCCACGCGAAAGCACGTGAAGCACTGGATAAGGTCGCACTCGGTTTTGTTTATGAACGTAAACCGTCGCAGCTTTCCGGTGGGCAACGTCAGCGTGTGGCTATTGCCCGGGCGCTGGTCAATGAACCGCGCGTCCTGCTGTTGGATGAACCGCTCGGGGCATTGGATCTCAAACTGCGTGAGCAGATGCAACTGGAGCTGAAAAAATTACAGCAATCCCTTGGCATCACCTTCATCTTTGTCACCCACGATCAGGGTGAAGCCCTGTCGATGTCCGATCGGGTGGCGGTGTTTAATAACGGTCGCATCGAACAGGTGGATTCTCCGCGTGAACTTTACATGCGTCCGCGGACGCCGTTTGTGGCAAGTTTCGTCGGAACGTCAAATGTCTTTGATGCGACGATGTCGGCGAACGTTTGTGGGCTACAGGGTATGTTCTCCCTACGTCCCGAACACATTCGCTTGAATGATGCCGGAGGAGAAGTCCAGGCCCGGGGTGTTATTCAGGCGGTGCAGTATCAGGGGGCGGCGACGCGGTTTGAGCTGAAACTTGCCGGAGGGGAAAAACTGCTGGTTAGCCAGGCGAACCTGACGGGAGAAATGCTACCGTCAACGTTGTCGCCGGGTCAGCAGGTGATGGCATCATGGTCCCGCGACGTGATGGTACCGCTGGTTGAGGAGAGGTGAATGGCTATGAACGTCTTACATTCGCCTCCTCAGTCGACAAGCCTGAACCGGATCTCAGGTTACTTCTGGCGTAATCCGGGGATGGGGCTGTTTTTGCTGCTCCTTGGACCACTGATGTGGTTTGGCATTGTCTACTTCGGCTCATTACTGACGCTGTTGTGGCAAGGTTTTTATACCTTCGACGATTTCACTATGTCGGTCACGCCGGACCTGACGCTGGCGAATTTGCAGGCGCTGTTTAATCCTGCTAACTACGACATCATTTTGCGTACCCTGACGATGGCGGTGGCGGTCACCATTGCCAGCGCGATTCTGGCGTTTCCGATGGCGTGGTATATGGCGCGCTATACCAGCGGCAAAATGAAAGCCTTTTTTTACATTGCCGTAATGTTGCCAATGTGGGCCAGCTACATCGTTAAAGCCTATGCGTGGACGCTGCTGTTAGCTAAAGACGGTGTGGCGCAGTGGTTTTTAACCCATCTTGGGCTGGAGCCGCTACTGCTTTCGTTCCTGACGCTGCCTGCGGTAGGTGGCAATACGTTGTCAACTTCAGGCTTAGGGCGCTTTCTTGTGTTCGTCTACATCTGGCTGCCGTTTATGATCCTGCCGGTACAGGCCGCGCTGGAGAGACTTCCGCCGTCACTGTTACAGGCCTCCGCTGATTTGGGCGCGCGTCCGCGTCAAACCTTCCGCTATGTGGTCCTTCCGCTGGCAATACCCGGTATCGCTGCGGGATCTATCTTTACCTTCTCTCTGACGTTGGGCGACTTTATCGTGCCACAGTTGGTGGGACCACCAGGCTATTTCATCGGCAACATGGTGTATTCGCAACAAGGGGCGATCGGCAATATGCCGATGGCGGCGGCATTTACTCTGGTGCCGATTGTGTTAATCGCACTGTATCTGGCGTTCGTGAAGCGTCTGGGAGCTTTCGATGCACTCTGAACGCGCGCCCTGGTTACTCAAACTGGCGGCATGGGGCGGGGTTATTTTCCTGCACTTTCCCATCCTCATCATCGCCACCTATGCTTTTAATACTGAGGAGGCTGCTTTTAGTTTTCCACCGCAGGGATTAACGCTGAAGTGGTTTAGCGTTGCGGCGCAGCGTAGCGATATCCTGGAGTCTGTGACGTTGTCACTTAAGATCGCTGCGTTGTCGACCGCTATTGCCCTTGTTCTGGGGACGCTGGCCGCGGCCGCGCTGTGGCGTAGGGACTTTTTTGGCAAAAGTGCAATATCGCTGTTGCTACTGTTGCCGATCGCGCTGCCGGGCATTATTACCGGCCTTGCGCTGTTGACGGCGTTTAAAACCATCAACCTGGAACCGGGTTTTCTCACGATCGTAGTGGGCCATGCGACGTTTTGCGTGGTGGTGGTGTTTAACAACGTTGTGGCGCGTTTTCGCCGTACCTCATGGAGTCTGGTTGAAGCGTCTATGGATCTTGGCGCCAACGGCTGGCAAACCTTTCGTTACGTCGTGCTGCCCAATCTGGCATCGGCACTACTGGCGGGCGGGATGCTGGCGTTTGCCTTGTCGTTTGATGAAATCATCGTGACAACGTTCACCGCCGGACATGAAAGAACACTTCCTCTGTGGCTGCTCAATCAATTGGGCCGTCCACGGGATGTGCCGGTCACCAACGTTGTGGCATTGCTGGTAATGCTGGTGACAACACTGCCAATTTTAGGGGCCTGGTGGCTAACGCGTGAAGGCGACACTCTCGCCGGAAACGGTAAATAAACGACGATATGGGAAATTGCTATGCAACATCAATTACTGATTAATGGCGAGCTGGTCAACGGTGAAGGTGAAAAGCAGCCAGTCTATAACCCTGCCACTGGTGAACTCATTCTGGAGATTGCTGAGGCGTCAGCCATGCAGGTTGATGCCGCGGTGCATGCGGCAGACACCGCGTTTGCCACCTGGGGGCAAACCACGCCGAAAGTCCGCTCTGAACTGCTGCTGAAACTGGCGGACGCTATTGCCGATAACGCGCAAACCTTCGCTGAGCTGGAGTCACTTAACTGCGGTAAGCCACTGCACTGTGTCCTCAACGATGAAATTCCAGCTATTGTCGACGTTTTTCGCTTCTTTGCCGGGGCTGCACGAACTCTGCAAGGACAGGCGGCTGGAGAGTATCTGGAAGGACATACGTCGATGATTCGCCGTGATCCGCTCGGCGTGGTGGCCTCTATTGCACCGTGGAACTATCCGCTGATGATGGCGGCGTGGAAGCTGGCTCCGGCGTTGGCAGCGGGAAACTGTGTGGTAATTAAACCATCAGAAATTACCCCGCTGACGGCGCTTAAATTGGCCGAATTTGCCAAAGATATTTACCCGGCTGGCGTTATCAACGTCCTGTTTGGTCGCGGTAAAACGGTGGGCGATCCGCTGACCGGCCATGAAAAAGTCCGCATGGTTTCTCTGACTGGCTCCATTGCAACCGGTGAACACATTATTCAGCACACCGCGCCGTCAATTAAGCGCACACATATGGAACTGGGCGGCAAAGCTCCGGTGATCATTTTTGATGATGCCGATCTGGATGCGGTAGTGAGCGGCGTGCGGACCTTTGGTTATTACAATGCCGGGCAAGACTGTACCGCCGCTTGTCGAATCTATGCCCAAAAAGGCATTTATGACGCGTTGGTTGAGAAACTCGGCGCCGCGGTTGCCAGCCTGAAAATTGGTGCGCCGAACGACGAATCGACGGAACTGGGACCGGTAAGTTCGCAGTCACATCTTGATCGCGTGACTAAAGCTGTCGATGAGGCCAAAGCCCTGGGGCATATCAAAGTTATCACCGGCGGCAAGAAAGTGGATGGCGCAGGCTACTACTTTGCCCCAACGCTGCTGGCCGGGGCGAAGCAAGAAGATGCCATCGTGCAGCGGGAAGTTTTCGGCCCGGTGGTCAGCGTGACCGTATTTGATGATGAAGACCAGGTGCTGGCGTGGGCAAATGATTCGAAATACGGACTGGCATCTTCCGTCTGGACCCGGGATGTTGGGCGTGCGCATCGCTTTAGCGCTCGCCTGCAATATGGTTGCACCTGGGTCAACACCCATTTCACGCTGGTTAGCGAGATGCCGCACGGTGGGCAAAAACAGTCTGGGTATGGCAAGGATATGTCGGTTTATGGGCTGGAAGATTACACGATTGTTCGCCATGTCATGATCAAGCATGAGTAATCTTTTAAGCGCGAGCGGTAAATGGGGCACGGATAGCTAAATATCGGCAAACGTGTGTCTATACTATTCGCGCCACTGGCCTCGTCGCCATCGGACGGCGGTAAGTTGGAAATATCCGCGAGGTCAGGCTAATTGATAAAATAAAGCCCCAGCATATTGCCGGGGCTTTGTGCTTTCAGGAGCGCCATCGGGTTTATCTGCGGCCCAGGCTGCAAAGCCAGGCGAGTAGGGCACAGACGCTCAGAACTAGCCCCAGTTGTTGCACCATGCCTGCAAATCCCAGCATCATTCCCAGCAACAGGTAATAGCTTAATCCAAACAATGCCCCCGCGGCTCCGGCCTGTTCACGATAATGACGCAGCGCCTGACTCAGCACATTGGGAATGGCGATACCATAGGCAATCACCACGCCGAACACCGGAATCAGGATCCACGCAGAGTGCTGTAAGCACCACGCTACGAGACCTGACAACGCTGCCAGCGCACAGGCATAACGTACCAGTTGTTCCGGCGTCAGACCTGTCGTTAACAGTCTTTGGTTCAGCAGGCTACCCGACAGAGAAGCAAACGCAAGTAGCAACCCCGTCAAGCCAAAGGCTCTGGAGCTCCATCCCAATTGCCCAAAAAGAAACGGCGCCAGGCTGTAATAGCTAAACAGCATGGTGTTCAGTAGAGCAACCAGTATGGCGTTTTTCCACAGCTCATAGTCACGCGCCATGCGGGAGAGTAGCGCAGCAAGCCTTGGTCTGAGCGTATGTTCGGGCCGGGTTTCTGGCAGCATGGTCACGGTCAGCATCAGCAGTAGCAGCGCCAGCAGCACAAGGGCAATAAATACCCCGGTATGACCATACAAACTGACCAACCATCCTCCGCTTAGCAGACCGAAAACCGGACTCAATGCCAACGCGGCACCCATCACAGAAAAGACGCGGGATAGCGCAGTTGATTCATAGCTGTCCCTTAGCATGGTCTGTACCACTACAGATCCGGCAGCAGCTCCAATGGCCGAGACCATCCGTGCCAGCAGCAGAACGCTGAAATCAGTGGCAACAACGGCCATGAGGGAACCCGTGGCGTAGCACAGGAGTCCAGCCATCATCGCCCGGCGTCGCCCGATGCAGTCGCTCAGCCATCCCCACATCGCCACGCCGACGGCGAAGGCAACAAAATAAACGGAGAGTGTTTGAGCCGCGCGCTCACTGCTGACGTGATAAGACGTCGCAATACCTGGCAATGCCGGGCTGTAAATGGTTTCCACCAGTTGTGGAAACATAATCAGGAGTGTGAGAAGCCACAGCGGCGGTCGATGAAATGTGTTCATAGCAATATCCAGAGAAACAGAAAACAGGTGGGCATTATTGCTGAAAGGAAAATGTCGCATTACCATTATCAGGACTATAAATGTCAGATATCGGACAGAGGATGAAAATTGCCCCGGATGATGCTTTTGATGCGGACAGCTTTGATAAACCGGTAATCGGGATTGCTTCCGAGATGGGCGTACACGATTCAGGACGGCACAGCCATCTTCGTCATCAGCTACTTTATTCGGCAGCGGGAAGCATTACGATTGAGCTGGAACAGGCGTTGTGTCTGCTACCGCCACGTCGTGCGGTCTGGATCCCAGCCGGTACGGTACATCGCGCCATAATGCGCGGCGTGATGGCTTATCGTTCTTTGTACTTCTCAACCACGTTGCCGTTATCTGATTTACCGCTGCAGATAGTCGACGTTAACCCTCTCTTTTTTGAGGTGATAGAACGTATGTCTTTCTGGTCATGGGAGATGCCTGCCGCGCAGCAGACCAGTCTCATCACCGTATTTTGTGAGGAAATGCGTGCCGCCCACAGTGAAAACTGGACATTGCAGTATCCCTCAGATCCGCGGCTTAACGTGTGGCTTGAAGGATTACGCATGGGCGAACTGCCACCACGACTGAATCAATTGTCCCGACAGGTTGGGGCATGCGAAAGGACAATAGGTCGAATATTTATCAGGGATACCGGGATGAATTATCAGGACTGGCGGCAGCAATTTAGGCTGTTAAAAGCCATGGAGATGTTGGCTGACGGATGCCATATCAGCCAGGTCGCGCAATATCTGGAGTTTGTCAGCGACAGTGCTTTTATTGCTTTCTTCCATCAGCATACCGGCACAACACCAGGCCGTTATTCAGGCAATATAATGCCGCAGAAGGATTAGGGGTATTACATACTAAGGATAATTTACCCGGCAGTGCGAGAATGGGAAAATAGTTTACTAATGGCAGAGAGAAGTCCCTCTCTGCCAACGGACGCTGCAATTAATCAAACAAGAACCACATCAAGCAAACCAGCCGAACCTTGCGGAAATCAGACTGAAAAGTCCTACAGCAGCAAATATATTTATCAGCACCACCGTTTTACTGGAAACATTCATTTGTGCCACCTTTCGTTTTAACCCATATGGGTATAGTACGGGTTATAACTATCCGCAATAGTACGAATTCCGAACATAATGAAAATGGGTTGTTTTACAGCCACTTTTCTTAAATTAATTAATAAAACTTGATGTAGGTCATGAAAAAGAGCATATTGCGCGCGATTTCACCTTTCGGCCCGGATGCCTTACATGTCTCTGTACCAAAAAATGTTGGTTTTTTATGCGGTGATGGCCGTTATCACGGCAATCATCACCTGGTTTCTTTCCCGCGATAAAAAGCGAATTCGCTTTCTCAGCGCGGTATTAGTCGGTGCGACCTGGCCGATGAGTTTTCCCGTCGCGTTAATGTTCTCTCTCTTCTGATGACGGCGTAAACGCCGCTTCAGGCGGAAAGCAGGGCATCCAATCGCTTTTTGTCGACTTCGCTGACATCCTGTGGATGCTGATACCCCACGTTCTCATTCGCACGGGTATACAAAGCGACCAGCCAGTCGTATACGTAGCGGCTTGCGCCGTGCGAAGGTTGTTCATCCAGCTTCGTCAGGCGTAACATCGGCTGTTGCTTTGGCGCGCTAAAAATAGCCGATCCTTTCTGGATCCTGCTGGCAGGGCGCTGCTCCTCTGCAACGTCGGCAAATCCAAGCCAGGTAATAAAATCACCGATATCGGCGTATAGCTGCGCGGCACAGACGTTTTCGCGCTGCATAATGCGCTGTAAGCGCTGCGGCATCTCCAGGCGATAGCTGGTGGTGACGAGGATGTCGGCAACCTGTCTTAACGTACGGGGATCGAGTCGTAAACGGCGGGCATTATTTTCATCGCGACACCACTGGCGCACGTGGTTAATCCACATTTTGTGAGCCTGATATCCGGTCTCCTGGCTTTCCGGTGAGTGCATTGTGTCACGCACCTCGGCAAACAGGTCAATCTCTTCATTAAATAAACCACTTACCTGCTCCTCGCGCGGTTGCTGAATACGCAGCAGCGACTCAAAAATGCGCATCGGCGGGAGCAAACCATCCAGCAGTTCGCCATGCTTTGCCGCCTGAGCCTGTAGCTGGCGGATCACTGACTCATTGCTTGCTGATTCGGTCTCAACGGGATTAATCCAGCCGATTAGGGTTTCGCGTACGCGCTGCTGGTGCTGTTCACGCAGGGAGGTCAGCCTGGCCTGGCGCTGCTGTGGTGAGGTTGCCTGAGTCAACCATTCGACGAGGCGTTGTAAGCTGTGTTTATCCAGCGCCTGCAGCGTGCCCCAGTGCAGTCCGGGTTTGCCCATTAATTGCTGCACGGATTCGTCAAGATTTTGCTGGGTACTAAAACGCGCATCCTGCGGGGTAATGGCCCAGACCACGCCTGGCAATGCGGCGTCGTGGACGGGTTGAGTATCGTTAACCCAGCCCAATAGCTTGCGGGTGATGGCGGGCGTCTGGGCGCGGGTAGAGACAGCGTTGCAGATTAAGAGCACATCCGGTTGCAGGTGCTGGCGATAATGTTCCAGCATCCAGCCTAATTTTGCCTGCCACAGTGGATGCGGATGAGTATCCGGGGCGAGGGGAATATCGAGCAGATCGACATTCTCCAGCACCGCGTCTTCAACCGTCAGGATCAGTTCGCGGGTGAGCAGCGCCAGTGACGACAAAGAAAGGCTAACTGCATTGAGCAACTGATGATTTTCAATCGGATGAACCACCACATCGCTTTGCGCCTCATTTTTGCCTGTTAATGCCACCTGGGTCAGGAAACTTTCGGCAGGTAAACCAAAATGATCAACCAGCAGACTCAGCGGGGCCGCTAATTCTTGCGCGTGTCCGGTTTGTTGCAACGTGTGCGCCAGAGTCAGCCACTGCTGCGTCAGCTCTGGTTGTTCTCCCCACAATAGTGCCCAAGCGTTTGCCCGGGTAGTCAGATCCAGTGCGGGCAGCAACGTGGCAAACTGGTGCCATAGCGCATCGTCAATTTGCTGCTGGTTTGCCGGTACGCAGGAGCGCCAGAAACGACCGATTGCCGCAACATCATGTGCGGTAATGCCCGGCACAGGGTGACGCTGACGCAGCGTTTGCCATTTTTCCAGGCGCGCCTCAATAATCGATTTCTCGACCTGCCGGTTATCCGGGAGCGCGCTGAACTGGGCGATAAATAGCTGTACCAGTTCCGCTTCACTGAGTAACCGCAGACGCAACGGCCATTCGCTATCATGCGGATTTTCATCGCGCGTAAAGCGGATCGCCATATTGGTTGGCGCATGGCCAGGATTAATATGCGAGAAATAATCAAAGCTGCGATCCGGGGTAACAATATTCACTTTGCCAGTGGCATTGCTGCACAATGCCGCAAGCAGATGTGCTTTTGCCGATTGTGAATGTCCGTATAACCCTATACATCCTTGCGATGAAAAGGTTGTCTCCAGCGCAGATTCACTCACTGCGGCTAGCGTAAGCTGTGCCAGCAGGGCATCCGCTTCATCATCAAGACGCGCCGCACGTTGACGGGTATCTACCACCCACTCGATGGCGGCCTGCGCGGTATTAAACATCTTACTCATTTCAGGTACACGCTCCCGCTATCGATCCAGTAATGGCTTCCGCTATGGCGACGGTCTGCCAGCGTATTCAGTTTTAACGTTAAGGCATTGGCGGCAACGGGGGTGCCATCCTGTAACCAGGCATCGCTCAGGACGAAGAATTCTGGGCCACTTTCTTTGCTGCCGCCGCGTAGCTGCAGCCGAACATTCAACACGCCATCTCCGGCGATGGTTTTTGCCAGTTCGGCAGAATTTATGCTGAGCGTATACAGCGGCGTGGCAGGCCAGCGGCTGTTTGCCAGTTGCCGGAATCCTAACGTCACGTTGCCACGTAACGGGAAGTGCAACCGGGCATCCAGCTTCGCACCGGGTTTATCCAGATCAATATCGTGATACCAGATGTTCTCATCGCGCAGGGTATTGACCGTGTTATCCAGCACGCCAAGATAACGTACGGTCGAGTAAGCGCCGATATCGGCAGCTTTAAAGTTAAAACGCGGCAAACGCAAATCCAGCGCCAGGCTGCACAGCATGGCGCCGACTGCCGCGGTGGATTTGGGATTACCAATCCGCCCTTGTTGGCTGAACGGATACCACTCATGCACGCGGTAGTTATCCATCCAGATCATACGGTTAACCGGAACAGGTTGCAGATGGCGGATCAACGCCTGTACGCCCGGTAAACAGGCGGGCCTGCCGGTCACTAATAAAATATCGCAGCGATAATGTGAAATAGCCTCACAAACCGCGTGCAGCGGGGAAGTCAGGGTAAATTGCCCCGCTAACAGTGCTTCTTGTAACTGCCTGAACTGTACCTGCAACGGCACGCTCAGAACATCAAACGCTGGCGATCCTGCTGGCAACGCATGGTCGATAGCCTGCTGGATGTAGTTCATTACGTTGCGCGTTGGTCGTTGGCTCAGGAGTTCTCCGAATGTGGCATGCAGACCAGCGACCGGATCGTTAATATCGCTTTGTTCCCAGGCACTGAGTACCGCATGACCGAGCGGCATAAAGAGCTGCAATGCCGTTTGTTGACGCAAAATCGCCTGGGTATCGATGCGACCGGAATCGCCAAACAGCGTGGCCAGTAATGCAGCGGCATCGGTCACGCCAGCTTGTTGTAAGCGGGTTTGCAGCGCAGGCAACACGCAACGCTGAATCACGTCCAGAAGCATGTCATCGCCTGCCACCTTAAAACCCTCACGGAACAGCAAATGTGGAGTAATTTTAACGTTCGCGCCGACGCCGTCATCAAGCTGATAATGGACGACGGCCATATCCGTTGTCCCGCCGCCAATGTCGATCGATGCCACGCGCAGCGCCCGGCCTTTAGTCTCACCGGGTTCCGGCAAACGGTCCGGGCGGGCAAGGGCGTTAAAGAATGATTCGGTGTGGCCATCGTAGTGAGAGATAGCCTCGTTATACAGCCACACCAGTTGCCCGCAGCTGGCTTCATCCCATTCCATCTGAATTTCAGGTACGGGAACCACACTCTTTTCCTGCTGTTTACGGGTAGTGAAGTCTTCATCCTGCGGGTGCCAGCCCATTGCTTTCCAGACCAGGGCAATAGCTTCAAACATGCGCAGGCGGAAAATCTCGCGCTCCTGTTTGGGCATCGCCGACGGTAGGGTCAGGATCAGCGTCCGTAACTGACGAGGAGATGCCGGGAATCCGAGGCGCAACCGCGTCGCTACGCTGTTAATTTGCCCCAGCGCTTGGGCCAGTATTTCGCATAACATATGCGTCATCAGCGTGCTGCGGCTGTATTGCGGTGAGAATACCGGCAGACGATCGTCCTGCGGCAGGCTGAACAGCGGTTGCCCGTCATCGTTCATCAGGTTCATCAGCGGGAAGGCGGTAGCCAGCGGTTCGCGCTGGGTTTTGCCATTCATCTGGCTAAAGCGCCAGTCATGTAACACCGGCGTTTCATCCCACAGATAACGGCGCGGGCTGGAGATCCCACTATTGCCCTCGGTGCCCATACGCTGCATTGCCAGCTTACGGGCTTCATCACCCACACGCACAATCGACGGCCAGATAAAGGCGTCATCACGTCCGCTCTCAACGGAAAAATGCTGCTTACCAAAGCGCGCTTCGGAAAACTCCAGCCGGCTGGTGAACAGCGGATCGTTGAGGAACTGCGGCTCGCTTAACGAACGGACCTGCAATTCAGCGGTCTGACGCAGCCCGTCATTGGCATCCCCGTGATCTTCAATCAGGACGCCACAGGTATGGGTATTACCGATATCTAAAATAAGATCGACGGGAATAGCGGGTGTGCTAAGGGTATGCGTAACCAGTTTCACTTCCGGGACAGAAAGCTGCTCGCCTAACAGAGTCAGCACATTCAGCCAGTGCGCCTGGTATTCAAAGTTACGCAGCGCCAGCTGGATCTCTTGTTCTGAGCGATTCTCATGTTGGGTGACATGGTGCATAAAAGATTCGCGCAACCAGCCGTCAATCCAGGTCTGGTCAAGGAAATCAGCAATTTCATTGTCATGCCAGGCCAGCGCGAATCGTGTCCCGTTGAGCAGGTCGTTTTCATTAGGCGTTAACGCTGCAGGGGCATTTTCAGTGAGCTGGCTATCCAGCGCTACGGTAACGCGGTGGGTGTTGCCCGCGCTGTCGGGTTGCGCCAGTTTTCGTACCTGCACGCGCGCCCAGTTATCCGGGCCTTCAACAAACGTGCGCGGTGGGTTAAAGCGCAGAAACGGCAGCGGCAGCCAGACACCGTCGAGGACATCCAGCGAATAATGCAGCGTCTGGGTACTTTCCGGCTTCACCACTTCGGGCTGACCGCCAGTGCTGCCAGGCAAGGTATAGCGACCCGTTGCCAGATCGAAATCCAGCCGTAGCAGGGGACCGTTTGCCGTTTTGCGCACAAAGCGGCCATGGTGCGCAGATTCCTGCGGCGTCAGGCCAAAATCCAGAAATTGAACACCGCTATTGGCGATGAGCGTCACGCTCTGCTTGTAATCACACAGATTCACCAACATAGAATCAGGCACCTATCTTTTTGATTGTCAGAGGGATTTCCGCTTGATCGTCATAACGCGCGGTACAGGCGGCGACGTCGTTGGTTCCCGCTTTGCAGGTAATTTCAGGCATCGGATAACGTGACCCGTCTGTACAACGGGCATTGCCGCGACTCTTAATCATTAATTCACCCGACTGGTGCAAACCGGAGAAAATCTCGGCACGACAAACAATATTGTCACCATGAACCACACGAGCAGTGCCTTTATTGGCCTGGATCTGATAGCGCAGCGACGGCGCTTTGCCGCTCACCGGATCTTTAACATCGACCAGGACGCGCCAGTTACCATTGAGGAAACGCGTCGTTCCTGCCTTCATCTGATTGGCATCCATCACCAGCGCATCTTTTGGAATCGCGGCGATCACCACCGGTCCTTCTACAGGTTTCTCTTTCTTCGCAACTGGAGTCACTTCAGCACGATGCAAAGGCAGAGCAGATGCCAGTGCTGGCAGCGGTGCCATATCAATCTTTGCGACTTCAACAGCGGCGGCTGCGGGTACGGGCTGGGTGGTCTGTTGCTTCCACAGCAGCGGCCCAACGATGGCGGCAATGATGACTGCGGCAACGGGCAGGCTCCACAGCGGCAGGCGGCGCGCAGGTTTCTCTTGTGCCAGCGGCGGTGTAACCTCCGGTTCGTTAACTATAACCGGTGGCTGTGGCTCAGGTTCAGCCGGTTTAGCCAGCTCGACGACTGGCGTCAATAAAGGCGCATCAGCCTCGGCGAAGGTGATTTCCGGGGGGATTTCTTCTTCCTGTTCCGGCTCTGCTACGGTAACGACAGGAGGAATATCGGCAAGTCGCAGGCAACCGAGCACATCGTCGCGGGGATTTTCATTCAGATTGACGAAGCCCCAGAACGTAATAACGGGTTTGCCATCAACCAGAAACACGTGGTTTTCACCGGGAAACTGGATGGCTTTTTCGAGCAGAGAGCCAAACAGCTGTAGGGAGGTTTTTCCCGACTGCAGGCTTTTACGGCTCAGAGCCGCCGCATTTTCCAGCGTGCTTCCCAGATAGCGCAGCGCACGAAAACGTGCTTCTTCATCAGCGGCTTTCCACGCCACGGCTTTCCCTTCTATCGGGGAATACCAGTCAACCCGATCGCCGTTGTCGTTAATTTGTGGGATCGCCAAACAATCCACCATCGCCTGCTGTTTTCGCAGACGAAGCGTTTCACGAATTTGCAATGCTGAATCAAACACGGCCTGACCACCGCCGCCCACGGCCTGATAGTCATCCAAATTGCCGCTGCGCAAGAGAGTTTTTGCCACGTTGTTACCCCTTAGACTTCTTCACGTATCTACTTTACGTTTTATAAAAACGAGCAAACGGAGAAAGAGAGGCAAAAAGGGGCTAATTTTCATGGCATAGAGTGCCGGGAAAAATCTTGACGTTTTGAAAAAGACTTAAGGGAAATTAATTCGCTTAGGGTGATGAATTATTCAGCGAAATACACCGGATTAGAATAACCTGATAGTGATTTGTTATTGGTCAGTTTTTGTCAGCTATGCTCTGATATCTCAGTTAATAATAAAATAAGAAGGCTTATAACCATGATTGCAAGGAAAACGTTACTCGCGCTGGCTCTCAGCACCGTCATACCGTCAGGCGTTGCGTTCGCGGCCAATACTGACACCATCATCTATTGTTCTGAAGCATCGCCGGAGTCATTTAACCCGCAAATTGCCAGTTCCGGTCCCTCATTTGTGGCCAGTTCACAAGTGCTCTACAACCGACTCATCAACTTTGATCCGGTAAAGAATACCCCGGTACCATCTCTGGCAACGGACTGGACGATTTCTCCCGACGGTAAGACTTACACCTTTACCCTGCGTCAAGGCGTGAAATTCAACAGTAATAAATTCTTTAAACCGACCCGCGACTTCAACGCTGACGACGTGATTTTCTCGGTATTACGGCAGAAGGATGCCGATCATCCGTATCACAAGGTTTCTCAGGGAAGCTATGAATACTTTAACGATGTCGGTCTGGATAAACTGATTAAAGAAGTTAAGAAGCTCGATGATTATCACGTTCAGTTTGTTCTGAATGAACCTAACGCTGCGTTTCTTGCCGACTGGGGAATGGATTTTGCCTCAATTCTCTCTGCGGAATATGCCGACGCGATGCTGAAAAAAGGTACACCGGAAAACGTCGACAACTGGCCTATTGGCACCGGGCCTTACGTGCTGCAGCAGTACAAGCAGGACTCGCAAATCCGCTATCTTGCCAACCCTAACTACTGGGATGGCGCCGTTCCAACGAAACACCTGATCTTCTCAATCACGCCAAACGTCCAGACGCGGCTGGCAAAACTGCAAACCAATGAATGCCAAATAATCCCAGCACCTGCGCCCGTACAGTTTGACGAGATTAAAAAGAATAAAGATTTGACGCTGCATTCGGTTGACGCGCTGAACGTTGGATATCTGGCGTTTAATACCGAGAAAAAACCGTTTGATAACGTACTGGTGCGTCAGGCTTTGAACTACGCAACGGACAAAAAGGCCATTATTAACGCTGTCTTTTTAGGTTCTGGTACGGTGGCAAAATCACCGATTCCGCCGAATATGCTGGGGTTCAATAAAGATCTGCAGGATTACGCTTACGACCCGCAAAAAGCGAAAGACCTTCTGAAGCAGGCAGGGCTGGAAAATGGCTTTGAAGCGACGTTGTGGTCAATGCCGGTCCAGCGCCCATACAACCCGAACTCCCGACGGATTGCCGAGATGATCCAGAGCGACTGGGCAAAGGTGGGCGTGAAGGCGAAAATTGTATCGTATGAGTGGGGTGAATATCTCTCCGGAATGCGTAAAGGTGAGCATGACACCGCGTTGTTTGGTTGGATGTCAGACAACGGCGATCCGGATAACTTCGCGGATGTGCTGCTGGGCTGCGACAGCATAAAAACCGGATCTAACGCCGCGCGCTGGTGCGATAAAGAGTATAATTCGCTGGTTGAAAAGGCGAAACTGGTGAGCAAACCGGAAGAGCGCGCCGCGCTTTACCAGCAGTCACAAGAGATTTTCTACCAGCAGGCTCCTTGGATAGCCCTGGCAAACGGTAAAACGTTCTACGCTACGCGTAGCAACGTCAGCGGATACAGCGTTAGCCTGATGGGCAGTGATTTTTCAAAAGCAAAATTAAATTAATGAGTTAAGGAGAGGTTATGTCGCATCTGGATGAGGTCAGCGCACGTGTTGATGCCGCCATTGAGGAGAGCGTCATTACGCATATGAATGAATTGCTGATTGAGCTCAGCGATGATGTCGCGTTGAGCCGGGAAGACCGCTATACCCAGCAACAGCGTTTGCGTACGGCTATCGCCCATCATGGCCGTCAGCATAAAGAAGATATGGACGCCCGTCGCGAACAGTTGACCAAAGGCGGCACTATTCTTTGATATTTCCTCGCCGGATCTTATCCGGCCTACAGGCGCGTTCTGTAGGTCGGATAAGCGCAATTAAAACGAACGTCTCGCCACCAGCCATGCCCCGATCACCAACATTACCGCGCCACAGATTGGGCCCATCAGCGCCCGTAGAGGCACGCCGTGACTACGTAGAATATCCAGTATCAGTCCCCCGATAAGCTGGCTGGCAACCAGTACCGCAATCGTCGTGGCAGCGCCTACATTTTGATATCCACTAATGCTAGCGAAAACAAAGAACGATCCCAACAAGCCGGGGATGAGTGTCCACCAGCGTATGCTGGAAACCAATTCACCAAACCCTGCTAAACCTTGCTTAAACCACAATATGCTGACAAACAGCACGATCCCGACCAGCGAGTTAAGTAACATGGCGATAAGGATCGTCGAGGACGTCTGCGTGATGCGTACCATCAAGGTATTTTGCACCACCAGACCAATACCAGCGGCAATCAGAAAGGAGAGGGTCAGCGTCTGGTTCATCTAAGGGCATCCGGTTCGCGGCGATCGTCTAACTGCAACTGCATGAAGGTCAGATCCAGCCACCGCCCAAATTTGGTTCCAACCTGTGGCATTTGCGCGGTGGTTTTAAAGCCCAGCAAGCTGTGCAGATGCAGTGATGCCTGATTCTGAGACTCAATACCTGCCACCATTACATGCTTGCCGCATGCGCGGGCTTCGTCTATCAGTCTGCTGAGTAGTGCTCGTCCGAGTCCTTTTCCCTGATGTTCTGGATGGACATACACCGAATGTTCAACGGTATGACGGAAGCCATCAAAGTTACGCCAGTCGCCAAAGGAGGCGTATCCCGTAACCACGCCATTCTCTTCACTCACCAGTACCGGATACCCCATCAATTGTCGGGATTCATACCAGGAAATACGGTTTTCGGCATCGACCGTTTGATCATTCCAGATAGCCGCCGTATGCAGTACCGCATAGTTGTAGATTTCTGCAATGGCGGCGCAGTCTTCTTTGCTGGCAAATCGAATTGACATGTTGAACCTCAGGGCTTGTTCACTATAGTATTACAATATGAATACTATTGAAGACAGCATAAATCAACGGATCAGTGCAAGAATTCGCATTGAGCGGGAATCTCGCGGTTGGTCACTCACGGAACTTGCCGAGCGCGCGGGCGTGTCGCGGGCCATGATCCATAAAATAGAACGCGGCGAGAGTAGTCCAACGGCGACGCTGCTGGGTAGACTTTCCGGTGCGTTTGGCATCAGCATGTCTACCCTGATTGCGCGGGCTGAAATGCAGGAGGGCAAGCTGCTGCGCTTCGCTGACCAGCCCGTCTGGCACGACCCGCAAAGCCACTATCTGCGCCGCCATGTTTCACCGCGCAGCGATCTACCTATCGATCTGGTGCAGATTGAATTACCCGCTGGAAGTGATATCCCGATGCCAGCTTCTTCCTATGTGCAGGCCAGACAACTTATCTGGTTACAGCAGGGGGAATTAGTTTTTGTGGAAGGGGACATTCGCCATGAAATGCAGGCAGGTGATTGCCTGGAACTTGGCCCGCCGAATGACTGTCGGTTTATCAATGAAACCGCGAAACCCTGCGTTTACCTGGTTGTGCGGTTAAACCACGTCGTCAGCTAAATAGCAGGCGCAGACTGCTACTATTGATGGATTCATGCCAAAAGCAGAGGAGCACATCATGGGTCAACAGACTAATCGTAACCGTCGCTGGGTACTGGCTTCCCGTCCACATGGCGCGCCAGCCCCAGAGAACTTCCGTCTTGAAGAAGATGAGGTGGCATCCCTGGGCGAAGGCCAGGTTTTGCTGCGCACTGTTTATCTTTCCCTCGATCCCTACATGCGTGGCCGCATGAGCGATGAGCCATCTTACTCACCACCAGTAGAGATTGGTGGTGTTATGGTGGGTGGTACCGTAAGTCGCGTGGTGTCATCCCGCCATCCGGACTACCAGCCAGGCGAATGGGTATTGAGCTACAGCGGTTGGCAGGACTATGACATCTCCGACGGTAACGGACTGGTGAAGCTTGGCGCTCATCCCGAACATCCCTCCTGGGCGCTGGGTGTTATGGGTATGCCGGGGTTTACCGCTTATATGGGCCTGCTGGATATCGGTCAGCCGAAAGCGGGAGAAACGCTGGTGGTAGCCGCCGCAACCGGGCCGGTTGGCGCAACGGTTGGGCAGATCGGTAAGCTTAAAGGCTGTCGGGTAATCGGTGTGGCTGGTGGGGCAGAGAAATGCCGACATGCCACAGAGGTGCTGGGCTTTGATGTTTGCCTCGATCACCACGCACTAGATTTTGCGCAACAACTGGCAAAAGCCTGCCCGCAAGGAATTGATATTTATTATGAAAACGTCGGCGGAAAAGTATTTGATGCCGTTCTGCCATTGCTCAATACTTCAGCGCGGATTCCGCTTTGTGGCCTGGTCAGTGGTTATAACGCAACGTCTCTTCCGGCCGGACCTGACAGATTACCGCTGTTAATGGCAACGCTGCTGAAAAAGCGTATCCGGATGCAGGGTTTTATCATTGGTCAGGATTATGGTCACCGCATTCAGGAGTTTCAGCGGGAGATGGGGCGCTGGCTTAAAGAGGACAAAATCCACTACCGCGAGCAGGTGACCGACGGCCTGGAAAATGCGCCACAAATCTTTATCGGTCTGCTGACTGGCAAAAACTTCGGCAAGGTAGTTATTCGTCTTGCTGAGGATTGATGCGTAAGAGTGGAAGACGGTGAATGTCTGTAACCAGGCCTGCTTCGTACGAAATGTAGGCCTGGTAAAATGCCAATGACGTTATCTGGATGAAAAGCGATTATTCATGGAGAAAATGAGAAGGTTACAACCCGAAAGCGAATAAATACTCCACATTGAGATAAATAATGATTACTATTCTCATTCTTAAAAAGGCAAAACCATGATTTTGCTCATTGAAGCTATGTGAAGCAGTAACAAACGAATTTATCAAAGGGAGTCGTCATGTCTTTACGTCATCTGTTTTCACCGCGTCTGCGTGGTTCTTTACTGTTAGGTTCACTGCTCGTTGCATCATCTTTTACTACGCAGGCTGCAGAAGAACTGCTGCGCAAAGCCGTCGGTAAAGGCGCTTATGAAATGGCGTACAGCCAACAAGAGAACGCGCTGTGGCTGGCGACCTCACAGAGCCGCAAACTGGATACCGGCGGGGTGGTTTACCGCCTTGACCCGGTCACCCTCGAAGTGACTCAGGTGATTCATAACGATCTCAAACCGTTTGGTGCCACCATCAATAACGCCACGCAAACGCTGTGGTTCGGCAACACGGTAAATAGCGCGGTAACGGCGATGGATGCTAAAACGGGCGCGGTGAAAGGACGTCTGGTGCTGGATGCGCGTAAGCGTTCTGAAGATGTTCGCCCGCTGCAGCCGCGTGAGCTGGCCGCAGATGACGCCACTAACACGGTATACATTAGCGGTATTGGTAAAGAGAGCGTGATTTGGGTGGTGGACGGTGATGCCATTAAACTGAAGGACACCATTCAAAATACCGGCAAAATGAGCACCGCTCTGGCGGTCGACAGCAAGGCTAAGCGCCTGTACACCGCCAATGCGGACGGTGAATTCATTACCATCGATACCACCACCAACAAAATTATCAGCCGCAAAAAACTGCTGGATGATGGGAAAGAGCATTTCTTTATCAACCTGAGCCTGGACACAGCGGGCAACCGTGCATTTGTCACCGACTCTAAAGCGGCGGAAGTGTTGGTAATCGACACCCGTAACGGCAACGTACTGGCAAAAGTCGCCGCGCCGGAATCCCTTGCCGTGCTGTTCAACCCGACGCGTAATGAAGCCTACGTGACTCATCGCCAGGCCGGTAAAGTGAGTGTGATCGACGCGAAAAGCTATAAAGTCGTCAAAACATTCGAGACCCCAACATTCCCGAATAGCCTGGCGCTCTCTGCCGATGGTAAAACCCTGTACGTCAGTGTGAAACAGAAATCTACCCGCGAGCAGGAAGCTACCCAGCCGGACGATGTTATTCGTATTGCGTTGTAAAAAATCAGGAGGGGGAAACCCCTCCTGTCATTTCTCTAAACCCCACGATACGCCTCGTTACACCCCGCCAGTAGCCCGACCCACTTCAGGGACTTACACTACGCCTTCAACGGCTAACTGAATAACACGGGAATACCATGAAAAAGCCATTTATCTGTCTTTGTGCAGGCGTAATGCTGTTTGCCCTGGCAGGATGCACCACTGATTACGTCATGACAACCAAAAGCGGGCAAACCATTACCACCCAGGGTAAGCCAAAACTGGATAAAGATACGGGAATGACCAGCTATACCGATCAGGATGGGAACGCGCGGGAAATTAACAGCAACGATGTAGCGCAGTTGATTGAAGCGAACTAAAAAAGAAGGCCTGAAGGGTTAACCTGTCAGGCCTTCAGCCATTACGGCGCGGTGCGGTGGATTTCCGCGACGCGCTTACGCACGCCGAACCAGCCTGCAACCAGCAGGATGGCAATCAACGGTAATGACGCGATAGTGTAGGTGCCGTTTGGATAGTCAAACGCCATCAACACCAGCACGCTCAACAGGAACACCAGGGTTAGCCACGAGGTAAACGGAGCGCCCGGCAGTTTAAAGCTAACGTCTGCCGTTTTACCTTCTTTTATGGCCCGGCGCAGACGCATCTGACAGACCATGATAAAGCCCCACGACGCAATAATGCCCAACGACGCGAAGTTCAACACGATCTCAAACACCTGCGACGGCACCAGATAGTTCAGAAATACCCCGACGACATAGACGACCAGCGTGGCGAGGATCCCAGCCCAGGGTACCTGTTGGCGGCTCATTTTAGCCATGAATTTCGGCGCCGATCCGCCCATCGACATTGAACGTAAAATACGTCCGGTGCAGTACAGCCCAGAGTTAAGGCTGGAAAGTGCCGCGGTGAGCACCACAATATTCATGATACTGCCGATGTACGGCACGCCCAGTTTGGAGAAGAAGGTAACAAACGGGCTTTGCCCTGCCTGATAGGCATTCCACGGCAGTAACAGAACCAGCAGCACGACAGAACCCACATAGAACAGACCAATACGCCAGATAACGCTATTGATCGCTTTCGGCACCATGGTTTGTGGATCTTTGCATTCTCCAGCAGCGGTGCCCACCAGTTCAATGGAGGCAAACGCGAAAACCACCCCCTGAACCAGTACCAGCGCTGGCAGCAGGCCATGTGGGAAGAATCCACCGTTGTCGGTGATCAGGTGAAAACCCGTGGCGTTACCATCCAATGGTTTTCCAGTGCCTAAAAAGACGGTACCCACCACCAGGAAAATCACAATCGCCAACACTTTGACCAGTGCAAACCAAAACTCCATCTCCGCGAACCACTTCACGCCGATCATGTTCATGGTGCCGACAATGGCCAGCGCACCGAGGGCGAATACCCACTGCGGTACATCACCAAATGCGCCCCAGTAATGCATATACAACGCCACCGCGGTGATATCGACAATGCCGGTCATCGCCCAGTTGATAAAGTACATCCAGCCAGCCACATAGGCGGCTTTCTCACCTAAAAATTCACGGGCATAGGAGACAAAGCTGCCGCTGGAAGGGCGATGTAAAACCAGTTCGCCAAGCGCGCGCAGTATAAAGAACGAAAAAATACCGCACACCAGATAAACCAGCGCCAAAGCAGGACCAGCCATCTGCAAGCGCGCGCCAGCCCCTAAAAACAACCCGGTACCAATTGCGCCGCCAATGGCGATCATCTGTACCTGTCGATTTCCCATCGCTTTGTGATACCCCTCTTCGTGGGCATTCAACCAGCGTCGTTTCGCCGCATGTTGTTCCGCGGCTTGCGTGTTGTTTGTGTTCATTACTTTTCCTGTTGACCTGACAAAAATACAAATCCTTTTTGCCGCACCTGCTGCGGCGAAAACAGCCTTACCCTTCATTGTGTTACGGGGGAAAACTGCCGGCCGAGCATCCTACATTCAATTGTTCTGTTCCGCAAAGCCTCGATAACAAGAATTCAGCATTTTTGTACAGCCTGCACTGGCGCGGTGTGGCCTCGATTCAGCCAATAAAAGAGAAGGGCGTAAATACCTGGAGAGGAGTGCGCTTATCGAGACAATCACCCGATAAGCGCCGTAAGGTTATGCTGATACGCCAAAGACCTGAACGGCCTGCTGTAAGCGCGATGAACGTTGAGTCAGATCGGCGGTAGCATCGGTGACACGCTCTACCATCTCGGCATTATTGTGTGTCATGGTGCCTACGCGTGAAATCGAATCGTTAATCAGATCCAGCGCCAGGGTTTGCTCACGTGTCGCCAGACTAATATCTTTGATCATCATCGACATCTGCAGGACATCGCCAATCATCCCGGTAAGATGCGTCTCCGTTTGTTCTACCATTTTGACGCCGCTATTCACGTTGGCGACGTTCTTCTCAATCAACTGTTTGATCTCTTTTGCTGCAGACGCTGAGTGCTGTGCCAGATTACGGACCTCTGCCGCCACAACGGCGAAACCGCGTCCTGACTCTCCGGCTCGCGCGGCCTCGACCGCGGCATTGAGCGCCAGAATATTGGTCTGAAAGGCGATACTATCAATGACGCCGATGATGTCGACGATCTGCCCGTTGTCACGCGATATCGCCTGCATCATGGCGATAGTTTGTTTCATGATATCGCCGCCTTCTGCCGCATTGGCGCTGGTTTTATCGGCCATGGTCATAGTATGTGCCGCAGTCTCAGCAGTTTGCTGTACCGCGCTACCAATTTCTTCAATGGCGGCAGCGGTTTGTTGCAGGTCGGCGGAGGTTTCTTCGGATCGCTTATGCAGCGCCGTACCTTCTTTTGATACTCGCTGACTGATAGCGCGAATACCGGATATTTGCGTACTGACATCATCGACCAGTGAATTCAGATTAAGCCCGGACTGATTAACCAGGCGCATCAACATTCCGATCTCATCCACCCGATTTAAATGACAGTTATCAGGTTTTCTCCCGGATACCACTTTCTTCATTTGCGTCAGTAGCGTATTAACTGGCTGACAAATTTGATACTTAAGGTAAATAGCAAGCATCAGAAATAAGAACAGCAACCCTCCCGCCTGAATAAATGGATTAACAGGAGCAAAAAGAAATAGCACGGCGAGCAGGGCGATTACCCCTAAAGAATAATTGACGCGCTGGCTAATGCTCATCCATTTAAACATTGATGCCCATGACAATATGCCGCGGCGAATGATAATGCCTTTAAAAAGTCGAAACCCTTTAAACTGCTGGCTATTAATTTTTTGATATAAACTTTCGCTTTGAGTTATTTCATCGCGCGAAGGAACGGTACGCACTGAAATGTAGCCAGTGAGCTTTTCATTGTGCCAGACCGGTGTAACGTTGGCGCGAACCCAGTAATGGTCGCCATTCTGCCGACGGTTTTTAACCATCCCCGTCCAGCTGTCTCCCTGCTGTAGCGTGTACCACATATCGGCGAACGCCGCGGGAGGCATATCAGGATGGCGAATAATATTATGCGGTTCGCCCATTAATTGCTGTTCGTTAAATCCGCTGGCATCAATAAATGCGGAGTTGGCGTAGGTAATATGACTTTCTTTATCCGTCGTAGAAAGCAGCGTCGTTTTATCGTTAAGTGCGTGCTCAATTTGTGTAACGGGCATGTTACTTTTCATAGAGGTCCCATGATGCTATGTATAATCCATACAAAAATCCCCGCAATGAAATCGGGGGATATTAGAAATCTGTTTTCAACCGTTTTAATAAGAAACGTTGCATTCTCTACTAATCATCATTTCTGTGGAAGTAGTTAAAATAAAAATTTCCATGTAAATCATTCATCCCGCGTCATAAAAGTGAAACAATTAATACAAGCGCATAACGTTACAAGTCGTTTAAACTGACTTAACGTAAATTGCGCTAAAAAACCATTTCGAAAAAAGAAAACTGGCATGAAAAGATTTTGATGTTATTACCGTGATATCAACGACCCTATTATATTTTGTAGGCTATTAATTGCGGGTGTTTTTCAGTTTAGCAGTACAGGGCGATCCAAATTTTAACCCTGGCTGCTGCAGGGTTTGTTATCTACTTTTTAGCTGAGTAAATGTGAATTAAATGTTTCAGTATGGCTATTTGATAAATTAATAATAAAGACATGTTAACAAACATAGGCTCGTAACATGTCATATCGCCTGAGTATTCTGGATAAAAGCCCCATCGGGGAAGGTGAAACTGCCGCGACTGCGCTTTCCCGGACGTTGCGCCTGGCGCAACTGGCGGAAGAGTGGGGGTACCATCGTTTCTGGATCGCGGAACACCATAATACGCCACAGCTGGCCAGTCCATCGCCGGAGCTGGTGATCGCCTGGATCCTCGGGCAAACCCAGCGTATCCGCGTTGGTTCCGGCGGCGTGATGCTGCAACATTACAGCCCGTACAAAGTGGCGGAAAACTTCAATCTTCTGGCATCACTGGCTCCTGGACGTGTCGATCTCGGCGTAGGGAAGGCCCCTGGCGGGTTACCGTTGTCGACTCAGGCGTTACAGCATGGACTGCATCAGGAAGAAAAAGGCAGTTTTGCCGATCAGCTTTCTCAGCTTAACGGCTGGCTGGCGCTGAACGGAACGGAAAGCGGGGAAACGGTATTCCCGACGCCAATCCCACCAATACCGCCAGAAGGATTTGTACTCGGAGCCAGTGTGCAAAACGCACAGTTAGCAGCGCAATCCGACTGGAATTTTATCTTCGCTGCGCACCTCAACGGTGACAAAGCGTTATTACGTGAGGTTTTGTCCTTCTGGCAGACCCACAGCGACCGCCCGACGATAGTCGCCGTTCAGGTGATTGTGGCTGACAGTCACGATGCCGCTGCGCAACTGGCGGAAAACGTGCAAATCTGGGGCGTTGAGCTGGAAAATGGTCAACGCGTTACAGTCGCCAGCGAAGAGCAAGCCCTGGCATTCGCCGTACAGGCGGGGAGTTCGCCACGCAAAATCGCGCGTCGTGAACTGGCGTTGTTACACGGCACCGCTCAAGAGGTGATGGTAAAGCTGAATGCTCTGCATACGCAATTTGGTATTGATGAGTTTATTATCGACACGCCAGTGGCGGAGGGCCACGCACGTCTGACATCGCTGCGTTTGTTGGCACAAGTCCATAATGCCGTGGAGGTGCTCTGATGACCCTCAGCTCAACGCTTATCAACTGGCGTCGTGAATTACATCAGCACCCGGAGCTTTCCCTGCAGGAGGAAGCAACCACCAGGCGCATTCAGGCCTGGTTGCACTCTGCGGATGTCGACATTCTGCCGTTCGAGCTGAAAACCGGTCTGGTCGCGGAAATCGGCAAGGGAGAAGATGTCATCGCGCTACGAGCGGATATCGATGCGCTACCGATAGAAGAAAGTGCCGACGTTCCGTTTCGTTCCCTCACACCGGGCGTGATGCATGCCTGCGGGCATGACGTCCATACCAGCGTGATGCTTGGTGCAGCACTGCTGCTTAAACAACAGGAAACAACCTTACCGGGGCGAGTACGTATTTTGTTTCAACCAGCTGAAGAGAGTTTCGGCGGCGCAAAAACGTTGATCCGCGCCGGTGCGCTGCAAAACGTAGCGGCTATTTTTGGTATGCACAATGAGCCCGGTTTGCCGGTGGGCGAATTTGCCACACGCGGCGGTGCGTTCTATGCCAATGTCGATCGCTTCGTGCTGCGTATAAATGGCAAGGGCGCACATGCGGCGCGTCCGCATGAAGGCAAAGATGCCATCCTGCTTGCCAGCCAGTTGGTAACCGTGTTGCAAAGCGTTGCCAGTCGCGACGTTAACACGCTGGATTCGGTGGTACTCAGCGTGACCCGTATTCAGGGAGGAAATACATGGAACGTACTGCCAGAGTCCGTTGAGCTAGAAGGGACGCTCAGAACGCACCGGACTCAGGTACAGCAGCAGGTTAAAGCACGGGTTAATGACATCGCTGCCGGATTTGCCCATGCCTTTGGCGCACAAATAGACGTTATCTGGCATGCGGGGCCGACCGCGTTGGTGAACGATGCGCGTTGGGCCGATATCGCCACCACGGTGGCGAAACAGTCAGGCTACACCACTCACCATGCTGACCTGCATATGGGCGGGGAGGATTTTGCCGTCTACCTGCAAAATACGCCAGGCGCATTTGTCAGTATTGGCAGCGCCAGTGAATACGGATTACATCACCCGGGATTTAATCCAGACGAACGTTTAATTGAACCTGCCGCACATTACTTTGCGCAGTTAGCAAAAACGGCATTCGCACACCTTTAAGTTTACCTGTTGGGTAGGGGTTATTATGGCTGAAAATCGGCAACTACGGCTCGGAACTATTCTGCATGGCGCATCGGGAAATATGTCCGCATGGCGCCACCCGGCGGCTCAGGCCGATGCCAGTATTAATTTTGAGTTTGTCAAAGAGACGGCGCTTATTGCGGAAAAAGGGAAGCTGGATTTTATTTTTGTCGCCGATGGTCTGTATATTAATGAAAAATCAATCCCGCACTTTTTAAATCGTTTTGAGCCGCTAACAGTATTATCCGCTTTGGCCAGCATCACCCAGAATCTGGGACTGGTTGGCACTGTGTCCACATCATACAGCGAGCCGTTTACGACCGCACGACAGTTCGCCAGCCTGGACCATCTCAGCAACGGGCGTGCGGGCTGGAACGTGGTTACGTCGCCTCTGGAAGGATCGGCAAAAAACTATTCTCGCGCTCAGCATCCGGAGCATGCCCAGCGTTATCGTATTGCCGATGAATATTTACAGGTAGTGAAAGGACTGTGGGATTCCTGGGAAGACGATGCTTTTACCCGTAATAAAACAAGCGGGGAATTTTTTAATCCGCATAAACTGCACACGCTAAACCATCATGGAGATTATTTTCAGGTCGCCGGGCCGTTAAATATTGGGCGTACGCCACAAGGTCGTCCAATTATATTTCAGGCGGGAGCTTCAGCAGATGGCAAGAAATTAGCGGCGCAGCATGCTGATGCCATTTTTACCCATCAGGAGTCGCTGGCAGAGGCTAAGGCGTTCTATCAGGATGTAAAAAGTCAGCTGGAAATCGCCGGACGACATCCCGATCAACTGCATATATTCCAGGGCGTCAGCGTTATTGTTGGCGACAGCGAAGAGGACGTTGAGCAGCAGTATCAGACTACCGCTGCGCTGATCTCCGTTACCGACGCGCTGAACTATCTTGGCCGCTACTTTGAACATCATGATTTTGCCCAATATCCGCTGGACGCACCGTTCCCGGATCTTGGCTCTCTCGGACAAAACAGCTTTCGCAGTACGACTGATGAGATCAAACGCAACGCGCGCGAGCGTGGCTTAACACTCCGTCAGGTTGCTCTGGAAGCGGCCAGCCCACGTCCGCGTTTCAGCGGCACGCCGGAACAGGTCGCCGACGGCCTGCAGCAGTGGTTCGACGAGAAAGCCGCAGATGGTTTTATTATCCAGGGCGGAACGCCGGATACCTTCCCGCGTTTTGTCGAACAGGTTGTCCCTGTGCTTCAGGCGCGGGGCCTGTTCCGCCATGAATATCCCGGTACGACCCTGCGCGCAAGCCTGGGATTAACGACACCTGCAAATCAATTCGCACAATAAGAGAAAAACGCTATGCAGAAAAAATCAGTATTCCTCGCGCTGTCGCTGGCTTTCAGCGCGACTGTCTGGGCAAATGATGTGACGATTAACGGCACGGGCGTAAGTCTGGAAGCCAATAAAACGCCGATCAATACGGCAAAGAATCCGCAGGCGATTGCGCAATTGCCTGCAAATCTGCACCTGGCCGTACCGGGCAAATTCACCGTGGCGATTGCCGGGCTCAGTCAACCGCCGCTGACCGTCTTTGCCGATGACAATAAGACGCTGATCGGCAGCGAGGCGGACATCGCGCGTCTGGTGGCTGACAGTTTGGGGCTGGAACTCAACGTCGTACCTACGTCATGGGAAGACTGGCCGCTGGGCGTCACTTCCGGCAAATACGATGCCGCGATCAGCAATATTACTGTCACCAAAGCACGCAAAGAAAAATTCGATTTCGCGACGTATCGGAAGGACTCTCTTGGCTTTTATGTCAAAACCGGTAGCAAGCTGAAGAAAATCGAGCAGGCGGAAGATATCGCTGGACTGCGCATTATCGTTGGTTCAGGGACGAACCAGGAAGCCATCCTGCTGGCCTGGAACGATGAGAACGTGAAGAAAGGGTTACAGCCGTTTACGCCGGTGTATACCAAAGATGATGCCGCGCAAACCCTGGCCCTACAGTCAGGCCGCGCCGATGCCTACTTCGGTCCTAATGTAATCGGCGCATGGAAAGCTGCACTCAACGGTAAAACGCAATTGGTGGGTAGTGTTGATGGCGGTTGGCCAAAAGCGGCGCACATCGCTGTGACGCTGAAAAAGGACAGCGGTCTGGTTCTGCCGGTACAAACCGCCCTCAACGGCGTGATTGGCAACGGCGATTATGACAAGGTGCTGAATCGCTGGGGAGAAGGGGTGGAACGCATTCCGCAATCTGAAATCAACCCGGCTGGTTTAGGCGACTAAGGAGGTCATCGTGAGCGATCAATTTCGCGTGGTCTCACCTGAAGCCAGCGAGCTACAGCCCATTTTGAACGGTCTGTTCGGTGAGTATGCTGCCCGCTATGGCGATTATTTTTCTCGTGACGCTGAAGAGGAACTGACCGAATGGTATCTGGCACCGCAGGGACTTTTTGTGGTCCTGGAGCGTGGCGGTGAAATTATCGCCACCGGGGCTTACAAACCTTACGACAAGGACACTGCCGAGATTAAGCGTATCTGGACAAAAAGCAGCCTGCGTCAGCAGGGACTTGCGGCGCGTATAGTGCAGGAACTGGAACGTCGGGCGCTACTCGTGGGCTACAGCCGGATATATCTGACCACAGGATTTCGCCAGCCGGAGGCCGTCAGACTTTATTTAAGCCAGGGCTACGATCCGCAATTTGATACGACGCGCAATCCAGAAGAGTACAGCCAGCCACCGTTTGATGGACGACTGCGCTTTACCAAACTGCTGACTATTGCCGGTCAGGCCAGAATCGCCTGAGGAGAGAAGATGAAAACGACAGATAGCATTAAAGTCGTACCGGCGCGTTACCCCATGCGCACCGTTGGCGCGGTCATTGCTTTGTTTGCCCTGGCGGTGATTCTCCAGTCTGTGGCGTTTAATCCGCGCTGGGAATGGAGTGTGTTTGCCCGCTGGTTCTTCGATCCGGTGATTTTGTCTGGTCTTGGACAAACGCTGTTACTGACACTTATCGGGACGCTGTTGAGTATTCTCATCGGCGGTCTGCTGGCGCTGGCGCGGCTTTCATCTTCCTGGCTGTTGAACTGTCTGGCCTGGGGGTACATCTGGCTGTTTCGTTCGTTACCACTGATTGTGGTGCTAATCGTTCTGTACAACTTCTCCTATCTATACGACACGCTGACGATTGGTATTCCGTTTACTCCCATTCAGTGGGGAAGTTTTGAGACCATCAATGTACTCGGTCAGTTTTCCACTGCGGTGGTTGGCCTGACGCTGGTGCAAAGCGCCTATACCGCTGAGATTATACGTGGTGGATTTTTGGGGGTTGATCACGGTCAGTACGAGGCAGCGGCAGCACTGGGCTTACCGGCAGGGCGACGTACGCTGCGGATTATTCTGCCGCAGGCGCTGCGCACCATTTTGCCTGCTGGCTTCAATGAAATCATCAGCCTGGCGAAAGGGACGGCGATGGTATACGTGCTGGCAATGCCGGAGCTGTTCTACACCATCCAGATGATCTACAACCGCACGCAGGAAGTGATCCCACTGCTGATGGTGGGTGCGGTGTGGTATCTGGTGATCACCAGCATCCTGTCGCTTATTCAGCATCTGGTCGAACGTGCGCTGGCACGCAGCGAACGACGTTCAGCGATCAACACCGTCCGGGTGAGCCGTGCAGAAAAACGCAGTCGTCAACGTCCACAGCAGGAGGCCGTCCATGTCCCACTCGCCTGAAGGTCATATTTCTATTACCGGCGTCAGCAAATACTTTGGTCGCCACAAAGCATTGGATAATGTGTCGCTGGAGATCCCTCCCGGAACGGTTACGGTCATTCTCGGGCCGTCCGGTTCAGGGAAATCCACACTCCTGCGTACCATCAACCATCTGGAACGCGTCGATGAGGGTTTTATTCAAATCGATGGCGATTACATTGGCTATCGTCTGCAGGGAGACAAGCTGTATGAGCTGAAAGAGGCGGAAATTTTGCGCCAGCGGGTTAACGTCGGCTATGTGTTCCAGAACTTTAATCTGTTCCCGCACTTAACGGTGCTGGAGAACCTGATTGAAGCGCCCATTGCGCACGGACTGGCATCGCGTAAAGCCGCCACCGAGCGGGCATTAACGCTGCTAGATGCGGTAGGGTTGCGCAATAAAGCCGATGCCTGGTCGCGTCACTTATCTGGCGGTCAGCAGCAGCGTATCGCTATTGCCCGTGCACTGGCGCTAAATCCGCGCGTCATGCTGTTTGATGAGCCTACATCTGCACTGGATCCTGAGCTGGTGGGCGAAGTCCTGGATGTCATCAAAGCGCTGGCGAAGTCGGGAACCACGCTGGTGGTGGTGACGCACGAGATTGGCTTCGCTAGGGAAGTGGCGGATCAGGTGGTGTTTATGGTTGATGGCAAAATCGTCGAGCAGGGCAGCAGCGAGCAGGTACTGAATCATCCACGCCACACGCGCACCCAGCAGTTTTTGTCGAAAGTGCTTTGAGGGTAATTTGCGGCACAAGGCTGTGCCGCGCTGGGATTACAGGGTGACGACGATTTTGCCTACCTGACCGTTGGCTTCCATGTATTGATGTGCTTCAACGATATCATCAAAGGCAAAGGTTTTATCAATCAGCGGCTTGAGTTGGCCTGACTGTAATCCTTCAAAGATAAACCGTTTTGCCCGCGAAAGTTTTTCTGCGTCCGCGGTGATTTCGAAAATCTCATAGCCGCGGAAGGTCAGATGACGACCGAGTATCTCAATTACCGGAATCGACAAATCACGCGCATCAAGAGAGCCATACTGGAAAAAGAGTCCGCCGGCAGGCATCACCTGGGCAATTTTTGCCACGCCAGGGCCACCGACCGGATCGAACACCACGCGGGTACCTTTGCCGTCAGTGATCCGGTTAATCTCCGCCACCAGATCCTGCTCCTGGCTGGCGATAACCTCTGCCGCGCCAAGTTGCAGAAGCTGGGCACGTTTCTCACTGGTGCGCGTCATCGCAATCGGTTTTGCTCCCCGCATGTTAGCAATCTGAATTGCCGCCAGTCCGACGCTGCTGGAAGCAGCATTGATCAGCACGTTATCACCAGGCTTAATATCCGCATATTCAACCAGCGCACCGAAAGCGGTCACATACATCATCCAGCTCGCCGCGGCTTCCTCGAAGCTAAGATTCTCAGGATGTTTGACGACAGCATGGGCTGGAGCATTGACGACTTCACCGTACATACCATACTCATGGAAGCTGAAAGCCGGGATGACGCTGACGCTATCGCCGGGCGCAAACTCACGCACGTTGTCTCCCACGGATTCAACAACGCCAGAAGCCTCATATCCCAGACGTGCCGGGAATTTGGGTTGGTAAATATACTGGCCGGTACGATACATAATTTCCGCCCGGTTAATGCCGATTGCGCGTACGCGTATCTGAACTTCATCCGCACGCGGAGCAGAAACTGGCATATCCTGGATTGTCAGGACGTCAGCGTCGCCTGGTTGATTAAAAACCACGACCTTAGACATAGCAAACCTCTGTAAATTGTTCTGTATTGGGTCTGCACAATTTAACGGCTCAGATGAGGGTGAAAAACCGCCGTTGCGGAACTTCACTATTACTCAGATTATAATAATCCCTGTAGGCGCGATTTTTTCTCGGTAAAAAGCGCACACAGCCAGTCAATAAACACCCGGACACGGGGGGCAAGATGACGCCTGTCCGGGTAGAGCACGGAAACGGGTTTTGATTCCCCGGCATAATCGGCCAGCACCTCTACGAGCTGGCCCGACTGGATCCAGGGGGCCAGTACCGCGTGCACACCGTGGATGATACCGAGTCCGGATAAACAGCCTGTCAAAAGGATGTCGGAGTTATCAACGCTGATGTGACCTGTAGGGATAAACGACACGGTTTCACCCTCACGGACGAAAGACCATTCCAGTGCTTCACGATGACGTTCACTGAAAAAGTTAATTGCCTGATGTCGGGATAAATCCTCTGGCGTCTGCGGTACGCCGTGTTTTTGCAAATAATTCGGGGACGCGCATGTCACCATTTTTACCTCACCAAGCCGCCGTGAAATCAGAGAAGAGTCTTGTAACTCGCCAATGCGAATCATGCAGTCGATACCTTCGGCAAGCAGATCGATTCTGCGGTCGGTGGAGGTGAGGACAATCTCAATATCCGGGTAGCGCGACTGGAAATCGTTCAGGGCCGGGACTAATATCGAGTGAGCCAGCGACAGGGGGGCATTCACTCTAAGTTTTCCGCGCGGAGGGCGAGTGGATGAGAAAGAAGCCATGATGTCATCAACGTCACTGAGCAGGATTTTTGTGCGTTGGTAAAAACCGTCACCTTCTTCTGTCAGACTCACTTTACGGGTCGTGCGGTTAAGCAACTTTGCTCCCAGATCGTCTTCAAGATGTTGGATAGCTTTGGTCACTGCAGGGCGGTGCAGGTGTAACACGTCTGCTGCTCTGGCAAATCCACCTTGCTCAACAACCTGTACAAAAATGTTCATATATTCAAACATACTGGAACGCATTGCTTATTCTCCCCCGGTATTCGACCATTGTTATTATGAAAGTAATAATCACGTCTGCATAGGTTGCCGAATGCTGCTCTACACTTAGGGTTTTAACTTTGGGGATTGCAGCATGATTAAAGTCTATGGGGTACCGGGCTGGGGATCGGCCATCAGTGAAGTGATGCTCACACTGGCGGAGATCCCTTATCATTTTATTAATGTCGACGGTTTTGACAGTGACGGCCCTCAGCGGGAGCTACTTAAAAAATTGAATCCGCTGTGCCAGGTGCCCACACTGGTACTGGAAAATGGCAGTGTGATGACGGAAACGGCGGCGATCGCGCTGATGATCCTCGATCGTCGCCCTGAACTTTCACCACCCGTTGGACACGCCGAACGCCAGCAGTTTCAGCGTCTGTTGATATGGCTGGTAGCAAATGTCTATCCCACGTTTACCTATGCCGACTATCCAGAACGCTGGGTACCGGACGCCCCGGCGCAGTTGAAAAAGAACTGCATTGAGTACCGTAAATCCCTCTATATGTGGCTGAACGATCAGCTAAACGCCGAGCCGTATGCATTCGGGGATCAGCTAACACTACTGGACGTATATATTGCCGTTATGCGCACCTGGGGACCAGGGCATGACTGGTTTCAGGACAACACGCCGAATATTAGCGCTATCGCTGATGCAGTTTGTCAGCATCCGAGGCTACGTACTGTACTGAAAAACAATAAGATTATTTGAATAAAAAAACGCTGTTCCGCAGGTGTGCAAATCCCGGAACAGCGGGCAAACTATCGCCATAAGGTTAAATTACGCGACAGAAGGGGTCAGCGTAATACGATCCAATGGACTCACGATAAACAGATAATAAATCAGGCCAATCAGCCCCATCGAACCGACGTACAGAATGGCGTAATCAAAAGACTGGGGATTGTCACCCATGAGGGTGAGCAGGGCGCTAAATAGCCCGCAGCTGGTGCGCCCGAAGACCGCGGAAAAAGTGATGCAGGCGGTGGCAGACTATTTGCTGAAAAAAGGTTATCGTCGTCATGGTTTGCTATGGACCGCCGATCGCCGGGCTATTGGACAACGCGTCGCCTCGATCGTATCGAACAAATTCCACGTGAAGGCGATATTATTGATGTCGGATTTCACCTGGTTGAACGAGAGTCCGCATAAGTTACCTGCATCCCAAAACAATAAGGAACCTGTCATGCCGCACGTTGATATCAAATGTTTTCCTCGCGATTTGAACGAAGAAGAGAAGGCCGCGTTGGCGGCGGATATTACCGAAGTCATTATTCGTCATTTACAAAGCAAAGAGAGTTCAGTGAGCGTGGCGCTGAATGAAATTGAGCCAGGGGAGTGGCAGAGCGTGTGGGATGCGGAAATTGCGCCACAGATGACGAGGCTGATTAAAAAACCCGGCTACAGCATGTGAAAGAAAACGGGCGATTATTGCGCCCGTATTATTCAGCCGCTGTTATGCGTTTCCCGCTGGTGACAAACGTTCCGGCACCAAGATGATGCAGGGTATTGAGTTTATCATCATCAAACTGCCAGCGTCCTTCCACGAAAGCTCGCTCATCAGCGGCAGCCGAGACCACTTCCCCAAACAGGGTGTCATATTTTTCCTGTGCTGCCGTTGCAGGCAGCAGACGACACTCCATCCAGGCCAGACATTTCGCTTCTATTAACGGTAATCCCAGCACCGGACCTTTTACCACCGGAATACCGTAGCAGTTAAATTTATCTTCCACGCGACCGGAAACGCTGCCCACCGCGTAAGTCCAGTTGGTAGCAGCCACGCCCGGAATAACAATACCGAACTTGCCGCTACGCTCAATCAGTTCACGCGACCAGGCGGTCTTATCAACAACAATTGCAATCCGCGGCGGTTCAAATTCCACCGGCATTGACCATGCCGCCGCCATCACATTGCGCCGCTCGGTATGCTCATCCCGGCTGGTGATCAGTATCGTAGGGCCGTGGTTAAGCAGCCGACTGGCATGTTTTAATTCGATTGAACGGAAATGGCTCATGGATGCTCCTGGGCTGAGAGATAACACACCACAATAGATATAGATATTAACGGTATTAGCGATTTTGTCGCCTCGTCTGGAGGAACAACGCACAAAATCGACGGCGTAAAATTAAAAATGCGTTATAAGTACTGCATTAATCGAACAGGAACTCCCTATGACGCCTTTTTTAACCGCTTATTTTGCCCGTATTGGCTGGTCAGATTCGGCCAGCGTCGACATTGAAACTTTAAAAGCGCTGCATTTACTGCACAACGGCGCGATTCCGTTTGAAAACCTGGATGTATTACTGCCAAGAGAGATGCAGCTTGACGATTTGTCGCTGGAAGAGAAGCTGGTGACGGCGCGTCGTGGCGGTTATTGCTTTGAACAGAATGGAGTGTTTGAGCGCGCGCTACGCGAAATCGGTTTTAACGTACGCAGCCTTCTCGGTCGTGTGGTACTGGCAAATCCGTCAAGTCTGCCGCCGCGCACGCATCGTCTGTTGCTGGTTGAATTACAGGGAGAGCAGTGGATCGCCGACGTTGGCTTCGGCGGACAAACGCTGACGGCGCCGATTCGTCTGCAGGCCGATATTGAGCAGCAAACGCCACACGGCGAATATCGTCTGGTTCAGGAGGGGGACGATTGGATCCTGCAGTTCCGCCATCACGATCACTGGCAATCAATGTACCGTTTTGACCTGGTCGTGCAGCACCAGAGCGATTACCTGATGGGCAATTTCTGGTCCGCGCACTGGCCACAATCGCATTTTCGTCATCATTTGCTGATGTGTCGTCATCTTCCGGACGGCGGTAAGCTGACGTTGACCAATTTTCATTTCACCCGTTATCAGGATGGTCGTGCGGTAGAGCAGATTAATCTGCCCGATGTCGCCAGCCTGTATGCCTTGCTGCAGGAACAGTTTGGACTGGGCGTGGATGACGTGAAGCATGGGTTTACCGAAGATGAGCTGGCGACGGTCATGGCGGCGTTTGATACGCATCCGGAGGCAGGGAAATAGGGGTATCGGAAGTCATGCCGGATGCGGCGTTATCGCCTTATCCGGCCTACGGGAACAATTAAAAATCTATCGCCCATTCGGCGTGAAACAGGATCACTGCCGAACCGGTAATGGTTACTTTTTCCGGCAGGTTTTCACGGATAGCCACCGTCACATCAACAATACCGTCACGCCCGAGCGCGCGGCCCTGATGCCCCTGAACACGTAGCGTTTTCCCGTCATGCGGCATCAACCCATGTTGAACCAGCCACGCGCCCATTGGACCGTTGGCATTGCCGGTAACCGGATCTTCCACAATACCAATAGCAGGCGAGAACATGCGGCCATCGGTGGCGTTTTCGCCCTTGCGAATTTGAAAAGGGAAGAAACCGTTACAGCCAATTTGCTGGCTGATAGCGGTCAGGGCAGGCAAATCCGGGGAAAGGGCGTCGAGGTCCACCTCAGGCTTCAGCGCAATCATTACTTTAGAGTGTCCGGTGGTGGCTACCTGAATGGGTAATCCGGGCAGCATATCGTCTTCGCTCAGGTGCAGTGCATCGATTATCGCGGCACGTACAGCACCTTCCAGCGGAGCTTCGAATCCAGGTACGCCTTGTTCAAGGCTAATGCGATAGTCATTGTCACTCGCTTCAATATCGACCCGATGACGACCGGCGAGCGAGGTTTGCCAGACGGTGCTGTTGCCCAGACCCAGCACCTTGGCGCGCACATAATGTGCGGCGACGGTAGCGTGTCCACAGATAGGAACTTCGACCGTCGGCGTGAAATAACGAATGCGAACATCGCTGTCGTCACTGGTCAGCAGGAATGCGGTTTCCGAATGACGCAGCTCGCGAGCAATAAGTTGCATCTGTGCTTCGCTCAATCCGTCAGCATGCAACACCACTCCCGCTGAATTGCCGCGAAAGGGTACTGAAGTAAAGGCATCGACGTGATAAACCTGTGGTTTCATTAGCGTTCTCCCTGGGATGGAGAAGCATCATAACGTACAAAAAGCGGGATAGCGATCCAGGCCCGGTAAGCGCTAGCGCTACCGGGCAGCAGAGGAAATTAGCGACGCGAACGCACTATCTGATAACGGCGGGTAAAGTACTCAAACGGCGCACTCCACACGTGGACCAGTCGGGTGAACGGGAACAGCAGAAAAATGGTCATCCCCAGAACCAGATGCACACGGAAAATCCACGCCACGCCATCCAGATGCGCAGACGCACCGCCCTGGAAGGTCACCACCGACTGCGCCCAACCGACCAGTTTTAGCATTTCACTGCCGTCAGGGTGCTGTGCAGAGAACGGGATAGTGGTTAAACCGAGAATACATTGAATCAGCAGAACGCAGAGGATCAGAATATCGGCGGTCGAGGAGGTTGCGCGAATGCGCGGGTTAGTCAACCGGCGCACCAGCAGGCCAGCGCCACCCACCAGTGTGAGCACGCCACAAAGTCCGCCGGCAATCATCGCCATCTGCTGCTTTACCGCAATCGGCAGGAACCAGGCATACATCCAGTGCGGCGTTAACATGCCAAACAGGTGCCCGAAAAAGATCCCCAGAATACCGATGTGGAACAGGTTTGACCACAACACCATGCCGCGTTTGTCCAGCATCTGGCTGGAAGACGCGCGCCAGGTGTATTGCCCGTAGTCGTAGCGGAGCCAACTGCCGAGGATAAACACCGTACCGCACAGGTACGGATAGATATCGTAAAAAAAGACGTTCAGGTACTGTATCATTTCGGGCCTCCCGCGCTGACGTCGACATACTGAGGTGCCACGTCCTGGCTAAAGCGTCGTTGATAGTTTTGTAACGGTGAACTGTCACAGGCGGTGGCATTATCTTCGATAAACTTCACCTGTTCCTCTTCCCAGACTGCATCCAGCGCCTGTCGGGTATCGTCGCGCGTTTCCGTGCCAACCTGCTTAGTGACACTGTCACTCGAAAGAGGGCTTCCGGCAAGCTGCAACAGGGCATCAAACAGTTGATACCACGGCGTATCGCGCTGTTTTAAGCGCCCGCCAAGCAACGCCAGAATCGGTGCGACGTTCTGCAGTCCTTCTTTGGCTTCCGCTTCCGGTAACACGCTTAAGTACTCAAGATATAAAGGCAGGTGATCCGGCAGTTCGCGACAGTTTAGCTGCAGCCCGACCTTTTCATACTGCGCCAACAAATCAACCATCGCCTGGCCCCGGTCACGGGACTCGGCGTGCACATGCTCAAACAGCAGCAGAGAGGTGGCCCGACCCCGGTCAAAGATTTCGCACCATTCGGCTTGTTTATCCAGTAACGGCGCATTGAGCAGCTCCTGGCTAAAATCACTAAGCATGGGGGCATCGCTGGCCACAAGCGCCAGCGCGTCGTCTTTACACTCCCATAGCAGCTCGTCGGGGTACTCCATCAGCAGGCCGATAACCTTCAGGATTTGCATTATTCACCCTCCGCTTTATCGCGCACTTCGGTGATGTCGATGGCATCAATACGGCTGCTGTTGAACAGGTTGAATTTGGTGTCGGAACCATGACAACCGTCGCCGAAGGTAAATCCGCAGCCGTTTTTCTCCGGGAAGGCATCACGCGCCATTTCGCGGTGACTGGTCGGGATCACAAAGCGGTCTTCATAGTTGGCGATGGCCAGATAACGATACATCTCCTCGACCTGCTCAACGCTCAGACCCACTTCCTCAATCGCGCGGGTGTCCGTGACGCCTTCTACGGTTTGCGCACGCATATAGTGGCGCATGGCCATCATCCGTTTGAGCGCCCTCAGCACCGGACCGGTATCACCCGCACTGAGCATATTGGCGAGGTACTGAACCGGAATTCGCAGCGACTCAACCGCAGGTAAAATGTTGCCATTGTGCGGCAGTCCGCCCGCGTCGGCGACCGACTGAATCGGTGACAATGGCGGCACATACCAGACCATCGGCAGGGTGCGATACTCCGGGTGCAGCGGTAGCGCCAGCTTCCAGTCCATCGCCATTTTGTAAACCGGCGAGCGCTGGGCTGCTTCAATGACGTTGTGTGGAATACCTTGTTTTAGCGCCTCTTCAATCACCGCCGGATCGTTCGGGTTGAGGAACACATCGCACTGACGCTCGTAGAGATCGGTTTCATGCTCAGTGCTCGCTGCTTCCTCGATACGGTCGGCGTCGTACAGCAATACCCCGAGATAACGGATACGCCCAACGCAGGTTTCTGAACACACCGTCGGCTGGCCGGACTCAATACGCGGGTAGCAGAAAATGCACTTCTCTGACTTACCGCTCTTCCAGTTAAAGTAGATTTTTTTGTACGGACAGCCGCTGATGCACAAGCGCCAACCGCGACATTTGTCCTGGTCGATCAGCACAATGCCGTCTTCTTCACGCTTATAGATAGCACCGCTCGGGCAGGTGGCGACACAGCTTGGATTCAGACAGTGCTCGCACAGGCGCGGTAAATACATCATAAAGGTGTTTTCGAACTGACCGTACATCTCCTTTTGCATCTTCTCGAAGTTACGGTCGCGGGCACGTTTTGAAAATTCGCCGCCAAGCAGTTCTTCCCAGTTTGGACCCCAGATAATCTTGTCCATCCGTTTACCATCTATCAGCGAACGCGGACGCGCGGTGGGCTGATTCTTGCTCTCCGGCGCGCTATGCAGATGCTGATAATCGTAGGTAAACGGTTCATAGTAATCATCGATTTGCGGGATCACCGGGTTGGCGAAAATTTTGGTGATCACGCCCATCTTACCGCCCAGACGCGGTCTTATCTTGCCGTTGACATCGCGAACCCAGCCGCCTTGCCACTCTTCCTGATCTTCCCAGTTTTTCGGATAACCAATCCCCGGTTTAGTCTCGACGTTGTTAAACCACGCATATTCCATCCCTTCACGCCCGGTCCAGACGTTTTTACAGGTGACGGAGCAGGTGTGGCAGCCGATGCACTTATCCAGATTAAGAACCATGCCTACCTGTGAGCGTATTTTCATTTTTTCGCCTCCTGTACCTGATCGCGACCTTCATCATCCAGCCAGTTAATGTTTTTCATTTTTCTAATCATGATGAACTCATCGCGGTTAGAGCCGACCGTCCCGTAATAGTTGAAGCTGTATGCCAGTTGCGCATAGCCGCCAATCATGTGCGTGGGTTTCGGGCAGACGCGGGTGACCGAGTTATGGATCCCGCCACGCATCCCGGTGACTTCCGAGCCAGGGATATTCATGATTCGCTCCTGAGCGTGATACATCATGGTCATTCCCGATGGCACGCGTTGACTCACCACTGCACGCGCGGTGAGCGCACCGTTGGCGTTGAAGGCTTCAATCCAGTCGTTATCCTCAATGCCCAGCTCTTTGGCATCGGTCTCGCTGATCCAGACAATTGGGCCGCCGCGCGAAAGCGTCAGCATCAGCAGGTTTTCACTGTAGGTAGAGTGGATCCCCCATTTCTGGTGCGGCGTCAGGAAGTTGAGGGCTTTTTCCGGGAAGCCGTTAGGCGGAACTTCGCGCATTTCACTGACGCTACGGGTATCGATAGGCGGACGATACGCCACCAGACTTTCACCGAACGCTCGCATCCACGCGTGATCCTGGTACAGCTGCTGGCGACCGGACAGGGTACGCCATGGGATCAACTCGTGAACGTTGGTATAGCCTGCGTTATAGGAGACATGTTCGCTTTCAAGGCCGGACCAGGTAGGACTGGAGATGATTTTGCGCGGCTGCGCCTGGATATCGCGAAAACGAATCTTTTCGTCTTCTTTGTTCAACGCCAGATGCGTATGGTCGCGTCCGGTCATCGCCCCCAGCGCTTCCCAGGCTTTTACCGCCACCTGACCGTTGGTTTCCGGCGCCAGGGCGAGGATCACCTCAGAGGCATCCAGCGCGGTGTCAATCAGCGGTCGGCCTTTTGCCGGGCCTTCGCGTTTGGTGTAGTTCAGCTTGCCGAGGAAATCGACTTCCGCCTGGGTATTCCACGCAATGCCTTTCCCACCGTTACCTAGCTTGTCCATGAGCGGACCGAGTGAAGTAAAGCGTTCGTAGGTAGCGGGGTAGTCACGTTCCACAACGGCGATATTTGGTGCCGTTTTCCCCGGAAGGAGATCGCATTCGCCTTTGCGCCAGTCCAGAATGTCAAACGGCTGCGCCAGCTCTGCCGGAGAGTCGTGTTGCAGTGGTTGCAACACCACATCCGTTTCTTGTCCAAGGTGTCCCACACATACCTCGGAGAACACTTTGGCGATGCCTTTATAAATTTCCCAGTCACTCTTCGATTCCCATGCCGGGTCGACCGCCGCGGACAACGGGTGAATAAACGGATGCATATCCGAGGTGTTCATATCGTCTTTTTCATACCAGGTAGCGGTTGGCAAAACGATATCGGAGAACAAACAGGTGCTGGACATACGGAAATCGAGCGTGACCAGCAGATCGAGCTTGCCCTCTATCGCCGCGGACTGCCATTCAACCTCTTCAGGTTTAATACCCTCACTTGAACCGAGCGCTTCCCCCTGGATCCCGCTTTCGGTACCCAGTAAATACTTGAGCATGTATTCATGCCCTTTACCGGAGGAACCGAGCAGGTTAGAGCGCCAGACGAAGAGGTTGCGTGGGTGGTTTTTGCCGCTATCTGGCTGCTCGCAGGCAAAACGAATATCACCCGACTTCAGCGCTTGGGCAGTGTATTGCGCAGGAGATAACCCAGCCTGTTCTGCCTTCGCTTTGACGGTCAATGGGTTAAGGTTAAGCTGCGGCGCAGAGGGCAGCCAGCCCATTCGTTCAGCTCGTACGTTAAAGTCAATCAAATGTCCGCTAAACTTCGACGCATCGGCCAGCGGAGAGAGGAGCTCTTGCGCGGTGAGTTTTTCATAACGCCACTGACTGGAGTGGTTGTAGAAAAACGAGGTGCTGTTCATCTGACGCGGTGGGCGGTTCCAGTCCAGCGCAAAGGCCAGCGGCAACCAACCGGTTTGCGGACGCAGTTTCTCCTGACCCACATAGTGCGCCCAGCCGCCGCCGCTTTGTCCCACGCAACCACAGAACACCAGGATGTTAATCATCCCGCGGTAGTTCATGTCCATGTGATACCAGTGGTTAACGCCAGCCCCGAGGATGATCATCGAACGGCCATGCGTTTTGTGCGCGGTATCGGCAAACTCACGGGCGATTTGTTCGATATGACGGCGTGGCACGCCGGTAATTTGCTCACCCCAGGCCGGGGTGTAGGCTTTTACTTCGCTGTAATCTTGTGCGCTATGAACATCATCCAGACCACGGTCGAGGCCGTAATTCGCCAGCACCAGATCATAGACGCTCACCACCGGGCAACGGCTACCGTCAGCGAGGGTAAGATATTTTACCGGTAGTTGACGGACCAGCACTGGTTCTTGTTTTACACTGCGAAAATGTGGGTTTTCGTTGCCGCCAAAATAGGGGAATGCCACGCCGGTCACGTCATCATGCTGACCAAGCAGCGAGAGGGAAAGTTCAGTTTCAGCGCCAGCCGCCAGGGGTTCCAGGTTCCATTTGCCTTTCTCGCCCCAGCGAAAACCGATGGATCCATTCGGGACAACCAGTTCACCTTCGCGGTTGAAAGCCACCGTTTTCCACTCTGGATTGTTGCTTTCGCCGAGACCATCAACAAGGTCTGAGGCGCGCATCATGCGTCCAGGCACGTAGCTACCATCTTCGCGGGCATCCAGCAGCACCAGCATCGGCATATCGGTATAGCGACGACAGTAATTGAGGAAATAATCGCTGGGATTGTCGAGATGGAACTCTTTCAGGATGACGTGGCCCATCGCCATTGCCAGCGCGCTGTCTGTCCCTTGTTTCGGTGCCAGCCACTGGTCGCACAGTTTGGCGACTTCCGAGTAGTCTGGCGTAATGGCAATCGTCTTGGTGCCTTTGTAGCGTACTTCAGTAAAAAAGTGTGCGTCCGGGGTACGGGTCTGCGGCACGTTAGAGCCCCAGGCGATGATATAGCTGGAGTTATACCAGTCGGCGGATTCAGGAACGTCGGTCTGCTCGCCCCAGGTCATCGGTGACGCGGGCGGTAAGTCGCAGTACCAGTCATAGAAGCTCAGACAGGTTCCGCCCAGTAGCGAGAGATAGCGCGTACCTGCGGCATAGGAGACCATCGACATTGCGGGGATGGGAGAGAATCCGGCCACACGATCCGGGCCGTAGGTTTTCACCGTCCAGACGTTGGCAGCAGCAATCAGTTGATTAAGTTCTTTCCAGTTGGAACGGATAAACCCACCGCGCCCGCGTACCTGCTTGTAGCTCTGGCATTTTTGCGGGTCGTTCATAATGGATTCCCAGGCCAGCACCGGATCGGGCTGGCGGGACAGGGCGTCGCGCCACAATTCGATTAAGCGTTTACGCACCAGTGGATATTTCAGGCGGTTAGCGCTGTAGAGATACCACGAGTAACTTGCGCCGCGTGGGCAGCCACGGGGCTCATGATTTGGCAGGTCAGGGCGGGTACGCGGGTAGTCGGTTTGCTGAGTTTCCCAGGTTACCAGCCCGTTTTTGACGTAGATTTTCCAGCTGCATGAGCCGGTACAGTTAACGCCGTGGGTAGATCGCACAATTTTATCGAACTGCCAGCGCTGACGATAGCTGTCTTCCCAGTCCCGGTTGGTGTGCATTACTTGCCCATGCCCCTCGGCAAACGTATCGCCCTTTTGTTTAAAGTAGCGAAAGCGGTCTAACAGTTTACTCATGACATAACTCCTGCTTCGAATAACGTTGCCTACACAGGCCAAAAGATGACTATTTTTTTTGTGATTTACGGCCGTAAACCAGCCAGGTCACCAGCACGCAGACGATGTAGAACACAAGGAATATTTTCATGGCGCCTACCGGAGATCCGGTCAGCGCCAGCGATGAACCAAACGCTTTCGGGATAAAGAAGCCCCCGACAGCACCAATTGCGGAGATAAATCCCAGGGCGGCGGCGGTATCGGTTACCGCCTCACGCTGGGCCTGTTCATCAGTACCACCGTGCAGCTTCACCCGGTAAATGGTGATTTTGCGAAAGATCACCGCAATCATCTGGAAGGTCGAACCGCTTCCCAGACCCGCGGTCAGGAACAAGCCCATAAACACTAGGTAAAACGCGATAAAGCTTCCTTCGCCCGAGCCGGGCAAAGTGAGAAACAGCAGGGCGCTGAACAGTGCCATAAAGATGAAGTTAATTAAGGTGACACGCACACCACCAAACTTGTCAGAGATTACTCCGCCCGCCGATCGCGCAAGCGCACCGATGAAGGGCCCAAAGAACGCCAGTTGCAGAATATTCACGTCAGGGAACTGTGTTTTCGCCAGCATGGCAAAGCCTGCTGAAAAACCGATAAACGAACCGAAGGTGGCGAGATACAGCAGACTTAATAACCACAAATGAAAACGCTTGAGGACCGGTAGTTGGGAGGCAATTGAGGCCTTCGAACTGGCAATGTCGTTCATTCCTATGCCCGCTGCCACGGTCGCTATCAGCAGTAGCGGCACCCAAATCCATGCGGCATTGGCCAGTGACAGTAACGATCCGTCAGCTTGTGGTACGCCCTGCACGCCCAGGAAGGTAAAAATGGGGAGAAAGATCACCAGCGGCGCGATCAACTGCATCACGCTGACACCGAGGTTGCCGAGGCCACCGTTAATGCCTAGTGCGCTGCCTTGCTTCGCTTTGGGGAAGAAAAAACTGATATTACCCATGCTGGAGGCAAAGTTAGCGCCAGCAAACCCACACATCAGCGCAATGATAATAAATACGCCAAACGGAGTAGCGGTATTTTGCACGGCAAAACCGAGCCAGACGCAGGGAATAACCAGAATGACGGTGCTAAAAATGGTCCAACAGCGCCCCCCAAATATAGGTACCATAAAGGAGTAGGGAACGCGCAATATTGCACCAGAAAGAGAAGGTAATGCCGTTAATAAAAACAGTTGATCGGTGGTAAAATTAAAACCAATTTTATTCAGATTGACAGCAACAGCGCTGAACAACATCCAGACGCAAAACGCAAGCAGCAAGCAACTCACTGATATCCAGAGGTTTCTTCGGGCAATGTGCTTACCTTTGTTTTCCCAAAAGGCAGGATTTTCGGGTTTCCAGTCAGTTAAAAGATAACGATTATTTTTCTCATTTGATGCTGACATATTATTCTCCATGCACATGCCGTTCATGAAAAAGAAATAAACGCATACAGCGCCGCGCGGGTTCTTTTAGAAACTATTGAAAAGTTTTGGGAATATTGACTGAAAGAATAGATAAAAAAGCGCAATAACGCGGCGTGATGAGGGAATTACACGTTGCTTAAGTGTTACCAATTGTAAATATAAAAGATGTATTATTAATTCATCTATAACATCAATTAACTAACTCTAACGTAATCATACGATCCAGGTGGCGTTCGAATGCAGGATCGGCCATTTCTTCAATGCCTAATACATAGATGCCATCCAGACCGCATACCAACGCAATTAAACGCCACGCCACATCGGCAGCATCCGGGCCTGGAGAAAACTCACCGGCTTTCTGTCCCTGAGAGATGATAGCTGCGGTTTCTTCGTGCCACATCCGCATGGTCAGCAGGTAAGCGCTTTTGATTTCCGGATCTTTATCCGCCAGAACCTGCGCTTCACGCCATAGTTTTATATAGGGTTCGAACCCGCCATCTTCGCTGCCCAGCATGGCATGCAGCCGTTCACGGAAGCTGGCGTTTGCGCTGACCAGTTCGGCATCCAGAAGAGTACGGATCAGTTGCACAAAAGCGAGGGATTTTAACTCGCCGGCAGACGTAAAGTGATGATGCACCTGGCCGGTTGACACCTGAGCTTCCGTGGCAATACGCCGCACCGTCATGGCGGTAAATCCTTCCTCAAGCGCGACGCGCATTGCCGCCTGCAGAATCACTTCCCGACGTTCATCCCGATTTAGATAGCTCATCGTTCCTCCCATATCCGTTTAGCACGCAGTCTAACAAAAAGTTGGACATACGTTCAAATTTCCGTAGGATCGCCGAACCTGGACGTGTGTCCAGTTTCAGTTTTGAAGGGAGTTTTATGTTTCGTCAGTGGTTAACGTTAGTGATTATTGTGCTGGTCTACATCCCTGTTGCGATTGATGCAACGGTGCTGCACGTTGCCGCGCCCACGCTGAGTATGACGCTGGGTGCCAGTGGCAACGAGCTGCTGTGGATCATTGATATTTATTCCCTGGTAATGGCAGGTATGGTATTGCCAATGGGCGCGCTGGGCGATCGCATCGGCTTTAAACGCCTGCTGCTGTTAGGTGGAGGCTTGTTTGGTCTGGCATCACTGGCGGCCGCTTTTGCTCATAGCGCCAGCTGGCTGATTGTCACCCGGGCCGTGTTGGCGATTGGCGCGGCGATGATTGTGCCGGCAACGCTTGCGGGGATTCGCGCCACGTTCGCTGAGCAACGGCATCGTAATATGGCGCTCGGCGTCTGGGCCGCGGTTGGTTCCGGCGGTGCGGCGTTTGGCCCACTGGTTGGCGGGATGCTACTGGAGCACTTCTACTGGGGATCAGTATTCTTAATTAATGTACCGATTGTCCTGGTGGTAATGGCCTTAACCGCACGCTTAGTGCCGCGTCAGGCTGGACGTCGCGATCAATCGTTAAATTTTGGTCATGCGATAATGCTGATTGTTGCCATTCTGCTGCTGGTTTACAGCGCCAAAACCGCGCTGAAAGGGCATACGGCGACCGTTGCCATCGCCCTGACGCTGTTAACCGGCGCTTTGCTGTTGTGGCAGTTTGTCCGCATCCAGCTTGCGGCAGCCCGCCCGATGATTGATATGCGGTTGTTCACACATCGCATAATCTTAAGTGGCGTAGTGATGGCGATGACCGCGATGATAACGCTGGTGGGTTTCGAGTTACTGATGGCTCAGGAGCTACAGTTTGTCCACGGCTTAACACCGTATCAGGCAGGGTTGTTCATGCTGCCGGTGATGCTGGCAAGTGGTTTCAGCGGACCGATTGCCGGTATGTTGGTTTCACGTCTGGGATTACGATGTGTGGCGACGGCGGGTATGGCGCTGAGCGCTGTTAGCTTTTACGGCCTGGCGATGACGGATTTCAGTAGCCAACAGGTACAAGCCTGGATTTTGATGGCTTTGCTCGGCTTCAGCGCCGCCAGTGCGCTTCTGGCTTCAACAGCGGCTATCATGGCAGCAGCACCTGCGGAAAAAGCCGCGGCCGCGGGTGCCATCGAGACAATGGCTTATGAACTGGGAGCCGGACTTGGGATAGCTATTTTTGGTTTGCTGTTGAGCCGTAGCTTTTCTGCATCGATTCTGCCGCCAGCCGGACTTAATCCGCAGGAAATGGAACGTGCCTCATCGTCAATGGGGGAGGCGGTACAACTGGCGCACTCGCTCCCGTCGTCACTGAGTGAGGCATTGCTGACGGCTGCCAGAGAAGCGTTCACCTGGTCACATAGCGTGGCCTTAAGCAGCGCCGGCAGCATGCTTATCGTATTAGCGATAGGAATGTGGTTCAGTCTGGCAAAGGTACAACGTTAATAACTAGTGAGCTAAATGACAGGGGTAATCCATCTCTTCGACTTCTTTCCCACTCAGTCGAGCGTATTGCCCCGTCAATCTCCAGAACGCAGGCTGTGTTTCCGTATAGATTTCTGCTGCTAATATCAGGCGGCGGCGATCTACCTCATTAAGCTCCAGAAGTGTCCACGGAATAAAGTAGCGATCGCTGTCCGTCAACGTAAACCACAGTGGGCATCCGCAGCCGGAACAGAAGAACCGTTCACCACGATTTGAGGAAGGAAAGTGCGAAGGTTCTACCGATTCTGGTGACATCAGCGGGTGAGCGCTGGCTTCCAGATACATGGCGATGCCGCCAGACCATTTCTGACACAGCGTACAATGGCAGGCATAGACATCCAGCATTTCGACGTCGACGGTAAAATGACTCTGTCCGCAAAGACAACGACCAGTGAATGTCTGCACGGCATACTCCTTATGACCGAGTCTACATCAAGAGAAAAAGCCAGCCCTTGAAGGACTGGCTTTGTATTCTGACTACAACAAAATTAGAACTGGTAGTTCAGACCAACAGCCACGATGTTGTCAGTTGACACTTTCGCTGCATTGGTGAAGTTGTTGTCATCCAGCAGGTTGATTTTGTAATCAACGAAGGTGGACATGTTTTTGTTGAAGTAGTAAGTAGCACCCAGGTCTACGTATTCAACCAGATCCTGGTCGCCGTAACCGTTGATGTCTTTACCTTTGGATTTCAGGTAAGCAACGGACGGACGCAGACCGAAGTCGAACTGGTACTGAGCAACTACTTCAAAGTTCTGTGCTTTATCTGCAATACCAGTAACACCGGAGCCACCATAGGTGGTCATGTTGCGGGTTTCAGAGTAGGTGGTTGCCAGGTAGATGTTGTTCGCATCATATTTCAGACCAGCGGCCCATACTTCAGCGTTTTTACCGGAAGCCATGAAACCGCCGTTACCGACAGACTGTTTGTCGGTACGGTCAGATTTCGCATAGGTAGCACCTACGCCAAAGCCTTCATACTCATAAGTGGTAGACAGACCGAAGCCGTCACCGTTAGCTTCTTTCAGGTTGTCACGGTCATTTTTGCCCTGGTACTGAGCAGCAAAGTTCAGACCTTCAACCAGACCGAAGAAGTCGGTGTTACGGTAGGTTGCAACGCCGGTAGTACGGCCAGTCATGAATACGTCAGTCTGGGTCCAGGTATCACCACCGAACTCAGGCAGGACGTCGGTCCATGCGCCGATGTCGTAGGCCACGCCGTAGTTACGACCGTAGTCGAAAGAACCGTATTCAGCGAATTTCAGACCAGCGAATGCCAGACGAGTTTTGTCTGCTTCAGAGCCCTGGGATTCAGAACGGTTGCCTTTGAATTCATATTCCCACTGACCAAAACCAACCAGCTGGTCATTGATCTGAGTTTCACCTTTGAAGCCCAGACGCGCGTAGGTTTTGTCGCCATCGCTGCCGTTGTCGTCAGAGAAGTAGTGCTGAGCGTGAACTTTTCCGTAGATATCCAGTTTGTTTGCGTCTTTGTTATATACCTCAGCTGCGTTTACCGCACCTGCCGCCAACAGGCTAGTCACTGCCACTGCAACTAATTTAAGTTTCATTCTAAATAATCCTTATAATTTTTTCTTGGTGTGTTTCCTAAACCATTGCTAAACGAAGGGGTTCGTCAATGGCAAACTATTTTTAAATGACGCAGTGGTATAAGTTCAATAATAAGTTTCATAATATTGCGAAATATTTGAAGTTGTGTGATCCAGATCTACATAATATGGTTGATTGTATTAATCTTTATATGTGACAAATCTGAATGGGTATATTTACGTAGGGGACTATTGTCAGGGCTATGATTTAAATGGCGTTAGTTCCGCATGTGTAATATATGCATATGAATGGATATAGATAACCGCATAATATTTTCGTGTGTTAACTAATTACCATGTATTTAACATTTAATTAAACAAATGAAAACATAAATCGCAAGTGGAATGAACAATTATTATTCATCAATTTGTCTAAAGTATAGCCGGGTTTTATTTGTTTGTGATAAAACCCGGTTTTTTTTCAGGCGCGGCGCGTTGCCAGCCAACAAAGTAGCGAACCCGCGCAGACCATCAGTGCGCCCTGCCAGAAAGATAGCGAAAGCGGTGCACTGAGTAACACAGCAGCCAGTGCAGAAGAGAGCACAGGGGTAAAATAGGATCCTACGGCCATGATGGTCACGTTGCCATGCAAAATGCCAATATTCCACGCCGCATAGGCAAATCCTAACGTTAATGCCGCTGAGAACATTTTAATAGTCACCGAAGTGCTGAAAATCATTTCTGGTTGCGGAGTCATAAAATAGTAAATCCACAAACTTGCGGCTGTTAGTAAAACGAACACGGTGATGCCGTTAAAGCCTTTTGCATATTTATTGGTCACCGTGCAATACGTTGCCCAGATAAAAGCGCCGAGAAAGGCGAGAAAATAGCTCAGCGGACTGCTGGCAACATTGCTGATAATTTCATCAAGGTTAAGACCGTTTTCACCACCCAATACCCAACAAACCCCGGTCAATGCGATAATTAATCCAGGGATCACCAGCCAGGTTGTTTTTTGACCATTAAATAAAATAGCAAACAATATCGTCAAACTCGGCCAGAGATAATTGACCATACCGACTTCAATAGCCTGGTGACGAGTAGCCGCATAACCGAGAGCCAGCGCTAAACATATTTCATAAGTAACAAAAAGCACGCTACCAGCGATTAAATAGCGCACAGGAATTTTTCTGATATTCGGAAAGCCGACGGTAAAAATCAGCAACAGACCACTTAACGAAAAAATCATTGCTGCGCCGCCTGCAGGACCCAGTCCTTCACTTACCCCACGCATGAGTCCGACCATCGTGCTCCAGAGCACGATGGCAATGAGCCCAATTAACGTTGCCTTTTGTTTTGTCATTCTGATTGTCTGTCCATGGTACTGGCAAAAATTTAAGCTGAAATTTATAGCACTTTTATACCGTAGCGCGCTAATTAATTGCCTTTCCCATACTCCCTTATGGGTACAAGGGTTAAACAAAGTGCACTATTTAGTAGCGGAACCGTTTCGTTATTGATTTGACGCAAAAAAAATATGGATATAGCTGATAGTTTCGTCGCGAAGTTGTACATGGCATCTTTCAGACTGCTGCGCTGGCGCAATTTGAGAGATTTCATGTACGAACCCCTGCAAAAAAGAGGAAAGCAATGGACGTCAGCCGCAGACAATTTTTTAAAATCTGCGCGGGCGGTATGGCGGGAACAACAGTGGCCGCTTTGGGTTTTGCACCCAAAATGGCACTGGCTCAGGCGCGAAACTATAAGCTGTTACGCGCCAAAGAGATCCGAAACACCTGCACATACTGTTCCGTAGGTTGCGGGCTATTAATGTATAGCCTGGGAGATGGAGCAAAAAACGCCAAAGAGTCGATTTACCATATTGAAGGGGATCCGGATCATCCGGTGAGCCGCGGGGCATTATGTCCTAAGGGCGCTGGATTACTGGATTACGTGCACAGTGAAAACCGTCTGCGTTACCCGGAATATCGCGCCCCTGGTTCCGACAAATGGCAGCGTATCAGCTGGGATGAAGCATTCACCCGTATCGCGAAGCTGATGAAAACTGACCGTGACGCCAACTTTATCGAGAAGAATGAGCAGGGCGTAACGGTAAACCGCTGGCTTTCAACTGGGATGTTGTGTGCATCGGCGGCAAGTAATGAAACCGGTATGCTGACGCAAAAATTTGTGCGCTCACTCGGCATGCTGGCAGTAGACAACCAGGCGCGCGTCTGACACGGACCAACGGTAGCAAGTCTTGCTCCAACATTTGGTCGCGGTGCGATGACCAACCACTGGGTTGATATTAAAAATGCTAACGTCGTGATGGTGATGGGCGGTAACGCCGCTGAAGCACATCCGGTGGGATTCCGCTGGGCGATGGAAGCAAAAAACAACAATGATGCCACGCTGATTGTTGTTGACCCTCGTTTTACACGTACAGCTTCGGTGGCGGATATCTATGCGCCAATTCGTTCCGGCACGGACATTACGTTCCTGTCCGGCGTCTTGCTGTACCTGATTGAAAACAACAAAATCAACGCTGAATACGTTAAGCATTACACCAACGCCAGCCTGCTGGTGCGGGATGACTTTGCTTTCGAAGACGGTCTGTTCAGCGGTTATGACGCAAACAAACGCCAATATGATAAATCGTCCTGGAACTACCAGTTCGATGAAAACGGCTACGCGAAACGCGATGAAACGTTAAGCCATCCTCGCTGTGTCTGGAACCTGCTAAAACAGCACGTTTCCCGCTACACGCCGGATGTGGTGGAAAACATTTGTGGTACGCCGAAAGAAGACTTCCTGAAAGTCTGCGAAGTGCTGGCTTCCACCAGCGCAGCGGATCGCACCACCACGTTCCTGTACGCGCTGGGTTGGACTCAGCATACCGTCGGGGCGCAGAACATCCGCACCATGGCGATGATCCAGTTGCTGCTCGGCAACATGGGGATGGCAGGTGGCGGTGTCAACGCCTTGCGCGGTCACTCCAACATTCAAGGGTTAACCGACTTAGGTCTGCTCTCTACCAGCCTGCCGGGCTACCTGATGCTGCCGTCAGAGAAACAGACAGACCTGCAAACCTATCTGGCCGCGAACACGCCAAAAGCGACATTGGCCGATCAGGTTAACTACTGGGGCAACTATCCGAAGTTCTTCGTCAGCTTGATGAAATCTTTCTACGGCAATGCTGCACAGAAAGAAAACGACTGGGGTTTTGAGTGGCTGCCGAAGTGGGATCAGTCCTATGACGTAATCAAATACTTCAACATGATGGATAGCGGAAAAGTCACCGGCTACATCTGTCAGGGCTTTAACCCGGTTGCGTCCTTCCCGGACAAAAACAAAGTGGTGCAGAGCCTCAGCAAACTGAAGTATCTGGTGGTTATCGATCCGCTGGTGACCGAGACCTCAACGTTCTGGCAGAACCACGGTGAGTCAAACGACGTTGATCCTGCGTCGATTCAGACCGAAGTCTTCCGTTTGCCTTCTACCTGCTTTGCGGAAGAGGACGGCTCCATCGCCAACTCCGGCCGTTGGCTGCAGTGGCACTGGAAAGGTCAGGACGCACCGGGCGAAGCCCGCAACGACGGCGAAATTCTGGCCGGTATTTACCACCGTCTGCGAGACATGTATCGCACTGAAGGCGGTAAAGCTGTAGAACCCGTTCTGAAAATGAGCTGGAACTATAAGCAGCCGGACGAACCGCACTCAGAGGAAGTGGCGAAAGAGAACAACGGCTATGCGCTGGAAGATCTCTATGATGCCAACGGTGTACTGGTTGCGAAGAAAGGTCAGTTGCTCAACAGCTTTGCGTTGCTGCGCGATGATGGTTCTACGTCATCATCCTGCTGGATTTATACCGGTAGCTGGACCGAGCAGGGCAACCAGATGGCCAATCGCGATAACGCCGATCCGTCAGGTCTGGGTAATACGCTGGGCTGGGCCTGGGCATGGCCGCTGAACCGTCGCGTGCTGTATAACCGCGCTTCGGCGGATCCACAGGGTAAACCGTGGGATCCAAAACGCATGCTTATCCAGTGGAACGGTACGAAGTGGACGGGTAACGATATCCCGGACTTCAATACCGCGGCACCGGGCAGTGGCACCAATCCATTTATCATGCAGCCGGAAGGGCTGGGGCGTCTGTTTGCTATCGATAAGATGGCGGAAGGTCCGTTCCCGGAACACTACGAGCCGATGGAAACGCCGCTGGGTACTAACCCGCTGCACCCGAATGTGATCTCCAACCCGGCAGCGCGTCTGTACGAGGCGGATAAACTCCGTATGGGCACGAAACAGGACTTCCCGTACGTCGGGACGACCTATCGTCTGACCGAACATTTCCATACCTGGACCAAGCACGCATTGCTGAATGCGATTGCCCAGCCAGAGCAGTTTGTGGAAATCAGCGAAACGCTGGCGGCAGCGAAAGGGATCAACAACGGCGATCACGTGAAAGTTAGCAGCAAACGTGGATTTATTCGTGCAGTTGCCGTGGTGACCCGTCGTCTGCGTACCCTGAACGTCAACGGTCAACAGGTTGAAACGGTTGGGATCCCAATCCACTGGGGCTTTGAAGGAGTCGCGCGTAAAGGCTTTATCGCCAACACCCTGACGCCGAATGTCGGTGATGCAAACTCGCAAACGCCGGAATACAAAGCGTTTTTAGTTAACATCGAGAAGGCGTAAGGGAGGCGAACATATGTCTATGGAAACGCAGGACATCATCAAACGGTCCGCAACAAACTCCATCACGCCGCCGCCTCAGGCCCGTGATTACAAAGCCGAGGTCGCGAAGCTGATCGACGTTTCCACCTGTATAGGCTGTAAGGCCTGTCAGGTGGCATGCTCAGAGTGGAACGATATCCGCGATGAAGTTGGCCACTGCGTCGGGGTGTATGACAACCCCGCCGATCTCAGCGCCAAGTCCTGGACGGTGATGCGGTTTACCGAAACCGAACAGAACGGCAAGCTGGAGTGGTTGATTCGTAAAGATGGCTGTATGCACTGTGAAGATCCGGGCTGCCTGAAGGCATGCCCGTCTGCCGGGGCAATCATCCAGTACGCCAACGGGATTGTCGATTTCCAGTCAGAACACTGTATTGGCTGCGGCTACTGTATTGCCGGGTGTCCATTTAATATTCCGCGCCTCAATAAAGAGGATAACCGCGTGTATAAATGTACGCTGTGTGTCGACCGGGTCAGCGTCGGGCAGGAACCTGCCTGCGTGAAGACCTGTCCGACCGGGGCAATACATTTCGGCACCAAGCAGGAAATGCTGGAAATGGGCGAACAGCGTGTGGCAAAACTGAAAGCACGCGGTTTCGAACACGCCGGTCTCTACAACCCGGAAGGTGTGGGTGGTACGCACGTTATGTACGTTCTGCATCATGCCAACCAGCCGGAGCTGTATCACGGCCTGCCGAAAGATCCGCAGATCGATACCTCTATCAATCTGTGGAAAGGGGCGCTGAAACCGCTGGCCGCTGCCGGATTTATCGCCACCTTCGCCGGGCTGATTTACCACTACATTGGTATCGGTCCGAATAAGGAAGTGGACGACGACGAGGAGGATCATCATGAGTAAGTCGAAAATGATTGTGCGCACGAAGTTTATCGACCGCGCCTGTCACTGGACGGTGGTGATCTGCTTCTTCCTGGTGGCGCTGTCGGGGATTTCGTTCTTCTTCCCGACTCTGCAATGGCTGACGCAAACCTTCGGTACGCCGCAGATGGGACGCATTTTGCACCCGTTCTTCGGCATACTGATCTTCGTCGCGCTAATGTTCATGTTTGTGCGCTTTGTGCACCACAACATCCCGGATAAAAAAGATATTCCGTGGCTGAAAAACATTGTGGAAGTGCTGAAAGGCAATGAACACAAAGTAGCGGATGTGGGCAAGTACAACGCCGGGCAGAAAATGATGTTCTGGTCGATCATGAGCATGATTTTCGTGCTGCTGATTACCGGTATTATTATCTGGCGTCCATACTTTGCGCAGTTCTTCCCGATGCAGGTTGTGCGCTATAGCCTGCTGATCCATGCGGCGGCGGGGATTATCCTGATGCACGCCATCCTCATCCATATGTATATGGCATTCTGGGTGAAAGGTTCGATTAAAGGCATGGTTGAAGGGAAGGTGAGCCGTCGCTGGGCGAAGAAACATCACCCACGTTGGTATCGCGAAGTTGAAAGACAAGAAGCGAAAAAAGAGAGCGAGGAAGGGGTTAACTAATCCCTGATGTTCCCTCTACGCAATGGCGCTACATCGGTAGCGCCATTTTTTTGCCAAAAAAACGTCATGTTTCTGTCATCTGCTGAACGTAAGGTGTTGTCTTTCCAATAATAGAAGAGTTAAAAGACAATGCATCTGGTGAAAAAACTACTCGCAGTCAGCGTGTTTCTTTGTGCTTCAGCTCAGGCGCAGAACATCCTCGAATTTCCTCAGCCGGAGAATAACCCGGAAGAGTTTTATGCCGTAACCGAAATCCCGGCAGGTGGAATGATTAAATATGAAACCGACGCCAAAACCGGGTTTATCGTTGCCGATCGCTTCCAGTCTATGCCAGTTGTCTATCCCGCCAACTACGGTTCACTAACCCAGTCTTTAGCCGGTGACGGCGACCCGCTGGATGTTATCTTTTATACTCGTGCGCCGCTGGCTCCGGGGACGTTGATTAAGCTGCGCGCAATAGGCGTCCTGAAGATGATCGACGGCGGTGAAAAGGACGACAAAATTGTCGCCGTGCCGGCCAGTAAAATTGACCCCACTTATGACAACATCAAAGAATTGAGCGATCTGCCCAAGATTGAAGTTCAACGTCTGGAATCTTTCTTCCGCGTGTACAAAGATCTGCCGGAAGGGCGCAAGAAGGTCGAATTAAACGGTTTCAACGACGCCGCTACGGCAAAGCAAGAGATCAAACAGGCCTGGGATGCCTGGAAAGAGAAAAAACCGCAGCAATAAATGGTATGCCGGATGGCAAAAGTTTATCCGGCATTTACTTTTATCACTGTACTGCCAGCTTACGCAGGCGTGAAATATCCACGCTTTTTTGGGCCTCTGCCAGACTCCAGGTAGTTTGCAGGTTTAACCACATTTCGGGTGAGCTGCCAATCACCACAGAGAGTTTAATCGCCATCTCAGGCGTTAGGGCTGCTTTCCCGGTTAATAGTCGACTTGCCGTTGAAGGTGCAATCTCCATAGCTCTGGCAAACTCGCGCAGGCTGACATTGAGTTCTTCCAGCGCTTCCTGAATGATATCCCCAGGACGGGGATGATTTGCCATCTTCATCAATGATAGTCCTCGTAGTCCAGTATGTACGCGTCGCCATTGACGAATTCAAACGTAATACGCCAGTTACCTGAAACAGCTATTGCCCATATGCCATCACGATCACCTACCAGAGGATGTAGCTTATAACCGGGCATATTGATATCTGTAACCTTGCTTGCCGCATCAATAACGGCAAGCCTGTGTCGTAATCGTCGGACATGTTTCGCCATAACGCCTGATGTTCTTCCATGAAGAAACAAATCTCGCAATCCCTTGTGTCTGAAGTTCATGATCATCCGTATCATCCTTGTTCCTTCAAGAGGAACACTACCATTAATGTTCCGTGAAGCGCAACGCCAAGATTGCGATTTTTAAAATTGTGCGGCGAATGCGCTAAAAGAAAAAGGGAGAAGGGGAATATCTGGAAAGCGTCACGCAAGAATTGCCGGATGGCAGGCCTACACGCGCATTTTGCTGGTGTAGGCCGGATAAGCTTGCGCCATCCGGCAATAAAGATTACTTCAGTTGTGAGTTCAGACGCTCAATCTCTTTACGCCATTGCGCCTGTAACAGCGGTTTTTGATGTTTCGGCTTGCGGGCGAGATCGTCGGCCAGACGCTGTTCCAGATCGAGGAGTTGTTCCAGCAATCCATCGCTGTCACAGCTTATTTCAACTTTCGCATCGACCACTGTTTTGGGAACGGTTATCTCCGCGGACGTTTCTCTAATACGCGCATTGACCGCCTCCAGATCGTGCCATTCACTGAGTTCGCCATTGTCGATTAACCAGAACCGGTTACAGCTTTGGCTGATAAGCTGGCGGTCGTGACTGACCAGCAACACGCCGCCGTTATAGCTTTGTAGCGTTTCTGCCAGCGCCTCTTTACCTTCCATATCCAGATGGTTGGTCGGTTCATCGAGCATCAGCAGACTGTAGCGCGCAAGCGTCAGCCCCACAAACAGCAGCCGGGAGCGCTCACCGCCGCTTAATGTACTGACCCTCTGCGTATGACGAATCCACGGAAAACCCGCGCTAATCAGCGCCATCTTGCGAATCTCTGGCTGCGGGGCAAACGCTTCCAGCGCGTCAAACAATGAATCGTTATCAGCAAGCTGATGCAGCGTCTGATCGTAATAGCCCAGCGTAACGCGCGGGTGCAACACCAGTGAAGGCGATGCCAGCTGTGATTGAAACTGTTGCCAGATAAGCCTTAACAGCGATGATTTCCCACAACCGTTACGCCCGACAATCGCCACGCGATCGCCGCTTTTTAACCGGATACTGGCAATGGAAAACAGTGTATCTGCGTTGGGAGCAGGGGCTACAGACAGATTAGTCATCTCCAGCAAACGATCTGCACGCAGGGAATCACCCTGCAATGTTAGTGTCCACTGACTTCCTGCCGTCACTTCTGTCTGCACCTCTTTCAGGCGCTGCACCTGTCTTTCCATCTGCTTGGCCTTGCGGGAGAGATCTTCGTTGTCGTAGACCCGCCCCCAGGTTGCCAGCCGTTTGCCGCTGGCGGTAACCCGGTCTATCTCTTTTTGCTCAGCCTTGTGGCGCAGAGCATCGCTGACGTCTCTTTCTGCCAGCGCCTGACGTGCCGCGCTACAGGGTAGATCAAAGGCATGGAGAGTGCGATCGCGTAGGATCCACGTTCCGTGAGTCACCACGTCCAGCAACTGCGGGTCGTGGGAAACCACCACAAAACTGCCAGACCAGTTCTGTAAGAACTGCTCCAGCCACAGTAATGTTGGCAAATCCAGATGGTTACCAGGTTCATCCAGCAGCAGCAGGTCAGGATTACGCATCAGCGCCCGCGCTAATAGCAAGCGTGTGTGCTGGCCACCGCTCAACGTTTGCGCTGTCAGAGATAAATTCTCTGGCGTGAACCCCATTTCGGCAAGCAGCGCTTCAACCCGCCATTGTTGAGCCGCACGCTCATGCTCAGGAAGTTGAGCGAGAACGGCTTCCTGCAGCGTAAGAGGCAGTATATCGTCAGGTAGATGTTGTTCTACACGCGCGAGATGGCAGTGATTCGCTTGCGCGATTGCTCCACTGGTGGGCGAAATCGTGCCATCGAGCAGTTTTAACAGCGTGCTTTTTCCGCAGCCGTTGTAACCGATAAGCCCGATGCGGTCGCCTTTTTTCAGGGTAAAGGAAAGATCGTCGAATAGCGTGCCGAATGCCGTATCAACGTGTAAGGATTGTGCGGTTAGTAATGTGCTCATTGTTGCTTACTCAAGAGTTACAGGCGTGAAAACGCCTCGTCAAACATCGCTGACGATAACCCGGTAAGCCCGAGAGAAGGGGATTTAGAAGTTAGCTTCGCTCAAGCAAAGTTATCGCAGCACGATACCGATAACGCTTGAGCACTGGCGATCGCCAAAAGCATGTGAAACGATAAAACGTTCACAGTACAGCATAAGTATCCTCCTTTTGTTTTTCAGAGTGTTGATCGGTAGCGAAAGTGTAATCGCAAATTACGCTTTCGCGCAAACTTTGCACGCCCGGCAGCAATGTGCCGCCGGGCAAACCGTCAGATAGAAGTACGACGGTAGTCGCGATATTCCGCCTGCCAGAAATTATCGTCAATAGCCTGTTGCAGCGCTTCGGCGGAGGTTTTCACCGCCACACCTTGCTGCTGGGCCATTTTACCGACAGCAAAGGCAATGGCACGAGAAACCGTCTGAATATCTTTCAGTTCCGGTAGCACCAGTCCTTCACCGTTGAGCACCAGCGGTGAATACTGTGCCAGCGTTTCACTGGCCGACATCAGCATTTCATCAGTGATGCGCGACGCGCCAGAAGCAATCACGCCAAGGCCAATACCCGGGAAGATGTACGCGTTATTACACTGGGCGATCGGGTAAGTTTTCTCTTTCCACACTACCGGTGCAAACGGGCTACCGGTCGCAACCAGCGCGTTGCCTTCGGTCCAGGCGATAATATCCTGCGGCGTGGCTTCTACACGAGAAGTCGGGTTAGACAGCGGCATGACGATCGGACGCGGACAATGCTTGTGCATTTCGCGGATGATCTCTTCGGTAAACAGACCAACCTGTCCGGAAACCCCGATCAGGATGTCAGGTTTAACGTTGCGGACCACATCGAGCAACGACAGGACATCTTCTTGTGTATCCCAGTGCTGCAGATTTTCGCGTTTTTGCACCAGTTTGGTCTGGAAGGAGAGCAGGTTCGGCATTTTGTCGGTTAAGAGGCCGAAGCGATCGACCATGAATACGCGTTGACGCGCCGCTTCTTCGCTTAAACCTTCTCGCTGGATTTGCGCAATGATCTGCTCGGCGATCCCGCATCCGGCGGAACCCGCGCCGAGGAAGACGATGTTTTGTTCGCTCAGCTGGCTTCCGGCCGCGCGGCTAGCCGCAATCAGCGTACCGACGGTAACCGCCGCGGTGCCCTGAATATCGTCGTTAAATGAGCAAATTTCATCGCGATAACGGGTCAGCAGTGGCATAGCGTTTTTCTGGGCGAAATCTTCAAACTGCAACAGCACGTCCGGCCAGCGATGCTTCACGGCCTGGATGAATTCATCAACGAATTCGTAGTATTCATCATCAGTGATACGCGGATTGCGCCAGCCCATATACAGCGGATCGTTCAGCAGTTGCTGGTTGTTGGTCCCCACGTCCAGTACCACCGGAAGTGTATAGGCCGGGCTAATTCCGCCACATGCGGTATACAGCGACAGTTTACCGATTGGAATGCCCATCCCGCCGATCCCCTGATCGCCAAGACCTAAAATACGTTCGCCATCGGTGACAACGATGACCTTGATATTGTGGTTAGGGACGTTTTGCAGGATATCGTCCATATTGTGGCGGTTCTGATAAGAGATAAACACGCCGCGCGCACGACGATAAATCTCAGAGAAACGCTCACAGGCTGCGCCGACCGTTGGGGTATAGATAACTGGCATCATCTCATCCAGGTGATTATGCACCAGTCGGTAAAACAGGGTTTCGTTGGTGTCCTGGATGTTGCGCAGGTAAATATGTTTGTCGATTTCGGTTTTGAAGCCCTGATATTGGATCCAGGCGCGTTCAGCCTGTTCCTCAATCGTTTCGACGACTTCTGGCAGTAACCCCAGCAGGTTGAAGTTACGGCGTTCTTCCACACTGAAGGCGCTCCCTTTATTCAGTAAAGGGAATTCCAGCAGTACCGGGCCAGCGTAAGGGATGTAAAGGGAACGCAGTTTTTTAGTTTCGTTTTCCATGTCACTCACTCTTTTTTGAATAACCGTCCCTGGCGCTCTTTATGATCGTATGTGGCCTGTGCGCCAGGGAAACGGGCGAAGTATAAAGCATTGTGAATGGGTTAAGGGGTTTTATAAGCAAAAACACCACTGCGGTTGCAATGGTGTTTATCTCGTTACTCAGTCAGACGTGCGAAAGGCTACTTGCCGTCAGCGCGGCGCTTTCTTCCAGTAGGATTGTTGACCACGTTGGTTTTGTCACCTTCGGTCACGATTTTACGTTGATTTGAGATTTTGTGGTCCAGTCCGAGAATATGACGGGCCTGACGGTTCGATTTCATTCTAACTCCTTAATCCTGTTACTGGTTTCAAGGGCGAGCCCGTATGAGAACGGACGAAATACAACCTGATATAAAGCCGATGTTCAACATAACGGCTTTCTGGATGGTCGGTCATTTTATCTGAAAGGTCAATGCTTAAGCGGCAAATGAGAACTATCCCGTATGTAACATGCTTTTTCCCGGGCGTCCTATACTAGTAACTCCGACGACAACACAGGAGAGCGGTAATGACTATCCATAAGAAAGGTCAGGCACACTGGGAAGGCGACATTAAGCGCGGCAAAGGCACTGTGTCGACCGAAAGTGGCGTGTTAAATCAGCAACCGTATGGGTTTAATACACGATTTGAAGGTGAGAAAGGCACCAATCCTGAAGAGTTGATTGGCGCGGCCCATGCAGCCTGCTTCTCGATGGCGCTTTCACTGATGCTGGGTGAAGCAGGGTTTACCCCAGATGCCATTGATACCACTGCCGATGTTTCTCTGGATAAGGTAGATGCCGGGTTTGCGATCACTAAAGTCGCGTTGCATAGTCAAGTGAGCGTGCCGGGGATAGACGCCGCCACGTTTGACGGCATCATCCAGAAAGCAAAAGCCGGATGCCCGGTATCTCAGGTTCTGAAAGCGGAAATAACGCTGGATTACAAACTGAAGTCTTAATAAAGTCGTGCCGGATGTGACCAGTTCTTATCCGGCACCTGATGATGTTATTGCGCTACCCAACCGCCATCCATATTCCACGCTACGCCACGCACTTGCGCCGCACCGTCTGAACATAAGAATAACGCGAGATTCCCTAACTGCTCTGGGGTAACGAATTCGCGCGACGGCTGCTTTTCAGCCAGCAAGGCGTCACGGGCTGCCTCAGGCTCTGCGCCTTCGGCAATACGCTTATCGATCTGCTGCTGGACCAGCGGCGTTAGCACCCAGCCGGGACACAGCGCATTGCAGGTGATTTCCGTCTGCGCGGTTTCCAGCGCGATGGTCTTGGTTAATCCCACCACACCGTGCTTCGCTGCTACGTAGGCAGATTTCTCTTTTGAAGCCACCAGGCCGTGAACAGAAGCGATATTAATGATGCGCCCCCAGTTTCGCGCGCGCATACCGGGAAGCGCCAGACGCGTGGTGTGAAAAACGGAGGAGAGGTTAATCGCGATAATCGCGTTCCATTTATCAACCGGGAAGGTTTCTATCGGTGAAACATGCTGGATCCCGGCGTTATTGATAAGAATATCCACACCGCCGAATTCGCTCTCTGCATAGCGCATCATGTCGGCAATTTGCGCTTCATCGCTCAGATCCGCGCCATGATAGCCTGGCGTTTTGCCATACTGCGCAACAGCGTCTTTGGCAGCATCAACATCACCAAACCCGTTGAGGATCAGGGTGGCGCCAGCTTGCGCCAGCACCTGTGCGATACCTAATCCGATACCACTGGTCGAGCCGGTAACCAGGGCGGTTTTTCCCGTTAAGTTCATGATGATTCTCCTTAAACAATTCCGGTGGTGTAGAAGACGCCGATGACAAACAGTACGGCCAGACTTTTAATGATGGTAATAGCGAAAATTCCGCCATACGCCTGACGATGACTAAGGCCGGTGATAGCCAATAAGGTAATGACCGCGCCGTTATGCGGTAGGGTGTCCATACCGCCGCTGGCCATAGATGCCACGCGGTGGAAGACTTCAAGTGGGATATTGGCGGCATGTGCGGCAGCGATGAAAGTGTCAGACATGGCGGCAAGGGCAATACTCATCCCGCCAGACGCCGAACCGGTGATCCCGGCAAGCGTGGTAATGCTGATAGCCTCATTGAGCAGCGGGTCAGGAATAGCCGCCAGCGCTTTTGACAGCACGAGGAAGCCCGGCAGGGCGGCGATCACTGCGCCAAAACCGTACTCTGACGCGGTGTTCATCGCCGCGAGGATCGCGCCGCCAACTGCCGTTCTGCTGCCTTCCGCCAGGCGACCTTTAATGTTGCGGTAGCCGAAGAGCACCACCAGCAGGATCCCAGAAATCAGCGCCGCTTCCACTGCCCAGATAGCGGTGATTTTACCGACTTCGGTGGTAATCGGTTTGGCAAGCCCCGGAAGTTCAAGTTGATGCGTGGCGCCGTACCACTGTGGGATCCAGCGGGTAAACAGCAGGTTAAATACCCCAACCAGGATCAGCGGAGAGATCGCGATGATCGGGTTCGGCAGATTAATGTTATCCGGCGTTTCCGGCTCGTTTAACAGTTCAGTGCCATAGCCTTCATTCTTTGCCTGCGCTTTACGACGCTGACGTTCGAGATAAACCAGACCGACGAAAATAATAAACAGCGAGCCTATCAGCCCCAGCCACGGCGCAGCCCAGGCGTTAGTCCCAAAGAAGCTGGTCGGAATAATGTTCTGGATCTGCGGCGTGCCAGGCAGAGCGTCCATCGTGAAAGAGAATGCGCCCAGCGCAACGGTGGCCGGGATCAGGCGCTTAGGAATATTACTCTGGCGGAACAGCTCCGCCGCAAATGGATACACCGCAAACGCCACGACGAACAGCGAAACCCCGCCGTAGGTTAACAGCGCACACACCAGCACGATCACCGGGATGGCGTGACGACGACCGAGGATGTTGATAGCGGCGGCAACAATGGAACGTGAAAATCCAGATAACTCGATTAACTTGCCAAACACTGCACCCAGCAAGAACACCGGGAAGTAAAGCTTCACAAAACCGACCATTTTTTCCATAAACAGGCCGGTGAAAGCGGGGCCGACGGCGCTGGGTTCAGTGAGTAATACAGCACCTAATGCCGCGATGGGGGCAAACAGAATGACGCTGTATCCGCGATAGGCTGCAAGCATCAGCAGGCCCAGCGCTGCCAGGGCGATTAATACACTCATCATGACTCCTTATTATTATATTGGGGTACAGAAAGAGACGTTATGGTTTCAGGGCAAAACGCAGTTGATGCTCTCTGCGTTGCTGGATGTACTCCTTGCGCGAATCATCCCAGCGATAAAATCCCTGACCGCTGCGTAAACCGGTATCACCGTTGGCTACCTTGTCAGCGACCAACGACATCATCTCGCTGCCGGTTGCCAGTTCCGGGAGCAGATGCCGACAAATATCCTGCACCGTAGAGAGTCCGGTCATATCTGCCGCTTCCAGCGGGCCAACCATCGCATAGCGACGTCCGAGCGAGGCGCGCATGACCTGATCCACCACCTCTGCGCTGGCGATGCCGCTTTTAACGATATGAAGCGCTTCACGCAGCAAAGCAAACTGCAGTCGATTGCCGACAAACCCTGGTGCGGCGCGATCGAGCACGACGGCTTCCAGTTGCATCGAGAGCAGCCACTGTTGCAGCTCACGCAGGTATTCCGCTTTGGTGGCGGTGCCGGGGACAATTTCGACCAGCGGAATAAAATGTGGCGGGTGCCAGAAATGGGCGATGAGCAGCCGCTCAGGATGGACGAGCTTTTCTGCCAGCGCATCCGGCGGCAGGCCGCTGGTATTACTGGCAATGACGGCCTCAGGCGCGATCAGATCTTCCAGTTGCGCATACAACGCGTGCTTGAGCTCGAGCCGCTCCGGGATCGCTTCAATCAGTAACCCGCACGCAGCAATCTCCGGTAGCGAAGTCGTACCGTGCAGACGACTCACAACCTGGTCTTTTTCGTCTACGGCAAACTGTTCGGCGGTAATCAGCTCATCCAGAATACCGCTGGCAACGGCGCTAATTTCTGCAATTCGGCTGCTATCGGTGTCATACAGCCAGATATCGTGACCATAACGGGCGAAGTGGGTGGCAATACCGACCCCCATTAACCCCGCCCCCAGAACGCAGACAGGCTTACTTTGCATGAGAGACCTCCTGCAAACGCTCTACCGCCAGCGCTACGCCCTGACCGCCGCCTACGCACAGCGTAGCCAGCCCTTTGGTCGCGTTACTGCGGGCCATTTCGTGCAACAGTGTCACCAGGATTCGGCAACCAGATGCACCGATGGGATGGCCCAGCGCAATCGCGCCGCCATTTACGTTCACCCGGTCGCTGTCCCAGTTCAGGGATTCGCCAACCGCCAGCGCTTGTGCGGCAAAGGCTTCGTTGGCCTCAATGAGATCGACATCATTCAACGTCCAGCCCGCTCGCTTCAGGCACTGGAGTGACGCTTCTACCGGCCCAAGGCCCATAATGGCGGGATCGACACCAGAAACCGCGTAGCCTGCTACCCGGGCAAGCACTGGCAAATTGAGTTCTGCGGCTTTGCCGGCGCTCATCAACATCACCGCGGCGGCACCATCATTGATGGATGATGCATTTCCGGCGGTCACCGTGCCGTTTCCTGGCAGAAATGCTGGTTTAAGTTGCGCCAGCTTGTCGGCCTGAGTATCCGGGCGAGGCTGTTCGTCACGGTCCACCACACGTGGCGGCTTTTTGCCTTGTGGGACGCTAACCGGCGTGATTTCCGCGCTAAAACGACCCGCTTCAATGGCAGCGGCGGCTTTTTGCTGGGAGCGCAGGGCAAAAGCGTCCTGCTGCTCACGACTGATTACGAACTTATCCGCCAGATTTTCGGCAGTAATACCCATGTGATAGTCGTTGAACGCATCCCACAAGCCGTCATGCACCACGCTGTCTTTCATACTGGCATGACCCAACCGCAGGCCGGCCCGCGCGCCGTCGAGAAAATAGGGCGCATTGCTCATGCTCTCCTGGCCTCCGGCAATCACGATTTGCGCATCGCCACAGCGAATTGCCTGTACCGCCTGATGCACCGCCTTCAGGCCAGAACCGCACACCAGATTAATGGTTAACGCCGGTGTGGTTGACGGCAGTCCTGCGCGTAACGCCGTTTGTCTGGCCGGATTCTGGCCGCAGCCTGCCGTCAGAACCTGACCTAAAATCACTTCATCAATTTGTTCAGGCGCCACAGCCGTTTTTTCCAGCAGCGAACGGACAACCGCTGTACCTAACTCCACGGCGGAAAGTGGTGCCAGCGCACCATGAAAACTGCCAATCGGGGTGCGCGTTGCCGCGACAATTACAACATCCTGCATGGTCAGCTCCTCAGTTAAATTGCATTTCGGGGACAGTTTCGGGCACGATCAGCTTGCCGGCGGTTCTGGCGACGATTTCATCCACACTGATACCCGGGGCGCGTTCACGCAGAATGAACGCCCCGTCGGCAATTTCCAGCAGAGCCAGGTCGGTAAGCACGCGTTTGATGCAGGCCACGCCGGTCAACGGCAGGGTGCAGGCGGGAAGCAGTTTGGACTCACCGCTTTTGGAAGCATGGGTCATTACCACGATGATGTTGTCGGCTCCGGCAACCAGGTCCATCGCGCCGCCCATGCCTTTCACCATTTTTCCGGGGATCATCCATGAGGCGATATTGCCGTTAACATCGACTTCAAACGCACCGAGCACCGTCAGATCAACGTGGCCGCCGCGGATCATGGCGAAGGATTGCGCAGAGTCGAAAATCGCCGCGCCTTTGCGCGCCGTCACGGTCTGTTTCCCGGCGTTAATCATGTCGGCATCAATTTCGTCTTCTGTGGGAAACGGCCCCATACCCAGCAAACCGTTCTCTGATTGCAGCATCACGTCCATGCCATCAGGGATATAATTTGCCACCAGAGTGGGAATGCCGATCCCAAGGTTGACGTAATAACCGTCGCGCAGCTCGCGGGCGACGCGCATCGCCATTTGTTCACGCGTTAACATGGTCAGGCTCCTTTCTGGCGCAGGGTGCGTTGTTCAATACGTTTTTCAAACTGCCCCTGAATAATGCGGTTAACGAAAATTCCGGGAGTGTGAATCGCTGTAGGGTCCAGTTCTCCGGGAGGGACAATCTCTTCGACTTCCACGACGGTAATGCGCCCGGCGGCGGCCATCAGCGGATTAAAGTTCTGTGCGGTGTGGCGATAGATGACGTTGCCGTACCAGTCGGCTTTCCAGCCTTTAACCAATGCAAAATCACCGGTTATCGCCTGTTCAAGGATGTAAGGGCGTCCGGCAAACTCGCGAACCTCTTTCCCTTCCGCCACGGGGGTTCCATATCCGGTCGCGGTAAAAAATGCCGGGATCCCTGCGCCGCCCGCGCGCAACTGCTCTGCCAGCGTACCCTGTGGCGTCAGGATGGCTTCCAGTTCGCCGCTAAGCACCTGCTTCTCAAACAGGGCGTTTTCCCCTACATAGGACGCGACCACTTTGCGCACCTGGCGCGTTTCCAGCAGTACGCCAAGGCCAAAGCCATCCACGCCACAGTTGTTTGATACAACGGTAAGTCCCTGTACTTCTCGACGGCGTACTTCGGTAATCAGGTTTTCAGGGATCCCACATAAACCAAAACCGCCCGCCAGCAGCGTCATGTTGTCGGTCAGTCCTTCCAGCGCCTCTTGATAAGTGGCAACACGTTTATCCAGTCCAGCCATACACTTGCCTCCCCAGTTGTCCTTGCCGACATCATTGGGGGTGAAAAATGATTTGTTAATTTTAAATTTGTGACTCACTCATTGGGTTTTTTTATCAATTTAATGTTACTTAAAGGTATTCAACAAGTTAAAGGAATGCGAAATGGGAATGAGCATCAAACAGTTACGCGCGTTTTTAGCGGTAGCTCACACTCTGAATTTTGCTCATGCCAGTGAAAGACTGAACATGTCGCAACCCGCATTAAGCCTGGCGATTAAAGGACTGGAAGATTCGCTGGGCGGGGCGTTACTGTTGAGAACCACCCGCAAAGTGACTCTGACGCAGGAGGGAGAAACGCTGCTGAATATGGGGAGACAGCTGCTGGCGGACTGGGAGAATACGGAAGAAGCCATGCGCCAACGCTTTACGCTACAGCGCGGTAAAATCTCGATCGCCGCCATGCCCTCATTTGCCGCTAACGTCCTGCCATCGGTACTGAAAACGTTTCGTGATTCTTATTCTGGTATCAACGTAACGGTTCATGATGTGATCAATGAACACGTGATTGAAATGGTCAGTGAAGGGCGGGTCGAGATGGGCATAGCCTTCGAGCCGGACTATTCGGGACATCTGCATTTCACGCCGCTCGGCGTGGATCGTTTTATCGCGATTGTGCCGCCAACCTGTCGGCTGGCAGACAGGGATCGTATTGCATGGCGCGAACTGCTGACGCTGGATTTCATCACCTTGCAACGTCCGTCAGCCGTGCGGCTGATGCTGGAAGAACAACTGGTGCAAAGCGGACATACGCTGGAAGTAGCGCTGGAGAGCCATCAATTAGTAACCGTTGGCCGTCTGGTGGCTAACGGTCTGGGCGGTAGCGCCGTACCTGCACTATGCCGCACGCAAATGACAGAGTTAGGCGCAACCTGTATCGATCTGGATACGCCGGTAATCCAGCGTCGGATCGGGGTTTTGCGTTCGGCACATCATAAATTATCTACTGCTTCCGAGGTGCTGGTGGATTCACTGAAAAAGGCGTATCGCACCTGACTTTTCACTACGGCTCAGGTCATGTAACCGCCCGCCAGCAGCGAACGTCACATCCGGTATCACTTTTCAGTAATGCCTGTTTCTTCTCACAACCGCGGGTCGCTAACGGACATCTGTCACGAAAAAAACAGCCCTGTGGCAGGGTTCGATTCCCCGGGAGTTCTGTTTTCCGCAACACCAAATCTTCCGCCAGCGGCGCGCCCGTTTTAGGGACAGAGTCCAGCAATAATCGCGTGTAAGGATGGGCAGGTTGAGTGAGAACCCGCTGCGCATCGCCCAGCTCAACAATTTGCCCGAGGTACATCACCGCCACACGGTCGCTCATATGGCGGACCACCGACACGTTATGCGATATCAATACGTAGGTCAGATTTCTGCGCGCCTGAAGTGACACCAGAAGATTGAGAATTTGCGCCTGCACAGAGATATCCAGTGCTGAAGTGGGCTCATCGAGGACGATAACATCCGGCTCTGACGATAGCGCCCGGGCGATGGCAATACGCTGGCGTTGTCCACCTGAAAACGCATGCGGCAGACGGTCGAGATATTCCGGGCGGATGCCTACCTGTTGGGCTAAATCTTCAGCAAGCATGCGGCGCTCACGTTCCGGACTTCGTTTTTGGATCCATACCGGCTCAGTGATCGTGCGCCACACCGGTAAGCGAGGATCCAGCGATGAAAGAGGGTCCTGAAAGACCATTTGCATACCGTTATGCTGTTTATCACCACGGCGAGAATAGCTTCCCTGGCTGGGTTTCAGCATGCCCATCAGCAGTTGCGCCAGCGTACTTTTTCCACAACCGGATTCGCCAACAATCCCCAGCGTTTCACCCTGGCGAATCTGTAAATCCAGACCGTTGAGCGCATGCACCCGTTCCGTAACCTTGCCAAGCCAGTTTTTACGCGCAGGAAAGTTGACATGAACATCCTGCAGCGCCAGAAAAAAATCAGACATGTGTTGTCTCCAGTTGTGGATACCAGCAGGCAGATTGTTGATCTACGCCTCCCTGACTACTTAACGCAGGCGTTTCTTCACAACGAGGACCAGCGGCAAAACAGCGCTCACGAAATGCGCATCCGGCAGGTAAGCAGGTTAGGTTCGGTACGGTGCCGGGGATCGCAGGTAACAATGCGCGTGGTTCGCCGTGTTCCGGCGCGCATTTCAGCAAGCCGATGGAATAGGGATGCGTCGGACGTTGAATAACGGTTTGCGTCGGGCCACTCTCAATCACGCTCCCGGCATACATGACGTACAACCGGTCGCATAACTGTGAAACCACCGCCATATCATGACTGATAAATAACACGGCTGTTCCGCTGGCCCGTGCTTTTAACTTCAGCAAACGCAGCACCTGCAGTTGCACCGTGACGTCCAGCGCGGTGGTCGGTTCATCGGCAATAATAAGCTCTGGCTCGCACGAAAAGGCCAGCGCAATCATCACGCGTTGGCGCATCCCGCCGGAAAGCTCAAACGGAAATCGTTTCATGACCTCCGGCGCGTCCGGGATTTGCATCTCTTCGAGTAGAGCGACGGCTTTATGACGGGCATCCGTGCGGCTTAACGCCTGGTGATGGCGGATTACCTCCACCATTTGCTGGCCGATACGCCGGGTCGGATTCAGTGCCGTCATGGGCTCCTGAAAGATCATCGCGACGCGTGCGCCGCGCCATTGACGCATTTGTTTCTCACTGGCGTTGAGCACATCTTCACCCAGCAGTGAAACGCGTCCCTGGTGAATACGATAGCTTCCCTCCGGAAGCAGACGCATGGTGAGCATGGCGGTCACGGACTTACCGGAACCGGATTCACCCACCACACCAACGATTTCTCCGCGGTTGATGTGCAGTGATACATGGTTCAGCGCATGCACATCAGCTTTATAGCCGGGGAAACTCAGATGTAAATCTTCGATTTCCAGTACGGGTTGTGTCATGACTGTTTTCCTCCGGCTTTCGGATCAAGCAGATCGCGAATACCATCGCCAAAGAGATTAAAGCCCACGGCGGTAATCAGAATGGCGGCGCCGGGAAAAGCACAATACCACCACTGATCAAGCACGTAATTGCGGCCAATTGCGACCATCGCGCCCCACTCAGCGCTGGGTTGCTGCGCGCCCAGACCGATAAACCCGAGCGTGGCAGCCATCAGGATCGCACTGCCTATATCCAGCGATGCCTGCACAATGAGTGGCGGCAGAGAATTGCGTAAAATGTGCCAGCTAATCAGATGCCAGCGTGAAGCGCCGTAGGTCCGGGCAGCCTGTACATAGCTAAACTGGCGCACCACTAACGTCTGACCGCGGGCGAGGCGCACATAGAAAGGGATACGGACGATGGCAATCGCCAGCATGGCGTTAAACAGGCTGGGGCCCAGCGCGGCGGCCAACGCCATCGTCAGCACCAGCGAAGGAATGGACAGCATAATATCCATCATCCGCATAATTATCGCGTCGGCGCGCCCGCCCATGACACCCGACAAGCAGCCCAGCAGTGATCCCAATCCCCCGGCGATACCCACCACCACCAGACCCGCAACGACCGACTGCTGACTTCCTACCAGAACGCGGCTGAACAGATCGCGGCCAACTTCATCGGTACCAAACCAGTGAGCGGCTGACGGGGGCAGCAGGCGCGCACTCAAATTGATGGCATTAGGATCGTGTGGCGTTATCCACGGCGACAGCACCATCAGCAGCAGTATCAATACGATGATGACCCCGCCAACCAGCGTCAGCGGGCTACTTTTCATCATCCAGAACAGTTTGGCCCAGTCCGTGCGGCGGCGTGCTGTCTGAGGGGCGGTCGGCATTTCTTGTGTGAGCATCATTCAGCACCTCCACGTCCAATTCGAGGATCTACCCACAAATAGAGCAAATCCACCACCAGGTTAACCAGCACATAGGCGAACGAGACCACCACGGCAAATCCCATTACCGCCGGGAAGTCGAGTGCCTGAATTGAGGTCACCACCCAAGCGCCCATGCCTGGCCAGGCAAAGACCGTTTCGGTCAATACCGCACCGTAGAGCAGATCGCCCAGCGCCAGGCCGAGGACGGTGATTGATGGGATGAGAGCGTTAGGCAATGCATAGCACAGCACGATGTACCAGCCCGGTAACCCGCTGGCGCGGGCGGTACGAATGTAATCTTCACTCAGTTGCTCCAGCATGGCGGAACGAATCTGGCGGGCAACGATCCCAAGATGTACAAAAGCCAGTGTCAGCGACGGCAAAATCAGGTGCTGAAGCGCATTGAAAAAGACTTCGCCGTTGCCTTCCAGCAGTGCATCAATCAGGTAGAACCCGGTGACGTGAGCAGGTGGATCCAGCCAGTCGTCTAAACGTCCACCGCCGGGTAAAATTTGCAGATGACCGTAAAACAGCACGATAACCCCCAGCCCCAGCCAGAATGCTGGCGTGGAGATACCGGTAATTGCCATTAGCCGAACAAGGTGATCAAGCCAGCGGTTACGCCAGACCGCAGATAAAATACCCAGCGGGATACCTATCACCAGCGCCAGCAACAAAGAGCAGAAAGCCAGCTCAAGGGTAGCGGGGAAGAAAATGCGCAGTTCATCCAGTACCGGACGCCCGGTGCGAATGGAGGTGCCTAAATCGCCGTGAAAAATGTCGCTGACATAGCGAAAAAACTGGACATACAGCGGTTGATTCAGCCCCAGCTGTTGGCGAATATTTTCGACAATTTCATCGCTGGCGCGGTCGCCCGCCAACAGCCGTGCGGGGTCGCCAGGTATCAGATGTGAAATAATAAAGGTGATTACGCAAACACCGATAACCACCAGAATAAGTCCCCAGCATCGCTGGCGCAAAATACTCCAGAACGTCATTAGCTTCCCCTTGCGGAGCCAGAGCGGCTCCGCGTAAACGTGGCTTATTTACTCATGGTGGAGATATTGAAGACCTGTTCCAGCATGGGGTTGAATACAAATCCTTTGACGTCTTTGTTCATCGCCAACTGATAGTTTTTCTGGAATAAATAGACGTAGGCCGCTTCATCAATCACGATGGTTTGCGCCTGCTGGTAGTCATTGGTTCTGGCCACCTGATCGGTCGTGGCCAGCGCGCTACGCAGCAGCTTATCGACCTCACTGTTTTCATAGAACGAACGGTTACCCGGCAAGCCTTTCTTATCTGACTCAAACCAGTAGTTCATAAACATGTACGGGTCGGCAAAATCCGGACTCCAGTTGCCAATGGCAATGTCGTAATCGCCTTTGCCCACGCGGTCACGCATGGTGGCGTTCGCCAGTTTTTCCAGCTTCACCTTAATGCCCAGTTTGCCAAGGCTTGCCTGGGTAGCAAGCGCGATAGGTTCCCAGTTTGGATCATTATCTGAGTACAGGAAGCTCAGGCTTTCAGGTTTGGTGGCAACTTTGTCCCACGCTGCTTTGGCTTTGGCTTCATCGAAGCTGTACTGCATGGCCTTATCGTCAAAACCCCACATGCCTTCGGGGATTGGGCCACGCATTTGCTTTCCATTGCCGCTCAGGATCCCGTTGACCATTCCTTTATAATCGGTGGCCCACGAGATAGCGCGGCGTAAATCCACCTGATTGAGCGGGGCCTTACTGTTGTTGAGATACAGATAAGTCACGCGCAATGAGGGATAGTCCGCCACATTCACTTTGCCTTCCTGTTTTAAAGCAGCAAGCTGGTCAACAGGAAGCGCATCGGCAATGTCGATATCGCCACGGGACAGTTGCAGGCGACGGGAGGCGCTTTCACCAATGATTTTGACTGAGACGCGCTTAAACGTCGGTTTTGTACCGGCATAATGCGGGTTAGGCACCAGCACCAGTTGTTGTCCCTTTTGCCAACTCTTCAGCATGAAGGGACCAGATCCTGCCGTGTTCTGCGCCAGGAATCCGCGGGCGTCGTCTGCGGCATGCTCTTTTAAGATGGCCGGGTTAATGATTGAGGCACCGTCATTTGCCAGCGTATACAGAAACGGAGCAAACGGCTGGCTGAGGGTAAACTTCACCGTGGTGTTATCAATGGCCTCAACCTTCAGATCTTTCGGGAAAGCCTCCGCAGGTCCCTGACCAATCTTGAGCAATCGTTCGAAGGATTGCTTTACCGCATCAGCCGTCACCGGTGTTCCGTCGGCGAATTTGGCATCGTTTTTCAGGGTAAACGTCCACTCTTTCTGGTCGTCCGAGGCTTTCCAGCCGCTGGCTAAATCGCCTTCAACTTCCGTGGAACCTTTACCACCATCTGTTTTGTACTGAACCAACCGCTGGTAAGAGGGATAGGTGACCGTCCAGTCATTGTTATCTATGGTCACAGCGGGATCGAGCGTCTGCGGATCGGCGGCTTTACCAATCACTAACATATCTTTGGGAACAGCAGCCTGCGCGGCGGGCAGGGCTACCGCTAACGCAACGGCTATCAGAGCGGGGCGGAAAAAAGCGTTTAACGCAGGTGTAGTCTTCATAACCAGGCTCCAGAATTAAAGGGGATGTTGTGTTGTTATAGACGTGACAGTGTAACAATCTATTTGATCGTCAAGCAGCGGGTAACGGGCGGCATCAGGTAATTCAAAATGCCACCATTCGCTGTTAATACCGACAAAACCACCACCAAACATAATGGCATTGAGCAGCAGGCGGTTACGCTGCGCTGCCGGAGGAACAGACGGATGCCAGGCATGGGAACGGTCGTGCATTTCATCAAAACCGGCCCCCATATCAAGGAGATGGCCGCGATCGTCCATCAACGTGACGTCAATTGCCGTACCCCGACTGTGATTGGAACCAATGGCAACATCGACAACATATTGCGGGTCGGGACAGGCATTCCACAGTATCGCCTGCGCCTGCTGGGGGCGATACGCGTCGTACACCACCAGCGACAAGCCCGCCAGTTGCGCAATGCTGATGCTTTTTGCCAGCGCGGTTACCGCCTCGGTGTGCAACAGGCAACGCGCTTCCCTGTAGATAGGTGCGCCGGTAATGTTGTCGGCAGTAGCGTATTTAAGATCGATATGCAGCGACGGAAATATCACCGACAGATCGACCAGTTCTGGGAGTTCTGACATAGCACGTTTCCTGTTTATTGTTCGAATTGACCAAATTGTTGTTGTAACTGGCGATTAGTTTGCAGGCGTCCTGCGAGGGCGTCACCCAGTTGCGCCACCACCGCAGAAAGTAATAAGTTGAACAGACAGCTCACCGGTGCCAGTGAGTCCCAGAAATGTCCGGTGTCGGTTTTTACCTGAAGCAAATCAATGGAATAATCCCTGGCCCATGGGCACCACACATCGGTAATTAGCGCCAGCGGAATGCAGCGTTCAGTGGCGACACGGCAATATTGTCGCGAAATAGCGGAGTAGGCGCGCATATCGGTAATAACCACGTAAGGCTTGCTGAATCCCGAGTTCAACGACTCTACCCAACTGCCGGAAAGGCCTTCGGAGTAGCTGACTTTCGGTCGCAGATATTCCAGGTGACTAAAAAAGGCGTTAGCGATCCCGCGGGTGGACTGGATCCCGAGGATGTACACGGCTTCCGCATGCGCCAACTGCTGTGCAATGCGTAGAAACGTCTCACCCTGAGCAAGTTGGTAGACGTGGGTAATGGCGTCGATTTCCAGTAACAGCGACTGGTGCGCCCGATCTGGCAGGCTTTGTTGCTGGTGCCAGGAATCCAGTCGTTCATTCATTCCCCAGGGCTGATAAGGAACTACAGGCAGCTCACGCAGACTGGCTTTTGCATCCTCCAGGTTACGAAAGCCCAGTTTACGCAGATAACGTCCGACGGTAATGCCGCTGGTTCCGGTCGCTTTAGCGATGCCATCCGCTGTTTCAAATGGGATCTGCACAGCATGGGCTAACAGCCACCCAGCCACGCGCTTTTCGCTGGGCGTCAGCTGGCTAAAGGTTTGCTCTATGCGGGTAAATAACTCTGGTTTGGCTGTCATTACCTTCTCGCTGTTAGTTGTCTGTCAGATTCCGTATCTCTGTTAGCGAATTAACAATGCACGACGCGTGCCATGTCAGTAACAGCAGCATGCTGGCTGTTTTTGTTAAAATTCAGCTCAAATTCGTTAACTAATGATCAACATTTGTGCAGCGTAGTTCAGTTTTGGTGCAACGGCAGAGGAAGCGGGGTATGAATCTGCTGATTTCGTCGGAACGATCACATTGTGGGCAACATTTATCCCTAAGACATAAGAATCAGTAATTGAAAATATAAATTTCAGCCATATCAATAACACCAATCTTTATTCTTATGACTATAAGGGTATTATTTTTCACGAGCTACATTAACGGTGTTAAGCGCAAGTGTAGATATTATTTATATTATACATGGAGTACTACAATGAATAAATTCTCCCTTTCTACAGCAGGTATTCTGGTCGCAGCGCTGTTAACCAGTGTCAGCGTCAATGCAGCAACTGATAACGCTAAAACTGAAGTGACTCCGAAAGGCATGAACTGTCAGGAGTTTATTGATTTGAACCCACAAACTATGGCTCCGGTGGCCTTCTGGGTGCTCAATGAAGACGAAGACTTCAAAGGTGGCGATTACGTAGACTATAACGAAACCGTTACGACTGCAGTTCCTCTGACCGTTGAACTTTGTAAGAAACATCCGCAGAGCGAATTAAGTAAAATAAAAGACGAAATCAAAAAAGAATTATCTAAATAAAATTAAGCCGTTATTAAAACCCAGCCAAAGTGCTGGGTTTTGTTATTTGTGACATTGTCACTTTTTTCTTTTGCAATACTTAAGAAATCTTTATAAAGATATAAACGCCTGTGCCGATACTGGATAAAAGTTAGCCTTTTGCAGAAGGAGTTTGTATGGCCTGGTATCCTACTCGTATTTCAACGCGTTTAACCATCGGCGGCATTCTGCTGCTTGCAGTAACGACTATTGTTATCGTGGTGATTATGCTCTGGCGTGGTCAGCCGCGCGTCGTTGAAATCAACACCGCCCTGATCGAAGAAACAGGGCAAGGTTTAACCCGTCAGTTGAGTACCGTATTGTCCCGAATTGAAGGTGAGACAGTCAGCATGTCGCGACTGGCTGAAGTGTTGCCTAACGATGAATCTCTGTATCAAAGCGTCGTTCCGCATCTGATTGGTGAAGGTAAAGACTCGATTATTACCGGCGGCGGCATCTGGCCAGAACCAGACGCCTTCACCGCAGGTGTGGAGAAAAGAAGCTTTTTCTGGGCGCGTAATGCCGAAGGAAAGCTTGTCTATTCCAACGATTATAACGTCGAAGGATCAAGCGGATACCACAATGAAAGCTGGTATCAGCACGCCAAAGGGCAATCACAAAACAACTGCCTATGGTCTGATGTTTACCAGGATGCCAGTTCAGGCGTCAACATGGTGACATGCAGCGTGCCTTATCAGCAGGCGGGCAAGTTTGCCGGTGTCGCTACCACCGATATCCGTCTGGATAACGTCGCAACTTTCATGCAGCAGCAGGGCAACAGTACTGGCGGTTACGCGTTTGTGGTAGACAAGCAGGGACAAATTCTCTATTTCCCGCAGGCCGACCTGGCCAAACATAAAACCATTAACGATCTGGCGCAAAGCGCGCAGTGGCTTATCCCGGTGCAAAACGGTCTGAAATCTTTGCGCCCGACAGATGGGGTGAAGACAATAACGCTGGAAAATGATCTCATCCTGAATACAGCGTCACAGGTCATGCTGTTCCCGATGCCAGATACCGGCTGGGTCGTAGGGCTTGTGACACCAGAATCACGTATTGTCGGTCTTGCCAAAGTGATGATGCAGGACGTTCTGGAGGTATTGATCCCTATCATGACGCTGTTGCTGGTGGGATCATGGCTGGTGGTTCGTCGACTAATTTCACGTCTCGATGATACTCGTCAGGCTCTTGATGACATCGCGCAGGGAGAAGGTGATCTTACCCGTCGTCTGGATGTTCGCGGCAAAGATGAGATTTCGGCTATCGCCGAGGCGTTTAACCTGTTCGTCGATAAAATCTCGGCCATCCTGATTACCGTCAGAAGCAGTAGCACAGTGGTGGCGAATAACGCCGTTAGCCTGGCTGACAGTAATATGGAGCTTTCATCTCGCGTAACGCAGCAGGCCGCTGCGCTGGAAGAGAGTTCAGCGGCTATGGAGCAGTTAAATGCGACCGTTCATCAAAACGCCAGTAATACACAGCTGGCGGATGAGCTATCCGATAACACAGCGCAAACGGCCAACCGTTGCGGTGATGTGATGCAGGGCGTTATCTCTACGATGGATAACGTCAGCGCCTCATCCGGCAGAATGGTGGAAATTGTCGCGGTCATCGACAGCATTGCGTTCCAGACCAATATTCTCGCCCTGAATGCCGCGGTTGAAGCCGCCAGAGCGGGTGATGCTGGCAGAGGGTTTGCCGTCGTGGCCTCCGAAGTGCGCACGCTGGCTCAGCGCAGTGCCACCGCCGCCCAGGAAATTAAAGCGTTGATTGATGAATCCGTTTCTCATGTTGGTAGCGGAAGTCAGCAAATTCACACTGCCGGCGAACGTCTGGGAGAACTGGTCAGCAATGTGCGTCAGGTACGCCAGTTGATGGGGGAAATACGCGTTGCGGGTGAAGAACAGCGTAAAGGTGTTTCCGAAGTTACGCTCGCCGTTACCGAAATGGACAGCACCGTTCAGCAGAATGCCTCGTTAATTGATGATGCCGCAGCACGGACGCAGGCGCTGAAAGAGGAGGCGGAACAGCTGGCATTGCTGGTCTCTTCTTTCAGATTACCTGAGCCTTCCGTTGCCTGATAACCACATCCTATCCGGGTACAGATCTTGTGCCCGGATAATTCCAGAATAATGGTGCTTAATCACGATTTATTGATTTAACTCCTTTTTATTGTGTCTTACAAAACTTTGAATCATTCTCCGCTTAACTCTATAATATTGGGTGTAAAGTCGTTTTTATTTCAATAAGAGCCAATATTATGGATTTAACGCTCAATACAGCAGCCGATATCGTCAAACTACTTTGCGACAGATTGCGTAAGGAACGGCTCGCGCAGCAAATGACGCAGGCAGATGTTGCCGCGCGTTCAGGTGTCGGTGTGAATACCGTTTCGAATCTGGAGGCCGGTAAAAATGTAGGATTTGAGAATCTGGTCAAAGTCGCGATGGTGTTAGGCTATGGTGACGCGCTGGAGGGCTTATTCAAACCCAGGATCGACAGTCTGGATGATATTTTGCGTTACGAGAAGAGCGCGGCACGCCAGCGGGTGAAAAGGAAAAATACTGATGCCTGAGCAAGTCGATGTCTTTTATGAAGGCTGGGGTGAAAAATGGTTGTGGGGAAAACTGGTGTCTTCCTCAGCCCTGACCGGACGCCCGTTGATCGCCTTTGAATACAGTGAAGACGCTATACGTAAGGGGCTGGAGCTGTCCCGGTTAAGGTTACCGCTGAACGGTCCTCGTTTACGCAGGGATTTCCCGGCTCATCAGTTGGGATTACCAGGACCCGTGTACGATTCGCTACCTGATGGTTGGGGTATGCTGTTGATGGATCGTTTATTTAAACGCCGTGGACTCAACGCAGCGCGCATAGGACCTCTGGAGAGGTTAACCTGGGTCGGCAATAACGCAATGGGCGCCATGACGTTCCGGCCCGTTCAGTCAGATGTCGAGACGCTTTCAAAAGAGGATGTTCCTCTCGAACAACTGGCATCTGAGGTTCAGGAAGTCCTGAGCGGCGAAGGCGGGGAATTCTTGCAAAAACTGCTCCAGATGGGCGGTTCACCGCAAGGGGCCAGGCCAAAAGCGTTACTCTATCGTGACAGTGTCACGTCAAAGTTCACCACTGCGCCCCTCCCGGAGAGCGAAAGCTGGTTGATTAAATTTCCTGCCAGGCATGAGCATGCTGAGGTATGTGCCATCGAAGCGGTATATGCTGAATGTTTGCGGCAATGTGGGATCACTACGCCTGATACCGCGTATTTTAATCTGCCTGACGGGCAGGCGGCATTTGCTACCCGCCGTTTCGACCGTGACCAGTCGGTCCGTATTCCTATGCAGAGCCTGGCGGCATTTACCGGTGCAAATTACCAGATACCCGGTGCTTTAGATTACCGGGATTTTCTGCGCGCCACACAGATTTGTACCAATGATGTCAGAGAAAAAGCGAAAACGTTCGAACGCGTGGTTTTCAACGTGGCATTTAACAACCGTGATGACCATCCCAAAAACTTTGCCTATTTAATGTCAGCCGCAGGAAACTGGACTTTGGCTCCGGCTTACGACGTGACCTGGTGCGAAGGACCCGGCGGGTATCACCAAATGGACGTGCTGGGAGAAGCGCTGGATATCGAAAGAAAGCACCTGCAGCAGCTTGGCATACAGGAAGCTGAGCTATCAGCTGAGCATGTGAACGCTATAATCGACAAGATCTGCCACCATGCAACAGCGCTAAGCGTTACAGCCAAAGACAAATACGCCGATCAGATAACACAAACTACGCTGAATACGATACAGAAACAGATTAATGAAAATGTCCGCAGGTTAATGTCCCTGTGATCCAGAGACAGCCGCTACACTTAGCGAAGAATTAAATCTGAGCGAGGCAACGTTATGGCTGAATTTGTCGTGAATATGCTGAAAAACACGCCAGTTTGGGTGTATCTGCTGTTTGCCTTTCTACTGTATCGAGGGATTAAAGCCAGAACACCTGCCACTGTCACGCTGGAAAAGCTGGCGCTGATCCCCGCTATTTTTTTAGTCTGGGATATCTACGATTTAATCACTTATCGCGACCCGACCCTCATTACGTATATTCAGTGGGCGATAGGTATCCTCAGCGGCGCAATCATTGGCTACATATTAATTAACCCCGGTCGTTTGAGCCGCAGTAGCGCACCACGGAGTATTCACCGTCCGGCAGATTATTCCGCATTGCCATTTATGCTGATGGCATTCGGCGTTAAGTACGTACTTGGCGTACTTAACGCCATTTCCCCCGACGTTTTACGTCAACCCGCAATGAGCGCCCTGGCTATCATTACTGGCGGCATGTTCGCCGGAATTTTTGTGGGGAAATTTACCCGCTACGTGAGCGTCTGGCTCAGGCTTCCCGCTCAGAACAACCATTAACGTCCCCAACGATTGCGAATATAGGTCACAGCTTCCTGCGTTTGCGGTTGATTAAGGTAATCTTCGCGAAACAGGATCGTGCCGTTAATGTACGGTTCGGTCTCGTTTAAATCGAGCTGCTTTTTCAGTTCCGGCACACCGCCTTTGACCGTCCAGTCTGGCTCTTTTCTCGATGGTTCACCAACCTTATACAGCGCTACACCAATGTAGAGGCGAGTGTTGGTTGATTTCACGACATCTGCCCACCATTTTGCCAGTACATCGTAGCGCGCTGCGTCGCGGGCAAAAGGCCAGTAGAGTTGCGGTGCGATGTAATCCAGCAAGCCTTGTTGCACCCAACGGCGGGTGTCGGCATAAGATTCATCATACGCTGCCGCACCGCGCGTGTCGGAGCCCGCTGGATCGTGCGAACGGTTGCGCCATACGCCCGCAGGGCTGACACCGAATTCAACCTCAGGCTTGAGTTTCTTGATAGTCCGTGATACCTGGGCAATCAGCCGTTGCGTGTTATCTCGGCGCCAGTCAGCTTTGGAAGCGAATCCCTGGCCGTATCTTCTGAACGTCTGGCTGTCATTGAGCGCAGAGCCGGGAGACTCGGTATAGAAGTAATCATCAAACTGCACACCGTCAACAGGGTAATTCTCAACCACTTCCGCCACGATGCTGGTTATCCAGTCACGCACTTCGGGAATACCGGGGTCTAACACAAAACGCTCGCCCGCGGTGCGGATCCAGTCCCGATGCAGGACGTATACGCTGGACGGTGTTTGTGACAGCGTGCTGTTTAATTCAGTGACCGTCGAAGGTTTGGTGTTTACAGACACGCGATAGGGGTTAAGCCAGGCATGAACTTTCATTCCGCGCTTATGCGCTTCATCGAGCATAAACTGCAGCGGATCGTAACCCGGATCCTGGCCAATCGTGCCGGTCAGGGTATCTGACCACGGCAGAATCTTTGACTTCCACAATGCGGTCCCATCGGGCTTAACCTGGAAAAAAACGGTGTTAATACCAAGTCGTTTCAGGTTGTCCAGCTTATCCGTCAGCGCTTTTTGCTGCAGGCTGATGCGTACAGCAGGTGAACTGATGTTCACAGATGAGATCGGCGGCCAGTCAAGACGTGAAACCGTTGCCAGCCAGATACCACGCACCGGCTCCTTGCTTTGCTGCGGTTTACTCACCGGAGGCTGTGGCGTAATTCTGGAGCCGGGCGGTTGTGAAGAACAGCTGCCAAGTAACAACATACTGCCCACAAGTACAGCAAACCATTTCATGTTGGTCAGCGGTAGTCTGGCTCGAGAACGGGCGAGAATCTTCGCCAGTTTTTTCTGATAATTTCCTGAAAAGAAACCGGATGCTGCCATCTGATTTTGCTCTTATTTCTTCTTATTGCGGCTGTTAGCCCAGGGATCGAAGGCCGGTTCGGGAGTGTTATTTGAGGCCTGGTCATGTAGAGAGTCCAGGTACAGTGCTTCTACTTCTGCCCGTGCCCACGGCGTACGGCGCAGAAACTTCAAACTGGATTTAACGCTCGGTTCATTTTTAAAGCAGTTGATATTAATGCGTTGCGCCAGCTCAGCCCAACCATAACGTTCAACCAGGGCATTGACCTGCATTTCTAGCGTCACGCCATGTAAAGGGTCTTTAGAATTATGAGCATTCATATGAAGTCCAGTTCAGTGGTTCCAGATTTTGTCAGTAGTGAGACGGGAAGAAGGTTACAAGAAAGCAAAGCTGCCAGCAACGGCAGAAAGCGGTATGGCGCGACAAGCCGTACGTCATACCGGCAATGGATGGATCAATACTCTTTAAAAGCCAGTTCCAGACGGGCAATCAACGGTTTAAACAGGTAGCTCATCAGGGTTCGTTCACCGGTCTTGATCGTCACGCTGGCGGGCATTCCCGCTTTAATTTTGTAATCGCCCAGCAAACGCGCGCCCTCTGCTGAAACCTGTACTTCCGCAAGGTAGTAAGGCTGCTGAGTGGCTTCATCAATTAAGCGGTCCGCAGAGATAGTCAGAACCTGGGCCGGAACCGAAGGTAACAGCGCATGGTTAAGGGCAGGGAACAGCACATCAACGGTTAAACCGGGGACCAGTTTATCAATGGCATGTACGGGTATTTTGGCATCAATTTGCATCGGTTGTCCGGCGGCGACGATATCCATCAAATGTTCTCCAGGCTGAATGACGCCACCCACGGTACTGACTTTAACATCCAGCACAATACCGTTAATCGGTGAGCGGATCTCGGTGTTATCCAGTTCATGACGCGTTGATACCAATTCATCCTCCAGCATTGCCACTTCTTTTTGGTTTTCCGTCAGTTCAGACTCAACTTCACGTAAATACTGATGACGCACCTGGTAGGCTTTAATTTTTAATTCGTTCTGCTGCGATTTCAGTTTGGCAATGTTAAGAATATCTTCTGAAACGCTGCCAGATATTTCTGCTGCCTCGCGCTCCAGCACCAGTAATTGTGCTTTGGGATAATAGTTTTTTTCGCTCAGCGCCCGAATAGCCCCTAACTCCCGGTTAATCAGAGAAAACTGGTGGTCGCGATAACCTTTTATTTTATTGAGATTATCCGTCTGTCCAACCAGACCATCGAGCGTCTCCTGAATCATCGACAGTTCATCCTGAATCGTTTTGCGACGGGTATCGAAAAGTTTAGCCTGCAGATTTCTGACTTCTGATAGCCGTTTATTGCCAGAGAATTGCTGCGTCAGCGTAGTATTAAAGCGGATCACATTCAGGTCATCGCGTTCTGCTAACAGGCGATCTTCGATACTTTTTGCAGAAATATACTGGGCATTCAACGCGCTGAAACGCATTTCAAGCTGCATTTTATCCAACCGGACGAGGACCTGATTTTTCTTCACGAAGTCGCCTTCTTTGATAAAGATATCGGTTACCCGACCGCCGCTCAGATGCTGAATGGTTTTGCGGTTACTCGATACGGTTACCGTACCATCGGCGACCACGCCCGCATCTAACGGAGCTTGCACTGCCCAGAGGATAAAACTACCGACACCAAGCACAATGACGATCACGCCCCGGATAATCGGCGACCAGATATTGGTATCTACGCCAGCAGAGGCCGTGTTGTGGGGGTTCTTTTTCATCATCAAGCCTCACGTTGCTGTTCAGTCGTGGATGGAGAAGGCGTAGCCACCGGTTTCAGTACGTTGGCCTGACGCAAATGGGCAAAAACCTGATCGCGGGTACCAAACTCCTGTATAACGCCATCGTTAAGCAACAAAACCTTATTGACCACGCCGAGCAGCGTCGGGCGGTGTGAGATAATGACTGTGGTTTGTCCCTGGGTACGCAGGGCATTGATGGCTTTAACGAGTGCAAATTCGCCCGCGTCGTCAAGATTGGCATTCGGTTCATCAAGCACGATAAACGCAGGATTGTTATACACGGCGCGCGCCAGCCCGATGCGCTGCCGCTGCCCACCAGAGAGCTGGTATCCACCTGCGCCCAGCAGTGTGTCGTAACCTTGCGGCAAGCGCAGGATCATCTCATGAACGCCTGCCAGTAATGCGGCGGCGACGATAAGCTCACTGTCATTCTGCGCGAAGCGGGCAATGTTTTGTGCGATGGTACCGTCAAACAGTTCCACATCCTGCGGCAGATAGCCAATAGACGGGCCCAGCAGCGCTTTATCCCACTGGCATATATCTGCGCCATCTAATCTGACTTTCCCTGATAACGGTTTCCAGACACCAACCAGAACCTTTGCCAGCGAGGTTTTTCCTGAGGCTGAAGGGCCGATAATTCCCAGCACTTCACCTTGCTCCAGATGGAATGAGATATTACGCAGTAGCGGAGAAGGCTGGCCGGGGGCTGCAGCGAAGACGCTTTCGACGCTGATGTTGCCATTCGGACGCGGCAGGGTCAGTACCTCTTTCGGCGCCGGATACTCCTTCAGCAAGGTTGAGAGCTGATGCCACGCGCTACGAAACTGCACGAACTGCTTCCAGCTGCCAATGACTTGTTCTACCGGGTTGAGGACGCGGCCAAGAATGATCGAGGCGGCAATCATCAAGCCCGGGGTAATATGGCCGCCGATCACCAGTAAAGCCCCGGCGCCCAGCGCAATCGACTGCAGCAATACCCGCACAAAGCGGCTGAGACTGCTTAACCCGGCCGTTTTGTCGGCAATCTGTGTTTGTAGCGCCAGCACTTTGTTATGTTGCTCCTGCCAGTTGGACTTCAGGGTCGAAAGCATCCCCATCGCTTCAATGGCATCGGCGTTTTGCAGCTGTTTATTCAGTTTACTGGCATTGTTAATGGTTAAGGCGTGCGCTTGCTGAATCGGGCGCTTGGTAGAGATTTCAGATACCAGCGTCAGAATAAATAATAACGTTATTCCGCCGAGAGAAAGATATCCCAGCAGGGGATGGACCAAAAAGGCGATGAACAGATATATCGGCGTCCAGGGAATATCCAGTAAGGCGAACAGACTATTCCCGGAAAGAAACTGACGGATCTGATCCAGTTCGGCTAAAGATTGCGCCGGGTTGTTATCACCGGTAACCATCTTTCTTTTAAAGGCTGCGTTAAAGACCAGCTGACTTAGCTTTATATCCAGCCTGTTGCCAAGCCTGACCATAACCTGCGCGCGGGCAGATTCAATCATGGCAATAACGATGTACAAGCCGACAATCAATAAGGTTAACATTAACAGCGTGGTGGTATTTTTACTGACCAGCACACGATCGTAAACCTGTAGCATATAAATTGCCGGCGCCAGCATAAGCATATTAATCACACAACTAAAAAACAGCAGCATCAGAAAAGTGGGTTTCGTTCCCTTTAATGCATCATTCAGTTCTGTTGGCGTATGCTGGCGCGACATAGTCTTCTCCTTATACGATCAATGAACTATTGCCATTGTTGCTGGCAAGGGTAGTGGGCATTTCCAGATAAAAGTCACCAATATTCACGGTGGTCGAATTGACGCCCACCAATGTGATGGTGTCTGTACCGATAGTCACAATGGTGTTGCCATTGTTTCCGGTGATAGACACGCTGCTGGCAAAATTACCCGCGTTGATACCTAACAAGACGAGATCAAGGAAGTCCTGTCCGCCGTTGGGGTTACTGTCAAAACCGGTAATTCGGTCCTGCCCAAAGTTGGCCCCAAAGGCGAAGATGTCGCTCCCGGTACCACCGTCCAGAATGTCGTTACCTTCCTGACCATTGAGAATATCGTCCCCGCTACCGCCGGAGAGGGTATCCGCGCCCGCACCGCCAATCATGACGTCGTTGCCAACACCACCTTGCAGGTTATCAGCGCCATCTCCGCCATCGAGGAAGTCATTCCCGATACCACCAAACAACTGGTCGTTACCGCCCATACCAAACAGATAGTCGTTACCAGAACCGCCCGTGATGGTATTTGCAATGGCATTACCGGTACCGATAAAACTGCCGTTGCCGGTAAATACCAGTTCTTCCACGTTATCGGTGAGGTCGTAGCTGCTGAGGCTGGTTCGGACAACGTCCGTGCCGCCATTCACACCTTCGATAACCACATCACCGAAATCATCAACGATGTAGGTATCATCGCCCGCGCCGCCGGTCATACTGTCGGCACCAAGCCCGCCATCAAGCGTGTCGTTACCGGCATCACCTTGCAGAATATCTTGTCCCGCCTGACCAGAGAGGCTGTCGTTTCCAGCACCGCCGATGAGCAGATCGTCACCTGTACCGCCAAGTAAGGTGTCATTACCGCCTTCACCGCGCAGGATATCGCTCCAGGCAGTACCGACGAGGGTGTTAGCCCCGTTGGTACCAACAATCAGATCGCCCACAGGCTGGGTGGTGGTCGACGTCAGGACAACAGGGGGGTTGCCTTCATCGTCGACGACTGTAACGACCACCTGCAACGTTCTGCCGACCATAGCCTGGCCCGGCGTATAGGTAGCGGATGTCGCACCGTTAATGTTGACGAATCCGGTTGGCGAACTCATTCTCCATTGATAAGTGAAATTACCGCCGCTCAGACCATCAGCGTCAGAAATGCCTGAAACCACCGCGGTCAGCGTCAGGCTTTCAGTTGGGGTGAGGTCGTTAATTACTGGCACACCGGTCGTGGCCTGATTGCGCGGGAGGATTGCCTGAGTTTGTGCCGACACCAGGGTTTCAGCGTCACCCATGCGGTCGTTAAAACTGGCGACCACACGCAACGGTGCGCCCTGAATAGCGCCAGGCACTCTGAACTCAACGCCTGTTGCCTGATCTCGCCATTGGCCGTTGACGAATGCCTGCCAGGTCATAGTGATGGCCACATCCGCCGCCAGCCCGTTACCATCCAGCAAGTTCGCCACGTTGACGCGCAGCAGGTCACCCACCGAAGGATTAGGATTGCTGATGGTCAGATCGCCCGTCGCTTGTTGCCCCGTCACCCACAGCTGCTTCCCATCGCCAAACTCCAGTTTTTCGATGTTCAACAGACGATCGATGCCATCATTCAGGTTCAGCGCGGCATCCGGCGTAGCGTGATCGACGCGCAGGCTACCGTCCGCCATACGGGTAAAGACATAGTTGCTGCTGACATCACGGTACACCGCGACGTCAGTTTCCGTGCCGTTACCTTCATGCAGAATTTCGCGCACAATCGACAATTGATTCGGTTTCAGCGTGCCGGCCAGCATGTACGATTTCAGTTCGGCCATACCTTCGGCGCTGGTGAGTCCCGCCATACCCGTAACGGCAATACGGACGTTGAGCCACGCATCACCATCAATGATATCGTTACCAGCTTTACCCATGATGCGGTCGCTACCACCACCGCCGAGTAAAATATCGCTACCATCATCAGGATTCAGTAGCACCGCGTCCGGATTTGTAGAACGCTCTACACCGAGAATAGCCTGTAGACCGTTGATCCGGTCCGCACCTTCCTGGGTCAGGTTGTTAGAGAGGGGAACGCCCTGAACAGGCGCAGTACCTATCGGCTGTTCTGTTCCGATCAGGATATCGTCGTGTTTCCAGCCCGACAGCCCTTCAACAAGATCAAAACGGTCGCGTAGAATAAACTCCTGCTGGTTGACGAAAATAGGGATCCCGAGGTCAGAGTTAGCGCCATTTGGGTCGCCTTTATGGATAGCCCAGTCGAAACCGGCCATGCCATTATTGCGCTGGATCCCCGCGCCCTGAACCATGATGTCGTCACCGGCTTCGCCATCGTAGTCGGTGTCGTTACCCTGACCGTTGAGGACATCGTGACCGATAATGGTACTGTTGAAGAACAACTCAGAGTTGTCACCCGCCAGCGTGTCAAACCCGTCGCCGCCTTCCAGCCAGTCATCGCCTTCGTTGCCCATCAGGAAATCACCACCCGAGCCGCCAAGCGCAAAGTCGTTATCCTGACCCGAGAAGACCTCCTGCGCATCTTCGCCGACCACCACGAAGTCGCTGCCGCTGCCACCAAAGACCAGATCGTTTCCGTTACCGGAAAAGATAACGTCATGTCCGGCATCGCCATGCAGGAAGTCCGCATCACCAACAGGCGTTCCGGTATCGGTAATAATGTCATCACCGTCACCGCCATGGACCACATCTGCTTCGTCACCGCCGTCCAGTCGGTCATCTCCGCCATCGCCCCACAGGCTGTCGATCCCTTTACCGCCGATTAACGTATCGTTGCCTGCCGTCCCACCAAGCACCACATGCCCATCGCCGGTATATTTCAGATACCCACCATCGGCAAAACTATCGCCGTCAACATCCACCCCTGGGTCGCGACGCACCAACAACGGCGAGAGCAGATCTTTCAGCGGATTACCCCATTTCGGGTCGATTTCCGTTTGCAGCACGCGGTTCACTTCAAAAATATGGTCCGGTGTCTGGAACAGATTAGCGGGCAGGTGGGAGGAACCCTCATCACCAAGATCGCTGTTACGCATTACCAGCGCGGAAAACGAGTTGGCCTCCAGTTCATTGAGTAAGTTCAGCCCCTGAACGCGGCTCAGATAGTAGAAGCGATCACCGTCCTGAAGCATTTCCATTTGTGTTTCAAAGACGAAGTTGAAGGTTGAGCCGAGCATGCCGCCAAATTCATTTTTGCGCTCAGCCAGCCCGCCAATCCAGAAATCGACCATATTCAGACCGGTCTCTTTGGTTGCCCACGCTCCGGTACTGTTAAAGAAATCCATCGCATCCGCAGGCGGGGAATTGTTTGCATCACCAAATAACAGGAAGTTAACCGCTGCGCGCTTACCTTCAAGGCTGGTAGCGTTGAGGATCAGTTCGTGCTGGCCATAGGCGGCCATAAAGTTAATGATTGAAGCGGGATTTTTCAGGTAGGTAGTGAAGTCAGCCCAGCTGGTATAAGGCTTTAGTTGGCTATCGCCGCTTAAAGCAAAAAACTGCTCGCGGGCCTGGTTCAGCGTCGGCATTGCGGTGTCACGGCCACGGGCTATATTAAGCGCGCCTAAATCGAGGGGCAGGCCGATGAGATTATTACGCAGAGCATCGGTAATAAATTCATCAATTTCGTTACCCACCTGACGCGTCATACCACGCACTATTGCGCCGATAGCTTGATCGTCCGTGACGATGGCCCCGTTGATTTGATTAAATGCTACCGGATTCAGGAATGCTGAAATCAGGTCAATATCACCGCTTTGCATATCAATGTCGGTACGCGCCACAGTTTCTGTCAGCATTGAATGCCCAAAACGGTAAACAACATGCGCAAACTCTGCAAAGATCAGCGGGTTAATATCCGCCGTGTTGGAGAAGACAAACGGATCGACGGCAGGTTGTACGGTACGGGCAAACTCCTCGAATACGAGGTGCTGATATTGCATTTCCGTGGAGAAGCGGCCTGCCTGGAATAAGTACTCACCGTTCCATACCAGAGTATTGGTATCGGCAGGTAATTCCGTGATTTGGTGGTTGGGCATCAACCACTGATTAATGAGGTCGATATCGCCGGTTTCCAGCAGAGTGGTTTTATACTGCTCAACCAGGCGGTTATGCTCGCTGTGAAAAACGGCGTGCACCGCGGTTAAACCTATATTTTCGTTCCCGCGCCCGTCACCGGTGATAAAGTGGCGATCGAGCAGTTCGTTATCATAGGTTCCTGCCGGTTGCGGTCCTTCTCCGCCGATGGCGCTGTCATCATCTGCCAGCAGACCAGCTTTTGGCACGGCAGTATGAGCGATGTCATCCAGAAACGCATGACCGGTGCGGAACGTCTCCGCGGGTAACAGGCCTCCGTTGGTTTCAACCAGCCCCCCGGTGGTAACAATCTGTACCTTTCCGTTTTCACTTAAAATCAAATTACCGTAGCGATCCGTTGCCAGCAGGGGAACATTAAACACGTCCTGATCGGTAAGTTTAATGCCAAGCAGGGTTTCAGCCTGGTTTTTAACGTCGGCCCAGGTCGCCAGTCCACCGTTCGCACCACCCAATAAATTCCCGGTAGGCTCAGGTTTCCCATCAATAATGACGTATTCGCGGATGAAAATTTGATGTGAAGGATGGGAGGTGTAGGTTTGGTTTTGGTCGATGAAGGGGGTAGTCAGGTTTACTGTCTCTCGATTTTCATCCACCGTTGCCCGGGTTAATAGCATAAAGTTTGTCGACGACCCTTCAACATATAAAGGGTCATCGGGCTGGAGCGGAATGAAAACGATACCGTTGCCTCCTTTCGGAATCAGATCCAGACCATGGTCGAAAAACTGGCCAAAGAAGGTCATCCAGCCGTTAAAAGCAGGGGAGAGACCGATATCGGGAGACTGATTGGGAATGGATAAGCTGCCATCCCCAGTAACAGTCCCGCCGCCGGGCGCATCTTTTAATGCGTTAAAAGCCTCCAGCGCGGCCGGGTTTGAGGCCGTCTGGTCTGAAATTAAATTGCTAATTATTCGTGGGTCGGCATCAATGACCGTACCGCCAATCTGGATATAACTGGTCATTTGATCCGCATCCTGCCAGTTTAATGCGGTTAATCTCGGCATTGTCTGATCGGCAGAGCCGTATAATTCCTGACCTGGTAAAAGGTTATTCCATGAGCCATCTACCGTGCGAAGTCCATAGGGCAAGAGTGGGCTGGAGACTAATTCCCGAAGCATTTCAGCATTAACGCTCCCGTCTGGGTTAGTTGCCGCTTCGGATATTTTGATCTGCTTAAGAATAAAAGCAAGATCGTGCAGGGTGACAGTAAAGTCATATTGTGAGGCCATAAGTCATTACCCCTATCTTTACTTGTATTAGCTATCATCATTCGTTCTCATGTTTATAAAAAACATGTGAGAATGAGTCGTATTTAGTGCTTGGTTGTTATTGCTTGTACAACTTCATTTAATAAAATGCTCAGATTATCAATGACGTATTTAGCGTCATCTTCGTGGATATTCATATCGCGAAATAATGTGTTCGCAGGTTTAAAAGTTTGCTATTTGTGTGCAAAAGACACACTTGCTCTCTTGAATTATCAGGCATATTCAAGGTCTGCTGCGTCGCAAGTTTGAGCGTAGTAAGGGTTAGATGTGTTGTTTTTTTCTCACATTACATTTCTGTGATGATCATAACTATGGTTTTTCCTTTGCCGACTTCACTCATACTTTTCTATGAATAAGATTGTATTTTCATTTCTTTACATTAGGGGGTGGCAATTTATTTTTACACCGAAGACAACGCTGAGTAGACTGCATTGAAGCTTCAATTTATCAGGAAAATATAACGTTATCTCGGTTAAACATTCCTCTCATCTTAAAATTATGTGCTACTTTGCCAGGTTGAATTAACCCGGGCAAGTTATGTTAACACCAGTACGAACACGGGTAATAACGAAGGTTAACTTTAAGACTAAACGGTCACAAGGTTGGCTATGGCTGCATTAACTTGTGATGAATATGGTCTTTATCGTGTTTAATTCGGGTTAAGAAAATTTTTCTTAGGGAAATTATGCCTGTAGATAAAATTTAATATAAACAATGAGTTATATCGAAAGCATCGAGATTTAGATCTTATTTAAGACCGACCTAATATGATTTGAGAAAACAAAGGTTTTAATCTCTGGGATTATTCTTAAACTAGCAATCATCGTAGGGTTAATCCTACGGGGTCATAAGACATTACTGGCGTCGCTGTATCCCTCAATAAATACTCCGCTCTCAGCGGAGAGGGACTATTGAATTATTTATTACGATACCGATGTATTTATTAATTAAGGACAGACAATATGAAAATCAATAATCCTCATACCAGTTACATATTTGCAGCTGGTGGCCTTGCGTTATTGTTTGCGCAGATAGCGTATGCTGATTCAGCAAATACCATCACCTTTAAAGGCGAAGTGACCGAACAAACTTGCGAGGTCACGGTTAACGGTGTAAATGCACGGCCGGTAGTATTACTGCCGTCGGTTGCGAAAAGCGATCTCGCGGCAGCAGCATCTTCAGCAGGCCTGACAACATTCACCCTCGGCGTTACTGGTTGTACTGTTGATTCTAATGCGTTGGATATTAAAACCGTCTTCGTTGCAAATAATATGACCGAGCGTGGAAACCTGGCTAATACGGGTACAGCGCAAAATGTTGAATTACAACTGCTGACCGATAGCGCGGGCACTACGCCGATTGATTTGCGTACTGGAACTCCAGTTGCAGGAATCACCGTTGCGGCCGGAAATACGTCCGGTGAGCACGACTTTGCCGTGCAGTATTTTAGCCCGAACGGTGGAGCAACCGCCGGGACAGTTGTCGGCACTGTGCAATACGCAATTTCCTATTTGTAAGCGAGATCTGCGTGATGAAAGGATTGGCTATTGGTTTAGTTGGAATGATGATGTGCTTCTGCGTGCAGGCAAGCATAGTGATGACCGGCAACCGGATAATCTATCCGGCAGACAGCCGGGAAGTCAGTGTGCAATTAACTAATCGCGGCGACGTCCCTGGTGTCGTTCAGGTTTGGCTTGATGATGGCGATGCACAATCAGTACCACAAACTGCGGCCGCTCCTTTTGTCACTACGCCACCGGTCTTTCGGATGGCGGCCCACGCGGGGCAAACTGTGCGGCTGCGTTACATCGGCAAACCCATTGCACAGGACAGGGAATCGCTATGGTGGTTTAACTTCATTCAGATCCCGCCCATAAATAAGGATGCGCAAAACGATAACCAGCTTCTGGTGCTGGTACGTAGTCGCGTAAAAGTATTGGTAAGACCCAAAGGGCTGGTGGGTTCGCCGCTGGAGATGGCGAACACCAGCCGGATCTGGCTGCAGAATGGCAAGCTGCATTTACGCAATAACAGTGGTTTCTATCTTGCGCTCTCGTCACTTGACGTCAGCGGTGCGGGAAAAAAACAGCGCATTCAGAGCGAAACGATCGCACCATGGGCGACAATGTCGTGGCCTGCAAAAATTTCGCAATTGAACGACGCGCAAATGCGCTGGATTAACGATCAGGGAGCCTCATTAAGCGGGCGCGTGGCATTGGAGAAACAGGACAATGTCCGAAACTAATCCACGCTGGTGGTGGTTTTTTTTGCCAGCAGCTATGCCTGTTTTTGCCAGCAATTACACCTTTGACGAAACATTGTTGCTTGGGAGTGGTTACGAAAAAAGTCTGGCAATGCTCAACGATCCGGATGCGGTGGTCGCGGGACGTTATAGCGTGGATATCTGGCTCAATGGACGGTATGTAGGGAGGGATGATGTGTTGTTTCGCCAGAATACAGCAGGGCGTACCGAACCCTGTCTTCCGGCGAAATTCTGGGATGATCAGGGCGTAACAGCAGCGTCGGAACAAGCGCAGGATTGCTTCGCCCCTGAAGCTCGGATCAGCGGTGGACGCTGGGATTTTGACCAGAGCTTATTGCGTCTGAATCTCAGCGTTCCTCAGGCGGCATTAAAACGTACCCCCATGGATTATGTACCGCCGTCGCAGTGGCAAAGCGGCGAGAGCGTGTTGTTCAGTAACTACAATCTGCACGCCTATCACAATAAAAATAACGGTCAGCAAAGTGATTATGGTTGGCTGGGACTGAGCAGCGGCTTCAACGTGGGGAGTTGGCAATTTCGCCAACAGTCGTCTGCCAACTGGCGGCGCGATGGCGATCGAGAAAGCCAACGTTGGGATGCGCTGCAAACCTGGCTTCAACACCCTGTCGCATCTCTGGAAAGTTTACTGACGGTAGGCGAAAGCTACACCTCGGGAAATCTGCTTGGCAGCATGGCGTTTACAGGTGTCAAACTGGAAACCGATCAACGAATGTGGCCACAGTCGCGACGCGGCTACGCCCCAGAAATTCGTGGTACGGCATCTACACCTTCACGCGTTGTGGTTAAGCAGAATGGTCGAACGCTTTACGAAACCAGCGTACCACAAGGCCCTTTTGTACTCGATGATTTGCCGAATACAGCCTGGGACGGTGATTTACAAGTTGAAATCACCGGTGCCGATAACAAAAAGAGTAGCTATACCGTGCCATATGCCAGCGTACCTTTATCACTGCGTCCCGGCGTCTGGCGCTACGGTCTGGTGGCAGGTAAGACCCGGGATTACAGCGCGGCCGATGGTCTGTTTACCGATTTCACGCTGGAGCGCGGGATGACGAATCTCCTGACCGCTAATGGCGCTTTGCGGATCGGCGACGACTATCAGGCACTGCTGATGGGAGGCGTTCTGGCAACGTCGATGGGCGCTTTTGGTGTCGATGTTACCGGTTCGCGGGCCCGGATTGCTTCTCAAACCATGAGTGGCTGGCGGCTGCAAACCAACTGGAGCAAAACGTTCACCCCGACAGGAACTCACGTCGCGCTGGCGGGTTATCGCTATTCCACAGAAGGGTATCGTGACTACGGTGACGTTCTGGGTGAGCGAAGCGTCAGCGGAAGCAATGCGCAATGGCGCTCGGATACGCTGCGTCAAAAAAACCAGTTTACCGTTACGGTGAACCAAACGTTGAGCAGCTACGGAAACCTATGGCTGTCGGGATCAATGATGGATTACTACAGTGACCGTGGCAGCAGCACTCAGTTGCAGGCTGGGTATAACACCACCTTTGGACGAATGACGTTAGGTATGTCATTCAGCCGACAGGACACCTGGTGGCGTAACGGCGACCGTTCACAAGTGCAAAAAGAAAACATGGCAACGCTTACCCTCTCAATGCCTTTGGGTATAGGTGAACGTGAGCATACGCTGGCGCTGTCGGCGAGTCAGGCTCAACAGGCTGGGCGCAATGCGCAGTTGGCATTGTCTGGTGCGCTTGATCAGGATGAAACCCTTAATTACGCGCTGTCCACTGGCTGGCAACAGGGGCAAGGTGAGTCAAACAGCGTGACCGACTGGGGTGGTTCACTGCAAAAAAATACGGCTTTCGGCACGCTAAACGGCAGCGTTTCACAGTCACAAAACTATCAGCAATGGTCTGCAGGGGTACGCGGGGCGCTTGTTGTACATCGCCATGGCATTGTTGCCGGCCCGTGGGTTGGCGACACATTTGCCCTGGTGGAAGCGCCAGGCGCTGCGGGAGCCAGAGTCGGGGGCGGACAGGGTGCAACCGTCAACAGCGGGGGTTATGCGCTGGTCCCCTCATTGACACCTTATCGCTTTAACAACGTGACTCTCGACGGTAGCGGAATGAACACCAACGCAGAGCTTCAGGAGAGTCAACGGCGCATTGCGCCAATGGCGGGGGCCGCAGTAAAACTGCGTTTTGCAACGCTCTCTGGCTATCCGTTACTCATCACTGTGAAGAGTGACGTGACGTTACCGATGGGAGCGGCAGTGACCGACGGTCGAGGTCGTGTAGTCGGGATGGTTGCCCAGGCGAACCAGGTATATGCCCGCGTTGAAGACGAAGAGGGACTATTGATGCTGGAAAGCAGTGATTGTTCGTTGCCGTGGAAACTTAACCAACAACAACGTACAGAACCGTTAATTGCATTAACGGTCGCTTGCGTAACAAAAGGGCGCTCATGAGACTATTTTTTCTGGTGCTGGCGCTGTTTTCTTGTCAGATACAGGCCGCATGTGAATACATTATTTATCCATATAAATCAGGAAGTAGTGGCGCACAAGGCACGCACAGGCTTAGTGCAAGCACGGACGGCATTGCCAATGACTGGCGCTCCGGCGGCGGCAACGATGCCTGGAACGGGCTATTGCCGGGATTGAGTAAATCTGTCGATATCACCAGTAATAGCAGTTTTCAGCCGGCAGGGACGATCCTGACCTCCAGCGGCGGGATCCCTTTTACCACTTATGCCCATAAAGGCGGCGGTTACGATCCTGAGCAGGTATTTTTCCGTTGTACACCGGACACCGCCGGACAACTCTATGAAGCCTGGTCAACTAACGGCGATGACACCGTGGCTGGCTGGTATGAAGCAACGGATGTACCAGGTGCGTATCTGACCATCATGAAAAATGTCGCATTACGCTTGACGCACGATGCGACAGGCAGCGTCTTTACCGACAGCTGGCAGCAACGCCCACTGGAAAACCTGGATCTTGATACCAATGGCAATTTCCTGATTAAAGCCAAGAACTTCTCGACGATAAGCGCCGAGTTGATTAAAACGCTGGATACACGCTACTACGCCAACCAGGCGCAGTCTGCTACTTACAATAGTTATGTGAATCCCAATGCTTACGTGGTTTTTCGTGGGCCCGGTACAACTTCGTGGGGTATCAAGATAGGTCAGCCACACCGTGGAGGAAATTGGGCTGGCTGGGCGAATGACTGGCCGTCAGTGATTAGCCTGTACAATAACGGGATCTTCGTCAAACGTGCAGCAATGTGTCAGGTTACCGATTTTACGCCCGTTGTGCATCTGCCGCCAATTTCCGTGGCCCAGCTCAAACAGGGGGAGTATTCATCAGCGCCCTTCCAGATAGGATTTGCCTGCGAATCAACGGTGGTTTCCGGTGTGGCGACCGGGAAGAGCAATGTCGCAATGGGGCTGCTTGCACCGGAAAGCAGCGTCAACAGCGCCTGGGGTTTTAATTTGATTACTGGTAAAACCGTAACCTGGCTATTAGATACGCAATATGGCGCTCCCGGGCGGGCTCGCGGCGTTGGCGTGCGTGTTTACCGTGCGGGTAGTCCGGTGAATTTTATGGCGGTGTCAACTGTCGGCAGCGGTAGCGAAGGCGGCTGGATGCCAGTCATTGGCAGCAATACGCAGCAAAATGGCAGCCAGGATGGCATCAATTACTACAGCGAAAGCTTCGAAGCTCGTCTGGCAAGTTTTGGTGCAGATACGTTAACGGCGGGGGGCTACCAGTCACATGTACAAGTTTTATTGCGTATTCAGTAGCCTCTGGATGTTGGCATTTGGCGTGCAAGCAGCGGTTAACATCAGTACTACTCGGGTCATCTTCAACCACGGAGAGACTCAACGCTCGGTGATGTTAGTCAACGACGGTAATTATCCCGTGGTGGTTCAAAGTTGGGTAGATGACGGCACGCCAGAGAAAGGGCCATCTCAGGCCAGTTCGCCTTTTATCGTGCTTCCCCCGGTGCTAAAAATTCTCCCCGGTGAACAACGCGAGATAAAGGTGATGACGACTGGGGCGGGGCTTGCCAACGATTATGAGTCGTTATTCTGGCTCAACGTGTACCAGGTTCCAGCGGAGTTGAAAAATAGCCCAACTGGTGAAAAAGTGCGCTTAACGTTAAGAAATCAGCTAAAAGTCCTATGGAGACCGAAAAACATAGGCGTGTTGACTGAAAAAAGCATCAATCTTCTGAGTTTTCACCATGAAAACGGGGGGATTTACGCTGTTAATCAGAGTTCCTGGAACATATCTCTGGCTAATGTAGATTCAGGAGACTATTCCATAACTGGAATAGTGGTTTCACCGCGTTCCCGGCAGGTAATTTTTAAGTCAGCACCTCCTGAAATGCTGAATAATAAGATAAACTTTACTGTGATTAACGATGAAGGAAATCGTTGGGGATTTTCAACTGTCGTAAATTAACGCTGGCAGTGTTCGCTCTAGCTAAATTGACAAAAATCCATATTCAGGGAACATAATGGCACACGTGTTTTTGCTTAACAGTACCGTTGTATTCTGGCCAGAGCGGAACGTACTCTACGCGAAATCAGATGAGACCAAACGTATAACATTAAGCAATCCGGCAACCCGTTGTTTACTATTATTAATTCAACAACAGGGGCAGGTTATTGAACGTGATTATTTCTTTGAGCATGTCTGGTATATTAACGGTGCGCAGGTCACCAATAATACGTTCTATCAGAATATTTCCTTGCTGCGTCGCGCGTTTAAAGAACTTGGCCTGAATGAAGAACTTATCGTAACCGTACCGAAAGTCGGGATCCGCCTGGAGCCACAACTGGAAGTGCTGGAACAGAAGATTGAAGAACCGCTTAGCGATCTCTCTGTCACGCCATCGGTAACGCCGGTAAATACAGTGACAAAATCACTGCGTATGCGCTCACTGTGCTGGATTCTGGCGGGTGTTGTGTGTTGCGTTATAGCCGCAATAGTGACCTGGGAGGCACAGTTTGATCCCAAACTCAGTCGCTATGTGTCTTTAGGCGTAGGGGAGGGATGCCACTGGTACGTCAATCAGGATGTGCTTAAATTTGATCAGCACCAGCAGTTTATCAAAACAAATACGCTGGATTGTCAAAGTTATCCCTGGGTTTATCTCACGCTGTATCCTAATTTCCCGCGGATCTCCGCATTAACTTGTCGAAAGCAATTTAGCCGCTGGCAGGATAATGATTGTGTGACCCATTATTATTTCGCGGAGTCCAGACATGTGGGGACGTAATATAAAATGGTGTGTTGGCATCATCTTAGCAGTAGCGTTAACAATTGCAGTCACGATGACGTTACAAAACTGGCAGCGGTCACATTTTGATTGCTCCGGAGAATTAGTAATGGAGTATCCAGATATTCGTGGTGATATTTCAGTCAGATACGTTTTTAATGGCAGCAATGGGGTGGCTATTTTACGCGGAAAAATCACTGATAATAACGGTGAAAAGCTGGCGGTAAATCAAAATGTCTGGTTTACCTTTACCCGCAAGGATGATGATTACTTTATGGAATCCGGAAATGTCGCTTCAAGTTCCGGTGGCACTAACATTCATCCATTGTTAGCGAGAACGTTGCCAGATTTTTTCCTTAAACCCAAAGAACCATTTTATTTCAGCATATTGCGACTTAATAGCAGTACATGGCAGTTCTATACCAGCCGTTCGCCGTCGGTGTTTTGTCAGCGTTAAACCGTTGAGATTGCACTCTGTATAGCGTTTGCATCCAGAGTGCTTGTGCTCAAAGCATTTCAACTGCAGGAGCGAACTTTGTTGCTCAGACCTTCATCGACAGAGAAAGCAGAAGGGGTGAGACTGAACGGGTCCATGGGGTTAGAAGCCTAATACAGTTCAAATTCAATTTAACATAATATACATTATGCGCACTAAGATGGAGTAAGAAAGAACCTGAGTTTTTTTGGTCGTCCTTGTGCAGCTGAAACATAGTGTTAAACGGCGCTGCTGCGTATCAGACGATACAGGACATGTTGTGCTAATCGATGATCTGGCGGCAACGCGGGATGCACAAACTCTTCTGCTTTACTCATGCCAAGGCGTATCATCAGGTTCTCAGACGGTTTGTTCAGCACCGAAGTAAAAGAAACCACCTCAGTTAACGCCAGTTCCTCGAAAGCAAAAGTCAGGCAGGCTTCGGCAGCTTCCAATGCTAACCCCTGATGCCAGAATGATTTCGCAAGACGCCAGCCTATTTCAGTACAGGGTGAAAAATGAAACTTATCAGGTTGTGGATGTAAACCTACGCAGCCCACAAACTGGTGTGTTTCTTGTAGTTCAACGGCCCAAAATCCCCAGCCGCGCTCTGTAATGCCTTCCTGGAGTCTTGCGGCAAGATTGTCGCTTTCCGTCCGTAGCAATGGAGCCGGAAAAAAACGCATCACATCGGAATCGGTATTTAACGCGGCGAATGGCGCTCTGTCTTTCGCTTCCCACTGACGGAGAATCAGTCTCGATGTTTCCAGCATAAATCTGCCCTTATCATTCATTTTCATATAATCTTCTAAAAGAAGCTGCTCATCGGCAAGGACTAATGAACCCCCTTTCCGCCTTTTCTTCTTATACTGGAGATTCATACATGGCCGACTGGAACCCTTCGCTTTATCTGCAATATGAAACTGAACGTTCAAGACCCGCAGCGGAATTACTCAGCCGTGTGGCGTTAGAAAATGTCCGCTCAGTTGTTGATCTTGGTTGTGGCCCTGGAAACAGTACGGCATTGCTGCATCAGCGCTGGCCCACGGCAAAGACAACAGGAGTCGATTCCTCTCCTGCTATGCTGAATGAAGCGCGCAACACGTTACCTGACTGTCATTTTATCGAAGCGGATATTAGCCTGTTTCACCCCGAGCATCCCGTGGATCTGCTTTATGCAAATGCGTCGTTACAGTGGGTACCCGATCACTATGAATTATTCCCGCACCTGGTCTCACAACTGAGTCACAATGGCGTTCTGGCCGTGCAAATGCCAGATAACTGGCTGGAGCCAACGCATGTATTGATGCGCGAAGTGGCTTATGAACAAGATTACCCAGACCGTGGCCGTGCTCCGCTTCCTGGCGTTCACGCCTACTATGATATTTTGACCGAAGCGGGTTGTGATGTAGATATCTGGCGTACAACGTATTATCACATTATGGATTCGCATCAGGCAATTATCGACTGGGTAAGCTCAACGGGCCTGCGCCCCTGGTTGCAGGATTTGAGCGAAAGCGAGCAACGTCATTACCTGGCGCGCTACCATGAACTGCTCCAGGAACAATATCCGTTGCAGGAGAACGGCAAAATTTTACTGGCATTTCCACGATTGTTTATTGTTGCCAGACGCAATAGTTAAGCGTTTATCATCTGGCAGATCACAGGAATAAACTATCAGCCATGCGTACCCTCGCCTTTTTATCATAAGGATCTAGTGGCTATGTCTGGCTTCTGCTAGTGTCTTGCAATATGTTTCTGACGGGGGTTGTTATGTCTAAAGTCTACATTGGTGGGTGTCTGTGTGGCTCGATCCGTTTCACTGCCAGCAGTCCTAATAATTCCCATACCTGCTCCTGCGATATATGCCGGAAACATACGGGCGCCCCTACCGTCGTCTGGATTGAGTTTGATGCAGAAAATGTAGAATGGACGGGAAAAGCCGGAAAACCGAAAACCTGGCGCTCATCAGAAACGACCAGTCGGGCCTTTTGCCCTCAGTGCGGCAGTTCCGTGGGCGCCATCGATGACGCCCCGGTCATTGCGCTTTTAGCCGGTGCTTTTGACAATCCTAACGATGAAGACCTTGCACCGGAGTTTCATTCGTTTTCCGATATGCAGCCCGCGTGGTGGCAAAACGAACGTCGCTAAGTGAGTTGATAGTGCTTATCCGGCATATGCTTTGCTGGCACATTTGTTTCATCATTCATTTGCAGCAAATCGATTTCGATTGCATTGCAAATCGCATCCAGCGGCAGATCGTTGTTCTCAGTGCCAAACGGATCTTCAAGCTCTTCTGCAAGCGTGTCGAGCGAAATAAAAGTATAGGAAATAAGCACTGAAATAAACGGTGTCATGTAGTGCAGATCGACCACCAATGCAAATGGCAACATGATACAAAACAGGTACACAGTACGATGAAGGATCAAGGTATAAGCAAACGGCACCGGGGTATTAGCAATCCGCTCACAACCGGCCAGTACTGCAGACATATCATTTAACCTATTGTTTAAACTGTGAAATAATATGTCAGACAGTTGACCATTACGTCTGCGTACGGCCAACCACTCGCCCATCAGCAACAAGATGCGGTTTGCCGGTGATTGTGAGGCAAATACCGTCTGCATATCTTTCTCGCTCAGGTATTTCGCTAACGGCTCTGCCTGAGGCTGTCGGCGTAAAGTCATGCGTAAACAGTGGGCAAATGCGATCTGCAGATGAACAAAATACCTCAGATCAGCGTCGTCCGGTAAGGTGGTTTTAACCTCTCGCAGTAATGAGCGGGAAGTTATCATCAACTGCCCCCACAGGTGTCGGGCCTCAACGTAACGTGAATAGCAGGCGTTATTGCGAAACCCCAGAAAAATAGCTATCGCCACGCCGAGAATGCTGAACGGTGCCAGGGTAAATTTGATACCCAGCATCGTATACCATGGCAGGATGATAATAACCACAATAGAAAGAAGGAAATTAAGAAGCAGCCGGGTAAAGATTTTTGATAATACGGAGCCATGCCAGACAAATATCAGGCGTATCCAGTGTTGTTGAGGTCTAACGATCATGGTTATCTTAGAAATGGTTGGGAGCCAACGCATTAAACTTGATTGCGATCAATGTTGCAAGCTTCTGACCACACCAGCTTCTTCCCTGCTAAAAACTTAGTCAACTCCGTAGTTACGGAACGGTGTTTTTTGAAAGTGCTTATTGTATGTTGTAACTAAATAAGATTTATCATTACCATTCGGAAAATACCTCACATTAGAAACAGATAACGTATGCTAACTTTATATTGAATGACCGGACGGGTATTGTATCTTCAGTTTATTAGTGGTCATTACAGTCATTCATTGGGATATAAATTACATAAAAATCAGAGAATAAATTATGTACATTAAAGAATGGCTCGCGAATCAGACGCATGTTGCTACCTCCGTTTTTCATCTCGGTAGGTACTGCGACGACTGGAAAGCCTCAACATACCCAACCGGTATGCCCAGTTTTCATTTGGTGCTGGAAGGGCAATGCTGGCTTCGCTTCACCGATCGTAACACTGTCGTAAACCTGTCCGAAGGTGATATTGTATTCTTTTTCTTTAATATGCCATTTTATTTGGTCTCTTCTCCCGAGGCGAATGCCGAGAATATTCCAAAAAAATCGATGTATTCCATCAGTGAACCTAAAGATGGCGATACCGCCCTTCTGTGCGGTTTTTTGCACCCAAAAACCATACAGGGTGAAATTCTTTTTGCTCTACTGCCGGAATTCATGATAATCAAAAAAGATGATACATCCAGCCAGAAAATAAGCCAACTAGTTGCTATTTTACAGCTGGAGTGTTCAGTCTCACAGTCAGGGTGCGAACTGGCTCTCGCACGACTCACCGATCTTTTATTGGTTTACATTGTTGAGCAAATTGTTGATGAACATCTTGTCGATATAAAACTGTTGGATATTTCACAACACGCCCCCTTCTCTGATCTTTTATTGCAGATTATGCATAACCCTACACTCGACTGGTCAATTGATATGATGGCCGGTAAAGTAAATATGAGTCGCTCAACCTTTATCAGAAAGATAGATGATATATGCGGTTATACTCCTAATGAGCTGGTAACCCGACTGCGTATTAACATCGCCATCAACTTATTGCGCAGAGGCTACAAAGTTGAAGAAGTAACATCACGCGTGGGCTATGAGTCATTATCCGGATTTAATAAAGCCTTTCGAAAAATCACGTCGAGCACACCCGCTGATTTTTGGAAAGCACGTTAGTTATCAATGCAAAACTACTCTGCCATACCGTGCATATCATGCTGTTCATAACGCAGGTATAGAGAAAACGGATGGCTCAATAACCCACTAAACTTTTTAAGGTTGAGCAATAACATAATATTATACTTGTGGCTAAAGAGCGTTTTTATGGAAATATTCAAGTCATCCGTAATCACACGCTGACTCTTATGCAATAATGTCATTGTTATGATATGATGTTGTCTTCTGGTTAAATATATTTTAGGTTGCCATTCATAGAACCTACCATGAATAACCAATTCTCTTAAATCTTGTACCTGAATTGCTCGTGGGATAAACCTCACCTTCATTCCAGGAAAGCATTTTTTAATCCCAAAAGGTGACATAATATACATGCGTTCAGGTTCAATCAGCGCAATCCGCTCGGCCAGTGGCGTATAAATGACATTATTTTTAAAAGTATCTAATATCACATGAGCATGCCGATGACGTTGCAGACAAATATCTTCTACACAACGGATATGCTCTGTCATATCCGGCCCCAAAATACAGGAAATTGAATAAAATAAAAAACGATCCTGAGTAATGACGAGATACACCTTTTTATCCTGTGAAAATCAGCCTGATGGCGCGGTTAAGACGGAGTTAATCCATAATGGAACTTCTGGAATGCGATCAATATCGGTACGCTGAAACAGATGCCCCTGAAGCCAGCAATGCGGGGTCGTCATCAGAGCCATTGTGTGGCCGGTGTGTTCTACTCCCTCCACGATGACATTTCCTGCAAAACGAGTCAGATCGCGGATAACCTTTCCCAGCCACGCCTTATCGCTGACATGGTGTTGCCAGAAAAAAGACTTATCAATCTTCGCCCCACTAAAATATCCCCTGATCAGCAAACCAAAATTGTTATGGCTTCCGGAGCCAACATCATCCAGCCACATTGAGGCATGGGGTCGTAAATGATGCAGTAATCCCCGTTTTTCTTTGTCTGAGGTGGGGAAATGCTCATGTACCTCAAGACGAATAAACGGCATTTTAGCGATCATAGAAAGTACGGCCTTGTCACGAAGAAGCCAAACAGCCGTATCAGCATCCACATTCAGTGAGATAACGATGTGGTGGCGAACCAACCAATTTTGCCAGCAGCTAACACCGTACAGTTGGCGCACAAAATTTAGCCATTTATACTCCGGCGTAAGAATATCGGTCACATCGTTGTATGAGACCGCATTCCCTTCAGGTGTCGTAAACGATGTCAGCACTTCCATGGCAACCAGACGCCCCGCCATGGTATAAACCGGCTCACAAACATAACGTTGCTTATAGCTGTTTATCATGCTGCGATTACTGGTAATTAATAGTGTAAGTCAGGCTAGTTTTGATCGACCCGCCCTGCACCGAATCGCTGGTTCGGATGATACGCGCCCCCAACGGAAAACGGACTGAACCACTGCTGTCTCCAACCGTCGGCGTGACAACCATACTGCCCGCGAGATTCTGCGCAACGTACGTTCCTGATTGTTTCGAGGCGAGCTGTACGCCAAATCCTGATGCGGTGGCCGTATTATCCAGAGCGACAATTCCATTTACGGAATCAATAGCGGAGGTATTCGGCGTCAGCGTCATGGTAAGTTTGTTGGGCGCAATACTGCCAGACTGAGACACACTCCCTGAATTAAAGCCGGCTTGAATATTGTACTGGGTATAGCTTCCATTACTGTTATTACCCAGGAATGTAGAACACCCGGTCAAAGTCACTGGCGTATCCACCCACACACTGGCGTCGCCCTGATTTCGTAAGAGCGTGGTGTTAGTCGTTCCCAGATCCCAATTAAAGTTGGGCGTCGTACACGTTGGCGTTTGCAGCGTAAAACCGCCGGTAATTGTATGCCATGCCACTCGAGTCGGATTATTATCGGCATCTATCGCATCAATTCTCACTTGCGGAAAAAGTGCGCTATTCACTGTTCCGGCAGTAATTGGCCCCATTTTGACCAGCTCAATAGTGAACACTAACCAGCCATCAGGACTGTAAGTACCCATCCAGGTAGTATTAAACGGATAATATTTATTCTCGTAAGGGTTACGAAAACGCACCCCTAATCCATTAATCCCCGTCTGATAGATGTTGCTTTGACCGGGGTATAGCGTGCCTCCTGAAAGACTCATGCGCGAATAGGCGCCAGAATTAGTACAAGTCACAGGAACAGCCGTATAGCCACGAACCTGCTGTACGCGGATATTACTCCCTACTGGAAAATCCTCTCCGGCACTAAACGTTGCAGCCTGGAGTGGAACCTGAACGGTATACTGCTGATTTCCAGTCGAACAGACGGCAAGACTATGGCCAGCAAATAACAGCCCGCTCGTCGCAACGAGCAACTGAACTATCCGCAGATGTATTTTGGAACGAATCAAACTGATCATGTATTCTCCAAGATCGTAAATCAAAGCGGCTGTTGCCTTAGCGTCCGCACGAATAGGTTATCTGCTGCATCGCTTTCGCTTCATCCGTCACGCTGAACGGCATAATGCAGGTACTGGCTTTGCCTGTTAGATCATGGGTGGCAAACAGCTGGCCTGTTTTTGTATTTACCCGGGCGTAGACCATTCCACCTTGCCCTACCATGCCGACGGTATTTCCCTGACTATCCGTTACCGTCGCGCCGAAGGATAAACTTACTTCTGGTTGCGCTGGCGTCAGCAGTAGGGCATAGCCTTGATGCGTGGCAAATTCCGCCACCACTACCGCACCTGAGCGCGGCACCACATTTTGAGTGGTATTTTCGAGTTCAACCTGGTGAGACAGATTTTTCGGATCGAGGCTGACCGAATTTCGCTGATATGGCATTGAGGCAGGCATGACGGCATTGCCCCAGCGGTCCAATTTTAATCCCGGATAACTCAGTACTTCCGCACCTGCAGCACCTGGGGCATTCACTACCACCCAGGTGTCACTGGTATAAGGCGTAAAGGTTACTCCGTGTGGATGCGCCACCATCGAACCTGACAGCCCACCAGACAAGGTATGGTTATCCCGACCTACACCTACAGACGCATTGACGGATGTCCATGGTGAAAGGTACTGACCGCTCACGCTACCGGTACTGCCACTTTGTTCACTGTGGGTTCCCGAAACGCCCCAGCTCATCTGCTGCTTATCTCCGCCAGTTCCGGCCAGCGCAACTTGCTCAGCCAAGCCACCGTTATCATGGGAAACCGAACTACTAAACGTGACAGGGCGCTCCTCACCCAACGGCAAACTGAAGGAAACCAGCCAACTGGTTTCCATGTTTCCCTCTGGGGCACGGTTACGCGTAGCGGTCAGGGTATAACTCAATCGTTTCCAGCGGTTTGAGTAACCAAACTGGTATTGCATGTCGTTCCCATTGCGATTCCAGTAATTCTGCGAAAGCCCGGTGGCAGAGAATGTCCCCCAACCTTCCGCCAACCCCTGACTTAACGTCAGGCTGTATCGGTTTTTGGTCCGGTACAGTAACCCGGCATAAATCGCATCCCCTTTCTGCAAGTTCTGGTACTCCATGGCCTGAGCAAAATCCAGATAATCACGCGTGGAGAAACGATATGCGGCCAGCGCAATATTGCTCTGCGTGTCAGAAATGAGTTTGTTGTAGGTAATGCGATAACTTTGCCCGCTCAGTTTGTCTCTGCTCGTGGAGGTCATAGCCTGGGTCACATCCAGCGCCACGGCACCCAGCGGGGTCGATACCGCGCTGCCGGCCTGATACGCCTGATAGCCATCGCTAAATTGGGTTCCACCATACAACGTCAAGAAGTTAGTAATACCCTGCTGCCAGGTCGCCTGATAAAAAGGTTGACCGTCACGCCCATTCGACTGACGGTATTTCCCTGCCACCGCTTCATAACGCGATGCGCCAGGACGCAACAAATCTGCTACCGAGGCGTAAGGCACAAGGAATGTGCTTTCACTACCATCCGCTTCGCGTACGGTCACGCTGAGGTCGCCACCATAACCGGTAGGATAAAGATCGTTAATAACAAAAGCCCCTGCCGGAACGGTAGTTTCATAAATCACATTCCCGCTCTGCCGTACGGTGACGCGCGCATGGCTGCGGGCGATCCCGCGGATTTCAGGTGCATAACCGCGCTGTGATTCAGGCAACATTTGATCATCGCTGAATAGCGAGACGCCGGTATATGACAACGAATCAAAAAGACGTCCTGAGGTATTAGCTTCACCCACCAGGAAACGACCGCGAACAGAGCTGACATCATGCTGGAGGTAAGTATTAATGCTTTGATAACGATTGCCGCTTCCGGTCTGATTGGTCAGACTCCCGTTATGTCGCAGATACCAGCCTCCAACGTTAAGTCCGCTGTTCAGACTCAAATACTGAGAGTTAAACGTTTCACCGCCAGATGATGATTGATAGGCACTGGCGTTGTAACCTATAAATGCCGCCAGACTGCCATCCTGCCAGAGCGATGGCGGCACGGTACCGCGCGCCGTTTTCGCGAGATCCTGCTGGGGTACGGCAATAACCAGCTTTTGCTCGCTGTTATTCCATGTGAGTTTTGCTGATGGAATCACCTGCTCTACGGGCACGCAGTTGCCGCGGGTCAGCTTATCCATGTCGTGCAATGCGGACGGCATAATATTCAGGTGAGCCAGCAACTCAGGAGTCATACAGGCAGCAACCGTTCCTTGAGACGTTTTATTGAATGTCATTTTCTGCGTTGCCACCAACTCATCATTTAGCCAGATATCCGCTAAATACTCTCCCGCCGGCAAGCTGTTTCCTTGCCTGAACTGCTGCAAGTCGATACCCGCTGTATACGCGCTGTCAAGAAATGTGGTGTTGAACTCAACGTCATCGTCTGGCGCTGCCGTTGCCATAACAGGTATGATCAGTAATGACGCATATATCCAGGCAACGGGCTGCCCTGCCGACAGCATTTCAGCAAGATAAGTTTTACGCATGAGTATCCCCTGCTATTACAACCGGTTTACAGGTTCTGTAACCGATGAGCCGTAATCGTTAATCGCTTCCACGGTAAGGCCATCCGCCACTACACCAGAGGGAAGCGTCAGATCGAGACTGCCGTGCGGTGCCAGCATATCGGCGGGGATCGTTGTTTTTTTGCCTGCGTGCGTCGCGGTTACAGCCACGGCAGAAACGTAGTACGCCGTCGGATTACTCAGGATGATATGATTACCCTGCGCCTGCCAGCGCAGCTGCGCGATTGCCGTACGAGCGCCTTTGTCGTCAAGTGTGACAGGGCGATAAAACAGCTTGATCCTTGATCGAAAGGCCACCTGCACCTGATTTGTCCCTTTCACACCTACAGGCGGGATTTCCAGCACGTTTAACCAATAAACGCTCTCTCTGTCGGCGGGCAAAGCAGTCCCGGTATATGACAGGCGTAACGTTTGTCCTGCGTCGGCATTCACCCGCGTCAATGGAGGAGTCAGCACAAAAGGAGTGCGCATTGCGTCCGGTTTAATTTCTGGATTACCGTCATCGGTCCAGCTTTGCAGCAATACCGGATATTTTCCTGGATTCGTAATTTGCACGCTGATATCTTTTTCCGCAGCATGATAAATGACTCGGGTGGTATTGATTTGAATACTGGCATACGTCGCTGGTATTCCCGTAGCCAGTAAAAGCGCTGTAGCAGAAAAGAATCGGTGCAGTTTCATAGTATTATTGCCTTTAGAACAGAATATTTAACGATATGCTCTTTATTTTTATAAAATCCGGAGAGGAAGGTTCGACATAAAACCTTCCACTCCGGCTTGTTATGAAGTAAGAAAATTACTGGAGTTTATAGAACACTTTGAAAATGTTTATCTATACTATTCGGAGAAATACTTTTACCAAATTTTCTTAAGTAATATTCTGATATCAGTTATAGATCAGCGAATACGTTACGCTAGACGCAACCGCACCAGCAGTAGCTGCCCCCGTTGCATAATAGCGTACGGCATATGGCAGAGTTGCGTTACCACCACTAATAGGCACGTAGTTACCCGTGTTCTGCGCAATGTCGCCTGCCTTAATTGGCGTATTCCCGGAACCGTCGACAAGCTCCAGCACAACATTGGACGCACCTGTTGTATTGGTATTAACAAGACGACCATTACTGTCTACATTTGCTCCTCTTTCAAAAAAAGCCTTAACAGTGCCAGCGCCTACTGGGTTAGTCGACGCACACCCAGTGACATCCATTTTAAAAGATGTCTGACCCGCGACATTACCTGCGGTACCTAAAATATTTGCCTGAACAGTTGGCAGCGTCACAGCCGCCGCAGTACTACCTGTTGCGCCATTAATCGTAGCACTACAGGTCTGGTTATTTACCGCACCGGTAAAATTAATAGTACCATTTCCGGCTGCCTGAACAGCAGAGACAGCAAATACGCTGCTGAATGCAACGATAGCGGCGATTTTTTTCATTATGTTGTTCCTGATAAAAATATAACGAGTTGTTGTGCATTTCAAAAGAGCAGAGTCTCTCTGAGAAGCTGAATCGATTATCAACAGGCTCAAAATTAAATCAACAACTATTTAATCAACGAAAAAAACTTAAAACATAATTATTTCCTAAGATTTCCTCACTGATAATAACTTACGCGACAAATATCTCATCAAAAATTTCAATTGGTATCTTTTAATGAAATTTTTGTAATCCCCACCCACTAAAAGCCTTCATTTTTTCATGGTTTTTATATAGCTTTATTTATAACTTTTTTTACAGGTTGAATCAAAAATGTTATATGCGGAAACAGATAAAATGCACTTAGTTTTATATGTCGTTAGAGATAATGGTGGTGATAATACCCATGGGGACTACTTTCATCATGATGCTATTACGGTGTGTGGTGTAATTCTATAGTTTTATAATTAAAAAAGTATAGTTTGCACGGGTGAACTACGGAAAAAACATAATTTGTATTACAAAACAAAATGGCTCAGGGAGAGTAACCTCTCCCTGAATTAAACACCTTTGCGGTCTGCTAAAATAAAAAGCTTATAAATGAATATTAAGCATTTTTTAGCACAGTGGTTTCACGGCTTCACGCATGCCTTTTGCCAGGATGGCATCCAGATCGGCAGAAACTTGCTCCACCAGCCCAGAAACCTGGGTCAGGTCTTGCTCCCAATGTTCTTTGACCGCCAGTACAGTACGCACCAACGCCTCAGTACTTATCTGGCGATCGCGATGTTGGCTCCACAGTTGTTGGAAACGTTCAATCCAGTGCGCATCATCCTGGACCGGATAAGACTCACCGTTACGCTCCCCGCGGTAGAACGCAATCAACGCCGCCAGCGCAAACGTCAGACGTGCGGGCAATTGACCGCTGGCCTGTTGCCCGGCCAGCAGTTGCGGCAATATGCGGGTACGGAATTTAGTCATGCCGTTCAGGGCAATCGACAACAACTGATGCTTGATGTACGGGTTGCAGAAACGCCCCGTCACCGCACTGGCAAAGGACGCCAGCTCATCGCGCGGTAAATCCAGTACCGGAATGATTTCTTCATAAATAGCTTTTTCAACGAAGGCGCAAATTTCTGCGTCATTCATCGCCTCGCCCACGGTGTCCAACCCTGCCTGCCAGGCAACAGGAACCAGCGCAGTGTGAGCACCGTTGAGAATCGCCACTTTGCGCTCTTTGTACGGTTTGATGTCATCCACAATCAGGACATTCAGCGGATACTTATCCAGACGTAGTTCTGCGGCTAATGACTTCGGCCCCTGAATGACAAACAGATAGAAATGTTCTGCCGTGTCGAGGAAAGCATCATGATAGCCCAGTTCAGCTTCGAGCTTAGCTACCTCATCACGCGGATAGCCGGTAACAATACGGTCCACCAGCGTAGAGCAAAATGCATTGGCCTGATCCAGCCACTGAATAAACGCTTCCGGTAGCGTCCATTCCTGAGCGTAGCGCAGAACCAGTTCACGCAGCGCATCACCGTTATAATCAATCAGTTCGCAAGGGATGATAATCCAGCCTTTATCCAATGCGCCGTTAAAATAGCTGAAGCGTTCGAACAGCAGACGCGTCAGTTTAGCCGGATAACTTACCGCTGGCGCGTCGTCAAACTTATCGCCCGCGTGGTAACTGATACCTGCTTCCGTGGTGTTAGAGAACACAAAACGCATATCAGGATTATGTGCCAGCTTCAGGAACTCATCGTATTCGCTATAGACGCTGATTTCACGGTTAACTGAACGAATTAGACGAGCATCGCTGACAGCCTCGCCCTTCTCATTCAAACCACGAATGATAGTAGTATAGAGGCCATCCTGCGTACTCAGCGATGGTGGGAAGGTACTTTCGATAGGACGAACAATGACCACACCAGCATTCAGATCGGTATGTTCGTTCAGCAGATCAACCTGCCAGTCTACAAAGGCGCGCAGGAAGTTTCCTTCACCAAACTGAATAATGCGTTCAGGATACTGAGCACCGGGGAAATCGCGACGATTTAGTGTTTGCACAATGGGTTCCCTTTATGATTAGTCATACAACCTAATTGAATTGGTCCAATAGGTTAGCAAACTTTAATACATTGAAACCCTGTTTTGATCAATCCCCGGCGACAAATTAGAGCGTTTTATAGAAAAGTGTGGTCCCGGTCAGCGTCCCATCGGGCATTTGGGCATAGTCAGGTATCACCCCTACCTTTTTCCACCCGCAATTGTGGTAGAACAACTCCGCGCCACTGCCCGTCGCCGTATCAAGCACCAGCAGCGTTTTACCTTGTTGACGCGCGCAACTTTCCAGTTCGTTCATCAATTCACGAGCCAGGCCACCGCGTCGCGCTGAGGGGTGAACCAGCAGTTTGGCAACATCAGCACGATGAGGTTGATTTTCAGGTTGATCGATAATGAGTTGGACGGTACCGACAAGCGCCCCCTGCGCGTTTTGCGTACCAAGAACGATCCGTTCTCCGCGAGAAACACTTTGCGCGACGTTCATCCAGAAAGGCTCTGATTTTTCGCGATTAAAGGGCAGCATAAAACTGATGGAGGCACCGTCATTGACGCACCGTTCAAGAACATCGCTGAGCTCGTCGATTCGCGACAGAATCTGTGCCGCGCTCAGCACAAAGCAGGGTTTACCGGAAGCCATGGTTTCTCCTTAGATTGACCCCTTCATACTGCTTTTAACAATTACACAACACAAGGGGTCATATCATAGGATAATGTTATCTATGGCTTGTTCATCTGAAGTACTAACCAGTGATAAATAACCGTGACAACGTAACGTTTTTGTTCATCGTTTAGCGCTACGCCCTTAGGTATATCATGCCATTTCGCCAGACACCCTCGACAGCACGTTGCCGTAGCATGTTGAGCGATAAATACCGGGTGACCACGCATGGGAGTCTGTTTACCATCATTGGCGGGAAACGCAGGTGCCAGTCGTTTAGCAATAAAATCCGCAGCATGTTGTTCGATAACCGGCGCCCCTTTATCCAGACAATACTGCCTTTCTTTCTGACCAAGACGAAAACGCGAGCGAAACGTTGATTTCGCCAGCCGGGCAAAAAGAGGATCGAGCGTATTCATCAGTAAACCGAACGCCCCAGCTGTTGTGTTAATTGCTCCAGCACGGCGATACCGGCCAGTGAATTTCCCGCCGGGTCCAGTTCCGGACTCCAGACAGCAATCGCCATCTCGTGAGGCACGATCGCCACGATGCCGCCACCCACACCAGATTTCGCCGGAAGCCCGACCCGCCAGGCAAACTCCCCTGCGTTCTGATACATGCCGCTGGTCGCCATTAGCGCATTGATCTGCCTGGCCTGCATCGGCGTCACCACGGGTTCCGCAAGATGAAAGGCATGCCCTTGATTTGCCAAAAAGACAAAGGTTCGCGCCAACTCCACACAGCTCATTTTTAGCGCGCAGTAGTGAAAGTAATTCTGCAAAACGGTGGTCACGTCATGGTGAAAATTGCCGAAGGATTTCATCAGCCAGGCAATTGCGGCATTACGCGCCGAGTGTTCAAACTCTGATCGCGCGACCGTCGCATCATAAGCGATATCCGAAACACCGCTTAACGCCCGTACCACTTCCAGCATCCGTTGACGCGGTGCGCTTAGACGCCCTTGCAACATATCGCAAACCACCAGCGCCCCGGCGTTAATAAAGGGATTGCGAGGGATACCCTGCTCCATTTCCAACTGCACCAGGGAGTTAAAAGGATGGCCAGAAGGATCTTTGCCGACACGCTGCCAAATCTCCTCTTCCTGATAGTGACGCATTGCTACGACCAGGCTGAGCACCTTTGAAATCGACTGAATAGAAAAACGTTCTTGCGCATCTCCCGCCTGATAGTGCTGTCCATCAACGGTACAGATAGCAATACCCAGTTTTGAACCGTCGACAGAGGCTAATGCCGGAATATAATCAGCGACTTTACCCTGACCAATCAGCGGACGAACCTGCTGCACAATGGTCTCTAAAATTGAATTGTCCATGGCCCTGGCCACAACATGCTCCTTGCTCGCAGGTATGAAAGGCCTGCGAGTATAACAGAGCTGAATACGCAGCGTCAGGCCGGAAGGCGGAATCTGGCCACGGCCTGCATAAGCTGGCGGGATTCATGGTGTAGCTGCAAGGAAGAGTCAGATGCAGCATTCACCAGTTCGCTGGTTTGCCGGGCTTCGCCGTTCAGGACATGCAGCTTTCGAGTCAACTGGTGAATATTGTTCCCTTGATTTAACGTTGCAGTCGAAATGTCGTTCAGCAACGCACCAAGATTCTCAACCAGTGCGATAACCTGCTGCAAATTCTTATCCAGCCCGTTAACCGCGTGAAAGCCCTCTTCAATGCCCTGTAACGAGTGTTTAATCAGTGTCTGAATGTTTTGCGTAGACTGACCGCTTTTTCGCGCCAGCAGCCCAACTTCTTTCGCAACCACGGCAAACCCGCGCCCTTGCTCCCCGGCATGTGCTGCCTCGATTGCCGCGTTAAGAGCCAGGATATTTGTCTGAAATGCAATATTATCGATAAGCGTGGTAATACCTCGCATTTCAGACGAACGTGTCACAATCGCCTGCATTGACGTATTTACCGTCGCCATCATTCGGTCCCCGCCTGCCGCAACATCTCGCGCCTGCACAGCGCGTTGATTCGCCAGTTCAGCAAAGCCACTGTTATCCTCAACATGCATTTCCAGCAACGAAATATGCGATGTCACGCTGCTTAACTCTTCACTTTGTTTCGCCGACTGCTGATATAGCTGTTTATTGTTCTGCGCAAGTTCGTTGATATTTCCTACCATTGCAGTGGTGGCGTCGTTTACCTGCTGCACCAGCGCGCAGAGACCTTGCTGCATTGCAGCAATACGCGAACTTAATTGCGTCACTTCCCGATTAAACTGACTCACCTGCGGGGCCGGGCGAGACAGGTCACCCGCTGCTAAAATATCGATATGATCGATCAGCCGTCGCAGTGGCATAATCACCCAACGGAACATACTACGCCAGACCAGAAAGGCGATAACCACCAGCACGAGAGGAATAAACAAAAATAGATTCTGTAAACGCTCAAGACTGGTCAACAGCTGCTGACGCCCAGCTTCCGCATGTCGCCCACTGTTCTGCTGAAAGCGCGCGTAATTAGCGTTAAAGTCCGTCTGAAAGGCCTGCACGGGTACGGCAAAAAAAGCATCAATGGAACCTGACTGCATCAGCCCATCCGCCTGCTCCTGAATACCGCTATAAAAACGCTGATAGCTCTCCGTTAGATCCGGATCCGGCTGCGGTTTCATATCCCGCCAGGCATCCCATGCACTTTTTGACTGCGCCAGCGCCCGGTACGCCTCTTCCATTAACGGATGCCAACTCCCGTCCGAACCGGTGGCGGCATCCTGCATAAAATAAACTCCCGCACGGTTAAGTAAATCGCTGGCAGATAATAACGCCACCCGCGCTTCATCAACCTTCGCCTGCTGTATAAGCGCGAGTTGATTACGTCCTTCATTATGCTGTGCGCCGCTGACTGAGGCCGAAAGCATTAAGGAGGACGCGACCTGCAAAACAGAGAACAGCGCAATAATGCAAAAAATGCCGGTTAACAGACCAAACTGACGGGGAATAAGACGACGGAAAATTTGCGTTATGTTCATATTACTCTTCTGTATCAAAGCGTTAGACGCGAGTGTACGGAGAGTAAATGACAGAAAAATTGCAGAAATAAGACAGGTGCCTCCAGCGGAGACACCTACACCATCAAAGGCGGTTTTTCCAGACGGTCTGCACGTTACAAAACTCATGCAGACCAAAGTGCGAAAGCTCTCGGCCAAAACCACTTTTCTTCACACCGCCAAAGGCAACGCGGGCATCGCTGGCACTGTAACCATTGATGAATACGCCACCACACTCCAGGCGCGACGCCATCTTCTGCGCCAGCACTTCATCCGCAGTAAACACCGTGGCAGATAAGCCGAAATCACTGTCATTCGCCAGCGCTAAGGCATGTTCCGCATTCTTCGCCACAGTAATTGCCGCAACCGGACCAAACAGCTCCTGGCGGAACGCCGTCATCTCTGGAGTAACATCGCCCAGTACCGTCACGGCATAGTAATTACCATGACCCGCAATTTTTTCCCCGCCGAGAAGTAACCGCGCCCCTTCGGCAAGGGTGGCTTCAACCTGCTGGTGCAGCTCATCACGCAGATCAAATCGCGCCATCGGCCCCAGATCGTTTTCTTCGTTCAGCGGATCGCCCATTTTGAGCGCGCTCGCAGCAGCCACAAAGCGTGAAGTAAATTCTGCCGCTATCCCTTCTTCGATAATAAAGCGTTTGGCTGCCGCACAAACCTGCCCGGTATTCTGATAACGCCCGGCGACCGCCGCCTTAACGGCCAGATCGAGGTCTGCATCATTAAGAACAATAAACGGATCGGAACCACCCAGTTCAAGTACGCATTTTTTCAGCGCCGCACCCGCCTGGGCACCAATCGCCGCACCAGCACGAACACTACCCGTCACCGTTACCGCCGTGATACGCGGGTCATTGATCATCTGACTGACCCCTGCGTTATCGGCATTCACCCAACCGTAAACCCCTGCCGGTACACCCGCATCAGCGAAAACCTGCGCAATAATTGCAGCACAGCCGGTTACGTTAGGCGCATGCTTTAACAGGTAACCATTTCCGGCCAACAGAATCGGGACGGCACCTCGCATTACCTGCCAGAGTGGGAAGTTCCACGGCATGATCGCCAAAATAGTTCCTACCGGACGATACTCAATCACCGCCTGGTTATTCTCCACCAGCGTGGGTTCCGGACTGAGCATCGCCGGTCCATGCTCGGCGTACCAGTCACACAACGCAGCTGACTTAGCGACTTCAGCCCGCGCCTGCTTAATGGGTTTACCCATTTCACGTGAGATACACTGCGCCATCTCTTCCGCACGATGGCGCAGAGCTTGCCCAATATGGCGCAGCGTTTGCGCACGGTGCTCAACGGAAGTGTGTTTCCATTCGCTATAGCCATTCGCTGCAAGGTTCAGCGCATGATCAATCTCTTCCACGCTGGCCCACGGCGTCGCCGTCAGTCTTTCACCGCTGGTAGGGTCAATGGAAATCGCATGTGTTGCTGCTGTGATAGTCATTAAGTGCCTCTCTTTATCGCAGGGTATGGTTATATCATGAGCATATTTACTCTTTCTGAAAAATGAATAATATTAACCATACCATTCACGAATAGAGAAAATTATGGATCTGACGCAGCTGGAAATGTTTAATGCCGTCGCGGAAACTGGCAGTATTACGCAGGCCGCTGCGAAGGTTCATCGCGTGCCATCTAATCTCACCACCCGTATACGTCAGCTTGAAGCCGACCTGGGTGTTGATCTGTTTATTCGTGAAAACCAGCGTCTGCGGCTTTCCCCATCCGGGCACAACTTTTTGCGCTACAGCCAGCGGATCCTCGCGCTGGTTGAGGAAGCCAGGATGGTCGTCGCCGGGGATGAGCCGCAAGGACTCTTCTCTCTCGGCTCGCTTGAAAGTACGGCAGCAGTACGCATCCCCGCCACGCTGGCTGAATATAACCAGCGTTACCCCAAAATTCAGTTCGCGTTAGCGACAGGTCCTTCTGGCACAATGCTGGACGGCGTGCTCGACGGTACATTGAACGCTGCCTTTGTCGATGGCCCAATTACCCATCCAGGCCTTGAAGGAATGCCGGTCTACCGTGAAGAGATGATGATTGTCACTCCTAACGGTCATCCCCCCATTCAGCGGGCCAGCGACGTCAACGGTTGCAGTATTTACGCCTTTCGCGCCAACTGTTCCTATCGCCGCCATTTTGAAAGCTGGTTTCATGCCGATCGCGCCATGCCCGGCACCATTCACGAAATGGAGTCATATCACGGTATGTTGGCCTGCGTCATTGCCGGAGCGGGTATCGCACTGATCCCGCGTTCGATGCTGGAGAGCATGCCTGGGCATCATCAGGTAAACGCCTGGCCGCTAAGCGAGAACTGGCGCTGGCTGAATACATGGCTGGTCTGGCGCAGAGGTGCAATGACGCGGCAACTGGAAGCGTTTATTGAGGTGTTGAACCCTCAGTTATCACAAAGCCCGGAGTAGCTGGCTATCCTCAAAGAACATGAATAACTGTATATCCGGGTGAAGTCATACCCCCAGAATTTCATTATTATTGAAATACTTAAAAATATGAGGAATGTTCGGCAGCAAATTATAGCGCCCTGCCAATGAAATGAGATCCGCATCACAAAATGATTGTATTTTCGCCAGCAAACGTTTTAAGATCGTGGCCTTACCTTTTCGCAGCTAATCCTCTTATTTGATATGACAACAGACACTGTTTCCCGCAAGGTCGCGTGGCTACGGGTAGTTACGCTTGCCATTGCCGGTTTTATTTTCAATACCACAGAGTTTGTCCCTGTCGGTTTGCTTTCCGACATCGCACAAAGCTTTAATATGCAGACCGCTCAGGTCGGGATCATGCTGACGATCTACGCCTGGGTTGTTGCCCTGATGTCGCTCCCCTTCATGTTACTTACCAGTCAGGTAGAGCGCCGAAAACTTCTGATCTGTCTGTTTGTTGTGTTTATCGCCAGCCATGTGCTCTCTTTCCTGGCATGGAATTTTACCGTGTTGGTAATTAGCCGTATTGGTATTGCCTTTGCGCACGCTATTTTCTGGTCGATCACCGCATCGCTGGCAATTCGCCTGGCTCCTGCCGGGAAACGTGCACAGGCTCTCAGCCTGATTGCCACTGGCACTGCGCTGGCGATGGTATTGGGGCTGCCCATCGGGCGTATCGTCGGTCAGTATTTTGGCTGGCGCACGACCTTCTTCGCCATCGGTATGGGGGCGTTAGTTACCCTGCTTTGCCTGATTAAGCTCCTGCCCAAACTACCCAGTGAGCACTCCGGCTCTTTAAAAAGCCTGCCCGTGTTATTCCATCGCCCGGCATTGATGAGTCTGTATCTACTGACGGTGATTGTGGTCACCGCGCACTATACGGCCTACAGCTATATCGAACCGTTTGTGCAGACCGTCGCGGGCCTGAGCGCAAACTTTGCTACAGTCCTGTTGCTGGTTCTGGGTGGTGCGGGAATTGTCGGTAGCGTCATTTTCGGTAAGCTGGGTAATCTGCATGCGTCCGTACTGATTAGCAGTGCCATTGCCCTGTTGACGATATGCCTGGTACTGTTACTTCCCGCCGCTGACAGCGAAATGCACCTTGCCATCCTGAGTATTTTCTGGGGCGTCGCCATCATGCTGATAGGCCTGGGTATGCAGGTGAAAGTTTTGGCGCTTGCTCCGGATGCGACTGACGTCGCAATGGCGCTGTTCTCAGGAATCTTTAATATCGGTATTGGTGCTGGCGCGCTGGTAGGCAATCAGGTGAGTTTGCACTGGTCGATGTCTACGATTGGTTACGTCGGCGCAGTGCCTGCCGTTGCCGCGTTGATATGGTCGGTGATTATCTTTCGTAAATGGCCGGTATCACTGGAAGAACAGCCTCAGCATTCATAAAAAATATGCCCGGTAAATATTACCGGGCATAGTGTTTTAAGCGTAGGTTTTGATAATTTCCAGCACGCCGTTAATAATAAACTGCACGCCCATACACACCAGCAGGAAGCCCATCAAACGAGAAATCGCTTCGATACCACCTTTACCGACCAGCCGCATGATCCCCCCGGAACTGCGCAAACAGCCCCACAGGATAATCCCGACAACCGCAAAAATAATCGGCGGCGCGATCATGATCACCCAGTCCGGAAATTCGGAGCCATGACGCACGGTTGACGCGGAGCTGATGATCATCGCAATTGTCCCCGGACCGGCAGTGCTTGGCATAGCCAGCGGTACAAAGGCGATATTGGCCGTCGGTTCGTCTTCCAGCTCTTCAGACTTGCTTCTCGCTTCCGGAGAATCATGCGCCTTCTGCTGCGGAAACAGCATCCGGAAGCCGATAAACGCAACGATTAACCCACCCGCAATACGTAACCCGGGAATCGAAATCCCGAACGTATTCATTACCACCTGCCCGGCGTAGTACGCCACCATCATAATGGCAAATACATAGACAGATGCCATGAGTGACTGACGGTTACGCTCTGCGCTGTTCATATTGCCGGCTAGGCCAAGGAACAACGCCACGGTGGTTAACGGGTTTGCCAACGGTAACAGGACTACCAGCCCCAGTCCTATTGCTTTAAACAAGTCCATCATAATGTCATCTTTCCTGTGCGTTAATCGTCAGCGGCAAGTATACGGTGAAATCCGCGAGATAAGCCATTTTCGTGATGTAAGGATTCATTTTTCATCCGCACGTATAAACCATAATTATCAAACCGTTAAAATTCCACTCGTCAGGTATTTAGTCTGATGATTTAGCAAAACGTGGCATTTGCGGATCCATTCGTTTGACTTATATTTGCCTAAGCAATAATATCAGCCGTGACTAACTACTTGCCAGGGCAACCATTGTGAAAAACACCAGTGATCTGTTTAACGAAATCATCCCACTGGGTCGTTTGATCTATATGGTTAATCAGAAAAAAGATCGTTTGCTAAACGACTATCTGTCACCGCTGGATATCACGGCATCGCAGTTCAAGGTGCTCTGCTCCATCCGTTGCGCGGTGTGCATCACCCCTGTCGAATTGAAAAAAGTGCTGTCTGTCGACCTTGGCGCCCTGACGCGGATGCTGGACAGACTGGCCTGTAAAGGCTGGATAGAAAGGCTTCCGAATCCACATGATAAGCGTGGCGTGCTGGTGAAACTCACCGATCATGGCGCAGCAATTTGCGAGCAGTGTCATCAATTAGTAGGGCAAGACCTGCACCAGGAACTAACAAAAAACTTAACGGCGGATGAAGTAGCCACACTTGAGCACTTGCTTAAGAGAATCCTGCCGTAAACAGAAAGAGGTATGACGATGTCCAGACGCAATACTGACACAATCACTATTCATAGCATTTTGGACTGGATCGAAAATAACCTTGAATCGCCGCTCTCGCTGGAAAAAGTGTCTGAGCGTTCAGGTTACTCCAAATGGCACCTGCAACGGATGTTTAAAAAAGAAACCGGTCATTCACTGGGTCAATACATTCGCAGCCGTAAAATGACTGAAATAGCGCAAAAATTAAAAGAGAGTAACGAGCCCATTCTTTATCTGGCAGAGCGTTACGGTTTTGAGTCTCAGCAGACGCTGACCCGGACATTCAAAAATTATTTTGATGTTCCGCCGCACAAATACCGTATGACGAATATGCATGGCGAATCGCGCTATTTGCTTCCACTCAATCAATGTAATTGCTAATCGCCAGTTAACGACGTAACCGAGGAAATCATGAAACTTCTGTCTTATGCGATGCTGGCCCTGCTGTTTGTTGTTTCGGGTCAGAGCATGGCGGAACAGACCGCGCAACCTGCCACACAGAACAGTCGCGACGCGATGATTATGCCCCCTGCGCACGATCAGTCCCCGTTCGATTTTAATCATATGGGTGCAGGCAGCGACAAGTCCGACGAATTAGGTGTGCCTTATTACAATCTGCGCAACCTGTAATTATATTGCCCCGCAACCGCGGGGCTTTTTTTAGCCCCTCACCGACGCAATTTTACGCAACCGAAAACCAAACACATTGATATACAGCCCAGCCATGATCAGTAGCGCGCCAAGTAGCTGTAATCCGCTAAGCGTTTCGTCCAGCAGTACGGCCGCACTCGCCAGACCGACAACCGGCACCAACAGCGATAGCGGCGCTACCCGCCAGGTCTCATAGCGTCCGAGTAACGAACCCCAGATGCCATAACCCACAATGGTCGCCACAAACGCCAGATACACCAGTGACAGAATGGTCGTCAAATCTATCGCCACCAGACTTTGGGTAATTTGCGCTGGACCATCGAGAAGTAATGAGGCCAGGAAGAACGGAACAATGGGGATTAACGCGCTCCATACCACCAACGACATAACGGCCGGACGCGATGTATGCTGCATGATTTTTTTGTTAAAAATATTGCCGCAGGCCCAGCTTAGCGCCGCCGCCAGCGTCAGCATAAAACCGAGCATGCCAACATGCTGACCGTTCAGACTGGCTTCAATCAGTACCAGCACACCAAATACCGCCAGCGCAATTCCTACCAGCTGTTTACCCTGCAGACGTTCGCCAAAGGCGAATGCCCCCAGAATGATGGTGAAAAACGCCTGAGCCTGTAATACCAGAGAAGCTAACCCGGCAGGCATACCGAATTTGATGGCGCTGAAGAGAAACGCGAACTGTCCAAAACTAATTGTCAGGCCGTAGCCGAGTAAAAGCGAAAGCGGAATTTTCGGGCGGGCAACAAAAAAAATCGCCGGGAACGCCACCAACAAAAAGCGTAACCCTGCCAACATCAACGGCGGCATATTGTGCAAACCCACTTTAATGACAACAAAGTTCAGTCCCCAAACCACAACGACCAGTAACGCCAATAACCCGTCTTTACGCGACATACCACCGCCCCTGCAAATATTAAATTTTTGTAAACAAGTTAAAGTAACGGAAATCGTTGTACCGTAACAGATCATTAATTCAGGTAGGCTACACAGGGCATTTTCGGACAACTTATTGGGTGTACATCACACTTTTAGCATGCTATTTGTTTCTGATATCTAAAAAAAACATAACAACATGCATTGTCGGGCAGGAAAATGAATATCTCTCTGAGAAGGTCCACTCTCGCGTTACTCGCGTCATCTTTGTTATTAACCATTGGTCGTGGCGCCACGCTGCCATTTATGACGATTTACCTCAGTCGACAGTATCAACTGAGCGTCGACCTGATCGGTTATGCGATGACGGTTGCACTGACCATAGGCGTCGTCTTCAGCCTTGGCTTTGGTATTCTGGCCGACAAGTTCGATAAAAAACGCTATATGTTGCTGGCTATCTGCGGCTTTGCCTCCGGCTTTATTGCTATTCCGCTGGTGCATAACGTCGTGATAGTGGTTTTGCTCTTTGCCCTGATCAACTGCGCCTACTCCGTCTTCGCCACGGTGCTGAAAGCCTGGTTTGCCGATAACTTGTCTGCGACCAACAAAACGAAAATTTTCTCACTTAACTATACCGTGCTGAACATCGGCTGGACCGTTGGTCCGCCGCTGGGCACGCTGCTGGTTATGCAAAGCATTAACCTGCCGTTCTGGCTGGCTGCCGCCTGTTCTGCGCTACCTCTGGTGTTTATCCAGACGTGGGTAAAACGTTCACCGGCAACCGCAGAAGGTGTAAATGCCGCTGTTTGGTCCCCTTCAGTACTGCTGCGCGACAGAGCATTATTCTGGTTTACGCTGTCAGCATTTTTGGCATCATTCGTTGGCGGCGCCTTTGCATCCTGTATTTCGCAATACGTTATGGTGGTCGCCGATGGCGATTTTGCCGAGAAAGTCGTCGCGGTGGTCCTGCCCGTTAACGCCGCCATCGTAGTATCACTGCAATACGCACTTGGTCGCAGGCTCACCGCCACGAATATCCGCCCGTTAATGACAATGGGTACAGTCTTCTTTGTCGTTGGCCTGGTCGGTTTCGCTTTCTCCGGCAACAGTCTGTTGTTATGGGGAATTTCTGCTGCCTTTTTCACTATCGGCGAAGTCATCTACGCGCCGGGTGAATACATGCTTATCGACAACATCGCGCCAGCAGGTATGAAAGCCAGCTATTTTTCCGCCCAGTCGTTAGGCTGGCTTGGCGCAGCGGTTAACCCATTAGTCAGCGGCGTCATTTTAACCACATTGCCACCCTGGTCGCTGTTTGTGGCGCTGATAGTGGCGATCGTTCTTGCCTGGGCGCTAATGATAAAAGGCATGCGCGCCAAACCCTGGGGCCAGACGGCGGTCTGCTAGTTATTATGTTCGCGACAGAGCCACAGTCGCTCTGTCGCATACCTCAGATAGCAACCAGTCCCCGAACGCCCTCGGACTCCATATTTTTACCGTCGCCGCTTTGAATAATGCTGCCCCGCGACATCAACAGGTATTTGTCGGCGAGCTGCTCGGCAAAATCATAGAACTGCTCCACCAGCAAAATGGCCATATCGCCGCGATGCGCCAGTTGGGAAATCACCTGACCAATCTCTTTAATCACCGAAGGCTGGATCCCCTCGGTAGGCTCATCAAGGATCAACAATTGCGGGCGACTTGCCAGTGCTCGCCCAATCGCCAGTTGCTGCTGCTGCCCGCCGGACAAATCTCCGCCCCGCCGATGCTTCATTTCCTGTAAAACCGGAAAGAGCGCGTAAATATCATCCGGCACATGTCGGGCCTCCGGTGCTGAAAAACGGGAAAGGCCGAGCAGCAGATTCTCTTCTACCGTCAAACGCGGAAAAATATCACGCCCCTGCGGGACATACGCCACACCGGCCCTGACCCGCTGATGCGGCTTCCATTGAGTGACATTTTTCTCCTGCCAGAGCACACTTCCGCTGCGGGCCGGAATAAGCCCCATCAGACACTTAAGTAGCGTTGTTTTCCCCACACCGTTACGCCCCAGCAGACATGTCACCTCACCGATACGCGCTTCAAAGTTCACCCCGCGTAGAATATGGCTGCCACCATAATATTGATTGAGTTCTTTCACCTGCAGCATCTGCACTCCTTAACGCCCGAGATAAACTTCAATAACCTGCTCGTTGGCCTGCACTTCACGCAGACTCCCCTGAGCCAGGACACGTCCTTGATGTAATACTGTGACGCGATCTGCGATGGTTTCGACAAATCCCATATCGTGCTCAACAACCATCAGAGAGTGCTTACCGGCAAGCTGGCGAAACAGCTCCGCCGTGTATTCCGTTTCCGCATCCGTCATCCCCGCCGCGGGTTCATCCAGTAGCAGTAAATGCGGCTCCTGTACCAGCAGCATGCCAATTTCGAGAAACTGTTTTTGCCCATGCGAAAGCAGACCGGCGCGGCGGGCCCGCTCATTACCCAGCCGCAACAGCGCCAGTACTTCATCAATACGATCCCGCTGTTCGCCTGAGAGTCGTGCCCGTAGAGAACCCCAGACAGATTTATCATTTTTCAGCGCCAGCTCCAGGTTCTCTTCCACCGTTAATGCTTCAAATACCGTGGGCTTTTGAAATTTTCGTCCAATCCCCTGACGTGCAATGGCAATAGGATCCAGCGTCGTTAAGTCGGTCGACTGATCGTATATCGCACGACCACTTTGCGGCCTGGTTTTGCCGGTAATGACATCCATTAACGTCGTTTTTCCGGCGCCGTTGGGCCCGATGATGCAACGCAGTTCCCCAACCCCAATATTGAGCGTGAGATCGGTTAGCGCCTGAAAGCCATCGAAGTTAACGTTAATTTTTTCCAGCTGTAGCACCGGATCAGTCTGGTTGCGAAACCGATCCCCCGGCATCTGGCGAGTAAATAGCCCTTCATCTGGCTGCATTATTTGTCTCCCTTGCGAAACAGACCAATTACACCTCGGGGTAAAAACAGCGTAACGCCAATAAAGATCAGGCCAAGAAACAGCTGCCAGTATTCCGGCATGATGACGGTAAACAGGCTTTTCGCGCCATTCACCAACACGGCGCCGAATACCGGGCCGATCAGGGTTCCACGTCCGCCGAGGGCAACCCAAATCGCCGCTTCAATCGAGTTGGTCGGCGACATTTCGCTGGGATTAATGATCCCAACCTGCGGAACATACAGCGCCCCTGCCAGGCCGCACAGTACAGCGGAAAGCGTCCACACCAGTAACTTGAAACCTTTCGGATCGTAACCACAGAACATCAGACGGTTCTCTGCATCCCGCACGGCAGTCAAAATACGACCGAACTTACTGCGGGCCAGCGCCAGTCCCAGCCATAATGCCAGCACCAGCAGCATGACCGTCGCCAGAAACAGCGCGATACGGGTTGAGGTGGCGGTTACCGGGAATCCCAGAATGGTGGTAAAGCCGGTAAAACCGTTATTTCCCCCAAAACCCGTTTCGTTGCGAAAAAACAGCAGCATTCCTGCGAACGTCAGGGCCTGGGTCATGATAGAGAAATAGACCCCTTTGATTTTTGACCGAAAGGCAAACCAACCAAATACCAGCGCCAGCAGGCCAGGAACCAGAACAACCAGCAGTAGCGCCCAGATAAAATGTTGCGTCCCCCACCAAAACCACGGCAGCTCGCTCCACGACAGGAATGACATGAAGGCCGGTAATCCTTCGCCAGAGGCCTGGCGCATCAGGTACATTCCCATCGCATACCCTCCCAGCGCAAAGAAAATACCGTGTCCCAGCGAGAGCATGCCGGCATAGCCCCACACCAGATCCAGCGCGACCGCGACAATGGCATAACAGAGAATTTTCCCGGCCAGCGTTAGCGTCCACACCGATATCGCCAGCGGATGGTCCGCAGGTAACAGCGCAAGAAACGGCAGAATAATCAACGCCAGCAATAACCCCAGCCCCAGGATGCGCGTCGCGCGTGGCGCTTTACGCGCCAGCGTTAATGTCATTGGCATCGTCATCAGTCAATAACCCTCCCTTTTAGCGCGAACAACCCCTGCGGACGTTTCTGAATAAACAGAATAATCAGCACCAGAATCATGATTTTGCCTAGAACCGCCCCCACCTGAGGCTCCAGAATTTTATTGAAGATCCCCAGTCCAAACGCCGCGGCCACGCTCCCGGCGAGTTGTCCCACGCCGCCCAGCACCACAACCAGAAACGAATCGATAATGTAGCTTTGCCCCAATTCCGGTCCTACGTTGCCCAACTGCGAGAGCGCTACGCCCCCCAGCCCGGCAATGCCTGAACCAAGGCCAAAGGCCAGCATATCGACGCGTCCGGTAGGTACGCCGCAGCAGGCCGCCATACTGCGATTTTGCGTCACGGCACGTACGCGCAGCCCCAGACGCGTTTTATTCAACAACAACCAGGTAAAAAACAGCACCAGAATGGCAAAGCCAAGCACCACAATTCGGTTCCACGGTAAAATCAGATTGGCATAAACCTGAATCCCCCCTGAAAGCCATGCCGGATTGGCGACTTCCAGGTTTTGCGCGCCGAAGGACATACGCACCAACTGGATGAGCATCAGGCTGATCCCCCAGGTCGCCAGCAGCGTTTCGAGAGGACGCCCGTATAAATGGCGGATCACCCCGCGCTCAAGCAGCATTCCTACCGCTGCGGTAAGTAAAAAGGCAACCGGCAGCGCAATAACCGGATACCAGGCTAGCCATTGCGGGAAAAACTGGCCCATCAGCTGTTGAACCATCCAGGTACAGTAAGCCCCGAGCATTAACATCTCGCCATGCGCCATATTAATGACGCCGAGTAATCCATAGGTTATAGCCAGACCCAATGCCGCCAGCAGCAAAATTGAGCCCAGTGACAGCCCCATAAAGGCCTGTCCAAGAAGATCGCCAATCTTCATGCGATGCGCGATGGAATTCAGGCTTTCGCCAGCGGCAGCACGCACGCGGGTATCGGGTTCATGTTCAGCCAGGGTGAATGGTTGCAGGCGCGCCTGAGTTTCAGGATCATTTGACGACCCTAATAGTTCGATTGCCTGACGTCTGACCTCCGGCGAGGAACTGTTCAGCTGCAGATTTGCCAGTGCAATAGCCAGCGCGGATTTCACATCACCATTTGACTCCTGAGCCAGTCGTTGCTGTAAAAACGGCAGCATATCCGGCTGTGCCTCACGCTGTAATGTACGAGCTGCCTCTAACCTTGTCGTGACACTGTCACTTAAAAGCTGATGGACAGCCAACGCTCCTGCCACCAGATTACGCAGGCGGTTAGTCAGGCGAATTTTTTTTAGCTCGCCGTTTGGGGTTGTCGCTGTTCCTAACGGTTGTGCGTGCGAGCCGTTCATGATGAAGGTATTTTTCGCGTTATCAGTCAGCAGATTCTCATCTCGCAACGCGCTGAGCAGCGGGATGCGCTGAACATCGGGACTCACCGCCCATTGTTCAAGCAAGGCGGCCTGCTGAGTTCGATTTGCGGCTGTAAAGGTATCGGCATCTGATGCCTGTGCTATCCACGGCAAAAACCACGTCAGCAACAACACACCACGAATTAAGCGCATAGCTTTCATGAGCGTTCTCCAAAGCGGTACCCTCCCGCAGGAGGGCACACGATCAGTTGCTGGCGGTTTTCACAGGCTGTTCAGATTTTTTATCATTACCAGCGATGTACGGACTCCATGGCTGGGCGCGGACTGGCTCATCGGTTTGCCATACCACGTTAAACTGGCCATTGCCCTCAATCTCGCCAATCATGACGGGTTTATGCAGGTGATGGTTGGTCGCATCCATGGTCAGGGTAAAGCCTGATGGCGCAGCGAAGGATTGCCCCGCCATTGCAGCGCGAACTTTATCCACATCGGTCGTTCCGGCTTTTTCTACCGCCTGCGCCCACATATGGAGGCCAACATACGTAGCTTCCATGGGGTCGTTTGTCACCACCGATTCAGCATTTGGTAATTTGTGCGCTTTGGCATACGCCCGGTAATCCGCGACAAACTTCTTGTTGGCAGCGTTATCGACGGACTCAAAGTAGTTCCAGGCTGCAAGGTTGCCCACCAGCGGTTTGGTATCAATACCGCGTAACTCCTCCTCACCCACGGAGAATGCCACCACAGGAACATCGGTAGCTTTCAGGCCCTGGTTGGCCAACTCTTTATAGAATGGAACGTTAGAATCGCCGTTGATGGTTGATACCACCGCCGTTTTTCCCCCTGCAGCGAATTTTTTAATACTGGCGACAATGGTCTGGTAATCGCTGTGTCCGAATGGGGTGTACACCTCTTCGATGTCTTTATCGGCAACTCCTTTTGAGTGCAAAAAGGCGCGTAAAATTTTGTTGGTCGTACGCGGATAAACATAATCCGTGCCCAGCAGGAAGAAACGTTTCGCACTGCCGCCGTCCTCACTCATCAGATACTCAACCGCCGGGATCGCCTGTTGATTTGGCGCTGCGCCGGTATAGAAGACGTTAGGCGACATCTCCTCACCTTCATATTGCACTGGGTAAAACAGCAGACCGTTCAATTCTTCAAATACTGGTAGAACCGATTTACGCGAAACCGATGTCCAGCAGCCAAAAACTGCCGCTACCTTATCCTGACTCAGCAACTGCCTTGCTTTTTCAGCAAATAAGGGCCAGTTCGAGGCCGGGTCAACCACCACCGGTTCCAGCTTTTTACCCAACACACCGCCCTGAGCATTAATTTCATCGATGGTCATCAACGCCACATCTTTTAGCGGCGTTTCGGATATGGCCATCGTGCCGGATAAAGAATGCATGATGCCAACTTTGATGGTGTCGGCTGCCTGAACGCTAAAACTCACGCCCATTGCTACAACAGAGGCAGAAAGTGCAAAAGCTTTTAAAAATGTACGACGCTGCATAGTTTCACTCCTGAAATTAAACTTGCTGAAAGCTCCGGTGCAGCCGGGCAGACAAAACGGTGCAAATTAAAGGTGTTCAGAAGTGATAAGGCAAAAACGATGCCAGATATTAAAACATCATATAAAATCAATAAATTAGCATCTCGAGCACAAAAATCAGTATTACATTTTCCCACCAAACGGGTTAATCAAAGGAAAAATTGAACCACCATGAGACAACTCTGCATTATAAACGTGCAACAATCTGTGTCAGCAGCACACTGTCATAGCAGCGCCTCAGGGTTTAAAAACAGGATTATTTGTGCGCAGATAAATGTGTCTCGTCACTATTATTTATTTTATTCGACGTGATCATGTCAAAAATTTACTTTTCAGCCGAAATAATCACACAGTTCAGCCTTTGTTTAAGATTGAATTGCTACTATAGTCATAAGCGAGGTGAACTTAAGGTAAGAGAGGAAACTCACAGATAAAGGAGCATTTACTATGCTGGGTAATATGAATATTTTTATGGCTGTTCTGGGAATTATTTTATTTTCCGGTTTCCTGGCCGCGTATTTTAGCCACAGATGGGATGATTGATGAACGGAGATAGTCCTGCACCGACCCGGCCCCTTGTTGCGTAGCTGCACAAGGGGCCATTTTTTTGCCCAAATCGCGCTCGTGGTACCTTTTTCCTGATTTACAGATAAAAAAAACCGCCGGATAAACCAGCGGTAAATGCTTGCATGGATAGATTTGTGTTTTGCTTTTATACGCTATCTGGCAATTCCCTGCGAAGATAACGGATAGTCAGCTAACCTATCATCAACAACCCCAATGAAAGTTAAACGAAACGCAACTACCTCAAAGCGTTTTCGAAAACTCACGCACTGAGGGGATACGAGGTCCCGTCATTGGTGTCCACCAACGCGATCTGCTCATTTTCATCCATAAACATACAGCGATTTCTGCCGGTCTGTTTCCCCTGATACATCGCCCTGTCAGCCCGACCAAGCGCGGTATCCAGCGTTTCACCCGGTTGAACCCGGGTTATGCCAGCCGTTACCGTGATAGCGATCTCTCCATCAGAGTAGGGAATTTTTTTCTGACCAATCAAACGACAAAGTCTCAAACCCGCCTGGCATGCCTGCTCGTCCGTTTTTGTTCTGATGATGATAATGAACTCTTCTCCACCGTAGCGGTACGCCACCTCATCATATCGCGTCCATGACAATAAATTTGATGCCAGAACCCGTAATACCAAGTCACCAACCAAATGGCCATAGGTATCGTTAACGTATTTAAAACGATCGATATCTAACAACAATATATAGAGATTAAGCGGTTCGGCATCGAGTAGTTGTTGGTCAAATGACTCATCAAGCATTCTTCTCCCGGGTAAACCCGTTAATACATCGATATTACTGCGGATATTCAATAAATATATCTTGTAGTCCATTACAGCAGACGTAAATGCCAATAGCGCGTCCTGGAAGCTGTCGAAATGCCATGGATGGCTACGATTCTCCACTATTGCCAATAGCAACTCCTTTCCTATTACATGCATTTTTTCATGAGCAGAATAAATCTTGCTCACATAACTACTACCATCCTCATTGTTCAGCGATTGATCATTTATCCATTTCCCAAATCGACAAACAGAATGAGCGTTGTCACCCGTAATATCGGGATGAGTAACATCTGAGGACACTGCGCAGCGGAACATTTTTACCAGCCATTTGTAGTGGGCATCAATTGAGTTGTTCAACTCATTTATGATTGCATCTATTTCCGCTGTGTTTTTCATCATCACGGTTTCCTTCCCTGAATGAACACTTAGAACCGGGATTTTAACCATAAAAAAGAAAATTTATGTAAATTTAGTTATAGAAATCAATGGCGTTATAGCACTTGCCATTTATCGTAATAATTGATTTAATCCCCAATCAAAACAATAACAGATAGAAACTAATGAATAAAATAACTGATGCTGGCGCTAAAATTTACACACCAATGACGCTAAAACTTTATGACTGGTGGGTGCTAGGAGTATCGAATCAATATGCCTGGAAGTGTCCGACCAGGGAACACCTTCTTCCCCATTTTCTCCAGCATTTGAGTAAATCACATCTGGATATTGGCGTTGGAACAGGATTTTACCTCTATCACGCACCTGACGACTGTGTAATATCGCTAATGGATTTGAATGAAGCCAGCCTGGACGCTGCAGCATCAAGAATCGGGGAAGCGAAAATTCAGCGCAAAATTAAGCATGATGTGTTCGAATCTTACCCTACGGATTTGCACAATGAGTTTGATTCCATTTCCATGTTTTATCTCCTGCACTGCTTGCCTGGCAATATATCAACAAAAGCCTGTGTGATAGAGAATGCCGCACGGGCTTTAACAGACACGGGTACGCTGTATGGCGCAACTATTCTTGGCGATGGTGTTATACACAACACTTTCGGAAAAAAACTCATGAGCATCTACAATAAGAAAGGTATTTTCTCAAACTCAGATGATTCTGAAGAGGGACTGAAACAGATTCTGTCAGCGCATTTCGAACATGTTAATACGCAAGTAACCGGTACTGTAGCGATATTTTCAGCATCAGGTAAAAAATAGTATCCTGACATTATTAACTGACTGCCTGGACCAATACCATTAGGGAAAGGCAATAAAAAAAGTCAGATATTTAAACCCGCAAAAACCGGGCATCAAACCCGGTTCTTCTCACTATCTGAACAAACCTTACGCGCTCAAACCACGATGTTCCAGCATCGACTCCATTCGTGGTTCTCGTCCACTCCACTGGCGATAGAGTTCAGCTAAATCAGTGCTATTTCCGCGGGACAAAATCGCTTCGCGGAATTTCTGCCCGTTTTCACGGGTTAATCCGCCCTGCTCTACAAACCATTGATAACCGTCATCGGCCAGCATTTGCGTCCACAGATAGGCGTAATAACCCGCGGCATAACCGCCGCCGAAGATATGGGCAAAATAACTGCTGCGATAACGTGGTGGCACGGCCTTGAGATCCAAACCTTCTGCTGCCAGCGCCTGCTGTTCAAATTGATCGACCGAAAGAGATAACGCGCTATTTTCCAGACCGTGCCAGCGCATATCCAGCAATGCAGCACTGAGCAGTTCGGTCATGTCGTAACCTTTGTTAAACAGGCTGGCCTGCTGCATTTTATCTCGCAACGCCTGCGGCATTTGCTCCCCGGTAACAACATGACGAGCAAAACGAGCAAAGACCTGCGGATGACTCGCCCAGTGTTCGTTAATCTGCGAAGGAAATTCAACAAAATCACGCGGAGTGTTGGTCCCTGAAAGCGTGGCGTAACGCTGAGTGGCGAACAGACCGTGCAACGTGTGCCCAAACTCATGAAATAACGTAATAACATCATCCCACAATAACAATGCAGGCTGACCTTTTGCCGGTTTTTGATAATTACACACGTTGTAAATAACCGGTCGGGTTTCATTGAGTTGCGATTGCTCAACAAAATTGCCCATCCAGGCACCACCGCTTTTCGATTCCCGGGCAAAGAAATCGCCGTAAAATAACGCCAGACCTACACCATCGTGATCAAATATTTCCCATACCCTAACATCCGGGTGATAAACAGGAATGTCGAACCGTTCAATAAATTTTATGCCAAAGAGTTGATTGGCCGTCCAGAAAACGCCCTCGTTCAGCACCGTATCAAGGGCAAAGTAAGGTTTGAGCTGCGCCTCATCCAGAGCATATTTCTCACGACGAACCTGCTCAGCATAAAATGCCCAGTCCCAGGCCTCGACATTAAATTGCCTCTGTTCGTGATTGATAACATTCTGGATTTCGGCCTGTTCATCTAGCGCCCGAGCTCGCGCGGCAGGAACAATCGCCCGCATGAAAGTCAGTGCAGCTTCCGGTGTTTTTGCCATCTGGTCGGCAATTTTCCATGCAGCGTAATTGGCAAAACCGAGTAGTTTCGCCTGCTGCATCCGGATCTCGACCAGTCGCTGAATAATAGCCCGAGTATCGTTAGCGTCATTGTTTTCTGCTCTCGTCCATCCGCGGGTGAACAGACTTTCACGGGTATGGCGATCGCGTAACGCCGCAAGCGCTGGTTGCTGAGTCGTGTTCAATAGCGGGATAACCCAACGCGCGTCGAGCCCTTTCTCTCTTGCAGCTTCAGCGGCAACGGCAATTTCCTCAGCGCTGAGTCCCTCCAGATAACGTGCATCATCCACCACCAGAGCACCGGACTTGTTCGCTGCCAGCAGCCGTTGGTTAAACTGGCTGGTCAGCGTGGCGGACTCTGTATTGAGCGCTTTAAGGTTCGCTTTATCAGTCTCATTCAGACATGCGCCGGCCAGTACAAAACGCTGGTGGATGACCTCCAGCAAGCGTAATGATTCACTTTCCAGCCTCAGAGAACCTCTCCGTTGCCAGACAGCGTCAACGCGCGAGAAGAGTGCTTCATTGAGATAGATATCATTGGCAAGGCTCGCCAGTTCTGCGGAAAACTCTTCGTCAAGGTGCTGTAGTTCATCGTTGGTGTGCGCCGCCGTCATCGCGAAGAAAACGCTGGTTACGCGTGTCAGCAAAGCGCTGCTTTGTTCAAGCGCCAGCAACGTATTGGCAAAATCAGGGGCTTGCGGGTTTTGCACAATCGCCTCGATCTCTGCACGTTTTTGCCGCACGCCTTCATCGAACGCCGGGCGATAGTGCTGCACCTCTATCTGATCAAACTGCGGGGCCTGGTACGGCAACGTGCTGTGACGTAAAAAAGGATTCGTTAACGACATCTTTCACTCCTGAAAACGATTTGTTTACCAGAGTAGACTTCCCAGGAATCAACCGCAATCGCGTTACGCAGGAATAGCTCTGAACGGAAATGACGTGCTATGGTAGTACTACATAAAAAGCGTTGAGGAACAGTGAGATGATCGTTTTAGTAACCGGAGCAACCGCAGGTTTTGGTGAGTGCATTACGCGTCGTTTTATTGAGAATGGGCATAAAGTTATTGCCACCGGACGCCGCCAGGAGCGCCTGCAGGAACTGAAAGAGGAATTGGGTGACCGCCTCTATACCGCGCAACTGGACGTACGTAATCGTGCATCAATTGAAGAGATGCTGGACGCCCTCCCTGCTGAATGGCGCAATATTGATGTTCTGGTCAACAACGCAGGTCTGGCGCTGGGCCTTGAGCCTGCCCATAAGGCCAGCGTTGAAGACTGGGAAAATATGATCGACACCAACAACAAGGGGCTGGTTTATATGACCCGTGCCGTTCTGCCAGGCATGGTTGAACGCAACCGCGGTCATATTATCAATATCGGTTCTACAGCGGGCAGTTGGCCATACGCTGGCGGTAACGTCTACGGTGCGACCAAAGCATTTGTTCGCCAGTTTAGCCTGAATTTACGTACTGATTTACACGGCACTGCCATTCGCGTTACCGACATCGAGCCGGGTCTGGTTGGCGGTACGGAATTCTCTAATGTCCGTTTCAAAGGTGATGATGCCAAAGCTGAAAAACCCTACGAAAATACCACGGCGCTGACCCCGCAAGATGTCACAGAAGCGGTATGGTGGGTGGCTTCTTTACCGGCTCATGTCAATATCAACACCCTTGAAATGATGCCTGTCACACAGTCTTTTGCCGGGCTGAGTATTCATCGGGGCTAATTTCTCTGCCCGGCCTTGCGCCGGGTATAGATAGCCTGAAAGAAGTGATAAAATATCCGGGTTAACTCTCTAAAAAGTAAGAATGAATGACCGTAGAAACGCAGCTCAACCCTACACAGCCAGTAAATCAACAGATTTACCGTATTCTTCGCCGTGATATCGTGCATTGTCTGATAGCACCCGGTACACCGCTGTCTGAGAAAGAGGTTTCCGTACGCTTTAATGTGTCACGCCAGCCGGTACGAGAAGCATTCATCAAACTGGCAGAAAACGGTCTGATTCAGATCCGCCCACAGCGTGGCAGCTATGTGAACAAAATTTCGCTGTCGCAGGTGCAAAATGGTTGTTTTGTCCGCCAGGCGATTGAATGTGCCGTGGTACGCCGCGCCGCATCGCTGATCAACGACCAACAGTGCTATCAGCTTGAACAAAATTTGCATCAGCAGCGCATAGCAATTGACCGAAAACAGATCAATGATTTCTTCCAGCTTGATGATGAGTTTCATCAGAAACTGGCTTTAATCGCCGAGTGCCAGCTCGCCTGGGATACCGTTGAGAATATAAAGGCTACAATTGACCGCGTTCGTTATATGAGCCTGGATCATATTTCCCCGCCTGAAATGCTGTTACGCCAGCATCACGATATCTTTGCCGCCCTTGAGAAGCATGATGGCGATGCGGTCGAGCGCGCAATGATGCTCCATCTCCAGGAAATTGGTGAGTCCGTTCAGCTTATTCGTCAGGAAAATAGCGACTGGTTCAGCGAAGATTAATACTACGCTCGCCTCACACCGGGGTGAGTTTCTCCTGCGTTTTCCCCTCTCCTGCATAACTGCATAAAAAAAGCTGTGATTTTGATCGAAAACAAAAAAAATCCTTAACGAGAAGCGTATTTATATTGCGCCCGTTACGTGGGACTAAAAGCCCACGGGCTTTGACGGTAAGTTGGAAAGGAGAAAACACCATGAAAACATACGATCGTAACCGTAACGCAATCACCACTGGCAGCCGCGTCATGATCAGCGACACCGGGCTCACAGGCCGCATTACAGCGATAGATACCGATGGCCTGACCGCTGAGCAGATTCGCCGCGGAAAAACAGTGGAAATCGAAGGGTGTGAAGGCAAATATGCCCCCCTCGAGCTGATTCGTTTAGGCATGAACTAATTGGTGTGAATGCCAGAAAACACAGCGCCATCTGGCCCGTTGAAAGCCAGATGGCGACATAAAACATAATCTTCGTTACTTCAGTTTTGCTGCATACTTCGCAACCGTCGCCTTCGCCCCTTCAGCCAGTAAAGCAAGATATGCTTGTGTAACCTGGTTTTTGAACAATTCAACCTGCGGCAGTTCACGACCAAAGATAGCATCGATCGCCAGCAGCGCCCGAACGCGCTCTTCGCCCTCGTTACTGCTACGCACCGCATTCTGGATCACGGGCAACAGCGGATCGCTAATTTCAATCGCCTGGCCCTGCTCATCCACACCGCCGACGTAGCGCATCCAGCCCGCCACGCCCAGCGCCAGTAAATCAAAGTGACTGCCGTTTACAATGTGCCAACGAACGGAATCAAGCATACGCTGCGGCAATTTTTGGCTTCCGTCCATAGCGATCTGCCAGGTACGATGACGCAGTGCCGGGTTGCTGTAACGCTCAATTAACAGATCGGCATAACGTTGTAGATCAACACCTTTTACTTTCAGCGTGGGTGCTTGTTCCTGCAACATCAACGCACGAGCAGCAAGACGATAGTTTTCATCATCCATACAATCATTAATGTGTTGATAACCGGCCAGATAACCAAGATAAGCCAGGAAAGAGTGGCTGCCGTTGAGCATACGCAGTTTCATCTCTTCAAACGGAATGACATCTGCCACCAGCTCCGCACCTGCCTTCTCCCATTCAGGGCGACCGGCGACAAAGTTATCTTCGATAACCCACTGACGGAACGGCTCACATGCCACACCTGCCGGGTCGCGTACGCCAGTGATGTGTTCAATTTTGTCCAGTGTCTCTGGGGTAACTGCCGGGACAATTCGGTCAACCATAGTCGACGGGAACGTCACATGTTGTTCGATCCACGCAGCCAGTTCTTCATCCACTGCTCTGGCATACGCGGTGACAACATTACGCATTACATGACCGTTTTCAGGCATGTTGTCGCAGGACATCACAGTAAAGGCGGCTAAACCTGCCGCTTTGCGGCGTGCCAAAGCCTCAACCACTACGCCTGGCGCAGTTTTTGGCTGTTTCGGGTTTTGCAGATCGGCGGCAATCATTGGATTGTCTAACATCAGTTGACCGGTCGCCGGAGAATGGCAGTATCCTTTCTCCGTTATGGTCAGGGAAACGATCGCGACCTGTGGTTCACACATCGCTGCCAGTACGCTTTCCAGACCATCAACCTGCGCATGCAATGCATTTTTCACCACGCCCACGACTCTCGCAGTCCAGGCATCAGCAGACATCTCTGCAACGGTATACAGATTATCTTGCTGTTTCAGATCGAAAATCTGCTGCTCGCCGCCAATCAGATTCACTTCGCAGTAGCCCCAGTCACTGCCGTGATCTGCAGCCAAAATGTCAGCGTAAACCCCCTGATGTGCGCGGTGAAACGCGCCAAACCCCAGATGAACAATACGCGGAACCAGTTTTGTACGATCGTAGTCAGGAAGTGCAGCCTTTGCCGCTAAGAGCTTGTTTTGCATGGTATGGCCTACTTATAAATGAAATCAGGACTGTTCCAGAGTAACGCCTGTATGGTTGTATGTTTTGATTTGCATTAAGCTTTTTATGATTGGTATGACATCAATATCTAAGCTATATACCACCTGAAAGATGAATATGGCGGCACACTGCCGCCAAAGAAGATTAGTGTTTCTGCCACTGCTGGTATTCACGTTTTAGTCTCTGCGGCGCGGTTTCAGGCATCATTAGCAAACCAATGACTGAGATGACGCCTAGTACAATCACGTAGGTTGCCAGTCCATAATAATGCCCACCAGTAACCTGCAGAATCTTCACAGCCACCAGCCCCAGGATCCCACTACCTATCAGCGATCCTAACTGCCAAATTAATGCAATACCGCTACAGCGAATGTGCGTAGGGAAAAGCTCCGGGAAATAAGAGGCCTGAGGCGCATAGCACATACTATGTCCAAAACTCAGAACCAGAATCATCACAAGCTGTGTTAGCCAGAAATTATCCTGATTAATTGCCAGGAAGAATGGAATAATCATAACAACCTGAAGAAGCGCACCCATAATATAGACGGGTTTACGCCCAATTCTGTCACACAGCGATCCCATTAGAGGTATGGCAACAATTTCTATTATCACTGCGACAATCATTGTCTCCATCAAGATATTTGCATCAAGATTATTTGCTTTACCGTAAGCAAGGACAATCACAGTAAACATAGCAAATGTGCAAGCTTCAATAAGCTTAGCGCACACTCCCTTAACAACAATACCAGGGAAATCACGAATGACTTCGACTAATGGTCGCGATTCTTCTGCTTTTGTCTCCCTAATCTGAGCAAAGACTGGTGACTCATCAATTTTTAAGCGGATAAACAGCCCAACAATAACCAGTAGCAGGCTTAACAGGAACGGTATACGCCACCCATAATCCATCATTGCCTCTGGAGAAAGCGTGGCATTCAACAACGCAAAGAGTGCCAAAGGCAGAAGGAAGCCAACCGGAGCGCCGATTTGAACCCAACTGGAGAAAAAACCACGATGCTTGGGTTCAGAGTATTCAGCAGTCATCAGTACTGCACCGGCTTGTTCACCTCCAACACCAAAGCCTTGTAATACACGAATAAAAATAAGTAAAGCTGGGGCCCATACACCTATTTTTTCGTATGTAGGTAACAAGCCAATACAGAATGTCCCTAAGCCAACGATTAATATCGTAATCACCAGAGCTTTTTTGCGTCCAACTTTATCGCCAATATGTCCAAAGACAATTCCGCCTAATGGTCTTGCGAGGAAACCAACAGCATAGGTAGCAAAAGCCGCGAGTGTACTAATTAACGGATCATCACTTGGGAAAAATAAATGGCCAAAAAAGAGTACAGCTGCTGTGCCATATGCAAAAAAATCATAATACTCAGCAGCAGTACCAATTGCGGATGCTGAAGCCACTCGGCGAATAATGGGCTTATTATCTACGTTGTTTTTAATATCGACTGAACTAACCATAAGTTTAACCTTCTGTAGGGTATTGGGTTAATCAACATCTTTCGTACGTAAAATTTATATTTACCAGTTCCACAGCGTGCCATCTTCCAGGCGAGCAACAGGCAGATATGCAGGGTCATACGGATATTTCGCCGCCAGTTTTTCGTCAAACTCGATCCCAAGGCCGGGTTTGTCTCCTGGGTGCATATAGCCGTTATCAAAGGTCCAGTTATGTGGGAATACTTCCAGCATCTGCTCGGAATAGCCCATATATTCCTGTACGCCGAAGTTCGGCACCCACAGATCAAAATGCAGCGCGGCGGCCATGCACACAGGCGATAGATCGGAAGGTCCATGTGAACCGGTACGTACCTGATACAGCGACGCGAAATCAGCAATCCGGCGCATACCGGTGATACCACCTGCATGGGTGATGGTGGTGCGGATATAGTCGATCAATTGTTCTTCGATCAGCTGTTTGCAGTCCCAGATGCTATTGAACACTTCCCCTACCGCAATCGGCGTGACGGTATGCTGGCGGATCAGGCGGAAGCACTCCTGGTTTTCAGCTGGGGTTGGGTCTTCCATCCAGAACAGACGATATTGCTCAATGCTTTTGCCAAAACGGGCCGCTTCAATTGGCGTCAGACGGTGATGCATGTCGTGCAGAAGATGTTCGTTGAAACCGAATTTATCGCGCACGGCTTCAAACAGTTTTGGCGTGAAATCGAGATATTTCTCCGTTGACCATAACTGTTCTTCCGGCCATTGCCCTTTAGTGGCAGGTTCATAGGCCAGTCCTTTGCCTTTAGACATACCGTAAGTGGTTTTCATGCCCGGTACGCCACACTGTACGCGAATCGCTTTAAAACCCATTTCTTTATGACGCGCATAATCTTCCAGTACGTCATCCACGGTATGGCCAGTGGTGTGGCAATAAACCATAACTCCTTCACGAGAAGCACCGCCGAGTAACTGGTACAACGGCATATTGGCTGCTTTCGCTTTGATGTCCCACAATGCCATATCCACTGCGGAAATCGCCGACATGGTGACCGGCCCACGACGCCAGTACGCGCCTTTGTAGAAAAACTGCCAGATATCCTCAATACGATGCGCATCGCGACCAATAAGCTGCGGACACACGTGATCTTTCAGATACGACGCCACGGACAGCTCGCGTCCATTTAATGTGGCATCTCCCAGCCCGGTGAGCCCATCTTCTGTCGTAATTTTCAACGTCACAAAATTACGCCCAGGACAGGTAACAAAAACATCAGCCCCAACAATCTTCATTTCTTATTCCCTACATCTGTTCTTGTGATGCATGAAATTTACCCAACTGAGCTACTACCATACAAGTATAAAGATCAAAAAAACTCTGCTTGATCACAAAAAAGGCGCTATGCGCGCCCCCATCCTGCCACAATGATCAACATGCCGCACAACGCCACCAGCGCGCCAGACCAGTCATACAAACTGAGTTTTACACCATCGACAATGCGTAGCCATAGCAGCGCGGTCACCACGTAAACACCGCCATAGGCTGCGTATACACGCCCACTGGCTGCCGGATGCAGTGTCAGCAACCAGACGAATAAAGCCAGTGACATCCCGGCGGGTATCAGCAACCAGGCTGTAGCCCCGCGCTTAAGCCAAAGCCAGGGTAAAAAGCAGCCAATGATTTCGCATAACGCGGTGACGAAAAAAAGAAATGTGGTCTTAAGCATTGATGTTATTCAGTTACCTTCGGTTTAACTATGATACGACAGAATCTCGTTAGCGTATCCATATCCACCGGGTGGGTATGCCCGCAAACCGGAATAGTGTAGAATTTAACCCTGTTTTATCGTTTTTACCCTTTCCCATAAAAGGAATTCGCCATGAAAATTACACTGACCAAACGCCTGTGCCTGACGGCTATGCTGACGCTGGCTGCGGCTGTGTACACCTCTTCCGCATTTGCTGAAACCAGTAAACTGGTCATTGAATCCGGGGACAGTGCGCAAAGTCGTCAACAAGCAGCAATGGAAAAGGAACAATGGAACGATACGCGTCAGCTTCGCCAGAAAGTCAACAAACGTGCAGAGAAAGAGTGGGACAAAGCCGATACAGCCTTTGATAGCCGTGATAAATGCGAACAGAGCGCTAATATTAATGCGTACTGGGAACCTAACACACTGCGCTGCCTTGATCGCCGTACTGGCCGCACCGTTGCCCCATAATTATTGCACTTTGAAGGATATTGAAAGGATACGATATGACTAGCGCCCTCAGTGTTAAGTTGCGCCCGCTGGAGCGTGAAGATTTACGATTCGTTCATCAGCTTGATAATAACGCCAGCGTAATGCGTTACTGGTTTGAAGAACCTTACGAAGCGTTTGTTGAGCTGTCAGACCTGTATGACAAACACATTCACGACCAAAGCGAACGTCGCTTTGTGGTGGAATGCGACGGTGAAAAAGCCGGACTCGTGGAACTGGTTGAAATTAACCATGTGCACCGACGGGCGGAATTCCAGATCATTATTTCCCCTGATTATCAGGGCAAAGGTCTGGCTTCCCGGGCTGCTAAGCTGGCGATGGATTACGGCTTCACCGTACTCAATTTATATAAGCTGTATCTGATCGTTGATAAAGAGAACGAAAAAGCTATCCACATCTACCGTAAACTTGGCTTTATGGTCGAAGGCGAGCTGATTCATGAATTCTTTATCAACGGCCAATACCGCAACACTATACGTATGTGTATCTTCCAGCAGCAGTATCTGGCAGAACATAAAACGTCAGGTCCTAACCTGCTGCAACCTACCGCTCAATAAAGTCTGACTAATAGTACGCGATGGTGTTTTCAATTGAGTAATGGTGTTCAACTGCCGGCTTCACGCTCTCGTCAACGATAACGAGCTGGCAGTTGACCGGATTTGCGTATTCATCGTATTTGCACGTTTGTTTGACGTTGCCTACCGGATGATTGTTGAGCAGGCTCACCGCGGTGTAATCCAGCTTCTTCAACGGGTCGACCGACGGTTTGGCATCAACCTGTAAGGTATTGTCCTTATTAACGGTTGTTTTACCCAGCGGGTAGCCTTCCGCATCGTATCTATATTGCACCTTCATCTCTTTCCCCGTGGCAGAAACGACAAAACCGTTATCGTCGGTATCCCACACCACTCCTGCTGCAGGCAGTTCCGCCAGTTGGCATTTGCCCTGTAAACGGATCCGTTTTTCCAGCGTTTCGGCATCCCGGTAGTAGTTTGCATCCAGGACCAGCGCCATACCGGTATTGTTTTCAATATCGTGCAGTTCAAGCGTATCGAAACACCCTTCCTGTGACAGCGTACCAACGACACGCTTAGTGACCTCACCTTTATCATTGAGCAGCGTCTGGCTGAAATCTTTCACCGGCCCACGCAGCGGGTCGAAATCAAATTCATTGGAAAAACTGGCCATTTCCGGCGTAAAGGAAACCAGCCCTTTGGCGTTATCACAGCCAACCAGCACGACGCACAGGAAACCTAACAGGGTCTGTTTCTTCACATTTTTCACCGGGATAAGAAGATAATTCTCAATCATATTAGCAAATACAGTTATTTACACCAGAAATGCTAATCTTAGTTTAAGTCGATCATAAAGGAGCTGATGATGAAATACATACCAGGAATTGCCGCGATCATGTTGGTAGTCGCTTCCCCGCAGGTTCTGGCGGCACCCGCGTCATGCGAACGCGTAAAAAGCGATATCGAACAACGCATCATCAATAATGGTGTAGCTGAATCCAGCTTCACGCTGAATATAGTCCCCAACGATCAGGCCGATCAACCTGACTCACTGGTAGTCGGACATTGTGCAAATGATACGCACAAAATTCTCTATACCCGGACCAACAGCGGCAACGCCCCCGCCAATAGCACATCTGCACAAGACGGACACGTCGTCGAACCGCAATAAATCTCACCCTCCGTGCGCGGAGGGTTACTCCAGTTTGATATGCATTAAGATGACATACTCATAAATGGGTAAACTCACTCCATTATTAGCATGCTATTAATTTCGCTGTAGAGATTAATATATAGCGATAACTATAATGGAGTGAGTTATGTCTGATACTGAGCAATATGGAGGCATCAGCCGCAGGACGTTAGTGAAATCCTCGGCTATCGGTTCGCTGGCGCTTGCCGCAGGCGGGCTGTCATTACCTTTTGGAATGCGCACCGCCGCCGCTGCGGTACAACGGGCGATACAACCGGCTGAAGAGAAAGTGGTTTGGGGCGCGTGTTCCGTGAACTGCGGCAGCCGTTGTGCCCTGCAACTCCACGTCAAAGATGACGAAGTCGTATGGGTGGAGTCCGATACGACCGGAGACGATCTTTATGGTCAGCACCAGGTTCGTGCCTGTCTGCGTGGGCGTTCAATCCGCCGACGGATCAATCATCCGGATCGCCTGAATTATCCGATGAAGCGCGTAGGCAAACGTGGTGAGGGAAAATTCGAACGTATAACCTGGCAGGAAGCGCTGGATACCATCAGTGACAGTTTAAAAAATACCGTGGAGAAATACGGTAATGAAGCTGTTTATATTAATTACACCTCAGGCATTGTAGGCGGCAACATTACGCGCTCCTCTCCTTATGCCTCGCTGGTCGCTCGCCTGATGAACTGCTATGGCGGTTTCCTGAGCCATTACGGCACTTACAGCACCGCACAAATCGCGGCAGCAATGCCCTATACCTACGGCTCAAATGACGGCAACAGCACATCCGACATCGAAAACACGAAACTGGTAGTAATGTTTGGCAATAACCCTGCCGAAACGCGTATGAGCGGCGGCGGAATAACGTACTTCCTTGAACAGGCCCGGGAGCGCTCTAATGCCCGGATGATCGTCATTGACCCGCGATATACTGATACCGCAGCGGGTCGTGAAGATGAGTGGATCCCTATTCGTCCGGGAACTGATGCCGCACTCGTGGCGGGACTTGCCTGGGTTATGATTAACGAAAATCTTGTCGACCAGGCGTTCCTCGACACATATTGCATCGGTTATGACGAGAAAACCCTACCCGCCGACGCCCCCGCTAACGGACATTACAAGGCCTATATACTTGGCAACGGCGATGATGGTATCGCTAAAACGCCCCAATGGGCCTCGCATGTCACCGGGATCCCCGCCGATCGCATTATCAAACTGGCTCGGGAAATCGGCAGCACAAAACCGGCATATATTTGTCAGGGCTGGGGGCCGCAACGTCAGGCTAACGGCGAACTGACCTCACGGGCGATCGCGATGTTGCCTATCCTGACCGGCAACGTTGGCATCAACGGCGGCAATAGCGGTGCACGAGAATCAACCTACACCATCACGATTGAACGCATGCCGCTGCCGGAGAATCCCATCAAGACCCAGATATCCTGCTTTAGCTGGACCGACGCCATCGCTCGTGGCCCGGAAATGACCGCAACCCGCGATGGCGTGCGCGGGAAAGATAAGCTCGATGTACCGATTAAATTTATCTGGAACTACGCGGGCAACACCATTACTAATCAGCACTCAGATATCAATAAAACGCATGAGATCCTTCAGGATGACACGAAATGCGAAATGATAGTAGTCATCGAAAACTTCATGACATCTTCGGCCAAATATGCCGATATTCTGCTGCCGGACTTAATGACCGTCGAACAGGAAGACATTATTCCTAACGACTATGCGGGCAACATGGGATACCTCATTTTTATTCAACCCGCGACGTCACCGAAGTTCGAGCGTAAACCGATCTACTGGATAATGAGCGAAGTCGCCAAACGCCTTGGCAATGATATCTATCAACGCTTTACGGAAGGCCGTACTCAGGAACAGTGGCTCCAGTATTTGTATGCAAAAATGCTGGCCAAAGACCCCGCGCTGCCTTCCTATGACGAGCTGAAAAAAATGGGGATCTATAAACGTAAAGACCCTAACGGGCATTTTGTCGCTTATAAAAAATTCCGCGACGATCCGCAGGCCAATCCGCTCAAAACACCGTCCGGAAAGATTGAAATTTATTCCAGTCGACTGGCGAAAATAGCCAACACCTGGGAGTTGCAAAAGGACGAAGTAATTAGCCCGCTTCCCGTCTACGCCTCTACGTTTGAAGGGTGGGATGATCCGAAACGCAGCGCATTTCCGCTGCAGTTGTTTGGCTTCCATTACAAATCCCGTACGCACTCCAGCTACGGCAATATCGATGTTCTGCAGGCGTCCTGCCGTCAGGAAGTGTGGATCAACCCTGTCGATGCCCAAAAGCGTGGTATTGCAAATGGCGATATGGTGCGGGTCTTTAACGACCGCGGTGAAGTACGTATTGCGGCCAAAGTGACGCCGCGGATCCTGCCCGGCGTCAGCGCAATGGGCCAGGGTGCATGGCACGATGCCGATATGACCGGCGACAAAATTGATCATGGCGCCTGCGTCAATACGCTGACAACACAGCGCCCTTCACCGCTGGCAAAAGGCAACCCACAGCACACTAATCTGGTCGAGATCGAGAAGGTTTAAGGACTAACCCATGACAACTCAGTATGGATTTTTTATTGATTCCAGTCGTTGCACCGGATGCAAAACCTGCGAACTGGCCTGCAAAGACTACAAGGATCTCACCCCCGACGTCAGTTTCCGCCGGATTTACGAATACGCCGGAGGTGACTGGCAGGAAGACAACGGCGTCTGGCGACAGAACGTTTTCGCCTACTACCTCTCCATTGCCTGTAACCACTGTGAAGATCCGGCCTGTACCAAGGTTTGCCCCAGCGGGGCTATGCATAAACGTGATGATGGTTTTGTGGTCGTTGATGAAGATGTGTGTATTGGCTGTCGTTACTGCCACATGGCCTGTCCGTACGGCGCACCGCAGTACAATGCCGCCAAAGGGCATATGACCAAGTGCGATGGCTGTCATGACCGCGTGGCAGACGGCAAAAAGCCTGTCTGCGTCGAGTCCTGTCCGCTGCGTGCGCTGGACTTCGGTCCCATTGATGAGCTGCGCAAAAAACATGGTGATCTGGCAGCCGTCGCCCCGCTGCCGGGTGCGCACTTCACCAGACCGAGTATTGTGATCAAACCAAACGCCAATTGCCGCCCGACCGGGGATACCACGGGTTTTCTGGCTAATCCAAAGGAGGTGTAAAATGGGAAATGGATGGCATGAATGGCCGCTGGTACTGTTCACGGTGCTGGGCCAGTGCGTAGCCGGGGCGCTGATCGTAAGTGGCTACGGCTGGCTAACCACTAAAGACGATGCGGTAAAGCAGCGTATTGTGCGCAGCATGTTTTTTCTGTGGCTGGTGATGGGCATCGCCTTTCTCGCCTCAGTCATGCATTTAGGTTCGCCGCTGCGCGCGTTTAACTCGCTGAACCGAATTGGCGCATCGGCGCTGAGTAACGAAATTGCCAGCGGTTCGCTGTTTTTCGCCGTCGGTGGCCTGTGGTGGCTGGTGGCGTTTCTCGGTAAAATGCCCGCAACGTTAGGTAAAATCTGGCTGCTGTTGAGCATGTTGCTGGGCCTGGTATTTGTCTATGCGATGACCAACGTCTACCAGATAGACACCGTCCCAACCTGGTATAATGGCTATACTACACTGGCGTTTTTCATGACGATGCTGCTCAGTGGACCGCTGTTTGCCGCCCTGCTGCTGCGGGCTGCGGGTGTTTCCTGCAGCCCTGCCAGATTCGCTGGTATCAGCGTGCTGGCCCTGCTGGTGACCGTGGCTGTTGTTGTGCTGCAGGGACTGTCGCTCGGCGAAATCCACAGTTCGGTACAAAACGCTGGCGCGCTGGTGCCCGACTACGCAAGCCTGCAGGTCTGGCGCATCCTCCTGCTGGTTGCGGGGCTGGGCTGCTGGATATGCCCGCTTGTCCGTCGCAAAGAACCGTCCGTCGGCGGACTGGCGCTGGGCTTAGTGTCCGTCCTCGCCGGTGAAATCATTGGCCGCGGCTTGTTTTACGGTTTACATATGACAGTCGGAATGGCTGTCGCAGGTTAATTTTCGGGTGCGGGGCAACCCGCACTGTTCAGGATTGTTTGCATGACCCATTTTTCACAACGTGACAACTTTTCCACCGCAGCGCGTGTGCTCGGCGCGCTGTTTTACTATGCCCCAGACAGTGCCGAAGCTTCGGCACTGGTCAGTGCCTTAAGCAACGATGGTTGGCAGGCGCAGTGGCCGCTTGAAAAGACAACGCTTTCGCCGTTAGTTGCACAGTTTCAGGCTGAGGCCGATGAGTCTCTCCCGCAAGCCTGGCAACGTCTGTTTGTTGGCCCTTATGCGCTCCCTTCTCCGCCCTGGGGATCCGTCTGGCTGGATCGAGAAAACGTGTTGTTTGGCGACTCCACGCTGGCTCTGCGTCAGTGGATGCGTGACAACGGTATCCAGTTTGCTATGCAGCAAAATGAGCCAGAAGATCACTTTGGTTCACTACTGTTGCTGACGGCCTGGCTTGCTGAGAACGAACGCCACACCGAGTGCGAACAGCTGCTGGCCTGGCATCTGTTCCCATGGTCATCGCGCTTCCTTAATGTGTTTATCGAAAAAGCCGATCACCCGTTCTATCAGGCGCTGGGTGAGTTGGCGCGTCTGACGCTGGCACAGTGGCAATCACAGTTATTGATCCCGGTAGCCGATAAGCCTTTGTTTCGTTAATTTCGTCACAGGCAGGATGCATACTGCCTGTGGTGCATCCTGTTGCGCACGCTGAGCTTTTGCTTCTGTTGTCAAATAGCCGCAAAATAAAACGTCTGAAACTTCCTCTCTGGCCACACATGCATCATTTACATGCTTATCCTGACCTGCGCGCCATGTTCCGCCGTCTGCTGATCGCCGCGTTGATTGGCGTCCTTGCTGCGCTGGCCGTCGCAGGATTTCGTCATGCCATGCTGCTTCTCGAATGGTTGTTTCTGAGCAATAACACGGGGAGTCTGGTCAACGCTGCGACAAACCTTTCGCCTTTAAGGCGTATGCTGACACCTGCACTCGGCGGTCTGGCGGCTGGATTACTGCTGTGGGGCTGGCAAAAATTTAACCGTTTACGCCCACAGGCTCCCACTGATTATATGGAAGCCCTACAAACCGACGGACAATTTGACGTCAGTGCAAGCCTGGTGAAATCGCTGGCCTCGTTACTGGTTGTCGCCAGCGGGAGCGCTATCGGACGCGAAGGTGCCATGATTTTACTGGCGGCGCTGGCGGCTTCCTGCTTTGCTCAACGCTTTACCCCACGTACAGAATGGAAGTTATGGATTGCCTGCGGCGCCGCAGCGGGTATGGCCGGAGCCTATCATGCCCCGCTGGCGGGCAGTTTATTTATTGCCGAAGTGTTGTTTGGCACGCTGATCCTCGCATCACTGGGACCGGTAGTGGTGTCCGCCGTAGTCGCATTACTCACCACCAATCTGCTTAGCGACAGCAATGCGCTGCTGTATACCGTGCACCTGTCTCGGGAATTGCATACTCTGGAATACGTTATGATTGTCAGCACCGGTCTGACTGCTGGCATCTGCGGACCGCTCTTCATGTGGCTGATGACCGCCAGCCATAATGGTTTTTTGCGCTTAAAACTCTCGCCGCCGTGGCAACTGGCGCTTGGTGGGTTGATCGTTGGCCTGCTTTCATTGCTCACGCCTGCAGTCTGGGGTAATGGCTACAGCGTGGTGCAGTCATATTTACTTTCGCCACCGCTGCTGGCCGTAGTTAGCGGGATTTTTATCTGCAAATTACTGGCGGTGCTTGCCAGCAGTGGATCCGGTGCGCCAGGTGGCGTGTTTACGCCAACGCTGTTTGTCGGCTTGTCGGTGGGCATGCTGCTGGGTCAGGTATGGGGATTATGGCTTCCGGGCTCGGATGAAATTGCTATTTTGCTGGGCTTAACGGGGATGGCCACGCTGCTGGCGGCTACCACGCATGCACCAATAATGTCGACCTTGATGGTTTGTGAAATGACCGGGGAGTATCGCCTGCTCCCCGGATTACTGATTGCCTGTGTCCTGGCGTCGGTGCTGTCGCGTACGTTACGCCACGACTCTATCTACCGACAGCACGCTGCCGAGCATTGACAGACGGATGTACTGCGACAGCTCACGCTGCTCTGCACGAGGCAGATAAGGCAGTTCACCGATAAGCGGGGCAGGTAATTTTTTACCCAGCACATCAATGATTTCCGCATAATGCGCCAGCCCCGGGTTGATTCGGTTCGCGACCCAGCCAATCAGCGGCAGTCCGTCGCTGGCAATCGCCTGTGCGGTGAGGATGGCATGATTAATACAGCCTTCCTGGATACCCACCACCATCAGCACCGGCAGTTGTTCCTGCACCACCCATTCCGATAACGGACGCAGATCGTTCATCAAGCTCCGCCAGCCTCCGGTGCCTTCCACGACAACGTGATCGACTTTTTCGCTGAGGCTTGCGAGACCGTTGGATAACAGGGTGTAATTGACCGGACCACTATGCGCTACGCTACTTTCGTCTTCGCTGAGCGCAATCGGGTTGACCGCTTCGTAAGGCAGTTCGATAGTGGACACGCTTTGCAGCACCAGCGCATCTTTGTTGCGCAGACCTTCGGGCGTCTCTTTGCTGCCTTTGGCTACAGGTTTGTAACCCGCAACGCTTTTACCCCCTGACGCTAACGCTTGTAGTAATGCGCGGGAAACCACGGTCTTCCCAACAGAAGTGTCTGTACCTGTAATAAAGAAACGCTTCAGCATCACTAACTCCACCGTTATGCTTTGAAAATATAAGTCAGGAAAATAAAACAGTGGAGAAAGTCTAAGGTATGACGACCAGGATCAGCTTGAGATAGCGCAATTTTTCGTACAACAGTTAAAAAATGTTAACCCTGTAATAGACGAATCAACAAAGAACCGTTATACATCGCGTCCTTAACGAGCGCCGCCCCCGCCATCGTCCCCTGATTGGTAAACTGCGTACTTTCGACGACTATATGCTGACTGTAAGCCGGAAGTGCCTGCTGACGAATGCTGTCAGCGATGGTAGGGAACAAGATATCTGCCGCTTTACTGAGCGGAGACCCAATCAATATCTTTTGCGGGTTGAACAAATTCACCATGATGGCAAGAATTCTGCCGACGTGGGTCCCGACGCCGCTAATGATATCTTTCGCCAATAAATCACCCTGCATTGCCGCCAGACACAGTGCGTCTACCGTCAGCGGTTGCCCGTGTAAAGAAGAACTCATTGACTGCTTCAAGCGCACCTGCGCCAGTTCGAGCACGCTGTCAACGCTGGCGATCGTTTCCAGACAACCATGGTTACCGCAGTAGCAGCGTTTACCGTACGGATCCACCTGCGTATGGCCAATTTCCACCAGGCTACTGCTGCCTGCATGCAGTAAATGACCGTCAGTGATCACCCCGGCACCCACGTTATGATCGATCACCACCTGAATGACGTCGCGCGCACCACGCGATGCGCCGAAAAGCGCCTCAGCCATGGTCCAGGCGCTAATATCATGCTGAATATAGACCGGTACGCCAGTATGGTTCTCAAGCGCCTGGCCCAGCGGCATCTCTTTGACATCTTCGTAAAATGGCATGCGATGCACGATACCGTTTTCAGTATCAATAATGCCGGGTAAGGTGATGGCGATGGAGGTTAAGCGTTCCAGCTTTTGTTGATGGCGGATGAAAAACTGGTCGACCTGGGTAATAACACGTTCCAGAAGCGGTGTTTCACTGACCAGCTCCATTTCAAGACAATCTTCTACCACCAGTTTGCTGCTCAGATCGCGCAGTGCCAGAAAGATCTCGCCGCGACTGATACGGATGGATAAATAGTGCCAAGCTTCCGTTTCAACAACCAGCCCAACTGCCGGACGCCCACGGCTGCCCGCTTCCTTGATTTCCAGCTCTTGCACCAGGTGCGCTTCGAGCATTTCGCGGACAATTTTAGTAATACTGGCAGGCGCCAATTGCGCCAGGCGAGAGAGATCAATACGCGATACCGGACCCAGCTGATCAATCAGGCGATAAACCGCGCCAGCATTGGTCTGCTTAATTTGATCGATATGCCCAGGCTGACTATCAGCAACCACCACTTACTCCCTTTATTTTCGCGCTCCGAAATAATCTGCGGGCTATGGTGAAGCACTTCAATGGCTCCCGTCAACTTTTTACTTAGCCTTGTGATTTACTGCACATTTTCACTCATTTTTAAACTAAATTAATCGCCTGAACGGCCGCCAGCAGCTGCTCACGAAAACGTTGCGCGGCGTGACTTTGCTCATGATGCTTTGGCCACACTAACCACATTTCCGAGACAGCATCTTCTTCCGCTATCGGGATCCAACACATTTCATATAGCTGCACCCGTTTAAAAGAAGCAGGAAGTATAGAAACCCCTAATCCTGCAGCCACCAGCCCGATGATAGTCATCGCTTCGCCAACCTCCTGCGCAATCGTCGGTTTTAGTCCATAGCGACGCATCAGGCCAAGAATATCGTCATACAACCCTGTCCCCACATGGGGATCAAAAAAGACAAATGGTTCATTCGCCAGCTCGGCCAACGTGACCACGGGTTTTTGCGCCAACGGATGCGCGCGTGGGATCATCGCCATCAGTGGTTCATGCAGAATGATTTCACGCTCCAGCGTTTCCGGAAGCTGCGTATTGCGCAGAAGTCCCAAATCCAGCGTCCCTTCATTGAGCGGGGCAATTTGCTCACGTGTGTTCATTTCGCGGGTTTGCATATGCACTGCCGGGTAGCTTTGACGAAACAGAGATAACGTATCTGAAACGGCTTTGATAAACGGCGCCGACGACGTAAAGCCGATACGCAATTCCCCTGCTTCTCCCAAATGCAAACGCTCAGCCCTGGCGGCGGCTTCATTAACCAGCCCGAGGATCTGCCGACTGTCTGCAAGAAACTGCTTTCCGGCAGAGGTCAGCGCCACGCTACGGTTAGTTCGGGCAAGTAACCGGGCGCCAACCTGCTGTTCAAGGATCTGGATCTGCTGGCTTAGCGGCGGTTGCGAAATGTTTAATCGCGCTGCCGCCCGACCAAAATGCAACTCTTCGGCAACGGCCACAAAGTAACGTAAATGACGCAGTTCGATATTCATATTTTTAAAGTATTATTTGAGATTATTAATATATTAGACAGAATATTGTGATTTTCATACTCTTAAGGCTGGTCCTGTAGACGTAATTGGATGAGCAAGGATTTCAAGTGAGCCGTACAACAACTGTCGATACCGCGCCAACAAGCGATGTTGATGAACAGATAGTTACCCCGCCGGATGGTTTTATCAAACGCGGAACATCCCCATTTATGCGTGTCACGCTGGCGCTGTTTTCCGCCGGACTGGCGACTTTTGCCCTCCTCTATTGCGTACAACCCATACTGCCTGTGCTTTCGCACGAGTTTGGAGTCTCTCCTGCCAGCAGTAGTATTTCGCTCTCCATTTCAACGGCGATGCTGGCGATAGGGTTACTGTTTACCGGTCCACTTTCAGATGCTATTGGCCGCAAGCCGGTGATGGTTACCGCACTGCTGCTCGCCTCTTGTTGTACGCTCCTTTCAACAATGATGACCAGCTGGCACGGTATTTTAATCATGCGGGCGCTGATAGGACTTTCACTGAGCGGGGTCGCGGCGGTAGGGATGACCTATCTGAGTGAAGAGATTCATCCTAGTTTCGTCGCCTTCTCAATGGGCTTGTATATCAGCGGTAACTCGATTGGCGGTATGAGTGGTCGCTTGATCAGCGGCGTGTTTACCGACTTTTTTAACTGGCGTATCGCGCTGGCGGCGATCGGCTGTTTTGCCCTTGCCTCTGCGCTGATGTTCTGGAAAATCCTGCCGGAATCTCGTCATTTCAGACCAACGTCGCTGCGCCCGAAAACGTTGTTTATCAACTTCCGCTTGCACTGGCGCGACAGAGGCTTGCCGCTGCTGTTTGCGGAAGGTTTTTTACTGATGGGATCGTTTGTCACGCTGTTTAATTACATCGGCTACCGCCTGATGCTCTCTCCGTGGGAGCTCAGCCAGGCGGTTGTCGGTCTGTTATCTGTGGCGTATCTGACCGGGACCTGGAGTTCGCCAAAAGCAGGTTCTATGACCACTCGTTATGGCCGTGGCCCGGTAATGCTCTTTTCAACTGGCGTGATGCTGGTTGGACTGTTGATGACCCTGTTCACATCGCTATGGCTGATCTTCGCCGGGATGCTGCTCTTTTCAGCCGGTTTTTTTGCCGCGCACTCCGTAGCAAGCAGCTGGATTGGACCACGGGCAAAACGCGCTAAAGGCCAGGCTTCTTCCCTGTATCTGTTCAGCTATTATCTGGGATCCAGTATTGCCGGTACGCTCGGCGGCGTATTCTGGCACAGCTACGGCTGGAACGGCGTGGGCGGATTTATCGCCCTGATGCTGGTGCTGGCGTTGCTGGTCGGCGCACGTTTGCACCATCGTCTGCACGTATAATCCCCGATGCCCGGATTCCGGGCATCGCCTTTATGAATCAGGTAGTAACGTCTGGGCTCCCATTTGCAGAGCAATAACCGTCCCGTTCATCACTATATGCAGCATGATCGGCATCAACAGGCCGTTGCTTTTCAGTCTGGCGATGATCAAAACCTGCGACACAAGAAACAACATCAGCAACGTCCGTAGATCCACATACTGCGTATGCATGATGGCAAAAATGACCGATACCACCACTGACGACAGCCAGGTTTTATTATTGAACCAGTACTGGAACGCGTTGAATAAACAGCCTCTGAAAACAATTTCTTCATAAACTGGCGCAATAAATATCAGAGTCAACGTAGATAACCACAATGCGTAACTACTTAAAGATATTTGGCTGGTCACCCACGCTTCGGTTTGTCTGAGACCCAAAATCAATGGCAGGATAAGCTGAATAAACAGCAGCGCCGCAAACAAAATGGTAAACCACCTGGCGTTGAAAATGCCTTTGCCCAGCCCCTCTCTTTTTCTGAAGAAGAAGTAATACAGCGGAACCAGCACAACAAATTCCAATGCAAACAACAGCGGGAAAAGTAGCCCTTTGGCAAGCAGGTCCTGACTCGCGGGGAAAAACAACGGGGTAAACGTGAGGCCAAACATCAGTAAAAACATTGAAAAGCAGCCAGCTACTGCTTTGGTCCTGGCGATATACAGGTTGTCGGCATCCTGTGACATACAATCTCCTTGCGCTCATCGAAGATAAGTTGATGAATTACCGATACATGATAAAAATTCTCATTATCACTGACAACCTACCAACTTTTACGCAATGCCCATTGGGGCAATGCCAAAACCCTCTTTACTCCGGAACTTCACCGTCAACTACTCAGGGGAGAATCCGCCAGCGGCAACGAAAAACGGAAGCAGGCCCCTGCCGTTGAGCTAACCAGGCTGATATCCCCTCCATGCAGCTCGAGCATTCTACGCACGATCAGTAAGCCCAGGCCGCCGCGCTCAGCCCTCTGCTCACGGGGAACTAACGCGGTCGGGCGCTGAAACAATACTTCTCGCACAGCTTCTTCTACCCCAGGCCCGCTGTCCTGCACTTCGGCTAATAAACGGTCTGCATCACGCCAGACTTTTAGCCGCACTTCACCTCCGTCAGGCGTATGACGGATAGCGTTATCCAGCAGATTCGTCACAACTCTTTCTATCATTGATAAATCGGCATTCACCAGCGGTAACGGCCCCATTACGTCAAGGTGCAACTGCAAATGACGCGTGGCAACAGGGAGATCAAATTTCTGTGCCACATCCTGGATCAATTCACCAATAGCAAAACGTTCACGCTGCGGTTTTATACCGCCATGCTCCAGTCTTGCCAGCTCAAACAGCTGTTGTGACAGATGACGAACTTTATGTCCCTGGCGCAGCGCGATACTAAGATAATGCCGGTTTTCCTCCGGCGTCATCGTATCGGCTTTCAGCGACAGCATTTCCAGATACCCCAGCAATGAAGTCAGCGGCGTGCGTAAATCGTGCGAAATATTGGCTATAAACTCTCTGCGCTGACGATCGCTGTCCGCTAATAGATCCCACTGCTGCGCAATTTTCTGCGCTAACTCGATAAACGCATTGTTCAACAACGCAATTTCATTTGCCGGGGCCGGGTCGGGATTTTTTTGCGCCAGCTGTTTGATGACGCTAATGCTGTCCTGTTCCAGTTTGACCACCTGCCCAGTCAACATTTTCACTGGATTCGTCACCCATCGCCACACCAGAAAACCTGCAATTCCGCCGGCTAATAAAACCAGTATTAACGTCCAGGCCACGGTATTCCAGAGCGTTTTTTGCCAGGCGGTATTCGCCAACATATTCAGATCTTCGCCCTGCAGAATAATGTACAAATAGCCATGCAGCTCACCGTTATATAAAACCGGCGCGGCGCTGAATACCTTTTGCTGGCTGCTGCGCGGATCGTTGCCATATACGGGCAACGCATCTGAGTTAAGGAAATCCTGAATCGGCTGCACGCTAATTTTCTGCTGCTGGACATGCCCCGGCGGTGCGGCATCAGCGAGTATTTCACCTGATGGTGAAACCAGATACAGCTCCACGCTGGGGTTGAGCGTCATCAGGTGATTAAACAATCCTTTTAAGGTCTGGCGATTAACCTGCCCGCTGGCATCAATAAGCGACTCACTTTTGACAATCTTGCTCGCCAGCTCCAGCGAGAGCCTTTGCACCATCGCGTCGCCATATTGTTTGCTACTGCGAACCTGGACAGCACTGACGGCAACCGCACAAATCAGCATAATGGCGGTAAAGACCAGAGTCAGACGCTGGCTCAGCGACAGGCGATAAATCATGGCTGATGCTCCGCATTAACCGCAGCAAGCTTATAGCCTCGTCCCCAAACCGTGAGAATAATTTCCGGCTCCGCAGCATCCTTTTCAATTTTGGTCCGCAGACGATTAATATGACTGTTCACCGTATGCTCATACCCTTCATGCTGGTAGCCCCACACCTGATCTAACAGCGCCTGGCGCGAAAAGACCTCGCCTGGATGACGGGCGAAAAAATAGAGCAGATCGAATTCTCGCGGTGTCAAATCGAGGGATTTACCATGCAGCCGAACTTCCCGGGCTAAAGGGTCAATCTCTACGCCATGAACGGTGATAATCCCCGCCTCCATACGCAAGTTCTGACTCATCGCTTCCTGACGGCGAAACAACGCCTTCACCCGAGCCATCAACTCCAGCACCGAGAAAGGCTTGGCCAGATAATCATCGGCCCCCATTTCCAACCCCAATACACGGTGCGTTTCGCTGGTCCGGGCGCTGATAATAATAACGGGCAAATAAAAACTCATTTGGCGAATGCGACGACAAATCTCCAGCCCGTCGACCCCCGGCAGCATCAAATCGAGGATAACGGCATCCCAAACGTGTTTCTCCAGTTGTTCAAGCGCTCGCGTGCCGTCCGCTTCATGAACTATCTCGTAACCCTCATCCTTCAGGCTAAGCTGCAAAAGTGAGGCAATATCGCTGTCATCTTCCACCAAAAATATCTTTTTCGCGCCTGCCATCAGTGTCATCCCCCTCTCGTCGTGCTGAAAGCTTACCTCAGGCAAGGGGCGGAAGTTATCACAAAATTTTTAACTTTTCGTGAGGATCCAGGGATACGCATACGCGCAGTATGTCGTTATAGACACACCAGGCATCAACAGGGAAACGTCGCTTTGTTTTCCTTAACATGAAAATAAAAAGGAAAAGTTATGCAGAAAAAACGTCCACTTCGGGAAGCTGATGTTACAGCCGAATCAGTTTTTTTTATGCAACGACGACAAATCCTCAAAGCACTTGGGATAGGCGCGGCGGCGGCCACGCTGTCTTCCCCTACACAGGCTAATTTGTTGGATTGGTTTAAAGGCAACGATCGTCTACCAGCACCCGCAGGCAAAGCGCTCGAATTTACAAAGCCCGGGCGCTGGCAAAACAGCCTGCCTCTGACGCCAGAAGAGAAGGTGACGGGCTACAACAATTTCTATGAATTTGGTCTGGATAAAGCAGATCCCGCCGCCAATGCCGGTAGTCTGAAAACCGATCCCTGGACATTGACGATCAACGGTGAGGTCAACAAACCTTTAACCTTGGATCATGATGCTCTGACCACTCGCTTTCCGTTAGAAGAGCGTATTTACCGGATGCGTTGCGTTGAAGCATGGTCGATGGTTGTGCCGTGGGTCGGATTTCCTTTGCATAAATTATTGGCGCTGGTTGAGCCAACAAGTCACGCCAAATACGTCGCCTTTGAAACTCGCTACGCCCCTGATGAAATGCCCGGCCAGAAAGATCGCTTCATTGGCGGTGGGTTAAAATATCCCTATGTTGAAGGTCTGCGTTTGGATGAAGCCATGCATCCGCTAACACTGCTGACCGTAGGCGTATATGGCAAAGCATTGCCGCCGCAAAATGGGGCGCCGATACGCCTGACCGTACCCTGGAAGTACGGCTTCAAGGGCATTAAATCGATAGTCAGTATTACGCTGACGCGTGAGCAGCCACCGACGACCTGGAATATGTCAGCACCGAATGAATACGGTTTTTACGCCAACGTAAATCCGCAGGTCGATCACCCTCGTTGGTCTCAGGCTACTGAACGGTTTATCGGTTCGGGTGGCATTCTTGATGTGCAGCGACAGCCCACGTTACCTTTTAATGGTTATGCCGATGAGGTGGCATCGTTATATCGGGGTATGGATCTTCGGGAGTATTTTTAGTGAGATTGACCGCAAAACAGATAACCGGCCTGAAAGTGCTGCTGCATCTCGCCGGTTTTTTACCCCTGCTATGGCTCTTTTGGGCCGCGCAGCATGGCGGGTTGGGTGCCGACCCGGGAAAAGATATCCAGCACTTTACGGGTATTACCGCGCTAAAGTTTTTGCTTGCTACTTTGCTGGTATCCCCGCTTGCACGCTACGCAAAGCAGCCTTTGTTGTTTCGTACCCGGCGGTTGTTAGGTTTATGGTGTTTTGCATGGGCCACACTGCATATGGCCAGCTATGCTCTGCTGGAACTGGGTATACAAAATCTGGGATTGTTGGGTCGTGAACTGGTTTCACGCCCATGGCTATCCCTGGGCATGACCGGTTGGATTATCTTATTCCTGTTGACGTTGACCTCCACGCAAGCCGCGCAGCGTAAAATGGGCAAACGCTGGCAAACATTGCACAACTACGTCTACCTGGCCGCCATTTTGCTACCGCTGCATTACATATGGTCGGTAAAAGTGTTGTCACCGCTCCCTATTATCTACGCCATCTGTTTTGTGGTTCTGTTGGCTTTTCGCTATAAAAAACTTTTACGAAAAACCAGGTATAAAGGTGTGTTTATGAAAAGTGAGTGAATCACGGTAAACTTCTTAACCACACCTAAACAGAACGAGAACAAAAAATGAGTAACAATGATAATTACCATCAGCTCACCCGCACGTTCCAGCGGCTCTCTCGCTTCTCCCACCTCTCGGCAATCGCCAGTTGGGACATGTTTACCATGATGCCGTCAGGAGGAAGCAAAGCCCGCGGCGAAGCGCTGGCCGAGCTGAGCGTGCTTGAACACCAACTGTTAACCGATCCGAAAGTGGCAATGTGGATCTCCGCAGCACAACAGGAAGACCTCAACGATGTAGAACAGGCGAACCTGCGCGAAATGTCGCGACTGCATCACCAGGCATCCTTGTTGCCGGAATCGTTGGTAGAAGCAAAATCACTTGCGGGAAGCCGCTGCGAGCATGCCTGGCGTAGCCAGCGACCGGCAAATGACTGGGAAGGATTTTCCGAAAACCTGAAAGAGGTTGTGAAGTATAGCCGCGAAGAAGCCCGACTGCGCGCAGAAGCTAAAGGGTGTTCGCCGTATGACGCGTTACTGGACATTTTTGAACCGGGAATGACCAGCGCGCAGTTGGACAACCTTTTCGCGGACGTTAAAAGCTGGCTACCCGACCTGCTAAACAAGGTAGTGGCAAAGCAATCTCAACAGTCGCTCATCGCCCCGGTAGGCCCCTTCCCAACAGCTGTACAGCGAGAGTTGGGTCTTGAAACAATGGCACAGCTAGGTTTCGACTTTACCGCTGGTCGGCTGGATATCAGTGCACATCCCTTCTGTGGCGGCGTACCAGAAGATGTTCGCATTACCACCCGCTATGATGAAAACGAATTGCTCAGCGCGCTGTTTGGCGTGATCCATGAAACCGGTCACGCCCGCTATGAGCAAAATCTTCCGCGTAACTGGTCAGGGCAACCTATCGCTCTGGCACGTTCCACCGCCATTCATGAGTCCCAGAGTCTGTTCTTTGAGATGCAACTGGGACGCAGTAAAGCCTTTCTGACACGGTTAATTCCTGCTGTAACGCGCTACTTTGGCGATCAGGCTGCATTTGAAGAAAGCAATTTCATCGCCTGGAACCAGCAGGTCAAACCCGGGTTTATCCGTGTTGATGCCGACGAGGTGAGCTATCCCGCTCACGTGATCCTGCGTTATGAAATCGAACGTGCGCTCATTAATGGCGATATTGAAGTGGATGATATCCCGGCATTGTGGAATGAGAAAATGCAGGCCTGGCTGGGGCTGTCAACGATCGGAAACTATCGTAACGGTTGTATGCAGGATATTCACTGGACCGACGGCGGCTTTGGCTACTTCCCTTCCTATACCTTGGGCGCTATGTATGCGGCGCAGTTGTTCAGTGCCGCTAACCGCGCATTACCTGATTTGAATCAGTCTATTGCGCAAGGTGAGTTTGGTCCCCTGTTTGACTGGTTACGTCAGAACATCTGGCAGCATGGCAGCCGTTTCACCACTGAACAGCTTATTACCCAGGCCACCGGAGAGCCGCTTAGCAGCCGTTATTTCCGCGCCCACCTGGAAGCCCGCTATTTGTAATCTCATACCGTGAGTCATTGTACATATCGTTACACGCCGATACCAATGACTCACGGAAGCCCTGTGATTACAGCGATATAGTTATTTCAACGGCCCCGCAGTGGGGTTGAATGAAAAACCAAATCGAGGGTATGAGAATGAAAAAAGTATTAGCTCTGGTTGTTGCCGCTGCTATGGGTCTGTCTTCTGCTGCATTTGCTGCTGAAACAACTGCTACAACCGCTCCGGCTGCTGCAGCAACCACTAAAGCTGCGCCGGCAAAAACCACGCATCATAAAAAACAGCACAAAGCAGCGCCGCAGAAAGCACAGGCTGCCAAGAAACACGCTAAAAAATCCACCACAAAACCGGCTGTAGAACAGAAAGCACCAGAGCAGAAAGCTCAGGCTGCTAAAAAACACACCAAAAAAGCTGCAACCAAACCAGCTGCAGAACAAAAAGC